>JADKHH010000018.1 GCA_016721905.1 Candidatus Opimibacter skivensis | reverse complement strand
CAGATCACATGCCATCTGCACAGGGAGTATATGGTGACATACAGTGCCAGTTGCTTCGCCAGTGTCGTGTCCACCTGATTGTCGGGCTCTCCGGAATGGAAATATCAAATACACCGGGCGTGGGAATCCATCGGACCTGACAGGCCTCTTGTAAACGGAAGGACGGTCTCGTGATCCGGCGGATTGCCCATCGGCTGACCATGCATTATACTCTTGTCCTCGTGCGCCCCTCTCGCGAGACCATATTGGGAAAAGTTGCCTTCTTTTCGCCAGTATCTTTAGTGGGCTCATGGGCTACGACCGCAATCTTGTGCTGTGCTGCAAGTTGTATTACTTTCCCTGAAGTGATCGATGTAGGCCTGCCCATGATGATATTTCACCATTGTTGAGGATACTGCAATGTTCTACATACCCTGTCTTCACCGCCTTTATACCATACGTTTCCATTTGTTGGAATGCATCCTGCATCTGGCGTTCGTAGTTATCTATAAAACCTGCGGTCTCATGATGCCCTATGATATATACACCTTTCGATTTTGCGTAGGCGCTGAGTTCCGGCAGGTTGAAATCAGGAGATGCCTCTGTAAAATTAAAAAGCCCGCCTTCTTTGACCCAGTCTCCATCCCAGCCGGTGTTCCAGCCTTCTACTAATACACCATCAAATCCATGCTGAGCAGCAAAGTCTATATACTTCTTTGTATTCTGCGTAGTAGCGGAATGCAATGCACCGGTTGCCCTATCCACCAGGTGGTGTGATCCCCGGTCATATTGAATTCTGTCAACTCATCCAGGATTTGGATTTGCTTCAGGTTTTCCTGTTCAGGAAATTCATATCTGAAACCGAATCCATCATCATAGACGCGAAAGACAATATCGATTTTACGCTTGAGTGCCTGCTTTTCCTGCAGGGACACTTTGAGCTCATTGTAATGGTTGCGTATAAATTGTTGTTCTCCCCACGGTTGCTCCCAGGTCTCATCAAAGGTGGCCTGCGCATCACCGATGATTTCAAAATCACCTTTGAGTCCGGCAGCCTGATTCAAATCAAATCCCAGGTAGGATGTATCCATCACCAGATCATCATTGAACCATGATTGGTAAAAGGGTTTGCCCTCCGCATCGAGATGAAAACGAATACCCACATTCCCTCCGGGAGATTTAATATCCAATGTGCTATGTCCCCTATCTGGAGCATGCGGAGATCAATAAGGCCATCGCAAAACAGATTTTTCATAATTCGCCTGACTTAAAGAATACGGATTTAAATAGAAAAGTGGAGGGAATGGTAACGACGTACAAAAGTATAGAGCGCCTCTAATAACCGCTTTTGGACAAAAAGGCAAATTAAATACCAGTGCTTTATGGAATTTAAAATTAAACAATGTATAGTTATTAGAAGCGCCCAAAGAGAAGCTTACCAAATCAAGGGCGCTTCTAATAACTATCTAAAAGGGAGTTATAACTTTTATAATCTGCTGATAATAAACACGGATAATTAATTATCAAGAGGTTATTAGAGGCGCCCTCAAGTCTATAAATACTCCTTCTTCATCACATGGCCAATGGTATACATCGCTTCGCCGTAAGTCTCGATGCCATGTCCGACCTCCGGGTATACCTTAACCATTTTCAAGGTCTTGATATGTTTCCTGCATTGTCGATAGATCGTTGGTACGGAAACAACAAGTCCTTTTCACCGACCAGGAGGTAGCTGCTTTCACTTCGGCCAACTGGGCATCCATATAATAGGGCTTCTGCGTCCGGTCCTTGCACCGGAGATAGCAAACACTTCATAATCGATCAGCATTTGCTCCGCAAAGGCAGAAAGCTGATGGTTAGGCTTACAAAAAACCGCTTTATCCAGAAACTTCGAAACATTGGCAGTCTTTGGAGAAATGATAGGAAGGAGATTATAATAAAGATTATCCCATGTCATAGAAAATGGCTGCAGGCAACCAGGGTTGAGCAAGAAGGCGGCTTTGATTTTGTCCGGGTGAGTGATCGCGAGTTTCATGCAGATCAATCCACCGAAAGAAGCGCCTGCTACGAAGGCACGGCTGATGTTCAATTTGTCCAGGACTTCCGCTGCCCAGTGGCCATAATCCATTGATTTGATATCGGGTGTATTGCCATCACTTGGATTGGGAAGCCCATTAGTCTCCACCATAATTATCCGCAGTGGATGGTGCAAATAATCGAGGCCTCGATCAAAGTCCCAGATCAGGGGAGTCGTCCTGGCTCCGGGAAAAATGACAAGCGTGTCAAGTGATTCATCGTGGGTGTTTAGACCCCAGACGTGTGTTTTTCCCAGGGCGGTCTCGACGATGATGCGCTCGTATTTCCGGCCATTGGATTCTTCGAGTTTATGCACCCAGGCATCAAACCAGGCCAGGTCTTTTTGTGGGGATTTGAAGTGGGATTTGCGGTGGATTTTCAAGGTGAATATGGGTGGGTTTTTGATGGTTTTTGAATGGTATTTTGGCCCTGTTAATCATTTTTCGCCTCTCCATCCACTTCACCACCCAGCTTTTCAATTGTCTTCCGGGCCATCTCCAGCCGCACCCGCTTGTTTTCTCCACCAGCTTTTCAGTAGCCCACTTCTCCAGTTTGTGATGCAATGGTACGAGAAGCCCCGCGATGCACACCAACCACAGCAACATCAAGGCAGGTGTATGGTTGGTGATATTACCTAAAAATGGATGAAGCACCAAATTGAGAAACTCAAAGACCATCAACATCGCCACCACGCTGAAAAAATGGATGAACCGCTCACTCGTAATAAAACTATGACTGAGGATCAGGAAGAGCGACACCACGGTGATGATACTGAGTGCCAACAAGGCATATTGAATATTCTGCTGGCGCTGGTATTCCTGCAACTCCTTTTCCTTTGCTTCTTCCAACTGTCGCATATCCTCTTCAAAGGTCATCAGCTGGATCTGCTGGATAGCCTGCCTGTTGTAAAGACTGTCATTGGCCACCTTAACGATCCTGGCATACTTGAGGGTGCTATCGCAGTTGGTGTATTGGTACAACTGCGTCAACATGCTTGCCGGCTTCATACTGAGGTACGAAAAAACTGAATTCTCAACGACCCGTACTGCTTTCTTGGCGTACCAGAAGCATGAATCTATTTGCTGAAGACTATTATAATGCTCTGCCAATCCCGTGTATGCGAGGTTTTCATACCGGTATGATTTGTTTTTCAAGGCCTGGGCAATAGCCATGTGATAATAGGTCACGGCTAGTGCGGTATTTCCCAATTTACTCTGCACTCCGCCCAGATTGGTGAGGATATACGCGAGTTGATTCTCATACTTTAACTGCAACGAATGTTCATAGCCACGTTGCAGGCAGATCAACGCGGAGTCAAGCCTGTTGGCATTAAGATACACTGCACCGGCATTGACCAGGGGCCAGACGGTCATAATCTTATTCGTGCCTTTGTTGGCATGTGCATCGGCCTCCATATAGAGCTGGATCGCTTTTCCGTTTTCCTCCCTGTCCTTGTAGATGTGTGCCATTTGACTTTTGACGAGGGCAAGGATAGATTCGTTACCACACTTTTCTGCAAGCTGCCGTGCCTTGATGTGGTAGTTGAGGCCTTCAATGCTATTGCCAGACAACCTGTAACCATGGCCGAAAAAGCTATAAGCTACAGCCTCACTGATCAGGTCTTCATTGTTTTCGGCCTGGTTGAGCAATTGCCGACCCGTCTCAATGATGAGACCCGGATCTGTTTCAAACTCTGGTGAGAAAATGCTAATGATCAGATCTACACGCTTAGCATCATCCCTTTCTACCGCAATCAGCTGCAACAATGAATCGACATGAGCGGTCTGCGCAACCAATTGTTGCAGGCTGAAGAGTATGAAGAAAAACGCTATGCTACATTTCATAATCCAAATTTATAAACACAAACCCTCAACCTTGTCCTGCACAAGCTGCCAGCTACCAGCTTCCAGAGTATCTCCCCGCTCGTTCCCCCCTCTTTCTTTTCTCCCCCCGTCCTGGGTTTGAAACTTACAATCGTCTCGCGCAACGCCGCAATGACGCAAGTAGCTAATTTTTCCTTCCGCCTCTTTGCCTTTTCGCAAACAGCAGCTCAGAGTATGTATCTATACGCTTGAATCTCTCCCTTGCCCTTTTTCTTCAGCCCTTCCGCCTCTTTGCCTTTCGCAAACAGTTACCAGCTTCCAGAGTATCTATCTATGCTCCTTTGTCCTTTCATCCTTTCCGCCTCTTCAGCCCTTCAGCCCTTCAGCCTTTTTCGCCTCAGCCTTAGCCTTAGCCTTCGCCTTTCAATAATATCTCTTCCGTTGCACCTGCGCAATATACTTGCTGAGCCTCATCACTTGTCTGGTATAGCCGTACTCATTATCATACCACACATAGAGCACCACACTCATCCCGTCGGGATGGACTTGCGTGGCTTTCGAATCATAAATGGCAGGACAACTATTACCGATGATATCACTACTCACCAGTTCGTTGCTGATCGAGTAATTGATTTGCTCCACCAGATCACCTTCGAGGGCAGCCTTGCGCATGATTTCGTTGATGCCATCAAGCGTAGTGTGCTTGCTCACCTGTAGATTGAGGATCGCGAGTGAGCCATCGGGCACAGGTACGCGGATTGCATTGGATGTGAACTTCGGACCCAGGCCTGGAATAGCTTTATCAATAGCTGAACCCGCACCTGTTTCCGTGATTACCATATTAGTGGCAGCACTCCGACCGCGGCGATATTTACTATGCATATTGTCTACCAGGTTCTGGTCATTGGTGAAGGCATGGACGGTTTCGATGTGGCCTTTCTCAATACCGAGAATGTCATTGACGACTTTCAATACCGGCACGATGGCATTTGTCGTGCAGGAGGCTGCGGAGAATATGTCTGATTCCTTTGGATTAAACATCGTCTGATTGACGCCGTGTACGATGTTCGGCACTCCCTTACCAGGAGCTGTGAGCAATACTTTGCTGGCTCCTTTGCTTTTCAGGTGGCGACTGAGTGCTTCTTTGTCCCGGAAGGCACCAGTGTTGTCGATTACCAGGGCATTATTGATGCCGTACTGGGTGTAGTCGATGTCTTCGGGTTGCTGAGCTGTGATCAGGTGGACCATGTGTCCGTCAATGATGAGGGCGTTGTTTTCTTCATCGGCTTCAACTGTGCCTGGGAATGCGCCATGGACGGAGTCAACCCGGAGCAGGGAAGCCCGCTTCTCTGCCATACCGGTGCCCTTGTCGCGGGTTACGATAGCGCGAAGACGGAGTTGCTCGCCACGGCCATCCTGCATGATGAGTTCGCGGGCGAGAAGACGACCTATGCGACCGAAACCGTAAAGCACCACATCCTTAGGCTGGGTCGGCGTATAATTTTCAGGCCCGATAAAGCCGGCCAGTTGTTTTTCTAAAAATGCTATTTCCGATCCGGCCTGTCCACCACTTTCAAGCCATTCGGAGGCGAGGCGGCCGATATCCATCCGGGCCGGGCAAAGGTCAAGGGTCAGCATGGCTTCCAGCAGCGCAGTCGTTGCCTCAACGTCTATAGGCTTACCGACCATCTTGTGGGCATAATTGTGGAGGCTCAGGATCTCAGATGCCCTCTTATCAATAAGTTGATTGCGAAAAAGGACCATCTCTATCCCCTTGTCATACCACAGGTCGTTGATGGCTTTGATAGAGCGGGTGGCCAGTTTTTCATGGGCGATGCGATTCTGCACCATTTCGTCGTAGGAAATATTAGGCATGGATTACTTGATTTTTTACGATTAGGGCACTAAAATACACAAGGTGAGCGGATGAAGGAAATTGCAGGCAGAGAGCAGAGGGCAGAGAGCAAGGACCAGGAGACAGATTCACATGATCAACATGGAATAGCCAACAAGGAAGGAAAAGGAAAAGGGAGCTGAAGAGTGAAGAGTGAAAAGTGGATTGTCTGGAGACAGATCCAGCGAATATTCAATACCCAATAGCCAACAAGGAAGGAAAAGTCAGAAGTCTGTGTTTTGATAGAAAAAGAGCATCAACACCTCGCCTGTAATCATCTTGTGTTGCATTTGAAATCATGCCTCCCCGGGGTTTGCAGGCGTGAGGATGCGTGTTAGGGCAACACAGGTCGAAGTGAAACGAAGATCCCGCTTTGTGCGCTAGCCAAACGGCGGGAGGTCGGGGGCGAAAAGGCAGAGAGCATAGGGCAGAGAGCATAGGGACTGTCAGGTAACAGATTTTGCTTTCATTCAATAAGGAATAGCCAATACCCAAGGAAAAGTGCGAAGGGGTTGTCAGGATACAGATTCTTCGAAATTGCAATAAGGAATAACCAATAAGGAAGGAAAAGTGAGAACGAATGGTCTACACCCGGTCCATGTTTTGGAACAAAAGAGTATGCTGCTCCCGGAATATTTTTTCCATCACAGCTTTAACCGGCAAAATAGATTTGAAGGAAATTGATTCCTCCACTACTGAATGATCCCCTTCCTGGCGGATGGAAAAGTTCATTTCAATGTGAGTCATTTTCATGACGGTGGCTTTTATTGAGACCGTTTTATTTGCCACCTCACTTTCGATCGTGACGGGATATGTAAATGAGAAGGGTATAAACCCCAGCTTAAGTGTTTCATGGACCAGAAATTTGTTCTCACCCGTCTTATCAATCTTCGTGATCACCGGATGTATGGATGCAAACTTGTCCATATCGGTCAGATAATCAAAGATGAAGTCAGCGGATTTGTGGAGGGTGAAGGACAAAATCATACAGAATAAATTCTTGAAAGACTTCCTTGTGGTATTGATCTTCTATATTCGGGACCTATTTTTTCTTTAATGTCTCATATTTCTCCCTTGTCAATGGCACTTCTTCTATTGCCAGTGCTTTCGAAAAACAATCCAAAGCTTTTGTATCCTCTCCTATCGTCATGTAATAATCTCCCATAGAATCAAATACATTAGAGCTGTGCGGATAATTCTTAACATTCATTTCAAAACAAACAAACGACAATTCACTTTTTTGTTGAGCAAGAAATTCATACCCGAGGGAATTGATCATGCGCTCATCCGGCAACACCTGAAACCCAAAGTGATCAGAGACTCCCTTGTAATGATGATTGACCAGATCAACAAATTCTTTAGTGTCAGCAGTGCTACCGGGATCCATAAATTTCTCAAGGTCTTTAAAGCCAAAAGCATACCACTTAAAGAGATATTTGAGTGCATCGATTTCTGCAATCAATGGCAGACTGCCATGATCCTCCGCATCATAATATTTCGATCTGAACTCCATCCCATTAGATTTCATTTTCCTATTTGCAACATCACTAAACTCCAGGATAGATCTGATATGTTCGGTGTTCATACTGGTATCCTTTACAACTTTATCAACGGCCATATCTTCTGGCATTGTATTGGCGATCGCCAGATAAAGTGATTCATCAGCATATTTAGACTTATGCTTCAATGAATCTGACATTGTATTGATCAGTCGATCATCCCACCATAAGCTTGGGTCAATGGCTACCCAACTATTGAAAAGATAAGGGCGTGTCAGCAGCGTATGGATTACGGCTAAACCTCCTAAAGAATGTCCTATGTACATTTTAAAGGGCGATACAGGGTAATGAGATTCAACAAAAGGCATCAACTCATTTTCGATAAAAGAAGTAAAATTTACTAAGCCTCCGGTTGTCTCATTAAAAAGTGTATCACCCATAGCTTCCGTCACGTAAGTTGGTGTGAGATCTCTCATTCTGTCTGTATTCGGTATACCTATTAAGATCATTTCAGGGCAAACGGAATTTCCGTTGACCGTACTTAGTTGCTGGATCATGCCCATCACGGAATAAAAGTGGGCATCTCCGTCAAGCAGGTACACTACCGGATATTTTTTATCTGGAAAAATACCCGATTCCGGAACAGAGACCCATATTGCCCTATCTTCTCCAAGAATGACGGAATGTATCGTGTCAATCTTTCCAACTACAATGAGGTCACCTTTGGGACCTGCTATCTGCGCGGAGGTGGTCGATGGAAAAACTGTATAGAAGACAGCAATCGTAAGGAGGGTTAGATATATATGCATACTTAAATTTTAACGTGGTGTACAGTTGTACCTGGTCTTTTTGAATTAATAAAGCGTCAAATCTCAAAATGGAATTATAACCGCTTTAGCAATGGTAATGAAGTTATCTGAGAGATCGTATCTGCTGTCATATCTCCTTCTATGGTAAACGACCACACAAACAAATTTTTTATCGGATGGTCTTTTCGAATACTGTCAATTGCTTTCAATGTGAGCTGTCTTGCAATTCCCTTCCTCCTGTATTCTTCCAGGACCATGGCAGAACAAAGATAAATGGCCTCGTATGCTGCATCCAGAGGTGTCTGTTCATACAACTCCTTCTCTGAAATGCTGTGGTTGAGGAATTGGTCCATCAACCCGAGCGTGGTAGGTATGAGCAGGACCCATGCGACTGGACCATGACCGTCATCAAATTCTGATACGGTCGCCGGATGAATGCGGCGCAATTGATCCAATACATCCTGATTAACATCGAGTTGATCAGGATCGTTTTTGACAGCAAAAACATCGTCTGCCAATTGGATCATGCGTTCAAAATTGCTTGTCCCCATCACTAAAGATTTTTACACTCTTCCTCAATCCGCTTTCCATTCATCCTGATAAATGCCCGCATCTCTTCCAGGTTGGTCACCGGTGCATGCCATTCAGGGTCGGGAAATTGTTCGATGGCATGTTGAATGTTCTTTTCATTGACGAAATCATCAATTGGAGTGCAGCCTTCCAGCTTTTTCAATGGCGCGAGATAAATATATCCATCAAAAAACTGGTCAAGGGTAAAATCAGGATAGCACATAGCATGCTGGCTATCGTCTGACAATTTACCTAGCGGAGCACGTAATAAATCAAATCCGACCTGCTTATGCTGGTTCTGTGCCATGATCGCTTCTATACTTCCCTTCGCCGGAGATACCCACAGATACTGACCATCTACTTCCTTCATAAATGGCTGGTGAAGTAGTATGTTAAACACCTTGTCCGTATGCCTTGCATAGAGCCGGTTGCCTAACCAATTCTTGTCAAAGGCACAGAATCCGTCAGCATTGAATGAATAAAATGGCGAACCATATTGTGTGTAGGCATGAGGCGTTCCTACCAGGGCAAGTATCTTGTCATCGCTTTTTATTACTTCGCGTTCAATCACCTGGGCCCTGTATTTATCCACCGTTCCCTTTGGAAAAACCTTGCTCATCGAAGCCTGATTTCGCTTTCTATCAAAGTCTTTCCATTGAAAGACATAACTCAGGTTGAGAATCCTGAACTTTCTGGCGTTGGCCGGCAGGGTGTGGTTAAACTTCCAGGCGGCTTTATACACATCGATATACTCCTGATATCCCCAGGTGACATTATAATTAAACATGATCTGCCGGGCAGTTTGCTCATCATAAGCTGGTGCGAGCACCAATGAATCCAATACATGTTGGTCTTCCTGTGCACCAAACTCCATTCCGATCGCATAGATGCCATTCCGGTACAGCTCCGGTATCAACTGTGTTACAAACTGAAGATTTTGTTTGACCAGGTGATGTTCGCCCAGCAAAATGACATCATAGGTCTTGAATTTTTCGATGACATATGCTTGCGGACTGATGGCTTTGTTTCGGATATACGCGAGCATTTCAGGCGTGTATGCTTGCCCGGTGATACTGCATGTGAATAGGAGCTGAAGGAATAGGTGTATGATGCGAAGACGGGAATTCATGTTGTAATGATAATTAAATTATTTGCATGGTCGCTATATGAGAGCCAGCGTGTATTAAGGTAAGACTGAGAATCACTACTACAAAAATTTCGCACGGAGGGCACGGAGTACACGGAGAGGTGTGAGAGCGTTAGAAAGGAGAAAAGGCTGAAGAGGCTGAAGATGAATCGCTGAGGCGTTGCGGCGTTGCGCGAGATAATTTGGAGCAATGGGAGCAATGGATGAAGAGAGCATGGGAACAAGCAGAAATTTAACAGCGTCTCAGCGTCTCCCGCTTCAAATGTCAAGACATTGGGCGGGATCTAGGGATCTGCGCGAAAATAAGGGGAAGGGGGTGAGTTCCGTGAAAGCAAGGAGAGGTTTAAGTGTACTTATCACTCGCGTCAGGAGACGCGAAAAATATAGCATTCAAGTCTGAGACATGAACGAACAGGGTAGATACTCTGGAAGCTGGTAGCTGGTAGCTATAAGGTTAATTGTAAAATACTATATTCACTTCTTATTCTGTATAAATTCTGCTATGAACAAATTCATTTTCCTTCTCCTCCTGCTTCCGGCCATTTCTTTCTCACAAAACACAGAAAAAATAGCCCGGATCGATTCAGTGCTCACCTACCTGTATCAGCGACAGCTCTTCAATGGAACGGTATTGATCGGCGAGAAAGGAAAAGTGCTTTATAAAAAAGCCTTCGGCATTGCGGACCCACGCACGAAAACCCCATTGACGGCTTCTTCATCCTTCAACCTTGGGTCAGTCTCCAAGCAGTTCTTTACGATGATGATCATGATACTGAAGGAGCAAGGCAAACTGAACTACGATGATGCAGTACAAAAGTATCTACCCTCGTTTCCGTATCCAACGATCACGATCCGCCACCTGATGAACCAAACATCGGGCCTCCCCGAATATTTCGACATCGCCATTGGTGATCTGACATTAGCGGATACTCTCAATAACGAATCTATGCTTGCGCTGCTTGCCGCTAAAAAACCTGACCTGGTTTTTCAACCCGGCTCACAATGGCAATACTGCAATACCAACTACACCACCCTGGCTTCTGTCATTGAAAAAGTATCCGGTACAACTGCCGATCAATTTTTCCAACAGCATATAGCCGGGCCACTTAAACTGAGCAACACGTATATCTATAACCTGGAAATGAAATCCTATCCACCTTCACGTGTATTCGGATTCAGTTATGAAAAAGGGATACCGGTATTAAATGATCTGGTCAGGCTGGATGGCATCGTCGGTGATGGTAATGTGTACTCCTCTGTCGAAGATATGTATGCATGGGACCAGGCACTCTACACTGAAAAACTGGTGAAGCACTCCACTTTTAAAGAAGCTATCACAACAGGTAAGTTGAACAATGGCGAAGCAACACAGTATGGTTTCGGATGGTTTATCAATGCACCAGACAAGACTGTGTCGCATACCGGTGGTTGGGTTGGCTTCGCCACATTGATCACCCGCTATATCGATAAGAATCAGACGATCGTCGTATTGACAAATTCGTCTGATGCACGTGCGATGAGCTATGTGAGAAAAATCTGGGAAGGAGAATCGATACCGCTTCCGACGACACACCTGATCACCAATGTCAACGTCATAGATGGTTCTGGCCTTGCTGCTTTTCCGGCCGCTGTGCGCATCGTCGACGATCGTATTAGCGACATCGGTTCACTCACACCATTTCCAAATGAAAGTGTCACCAATGGCAACGGAAAAATACTGGCTCCAGGGTTTATCGACAGCCATAGTCACCATGGATCAGGTCTGGACACTGATCCATCAGCTATTGCCGCCACCAGTCAAGGCATCACGACCATTGTCATCGGGCAAGACGGAAGTTCTGAACCCATCGATAGCCTGCGCGCATGGATCAGGAAAACGCCTGTCAGCATCAATGTAGCGACCTACACCGGGCAATCGACCTTACGCGAAATCTTTATGCAAGGCGATGTGCTTCGCAAAGCAACTGATGTCGAAATCGATTCCATGAAAGTGCTGCTTGCCATGGAACTTGACAAAGGATCACTGGGATTGAGCACAGGGCTCGAATATGAAGCTGCCTTTTACAGCAGTCCATCAGAAGTGATCGAACTGGCTAAAACGACGGCGGCAAAAGGAGGACGCTATATCAGTCATCTCCGTAGCGAAGATGTGAGCCTTGAAGAAGCTATCAGTGAAATACTGGAGATCGGTCGACAAGCCAAAATACCTGTACAGATCTCTCACATCAAAATAGCCATGCGCAGCAAGTGGGGCTCTTCAGATAAGATCATACGACAACTGGAAGACGCCCGCCTCCAAGGCATCAACATCACAGCTGACATCTATCCGTATACAATGTGGAACTCGACTCCACGTGTTTTGTTTCCCAACAAGGATTTTGAGAGCTTGTCCAGTGCCGAATTTGCTACACGTGAATTGTTTGACCCTGCTGCCTCCGTCATGGTGCGCTACACTCCAAACAAAGCATGGCAGGGAAAAACGGTTTCTGAAATAGCTGCCATCAATCAAGAGACTCCAGCGCAAAGTCTACTGCGGATCATCCGCGAATCTGCGGCTCCTGATGAAGGTGCGACGATTGTAGCCACGAGCATGAGTGAAACGGACATCAATAATTTTCTCAAGTGGCCCTACACGAATGTATGCAGTGATGGTGCTATGAAGGGTCATCCGCGAGGACATGGTGCATTCCCGCGCGTGCTCGGCCGTTATGTCCGCGAGCAACAACTAATGCCATTGGAAACGGCTATACATAAAATGACTAGCCTTACTGCTGAAAACATAGGCATTCAGCAACGTGGCTTGATTGCCCCCGGCTACTTTGCAGATCTGGTCTTGTTTGATCCTGAAACGATCATTGACAATGCAACGGTCGAAAATTCGGGTTTGCTTTCCACGGGTGTGCATTATGTGTGGGTGAATGGTAAGCTCGTCTATCAGGACCAGAAAGCTATAGCGAATTTTTCGGGGCGGTTTGTGAAAAGGATGTAGAAGAGTAAAAAGGCGGAAGGGGCTGAAGGGCTAAAGAGGCTGAAAAGGCGAAAGAGGCTTATAGGGGAGCAAAGGATGAAGGGAGCAAAGGAACAGGGATGAAATTAACTGCGTCTCTGCGCCTCTGCGCGAAAATAAATTTGGAGAATTCAATGTGATTAGTCACTCGCGTCAGGAGACGCGAAAAATATTGCATTCAAGTCTGAGACATGAACGAACGGCACTATAGATGCTCTTGAAGCTGGTAGCTGGCAGCTAGAAGAGACGATAACTTCTCACTGCTAACTTCTCACTGCTAACTTTTTATTTCATATTCCTGATCGCGGCGATAGCAGCACTGCGTGACCCCACCTCCAGCTTAGTAAATATACTCTTGAGATGGGTCTTGACGGTATTGAGGGAGATGTTTAGTTTTTCAGTGACTTGTTGATTTGTATTTCCTTCCCAGACGCATTGCATGACATTATACTCACCGGCTGTAAGTGGCACCAGCGAGGCGATGTCCTTGATCGATGGAAACTGCCTGTTGTGATCCGTGGCATGTCGGTAGATCGCCATTTCGATCGCACTGATGATATCCTTGTCTTTAAAGGGCTTGACAATATAACCATAGGGCAACGTAGCCTTTGCACGCTCCAGGGTCTCCCTGTCCGCAAAGGACGTGATGTAGATAAAAGGAACCTTGTATTTGTCATTGATGATGGCGGCGATATCAATACCATCCTTATCTCCTTTGATGGCTATATCGAGTAGTACGATATCCGGGCGGAATCGATGCAACAAATCCAATGCCTTGGTGGATGAATAAGCAATACCGACCACTGTATAGTCTGCGCCTGTAAGCGTCATCTCGATATCCGTCGCGATCACCGGTTCGTCTTCTACTATGAGCACACTGATAGACATCGGAGCATTTAGGTTTGTTATGAAACGTGATACAAGACCATGCCAGTCATGCATGTTTCCTTCAAATTTATTCAATACTGAGCAAACCACTTGCATGAAGGACAAACTCCGTCCCCTTCCTCAAGGCCATGGAATGGATGGTGCTGACCTGGGCACGCAAACACAATCCCAGTTAGCAGGCCCATTACAATTACCATTCCCTCCATTCCAAAGGATGGCCTGAGCGGTAACACTGAGTGTGCTCATCAAACAACTGACGAATAAAAAAAGGATTCTCATTTGTTCTGCGCTTGTGCATTCCGGGTGATTCCCTCTTGTTGCATATTGCCCAGCATCGTTAAAATCTCAGCATATTGCTTTTGCAACTGATCTATTTGTTGTTGCTGAGACTCGATGATATCCTGTTGCTCCTGCATGGCCTTGACCACCACAGGAATTAATTTTTCATAGGACATTGACCACAATGCAGTGGATTCATCAGGGGGTATGGAAACGGCTTCGGCAACCACCTGTGCAACTTCCTGGGCAAGAAATCCAATCGCTGGTGTGAAGTCATCATCTTTGATGATCAGGATTCCATTTTCAAAACTTGAAGAACAATGGTTGTACTGCACCGGGTTTAATTGCTGTAGCGTTTCAATGCCATAGACCAGAGGTTGTATATCCTTCTTGACGCGTTGATCGGAATATACATTCCAGGCATTCGCGAGCGCTTTGCCCTGATCATTGGCTGCATTATTGGGCAATTCAAGCCTGTAAGTAGGAGCAGATATTCCCAGCCCCAATTGATTGTGTACATACACATCATCGGCTGAAACACCTGTGTTATTGGTACCAAATGAAATGCTTCCATTGTTGAAGATGCGCATCTTGGTGGCGGTCCCTACCTGCACTCTCAGGGCATTGTCAGTGGCGGTCGAACGTATGGATAAGGCATCTTCCGGGGTCGAGATACCAATACCTATGCGCTCTGTATCAAAATCGCCATAGATGAGTGGTGTCGTGCTATTGGAATTTTCGATATAGAGTTTGTTGGAACCCGTTTCATTCTTGCCGGACTGGTAACCTAAAAAGATATTTCCACTTCCCAGATTCGCAGACCCTGAATCATACCCAACTGCCGTATTTCTGTTTCCAGAGACATTTGATTGTAATGCTTTCGCTCCGATAGCAATATTTTGATCGCCGGTTGCATTCGTGTAGAGGGAACTATCCCCTACAGATACATTCATGAAGCCTGAGGTTGTCAGGTGGGCACTCTTATGACCGGATGCTGTATTTCCATATCCAGTGGTGTTGTTCTCCAGGGCATTTTGACCTATGGCTGTATTATTGCTTCCGGTTGTGTTTGATTTTAGCGCGCTGTAACCGAATGCTGCATTTTGGGTGCCGCTGGTATTGCCAAACAAGGCATATGTGCCGCATGCTGTCAATCCTGAAGTCAGGTTATTGAATAATGCGCTTCGACCAATAGCTACGTTTTCACTTCCAACGATGTTGTCATGCAGGGACCCATAGGTCCCAATGCGACATTATGACTACCTGTGGTATTAAACACCATGTTAGAGTGTCCAACACTTAGATTGTAGGTGCCTGTCGTATTGCGTTGCAACACAATAGCCCCCAGGCATGTGTTACCAACCCCTGTCGTATTATCTCCCATGGCCTGGCTTCCGATGGCCGTATTACCATTACCGGTTGTATTCTTAACTAGCGATTGTGAACCAATACTGGTATTACCATCGCCATTTATGTTATAAAACAAGGCACTATCTCCTACTGCTACATTTCGTTGACCAATGGTATTTTTAGCAAGAGCTTCACTGCCGACAGCTGTATTCCAATGGGCTATAGTGTTGTCTGAAAGTGAATTATATCCGATCGCCGTGTTCAGTTTGCCGGTGGTATTGTACTGGAGGCTTTGGTATCCATAGGCTGCGTTATACAATCCTGTAGTATTTGATGTTAGGGATCCATAGCCAAAAGCTGATAATCCATTGACCGTGGCGCAATTGTTAAGTGCGAGATTTCCAACGGCCGTGTTAAAATGTCCGGTGGTATTTTGACTTAAGGCATTATATCCAAATGCTGCGTTTTGTGTTCCTGACGTATTCTGTATTAGACTTTCCATACCTACGGCGACATTCCAGTTACCTGTTTCGTTAAAGGCCAGGGCACTATTCCCAAGTGCTGTATTTCCAACGCCTGTCGTATTGTCTCCCATGGCCTTGCTACCAATTGCGGTGTTTCCATTTCCGGTCGTATTATTGACAAGTGTTTGGGAACCAATGCTGGTATTGCCATTGCCGTTGATGTTGTAAAATAATGCACTGTCTCCGACAGCCACATTGCGCTGACCGATAGTATTATTAGCAAGGGCTTCACTCCCCACCGCTGTATTAAAATGTGCTATGGTATTTTCCGCAAGCGAATTATAGCCGATGGCCGTATTCTGCTTGCCGGTAGTGTTGGCAAAAAGACTTTTCCACCCAAAGGCGGAATTTTCAATACCAGTGGTATTAGAGCCCAAGGCGTAATATCCAACCGCAACTAATTTATCAACAGTTGTATTGTTATTCAATGCCGATCTTCCCACCGCTATGTTATGGGTTCCTGTGGTGTTTGAAACGAGTGCAGAATGGCCTACCGCTACATTTCCTGTACCTGACGTGTTGGCCACCATACTTTCATCTCCAATTGATACATTATAGTCCCCTGTGGTATTTAAAGCCATGGCGCTTCTGCCTATTGCCGTGTTCGCATCACCTGCTGTATTATATCTCAGTGCCTCACTCCCATAGGATGTATTGGCGGAACCTGTGTTCATTTCCTGACTCAAAAATCCCATAGCCGTATTATTTATTCCAGTCGTATTCAACTTCAAAGCCTGGAAACCAAAAGCACTATTCTGAACACCGGAGGTATTGGAAAACAACGAGCCATATCCAACTGCGCAAAGCTGGCCACCAGTAGTATTGGCCTTGCCTGACTGATAACCGATAAATACGTTGTTGTTCGCACTCATATCATCAGCATCTCCCGCATCCTGACCGATAAATACAGAACTGCCTGTATTGACATGCTCAATCTGTCCTTTGGAAGTAACCCGAATCTGAGGTTGGGCCGAAAGAAAAATGGTCATTACTGACCATAGCAGCATTACTAAAATCGTTCTGGAAATAAAGACGAATTGCATATAAACGGATTTGCTGCAAAGAGACTATTTGTCATGTCTCTGTACATCACACCTTTGGGTGAGATCATGACGCCCCTCCGGCATCACCCAAAGGGGTGGTGACAGGACAAAAAGAGCATGTTTACTTTGGTGCATCAAAACATGCACTACTCAATAATCGTATCTGATATGGAAAATGGAGCCCATTCCTCACGGCCTGATGCCAGGATCATACATCTCACCACCCGTGCAAACCCTTTACCCACCCGGCCACAAGAGCCGCATCAACCAACCATCATGGATCTTTATACGCTTGAATACCTAGATCAGCTTCTCGACGAACATTTTAAGTGAAACGAGCGCGCCAAATAACCCTTAGCTTTATACACGAATCCATGTATATGAAGCTCGTTTCACTTTTATTCTTTTTCAGTTTATCCACTGAATTATGGACCCAATCCATTCCTCCTGATACGTTGCTATCACGGCTTAAGACAGAGGGTGCTGAGGCTTTCATTGCCTCCTATTCAACATCAATCATCCCTATTACCACCGATGCTGATACTCCGGATGAAGATCAACTCTTACAAGTAGCTCTCCTGGCTGTTGCTTGTAAGGCGACCATGGATACTACGCAATCGAATACGCTGCTGCATTGGATCAGCGCGCAGCATCTGAAATTGCCGCACCAACAGGCTGTGCTTCGTTTTCTTTTCAATAAAGGAGGCGATTTTATAGCACAACGAGCATTGTATATCGCTATGCAGGATCTTGGAATGAACCTGGCCGATACCTGGAATGAACCCAGGGTTCAATTTGCTTTTCTTGAAAATAAAATGGGTCTCGAGTTGTTCTCTAAAAATGTAGCGGAGAAGGCCAACCTTATATCAGCCATGAATCGTGTAAGCCGGGGTCATCCATACCTTGAATTGCGGACGGCTTATCACCAGGGTGAATACTATCGAACGCTACAGAAAGATTCATGCACTTACTTCCTTGAAAAATATATTGATGGGATACAACCCATGCTGGGAAAAGAAAATCCGTACTTTCTGCAGGCGACCGCCTGGATACAAAAAGCGGATTCCGGCATGCTGGCCAGTGCCTATCGCAGCTATGCGATGTATCTGATCACTAAAGGAGAGATAAAACAGGCAGGAGAAATGCTTGTACTGGCGGATCAGACTATACCTGATACGACGATCTATGATGTCCGCAAGATTGAAAATCTAATCAGCTTGTCTGCCCTGTATGCTGACCTGGTCAACAAGGAAAAAACGCTCGAATACGCGCTGAAAGCCATCGCCCGATGTGATAAGCATCAATACACCAAACTGCGGAATGGCCGGGTCGCCAGTGCTTATGCCCGTGCGCTGATGGTCAATGAAAAATATGCTGAGGCTGCAACTGAATATGAAAAAGCATTCGACTATTTCAAGGAAGGAACAAGCAAGATTGATCCAAAACGACAAGCCTTCTACCTTGCCATACTGCATGTCTACACACACGACGTAGAACGCGCGCATCAGTGGTTGACAAAAGCTGAAGCAATCGATACCGAGCCACAAGAAGAAATCGAATACCTCCTGACCACAACCCGGGGCCTAGCGGGAATGTCAGGCCCTCAGCCCGGCGCAGCATTGTCTAATCTCCAGGAAGCTCATCAGCTTGCAGAAAAAAACAAAAATGTACGATGGTTGCGGGAGAGTCTATACCATTTGTATCTTTTCTATAAGACCACCGGGCAAGCGGCTCAAAGCCTTGCCGCGCATGAAACGTTTGTTGCGATCAATGACTCATTATATCGTTCAGGACAGCAACTCGCCCTCTTCGACATAGAAGCCAGCTACCAAAAATCATTGCAGGATGAAACCATAGCCCGGCTTGACACAGAGAATGAAGCAGCTGCTGCAAGCCTTAAAGCCCAAAAACGAAATCTCATGATCCTCATTGCCGGACTCCTGGTCGCTTTCATTCTTCTGGCTATGGTATGGCGCCTGTACAAACAGGTAAAAGCGTCGAATGTGATTATCTCCAAAGCCATTGAAGAAAAAAATATACTGCTGCGTGAAATCCATCATCGGGTAAAGAATAATCTGCAGGTGATCTCCAGCTTGTTGAAATTGCAATCCGGCTATATCAAGGATGATGCCGCCATACAGGCTATCGCAGAAGGTCGCAGCCGCGTGCAATCCATGGCACTACTCCATCAGAATCTATATAAAGAAGACAATCTCACAGGTGTCAACATGAAGGAATATTTTGACAGCCTCATCCAGGGACTTTTTGATACCTACAATATTTCATCTGAGCGCATTTCGCTCCACAAGGATATTTCGGAAATAAATCTGGATGTGGATACCGTGGTACCTCTCGGACTCATCACAAACGAACTCATCAGTAATGCATTGAAGCATGCTTTCCCCGGCACCACCTCAGGCAACTTATTTGTGGCGCTCTATGAAGACTCAGGCAATCTGATTCTCAAGGTCCGCGATGATGGTACTGGTTTTACTTCGGTTGCGAGTCAGGAGGGTTTCGGCAGTAAACTGATACAATCGCTTAGTCAGAAGTTAGAAGCGGACATTACTACAATGTCAAGGAATGGGACGGAGGTGATGCTGACGATCAGGGAGTATAGGAAAGCTGCTTAAAAGCAGTGGGCAAGGAGCAAGGGGCAAGGAGAATCAGCAAAGAAGATGATTTGACTCTAGCGTCTGGAGACGCAAAGCATATTGCATTCAAGTCTGAGACTTGAACGAGCGGGCAGATACTCTGGAAGCTGGTAGCTGGTAGCTCGAAAATGAAAGTCAACTTCTAACTATAAACTTCTAACTGCTAACTGCTCACTTCTAACTGCTAACTCTTCACCAACTTTCCTTGCAGGAATTTATCTCCATTGCTGACCTGATAAAAATAAAATCCGGTAGATAAAAGTGAAACGTCAATACTGTGGATGGATTCTCCTGAGGCATTCCATTGCTCATGAAATAAGCGTCGGCCCTGCATGTCAAAAAGCTCAAAGGCAACGAGTGCCTGCGGCTTGATGGATATCGACAAACAACTGATTAGTGACAGGATTAGGATATGTCTTGATTCCGGACGCTAGATTTTCATCTTCGACACTGGTCTCAATAAGTGCAATTGCAGCTTCAACTGCGGCCAACGCATCTACTCTGCCAAATCCGTATGTATTGTTTGGTACCTGTGAGCCGGGTATGTCACCACACTGCTCATCTGTGGTCTTGGGGACTGCTGTGCTCTCGATGATATCTTCAATGAGATCCACCTGACCAGCCAGGGCCGGATTGGCGGAAATCATCAACGCAACGAGACCTGCGACGTGAGGCCCGGCCATACTGGTGCCGGATGAATAATCATATCCTCCACCTGGCACAGAAGAACGCACGCCTGTACCGGGCGCACATACATTTGGCTTTAGGCGGTTACTCCCGTCTGACCACACTGGTCCTCTGCTACTGAATCCTGCGATGGTATCATTTGATCTGGTGGCCCCAATGCTGAAGCTGCCTTCATAAATGGCTGCAGGTGTATATACGCTGCCACAACCACTCCCATCATTACCTGCAGACACAACGACGACAATACCTGCAGCACGCAGATTGTTGACGACGATGTTCATGAGTTCAAAATTGTCGGGATTACATCCCTCTGTAGGTGGACAGCCCCATGAATTGTTAATCACATGTGGTGCCTTTGACGGATCCGGATTTTCATTGTTGAGATCCGTAGGGGCAAGGAACCACTCAAAACATTCGATGTAGGTGAATGGGGTACCATAACCACGTTCCATGTTGCGGCATGCACACCATTGCGCATCGGGAGCAACACCGATCTGATTGTCGCCTTCACTACCGATCATGGTGCCCATCGTATGTGTACCATGTCCCTGATCATCACAAGGCTCCTGTGAGTCCATGCCGCATGGATTGCCCACATCAATATGATGCGTATCAGGTACATGGATCGCATCGTGCCAATTGTAATTGTGATCGAAGGTATCGAGTGTCGCTTTATAGCCGCGATACTTCTGCTTGAGTGCAGGATGATCCCATTCATAGCCTGTGTCTGCACCACCGACGGTAGTTCCCTGACCGGTATAACCCAGCGCCCACACATCGTTAGCATTGATCATGTCGATACCCCACTCTACTGCAGACCTCCCATTACTTTGCGTGGCTTCCTGTTCAACAGGTGTGGGGAGTGTGACTACTGATTCTACCATCAGTCGGTCAACATCTGGCCTGGAAGCGAGAGATTGAATTAATGACAAAGTGCCTTCTGCACGGATGGCGTTGACTACATAGAGCGATTGATAGGTGACCTGTTGTGCATCCAGGAAACCTTTAAGGCTTCGTTGAGTCTGGTGGGCGGTTTGTTGCAAAGCATTAAAGACGTAGGTTCCCTTGCTCTCCTTTGTTCGAAGCTGATAGGCATCACTGACATCGGCCTGGTTGGTCAGCAAGATTAAAAAGGCGACTGACTCACCTGATCTTGTTTGCTCCAATAATGAAGGAGCCACTTTTTGTTTCCATTCCTCGCCGTTCTGTGCAGACGCGGTGAGCGAAAAGAAAAAGGCTAAGGCGAAGGCTGAGGCGAAGGCTGAGGCGAAGGAGGTATAACGGTGCTTGATCATAATGAGTCTAAACATGCGGTGAAGGGTAATGTTCTTTTGCAATTGAGACGGCGAAACTACAATTTCGGATGAAATATGCCTGAATAACGCATGCCGGGAATGAAAAAGATATCTGCTAAATGACGGCTGGCTGTCTGTTCAGCAGAAATCGTCCGAAAGAAATCAATCCTGCAGGAGCCAGGAGACGGACTGCTGTACACAAGGGTCCATCAAGGTCTGGGGATCAAATGGATACGTTATCTCCTCATCCACATCGACATACTTCTGATACACTTTTCCCTTGCGGTCCCGGTAATAATTGACACTGATGGATATAGCCAGTTGATCATTGATGACCTCCCAGTTAGTTCCGGTGACCATGCCAAGGGTATTCCCTCCAAAAAACCTGGTCCGCGCCCTGCCCTTAAAGACCACAGCTACAGCTTCTCCGGAACTGGCCGTATACAGACTGGTTAATACTGCAACTTTCGGAAGCGAATCATAACTGCAGGTGTTTGGTAATCGGATCGAATACCCGTGATTATAAAAGTCACCGTTTATTATTTCCCAGGTTACATCGTCTGCAGGTAAAACGCCCGCCGCTCCACCTGAAGGACCATCTCCAATAATAGCAGCGAGACCTTCTACCATTGGGTTCATGTTCCCACCCCCATTGTAGCGCAGGTCAATAATCCATCGGTCTGCCCCGGCATTCCTGAGACGGCATACTTCATCCTGTATATTCCTGGCCATCTCTTCGTTATCACCCATGCCGAGTCCTACGATTCGGACATAACCAATCCGCGCATCGATCAGCTCTGCCCTGAACGGATATATTGCGCCGCTTTGCACTTGCTGGTATATATCCATGTCAAAGGCTTTTTGATGTTCCTTTAATTCGCCACTATAGTAATAGGCGATGGGCTGATGGTTGTAAAAAATACGTCCATGCTCATCCTGCAACACTTCAAGGAGGTAATTAAATGCAGGTGCTAATGCTGGTATGTCCTTAGCGTCGGAAGAAAGTTGATACATGCTATCTGTCACTACCTCCCAGTTGACCTTTTCACGGTATAGTGATTTAGTTTGGGCAACCTGGATGACACCGTCAAGAACTTCACGGATATGGGTTTCCTGCGAAAAGATATGGAACGGAAACATTCCCAATAAGATCAGGAAGCGATTTTTCATAAGCAGCGCGGGTAAAACATCATGGACACTGCACTATGCATTTTCTAAATGCATATTTCTCGCAGAAGAAATATGTCCTTCAATCGCATTGAGCCATTGATCAGGATTATCGACAGCGAATCTATGCTTAGTGGCATCTAACATGGTAATATGCAGTTCGTTCTTTAACAACTTCCATGATTTATGAATACGGATGTTTTCGATTTTGTCAAATTCAATAACGAACTGGAAATCCCTTGTATCATATCGTTGTCCTTTAAACAGGATCCGTTTATTCGTGACGGCGAGTTTGCCACCCTCTCCTTATTGCCAGTCATGAGATTTGCCCCACCTTCTTTCACTACGGTTTCTTCTGATTCCAGTTTTAGCCTGACATGTTTATATGGATCACCGGACATCCACTTCATTATCAGCGCCCAGGAAATACCCATAAACAAACCTCTTCCAATTGATGCCCATAATATCGTGGTCGTAAAACCATTGTTCTCCGCTGATTTGATCCCTATCCAAATGATCGCCCAGAGGACTGCGGAACCTAGTGCCATTCTTAAGAAGCTATTTTCATACCTAATGTAAAAATGATTTTCGATTTAAGAGCTTCCTGTCCCTGAGCTAGCCAAGAACGCCAGGACCATTGGCTGCTGTCCTGTGTCAGGAACCACCGACCATCGCTCCGGAAAAACCCCCCCCCCCCAACGCCCGCGTCGAGGGAAGTTACCCTTCGGCAAGCTCAGGGACCATTTTACTATTTCTTTTTCTTAACATCTTTCTCAGCATTACGCACCATATTAAACTTGACAATCTTAGTGATCAGTGCCAAGGGCATAGGCTCATCAAGTGGAAACTGGACGGAGCCTTTTCCCTGTTTGTACTTTGACAACTCCTTCTGGAACGATTCAATCCCGGTGGGTGTCGGATAAAAGCCGATATGGTTTTTAAAAGCCGCGAAATGGACCAGGTTGCGGCCATTCAATACAAAAGTGGGAATGGCATACTTGATCGCTTCTTCAGCAGTGGGTGCTACCTTAGAAATAGTCGCCCTGATTTGCTCCAGCATGGCTTGAATCTCTTCTGGAAAAGCAGCGATGTATTCATCGATGTTTTTGGCGTTGTTGGGTATCATGGATTAATAATTGAACACCCAAAATAAATATTTTGACCTGATTACGACTATGGTTATGCTATAACTTGCACAGACAACAGGTTAGTCCATGCTTTCAAGATCCCTGATGCCATGAAGACAACGGATGTGATGTAGGTCCTTCTTTTTTGCGAGCAACTGGTAATTATGTTGCACCCCTTCCTGCCCGTAGACGCGCGGATGATAGAGATGAAAAACGATAGCCTTGTTCTTGATACTCACTCGTTTGATGCCATTGGCCATCAGTCTCCATTCGATATCCACATCTTCTCCGACACCGGCATTGGTATAGTCTTCGTCAAAGCCGTGATGTCGAGCAAGTGCTTTTTATGAATTCCCCAGTTGCGCCCACTCAGCCCTCTCCGTCTTATACGCCATCGGAAAAATGGATTGTAAATAGCTTCTTTCACTTTATGTGAATCAGTGGTGATGAGGGAAAAGAAGTTGAGCTTGTTGAGTTTTCCAGTGCTCAATATCTCCGTGGATATTTTCTCTCCGAGCATTACCGCGCGACCGGCCAAAAACTACCTTGTTTCGGTATGATGAAGATAGGCCTTCACGAAATGGCGGTGAGGAATAATCTCCATCTATAAATGCCACAAGTTCTGTTTTGCATTCCCGGAGTGACCTGTTCAGCATTTCATTTTTCCTAAACCCAAGATCTGCGGACTGATGTAAATGCCTGATCGGAAATGAATAGGTATGGCTATGGTCCCGAAAATACCGGATCGTCTCTTCATTGAAATCATCTTCAGAGATAATGACTTCAAAATCATGACAGGACTGTTGGCTTAGTGCCTTCAGGATTAGCCTGAGATTATCAAGTGCGCTTGTAATAGGAGATGATGACGGTAAGTCTCATAGTAAACTGGATGATCTTTAGGTAGTACCTTTCTTCTATTGTAGATTTAAGGCACCAAAATACCAATTTTACAGATGAATAGATACTTCTGCTTGTCAAGAACTAGTTAAACCAAACAGCATAGCTCCTTTTCTCCTCAACTCGAGGGCGAGCTTCTCTTCCATGGCCAAAGCTTCCTTCTTATTCATTGGCTTTATATTATTGTTCATAGAGACTTGGGCGCAGATAACGGCCATACTTCATGACGAGTGCAGAAGAAATATTATATCCCTCTTACTGACGTACCCGGTCATATGTTGCTTAAACCGTTCCTCGGGTGTCTTGCTGGTCATGCCTACATATAGGCATTCGACTACGCCGATAAACTGGGGGTTGGCCTCGCGGAACCTGGCGTGTTCGGTAAACACGCGTTTGGAAAGTTCGATGACGTAGATCTGGTATTTCGGCATTAGGAAGGGTGATAGGCTTATTCTATTCTAAACATTTTCAATCTTAAATAGAAGTATAATAAAATCTCGGATACAAGGATCTCAATCGATTGATCATAGCTCAAACCCTCATTTTCTCTCACCATTGATGATACAAAATTCAAGTTCATACTTATTCTTATCGAAGGTCAAATGATATCCAGTTATCAGCCTGTCTCCCGCTGAAAATAATCCATTATCCGTCTTATGGATCGGCACTCCCCTGGATATCTTAAAGTCTTCCATAGGCTGATAGGTAAGATCAATGGCTCTTTCAAATGTTGAGTAATCACAATATTATTCATGTCAATCGAAAGTCGTCTGGTCGTTTTAAAGTTTTTAGGATAGATAACACGCGAAGGTAACCAGTACATTTAATGCCATCAAACCACCAATCCTCTTAGTCCAAAAGATAAAGGATAGCAAATAGGATAACAGAAAAGCTGTCACCAGGAAGGAAAAAGCTTCTTATACGTTTTCAATTTATTAATCTTAGGTCAATCCGGTCACCATACACATTTAATCTGTCACCCACTAAACATCCAAACCAACGCCTTCTCCTTGGTCGCTCTATAGATAGTTGAGTGTTGCTCATTTGGTTCAGGCGAATATTTCCAAATGAGGTTCAAGGGCTTTTCAGCCTCTAGAATTTCTGCAAGGTCTTTCGTATGTTTTGAAATATCCTTCGCATCAGATCCTGCAAACCAGAATCGGCTTCTCCTTTAGAAGCATTTTTACTAAGTAGTCCTTCGCATTCCGCACTAGTTCATGATCATTCCACCACAAGGATGGATCCATGGCGATGCAGTAGTCAAACATGTCAGGTTCGATGAAGAATGTTTCAACAATAAATAGTCCGGCGACAGATTCACCAATGATTCCCTTTGCATCAGTTGTTCGGTATCGCTTGTTGATTTCAGGAAAGAGTTCTTCGCTAATAAAAGCCCTGAATTTTTCTGGAACCACCGACCACAGGAGCGATCTTCTTATCCCTTTCAACTTCGGTGGGGCCGTGAGGTCTCTAGCGTCGCTGGGTGTTTTCAATACCCACAAGGATCATCGGCGGGATACTTCCTTCCTGATGAGCTCTGACATGGTATTGGCGATGTGTGGAAAATCTTCCTGATGCCTCCATCAGGCATATACATGACCGGAAATGCATCTGTGGAATCCGAATATCCTGGGAGTCCATACATTAATGGTTCTGATCTCACCTACCAGCACAGAGTTTAGTTTTTAGACTGTCATGAGCTGGAATGGAATCCTGGGACTGGACATTGGTTATCCATCCTGTCAGAAATAAAAGGAGTGTAAGATGAAGGTGATGGTATTTCATGTCCTGATGAATGAGATTAATGCACTAATGACAATTGTCTGTATCTGTAATACTATATGCAATTGAATATAAATTATCCAAAAATACCTGTTTTATATGTTTTTGCACATAAGGCCAAGAGTTGTCTCACTCCTTCCATTATCAATCAAATACCCTATAACCATTCTGGAAAATGCAGATCCAGCTTACTTTTCTTTTCACTCTTTCGCGCTGGTCATCACGCCCACTGAAAGAAATCCATCATACCATCGTTCGCTGAGCATGTAATCGGCGTTTTGGTGGATACGGCTCGGGCTAAGCAGTGGCGATTCAATACATTGTCTTGCTTGCCTGCATCTGCTTCAAGGCCATAGTTTTACGAATACTCAATTTCGCCATTGACTGCATCCGATGTTATCGGCAATACTATCATCACTATCCTCCCATTCAATGCCTTCCCCATCAATAAAAGATACCATTCCAAATTCACTGTTGTAGAAAATTTTAATTGCATCCTCATGAGTATTTGGAGGTTCAACAGAATATACATTCGTGAATGTCTTTCCAAACACTTCATAAGACTGATAATATTCGTTTGAAGAGAGGAAATCTCATAAGGGACAAGAAGAAAATATTTGCACCCAGAAGATTTAAAGTCCAATGTGCATTCCATCGCGTTGATCCAGCTGGAAGGTGCTCCCGCACATATACTGCAAAAGTGATTGATAGGATTATATTGATCATCTTCACTCTTCATCACTAGTGTATAAATCTCAGACTTGAAGCAAAAGTCAGGCATGTCAACGCATGGTGGGATACTCAAATAACTGGATCGTACAAGCTCATGATCTTCGATACAATCGTAAAACCGAGAATATCCCTTCTGGGTTCTCGCAAAATATCTTATCCCCGATGGTTAAGCAGCTCTGGGGAAGAAATTTGCGTCGCTCTTTCAATTAAATAAAACTCACCAGAGACTTGACTGGCACACAGTTCTGCGAATGAACTGGTGCAGGGCTGGGCAGTTTTTATCCTCAAGATTGGAAATCGATTGTACACCCATTTGGCTTGAAAGTGATAATATCTTCATCTTGGCATGAAACGATCAGGAAAGAGCAAAAAAGTGATATAATTATTCTGTTTGGTCATAATTTGTCGATAACGACCGGGCTATGGGGTCATTGGCGCTCAATGGCGTTAACTCGGAGAGCCTTAATCTGTTTCAAGATACAAATCTATTTTTATATGGTTATCGCCATTGCCAATAGCCGATGTTATCAGCGGTTTGGTTATGTCTTCGAAATAGGATTTCTCTGTCAGAATATCCATCTATTTCCTCAATTCTTAATATTTGAGGAGAATTCCTCTTTAACCTTAAACTTCCAATTTACCGAAAACATCTCTTCCCCATTGACAAGGTAAGTGTATCATTTCGTAGGGACCATTTCCCGAATAAAGTATCACTCATGTGCCATCCCGGGTATTGCTGCTAAAACAAGAGGTTGTAATTATTCATTACAAACTTATCATTTGCTTTCAGGATAAATTGGTCTTTTGGAAAGTTAGATAATGAATTTCGAATATTATTAATCAATGAGGTACTGTCAAAGTCACTATCTGTGTATCTGCTTCTGGCAGCTTGGAATAATTCATTTGTTAGCTTTCGAGATCAGATAGATCCATCACTGATTTGACGTTTTCTTCATTGTAAGTGAAGGTAATTTCTCGGGTTTCCAATCACTTTAGAATGGAGGCTGGGAGCAAGCAAGCTTACAATCATGAAATATTAAGAACTCAGTATGAGATAATCTGTAACTGCTGTGATAACATTGAGGCGCCATTATTCAGCGCTCGAGGTTTTCAACTTTAAGAGAAAATCTTATTTAAGCTAGAAGACACTTAACACAGTCTTCATCCCCCATCGTGTGAAGCTTATGTTATGCTGATTCGTATTAATCTTCGGTGAATCGTCCAACTCACTTTCTTGTTTTCCTTCCTCTCTAAGTCGAAATCATCTCCGTGGACCAAGCTAAATTTAGCGCTTGAACCAAAATCTTGGCGAATCGCAGTGCACTGTCGGCAGTGACCTTCTTCTTCCTTTGAGGATCCCGACTTATACGTGTCTACTGTGGGATGAAGGTGTCAATGTGGACAGTTCAGAAGTGTTATGCCCAGGGGTTCAAGAAACCTTCTTTGGAGGACTTCTGTGGGTGAATATTCTTCAGTTTGCTCATGATAGGGTTCTTTTAGTGGTAATCCACAATTTTCATTAGTTGTTGGCATAGCCTTCTCCAATTAAAAATGATCCTCCACTGCTGGTTGATTCGTATATTAAAAATCCGGCAAAGTGTTCTGATGCACTTTCCATTGATTTGCCGGGGAATTCTAAGATCGTTTATGTCTTGGGCGTTATTGATCATCTGAGCTTTCTCCTTGCCACTTGTTGGATAGCAGAAGGCAACTTACCTGACCTGTTTCCTCTCCAGATTTTCTCTGATTCACCGTCTGCAAAGGATTTGATCATTTAATCCGTATGACGTTACTAACGCCAAATATAATTAAAAGTTCAGTTGATCATAAAAATCTTTTGATTCGGCATAACGACCTTACCTGCCGGCAAGGATGTGTGATAACTATCTATCTGGTCAGTTATCTTCAAATTTACTTCTTTCTTGTCCACTGTGCGCTTCGGCCCTGCTGGCTTGGGTAGCCAATGTTATCAGGGGTCCATATAGAGTATTGCTTTAATAACCTAATTCATTGAATTCTTTAAATCTACACAAATTCTCTTGAAATTGCAGGATTATGTTTGGTATTTGATATCCTGAAGTTGCTCTCTGATCCATTCCCAAAATGTCTAAAGTAAAGTTCAATATAAGCTTCATCTTGTTTTGGCCAGTCATTATCAAAACCATCTTTTAAATTCTTGGTAAGCGAGTCCAAGAATTTGTTTTCTCATCATTTCTACTCAATTGTACAATAATCAATTTCACGAAATGGCTCCTTATACATCTTTGGCTCTCCTTCCAAAGAAAATCTAATGGAATGCGATTATTCGATTGTTAATTGCCTTAGCTCAAAACTTATTACCATAAACTGTCCTGACGTAGAATCTAGATCCATGGCCAGTAAAGTGTCATTCGAAATCCAAAATCAATTTTATTGGATTGAATAGTTGGAATATTGAGGCCACGTAACTTGCCCAGTACAATCAAACCAATACTGTTCTTTGTTGAAACTCATGTACCGCTTCCCGGCTCATAACTGGCCATACGTTTGGGTAGTGGGA
>JADKHH010000017.1 GCA_016721905.1 Candidatus Opimibacter skivensis | reverse complement strand
TTGATCATGGCCTCTTTATCGGCCAGGAGGTTTTTGAATACAGCTCTGTTGGCCTGTAGTTGTTGTATTATCTGGTCAGGTTTCATGCAACTAAAAATAAGGAACAAATTTTGCTTTGCCATGCCATATGTACCTTAACAGGCCTTTTACGTTTATTGCTTTCGGCGATATTAGTGATTTGCGCTTCCACCATAGGAGCCCAGATTGTTAATGTTGAAAAGAAACGAACTCCTACGGATTCAACATGGGTCGGTTCGATCGAATTAAGTTTTGCGGGTTCAAAAACAACCAAATCAACAGTTTCCATTCTCTCGGGTGGAACACTTCAGTATAAGCCCAAAAACAAAAAGGATTTCTGGCTCTTTGATACAAAGTATAGCCTGGTCAGTGGGGACGGTGAAAAATTTTCAAATACGGGGTATGGTTATATTCTATACAACAGGAGGATAGGTCATGGTCCATTCAAGTTTGAGGCTTTTACAACTTTACAATATAATGGATTGACAAAAATAAACATGCGGGCCAATGGTGGTGCTGGTATTAGAATTAAACTGACTCCAGAGCAATACAAACTGGCAAAATTCTATTTTGGTATAGCCTATATGAGTGAATACGAAGAGCTGCTCGAACCCGTGGATTATATCAGGGAAAACCGCATCAGTAGCTATTTCACATTTACACTCGAACCCTATGAGGGTGTCACCTTCGTCAGTACCACCTATGCCCAACCCCGCGTCAATGAATTCAACGATTACAGGTTTTGTAATGAAACATCCTTAAATCTCGGTATTACCAAAAAGCTCAGCCTATCCACTACATTCAATTACAATTATGATGCCGCTCCACCGGAGGGGGTACCGACGAGTACGTATTATTTTATCAATGGACTGGAACTGGAATTTTAAGGAGTTGATAGGTTGATTGGTTGATAGGTTGATGAGTTTATAGGTTGATGAGTTTATTCTGTCGATTATGTATAAACGTATCAACCCATCAACAGATCAACATAGCCCCTTAACCATTGTGTCTACAGAACAAATCTGTCGACCATAATTTTAACCCATCAACAAATCAACCTATCAACCTCCTCACCCACACCGATGCTACTGGTGAGGAAACCAGGGCAGCGGCAAATCCCACTAACCACATAAACCCATCAACTTATCAACAGATCAACAAAAAAAGTCAGCCTTCGTCGACCCATATGTTAATTTTATCTTAAAATACGAACCCATTCGTACTAAGACACCCCAAATACCTATTATTGTATACGAAACGATTCGTATATACTATGGCAAACGAAATAAGACCCACCGAAGGCGAACTGGAAATCCTCCAGATCCTGTGGAAAAAAGGCCCTTCTACCGTCAGGGAAGTCAATGACCTGCTCAATGATGCGCAGGACAAATCCATTGGCTATACCACCACCCTCAAGATCATGCAGATCATGTTTGAGAAAGGACTGCTCAAGCGTGATGACTCCCAACGCACCCACATCTATACCGCTGAAGTAAGGGAAGGTAAAATCCAGTCAGCCCTGCTGGACCGCTTTTTAAATGCAGCCTATAAAGGCTCGGCATCTAAACTAGCCCTCCAACTCCTGGGCAACCACAAGACCACTCCGGACGAACTCGCAGAGATTAAAGCCTTGATTGACCAACTTGAAAAAAACAAACCATCATGAACCTAACCACTTCCTGGATGCAGTCCGAATGGACCAAAGCACTCGGTTGGACGTTTGTCCATTCGCTCTGGCAGATTGCCCTCATCGGATTATTACTTTTTGTCGTCCTGCGTCTGATTCCTGGACGAAGCGCCCATACCCGATACACCATTTCTACACTGGCCCTCTGGCTGATTGTGGTGATGGCCCTCGGCACTTTTATTATCATGTTACCAGATGCCAGGAACATGACAGAGATCACCGGAAGATTGGTACTTATGGGCACCACCGAGCCTATTTCCCTGGCCGATAAAATCTCCGCCTGGCTTGAAGTCCGGATGCCGATGATGCTGACTATTTGGTTAGGAGGTGTCACGATCCTCATGGTCAGGCTGGCGGTTAGCCTGGGCTGGGTCAGACATATGCGCAACACGACCACCCCTGAACCGCAAATACAGGATGTATTAGACCAGATCATTTCGAGGCTTAGATTAAAAGTAAATCCCAAAGCCGGTGAATCAACCCTGGTCAATTCACCCGTAACCATTGGTCATCTCAAACCACTCATCCTGTTTCCGGTGGGCATCCTCAATCAGCTTTCTCCAAAAGAAGTGGAAGCCATACTGACCCACGAACTCGCGCACATTGTGCGAAGGGATTATCTGTCCAACCTGGTACAGTCGTTTATCGAAACCTTGTTTTATTACCATCCCATCACCTGGTGGATTTCCGGAATGGTCAGATCCGAACGTGAAAACCGCGCCGATGATCTGGCGGTCAGATGGTGTGGTGATCAACTGGGTTATGCAAAAGCGCTCATGACAGTACAAGAGATGCAGACACGTCAGGGCCCTGCGCTGGCTGTTGGTTTTGCTTCACGTAATGGCGCCATGCTCGCCCGCATTCAACGTATTCTCAATCTCCCTTATAAAAATCATAATCAAATGGAAAAAACAGTGCTCCTGAGCTTGTCCACCTTATGCTTCCTGGCCTTTACACTGACCAGTCACACCACTATCGATTCCAAAGCGGGATCAGTCGCACCAACACCTTTAACTACCATATCCAAAGTTGCATTTCTTGACGAATCAAAACCGGATTCTATTCCTACCAAGGGAACATTCCGGATTCATAAAAAAACAGATGATCAGGATATCAATATTGAAATGGAAGATGGCGACATCAAAGAACTAACCATTGATGGTAAAGAAATACAACCTTCCGAATATGAATCGTACAGTGCAATCATTGACGATCTGTTTGGAGGCATGGCATCCCCTATGGTGATGGAAGGTTTTCAATTTACGATGCCAACCATTCCTTCTATACCCGCTATGCCCATGATCCCCATGATCCCGGATATGCCATTTATGATAGAAGGTTTTCAATTTGAAATGCCTGAAATGCCTGAGATGCCTGAAATGCCAGAGTTTCCTGAAATGCCTGAGATGCCATATGATCCTAAAATGCAGCGAGAATATTTAAATCAGCTCAAAGAATTGTGGAATCAGGATGGTTACACCATCACCATGTATAATCCGGAAATCAGGGGAAATGGTATCAACATTCTTCATGACACTACCATCATCAATGGGAGACAGACGATCATTATAAAAATGGATGGTGGGGACTCCGCAGTAATCAGCGCAGATCATTTTAACTTTTCAGACGATATGCCTGCTTCAATTACTATTGATGGTCGACTCATGAATGATGATGAAATGAAAAACTGGGCTGAATCGATAGAATTAAATGCTGAATCAATGGGTAAAGAATGGCGAGCCCAGGCCGAGCAATGGCGCGCACAACAGCAAGAATGGAGAGACCAATCCCGCGATCATGCCAATCAATGGCGTATAGAACAAGACAGGATGCGTAAGGAACTCAGACACCCGGAATCCGGTAATCAAGAAGATCTCAGGGCCCTGGAACGCGAATTAAGCATGCTCGATCAACCACAGCCTTTCGTATATGGTTTCCGAACACCAGGTCTGAGCCTCAGCGATCAAATGGTCCGCGATGGTTTAGTGGAGGCGGGAGATGAAGTTGAAGTACAACTCACGCCAGGCAAATTGAAGATCAACGGTGAAAAAATGCCTGACTCCATTCATCAGAAATATCTCAGGCTCTACGAACAGCAGCAAGGCATCGAACTCTCCGGTAATTCGAAGGTGGAGTTCACCACGAAGAGCAAACAACGTATGTAATTCGTCTCCCGGATGCATCTGTCTATCGAATAAAGGAGTCTAAGCCTTGACAACCCGGTATTTAACAACTATCTTTTCATTTCATACTAATCAATTAAACCATATTAACCAATTCATTATGAAACAAGCAAGTTTACTTTTTGCTTTTTGCCTCTTGTTCGGCTTATCGGCAGTAGCGCAAACCACCACCACTGTGGAAAACACCACAAAACGTATCACGATCACCACGAAGAAAGTAGACGATAATGGCAAGACCGTTACTGAAACCTGGATTGCAGAAGGAGATGAACCAGCTAACCTGCTCAAAGAAATGGCAGTCAATCCTGAAATCATCCAACAGGTCACGATAGAAGGCGACGTGCAGAAAGTAGAAGGTGAGCGACTGTTCCTTTTCAGATCAGCAGGAGATAATGTCACCGTTGAAGGCACGCTCGATCCGCTAGCCACACCACTCAATGAAGATAAAGTCATCGTCATCACCAGGGATGTTGATGCCAATGTGATAACAGAAAATCATGTAGGCTACTGGCATGACAATGGAGGAAAGAACAGGGCCCACGCTTATGTGAATGTTGGCGAAAAGAAATACAACTGCGCAGCGTTAGGTGTATACGCTGACGCCAGAGGAGAACTCACCGGCGCCCAAATCAGCAAATTGATCGATCAGGGAGCAGCCCAGATAGCCGGTCTCCAGGAAGGGGATATCATCAGGTACATCGACGGTTATGAGGTCAGCGACTTTTCAACATTATATGAAGCCCTATCTCATTTCAGGCCAGGTGACCGCGTCACTGTCAAATATGACCGCAATGGAAAATCCCTCAAGGTGAAAGCAGACCTGAAAGGATGGTCAGAATTACCAGGATTTGAACACATGGCTACCAGAACGGATTGTGGACAACCCGAAGCGCCCATTGAAGTCAATCCTGATCTATCCAGCGATGATCCTAATGGAGTGAATGATATCCAAGCCCTCGAACTCCAGGACGCACGCATTTATCCAAATCCATCTGACGGCGTATTTTCTTTTTCATTCAACACCAAGCCCGGTCCATTAACAGTGGCCATCACCGATGTCAATGGCAAGGTAGTCTACAGCGACCGCAATGAAAATCCATCCGGATCTTATCAAAACGATATCAACATTAAAGACATGCCCCAGGGCAACTATATCATCACCGTCAACCAGGGTGACAAGTTCTACACCCAACAGATATCAAAACAATAAGCGCATACTTTCATACCAATATAGTTTTATACAAAGCCGCAAGCACCCGCTTGCGGCTTTTTTTATTTAATTGTTGAGCTTAGGTTGTACCTAAGCTCGCGTACGAAAAATCACAAAGATCATATACAAGGAAAAAATCATTGTAGCCATTTTTTAAATGGCAGGCAACCACACTCCCTGAAGTTCTTTAGGGGCAAAGAGAATCTCTATATTTGCTCTCTCACGTTCTCACGTTCTCACGCTTCTCACGCTCTCACGCTCTCACACATGTCACGCGGACTCATCACCATCGGACTCCTGGTACTCTCCAACATCTTCATGACCCTGGCCTGGTATGGTCACCTGAAGTTTGGCGAAATGAAAGGCTTTCATAAACTCGGCATGATCTCTATCATCCTGATCAGCTGGGGCATTGCCTTGTTTGAATATTGCGCACAGGTCCCGGCTAACCGACTAGGGTATCAGCAATACGGAGGTCCCTTTTCATTAGTCCAGTTGAAAGTGATCCAGGAAGTGATCACACTGATCATCTTTACCATCTTCGCACTTCTTGTATTTAAGAACGAAACCTTCCGGTTCAATCACTTTATCGGATTCGTTTTTCTGATCCTCGCGGTCTATTTTATTTTCAAGAAATGAAGTAAAGGCTAAGGCTAAGGCTGAGGCGAAGGACCTTCGCCAAATCCAGGATGACCGCCCCAACCAAGAGCAACCAGGGGACCTTTAATAAAAAATAAAAAGAGTGTTGAGCTTAGGTTGCACCTAAGATCGCGTACGACAAATCAAAAAATCATCTTCAAGGTAGAAATCAAGTAGCCATTTTCAATGGCATGCAATGTCACGACTTTTTTCACTTTTCACTCTTCACTTTTCACTCTTCACTTAAACGGCGGGTTCTTGCTGACTAAGACAATGAAAACTCCCCAGCCCCCAGATAATATCCGTTGAATCAATACCAACAACCTCTCTTTCCGGAAAACAATCTTTGAGAATGTCGAGAGCTTCCTGATCCCTTTTATTTCGGAACGTCGGAACGATCACATGTAGATTCGAAATATAAAAATTGGCATACGAAGCGGGCAATCGCTGATCATTGTAGTAGATCGGATCAGGCATCGGCAACTCCACAATCGTCAGCGCACGGTCATCCGGCAACCTCATTTCCTGAAGTTGTTTGAGATTATGTTTTAACAGCGAATAATTTTCATCCTGCTTGTTATGTTCGATGACGGTGATCACCGAATCTTCTTTAAAAAAGCGAACTGTATCGTCAATGTGTCCGTCTGTATCATCTCCAATGATGCCTTCATCGACCCAAAGGATGTGTTCGACTCCATAATAATCGATGAGGTATTGTTCGATCTCTCTCTTGGTCAGATGAGGATTGCGGTTTGGATTGAGCAGGCATGCCGTCGACGTGATCAAGGTACCGGCTCCGTTAAAATCCACGCTACCACCTTCCATGATAATGCCCGGATGGTAGACGGGAATATCATATGCAGCACCGATCAGCGTAGGGATCACATCATCAAGATCAAATGGAGGATATTTTCCACCCCATGCATTGTGTCCCCAATCCACGATGACTTTGGGTTGCCTGCTATCAGGGTTGATCAGGAAGGCCGGACCATGATCACGGCACCAGGCATCATTGGTCGGATGGTGAAAAAACTTAACACGATCCATTGGCACATCATGTTGCATCAGGATCTCACGCGCACTGCGTTCCATCTTTTCACCAGCAACATTGATATGCACATACTCACCTGCCGTCAGGATCTTGATAAACTGCGCGTAGGATGGATAGATGGTATCGATTTTACCAGGCCATGTGTCCGGATTGTGCGGCCAGCTAAGCCATGTAGCAGTATGCAAGGCAAACTCAGCAGGGAAATAATATCCTGCTGCTGCCGGTTTCAAATCACTCATCTATGTATCGTCTTGTAATAGGCTCATAGGAATCAATGCGTCGGTCCCTGAGGAAAGGCCAGTGGGTCCGGTATTGATCTGTTTTTTCAGTGTCTATTTCTACCACTGGTGTTTCTTCTTGCTCATGCGATGCCTGGTATACGACAGTTCCAAATGGATTTGAAACAAAAGACCCTCCCCAGAATTGCATGCGGCCATCCTGTTCAAATCCAACCCTGTTGACACTCACCACATACACGCCATTGGCTACCGCATGACTGCGCTGTATCGTCTGCCAGGCATTGTATTGTTCAGTATTTGTAGCCGCATCCTGTGAGGTGGCCCATCCGATAGCCGTCGGATAAAATAAAACTTCAGCGCCCATCAGTGAAGTGATTCGGGCTGCTTCAGGATACCATTGATCCCAGCATATCAGCACACCAATGGTCGCAAATTTTGTTTTAAAAACTTTATACCCCAGGTCTCCGGGGGTGAAGTAAAATTTTTCATAATAACTCGGATCATCCGGGATGTGCATCTTCCTGTATTTACCGAGATACGTGCCGTCAGCATCCAACACAGCGGTAGTATTATGATAGAGACCCTGTGCCCTCTTTTCAAACAAGGAAGCAATGATGACTACGCCCAGTTCTGCAGCAACGGTAGCCAGTGTTTCAGACGATGGGCCGGGTATCGCTTCCGCGAGTGCGAAGTGATCATAGTTTTCTTCATCGCAGAAATACAGGGAGGTAAAAAGCTCCTGCAGGCAGACGATCTGCGCACCTCCGGCATGTGCTTTCCGGATGCCCTCAATAGCCCGGCTGATATTGGCAGCTTTGTCAGCTACGCAACTCATCTGGACAAGACCTATTTTTATTTTACTCATTGGTTAATAATTGGTGTAAAAGTAGTGGTTTGAACGCTTACTTGTGCTGAGCGGAGCCGAAGCATGAGCTTATGTGCTTATAGGCTTATATGCTTATAAGATGATGGGCTGATGTGTTGATGTGTTGATAGGTTGATGGGTTGAAAGGTTGATAAGTTGGTTGATGAGTTGGTTGATGGGTTGATAAGTTTAGGAGATTAACGTTCAACTCCCCCTTTCAGGGGGTAGGGGGTTAGAAGAATCATCAAGCCCTCCCATTTCTCTGGTAGCTGGTAGCTGGTAACTCGTGACTGATAGCTGATAGCTGACAGCTGACAGCTCTTTTTAGCAACTTTCCTATCTTTCCCACGTCAATACACATCACGATGAAATTAATCAGTTGGAATGTCAACGGCGTCCGGGCTGTCGCCAAAAAAGGGTTTGCGGATCAGGTCAAGGCATGGAACGCGGATATCATCTGCCTGCAGGAAACCAAGGCGCAGGATGATGAAGTCAGGCAGGCACTCAAGGATCTGAATGGGTATGAAATTTTTCCTACCTCCGCTGTCCGAAAAGGTTATTCGGGTACAGGTATACTGACCCGGCACAAACCGCTGAATGTATCTTATGGCATCGGCATCGAAGAGCATGACCAGGAGGGAAGGGTAGTGACTGCTGAGTTTGATGATTTCTATCTGCTCACCGCCTATATCCCTAACTCAGGTAGCGAACTAGCCAGATTGGATTACAGGCAGGTCTGGGATAAGGACTTCAGAGGATATCTGACAAAGCTTGCAAAAAAGAAACCGGTGATTGCGTGCGGAGATTTCAATGTTGCTCATCAGCCGATTGACCTCGCCAGGCCAAAGGAAAATTACAACAAGACCTCAGGATACACCCAGCAGGAAATTGATGGCATGAGCGCGTTGCTCAAAGCAGGATTTACAGATACCTACCGCCATCTGCGACCAGACGAACCAGGCTACAGCTGGTGGAGCGCCCGGTTTGGTGCCCGCCAGAAAAATATCGGTTGGCGCATAGATTACTTCCTGGTCTCCAGTCCATTGATGACGTCAGTAAGTGATAGTTTCATTATGCCAAACGAAATGGGCAGCGACCACTGTCCGGTCGGCCTTCTCCTAAAATAGCTTTCTGCCCTTTTAGCCCCTTCGCCCATACTGCTCTCCCCCGCCCAAAAACCTAAGTTTCTTTGCCTTAACCCCTTTATGCCTTTTCCGGCTTTTTTTCGCCCCCTTTCTAGCCTTTAGCCTCCTTTAGCCTCTTGAACCTTTAGCCTCCCCGGCCGTTTGAATTGCATCATCTTAAATTAAATCAACTATGGAACCATCAACACCCGAAATAACAATTCCCGAAAAAAGCAAAGTAAAAGTATTTGAAAATGGTCCGGTCAGGGTATTAGGCCCTTGTGAAATAACACTGGCAGACGGCACCGTCGTGGAGAAACCAAATGGCATTTCATTCTGCAGATGCGGCAAATCTTCCAATCTTCCGTTTTGTGACGCAAGCCATAAGACGAATGGGTTTATAGGGTGAAAGGCTTATGGGCTTATAAAGCTTATAAGCTTATAGGCTTATTTGTTGATGGGTTTATTGGTTGATATGTTAATGAGTTTATTTGCTTAGAGGCTTAGAAGGTTAGGAGCTTAGGATGGGCTCTCAGGCTCTCACCTTTTTTCTGATAGCTGATAGCTGAAAGCTGGTAGCTTTTTCTGGAAGCTGGTGGCTGTTAGCTTTTTCTGATAGCAGATAGCTTTTTCTGTTAGCTTTTTCTGATAGCTGATAGCTGACGGCTGATAGCTTGAAAAATTTACCAAAATTTTTCAAAAAACACATTATAATTTTTTATAAAGTGTTTATATTGTGCTAACCATACGCTCCGGAACCATGACAGCACTTGCTTTTTTCATGAATCTATGCGCCCGAATGGAAAGCCTCCATCCCCATCTCCGCAAATCCACCTTACTGTCGGCTCCCTCTATGGAGTACAAGGGCAGGGCCTTCGCCATGATGTACGATGACCGCATCGTCCTCAAGCTTGACGGCCAGACCTTACCTGATTCAGGGATCCTTGGCTGGCAGTATTACAAACCATATGGCCAGCCTGTCTATCTCCAGAAGTGGGTCGAAGTCCCTTTCTACTACCATACCGACTGGCATGAACTCGTGGAAAAAGCCCTGGATGACATGAAAGACACCCTCGGAGGCAGTCCCCGCCACAGCCCCGCCTCGCCAATTATGCAGTCTCCAGTCGGCAGTCTTCATTTTGCAGTCTTCAGTCTTCCATTTGCATGAGCGCAAAAACCTGGCTAATCAAGCCAGGCAAATTGAATTGCCCGACTTTCTGCCCTCTGCCCTGCCCTCCGCCCTTTGCTCCTTGCCCTGCCTTGCCCTATGCTCCTTGCCCCTTGCTCTGCTATCTTTGTAAAAACAAACCTCAATGCTCCAGCCCAAGCGCATAGGCCTTTTCTTCGGTTCCTTCAACCCCATCCACACCGGTCACCTGATCATCGCGGAATACATGGCTTCAAGGACTGACCTGGAGCAGGTTTGGTTTGTAGTGTCTCCGCACAACCCCCTCAAACTCCGTTCAACACTGGCCAATGATTTTGACCGCCTGCATATGGTACAAATGGCCATCGATGACAACCCCAGGCTGAAAGCATCGAATATTGAATTTTCCCTACCCAAACCCTCCTACACCATCGATACCATGGTGTATCTCCACGAAAAATATCCCCAACACCAGTTTTCGCTGATCATGGGGTCGGACAACCTGGGGAGTATCAGTAAATGGAAAAACTATGAATTGCTCCTGGAACGGTATAAGATTCATGTTTACAAGCGTGAAGGTGTGCCCATAGACCAAACTTCGGTCACGAACGCGGATATCGTGATATATGATGTTCCGATGCTGGATATTTCCTCTACCTATATCCGGAAGAGCATTGCTGAAGGGCTGTCCATACGATATATGGTCCCCGAAAATGTCTATCAATTTCTGGACGGCTCGCGCCTCTACAGACAATAATTCCAGCCACACAACCATTTATAGAAGGTTGCCAGGGTAAATACAGTTATTTAGCCGTGGCATCTTTCCAGGTTTATCTTTGACCCGATTTATGAAAAATAAAACTTTACCATCCCCTTGCCGGCAGTTTCAAGCAAACAACTTCACCCGAACCATCCTATTACTTTCATTTTTCATTTTTCACTTTTCACTCTTCACTTATGCTCAGAGTGATTTAAGTATCGGACAATGGTCAGAGCATCTTCCCTATAATGGAGGCGCGACCGTCACCCAAAGCCCTACACGAGTTTATTACGGCAGCGAATTTGCCATGATCGCCATTTCCAAAGCGGATACCTCTCAAGTGGAATTCTTTTCAAAAGTGGATGGACTCAGCGATGTCAAACCCTCCTGGATACGATATCATGAACCGCTAAGGACCCTGATCATCGGATATGCCAATGGCAATATTGACCTGATGGATACCAATGGGGTGACCAATGTCAATGACATCGTGCGCAATACGTCTATTCAGGGCGATAAGCGGATTACCAACATCTATACAGATGATGGATCCAATATTTATTTATCCACACCTTTCGGATTGCTGGTGCTTGACCTGGTCAGCCGGCAATTTCAATCCACGGTGTTTACCAGTAGTCCGGTGAAAGCATTTACCAAATACAAGGGCAAATTTTACCTGGCTGTTGAAAATGGTTTATACAGCTATGATCCCCTTTCCGGAAATATCATTGAAGATTTCAGCAGTTGGGAAAAAGCAATTATTCCCGGCGTTCCGGCGCTCTATAGCAGCCAGTCCGTGGCGGTATACAATGACATATTGTATGCGGGCATAGATGGTGATTTGTACAAGTTTGACCAGGAGGAATTTATTTTCTGGCACGAAATACCCGGATACTCGCTCACTTTTATTTCTCCTGAAGGACAAAATCTCATGGTGGGCTTTTTGTGTGATGCAGGGTGTATTGGGAAAGTGGCTTATTTCAAAGATTCCATATTCTGGCACGAAAACGGAATCAACTGTACCTACAGGCCATCCTACGCGATTGAGGATGAAAAGGGAAGGATCTGGTATGCCGATGAATTTCCTGAATATAGGGTAGCCCAAAATCACTTTACACCTTGTGACCGGTTGACGTACAATACCCCCTATTCAGGTAGTGTGAGCGAAATGGAAGTCAAGGAAGGCGTCTTGTATGTGGCCACCGGAGGCGCTTCGGAGAGCTATGGCTATCAAAGCAACCGGGATGGATTTTACACGTTTGACAGGGTCAGATGGACTACGTACAATCAGTTTAATACCCCTGAAATTGAAGCTTCAGGGCTCCTCAATTTCTTCAGGATTTTACCCCACCCGGTAGAGGATATCATCTATGTTGGTTCATATTGGGGAGGGTTATTAAAATATGATGGTGAAACCTATACGGTCTTTGATGACACCAATAGTTCGCTTCAGGGAGCAGTAGGAGATGAGGCCAGAGAGCGTATTGCCGGACTGGCTTTTGATGAGGACAATAACCTCTGGGTCACTAATTACCTTGCAGGCGAACCACTCAGCGTGCTTAAGGCGGATGGAACCTGGAAATCATTTCCACTGCCATGCACCAACATCACTAACACCTCACAAGTCGTCGTAGACAGACGTGGGTATAAATGGATCATGCTGTATAGTAAGTCTGCCAGCCTGGTTGTATTTGATGACGGTGGCACGATAGATGACGAGTCAGATGATCGTTGTGTCCAGCTCAGCGCCTCCAATACGGCTATACCCTCCAATAGTGTCAACTGCCTGGCAGTCGATGTAGAGGGGGATATATGGGTTGGGACGGCTGAAGGTCCGGTGGTTTTTGATGGAGGTGGCGATATTTTCAACGGGCACCAGGGGAGTCGGATTAAAGTGGAACAGGATGGAGTCCTCAATTACCTCTTTGGGGAGGAAACGATTTATTCGATCGCCATTGATGGTGCTAACCGCAAGTGGTTTGGAACCGGTAGCGGTGTGTTTGTGCAATCACCTGCTGGCAATGAGGAAGTAGCCTCGTATACGACAGCTAACAGCCCATTATTGGACAACCGGATCATTGATATTGCCATTGATGGCAATAATGGATTAGTCTATGTTGCTACAGCCGGAGGAATCATGAGCCTTCGATCAGATGCTATTGACGGGGGTCCGATTCATAGTGATGATGTGTATGCTTTTCCAAATCCGGTCCGCCCGGATTATGACGGACCTATTGCCATCAGGGGTCTTGCCCGTGATGCGGTAGTCAAGATTACAGATGTCACAGGCGTCATCCTGTTCGAGACCAGATCCCTAGGGAGGCCAGGCTATCTGGGACGGCAAGGACCTCAATGGCCAGCAGGCCGAGACAGGCGTCTATCTCGTGTTTTCAACCGCTGGAAGTGATGGGTATAATAAGCCGGATGCCCTGGTGACGAAAATCCTTGTTGTCAAGTAAATATGGCTGAAGGGCGGAAAGGCGAAAGAGGCACAAGAGGCCAAAGGGGCTGAAGAGGCCTCAATGGCATAGGGCATAGGGCATAGGGACTGTAAGGAGACAGATTTTTATTTGGGTTAATGAGCGGCTAAATTTGAACTGCGGCGCTGCGGCGTTGCGCGAGAAATAAATTTGGAGGATTCAAAACCTTAGAATACTGAAAAGGCTAAAGAGGCCCGAACAAGAATAAATTAGCGTGAATTTGCCAAAATTAGAGGCGAAATATTTGCATCCAACAGCAATCTCCGGCTAAACCCATCAACCCATCAACTTATAAACCAATAAGCTTATAAGCCTATAAGCTCCCGGTCGCAAATGCGACGCTAAAAATTTTGATTTTTTAGCGAAAAAACTATCTTTGCACTCCTTATTGACCCATGGTGTAATGGTAACACTCCGGTTTTTGGTACCGTCATTCAAGGTTCGAGTCCTTGTGGGTCAACTAAGTTTTTTTGAATGAGTTGATTTTTAAGGGATAACAGATACGTTAAAAAAATCAATTCAAAAAAATATTCCAACCCCTTGGAATATTGATTATTATGACTATATTGTCATCCTTATTGCATGTTCCCCCAAGGAAAAGAGGCAAGGTTTTTGTTACATTTTAACCTATCCCCTACACCCCCATATTGAATTAATGAGCAGGTTTGAGTGCTTTGTTGTCTGGTAACACCGGATAGTGCAAGTTTCGCAAAAAACCGACATGTGGTTTTATGCGGTTTACTCAATCAAAGTGACCAATAACTAAATAAGCGGCACGATTCAGTAAAAAAGTTGTGCCGTGATAAAGTGAAAGTGCTATTTTTGAAAGCGTTATATAAGGATTACCCTATTTTAAACTAAGATAACAGCGGTTTGACTATGAAAAGAATACTCCTATCTGCCCTTTGTGCATTACCTGCTTTCTGTTTTGGGCAGACGCTCCTCTACAATGATGGAGCGATGATCAAGGTACAGGCGGGCGCTACCCTTTACGTTGAGGGCGGCATCCAGAATACCGCCACCGGTACGATCGACAACGATGGTACTATCGAAGTAAAAGGTAACTTCCTCAACCAGGGCACCTGGGAAGCCAGCCAGGCTAATACGCTGAAATTCAGCGGTAACACGAACTCCGATGTTACTCCCGGCTCCGCAGTTTTCCATAATGTGATCATCCAGAAGGATGCCACGTTCAATGTCAACCTGCTCGGCAATATGACCGTCAACAATAACCTGGACTTTAATTCAGTAGGTAGCAGCAAGATCATTCTTGGGGCTTTCGACCTCACCATAGGAGGCTCAGGTACAACTACAGGCCAGGATTCAGACGAATACGCTGTAACTGGCGGAGTAGGAAAAATGAAAAAAGCCTATACCGCACCTGGATCTTTCCTCTTTCCGGTTGGATTTGATGGAACCACCTACAACCCTGCCACACTTAATGTAACCGCCGGACCAAACGATACCTACAGTGTCAGGGCGTTAGCCGCTCCAACAGATGGAAACGGTCTGACAGGCACACCACTTACAACTGATGTTGTCAATGCTGTTTGGGATATTAGGGAAACAACAGGAGGTGGTAACACTTTCGATGTGACACTTGGCTGGGCAGAAACAGATGAGCTGCCAGGATTTGATGACAACCTCAATGCAGTTAGTTATAACGATGGTACCAATGGATGGTCAGGACTTCATACAGATCTCGGACCTGAAGCGGGTAATACAAGAACAAAGACAGGATTTACAGGCGGTGGCGCATATGCAGTTGGTGATAAGCCACTTGCTAATGATATTGTCATTACCGGAAAAGTGATGCTGCAAGGCCCCTATGTCGCTCCTTTGATGGGAGATCAATTAAGAACCGGCAACCATTTGCCGATTACTGACCCATACAAAGTCGCTCCGATTAGCTACGTTCACGTAGGTTATGGAGGTACTGATTCAGTTGCTAATTATGCTGTTTTTGATCAACCTGTTAATGCAGATGACATTGTTGACTGGCTCGTCATAGAGATCAGAGATGCAACTACACCGGCTACCAGAGTAGCGACAAGAACCGCGCTTATACAAAGAGACGGTAATATGGTGGATATTGATGGTTTTTCACCGGTTAAGTTTAAAGGCTTAGGCGATGGCACCTATCATGTAGCATTGAAACACCGTAATCACCTGCCAGTACGCACCAATACGGCAGTGGCTTTAAGCGCTACACCTACTGATTTAAACTTTACCACAGGTGGCTTTAATGAGCCAGGTGGAATTGCTTTTGATAATGGATCCACTGTGAATGAGCCAATGATTAATTTGGGCTCAGGCGTTTGGGGCCTTATTGGAGGAGATGTGAATAATTCGAACACTGTCAGTTATGGAACTGGTGACCGTTTTGCTATACTAACTAAAGTTGGATCTTCAACACCATCTGCGCTTGTCAATGGTTATTGGAGAGAAGATGCCACCATGAATGGTCAAGTTGCATATGGAACGGGTGACCGTCTTTTGTTCTTAATGTAGTAGGATCTTCAACACCAGTCGAATTGTTTCAGCGCATCAATAATTGAATAATAGATTCATAAATATAAATGAACATGAAAAAATTATACACTATCGGGATTTCTCTTTGTTTTTGATTTTACCATGGAAGCCAGAATACTGGGTTTCTTTGAAATGACGGTTACAGATCTTACCCGGGCAGCCACCAATGGGGCTGTAGTAAAAATGAAAGCAGTAAATTCAATTGTTCCCATTATCTCAGATGTGATGGTGATGGGGCGTTTGTAACAGATATTCTAGTGGTTTGACTTTTGGTATTCAAATGGCCTGTATCTTCAGGATTACTCAGGTTAAAGTGGATCAAGTAATACCCAAGGTATTTGTGATGACTGGATCCTACTTTTGGATATGGGATAGTTTCTTCGGAGGAGGGAATATCCTGACTGATGATGGGCATACAAAGGCATTTTTAATTAATTTGACTCCTTCTCCTATTCCTGTTGATTGGATACCTGGTGAATGGATTACAATTTGTACACTTAACTATTACAGGAGGAAATTGCACAGCATGTGAAGCACTTGATATTTATGTAGTTGGTGACTTATCCTGAAATGGAAGCTCAAGTCGATGTTAGTTCTGTTTTGGGATTTGACAAATGGGACTAATAATCAACTTTATGAAATTTTGCCAAACAATGCACCTCTCCCGCTTAACTTAATTTCTTTTGAAGCTGAAAAGTTTGAAACCCAGGATGCTAAATTGACCTGGACTACTGCTAATGAAGAAAACACCAGCAATTTTGAGATACAAAGATCTTTTGATAAGAAGACCTGGACCAATGTAGGTAATGTTGGTGCAGCCGGATATAGCATTGATATTCGTAATTATTCCTTTATGGATTATCGGGTTTACAATGGCCGTGATTCCCGCTTACCAGTTTACTATCGTTTGAATATGGTTGACCTCGATGGCAGGCAGAGATACTCTCCGATTGAGTCAGTCATCTTCGGTAATACTACGGTTGCTTCAAATTCATTTTATGTATATCCAAACCCGGCCACAGATGGTGTTCAGGTTGAATGGGATGCAGACAATATAGACCAGCCTACATCTTTAGAATTCTATGATGTCACTGGTAAATTGATATTTGTGAAGAAGGTATCTACAAATGCAGTTCGCGAGTATGTTGACTTTTCACAAACCGCTATTCATTCCGGAGTTTATCTCCTCCGCATCATGAATGGTTCCGAGCCGATCGAACACAAACAAATAGTCGTGGGCGGCCGCTAAACAAAGACAAAAACTTTTATAGTTAGAGATCCCATAGCTTTCAAAAGCTATGGGATTTTTTTTATATCCCTCCATGCGTTATTTGAAGCATGAGTGCTTCAAATCCATATTACGTATCAAGCACTACTTTGAGGTCACAGACAGGAAGCTTATGGCTTCCCCGTAAATAAAGGCGGTGGATTATACCACAAGACATTGGCACCTCAAACCATATACGGATCAAGCTCCACTTGAAAGTCAACGACAGGAAGCTTGTGGCTTCCCGTAATAGTCACAAATGTGTTGTGTGCCTGTGCCCAGTTGCCTTCGTAATAAAGTGATCACCTGCGCCATGCTCCGACAGGTACCTGGACAGACCCAATGTTTTGAAGGGTACACCCTTCAAATGTCGATTATTTCCACATGACATTTGCTCAAATCTATATTCGGATCAAGATCTTGAAAGGACATGACAGGAGCTGCTTCCAGGTAAAAATTTAACATACCCCCTTGCGCCATATTATTTTTCTCCCTTATTTTTACTGGAGTACTTTGTATTCACCAGATACAAGCCTGTAGTTTGAAAACAAATTCGAATTCGTCAAGTATTGGACTGATGGAAGGAGGTTATAAAATCACCGACCAGTTTGCCACCTATTTTTTAACCTTTACACTCGTAGGGTGGGTTGATCTTTTTACGCGGAGACAATGCAGCCAAATCCTGATTGATAGTTTTAACTATTGCAAAGAAAACAAAGGGTTAATCCTGTATGCCTATGTGATTATGGGAAGCCACGTTCACCTCCTCGCCGCAGCTATGGAGGGATCATCCGGATTGTCGGCTATTGTCCGTGATTTTAAATCCCATACATCCAGAAAGATCATTGAATGGATCACTGACAACAACAAGGAAAGCAGACGAGCATGGCTAGACATGGTTTTTAAATACCACGGAAAGTATAATTCAAACAATGAAAAATATCAGGTTTGGAAACAAGACAACAGACCCATGCAATGCGTGACACCCTGGTTCACACTTCAAAAGCTAAACTATATACATAACAATCCGGTAAAAGCAGGCATAGTAGATCATGCAGAGGATTATCGATTTAGCAGTGCCAGAAATTATGCAGGGAGAAAGGATGTTGTGCTCGATGTCCAGCTCCTTGATTTTGGTTCGTTAGTTGGCTATGTAGGGTATTAATCTTTTTGATTATTACGTGGAAACCATAGGCTTCCAAAGAGTTGGTTACTGGATATGATCCGATATATAGGTTTGAGGGTACACCCTTCAAAGTCGGTAATTCCAGCATTTGCGATGAGTCTTCAGTCCCTATATCGGATCAAGAACTATTGGCATGACATCGACAGGAAGCTTATGACTTCCTAGTAACAATCAAAAATGTGATGTGCGCATGGAGATACTTGCCTTCGTGACAAAGTGATAATTACCAGTAAGCCATAGGCTTCCAGAGGAGATTGGTGCCTGGGATATGATCCGATATATTGGTTTGAAGGGTAGACCCTTCAAACGTCGATCTTTTTTGGAAAAAAAAAGATCGACGCATTATAACGTCATTGCCTCTCGAACAATCCTCTCCTGGTTTTCATCATGCAGCTTCTTAAATCCAGTCGCAGGTGATGCGCTGATTCGTCGCGCTATTGACCTGAAGCCAAACTCCGGAAGCTTTGCGTTGATATACGTCCATGCACCCATGTTACCAGGCTCTTCCTGTACCCAGACTTTTTCGGCACCGGGATATTTTGCGACTATTTCCTCCAACTGAGGTTTGTGAAGCGGATAGAGTTGTTCAAGACGAACTATGGATATACCCTCAACTTTGTTTTTATCTCTGTAGTCGATGAGATCATAATAGATCTTACCGCTACAAAAGACGAGGCGCTTGATTTTCTTAGCCTGTGCAGGCGTATGATCCTCACTGATGATTGGTTTGAATTTGGTCCCTGTCTCCAGTTCGGAGAGTGGTGAAATACAGGCAGGGTGGCGCAACAACGATTTCGGTGACATCACCACGAGTGGTTTCCTGAAATTCCAGGTCATTTGCCGGCGCAATAAATGGAAGAAGTTAGCTGGTGTGGTAACATTGCAGATCACCATATTACCATCACCACAAGCCTGGAGGAAACGTTCCAGACGCGCACTGGAGTGTTCAGGACCTTGTCCTTCATATCCGTGAGGTAAAAGCATCACAAGGCCACTCATCCGGTGCCACTTGCTTTCGGCAGCGCTGATATACTGATCCACGATGGTCTGTGCGCCATTGAAGAAGTCTCCAAACTGCGCTTCCCAGATGATCATGTGATCAGGACTTGACAGAGAATATCCATATTCAAATCCAAGCACTGCAAATTCAGACAGCAGGGAATTGTAAATCATAAACTTACCCTGTTTGGGTTCAAGGTAATTGAGGCGATTGTAAGCCGTATAATTTTCAGAATCATAAATTACAGCATGACGGTGAGAGAAGGTGCCACGCTTGACGTCCTGGCCACTCATCCGTACATTTCTTCCTTCGGTCAGCAAGCTACCATAGGCTAGCAATTCTCCCAATCCCCAATCGATGTTGCCATCTTCAATCAACTTCTGTTTAGATTTATTGATCCTGGTGATCTTACTCAATGGTTTAAATCCTTCGGGAAGCCTGTGCAATCCATCTAGCAGGTTGTTCAACTGCCTGGCTTCAATTCCCGTTTTAGGAATCGTCAGCATGTCCTCGAGGGTAGCATGTTTTTTCAATTGCCGCCACGCGATCTCAGGTTCCTGATATTGGTAAGGCAACATATTTTCCTTGACCATCTCAAGACGTTGCTGCAAGGCATTCCAATAGGTCTTCTCTAGGTCTTCGGCGAGCTTCACTTCTACGTCCTGGCGTCCTGTGAGTTTCGTGATGTACAATTCACGAGGGTTGGGATGTACACTGATTTTATCATACATCTCCGGCTGCGTAAACTGCGGATCATCACCTTCGTTGTGACCATGCCGGCGGTAACACACCATGTCTATAAACACATCACTATTAAATTTCTGACGATACTCGGTAGCAAGGCGTGTTGCAAAAACAACTGCTTCCGGATTATCTCCATTGACATGAAATACGGGTGCCTGCACCAGGCTGGCAGCTGCAGTGCAATAGGTTGACGAACGTGCATCATCAAAATCAGTTGTAAATCCAATCTGGTTGTTGATCACAAAATGAACAGTCCCACCGGTATAATAACCTTCAAGCTGGGACATCTGGACTGTCTCGTACACCACACCCTGGCCTGCAACGGCTGCATCACCATGGATGAGGATAGGCATGATCCTGTCGTAATCAGAGCCATACAGGAGATCAGCTTTGGCACGAGAGAAACCTTCCACCACTGGGTTTACTGATTCAAGGTGGGAAGGGTTGGGAACTAGTTTAAGGTGAAGGGTTTTACCTGCAGGACCTTCAACCTGTGCAGAAAATCCAAGGTGATATTTTACGTCACCATCACCAAAACTCTGCTCGGGATTCATGTTGCCTTCAAACTCATTGAAAATCTGTTCGTAGGTCTTGCCCAGGATATTGGCGAGTACATTCAACCGCCCTCTGTGGGCCATGCCGAAAATGAATTCCTCGACACCCATGGAGGCACCGAGTTGGATAATGGCATCCAATGCCGGGATGGTAGTTTCTCCACCCTCCAGCGAAAACCTTTTCTGACCTACATACTTGGTATGCAAGAAACGCTCAAACACAACAGCGCCATTCAGTTTTTCCAGAATACGTTTTTTGGAAGGAAGGTCTAGACCATAATCATCAGTGACGCCTAGTCCGGGCCTTTTTTCAATCCGCTCTTTAAGCCACATCCGTTTTTCACGATTTTCAATGTGGGCGAATTCGAAGCCGATATCACCGCAATAAATCAATCGGAGATGCTGAAGGATAGCATCGAGGGTAGAATCCGGCATCCCGATTTCCATTCCGGCTTGAAACACTTTGCCAAGATCAGCTTCCGAAAGATGATAATCTGCCAGGTCCAGGTGAGGTCGCCTATCCCTTCGCTGACGGATCGGATTGGTGGTACTCAACAAATGACCCCTGTTGCGAAATCCATGGATGATGGACATCACACCAAATTCCTTGATGGCATCTGTCATGGGAGCAACAGCAGGTGCGGATTCGACAGCCTGCCCATTTCCCTGATGACCGAATTCGAAACCTTCAAAAAACAGGCGCCAACCCTGATCTACGCTTGTGGGATCCTGTTGAAAGGACTTGTATAGTGAATCAATATATTGGGGATGGGCATTGAAAATGTGGCTATAATCTTTCATGGTGTGGCGCTTAATGGCGGGCGGCAAAAATACTCAGAATTTGAGTAGTGCATATCAACAACACGAATGGCAAAGGGTTGATAGGGATGCAATGAAAAAGGCTCCTGTGAGGAGCCTTTTTCTACATTTTCTTTTCCATCTGCGAAAGCTTGCGTTGCATGTCCAGTACGGTTTCCTGCAGCCAGTCTGCTTTTTGCTGACGGGCATCTGAAAACACAATGTGGGCATGATAGCGCCAGATCTCACGGATATCCTGATAGGATATGGTGTATGGTGAATAGACATCATTGTCTGAAATAGCCGTGATGTGATGTTCGGCAATGTGATTCTTGATCCGTTTATAGACAATCCCATCCTTTTCGGTCACGATGATATAGGTTTTATCATCTTTCAGGTCTTTCAGGGATTCTACATATTTGGAGATCACCAGGGAGCCTGAAGGCATGGGTAGCATCGAATCGCCATGTATTTCAAAAGCGCGGTAACTACCCGTGGGCAGGTTAGGGATATACATTTTGGGTAGCTCGCTGATGAATTCAGGGTCCTGGAAACCATCCAGGTAGCCTGCTTCGGCCTTGGAGTACACCAACTCAATATTCTGCCTCTGATCCTGGTCCATCGTGATCGCCAGTACACGTAACGTATCGGCGCGGGCGATCTCCAGCTCATCAAAATCAATCCGTTGATTCAATAACCGGTCAATAGACTGGTGGAAGAAGATGGAGATCTTCTGGAGCATATTGATATTGGGTTCTACTTTGCCGAGTTCATAACCGCTCCAGGTCGTCCGGGGAATTTCAAGCAGGTCGGCAAGTTCCTGCTGGCTGTAACCGGTCTTGCGCCTTAAAAACTGAAGATTGGAAGATAGCATATGGCAAAAAGGCTTTATATGCTGCAAAAGTACAAAAATTCGTCATAATATGACGAATTTTTAGCCTCTTTTTATGAATTTCATATTCAACTGACCAATTCTAAACAACGATCACGATCGGAAATCAGCCTGATTTCGTAGAATTTGGTTTTGAAAAAAGAATGGGAGTTATATTTTTGCAGCACTAAAATCTTAAAATCAAACCGACATGAAACATCTATTTTCTTTTTTGGCCCTGTTTGTTGCCTTGCAACTCAATGGGCAAGCGAATTACCAATCAGCACAGAAATTTGTGAATGATGCTGCCCGTTTTTGGGCTAATCCACAAAATGTTGACCAACTGATTACCAGAGGAGCTATCACTCATTCCCTTGATAGCATCGTGTCATGGAATGGTGCCTCTGTTGTCACCGAAAAAGCTGAAATGGAGTACAATGATGAAGGCCTTACGACCATCATGAGACAATATCTCATTGACTCCCTCACAGGTTCACTGCAGTTGGATGGTATCACTACGTTTGCCTATCAGGCCGGCAACTTATCCAATCTTTCAATCCAGGAACTTAACCCCGAGACACAGGAGTTTGTGGTTTTTGCGGAAATGGATTTTCAGTACGATGGTTCCAATCGTCTGGATAGTGCAGTTATTTCACTGGAAGACCCATTCTTTGGAGGAGGTTTCGGCCCATTCCTGGGTATCAAGAACGTATATAGCGGAGATCTGCTAGTCCAGACCAGGCAGTGGCTTTTTGTAGCTCTCCTCGGTGGATGGATCCCTTCTTCTATCACGGATTTTCAATATGATGACAACGACCTCCTGATCGACCAGTTGACATCCGCTGTAGATTTTACAACCGGTGATATCGTTCCGTCAGCAAGGACAACGTATGCGTACAATGCAGAGGGTTTGCAGGAAACCGTCATAGATTATACCTGGGTGGATCCAAACTGGGAAGAAAGTTTCCGCACTACGTTTGAATACTACAGCAATGGAACCCTCTCTAACGAAGTGGAGGAGGTATTTTCAAACGGTACCTGGGTGAATAGTACCTGGACAACCTATCCTGTTGAGAATGTGACAGATGAGTATCCTTTCTCATCATATATATGGGATGCAGTCGGATCAACATGGGTTGTTTCAGACTCTACTATCAACCTTCTGAATCCCTCACTTCCGTGGGCACAGGTAGCAGCACCAACTCAATTGTCAGCACTTGCACTACTTGGAGGCGAGACCTCAGGAATTGGCCTGTTTGATTTCGATGGTTCAAGCATAGATGAGTCCCGTTATTTTATAGCAGATTCATTGACCCAGGAATTGGGACTTGATAGTAGGCAAGTATATTATTACTCCCTGATTGAAGGCTCTGCAGTGACCTCAGTACTACCAGAATATCTGATGGTTTCTCCAAATCCTGCACAGGATCAGTTTTACATAGACCTTGACCTCGATACAAAGGCCAACTACAAAGTATATAATGGCGCAGGTGCAATTATAGCAAGAGGTGAAATGAATATTGGTAGAAATGCTGTTCAGACCTCATCATGGACACCAGGAATATACTATGTTGCTATACACCTCAACGATGGCAGTGTGTATGTCCACAAACAAATGGTGGAGTAAAACTCAAGGTTTAATTACTCCAGTATGCCATTGTAGGGGGCGTATTGCATCCACCCCCTACAATGGTATTTCTTTCGTCAGGGCCGGATGCAATACGCCCCTGACGAAAGAAATATAGAATGCCGTTGCCCTGGTGTCCCACCAGCAACACAACCATGGCTTAGGAGGTTAGAGGCTTAGAAGGATAGACGGTCCGACGTTAATTCCCGCTAATTTATAAGCTTGCTCAATGTCCATGTCTTCCTGAGAAATCTATGATTAAGCACATCCGACAGATGTTCTGCCCTACGGGCAGGAGAAGATTTTCTTGGCCTTATGTTACCGACATGTTGCCCTGATGGGGCTATGTTCAACTGTATAAATTTATCAAGTTACGATCAAATTTGCGTTAATCATTTTTAAAATTCATCAGCGTCATCTGCGTTCCAACTATGCGTTCAAAAAAAATATTAAAGCATATTCTCCGCAGGATGCCAGAATAGTTTTTTGAAATCGACGACCGTATCCTCCTTAACCTTCACTCCTTCGCGTTCAAGCGCGCGCTGCATATATTTAGGGTCCGTAAAATGTAATCGTCCGCTGAGATAACCTTCCCTGTTGACCACTCGGTGTGCAGGTATTGGTCCATCCATTACACTTGAATTTCTCAAGGCCCATCCCACCATTCTGGCCGAACCCAGCGACAGGAAATCTGCTATTGCGCCATAGGTGGATACACGCCCTTTAGGAATGGAGCGGACTACTTCGTAGACGTCTTCGATGTAGTGAGTTTTTGACATGAAGGGTTTATAGGCTTATAAAGCTTATAAAGCTTATAAAGCTTATGAGCTTGATGAGTTGATGAGTTGATGAGTTGATGAGTTGATGAGTTGATGAGTTGATGAGTTGATGAGTTTATAGGTTGATTACGAAATATACATCATTAAAATAAACCTATCAACTAATAAACCAATAAACTATCATAAGCTTATAAGCTTTCATAAGCCTATAAGCTTCTAACCTCCTAACCTCCTAACCCTATAAATGGATTATCTTGTTCCTCGCAAAATCAAATGATTTCAACATGAAAGGCCCGGCCATTTTCTTAGCACAATTTATAGGAGATGAAGCTCCATACAATAGCCTGGATGGGTTGTGTACGTGGGCTGCAAATCATGGCTATGAAGCCATCCAAATCCCCACGCTCGATCCGAGGCTGATAGATCTAGCCCTGGCGGCTGAAAGTAAAACCTATTGTGATGAATTAAGTGGCAAAATACGGGAGCATGGCCTGGTTATTTCTGAGCTTTCAACACATATCCAGGGCCAGCTCGTTGCAGTACACCCCGCGTATAATGTGGTATATGATTTATTTGCCCCGACATCTGTCAGGGGAAATGCGAAAGCAAGAACCGACTGGGCAACAGATCAAATGAAAATGGCCGCAAAGGCCAGCAATCATCTTGGGCTCCCTGCACAGGTAACCTTTTCCGGTTCACTCGCATGGCCTTTTGTTTATCCATGGCCGCAAAGACCGCCGGGACTCATCGAAGAGGCCTTTGCTGAGCTCACGAGACGGTGGATGCCGATCCTGGATTATTTTGATGAACAAGGCGTTGACCTTTGCTTCGAACTGCACCCCGGAGAAGATCTCCATGATGGCGCAAGTTTCGATCGCTTTCTGGATCTGTGTGATGAGCATCCCAGGCTTTGTATCAATTATGACCCGAGCCATTTTGTGTTACAACAAATGGATTACCTGCAGTTTATTGATTTGTATGAAGACCGCATCAAGGCGTTTCATGTCAAGGATGCAGAGTTTAATCCGGATGGAACCAATGGCGTGTATGGTGGGTATCAGGATTGGGTAGATCGTGCCGGTAGATTCCGCAGCCCCGGAGATGGAGAGATTGATTTCAATGCCATCTTCAGTAAGTTTGCACAATATGGCTTTGATGGATGGGCAGTACTTGAGTGGGAATGCTGCATCAAGGACAGTGAACAAGGCGCTGCAGAAGGAGCTCCTTTTATCCGCAGTCATATGATCCAGGTGACGAAACGCGCTTTTGATGATTTTGCAGGAGGCGTCTATGGGTTGAAAACCAATAGGAAGATATTAGGTCTTGAGTGATTTAGCAGAGCATAGGGCTGTCAGTTGATAAGTTGATAAGTTGATGAGTTGATTGCCGCTGGATGACTTTCTCGCCGCCAGCTTAATTAGGTTGGTGGGTTTATGATTTGATATGTTTATGAGTTGATAAGTTGATTTTGAAATAGGGATATAAACCTATCAACCCATCAACTCATCAACCATATGGTGAGTATTTGATTTTAATGAAAAAAAAATGAAGAAAAATTTTAAATATCTATTTGGCCTCCTGTTGTTATTTGCGCAGCTCAGTATTGTAAATGCGCAGGATGCAGATTGGAAAACCATGATCGAATCATGGCGCGTTGCTTACAACACACCAGGGATGTCAGTGGGTATCATCCGGAATGGAGAAGTGGTTTTTGTTGATGGGTTTGGCGTGCTTGAGGAAGGTAAGGCACAGAAGGCCGATAAGAACACGCTCTATTCAATTGCGTCAAATACGAAAGCATTTATTTCTGCTTCGATTGCCACGCTGGTGAGTGAAGGCAAGATGAACTGGGATGACCGGGTACAAAAATACCTGCCTTACTTTCAACTCTATGACCCTTGTGTTTCTGAAATGATGACGGTGCGTGATTTGTTGTGTCATCGTTCTGGTCTAGGTACGTTTAGTGGGGATGTGGTGTGGTATAGAAGTAATTATTCAGCAGAAGAGGTAGTTAAAAGAGTCGCTGAACTGCCGCAGGAGTTTGAATTCCGAAACGGCTTCGGCTACAGTAATGTGATGTATCTCGCTGCCGGTGAAGTTATCCGTTCTGTGACAGGTAAATCCTGGGCCGAGTATGTGCAGGAAAAATTTCTAACACCGTTGGACATGGATCGCACCATCACTTCAACAAACGATATCGCCTCTACCTCCAATGTAGCGACGCCACATAAGCCTGAAGGAGAAATGTGTAACCCCATTGATTGGGTCAATTGGGATAATATGGGAGCGGCAGGTGGAATCATTTCTTCTGCGGAAGACATGATCAAATGGATGCAGTTTCAACTCAACAATGGCATCAATGGCAATGACACTTTGTTTACAAGAAGAGAGCAAACTACCATGTGGACTCCGCATGTCAATTACCCGGTTAGCGACAGAGCCAGGGAAGTCTATGGTGGAAGAAACTTCAATGGCTACGGATTAGGGTGGGGCACAACAGAATACCATGGGAAACAAATGGTATCACATACCGGAGGATATGATGGTATGTATTCGGCAGTGACGATGTTGCCTACAGAAAAAATAGGTGTTGTGATCCTTACGAACACGATGGATGGAATCGGAACCTTGCTGAGTTATGAAATTATCGACCGACTTCTTGGTCTTCCCCAACAGGACTGGAAAAACAGAGGTATCAATCAGGACAAAGGGCATTGGGCTGACCGTGCTGCCCGGATCAAGGAAAGGACGGATGCACGAATCATGGGCACCAAGCCTTCCATGGATGTAGTTGCCATTTCAGGATTGTATCGTTGCCCACTGTTCGGAGATATCCGTATACTGGAAGAAAATGGAAAATTGACGATTGATTTTGTTCATTCACCTCAATTGAAAGCCAGACTTTCACATTGGCACAATGATACATATCAGTTAGAGTGGTTAGAGGAACAAGCATGGTTTGAATTCGGTACCGTTCAGATTCAGATGAATAATAGTGGAAAACCATCGGGTTTGTTATTTGATGTACCCAATGATGACATATTTTTTGAAGAGATAAAGGCTGTACGGGTGACACCATGACGCAGAGGAATAGTGGATACATTGAGGCATTAAAGAGGGAAATCAAAGGGGATGTATATCATGATCCTCTCGCGCTCGGCATGTATGCTACGGATGCCAGCATCTACCAGATCTTGCCTGTTGCTGTGGTGTGCCCAAGGGATGAAGCGGATGTGGTGATAGCGATGCAAACCGCACGCGCATTTGATGTGCCCATCCTCGCGAGAGGTGGCGGGACAAGTCTTGCCGGCCAGACTGTCGCCAAAGCCATCGTGATTGATTTTTCCAAATACATGAATTCTATCCTGCTGCTGGATGATAAGACAGTGGTGGTTCAACCAGGCGTGATCAGGCATCAACTGAATCATTTTCTCAAATCCAAAGGACTTGAGTTTGCACCGGATCCAGCTACCAGTAGCAGGGCTACAATCGGTGGCATGATCGCCAATAATTCGTCGGGTACGAAAAGTATCCTCTATGGGAAGACGAGTGATCATGTCATTGAATTGAAAGTACTGTTAGCGGATGGCAGGATCATTCGCACCAAGGCACTGACAGCAGAAGAATTGCAATACAAACTCGATCATGCAGTCGAGGATCATGATTTGTATGCGGGCATGATGGGTATCACTGTTCCGCTGCGCGATGAAGTAGAAGAGCATTATCCGAAGACGATGCGACGCGTTGGAGGTTATGCCTTTGATGACTTTCTTGCTTCCGGATGTGGAGATCTCAACAGGATCATCATCGGAAGTGAAGGTACGCTGGGCATCATCCTCGAAGCTACCCTTAAACTTGTTGATCTTCCGAAATATAAAGGAGTCAGTGTCGTGCAATTTGATCTGGCCCGTGATGCGATCCGTGCTGTCACCACCATGGTTAAATACAATCCGGCTGCAGTTGAAATTCTGAGCAGGTTGCTCATCGGCTATAGCCGAAAAAATATGGAGACGGCATCGATGTGCGGATTTCTTAAAGGACAGCCTGATTCCATTCAGATCATTGAGTTTTATGGTAATGATCCTGTCGAGATTGAGCAGCGTGCTATGGACATGCATGCCGACCTGCAACAGCAGGGGTATGGATATGCGCATGACTATTATCCCGAAGGAAAAGTATACCACGATGTCTGGGGCATCCGTGAGCGGGGATTAGGATTGTTACTCGGCGAACCAACAGACAAGAAAGGTGTACCGGTGATTGAAGATGCAGCGATTCCTTTGCCACATCTGGATGCTTTTATTGCCGACGTGGTTCAAATCTGTGAACGACGGGGAGTAGGTGTTGATTATTATGCACATGCCAGTGTGGGCGTGATTCATATCAAGCCGATCCTTGATCTCCGATTGCAAGGAGATATCGATCATTTTAAAATCATTGCGGATGAAGTATTTCAACGAGTAAAATATTATGGGGGATCATGGAGCAGTGAGCATGGCGATGGTATCGTGCGCAGTGGATATCTCAGTGCCTTTTATGGAGAGAAGATCTATGAAGGCTTTGTAAAAACAAAAGAACTCTTTGACCCGAGCTTCCTGCTCAATCCGGGAAAGATTGTGGATCCTCCTGCCATCGATAGTCATCTTCGGTATGGACCTGATTACCAGGATCTGCCATTTACACCTGTTTATCACTACAGGGAACAAAGAGATTTCTATACAGCGATTCATCAGTGCTCTGGCTTAGGAGCCTGTAGAAAAATTGCAGGTGGTACGATGTGTCCCAGCTTTATGGTTACGCGTGATGAAATTGATTCAACACGTGGGCGTGCCAATGCACTTCGACTGGCTATGTCGGGACAGTTGGAAGATGGACTAGCTAACAAGCAGTTGCCTGAGGTAATGGATCTATGTGTTTCCTGCAAGGCCTGTAAAGCTGAATGCCCCAGCAGTGTGGACATGGCCCGATTGAAGGGAGAGGTCATGCAACATCAATATGATCGTTATGGTGCATCATGGCAGGATCAGATGATCGGCCGCAGTCCGGACATTGCCAGACGTATTGCTGGAAGAAAAGCAGCGCTGGTGAATACAGTACAGTCCTTTCCGATTGTCAAGCAGGTGATGATGAAAATGATGGGCATGGATCTTCGAAGAGATCTGCCTTCGTACGCCACAAAGACATGGACTAAATCTATCAAGAAGTTAAACACCAGGACGACGAATCCGGATATCATCCTGTTAGTCGATACATACACACAGTGCCATCATCCGCAGTCGGGAATTGCGGCAGTAAAAGTTTTGGAAAGGTTGGGACAGAAGGTGATGCTGCTCGATGCAGGATGTTGTCAGCGGCCGAGGATATCACATGGCTTTCTGAAGGATGCTGCGCACAAAGTGAAACCCGGAATACAGAAAATACTACCATGGCTTGAAAAGAACATACCAATGGGTGTGTTGGAGCCAGGGTGTGCATCTGCCTGGACAGACGACATACCTGATCTCATTGAGGATGATCATGCGGCCCGGTTGTTGAAACAAATTGTACCGTTTGAAAAAATACTTCTCCAGGTATTGTCGCAAAGTGAAACATCTGCTCAGCAGATTCGTCCTAAATCAAGTGAGATCATGGTACATGGTCATTGCCATCAAAAATCCATCTATGGGATGGATACGGTCAAATCCATCTTTGCCATGTGGCCGGACGTAAGGTATACAGAGATCGATAGTGGTTGTTGCGGTATGGCGGGTTCATTTGGATATGAGGCCAGGCATTACGAGGTTTCTAAGAAAATGGCGGAGCGTGTACTTGTCCCTGCGATTGAAGACCATCCGGATGCGATGGTAGTAGCCAATGGATTTAGTTGCCGGCATCAGATTGCAGACTTTTCCGGTCGGGAAGCAATTCATATCGCCCAGGCGTTTGACATCTTATGATACTGCCATGCCGGAAAAAAAGATCATGCCGAAATATATTTTTCCTCCGTTAGCAAGCCGCCTCAAGTCGCTGATTCATGCCGGACAATTTATCAGAAATCCGTTTCCTATCCTGGATGCAGCATTAGATCGTTTTGGATCTACGTATACGTTTTATATGGGTGGTGTACAGAAGGCTGTGATCACTATTGATCCAAAATCTATAAGGCATGTGCTGCAGAAGAATCACAAAGGATATGAAAAATCGGTGATTGTAACTGACCTGCTCGGAAAGTATACAGGCAAGGGCTTACTAACCTCCACCGGCGATTACTGGCTCAGGCAACGAAGACTTATTCAACCCGGATTTCACAAGCGTCGTATTGATTCCCTACAGGTCCTCATGAAAATGGAAGTGGATGCCTGCATGGCCAGATGGGCTCCAATGGCTGTAACAGGTGCTTCATTTGATGCCTATGAGGAAATGAATCATCTCACCTTCCGGATTGTAGCGAGGACTTTGTTTAGCACTTCGCTGGAGGAGCATGGATTAGTCCAGCTCAGTCAGCAGATCAGCACCCTTCAGTCTTTTATCATCCGAGAGGTACGTCAGCCTTATAAACGCTGGTGGTTTAAGATAAGTGGACAGATCAGCGCGCATCTGGATTTGGCACGGGAGGCCAGGGAGATCATCCGTGCAGTTATACGGGCACGAAAAAATTCAGGTGAAGTACCTGATGATTTGCTGACCATGCTGCTTGAATCAAAATATGAAGACAGTGGAATGGGCATGGAGGAAGAGCAACTCATTGATGAATGTCTCATCCTGTTTGTGGCTGGGCATGAAACCTCCGCCAACGCGCTTTCCTGGATGATTTATTTGCTGGGGAAACATAAAGAAGAACTTCTTCGGATCCAAACCGCTGAGGCCGGATTAGAAATCAATATGATACATAATGTGGTACAGGAAGCCCTCAGACTTTATCCCCCTGCATGGGTATCAGATCGTATATCATTGGAAGATGATCGTGTAGAGGATTTCTTTTTACCAAAGGATACGATGTGGATTTTGTATATCCGTGGCATGCACCGTCATCCGGATTACTGGGAGGAACCTGACCGGTTTATCCCTGACCGATGGAACAATCCTGATCTCAACAAAGAGGCCTATATGCCTTTTGGATCCGGACCGAGAATGTGCATTGGAGAGCATTTTGCCATAATGGAGATGGAACTTATACTTAGCGAGATCGTCCGTTTGTGGGATATCAACCTGATCAGCAAAGTGATTACGGAGAAGCCGTTGGTGACGTTGAGGCCGTTGGAGCCAGTGATGATTGCAATACGGAAATTGTATTAGATGCAAAAGTTAGTGTAATCATGGGTTTAAATTATTCAGATACAAGCGCAGCTTGTATCTGAATAATAACACGTTAAGCGTAAGTTTACTTACGCTTGCGCGTTTGCAAGTTTTAACTTGCGTTAAATGTTTAGAAATCACTCACATCAATCTCAATCAATCCAGGCATCCCCAAATAATTCCGCATACTCCCATAAAGCCAATCTTCAGGCTTATCAACCCAACCTGCCCGCACCGGATTTTGATGAATATAATTGAGTTTTTGGCAAAAGAATTCATGTGTGTCTATAATTTCTGCGTGATTATTGTGCTGCCAAAACTGATAAAAGCTATCTCTGCTGTTCTTTCTCGCTGCGAATTCAAAACGTTTCAGCATCCAGTCACTGCGACTTTCCGTGTCACTTGCAATAGCCTTGATGATCTTGCTCGCTGTATGTCGTTTCATGTCTCGCAGAATATCTGGCAGGTTTCCGTTTTTCGCGCGAAGGATGCAATGGACATGATTGGTCATCACCATATAGCCCCAGACCTGCAATCCTTTTTCGGCTCTGCAATACGCAAGACTGTCCAGCATGATATCTCTGTAAATTTTTCTTGAAAAGATATCAACCCAGTCGACGACGGTTAGGGTCAGGAAATATGGTTCTGCAGGATTGTCAATTTGATAACCGGTGGACATTTTTATTTGGAAAAATAAGGAGTCCTTTGTGGCCATCCGTTAGATAAACGGAAGTATCCGTAAGTATACGTATACGCAAGGTTAACCTTGCAGTCGCACAAGCTTAAGTAAACTAAAGCTTAACATTCTAAATTGTAGATACAAGCGAAGCTTGTATCTAAAAAACGGCACGTTAAGCTTAAGTTCACTTAAGCTTTCGCGTACGCAAGTTTTAACTGGCGAATGATTTTCTCAGCATGATCACGCGCATTTTCAATAAAAAACTTATTAGTACACATGCCGCCACACACAACTCCGGCGACAAATATCCCTGGCACATTTGTTTCATGTGTCTCAGGGTTATAGACGAGTTCGGTATCAGGTTGATTGGTGAGTTCAATTCCGATTTTTTCCAGCCAAGCAAAGTTGGGTTGATAACCGGTCATGGCGAATACAAAATCATTGGGTATGGATACCGGGCCATCGGGAGTGATGATTTCGATTGTCTTTTCAGTGATCGATGAGACCCGCGAATTGAAATATGCTTTGATGGATCCTTCCTTGATCCGGTTTTCGATATTGGGTTTGATCCAGTATTTGACGCGGTCATTGATCACTGCTTCGCGGATGATCATGGTGACATCAGCGCCTTTGTGCCAGAGTTCGAGCGCAACATCACAGGCGGAATTCGCAGAGCCGATCACAGCTACCTTCTGGTCCACATAGGGATGTGGTTCATCATAGTAGTGAAGTACTTTAGGCAGCTCTTCTCCTGGTACATTCATCAATACCGGAAGATCATAGAAACCGGTGGCGACCACCACAGCTTTAGAATGATAAGTTTCTTTGGTAGTACTGACCTTAAACTGCTGCCCTATTTTTTTTACATCCAGTACTTCTTCATAAAAATGCGCGTTGAGTTTCCAGCTTTCATACACCCTGCGATAATATTCGAGTGATTCGCGACGTGTGGGTTTTTCATCATGACTCACGAAGGGTACATCACCGATCTCAAGGAGCAGGGAGGTGGAGAAGAATGTCATATTGGTTGGAAAATGAAACAGGGTATTCACCAGCATGCCTTTGTCTATGATGAGGGCATCGAGTCCTGCGCGTTTGGCTTCGATGGCACAAGTCATGCCGATGGGGCCCGCGCCGATGATGATAAGGTCGTACATGGTGTAAAGCTAAGGAAAAGGCTAAGGCTGAGGCGAAGGCTAAGGAAGAGGGTTGTTGCCTATGCGAAAGAGCTTCGCTGAAGAAACTTTGGCATTGAAAGGGATGCTACGAACAACATATGAACATAATCTTTGCCTGCAGCGAGGACGCTGACTGTGAATGATTTTTACGCAGCGTATGATCTGATTGCTCCTGCCGTCCGCAGCCAGAGTCTACGAACAACACATGTGCAAGATTGTTACCAGCAGCGAGGACGCTGACCGTGAATGATTATTGCTTAGCGCTTGTTTTTAATGTTCCTGCCGTTCGCAGCCAGAGTCTACGAACAACACATGTGCAAGATTGTTACCAGCAGCGAGGACGCTGACTGAGCATGATCTTTACTTTGAGTATGCACATAATGTTTATGCCGTCCGCAACCAGAGTCTACGAACAACACATGTTTTTTAAAATAAACATGTGTTGAAAACAAGGCCGTTCGTTCAAGTCTCCAGCCTTGAATACAATATGTTGCTCGTCTCCTGACGAGCTTTGACAGATCACGAGTCTGGCGTCTGCGAGTCTGAAGTCTGGCATCTTACCTTATATCTCAGCTTCAGCCTTCGCCTTTATTTCCCTATTTTTGACCGCTTCAAATCAAAATATCCCCGGTGTCTGTGATTAACATTGAAAAAGAAGATTTCGAAACCATTTCTTCGAAGGAATGGATTGTGACGAATGGCATTGGTGGTTATGCCTCATCCTCCATCTGCGGCGCCAATACCCGCCGATATCATGGACTGCTTATCGCCTCGTTTAATCCACCAACCGATAGGAGAGTTTTGGTATCAAAACTCGAAGAGAAAGTCATTTCTGCCAGAGAGGAATTTTATGCGTGTTCAAATGCATATCCCGGTAAAACACATCCGGAGGGATATCAGTATCTCACTTCATTCACCAGGATGCCCTTGCCAACGAGTGTTTTTTCCAACGGAAAGCACACGGTCACCAAGACCGTTTTTATGAGATACGGAAAAAATACAACCGTGGTCGAGTACACCAATGAAGGTGAAGAGGCCCTGCTACTTGAATTGACTCCTTTGCTGGTCTGCAGGGATTATCATCACCTCTTCCATGAAGACAAACAATGGACTTTTGAAGCGAGGCATCTGGCGGAACGATTGCTCGAAATCACTCCTGCTAAAAACAGTCCGGCTATTTTCTTTCGCTTTACGGCAGGTATCTTTTATCCGGAACCACATTGGTATAACCATTTTGAATACGCACGTGAAAAGGATCGGGGTTTAGATTTTACGGAGGATGCAAAGAGCGTCGGCAAAGTGAGTTGCATGCTTGCTCCGGGTGAAAGTGCATCGATGATCTTTAGCACGGTACTGGAAGATACGGAAGGGGATCCGATGGAGTGGAGAGAGGAAGAGGAGCATCGCCTCCAAGGGCTCACCCATAAAAAGAAATCTTCCTTTTTAAAAGACCTTGCTGTCAGTGGAGATCAATTCCTTGTCAAGCGGCAATCGTCTGATACCTATACATTGATTGCCGGCTATCACTGGTTTACTGACTGGGGACGTGATACCATGATTGCGATGAGAGGTTTGATTATTGCCACCGGTAAAAAGGAAGCTGCAAAATCTATCCTCCGCACTTTTCTTCAATACCTTGATGGCGGGATGATTCCAAACCGATTTCCTGATCTTGGAGAGAAGCCTGAATACAATACCATTGACGCAACATTGTGGTTGTTTGTCGCCCTGCATGAATATCACGAACAGTTTCATGATGTTGAATTTATTCGAAGTGTTTTTGGAAAATTGACAGAGATCATCAAGGCACATTATGCAGGGACGAGGTACAACATACATGTAACTCCCGAGGGTTTATTGTACGGAGGCCAGGATGGAACGCAGCTGACCTGGATGGATGCTAAGGTTGGTGATTATGTAGTCACGCCGCGTATTGGTTGCCCCGTGGAGATCAATGCCCTATGGTTTAATGCCCTGTCAGTATATGTTTCCTTCGGGAATCTACTGGGCTTTCCGGTGTCGGGATATGTTCAAAAAATGAAAGACCTCAAATCGGTATTCAGATCGCATTTTATAAATGATAAAGGGTATTTAAATGATGTAGTGATCCCCGGGCACAAGGCAGATGAAACGATACGACCCAATCAGGTATATGCCATCAGCTTGCCTTTTTCACCATTGACCAACACAGAGGCAAAGCGAGTCCTGGAGGTGGTGCATCAGCATTTATATACCGATTACGGGCTGCGGTCGTTGTCACCTTTTCATCCGGATTTCAAACCCATCTATACCGGTGACCAGTGGCACAGGGACAATGCATATCACCAGGGTACGGTGTGGGGATTCCTTTGGGGAGAATATGCCATGGCACATTTGAATGTTCACAAGTATTCGCCTGAGTCCAGGAAATGGGTGAAGAAGCAGTCAAAAAAACTCGAGGAGCATTTTTATACGCAAGACGGACTCTATGCAATCTCTGAGAATTTTGATGGAAGCATTCCCGGACCAGGGAAAGGATGTATCCAGCAGGCCTGGTCTGTAGGGATGACCTTGATGGCATTACTGGCGGCAGACAAATAGCGATTTATTATATATAAAATTTCGCGGGATTTAGCTATATTCGGGGGTTATTTTAGCTCACCCAAGCAAAGAACACATGAAACAATTGTTTACGTTTCTACTTATACTCTTTTGTATCCCCCTTTTATGTGCACAGGAAATAGAAACCATCATCGTCCCTGACGCTGTGATGGATCGGTTCTCTCTCCTCTATCCGGACGCCAGGAATATTGAATGGCAGATCATCAAAGACAATTACAAAGCGGATTTTAAAAATGATAAGGTTACTACGATGGCTTTGCTTGCCTGGGACGGATCAATGCTGAAGACAGAAACCGAAATTAAAATAGGTGCCCTGCCTGAGACCGCTATCGACTACATGGCTCAGAACTTTCCGGCAATAAAGATTGATCAAGCCTCCATTATTGAAGATAAGGATGGGATCATCACCTTCGAAGCGGTCTTAGACAAAGTAGATTTAACCTTTGATTGCACCGGACAGGTGCTGGCCACCAATGAAGTGGTCGCTGGCCCAAGAGGATAATTGGATAGGTTTCCCACATTATTCCTATTTTTAAACCCCATTTAGAAAAAATACAACGATGAATAAGCTCATACTTATAAGTGCTGTCTTGATTTGTGCACTTCGTGCAGAAGCCCAATCTATAAAGGAACGTGATGTTCCGGCTGCCGTCCTGACCAGTTTCAGCGCACTGGCCCCCCATGCGTCAAAGGTGAAGTGGGAAAATGAAGATGGCATGTATGAAGGATATTTCCTGACCGATAAGAAAGAAACCTCCCTGCTCTTTTCCAGAGATGGAATACTGGTCCAGACAGAAAATGAAATAACCCTCGCTGACCTCCCTTCCGGCGTGCAGGAATATATTTCTAAACAAAATCCTGGAGCAACCATTGAGGAAGCCAGCAAAGTGACAGATATCTACGGCGTCGTCAGCTACGAAGTCGAAGTTGCGGATGTTGATTTCTTCTTCAGCAATACAGGCCAGTTCATCAGCCAGGAGAAAGAAGCAGACGATAAGAAATAAATCCCTGTTTATTTAAGTTGATAAGCTAAGCCAAACCATTTCGGTTGGTGTGCGTTTTCGAACCTTTCCGGTTGGTGAGCCCCGTCAAACCATACCGGTTGGAGAGCGTACTCGATCTTACATTCTTCTCTTTTCACTCTTCACTTTTCACTTGAATTGTATCCTTACCAGATTCAGTTTACTGCCACGTTCACTCGGTACGATACACTCATTGTTTGAAAGCTGGACGCCATCGCGGAACCTTAGCTTGAGGCGCTGGTAGTCGGTATTAAAAACTGTTTTTCTTTCCACATACCCATTTCCGGTCACCTCATAGCCACCTACTGTATTTTCCTGTTTGATTTCATCATTAAACAAGAACCGCAGGTGCTCTGGTGTCTTGAATAGCATAAAGGACGAATACATCGCGCCATCATCCTGAGAGTATTGACGTTTGCGCAGGACTTCTTTCCAATGTTCTTTTCCATCGGGGTGAACGGCGAAGAGGATCATATCTTCGAAATAGTAATCGACCCAGCCCTCCCGGGCATAGGCCCCATTGTCCCGTTGCATCGGAAGACTGGAGCGGCGCGAAAATTCCTTGATCAATTCGGCGATGATCACAACCCCACCATCCTGTCGTAGGGCCACGCGTTGCACTGTAAAATCACTGAGCCCTTTTGAGACAGCCACACCTCGACCGTTTACCTCCGTCAGGAGGGATTCATCGAATTGCAGTAAACTCATTTCTGCACGCATGTCATCATGATAACGGACAAAATAAAATCCTTTGGCCCTGCTGGTGTTTCGTTCACCACACAGTCCGGTGACGACAAGGCATCGCTGGATATGATCATAGACAGGAAATATATCCAGGATCTGTATATCGCCTAGCCTGATCGTATCGTGAATGACCTGGATGACATTGGGGGCAGAACTGAGTACATGGAGATATTGGATTTTTTGTTGCGTCCTTTCAGATCTCATCGGCAAGAAGAAATCGCCGTAGTTGTTGATGATCAGTGGGCTATAGTCCTCCTCAAGTTGCGTCCCTTCAAAGTTGATGGATTTGGCCCAGAGGATCTGCAGGGTATGCAGGTCATAACTGTACAATTGCAGGCTGTTGTTTTCCTGCTTGTACAATAGCACTTTGCTTTTATCCTCAGATTCTCTCATGAGAAACCGGGGAATCATGAAGGCATTTTCAAACCTTGTAATCGTTGACGTATCCACAAGGGTGACATCGTTGGAAAAAGCTTTGTGCAGGACAGCATAGGAGCCTTTTTGACGAGTACCATAGATGATATGAAAACGGTCATCATGGGCTACAATACCGATGATATCCGCCCGGCTGTCGCTCAGGTAGAGTTCGCGTTCCCATTTTAAATGTAATTCCTCGTCAAAAGCCTGGATAAAGAAGGCATGACCCTTGTCCCTGAAGAGCAGCATGTTCTTGTCGACCCAACCCAGAATCGTGTACGCATAGTCATTGCGCAAGGCGAGCTCTTCGGATATGGTGATAGACTGCGCTGTTGCCGGCTTTGGCAAAAAGCACGTAACTATAACAAGCATTATAAAAAGCCGGATCCCGAAGATGGTCCTCATGGTAGTGATTAGAGAGTAAAGATTTCCTTTAATAATGGAAAGGTAGGCTCATTTTGAGTAAAAGACAAGCCGGAGAGCGTCGCTGCCTTGTCTTTTTGAGGCTATTCTTGTCGGATAGAGGCTAACCTGTATTTTTACCGCTGAAAAAAGTAAAAACGACATGATACAGACACCCCTTATAGAGTGCGTACCCAATTTTAGCGAAGGCAGGCGGCCCGAAGTCATTGAGGCGATAGCACAGGCGATTCGGCAAGTGGCAGGAGTCAAACTCCTGGATGTGGATCCCGGGAAAGCCACTAACAGGACGGTCATGACCATGGCCGGGGCTCCGGATCGGGTCATCGAGGCTGCTTTCCAGGCTATTTCGATGGCTGCATCGCTGATCGACATGCGCCAGCACACCGGAGAGCACCCTAGAATGGGCGCTACGGATGTTTGTCCGTTGATTCCTGTCAGTGGGATCTCGATGGAAGAAACGGCAGCATATGCCCATCAATTAGCAAAGAGGGTAGGTGCGGAGCTGGGTATTCCCGTATACACCTATGAGGCTGCAGCCATGCGTCCTGAGCGGCGTAACCTGGCGACCATCAGAGCAGGCGAATATGAGGGGTTTGCAAAAAAAATGGAGCAAGCGGACTGGAAACCAGATTATGGCCCTTCAGTATTTAATGAGAAAGCCGGTGCTACTGTCATCGGTGCTCGTGACTTTCTGATTGCGTACAACGTAAATCTCAATACTCGCTCTGAGCGCAAAGCCAATTCAGTAGCCTTTGATATCCGCGAAAAAGGACGGATTAAAAGAAAAGGTAACCCGGTGACAGGCGAGATCATTCGTGATGAACAAGGCGAACCTGTCCGTGAAGAAGGAATGTGTAAAGGGGTGAAGGCGATTGGCTGGTACATAGCAGAATATGGAACAGCGCAGGTATCCATGAACATTACAGATGTAAAACAAACGTCACTACACGCCGCCTTTGATGCGTGTTTGCAGAGTGCTTTACTGCGGGGCATGCGTGTGACTGGTTCAGAACTCGTCGGGCTCGTGCCTTTGCAGGTGATGCTGGATGCAGGCATGCACTATTTAAAAAAGCAAGGGCTATCACAAGGCGTTTCGGATGCAGAGTTGATCCATATAGCCATCAAGAGTATGGGGTTGGATGAACTGGGGGTATTTAATCCGAAGAAGAAAATCATTGAATATTTACTGCAGGAAGATTCGACAGCAAGGCTTACGGGTCTGACGATGTCTGGATTTTCTGAAGAGCTTGCTGCTGACTCACCGGCACCGGGTGGTGGCTCAGCCGCAGCCTATGCGGGTGCACTTGCTGCATCGCTGGGCACGATGGTAGCCAACCTAAGTGCCAATAAAAGAGGATGGGAAAAACGGCATGACTATTTTTCAGCCTGGGCAGTCAAAGGACAAGAAGGCAGGAAGAAGCTCTTGCACATGGTGGATGAAGATACCCTCGCCTTCAATTCCCTGATGGATGCATTCCGTCTGCCAAAGGAATCGGAGTCTGAAAAGACAGCAAGACTGGAAGCAATAGAACAAGCCACTTTGAGGGCTACCTATTCGCCCCTCAACATGATGCAGGTCGCGCACGAACAATTCCCATTGCTCGAAGCGATGACTACTGAAGGCAATCCAAACTCTGTCTCTGATGCGGGCGTTGGTGCGATCTGTGCCCTGGCTGCTGTCGAAGGGGGTTGGCTCAATGTGATGATCAATCTCGGTGGGCTGAAGAACAAAGAGAAAGCTGAGGAGATAAAATCAAAAGCGAATGCGATTCTCGGGAGTGCCCGTATACAGAAGGAGCGGATTTTTCAGCTTGTGACGGAGAAGTTGTGATGATGAGCAAAGAGCATAGGACCTACTTCGAATCTGCTCAGTACAATTGGAGCAGAGAACTTGCAAGTAAGCAGCATATCTTTGTTATTCCCCTTACGCTTCAGGAAATAAGATTAGCTAGTTCGTATTTTTGGGAGTGCTTTTTAGTAGCTTGCTAAACTATCTCGGGAGGATGAAAGAAGATGCAATTAGTTTTTCAAAATTAGTTTCGCTGCTTAAATTAGAACGAAGTGAAATCACGGCGATCTATTTCTATGCCATCCTGGGGGGATTAATTCAATTGAGCCTGCCGCTTGGTATACAGGCAATACTTGGATTTGTACTGGGGGCTACCATGGTGACATCTGTGTATTTATTAATCCTCATTATCATTATTGCGGTTTTGATCGTGGGGCATATGCAAATTCAGCAGATGAGGATTATTGAGAAGATCCAGCAAAAAATCTATGTACGCTTTGCTTTTGAGTTTGCGGAGAAGATACCCAGGATGGATATAAAAGGAACAGACCAGTATTATTTACCTGAAAAAATTAACCGGTTTTTTGATACCCTGAATGTTCAGAAAGGTATTTCAAAACTCCTGTTGGATATCCCTGGGGCCACCATACAGGTTATTTTTGGTTTAATCCTGCTTTCCCTGTACCATCCCTTATTTATAGCCTTTTCTTTTCTTTTGGTAGGTGTTCTTTGGGTGATTTATGCGGTTACCGGCAAGAGGGGCTTGAAAACAAGTATCACTGAAAGCAATTATAAATATGAAGTCGTCGGCTGGCTGGAGGAATTGGGACGTGTGATTAAATCATTTAAGTATAGCCAGGGAAGTCATTTGAATCTGAAAAAAACCGATGAAAAATTGCTGCAATATGTTCAAGCCCGCACGTCCCACTTTAAGGTTTTATTATTCCAGTTCAGGACCCTGGTCGTCTTTAAGGTAGGGATCACAGCCTTCATGCTTATTTTGGGCACAAGCTTGTTGTTTGATCAAAAGATCAATATTGGTCAGTTTGTCGCCGCCGAAATCGTTATTCTGACGATTATCGCTGCCATTGAGAAATTAATTACCAGCCTGGAGAATGTGTATGATGTCGTTACAGGATTGTACAAAGTGGATTCGGTATTGGAATTGCCCGAAGAAAAGGATGGTGCGTTTCAATTCCAATCCGAAGATCTCAACATCGTAATGAAGAATTTGAATTTTTCATATAAGGATAACCGGGAAATCCTAAGCGATATTTCAATCCAGATTCCTGCAAATACGATCACCTGTATATCGGGTGAGGAGAACAGCGGGAAATCCACGCTACTGAAGCTGCTGACAGGTAGCTATATGGATTTTGAAGGGCTCATTTATTTTAATAACATTCCACTTCAAAATTATTCGCTGGAAAGTCTTCGTTCGCAAATGGGCATATTATTGTACGAACAGGATCTTTTTGAAGGCACACTTTATGAAAATATTTCGCTAGGGCGAAAGAATGTATTCGTTGAAAACATTATGGAGGTCGCCAGGGCATTAGGGATAGAAAATTTCATTTCCTTCTTCCCGGATTCTTTTGAAACACAGCTTGATCCCGCAGGCCGGAAATTGCCCTCTTCGTTGATACGGAAGATTTTATTGCTCAGAGCCTTAGTGAACGACCCTGTTTTATTAATCCTCGAAGAACCATGGTTTGGGTTTAATGAAGAGACCAAACTGCATATTCAGCAGTATTTAGTAAAGCTTTCAAAAACCAGGACGATTGTGATTTCTACCAATGATAGTATGTTTATAGAAACATGTCCCGTTAAATATCATATCGTAGATGGAACTATACACGCATAGAGAAATGAAGAATTACCAGAAACCTTTACTGTCATTTGAGGCTATTTATTTAATTCATCAACGACATAGCGTAAAATATTATTTTCTGGCGATTATGCTCATTTTAGGCTTGATGTTCTTTTTGCCCTGGACGCAGAATATCAAATCGAATGGAAATATAACCACGTTAAAACAAGAGCATCGTCCTCAGAAGATCAATTCCCCTATTCCCGGGAAGATTAATAAATGGTATGTGAAAGAGGGGGATTTTGTAAAGAAGGGGGATACCATTCTGCTGTTAACCGAAATAAAGGAGGAGTATTTAGATCCTAACCTGATCCCCAGGACACAAAGCCAGGTGGAAGCCAAGGCCGAAAGTATTGTCAATTACCAGGGTAAAATCAGGGTTACAGACAAACAGATTGAAAATTTGATGCAGGCTAAAAAGTTGAAAATTGAACAATTACAAAATAAGATAGCTCAAATGGATAATGAGCTGGCGGGGGAGAAGGCCGAATTGATAGCCAACGAAAATGAAACAACATTGCTGAAAGATCAATTTGAACGGCAGTTAGCGATGTATAAACAAGGCCTGGTTTCCCAAACGCAGTTGCAGCAAAGAGATATTCAATATCAAAATGCTGTGGCAAAGAAAATTACCACCGAGAATAAAATAGCCCAGACCCAACAAGAGCTTTTAAATATACGCATCGAGCAAAACAGTGTGGAGCAAGAGTACACCGAGAAAATCAACAAAGCTGAAGGAGATAAGTTTCAGTATCTGGGCCAGATTGCAAATGCACTTGGGGATGTTTCTAAATTGGAAAATCAGGTCAGTAACTACACCATCCGAAATGAAATGTATATTGTAACCGCTCCTCAGGATGGACAGATTGTGCAGGCCAATAAATCGGGTATAGGGGAAATCTTAAAGGACGGCGAAACCATTACGATCATAGTGCCGTCACGGGTAGATTATGCTGTGGAAATGTTTATCAAGCCAATGGACCTGCCATTGATAGACATCGGGCAATCTGTCCGTTTTACGTTCGATGGTTTTCCTGCTATCGTTTTTAGTGGCTGGCCTGAAAGTAGTTATGGAACCTTTGCCGGGAAAGTTGTTTTTTTTGAAAACACCATTGGGGACAATGGCATGTACAGAGTATTGGTAGCTGAAGATAATGATATAAAGAGGTGGCCGGATCAATTAACACTTGGCGCCGGGGCAAAGGGGATTTTGCTTTTAAAAGACGTTCCTATATGGTATGAATTGTGGAGAAACATAAATGGATTTCCTCCTGATTTTTATACGGCAGAGAAAGAGGTTGTAAAGGATAAGTAATGATACAGTATTTATTTTGCCTGGGTCTCTGTATGTTTCCGGGAGTCATGCTGGCTCAGGGCGATACAGCTACGTTAAATGTGGAGCAGGTTTTGGAAATTGTCAGGCAGCACCATCCAACTGTTAAGCAAGCAAATATCAATATTGCAAAGTCTGATGCCGGCATTTCCATTGCAAGAGGAGCGTTCAACCCCATTATCAGCAACATTATTTCTGGTAAGACATTAAGCGATACTACATACTACGATTATCTCCATCCGAATATTACTATTCCAACTTGGTTTGGCATTGAAGTGACTGCCGGCGTGGAAAATTTAACAGGCGATCGGCTTAATCCCTCCCAAACAGTGGGCCAATCGAGTTATATCGGCGTAAGTATCCCGTTGCTAAAAAATCTCTTGATGGACAAGCGACGGGCGTATCTCCAGCAGTCAAAAGTTTATAATGAAATGGCTTTTACGGAGCAGCAGGCTCTTGTCAATACCATCCTTATGGACGCAGCGGTCCAGTATTGGGAATGGGTAAATGCCTATCAATATTTTGAAATTATCGATCAGAATCTCACCATAAGCCGGCAACGGTTTGAATTGGTTAAAAAGGCATTTCAAAATGGTGAACGCCCAGCCATAGATACGCTGGAGGCTATGTCGCAGTATCAAAGTTTTGAATTCCTCAAAAACGAAAGCTGGCTGAAATTTCAGAATGAGGGCTTAGCCTTAAGTGTCTTTTTGTGGCAGGCAGATAATATTCCATATCAGTTGCCTGAAAATATCACTCCACAGCAAGGCTGGGACAATGAGGCCAATATGCAGATGTTTACGCTTGATTTGGCCCAGTTATTGGATTACGCCCGCCAGTTTCACCCCGAATTGCAATTGTATAATCAGAAATTGACGATTTTAGGCATCGACCAAAAGTTAAAATTTCAGGATTTACTGCCTACGCTTGATTTTAGTTACAATCACTTAAGTAAGGGATACAATGCATTTGCCTCTGATGGGCTGTTGTTTCAGGACAATTACCAATATGGACTAAAACTTGAAATGCCTATACCCTTTTCGCAAGGCAGGGGCGAATATAAGATGGCAAAACTGAGAATTGAAGAAACGGTAATCGCACAAAGCCAGAAAACTGTAAACATTGAACTTAAGGTACGGAATTATTTCAATGAATACCTAACCTTAAAGAACCAAATCCAACTGCAACGGGACATGCTAACTAATTATGAGAACTTGTTCCTGGCAGAAGAAGCGTTGTTTCAAAATGGAGAGAGTTCTCTTTTTTTGATTAATTCCCGTGAAAACAAAGTATTGGAAAACCAGCGTAAACTCATTGAACTAAAAACCAGATATCTCAAGACCATTTATGGCCTGCAATGGAGTTCCGGATTGCTTAGGTAAGGTAGTTTTGACACATCTGAAAAGAACAATAAAATGGTGTTATTACCGATAGACAGTATTCAAGTCCACCAGGAAAAGATAAATGAAATTGACAAACTAATGAAGTCAATATATCGGCTCATTGTCTATAGTCGATATCACCTGGATGATGACCTTTTGGACATCTATGTATCGGGAATCCACGAGTTACAGGATCTTTTGGGTATTAAAAATGCTCAAATGGAGGCACAGAATGAAGAAGAAGCGAAGGAGTATTTATTGCATTTGAAAGTGTCTCTTGACTTTGTGCTAAAAGAAGTGGTTTTACATCATAATTTTGAAAAGGAAATTCAATTATTTCAGCTGCTTCGCCTGGTTTCACCTGAGACGAATGCCATTCACCCTAATCGGTACAGGCAGACCCTTGTGCAGATTGGAGCCCATCTCTGTCCGGAGCCATCACGGGTTCCTCCGTTGGTGTCTGAACTTTTTTATAATATGCAGGCAATTCAAAACCCAGTCATCAGAGCCATCTATTTTCATCACGAGTTGATCAGGATACAGCCGTTTGCAGATGGCAATGGACGCGTTACAAGGATCGCAAAGAACTGGATGTTAATGTATGATTTATATCCTCCCATCTTTATTAATGATGCTCCACAAAAAATGGAGTACATTGCCACGCTTGGAAATAGTTTCAGGGAACTGTTGATTCATCCAACTAAATGGAATGACTTCACTGATGCGTTCTTTCAGCAGGAGCTTGACCGCTTATTGATCAATGCCTCCTTGCTTTATGACAGCATCAATCGCATTGGAATAAACAGGGAAGAAGTCGATATGCATAGGGAATCCAAGAAGGAAATCTGATAAACAAAGTGATTGAATACACTATGGACGAACAAAAAATACAGATCGTAGAAACCCTGGCAATCATCGCCTTGTATGTCATTGTTTATTTTACTACCAAGTATATCATCAACGGGGCTTTAAAAAGTGCTCAGCTGCAAAGGGCCAGGAGAAAAATGGTGATCAAGGCGGTGCACCTTCTAACGTCCATTTCGGCCATGATTTTAATTGCCGGCGTCTGGGGATTAAAGCAAGATGAAATTGCGGTGTTTGCCAGCACATTTCTGACCGCCTTAGGCATCGCCTTCTTTGCCCAATGGTCCCTCCTTTCAAATATAACATCGAGTATTATTCTTTTCTTTAATCATCCTTTGAAATTGGGAGACACCATTAAAGTATTGGATAAAGACTATCCGGTGGAAGGAGAGGTTACGGAATTAACTTACTTTTTTATACATATAAAATCGAAAGATGGGGAGATCATCACTCTTCCGAACTCTTCATTGTTACAAAAAACTGTTGCTGTGGTGGAGTATAAGGATGCTTTGGAAAACAAAAAAATATAAGGCAGTTACATGAAAAAGCTTATTGCATCATTGAATTTGTTTTTGGTACTCTTGTTATTGGTATCCTGTTCACCAAAAGTCTCGTTAAAGAAAACGCAAAGTGATAACCTGGCGCAAATTGAACGGAAGATTTTTGTCTTGGTTCCAGAGAAAGAGTACCCCAAAGACAATTTACCATCGGAGCGATTAAAACTCGAACCAGGCGACAGGACACTCGTAGCTAATTGGGTATCAGCGGGCGATAAAGCCCCAGCCTTCTTTATCCTTCATGGAAATGGTGAAACGCTTTCTGACTGGAGGCCTTTGCAAACCTATCTCTTAGACAAGGGATATTCTTCTTTTGTGTTTGATTACACTGGCTTTGGTAGCAGTTCAGGAGTACCCAGTGTAGCAAACTTGGATGAAGATGCTGTCGAAGCTTATAAAACTTTTGCTTCGCTTACAGAAGATGCAAGGGAGCGCATAGCGTTTGCGCACTCATTGGGTTGTAGTATACTGCTGGAAGATGCCAACAAATTATCTCCCTTGCCAGATAAAATTGTAACACATGCGGGGTTCACCACCTTTAGGGAGATAGGGGTAGAAAAGAAAATCCTTACGGATAGTTCTAAAGTATACTATCCTGATATCTGGAATGGATACAAGAATATCCGGAAATTGAAAAGACCTCTTTTTATTATCCATAGTACCGCCGACAAGGCCATACCTGTTTGGATGGGAGAGGCGTTAGCGAAAAGTGGAGGTAACAGGGTAAAGTTTCTGAAATTGGAAAACTCCGGACATAATGCAGTTTATGAAGATCCAACCGACAACACCTGGGGTCAGATCTTTGCTTTTATTAAAGAGGAATAAGTAAGGTTTGAAGTATCAGTTTTGCAATATGACTTTTCACAAGGCTGATGTGTTTTGATGCATGCATGAATCGCGCTATTGTGCCTCCTTTCCTTTTTCAGGCTTTTGAATATTCAAACCCTTCTTGTATTATTGTTGAATTATCGCATTCACTTTTCACTCTTCACTTTTCACTCTTCACTTGCATATGGCTATCATTCGTCCGCTTCACAACATTTACCCGGTTTTTGGTAAAAACTGCTTCCTGGCCGACAATGCTGTTATCATCGGCGATGTCATCATGGGTGATGATTGCTCCGTATGGTGGAGCGCAGTCGTCAGAGGCGATGTCAATGCTATACGCATAGGCGACAGGGTCAACATCCAGGATGGCGCGGTGATCCATTGCACATTTGAAAAATCACAGACCATCATCGGAAATGATGTCTCTATCGGGCACAATGCGATCGTGCATGGCTGTACCATCGAAGATGAAGTATTGATCGGTATGGGCGCTATCGTGATGGATCTGGCAGTCGTACAGAAGCATGTGATTGTTGCGGCAGGAGCAGTCGTTTTGGAAAATTCCATTTTAGAATCCGGATGGATCTATGGAGGTACACCCGCAAAAAAAATAAAAGAACTCGACCCTGAAAACAGGCAGTTTTTTATCACCCGCACGGCAGCCAATTATGTGAAGTACGCTGATTGGTTTAAGGAGTAGATACGGCCTCACCTATGTTGCTGGTGGGGACACCAGGGCAACGGCATATTCCCTCTAACCTCCTAACCCTCTAATCTCCTAAGCTTTTAATTTTTCACAGGCCACATGTCGCAGTGCGATATGATCTGGTTATCTAGTTTCCTTGGATTTTCGATGATTTCAAAAAAAGCAGCGAGAAATTCCCGGGCCTGATCGGCTGATTTTTGACTCAAGCCCTGTATCCGATAGGGCATGGCAAGGATGTTTTCTTTTTGTGCCCTGAAGATGTCAAGTTCTTTGTCAACTTCTGCTTCTGTAAAGCACCAGCCCTGGTAATACCTGGAGTTAATGGAGGTCAGGCCGAGACTTTCGTGATGTGCTGCATAGGTAGCCCCTACCAGGGCAGAATAATCAAAATCATACGGAACGGGCACCAGTAAAGGATGTCCGGGGATCACGACAAATTCCAGGTTGTGACGGTTTTGGATAAACCAATCCGTATTGCCGATCATAAACTCAAACAGGGCTACGCGGAGCATAGGTTGTTTGTCAACAGCATTGTTACTGATCACCGGGGTTTTATTCCTTCTTCCACCAAGCCTTTCAACGAGTTCTTCTGTATTCTCCACAAGGAATCCATAAGAAGGATCATGGGCATCTGTTCCATCCTGGTTGGCATAATGAATCTTTACAAGTTGTGTCCTGAAATAAGCAGGCGAGACCAACTCCCATAGTTTATAAGCGAGATATTCTTTGAGGATATATTGGTAATACTGATCAGCGGCATGACAGGGTTGTACAAGATCCAGCTCATTGAGTGGTGATAGTTGATGTGCTGCCAGGTCGCTTTTTTCAAACTTGACTTTGAGTGGAGGCAGGGAGCAAATCTGCAGTCGCATATTACCCCTTGTTCTCACTTTCGCGGGAATGGTGATCGTATCCTTATCCGTAGTGATCATCCGCACATTTGCGGATTGATATGCTTTATCCTTTTTATGTTTTTCAATTTGCTTCCAATCCTGGGTGAGATAGAGGCTGATCGCGGAGTCTTGTTTTATTTCCTGCAATAGCGATGTCCCCTGACAGAATACTTCCAGAGTAATGGTCAGCAGAAACAGTATGATGTATAGACTTTTCAATCGGAAATAGATATACATACGAAGGTGGGAAAATTCTGAGTAAATTCAGTTTATATTTCCTCTTACTCTCTTACTCTCTTACTCTCTTACTCTCTTACACCTCATACTCTCTTACATTTCCGTTACTTTGTAACCTGCAACCATGGTATCCATCATCATCCCATATATAGACGAACATGATTACCTGGCAGATGCCCTGGCGTCAGCATCGGGTCAGCATGGAGTAGATGTGGAGATCATCCTGGTATGCAATGCCCGTGCAATACCTGAAGGGTATAATCCCTTACCCGAAGAGATTAAAGGTTTTGTTTTTATTCATGAACCCCGAAGCGGGTCGGCTCATGCGCGGAATGCAGGACTCCATGCAGCCAGTGGAGAATGGGTGCAATTTCTGGATGTAGATGACTTGCTAGATCCAGAAAAGATCCATCATCAACTGGCATTCCCGGAGGCAGATGCCATTGTCTCACCACACACCTATCTGTACCTCAATGGAAATGAAGAAAATTCGAAATGGCTTCCCCAGGATATATGGATCGGGCTATTGAACAGTGGTCTGGGATCTACCTCTTCTATGTTATGGAAGCGGCAATCGTTACTTGACATTGGAGGTTGGAGTACGGATTACCAGAGTCACCAGGAGTATGAATTACTCTTCAGGTTATTGGCATCAGGAAAGAAAGTTATTCCCAATGATCACTGCGAAACATTGGTGCGGCAGCGGATAAGTGGTTCCATTACGGTCACTTCAAAACCTGTGCGAGTAACGGAAGGAATCCGGTTGCGTGAAACGATATGGAACTACCTGGTATCCCAGCGAGTAGATACCCCGGATCGGTTTGAAGCATTCCGCCAATACATCTTCAGACAACTGCGAGGCTTGTTCCGTCAGGACCAACAGGAAGCACTGGCACTTTATGAAAAATACTTTTCAAAAATGCCATTCACTCCAAAGGACATACATATCCCCGGATATGACATCTTATATCGATTATTTGGTTTTAAGTACACAGAGGCTATTATTAAATTTTTTGTTTCGCACAGAACGTAGGCCCATCCTATTTGTGCAGCATTTTGGGCCTCTTTTTGCCCCTTCGCCCGTTCGGGCTCTTCCGCTTCGACTGCCTCTTACACTTCCTTGTCCTCCCGCTCAGCGCAGCGCCTGTGTGCTTCGCAACCCCGGGGTTAAAAGGATATAATGAATGAATTTTTCACTTTAGCTTTTAGGCCTCTTGATCCTTTTAGGCCTTTTCAGCCTCTTTAACCTCTTCAGCCCCTTGAGCCTCTTAAGCTTCTTCCTCCTCTTCCACCTTTTTCATAAACATTTCCCATTTTTACCAATTAATTCAAGTTGCTGTTCATGCACATCCTCATTCTTCCATCATGGTATTTTCCTCCGGGGACCCAGGAGATAGCGGGACGCATGTTCCATCACCTGGCGGGAGGGCTGCGCGAACAAGGTATTGACGCACGTGTGCTCCATTCGGAGTATTCAACGAAGGGTCCGCTTTTCAAAAACGTCACCTTTGAGGTCGAAGAAGATGTGCCGACGTGGCGGACCACACAATTCTTTCCTCCAAAGGGAAATACTTTTATAATGAAAGTTTGGGTCAGGAAATATGTGAATGATATTTTGGCCTATATTCAGAAAGAAGGTAAGCCTGATCTGATCCATGCACATAGTTATCTGGCAGCCAGTGTATGCGCCTCATTACAGGCAAAAGTTAAGGTTCCGTTTATTTATACAGAAAGGCTCTCAGGTTTTGTGTTGCAAAAAATTCCAAAACATCATTATTCTATTTTGCCAGGTTGTTTTAAATATGCCAGCGAGATCACCTGTGTCAGCCCGGGCTTATTGGATCGACTGCAGCCGCATACCAATAAACACATCAAGGTGATTCCTAATTTTTTTGATGAGCGGATCTTTTATCCGGATGCGTCTGTTCAGAAAAACAGTGTTTTCACATGGGTTTCAATTGGTGAACCGGCAAATGTCAAAGGACTTGATATTCTAATTCATGCCTTTGCCGGGTTGAAGAAGAAATTGATAAATGTTTCTATGCATCTGATCCTGATAGATGATATTCCGGAAAAGGAAGAGTTGGTAAAACTTGCCGTTTCTCTCGGTATAGCAGCTGATATCACCTGGACAGGGCTCATCCATCAGACAAAAATCGCGGCCATACTCCGAGAGAGTCATGTGCTGATATCGGCCAGCAGGGTGGAGACGTTTGGTAAGGCGATTGTAGAAGCACAGGCTTGCGGATTGCCGGTAGTAGCTACGAAAACGGATGGAGCCTCCTATATCATCACTTCATCTAAACAAGGAGAACTCGCAGCAATTGGTAGTCCTGAAGACCTGATGCGTGCGATGGGAAAGGTATATGTAGGCTATTCCACATATGATCCTTCGACTATTCATGCTTTGGCTGAAAAGCGATTTGGTCTAAAAACAGTGATCCATCAATGGATAAAATTGTATAATTCGGCGCTATCATGATCACGCAGCAGAAGCGACTGATGACCTACACCTACTTCAACCGAGATCCTCGAACGGATTTGCGGACGACCCATCTCTTTTCTCAGGCGCAGAAGCGTATTGTTTTAATGGTCCGCGTACCTTTTCCAACGATGGTCGTGGATCTTCGGAATATTGAATTTGTCAGTCAATGGTCAGCATCAACCCGTACCAAGATCAATCGCGCTGAACGTGAAGGACTCACAGTAGATCGTGGTAATTACCTTATACCGGAAATTCTAAAATTATTTTCGTCTACCGCAACACTCAAAGGACTCCGTGGATATGTTCCCGAGGATTTTGATCAGTTACCCCACCTCGAATCATCTGCTATTTATTACGAAGGAGTCATGTTGTGCAGTCACATCTGGCTGATCGATACAGAAGAGAAACGTGCACTGCTCTACGTCAATGCAAGTAATCACCATAATGATAATGATGATAAATCACTGACCGGACGCGCGCATTACTTTTTATTGTGGCAGGATGGATTGTATCTCAACAGCCTGGGCATAGAGACTATGGACCTGATGGGCTATACAACTAAATCTGCCAATAAGTGGATGAGTGGTGTCTATCAATGGAAAGCGGGTACCCACGGAAAAGAGGAAATGCTCTACCACTATTATCCATTCTGGTTTTATGTCTTTCGAAAGTTTCGTAATATGCTGACCGGATGAGTCGCGAAGAACGAAAGCAGCATTATATCTCCTTATGTGAAAAGGGAAAGATCCTGGGCTTGTTTATGCAGCCCTGGTGGTTGGATACGACAGGAGATTGGGATGTGGCACTGGCCATTCGCAATGACCAGGTAGTGGGTGCTATGCCATATGCACCAGGTAAAAGATGGGGCATAAGGACTGTTGGAATGCCTGCACTGACTCACCATCTGCGGATCTGGATGGACAAGCCACCGGATATCTCAGATCATAAATGGCTCACACGAGAGAAACAGATCATTTGGTTGCTGATCGATGATCTGCCGGCCTATGGATATTTTTCGATGGTGTTTGAAGAGCGGAGTTTCAACAACTGGTTGCCTTTTCACTGGAAGGGATTCAGGCAGGAGATGAGATATACCTTCGTGATCGATCGCATGGAAGAGGAGGCCCTGGATCAACACATCAATCGCAATCTCAAGCGAAATATCAAAGAAGCCTCAGCAGGCCTGACCATTCAACGGCAAGTGGATGCAAAGACTTTTTATGAGATGTGCAGTAACACCTACAAGCGTCAGAAAATGGATATGCCCTATTCCTTCACGCTTTTTTCAAATGTGGATGCAGCAGTTTTATCTCGTGGGAATGGCATTAAGCTAGGTGCCTGTGATTTGCGGGGCAAGCTTGTAGCTGTTGCTTTTCTTTTATGGGACAACGATCGGGCGTACTATCTTTTAGCTGGTGATGATGTTGGTGGGCGGGATACCGGAGCCAGTATTTTATTATGCCGGGAGGCCTTGCGCATTGCTTTTGAAGAGAAAAAAGTAAATACGTTTGATTTTTGCGGAAGCATGCTTGAATCTATCTCTGACATACGAAGGCAGTTTGGAGCGAGGCCTGAACCGTTGATGAAGATCTTCAAAGCGAGGTATAAGTGGTTGGAGGTGTTGTATAGCCTTACACGGTAGGGTTTAAAGGGCGGAATGGCAGAACGGCGGAATGGCTGAAGAGGCTTAAGGGGCTGAAGAGGTCTAAAGAGGGCAAAGCCTAAAAATATTTACTGCGTCTCTGCTCGCTTTAATTAAGGAGCAATGGAGCAAAGGAAAAATTAACTTTGGCTTTGCGGCTTTGCGGCTTTGCGTGAGCAATAAATTGGAGGATTCAAAACCTTCGAATGAACTGCGTCTCTGCGTCTCTGCGCGCACTAATTAGGGATCAATGGAGCATTGGAAAAATTAACTTTGGCTTTGCGGCTTTGCGTGAGCAATAAATTAGAGGATTCAAAACCTTCGAATGAACTGCGTCTCTGCGTCTCCCGCCGCATATGTCAATACAAATGGCGGGATCTACGATCTGCGCGATTATAAATAAGGTGAATTCAAAACCTGGTAAATCTTACGGCAATCGGTATTGTTTCAACCAGTTCCAGTGGAGTGGAGCTGCGACCATCCAGTGGTTTGTGCCATTGGGATATGAATGTCCGAGTCCCTTTACAAAAACAAAACGGTAATCATTTACGGAGCCTGGTGTCAGCGAAGGATACGTAGCGATGATGGCGGTACTGGTGTCACCCGTCACGACGTAGTCCGGAGACAAACCAAAACTTTTGATGTGCGTGCTGGCCACCTTGGCTGGTTTGTAATCCAGGTTGTGAAGTATAGTATCGATCAGGGACAGTGAAATAGCCGGACCTGTATTCCCCGGACCGTAATCTTCATTACCCAGTTGAAAAGTAGTGGGTAACTTCCGTTTAGGTATAAATGCAGAATCCACATAAAACGAACCTGCATTAGAGACCGTGGCTGCAAACTGATCACTCATTTCGATACTGCACTTGGCGGTCATTTGCCCTCCGTTAGAAAAGCCCACCAGGTAGATGCGTTTTGCATCAACATTAAAGCGACCCTTAAGGTCAGCAATCACTTCAGTTAAAAACCGAATATCATCCCGGGGCGTCTCGTTTTGACAGAACATCCATTCTGCTGGTTGCGAATTCCATTTGGTCGTGTTCTTCTGGCCATCCACCGAATCAATGATGCAATAGCGAAGGGAGGAAGGGTAAACGGTGAGTATATTCTCAGCCTCTCCGACTTCTTTCCATCCGCTTCGGGTCCACATATCCAGGCCATTGCCTGAGGTGCCGTGCAGCATAAAAACCACAGCCGTAGCCGTATCACCCGTGTATGCTTCAGGCACATGCACGTAGTACTCACGTTCTGTGGATTCTACCGTCAGCGTATACCGGTTCTGGCCTTTGTCAAAGCCATCCGGATTGACAGGATCATTTTCCTTGCATCCGGAATGTAATAGGACGGCAACACATATAAGTACTGAGGAGATTTTGGACAAGTACATAGGGACTATAGCTAAGATAGAGCCCAAAGGTAAACGTTGCCATTCATTCTCCATTCACCCGAATAGGTGAATGAAGAATGATATGGATGTCAATTCAATTATTAATTTATACGTGCGATGGTTTCTTTCACTTCCTCATGCTGGAGCATGGCTTTCATGTATTCATAGGCGGGATCGCTTAAGACCCTGGCGAGGGCGGGAGGTACAGGGAAGAGATTTTTGTCTTTGTACGGACCTATCAGGTCGGATATCTTTTTATTGGATGCATTTATTAGATCCTGAATTTTAAGGGGTTCAGCAGGAGTCCCCCGGATAAGGGCGACCACATCATCATACGTAATCGGATATGGCAGGTAAACAGGAATGAAGTTTTTCCCAAACTGCTGCTTGTATTTATCTTCCAGAGCCAATGGCAGAATATCAATATCGGCCACCGTGCTGAGTATGGCACCCATTTCGCCGGTGGCAAGTTCATTCTTGACAATCACTGAATCACCTAATACTTTCCGGATATAGGCATCTTTCGAATTGATAAAGACTATAATTTTAGTTGTCGTATCCGTTATATTCAGCGAGGCATCCTTCTTGAGATATTCGTAGAAGCTGATGAGGCTCAATAATCCTGAATTTTCAAAGTAACCGCCATCCAGGAAATGGCCTTTCCCCTTGATTTGAGCTGTTGGACTGAAAATCGGAAAACGCTCAACAGTGGATGTGGCATCCAGGTAGGTTATGGAATGATCACCTTCTAACTCAAGGATATCTACCGCTCCGGGGAAAATGGAATCAAAGGGTAAAGCAAAATCCTGTTTGTTATTGTTGATAGAGAAAGCCACGCCATACCTGCTATGTGTACCTGTAGAATTACCTATCAACGCTGGTATAAATTTATTTTTTGGATTCAAAAACGCATTTCCCCAGTATTGCCTATAGGAAGTTTCCAGCAATTTTTTTCTTTCATCTTGTTTGGGATGAATCAATGTGGCATATTCCTGCATGGATCTGCCAGCCCTGTCATCAAAGCAAAATGAATCAATATAGGGAAACATCTCTCTGACAAAATCAAAGCCTAACAAATAAGCTATATCAATGGACAGAATGTTGTGCTTACCAATCATATCAATTTTTGCTTTTCTAACTTGCGCAGCTGTATCTTCTGCTAATATGGATGTGTAAAAGGAAAGACCAAGAAATCCGCCTGAAACGCCGGACATGGCAATCGTTTTCTCCGGAAATCGCGGGTGTTTTTGAAGCTCCTCTAGCAGAAGCATTGTCCAGGCTGTAGCGCGTAGTCCGCCGCCATAAGAGGATACAAAGTACATCGTATCTTTTCCAGGGTCGATAGATAAGGTCTTGATTTTGTTTTTGAATGTATCAATAGACACCAATTGAGCACCTTCTTCCTTAACCGGATGCAGGACGTGTAATCCGTTTCCTGCACTTCCGGTATACAGTATCCATACAATCAATACTAATCCAAGAATAGGTACGTATTTTTCGAAAAATGTTTTGGCAATTTGGGAAGGAACTTCAATTAGAAGGTTTGTCATAGACTCTCTATAATATAAATGGTGCTTCATCAGGACCACAACAAATCCATATACCAGGTAAGTGAAGAGCAAAATAAACACAAGTGCATTGATCTTTGCGGGCTGAAAAGTCCCACCTATAAAAACCAGCAAACAAATGAATCCCATGACAGCGAAAAAGCGCACATACCTGATGTCATCCTTTAGATGATATATCGGCACCCATCTTGAATACGTGGGCAAATCGACCATACTGAAGGCGGTCCTGAAATGCTGAAACAGGACAATGAACATGATATTAAGAAGGGAAGTGATCATCAATGCAGTCCAGGTGTGTGTCCAGTTGCCTTGACGGGCCATCCAAATTGTAACGCCGGTGGCCAGCAGGACAATGATAAATAAAGTAAGGGTTGCGTTCAGGTAAAGCCGTACTTTCCGTTGAATTGATTCATAAGTTGATGCCCTTTCATTAATTACTTCTTTATCATTGTCGTCCGGATTCTCTTTGTTTTTAATTTCCCGGAAATGTAATCCCTCCATTCTTCCCTGACCCTGGCGCAATGAAAATAAAAGAGTATAACGCATGTAAGAATTAAAATGGTTGTACTCTGTAATGGCAATGTCAGATATTTGTATTTCGCAATTACATAAAGCAATACATACATCCATGTCACCAGAATAAGAAGACCGATGATCTTGCGGAAAA
>JADKHH010000016.1 GCA_016721905.1 Candidatus Opimibacter skivensis | reverse complement strand
TATCTAACCTTCTAATCTCTTAACCTCCTAACCTTCTTACTCTCTTAACCTCCTAACCTCTTACCCTCTCACTCTCTTACTCTCTCACTCTCTCACTCTCTCACTCTCTTACTCTCTCACTCTCTCACTCTCTTACTCTCTCACAGTTTTGCAAAGCGCGCCTGGAAAAACCTCAGATACTTCGGCTCATGGATCATCTTGAGACCCTTGATCTTATTCCTGTGTACAAACACATTCTCTACTGACTCAGCAATCACATCCATGTGCGCCTGTGTGTACACGCGACGTGGTATCGTCAGTCTGACCAACTCAAGCTTCGGATAATAGTTTTTCCCGGTCTTCGGATTGCGACCAGCGGATACCACACCTCTTTCCATCGAACGCACACCGCTATCGATGTATAATTCAGCAGCGAGGGCCTGTGCAGGAAACTTATCCTGATCCAGATGGGGCAGGAAACGTTTTGCATCCAGGAAGATGCCATGACCTCCGATGGGTTCGGTGATCGGAATACCAAAATTCCTAAGTTGCTCGCCCAGATAGATGACCTGGCCGATACGGGCTTTCATGTGTGCATCAGAAACAGATTCTTCAATGCCAATAGCCATCGCTTCCATATCACGTCCGGCCAGTCCGCCGTACGTGTGAAGACCTTCATACACTACAACAAGATTGCTCGCTTCTTCATAGGCATCCTTGTCATTGAGTGCCAGGAAGCCGCCGATATTGACGAGGGCATCTTTCTTCGCGCTCATGGTGGCGCCATCTGTATAACTGCAGATTTCCTTGACGATTGACCGGATGGAGTGCTTGGCATATCCCTCTTCTTTTTGCTGGATAAAGAAAGCATTCTCTGCCACGCGTGTCATGTCGAGGATGATTTTGATACCATGCTTTTTGGTGTATTTCCTGAGGTCCTTCATGTTTTGCATAGCCACAGGCTGACCTCCGGCCATATTGACTGTGACCGCAACGCAGATGTAGGGAATTTTATCAGCACCATATTTCTTGACGAGGACATCCAGTTTATTCAGGTCGACATTGCCTTTGAATGGATGTTGGTTTTCTGCATCATGAGCTTCATCGATGATCACATCATGAAACTGCCCACCCGCGAGTTCCTGGTGGAGTCGGGTAGTGGTGAAGTACATGTTGCCAGGTATGATATCCCCTTTTTTGATCATCGTCTTAGACAGGATATTTTCTGCTCCGCGCCCCTGGTGGGTAGGGATCACATATTTATATCCATAGACATCCCTTACTGTTTCTTCGAGGTGATAGAAATTAGCACTCCCCGCGTATGCCTCATCACCGAGCATCATGCCTGACCACTGGCGGTCACTCATGGCGCTGGTGCCACTGTCAGTCAATAAGTCGATGTAGACATCTTCAGATTTGAGGAGGAAGGTGTTATAACCAGCGGCAGCAATCGCTTTTTTTCGTTGTGCCAGCGTGGTCATCTTGAGCAACTCCACCATCTTGATTTTATAGGGTTCCGCCCAGGAGTGCTTGATCTTTTGTTTTTCCATGATTTACAACATCTTGAAACCCATCTGCACACGGCATATGGACATTCAGCCCACAATGGTCAGTATTTACTCACAATACACAGATGATCAAGGTCATTGATCGCACTGAGATGCATCAAACCCTCTCCACAAGAACCCTTGTAATTTTGTCCAAATATTTTTTATCTAAAGGACTTCTCACGCTTTCTTACTCTCTTACACCTCTCACTCTCTTACACCTCTTACTCTCTCACAATGACAATCATCGAACCCTTCCGCATCAAATCCGTCGAGCCTATCCTCTTCACCACCCGTGAACAACGGGCCGCGATCCTGGAAAAAGCTTTTTATAATGCCTTTCTCATCAAAGCGGATGATGTCATCATAGACCTACTCACGGATAGTGGTACCAGTGCCATGAGCAGCGCCCAGTGGGCAGGTATCATGATAGGTGACGAATCCTACGCGGGAAGCAATAGTTTTTTCCGGTTCGAAAGTGCGGTGCAGGAAATGACCGGTATGCCTATCGTGATTCCCACTCACCAGGGCAGGGCTTCTGAGAAAATTCTCTTTTCGATCATTGGTGGTAAAGGAAAGTATATCGTGAGCAATACGTTGTTTGACACGACCAGGGCCAATATCGAAGTCAGCGGGGCAGAAGGAGTGGACCTGCTTTGCCCTGAAGGTAAACTGCCACAAGTGCCTGCACCTTTCAAAGGCAACATGGATGTTGAAGCACTCGAGAAGTTTATCCAGGAAAAGGGAGCTGAACATATTCCATTGTGTATGATTACGGTGACCAACAATTCAGGCGGGGGCCAGCCGGTCAGCATGCAGAACATACGGGATGTAAAGAAGGTGTGTACCCAATATGGTATTCCGTTATTTATTGATGCCTGCCGGTTTGCCGAAAACAGTTACTTCATCAAGCTCCGGGAAAAGGAATTCGCGAACGTATCGGTTCCAGCCATTGCACGTGAATTGTTTTCTTATGCCGATGGATGCACGATGAGTGCCAAGAAGGATGCATTTGCCAATATCGGTGGATTCATAGCATTGCGTGATGAGGCCCTTGCCCTCAAATGCAGGAACCTGTTGATCATTACAGACGGATTTCCTACGTACGGTGGACTGGCAGGACGAGATCTTGAAGCTATCGCTATTGGATTGCATGAAGTGATGGACGAACATTACCTGCAGTACCGGATTCGTAGTATTGAATACCTGACCGAAAAACTGATTGCTGAAGGCGTCCCTGTGATGCAACCTGCCGGAGGACATGCCGTCTATATTGATGCCAAGGCCTTTCTACCTCATATTCCATCTGATCAATATCCGGGACAAGCACTTGTTGGTGCCCTGTATCTGGAGGGTGGCATTCGTGGTGTTGAGATCGGTTCACTGATGTTTGGTAAATATGATGATGCAGGACAGCTCATCCCTTCGATGATGGAGCTTGTACGCCTTGCTATTCCGCGCAGGGTTTATACCCAAAGTCATATTGACTATGTCGCTGAAGTGATCATCAAAGTGTTTAAGGAAAGGCATCAGATCAAAGGCCTCGCCATCACCTATGAGGCTCCAACACTCAGGCACTTTACAGCCAGATTGAAGGAAATCAGCTAACCCCTTTTTAGTTTTGGATAGCTCCCGGGAAGGTAATAGTTGGTGATTTCCCTAAATAAGGATAGATTTGTCCTTAAATAGCTATTTGGTATTTATGGCACCTGACTTTCAGAAGACAATCGTGGGCCTTTTATTGACCCTTTCATTCCTGACGTATTCCTTTTATCTCTATTCATCTCTTCCGGTCAGAGATGCTGTTTTCACCATTGACGTGGACAGGGGAAAGGCTATATGGCAGCAGCACAACTGTACCGCTTGTCACCAGGTGTATGGACTTGGAGGTTACCTAGGCCCCGATTTGACAAATGAATATTCAAAGAGAGGCCCTGATATAATAAAAGCCATGATCAGGACCGGGACGAAAACGATGCCTGCGTTCAACCTCACCGAAGAAGAAACTTCGTCTTTGCTTTCATACCTGAAGCATATAGATCAGACGGGTATCGCTGACCCAAGATCGTTTAAAATCAAATTGGATGGAACCATTGACCAGGAATAAAATTCCGACGCCCCATCTCTTTATACTCGCCGGCATGATCCTGCTCGCGACCGGGATGGTATTTGGCGTGGTAGGTGGATTGCAATATGTGATACAGGGATTTATCAAATCCATCCTTTCATTTGACAAGATCAGGCCGCTGCATGTCTCCTCCGTAGTGTTCTGGATTATCCTGGCTGCCGTCGGTAGTGTCATGACCTATCTCCAGCAACATACCGGTCGTCCATTATATTCTCCGCGATTGGCCAGGATCCAGTTGCTGATCTTTGCCGGAACGGTCATCGCCATTTTATGTTCATATTGCTTTGGTGTTTTCGGTGGACGGGAATATTGGGAGTTTAACCCATGGTTTGCGTTGCCGTTGGTCCTTGGATGGATTTTGTTTCTTATTAATTTCATAGCCTCCATCGGATCCCTCAAAAATCAACCTGTCTATGTCTGGCAATGGATGACCGGCGTAGTCTTCTTTTTGTTCACTTTCCTCGAATCATACCTCTGGGTATTTCCCTATTTCAGAAACAACATCATCAACGATATGACCGTGCAATGGAAGTCGTACGGGTCTATGGTCGGTTCGTGGAATATGCTCATCTATGGCTGCAGCATGTTCCTGATGACCAAGATTAGTGGTAACAAAGATATGGCCCATTCAAAGATGGCCTTTGCCCTGTATTTCACAGGGCTGTTCAACCTGATGTTCAACTGGGGACATCATATCTACACACTTCCTACGCATGCGTTCATCAAGCATATCAGCTATCTCGTAAGTATGACAGAGCTGGTCATACTAGGCAGGATTATTTGGTTGTGGAAAGCTTCAGTAAGTGAAGCCCGCAGACATTTCCATCACGCGGCGTACCGCTTTATTGCCGCTGCGGATGTTTGGGTATTTCTGACCATCCTGCTGGCCATCGCTATGTCCATTCCCGCAATCAATGTCTACACCCATGGGACCCATGTGACAGTGGCACATACCATGGGCGCTACGATAGGCATCAATCGTTGCTTTTGATGGCCATGGCAACGGATATTTTAAAGGATCGTGAACACATCTCAGGTGCACCGGGCGGATGGCTGAATGCAGGATATAAACTGGCCAATGTCTCGCTACTGGTGTTCTGGCTCAGCCTGATTGTAGCGGGTATCCTTAAGGCCGTGTGGCAGATGGATAGATCACAGGTTCCATTCAGCAACATGATGCTGCAGTTACGCCCTGCTTTTATAGTGTTTGTAGGTGCTGGTATCACGCTGATGGTGGGGATATGGATGGTGCTTTTCGCCCAGATCACCTGGTACAGTAGATCCCGTGTGACCAAAACGCCCAGGCGAATTGGAGGTATCCATCACAAGGAATCCACAGCAGTAACTGTCGATTGAGTTTTTCCCGGATGTTTTTTTAAGAAAGTCCGCCTCACTCTCTTACTCTCTCACTCTCTCACTCTCTCACTCTCTCACTCTCTTACTCTCTCACTCTCTTACTCTCTTACTCTCTCACTCTCTTACTCTCTTACTCTCTTACTCTCTCACTCTCTTACTCTCTTACTCTCTTACTCTCTTACTCTCTCACAAATGACCAGAATCACTTCTGCGCCTGACCTACGTTTTTAAATTTTTCTGCTATATGCCTTACCTCTGCAGGGTAGAAAAATGTAATTATGGCAACAAGAATTAAGCCCGGAAAGTACATCTACTTTTTCGGCGGCGGTAAAGCTGATGGTAATGAATCCATGAAAAATTTATTGGGAGGCAAAGGCGCTAACCTGGCCGAAATGGCAGGGCATCCTAACCTTAAACTTCCCGTTCCTCCAGGTTTTACAGTGACCACAGAAGTGTGCACGTACTACTATGACCACAAGAAGTCTTATCCGAAAACGGTGAAGCCGCAATTGGAAGAAGCTATGGCCAAAATGGAAAAACTCACCCGAAAGACATTCGGCGATGTCCACAATCCACTATTGGTATCTATTCGCTCAGGCGCACGCCGGAGCATGCCGGGTATGATGGAGACAGTATTGAATGTGGGGTTGAATGAGGAGACCATCAAAGGGGTCATTGCTAATAGTGGTGATGAACGCTTTGCCTATGATGCCTATCGCAGACTCATCATGATGTATGCAGATGTAGTGATGGAAAAGGGTGGTGGTATCGAAGTGAAGAATGGAAAGGGGATCAGGAAGATACTCGATGAAAAGCTGGAACACATCAAGCATCAGCAGGGGTATGCAAGCGACACCGACCTCACCGTTGCTGAACTCAAGGCATTGGTCAAAGATTATAAGAAAACAGTAAAGAAAGTTTTAGGCACAGACTTTCCGGAAGATCCATGGAAACAACTATGGGGTGGCATCGGAGCAGTCTTTGGCAGTTGGAATGGAAAGCGTGCAGTGGAATACAGGCGCATTGAAAAGATCCCGGATGAATGGGGTACTGCCGTCAATGTGCAGGCCATGGTGTTTGGTAATATGGGCAATGATAGTTGCACCGGTGTTGCTTTCACACGTAATCCGGGAAGCGGTGAAAACAAGTTTTATGGCGAATACCTTGTCAATGCACAGGGTGAGGATGTAGTCGCGGGTATCAGGACTCCGGCTCCGGTCAATGAATATTCAATGAATGATCAGAGCAGGCAATACACGTCGCTTGAAAAGCTGATGCCTGAGCTATACCAGGAGTTGTATAACTATCAGAAAAGGTTGGAAGTCCACTACAAGGATATGCAGGATATTGAGTTTACCATTGAAAAGGGTAAACTGTACATGCTTCAGTGCCGCGTGGGTAAGCGCAATGGGATCGCAGCTGTCCGCATGGCTACGGAGATGTACAAGCAGAAGTTGATTGATCTCAAGACCGCTGTGATGCGTGTAGGACCTAATCAACTTGTAGAGCTGCTGCTGCCGATGCTTGACCCAAAGGCAGAGTTGGTGACCAAGCCTATTGCGAAAGGACTACCTGCAGGACCTGGTGGTGCAAAAGGTCGTGTTGTATTCAGTTCCAATGATGCAGTAGAGTGGGCGCATAAAGGAGAGAAAGTGATCCTCGTCAGGGAAGAGACTTCACCTGAAGATGTGGATGGCATGCATAAATCACAAGCTATCCTGACGACTAAAGGTGGTATGACATCACATGCAGCACTCGTCGCGAGAGGCTGGGGAAAATGTTGCATCGTAGGGTGCGGAGACATCGAAATACACAGCGAGTCAAAATCATTCAAGGCAAAGGATGGCCAGGTCATCCACGAAGGTGATTGGGTGAGTCTCAACGGTACCAAGGGCCTCGTGTATGAAGGAAGTATGGCACTCACGGATATAGATCTGGAGGAAAACCAGTCCTACAAAGACCTCATGAAGCTGGTCGATAAAACAAAAGTACTCGGGGTAAGAACAAACGCCGATACGCCCAAGGACGCAGCACAGGCTTTGAAGTTCGGAGCAGAAGGCATCGGGCTCTTCAGGACAGAACACATGTTTTATGGTGAGGGCAGCGAACGTCCACTGTTTCTACTGCGTAAGATGATCATGAGTAAAACGGAACAGGAAAGACGAACGGCCCTCAACGAACTTTTCATATTTGTCAAGAAGGATTTCAAGGACACATTAGCTGTGATGGATGGTCGGCCGGTCACCTTCCGTTTGCTTGATCCGCCATTGCATGAGTTTGTGCCGCACGATACTGAAAAGTTGCATCAACTGGCCAAAGAACTTGGGATCAGTATGAGCATACTGAGGCGCCGAGTGCTCGCGCTGCATGAAAACAATCCGATGCTCGGACATCGCGGTGTCAGGCTTGGGATTAGTTATCCGGAGATAACGGAAATGCAAGTAAAAGCGATCCTTGAAGCAACTGCGGAGTTGTTGAAAGTCGGCAAGAAAGCATATCCGGAGATCATGATTCCGGTCACCTGCACGGCCAATGAATTGATACATCAGAAGGCCATTGTAGATAATGTATACAAAGAAGTGTTGGCGAAGAGTAAACTGAAGAAGATCCCTTACCTCTATGGCACGATGATCGAAATACCTCGGGCTGCATTGAAAGCGGGGCACATGGCTGAAGTAGCTGATTTCTTTAGCTTCGGTACCAATGACCTGACCCAGATGAGCTTTGGATTCAGTCGCGATGACATCGGTGGATTTCTGCCGATCTATCTCGACCAGAAATTACTCAAGGATGATCCGTTTGTGACGATTGATCAGGAAGGAGTAGGGGAGTTGATCAAGATGGGTACAGAGCGTGGACGAAAGACAAAGCCAAAACTGAAAGTAGGTATTTGTGGTGAGCACGGCGGCGATGCCGAGAGTGTCAAATTCTGTCATCGCATAGGCATGAATTATGTCAGCTGTTCACCCTTCAGGGTGCCAATCGCCAGATTGGCCGCTGCACAGGCAGCCCTGGAAAATCCAGGGAAATAAGCACCCCCTGGAAAAGGAAACGCATATAAGAGACGCGATTAATCGGTCCTGGATAATGCTTTCTTTTTTTTGGACACCCTTGACTTGAAGTAATAAATATATTACTTTTGGGTAGTTGAAATACAGCGAACTTCTCCGGTTGCTAAAACAAGATGGCTGGTTTGTGGTCAGACAAACAGGAGGACATCTTATTATGAGTACAGGAAACCAAAGCAGGAATATTGAGTATTCCATTCCATGGCGGTAAAGAAATGGGGAAACCCTTGTTCAGAAAAAATTAAAGGATGCACAAATAGAAACACCAAAGAGATGAAGAAACCTAAATTAGTAATGACCATTATGAAAGAGGATAAAGGATATAGTGCCTATACCTTTGTAAAACCATTTTTATATTCCATCTCTACCCAAGGGGATACGTTTGAGGAGTTAAAGGAAATGATTATTGATGCTGTCAACCTTACCTTCGAGGAGGATGGATTCACGTACACCATCGAGGAGATCCAGTTCAAACTGGATATCGAAAGTTTTTTCCAGTTCTATAAAGTCATCAATGCCAAGGCCCTCAGCGCCCGCATAGGTATGAATCAAAGCCTGTTGGCTCAATATATTAAAGGCAATAAAAAGCCATCTCCAAAGCAAACAAAGCGCATCATGGAAGGTGTCCAGGCCCTCGGACGAGAATTGGCAGACATCGAATTTTTAATGTAATCTTCTGACAGTTTGCAAAACTGTCAAGCACTCACAATTCACTCTCACAACTCACAATTCACAACTCACTTAGTAAATTATCTCAAGCTCAAATTCACCCCGGTTGCTGTAAAAACAACTTCCAGAAAATCTCCGCAATCGCCGTAGGATTATATTTTTCATCGGTGGGTTGCACATAACCGCGTACGATCACCTGGGCTATGTGGACATTAGTGCCATCTACCTTTTTTTGAAAAGCTTGGACCAGGTTACGCTGCGCTGCCTTACCCATACTCAAGGCAGTCATTCTTGGGTCACCGCTGAGTGAAAGTCCACCTCCGGTAACAAATAATTTTCCATGGTTCTGCTGGAGATAGGATGGCAAGACCATTTTCATCAGATTGAAATATCCGCCTACGGAAATATCCAGCATGTCTTTAATGGTCTCCCAGTCAAGGTCAAGGATATCTTTATTGGAAGCCCCTGATGGATTATACAGGATCATATCCGCGACACCTGCAACTTCGGATATCTGATTTAAAGCATGTCTCAATGAATCTTCCTGAGCTACATCCCCTGCTGCATAAAGAACATCAATGCCTTCCTGCTGCAAAGCGGTTGCCAGTTCCTTTAGCCTGGATTCATTGCGGGCTATCAGGGCAATTCTGTACCCTTCTTTTCCAAATTTTTGAGCAACACCATAACTAATACCAGTCCCTGCTCCGATGATAATGACCAATCCCATATGTCTTTGTTTGTGTATGTCTCTAAAACAAACTGAAAACTAATTGTTTTAATTTTCTTCAATGATTTTACAGGACCGGCCCAAGTCCAAAGCATTGCCGTTGAGGTGATGCATCCAATAGATGAAGGGAAAGTTTGGATAAATCAGGATATCCACCCGATTTTCAGATAGGGTAGCGCCAACCTGTTTGGCTTAATTATAAGAAGGTATTTGCTTGAGCCAATTAAAAGTCCTAATATTCGCAGGAAAGAAGCTGTCTGGCAGGCAGGAGATTTTTCTAATGTATTGGTTTAGAAAAATTTGCATATTTCATATATAAAAAATGTTTAATGTGTATGCTTGCCATCATCTCGTTCCAGCAGCAGATTTCAAACGAACAAAACGAACTACATGAATAAAGCGCTACAGACCCAGGATTATATTGTATTCCTCATTTATTTCATCGCTGTTGCCAGTTATGGCTTTTGGGTGTATTACAATAAGAAGAAAACCCGGACCACTTCGACTGAGTTTTTCCTGGCGGAAGGTCAGCTTACCTGGTGGGCGATCGGAGCCTCGCTGATTGCCTCCAATATCTCCGCGGAGCAGTTTATCGGCATGAGCGGCAATGGTTTCCGGCTTGGTCTGGCGATAGCCAGTTATGAATGGCTTGCTGCCGTGTCCCTGATCATCGTGGCTGTATTTTTCATGCCGGTCTACCTGAAGAATCACATCTTCACGATGCCCCAGTTTCTCAAGACCCGGTACAATGAAACCGTAGCTATGATCATGGCCATCTTCTGGTTGTTCCTTTACATATTTGTCAACCTGACCTCTATCCTTTATCTGGGAACCCTGGCGATCAACAATCTCACAGGTGGTGATGGTTTTCATCTGATTATGATCGGCCTGGCGGTATTTGCCTTGATCATCACACTTGGAGGTATGAAGGTTATCGGGTACACGGATGTGATCCAGGTGCTCGTGCTGTTGATAGGTGGATTGATCACCACATATATTGCCCTGACGGTCGTGAGTGAAAAGTTCGGTCTAGGCGCAGATGCATTGGCTGGTTTCAACCAGCTGTTGATCGTCGCACCTGAACATTTTGATATGATCTTTGATAAGCCTGATGCTAATTCGACACCGGAGCAGATCAACCATTACTCAAGTCTTCCAGGTCTGGCCATGTTAGTTGCCGGTATGTGGATCGCTAACCTCAACTACTGGGGATGTAATCAATACATTACACAGCGCGCGCTTGGTGCTGACCTCAAGACCGCACGCACAGGGATCTTATTTGCATCCTTCCTCAAGTTACTGATGCCTTTGTTAGTTGTGGTGCCTGGTATCGCTGCTTATGTCCTTTATCAGAATGGCGAACTCCAGGCGCAAATGATGACCAATGGAGAGTTTAGAGAAGATAATGCCTATTCAGCTGTGTTGGGCTTTCTGCCTACAGGTCTCAGAGGCTTATCGATGGCTGCACTGACGGCTGCGATTGTCGCTTCACTCGCCGGTAAGGCAAACAGTATCTCCACTATCTATACATTGGATATCTACAAGAAGTATTTCAACAAGGAAGCTTCGGAAAATAAAATGGTGTGGACCGGCAGACTGATGGTGATCGTATCGCTGGTCATCGCGATTGCCGTCAACTGGAATGATACGCTTGGTATCGGTGGTAAAGGTGGATTTGAATTCATCCAGAAATACACCGGCTATATATCACCAGCCATTTTCCCTGTGTTCCTGTTTGGATTTTTCTGGAAGAAAACAACTTCCAATGCTGCCATCTCAGGCATTATCGGTGGTGTTGTCCTCGCGATCTTGTTTGACAAATTCCTGCCAGGTATAGCAGGCCATGAGACATGGTTATATACCGCTTACCTCAACGGAGATGGTGTATATGAAATACCATTCCTCATCCAGATGGGCTGGGTATTCTTCTTTACGACCATCCTGATTGTGGCGGTGAGTCTCCTGGATGTCAAAGGCAGGGCAAATGTAAAAGCGCTGGAAGTGGATACCACGATGTACAAGATATCAAAGGGTCACTGGGCGATGATTATCATCATCCTGTTATTGGTAGCTGTGATCTATGCCAGGTTCTGGTAAGCTTATAAGCTTATGGGCTTATATGCTTATAAGCTTATGTTGATAGTTGATGAGTTGATGAGTTGATGGGTTGATAAGTTGATGAGGTTATAAGCTTATGCTTCATAAAAAGTAGAGACGCGATTAATCGCGTCTCTACTTTTTATGAAACATAAGCACTTTTCATTCTTCACTTTTCACTCTTCACTTTTCACTCAGTCGTCTTGCCATCAAACTTTTCATCCGATGCTTCGGCTGCTTCCTTGGTGCGATGAACAGTCCCGTCTTTATGGTGAGGTGGGCTATATAATGTGTAGACCTGCAATAGATCGGTTTCGCTGGTATTGATGATGTTATGTTTGGCACCGGCAGGGATGACGATCGCATCTCCATCCTTGATCAGGTAGACATGATCATCAATGAGGCATTTGCCATGTCCGCCATCGACCCGGAAGAATTGATCATTGCCCCGATGCGTTTCAAGCCCGATATCCTCTCCGGGCTGGAGCGTCATGACTACCAGTTGAGTATGCTTGCCGGTATACAGCACCTTGCGAAAATGAGGATTTTCCAGTGTGTCTTTTTCAATATTACTTTTAAAGCCTTCCATATCATTGGTTTTTAGGAAAAATGAAGTTAATTAGCTGTTTTGTCATTAATAGAAGAACAATTTGGGCTGAAAGGTTTAAAAGTTTAGTGTTTCCATTGATAGTGCTATCAAGAAGACCAACTTACTACTGCTTATTTCATCAGAAGCTGTATGAAATCAAGTTGTAAACCTTACCATCTCTATGTACTCTCCTTGTTAAATCCAATACGCTTTCTATCTTTTTGATGGGATAACTGATTCTCTTTTGCCAACAGGAAATTTATAGCATCATAGACATCCTTGAATTGCTGGTCATATTTGGCTTCAAGTTCATTCAATTTAATAGTAAGGTCTCTGTGTGAAAGGGCAAACTGTCTTATAAATACGAATGTCCGCATAATGGCAATATTCACGTGAATAGCTTTTGGACTATTTAATATTCCGGACAGCATTGCAACTCCTTGCTCTGTGAATGCAAAGGGTGGGTATTTGCTAAATTTGCCTTTGCCACTTTCTAAGGTCGCAAATTGCGTCCTTACAGCATTGTACTCACTTCGGGATAATTCAAAAATGAAATCAGGAGGAAAGCGCTCCATATTACGCCTCACAGCTTCTTTGAGTCGTTTGGTTTCAGTTTCATAAAGTTCAGCAAGGTCAAAATCCAACATGACCTTTTGCCCCCGGATCTCATAGATCCTGGATTGGATAGTTTTCAATTCCATGGTGCAGTGCTTCTGGTGAAGAATTGCCCTGAAATATAGGGGGTTGCCGGGATAGTTGCCACAATTATGTATGAAAACTGATAGGTTTTATTCTGCGCGCAGGTTAGGGACCTCGATCACTTGTTTTATTGAGGATAAATTCATCTTCAATCATAAAAGACCGTAATTTTGAATCGTATTCTTTAATTCCTAAAATAATCCGATATGAAAAAGTATGCTGGATTGTTATTCGCCTTGCTCCTGATGGGTATAGCATGCGAAAAAGATGATTCCCCCGCTGACACATTCTCTAATTCCCTGGCTCTTGGCACAGGATTGAATCCCGCCAACGCTTTTGAGCTATCCGGCCAGGGAACAGTATTCCAGGCTGGGAGTCTCATCTATTTCAGGCTGGAGAGCAAGGATGATATGGCTGGTTCACCGGTGAGGATACACATCAAAGAAGTAACTACGCAAGTAAGTGTGCAATTTGATTATCCAAGCCTGCAGGAATACGGGCACATTTACCTTTCATCCTTTACAGTTCCAGCCCCCGGGAATTATATCGCAACCGGGATCCTGATTGAAGGCGATAAAACCATAGCGACTGTCAATTTTACATCGCAATAAGTTGAGAAGAGGTTAGCGACCTGCGATGGCGTAGTGAGCATGCAAGTTGTCAAGTGCTTCTTCGGCATGGTAGAGCTCCTGGCTAAAACATTCATAATTATCAGCGGCGATGCCTGCTAAGTTGCGATAGTAGGTAATGCCTTCTTTGAGATTGGTAAAAAATGCAGTATAGTATTTTCCTTTTTTCGGTATTGTTTCAGCCACGGTATCTTCCTCCAGTTGCTCTTTTAGAAAATCTATGTAGAGGAGTAATTCTGCAATAAACATGTGTGATCTTTTGGGATTGGTCATGATGTTACTTCTGCCATAGATATGATCAGTCATTGTTTGCAGCGAAACGATTTGGGAGAAATTGGCGATGTTCGGCCCCGGGCAAATGGTTACCGCATTCAGTTTTTTTATGAAGGGTCGCTTATAAGCAATAGACGCAGCATTGCTCAGGCCTAAACACAAGCATTCTTTGTCCAGCACCTGATGCAATTGCTTTTCGTACTCAGCCTCAGGCAGGTTAAGGGATTGTAGCTGGTTGATTTTTAGTTTTTGATACTTGTGGGAAGCTGTACAGATTGGTTCTTTTGTAAACTCTGTATTAAAGGCCAGCAATTTTTCGGTACACGGGCTTCCGGGCTTTCCTTGGGAAATACGTAATGATTTTTCACGTTCAGCACTGGTTCCTTTAAGGGAATAAAATCTGACACCCAGAGGTGAAACATGACTCAGCACAACATCTTTTTCTTTTGCTGCCATAAGCAATTCCAGAGTGCTTTCATCTACGGTAGTTGCTTCCGGTACAAGTAAGAAGGGTGTTCCCCAACCTGTGCTTTCCACATGGTAATATCGATGCAGGAATTCATCTTCTTCATGCGTCCCAATGCCTCCCTGTACAGTTATGGCCATGTCAGGGGCAGAAGTTAAAGTCTTGCTGCTTTTCTTCTGCAATGCAGCTTTGTAGATTTCGAAAAGGGTTTCGATCAGTTCTTTTTTATTGGTTTTGAATTCTTCAAGGACCGGCCCAAGCAGATACCCTTCCGTCGCAAAGGCATGTCCACCACAATTCAACCCGGATTCGATCCTGAATTCACTTACCCAAATACCTTTCTTGGCAAGATATTTTCCCTGGATTAAGGCGGAACGGTAGTCGCTTACTTTGACAATGATCTTTTTTACAAATTCACCATTTTCATTTGCATCAAATGCATTGCAATTTTCGAGGTAAGAGTACACTCTCGGATTTAATCCAGCCGAAAAGACAACAGAGGAATTAACAAGATCGCTTTTGACATACCCCCTCAGCGCTGATACTGCATCTGAACCATCTTCAACACACTCCCCATCCTTGGTATACTTGTTGCGATCTATTTTGGTCATGATGTTTACATCAATACTGCCGGGACGTATCTGCGACCGCAGATAATCCTCTATTTCTTTTTTTACAGCAGGATTATTTACATTCATCATTTGCTGGAACATATGTTTCAGGGAATGGTCTTCCGGCAGCATTTCAAAGTATTTGATGATTTCAGAACCGGTTTCAAAAGCGGCACTCTTCAGCTTTTCAATCTGGTCCTGGACAATGGTATTGACCAGGTTCAGATAATCCGTGATTCTTTTGGCCCGGAAATCATCTTCATGTGTGCTGATAGGATAATAAACCTGATCGATGGCAGGATAATAATGACTGCGCATCATCTCCACCAGACGATCTTCAATGATGGAGATCACAGAAGAGATGCCAAACCGGGCGACTTTTATTGGTGAATCAATCGTGTAAGCCAGGCCCATGACCGGAATATGAAACGAATGTTGTGGAGAATGCATAGGGGACTTTAGCCGAACCAACATGCCGTCAGTTCATTTTTTAAAGTGAGGAGTGATGTATCAACTGGAATGTTACCAGGCCAGTTGGTAAAAGTTGGAAAAGCAAAGATAATTACAAATAAAGACATAAATGTCTTTAAATTCAGATAGGGCATCACAATTTGTGATAAACTCATGCCATTCCTTTTTTGAAAGTTGAAACATAAAATCAGCAGGAACTGATCAAGGTTCCTTTTTACAGGCTGTTTTAAGGACCTTGTTTCAACCCGATAAAGCTCGGTAAGGTCGAAATCCAACATGACTTTTTCCCCCCGGGTCTCAATGCAAGTTTGGCCATAAAAGGGGATGAAGTACGGACAGGACGCGCTCTGTACGTACCTTTTCCCCTTTCTCTGGCAGCATTTCTCCCGATTCCAAAACCGGTATTTTTATGATGGATCCCTTTTAAATCCAATGCGCTTTCTGTCTTGTTGTTCGGACACCAGGTTTTCTTTAGCCAACAAGAAATTAATGGCATCATAGACATCTTTGAATTGCTGGTCATATTTGGCTTCCAATTGTTTCAAAGCCATTGTAAGATCTTTATGTGACAAAGCGTATTGACGGAGAAATACGAATGCCCGCATGATCGCAATATTGACCTGCTTAGCCTGTTTGCTTTTCAGAACACCAGAAAGCATGGCTACTCCCTGTTCGGTAAAGGCCGAAGGAGTGACTGGCAGGTATTTGGCATTTTCCGACAGGTTATCACAATTTGTGATAACCTCTTGCCATTCGGGCTTCGATAGCTGAAACATAAAGTCAGCAGGAAACTGATCAAGGTTTCTCTTTACAGCCTGTTTTAAGGTCCTTGTTTCAACCTGATAAAGCTCAGCAAGGTCAAAATCCAACATGACCTTTTGCCCCCGGATATTATAGATACTGGATTGGATTATATGGAAGCCTGGCCAGGAAAAGGGGAAAAAGTACGGACAGGACGCGTCCTGTCCGTACTTTTTCCCCTTTTCCTGGCCGTATTTTCAATTCCATTGGATAGTATTTCTGGTGAAGAAATCAGTTACTAAACTAAGGGCTTAAGAGAACATATGATGACAAAAAGTATATAAAAAAAACAGATGCTCTCAGGAAAAATGGGTAAATTACGCTCCCCTTTCTAACGTATGGGTGGCCTGCGAGATGATGGAGAAAGTTCCAGTGCATGCCTTGCTTGTCACCTTTAAATGAGCGCTTTACGCCATTAATTGAATGTAATCTAATAAACCTCCTAAATTCATTTTATGAAAAACCTCCAACGCTTCAGTCCCTTTTTTATCGCTCTTTTTACCTTGTTTCTCAGCAGTTTTTCATTTGCTGGTAACAGTCGTTTAGAAAGTGCTGCCACTACTGAATTAATATCCTCCGAAGCGGGATTATCTGTTACCCTCGCCTGTAGTACGCCAACCTGGCCTACTACATCAAATATTACCAACTCCTCTGCCACTTTCAGCTGGGATGCCGTATCCGGTGCTGTAAGCTATGCCGTGCAGACGCGGGTGCCAAACGGAACCTGGTATACAGTACCCAATAGTCCGTTTAATAATACAACCACCACCGTAGACTGGTTTCTACCCAATACGACCTATGAATGGCGTGTCAGGGCCAATTGCTACAATGGAGAGTACAGCTACTGGACCTATCCGGTCACCTTTACGACTTCAGGCTGGGGCTATTGTGATGCACCTGGATGGTTGTACACCAACAATATCACCCAGACCTCAGCAACTTTTGATTGGGATCCGGTCAGTGGAGCCCAGAGTTATGCACTGCAATACCGTCTTGCCGGTGGCTCATGGTGGGATGTTCCCGGCGGCCCATGGACACAGACCTGGTTCACGATCAATAATTTGCAACCTGGTACCGCCTATGAGTGGCGCGTCAGAAGCAATTGCTCCAACTGGATGTACAGCTCTTGGTCCTATCCTGCAAGTTTTACCACACTTGGATATTCCTGCAGCACACCTACCTGGCCAGTCACCTCCAATATCACCCAGAACTCTGCCAGCTTTAGCTGGGAAGAATCCTGGGGCGCCCAAAGCTATTCTGTCCAGATACGCCTCCTCAACGGCAATTGGTATGATCTGCCAGGCAATCCATACTACAATACCTGGGCTTCAGCCACAGGCCTGAATCCTAACACCACTTACCAATGGCGCGTCAGGGCTAATTGCGGATATTACCAATACAGTAACTGGACTTATCCTGTCAATTTTACCACCCTGGGAGGTTACTCCTGCGATCGTCCATATTGGCTATATACATCAAACATAACCCAAACCTCAGCTACCCTCAATTGGGAAGGCGTCTATGGTGCTTACAACTATACGATTGAGTTCAGAACCGCAAATGGTAACTGGTATATACTGCCAGGTGGACCTTTCTCCGGAACCTGGACTAACGTCAATGGCCTGCAACCTGGTACCAACTATGAGTGGCGTGTCAGGACAACTTGTTCAAACTGGCAATACAGTCAATGGTCCTATATTGAAACATTCTCTACTTTAGGCTATTCCTGCCATACACCTACCTGGCCTGTAACATCCAATGTTACTCAATCATCAGCTACTTTCAGTTGGGATGAAGTCTGGGGTGCTGAGAGCTACACAGTTCAAACCCGCTTACCGAATGGCTATTGGTATGACGTACCTGGTAGCCCAACATACGGAACCTGGATCACAATGACCGGCTTGAATCCATGCACTACCTATCAGTGGCGCGTAAAAGCTAATTGCGGTTGGGGCCAATACAGCTACTGGACACAACCTGTTTCTTTCACTACAGTTTGCTACTATTCCTGTGAAGCCCCAAGTTGGTTGTATACTTCAAATATCACCCAATCCTCTGCTTCGCTTGGTTGGGATGCCGTACCAGGTGCTGTTAGTTATTCAGTGCAATATCGTCTTGCAAATGGTACATGGTATGACCTTCAGAACGGACCATTTTATAGCAATTGGGCCTATATCAGCAACCTGCAGCCAGGTGCGACCTATGAATGGCGTGTGCGCAGTAACTGTTCAAACTGGTCATACAGTTCATGGTCCTGGCCAGTCACTTTCACGACCCTTGGATATTCGTGTCATGTACCAAGCTGGTTATCCACTACAGGCATCACGCAGACCTCTGCTACCTTTAATTGGTCATCAGTGTGGGGCGCATGGAGTTATACAGTCCAGTACCGCCAACCAAATGGAACCTGGGTCGATGTTCCCGGTAGTCCGACAACATATACCTCTATCACTCTTAATGGTTTATATCCAGGTACTACGTATCAGTGGCGTGTAAGGACAGATTGTGAAGATGGTAGTCATAGTTACTGGTCACTGGCCGTCACTTTCACCACGAGTGGGGTATCCTATTGTAATGCACCATACTGGCTGTATACGACGTATATCACTGAGTCTTCAGCTAATCTCGACTGGTCTCCTGTCAGTGGCGCCTTGAGTTATGATCTTCAGATAAAACTTTATGGTAGTAACACATGGATTGATATCACAGGTGGTCCATGGACCGAAACATGGTACACGGTCACTGGCTTGACACCTGGAGCCACATACCAATGGCGTGTTCGGTCAAACTGTTATGCAGGATCTTATAGTGAGTGGTCAAACCCTGCGACATTCACCACACTAGGTTATTCATGTTATGCACCTACCTATACCTCGACAACGAATGTCACGGAGACTTCTGCTACATTCAACTGGTCAAACGTACCGGGTGCGCAAACCTATTCTGTGGAGTTACGGGTTCCAAACGGATCATGGTACACTGCACCAGGTAGTCCTTTAGCAGACACCACGATTACATTAGGTGGATTCATTCCAGGCACAACCTATCAATGGCGCGTCCGCGCTAATTGCGGAGGCGGTAATTACAGCGCATGGACAGTTCCATTGACGTTTAAGACAACCGGTGGCACAGGACCTGGTAGTAATGAATGTGATAGTGCAACCGTACTTACTGTAAACAGTAATTGTGTCAACTCGGCATCTTCAAATGTTGATGCGACGGAGAGTTCACCACCACCGATGGGATGGTGCCCGGAAAATAACCACAAGGATGTCTGGTTCAGCTTTACCATGCCGGATGTCAGCAATCCAGTGGTGACCATCCGCACGACAGCAGGTAGTTTGTCTGATGCTGTGATGGAAGTATACAGGGGTGGCGGTTGCGCTGACCTGGAATATATCTCCTGTGAAGACGATAACTCAACCGGAAATGGTTCGACGATGCCAGTCATTTCTGTGACAGGCAGTGCAAATGAAACTATATGGGTTCGTGTATGGGGATATGCAGGGACGACAGGTACCTTTAATATCTGTGTATTCGATTACCAGTCTAACAATTTTGCTACGCCTGACAATTCGGATGAACCTGTGATCGATGGAAGACCAATTGATGTAGTTGAGATGTCAGATAAGCCGATTAAAAACAACACAGGGTCTGCAACATTGCAGGTGTCACCAAATCCGACAAGAGACATCTTACAGATTCGCTACGCACAGACTGTTGAATCAACAGTCACCCGGATCGTGATGTTGGATATGTCAGGCAAGATGGTGGACAATCGTGAGTATCAATCAACGGGTTCAGCTGTATTTTCAGATCAGCTGGATGTGTCCTCGCTGGCTCCGGGTATGTATGTACTCAGGGTCATCACCACTTCAGGTATTATGACCGAAAAGGTTTCGGTGATTGATTAATGATTTGGTTTTTCAATCCTGGATTGAAAAACGAACATAGACCATCAGGTCCTAAAAAAAGTAGAGATGCGATTCATCGCGTCTCTACTTTTTTTATTGGATTACATCCGATTCATCGCGTCTCCACTTTTTTTATCGAACCTGGTTAAGCAAGAACCTGCTCCTTCAATTATGCAAATGATATGTTGCCTGCATCTTATGATCAAACCAAAGGCGCGACAACATGGAAATCAATCAACGAAATGGCAGGCGGGTTTCAACCAGGGTTGACCTCACGGCGATGGTGGACCTTGGATTTCTGCTGATTACCTTTTTTATGCTTGCTTCAACGCTGGCAAAACCAACGACCATGCAGATTCTAAAACCGGATGAAACAGGTGATCCATCGGTATATCCTCAATCTAAAACCTCTACGTTGTTGTTAGGTACTCGTGATCATCTGTACACCTATTCATTGCCGGATGAGATCAGGTCGATATCGGATATCATGATCGACAGTATGGACTATGCGGCGAATGGGTTACGGAAATACATTCAGCGCAGGCAAGCAGAGGTGGAGGCTAAATGGGGAAATAAGGACATGTTATTGGTGCTCATCAAGCCATTGCCAGGTGCAAATTATAAGCATGTGGTTGATGTCCTGGATGAAATGCTGATCAATGATGTCAAGCGATATACGATCATGAAGGCGGATACGCCGGTGGATTCGATGGTGGTAAAGATCATTGGATTAAACATATGTTTGAGACGCGATGAATAGTGATTCTTCATTTAATGAACGCATCTAAATCTGAATATCCAATATGTCCGCACAATTTTCTGAACAGATATCCTCACCATTCCACTGGATAGAGGAAAGTGAATATTGGACGCAGCATTCGCTCCTGTCAGTAATGATGGTGGTACATGTTAGTGTATCAAGATGTCCGGGTGTCTCCAGTATTATTGGAAAATTTGGAAATATGTTTATGATCATGGATTCGGTGCTGTCGATGAAAGTGACCTTAAAATTCAGATAACGGGGGTCTGGAGATAATATCAGAATAGAATCGCGATCTATGAAAGCATCTGGACCGAATACAGCATTCTTTCCATCGCGGACAAGCCGGATCTCAGCAAAATGGTATGGCCGCTCACAATCCACGCGACCATCACATTTGCAGGCAAGTTGAGAAAGGATGAAGACTGCAAAAAGGAGTTTGACTATTGGGGATAGGGACATGACTCGTTAACGGTCAAATCAAAAATATATTTTGAATAGCGATGGAAGGTATAAACTACATTTTTGCAAATCTTCCTGCTTCACCAAATTCATTGGTTATGACTATGTGCTTACCCAATGGTAAGTTATTGACATCAATCAAAGTCATGTTATGATGCTGTTGGCACATTTACCCCATCCAAGTTTACCTGAACCCAAAGGATTTTCAAGCACTCCTATGGAACAACTTGAGAATAAAAAAAACTAATCGATTTTTATAAATGATTTAATACTTGTTCCGGTACTACTTGTCAAGAGTATATAATAAATACCCGGATGTAAACTCCTGATGTCAAGCGTTTCTTTGTCTTTAGCCACAAATACTGACCTAAGTAGTACTCCGTTTGATGTGAGAAGTTGGATGGTTCCGATAGGATTATTGGCATGGATACTGATCTCTAATGTATGGCTTGCTGGATTTGGAGCTAGCGAGAATATATTGTTTATTTCATTTGGCTCTTCTGAGATATTGGTGATAAAAGGATCTTCAATTAAAGTTTGATATAATCCAGATCCTCCCAAATATATTTTATCCTGTGTAAAGAGGAAATCGGATCCTAGTTTCGTCATGGGATACACAGACCAGTTTATAGGATTGATAGGTGAAGTATAGGTGTTTTGGTAAGGGTCTGCATTAAATACGTAGTAATTTTCGTTATCACGGTAAAAGAGGTGTTTACCTTTATTGCTTATCCCGGAAACAGGGTAAAGAAAAGGGAATCCATCCCCGGCATATGTCCATTCTGTAGCATCTTTGGATATATACAATACGGTTGCTCCATTTTCATAAGTGACAGCAAACAAGTCTTCACCGTAGGTTCCAAGCGCCCATATTCTGAAAGGTGGTGTTGTTGCATCCCATGTCAAGCCATTGTCCTGACTGGCATAAAGCAGTTCTTGTCCTGACATGTAGTGACGGCCTTTGAATTTGACCAGATTGGTTCGGATCAGGTCTTCTTCCCAAAATAAATAATCCCAATTTTTACCCTTGTCAGTAGATCGTATAGTAACATCACTTATAATTAAAATGGTCTCATCGAGCAGATAGATTTCAAATATGCCTAAAAGCATAGGATCGATGTAAATGGTATCCCATGTAAGCCCACTATCTATTGATAGGTAAAATGATAGGTCATAATAATTGGTTATGGCCACCCAGCCGAGATCATTGGAGGCCATTCGATTATATTGGTAGGGCCAATAAGGTTCTGGTAAATTCATCTTGTTACTCCATTCTCCGGAGTTAAGATCATAATTGTAGATGCCTGTGCTACCAGCCGTCCAGATCTTATCGTTTGACATTTCGAGTTCCCAGATCGATCCTTTTGTTAATCCTGTGTTGCACTGAGTCAGAACTTCTGCGCTTGCATCCCATTTATACATCCCTTGAAAATAGGTGCTATGCAGTAATGTATCCTTGACGTTAGCCAATCCCCAGGTAAAATTTGCAAATTCTAATTTAGTAAGTGTATCCCAGGTAAACCCAAAGTCTTCGGTACGCAAGATATAATGATCGATCGCTGCAAACACCTGATTTTTTATTTGATGGATTACATTATCCGAATCGGTTGTTATCGTGAGAACCGGTGCCTCTTCCCAGATCAAAACACTATCATGGGCATGCCAAATCGAACCTTCCTGTATAGCCTCTGGAGATAATCCATTGTCAGCTACTAAAATGTGATGCCCATCTGCAACAACATCAACTATCCGTCTGCCATCCGCCAGAGGAGGTGTGATGATTTCCCAACTTTCACCATTCAAATCACTTCTTGCTAATGTCCGGGTATTTTGCAGGTATAGCCTCTCATCCATTGTAAAAAACCGGGAACCTGTAATACCCTGAAGGGCTATGTTCTCCCAGGAATCCCCAAAATCTGAAGATCGATATAGCAAGTTTTGATCAAGCCTATAGATGTATAATCCGAGACCACAAATAGCAATATTGCATGCATAATGATCCAGTTCATTTGGAATTTCTTTAACTGTCCAGGTTTCACCATTGTCAATACTGAATTGAAGGTGGCCAGCAGAAGTGTCTTTATCAAAATAAATATTTACTAATGTATCCTGATAGACTGCCATTAGCCTGCTCACTGGTCGATCAATCGTTTCCCAGTAATTGCCATCTTCAGTTCGAAATAAATACTCCTGGTCCGGTATGAATGTATAGAACTCGTTTGAAAGTGTTTGAGGTTTTGCAATACCAATAGGCCCATCAGTATGTTGCCAATTAAACTGAGCATTGACATTCATTTGAAGTAAAGCGAAGTATAGAATAGGGCTGTAAAGAAATTTCATAATTTGGAGTTTTTAAAATCGGTTTCAACGAAAATAGTAAAAACTTTTGAAATTCCTTTTCCCTCTATTCAAATTCGAAATACGTACACCATGACGAAGAAGATGGTTGTGGTTATAAAGTGATGGTGGTTCTGTGATGTTCTTCGTACACTACGTTTAGACAACCGTTACGAAACGCCATTTTTCAATGATGCCATATCAATCACAAACCGATACCGCACATCACTCTTCAGCAATCGCTCATAGGCCTCATTGATGTCCTGCATCCGGATGATTTCAATGTCAGAAGTGATGTTGTGTTCACCACAGAAGTCAAGCATCTCCTGGGTTTCAGCGATGCCGCCGATTAAGGACCCGGAGATGGCTTTCCGTTTGATCACCATCGGTGATGTATTCAACGGAGTATCCAGTTTACCCAGATAGCCAACTAATACCAATGTTCCACTGGCCGATAGGGTCGGGATATAAATATTCAGATCGTGGTCATAAGGCACTGTATCGATGATCAGGTCAAACTCGCCAGAAACCTTCTTCATCTGCATAGGATCAGTAGAAATGACAACTTTATCAGCCCCCAGATCCAAAGCATCCTGTTCTTTTGCTGGTGATCTGGAAAACAAGGTGACCTTAGCCCCCAGTCCTTTCGCCAGTTTGATTGCCATATGTCCTAAACCACCCAACCCAACTACCGCCACGTTGCTGTGCTTGCCTACTTTCCAGTGCCTGAGTGGAGACCAGGTCGTAATACCGGCACATAGTAATGGAGCTGTAGCTGCAAGATCCAGATTGGAGGGCACGCGTAAAACGAAATGCTGATCAACCACTATTTTTTCAGCATAACCTCCGAATGTTTTACCTCCAAGATGCTTGTCATTTCCATTGTAGGTGCCTGTAAAGCCTTTGATACAATATTGTTCCAGGTCTTCCGCGCAGTTTTTACATGTCCTGCACGAATCAACAAGGCATCCAATGGCTGCCAAGTCACCAGCTTTAAATTTGATGACGTTACTACCCGTTTGTGTGACCCTGCCGACTATTTCGTGACCGGGTACCGCCGGGTAGATGGTTCCACCCCAGTCATTTCTGGCGGTATGCAGATCCGAGTGGCATACACCACAGAAGAGAATTTCTATTTCAACATCGTCCGGAGTCAGATCTCTGCGTTGGATGTCCATTAACTGTAATGGCGCATCTGCTGCCGCTGTGCCGAAGGCTTTTGTTTTAGTTGTGTTCATTGAAGATTGTTTGATAGGAAGCATAGTATATCTCAGGATAAGACAACATGGGGTAGGTATAAGTTTTAGATCGGGTCACATCGGGTTAAAATCCAGAACTTCTTTCTATAAATTCCGTTATACTTGACCTCTGATTTTAAACCATAAACCAGGTAAAGTGATGAAGTATTTTAAGCACATATTGATCATTATCGGATTCGGAATTGTGATTTTCCTCAAGCCGGCATCTGTTTCCGCCCAGGATCTTCCCATCCGGTATGCCACACTCGAATTGTTTACCAACACGCCATGTCCAAGTTGTGGATCACAGAATCCCGGATTGTTCAGCCGGCTGGGCAATTATGAAGGTGAATATCACCTCATCAGCTTTTATCCCGGCAAACCTTATAGCAGTTGTATCTATTACCAGGCAAATATTCCGGAGAATTCAACCCGCTTCCAACACTATGCAGGTGAAATTTTTGGCACACCAACCGTAGCGTTGAACGGGATCGATTTCAAATCCTCTTCAGGAGTGAACACAACAGTGCTGGACAATCTCACAGGCGGCACCTCATGGTTATATGTCAATGTTGATGAAACTGCCGGTACCAGCCGAACAGTAACGATCGACCTCCGGGATGTAGTCGGTGGATCAGTGAGTACAGCACGTCTGTATGCGGTCATTGTGGAAAAGGAGATATTCTATAATGCACCAAATGGGGAGACGGTTCATCACAATGTGTTCCGTCGATTCCTGACCGATGTGAATGGCGAAGATGTTGACTTAACCAGCGGACAAGCGACCAAAACCTATCAGTATGACGTCAGCGGTACGTGGAATGTGGATGAAACCTATGTCATCGCGTGGCTGATGGATCCGACGACTAAGGAGATCTACAACAGCGGTACCAGGTTCGATGCAGATTTTACTTCAGCTATCAATCCTGTTCAGCCCTTGAGCGCGCTTTCGGTATATCCAAATCCTGCAACTACCGAAGTGAATTTTACGCTTCCTTCCGGAGTAACTACAGCCGATATCGAAATTTATGATCCTCAAGGTAGGCTGGTGCGTTCGTTACCACTCAGTCAAGGACCCCAGATACAAATCAGCACCACTGACTTTCTGCCGGGTAAGTATTTCATCAGGCTGACATCAGGAAAGGAAGTTTATGCGGGTGCATTTGATGTAGTGAAGTAGCAAGCCTGTATCAAAACGGTTATGCAGTGTCTGTTTTTGCTGAAAATCAATGGATTATATGCTGTTGGCAGCCTGTTAGCTGACTCTTCAGGTAGTTTGCCATTGAATAGCTAAAGGCGTGCATTCGTTTTAACATCTTGGCTGGAAGCGCTTTTTGTAGCGGCTCCAAATCATTAAAGTCCTGTTAATGGTTACAATACATATACGGAAAGGCTTAGTTTTGCAGCCACTTACGTTTTCTTTTAAAAAGTAATACTAGATATGATCAAGCATTTTCTGTTCTTAATACTCAGCATCAGCGCGTTGCAGTCTTGTTCACAAGCTCCGACCACCACCACAACGACTAAGGCACCGGAGCAACCAAAACCAGTTGCATATGCATCGGCGAAGGAAGGTTGGCTGGTCGATCTGGATGAAGCGTATGCCATATCTGTCAAGGAGAAAAAACCTATCCTGGCCAACTTCACCGGAAGTGACTGGTGCGGCTGGTGCAAGAGACTGGATGCAGACGTATTTACCAAGCCTGAATTCAAGGAATGGGCTAAGAAAAACGTAGTGCTCCTCGAATTGGATTTTCCAAGAGGCAAGCAGATACCTCAGAAGAACAAGGAGCAAAACGCAGCGATGCAGCAGGCTCTGGGTATCACCGGCTACCCGACCATCTGGTTGATCAATATGACCAAGGATCCGACCACTAATAAATATCAACTTAATAAGTTAGGTAAAACAGGTTACACACCTACTCCAGGTGAGTTTATCGCGACTGTTGATAAGTTTATTCATCTGTAACAGCAAGCTGTAGTATCCCCCTACATTCTTGAAAGTGACACGCTTTCAATTTGATTTTGTTGTTGGATGACTAACCTGTAGATGCCCTGCGGCCATTGGCTGAGGGACAGTGTCGTCGAGGTTTCGCTATTGCTCAACGCATATTGGCACAATGGAATTCCCGTTTGATCATAGAAGAAAACGGTTCCTCCGGTCTGCTGGTGCAAAATAGTCACTTCATCATTTGTTGGATTTGGATAGATGACTTTTGGTTTTCCATTGTCCGGCCTATGTATGGACGTAGTGGATTCACGAACTGCTATATTATCAAACCGAACATACAGCCATCTTGAACTTGCTTCTGCATTTCTGTATCTGAGCCCAATGAAAGCCAGGTCATTTGTTGGAGGCAAAGCAATGCCTGAGAGCAACCGGTAAACATTATCTGCTTGATATTCTGCATCGCGAAATTCAGCCAACTCAATGATGCCTGATGCTGCAGCCGGATCCTGATTGCCTATGATGAGATATACACCTATCGTGTCACCTGTGGTCGGTACACTGAATCCCGAAAAGGCATACCGGACAGAATCCAACATGCCACCAGAAGGCAGCAAAAATCCCGGGGAGACGTACCAATCATCCACTACATTAGCTCCACTCGAAGGGGAGTAATCATGACTAATACAGGATGGTGCAGAAAAACTATTGATGTTTGCAATACTCCAGTTGCCCAGGGCGGCATCCCCGAGACGATAGACGGCCCATCCATTTCGCTCGGCAGCGCTATCGAAGCCGGAATAGTAGGGTAGTGATACTACTTGTGCTTGAAGTGCAGAAGTTAAACAGCCAGCAATTATACACAGGATTGTTAGTAGAATTGATTTCATGTTTCGTTTTCTTCTATAGAGGGTCGAAAATGACAAGAGGGTTGGGTAATGGCTTTAAATTCTTGATTAAATTATAGCCTACTTTATCTCCCCCTTCAGATACTTTGCTATCGCCTCCGCCTTGTTATTGACGTGCAATACTTTATACATTGACTTGACATGCGTGCGAACTGTCTCTATCGAAATGAAAAGGGATTGAGCGATCGCACCGTAACTTTTTCCTTCTACAAGTTTTTCAAGGATTTCTTTCTGACGTTCAGTGAGGATTGTGGCCTTACTCACACGTCCACCCATAAGGTGGGTCACGATCTCACGCGCAATGGATGGAGACATGTAAGAACCCCCTTTGACGACGATGCGTATCGCATCAACGATTTCTTCGAGGCTCGCTTTTTTAGAGAGATAAGAACATGCGCCTGAACACAAAGCCCGCAGGATGACATCCTCTTCTTCATACGAGGTCAGCATGATGATATCCACCTCCGGCATTTTTTCAAGGATCATGGGTATGCCATCGAGGCCACTGACACCCGGCAAGCCAATGTCGAGGAGGATGATATCGGTTTTAAACCGGTGATCAATCTGGAGCAGATGCATGAAGGATTCTATTGATCCCACAGTCTCCATGACATCAAACTCTTCATGGAACCGAATGAAGCGGGAGACATTGTCACGGATGACCTGGTTGTCTTCGATGATCGTGATCTTAGTTTTTTCTGCCCCTAAATCCACTAAAGGGGACTTTTTATTTTCCGGTGTCAATGTTGTCTGCATTGTTTGTGGTAATGTACTTAATTTTCTTTTGCAATAAGCTCCTGCACCAGTGCTTCGAGTTTTGCAATCCGTGCTTCCTGGGCATCAATGATCACTTGTTGTTCTTGTATAGCCTTGATCGCTAATACACCAAAGCCTGAATAGTCCATTGTGTAGTTTGATGCTCTTCCTTTTTCTTCAGATGGCGGGGTCACGAGATGAGGGAAGATCTGCTCTACCTCTTGTGCTATAAATCCAAAGTAAGGCTTATGGTCTGGATCAGCGATAAACGTATAGTTATCCGCCTGCAATTTCATGACATTTGCCAGCACAGGATTCATAGGCTGAATATTTTCTTTCATTCGTCGGTCCGATAAGGCGGTATATACACCGGACACATAGTCAAATGATCCAATGTTTGATCCTGATTGAATATATAAATCCAGATTCCCTGTCGGGGCCTGGAAGAATTCCCAGGAATTGGTCGGATAATCCGTGTTTTGAATTTTTAAGCCATAGGAGTTATGTAGGACGGATAACTTGTAAGATCCTGGAGACTCACCGATACCAACATTACCGTTGATCCGGAATACCTGATTGTCAAATTCCCCATAGACAAGAGCACTACTCCCATCTGCGTTTGAGTTGGATATGTATAAGCGATTGGATGCGGTTTCATTGTAACCAGCTTCATAGCCGAGGAAAACATTTCCACTGCCACTAGCCAGGTTATTACCGGCTCTTTGACCTATTGCGACATTGTTGTCGCCATCTATGAGTTCCTGAAGTGCATATATCCCTATTCCGACATTGGAAGAGCCTGAAATATTCGACTGCAGAGAAGAAGTACCGAATGCACAATTAAACGAACCGGTTGTATTCTCCGATAAAACCCCTGCACCTAAACCGGTATTTAAGTTGCCTGAGATGTTTGCGGTTAAGGCGAGAAACCCAAGGCCCGTATTGGCAGAACCAATAGTATTGGCATAGAGCACCTTGCTCCCGATGGCGGTATTATACACGGCTTGTTGTGACGTGGCACCCTGGCCATTCTTATATAATGCCGAATCACCGATAGCCACAAGATTTGATTTGACGGTATTCGAATAGAGTGCTTTTGTGCCTATAGCCACATTGCTATTTCCTGAATTGTTTAATATCATGGCCGAAGTACCGATGGCCACATTATTGGAGCCAGAATTATTGCCAAACAAAGCACTATAGCCAAGCACAGTATTACTACTTCCCGTCTGATTGTTAGCAAGTGAAGAAGTGCCAATAGCCGTATTTCCGGAGCCGGATATGTTGCTGATCATACTCACATACCCGAGTGAAGTATTGTCGGACCCAATCGTGTTGTTGGCCTGGGATTTACTTCCGATGGCTGTGTTGTGAATGGCGTGGGTATTTAATGTAACGCCAAGGCCATTTTTCAGGAGGGAAGAATCACCGACGGCCACGAGGTTGGATCTTGTCGTATTATTTTTCAATGCATCCATGCCTATCGCCACATTGGCTGTCCCGGTGGTATTTTCCTCAAGCGCGTTAACGCCGATACCCGTGTTCTTACTTCCGGTTTCATTTTGAAACAGGGCTGCGTCCCCAACCCCTGTGTTGGAATGCCCGGTGGAGTTATTACGAAGCGTTTGCAATCCGGCGGCAGTATTGCTATGTCCACTCAGGTTCGATAGTAGCGCTTCATTGCCCAGAGCGACATTATCAAAACCAGAGGTATTCTGGAGCATAGCTCTTGAGCCAATTGCAGTGTTGAATTCTCCGGAGGTATTGGCATACAAACTATTGTAGCCAAGCGCTGTATTTTCAGCGCCGGTGGTATTCGAAAACAGGGATTTGCTGCCAACTGCTGTATTCCAGGTAGCATGATAAGGCAGGGAGGCGGATATGCCGTTATTATAAAGAGATGAATCACCTATAGCCACGAGATTACTTCGTGTAGTATTGCTGTAGAGTGCATAAATGCCCATAGCCACATTGGAATATCCCGAGACATTGGCGTTCAAGGCACTCGTTCCGTTTGCCGTATTTCCATTTCCGGTAGTATTGGAAGCAAGGGCGACCGCCCCTGTTGCACTGTTGTAGCTTCCCGTAAGATTGTTGTTTAGGGCCGAACCTCCTATCCCAGTATTGCCATTGCCCGAGGTATTGGAGGTAAGAGCTGAGGATCCGTTTGCAACATTGTAGATTCCAGCGTTATTGGCATAAAGCGCTTTTGTCCCGTTCGCAGTGTTGTTGTTTCCTGTGGTATTGGAGTAAAGCGAATTCACACCACTGGCTGTATTGGCAAATCCAGTGGTGTTTGCAAAAAGAGCTTTACTGCCAAGGGCTGTGTTTTCAGTGGCATGAAAGGCCGATGTAGCACCTATTCCATTATTGTACAATGTACTGTCACCCACAGCGACCAGATTGGCCCGTGTGGTCGAATTGTATAAAGCAACGTATCCTATTGCCACATTGGAATAGCCAGTGGTGTTTGCATTTAATGCTCCGAATCCAAATGCGCTGTTGTTTTTCCCACTGCTATTTCCAACAAGTGACTGGAAACCTACCGCGGTATTTAAATGCCCTGTCGTATTAGAACCCAGGGATTCAAAGCCCATTGCAGTGTTGCCGTCTCCTGAAATATTGGAAAGCAGAGAGGACGCTCCGACTGCAGTATTCCCACCTCCGGTAGTATTATCGAGCATGGATTCTGAACCACTTGCAGTATTATAAGATCCTGAGGTATTGGATCTCAACGTATTCAATCCGAAAGCAGCATTGTCATTTCCAGCGGTATTTGAATACATGGCCTGATCACCCATAGCTGTATTCTTATCTCCGGTATTATTGCCCGGAGAAGCACCTCCTCTCAATGCTTCGTACCCAACGGCCGTATTGAAAGTTGTCCCCGTTGTCGTAGTGTTATTAGCATAGTACATTGCCTTAAAACCGATCGCTGTGGAGCGGCTCAATCCTTTGTTGTTGTATAAGGAAAATGTCCCGATAGCTGTGTTTTCTGTTCCGGTCAGATTCTCCGTCATTGCCCCTGAACCCATAGCAGTATTGAATCCACCCGTATTGACTTTTCCCAGGGCACCATTTCCAAATGCGGAATTTGAGGCTCCTGTTGAATTGAGATTTAGCGCATAAGCACCAACGCCTGTATTGAACAACCCAGTACTTATATTGCCGGTACCTTCCCCAATATAGATGCTCTGGGAAGGATTCAAGGGCCAGATCAGGTTGTCGCTGTTGGCGTTTTTCTTGATGGTCACGTTTTGGGCGGAAAGGCAGAAGGGCAGAAGGGCGGAAAGGATAATGGACAAGAACTTCATTGTAAAATTGGATTTTTTGACACTGGAAATGTCCGCCTTATCCAGAGGGTAGGCAATCACCCTACAGGGTGGTTAAATAAGGCTAAGGCTAAGGCTAAGGCGAAGGCGAAGGAACAGGCTGAGGCAGGCTAAGGCTGAGGCGAAGTATTTTTAAAATTGCATCGTTGCGTCGTTGCAGCGTTGCGCGATATATTTTTTGCAATTAGCTTAATGCAGAGGGAAATCAACACTGCGTCTATGCGTCCCCCGCATTAGTGAGGCGGGGTCTACGTTTTGGATCTGCGCGCAATTATTCATTTGAATACCATGATTGATGTATCTTCCCTGAGTCATGGAGCAACATATGGCTACACCCTCAGTACTTCGTCTCTCAGCTTTCGCCTCAGCCTTCGCTTCAGCCTTCTTCTTAGCCTTAGCCTCAGCCTTAGCCTTTTCCCCACCCTTTCCGCTCAAACGTACAAAGACATCCCACCTCTTTTGGAGGTCAAGCCCTACAGCCTTAGCTTATCTAATGACCAGGTGGGTATGAACAGTGCAGTACAAACCCCGGATGGATATCTATGGATTGGCTCCACAAAAGGCCTCATCATTTCGGATGGACATGGGAGTATCATGTATACTCATGACCATCCGATGTATCCCTTAGGATTGAAAGATCCAAATGCTTTTGTTGGCGACCTTCAACTTGACAGCATGGGCAATGTATATGCCACAATTTCATCAGGAGCTTATGTCATCCGTTTTGATGCTGCTAACAGAAGAATACGTCAGGAATGGAGCTTTGAGGAAACCTCCCAACCCAGTTTCATCTCCTTCGATGTTACACCTCATGGCGATGTGTTTGCCCTGAGTATGGACAAAACCTCCGATCGTTTTTCCATTTGGAAAATGAATTCTTCCGGGCAAAACCAACTCATATTTCAAGATTCCAGAATGACGTATGGTGCTATCTTGAATTATCAATGGTTCCAATCCATGCATTGGATCCAAACCACCAGCGGCATACTACGGATCACCGGGGATGGAAAGCACTTCAATTGGCACACCTATAGCCAGGTATTACCGACAAATACGTACGTGGCCTATGCAGGCGATCATTATTATTTTTATGATCAATCGTCGCGGGCTGTGATGTATTGGGATTCGAAAATGGATTCACCAAAACGTTACACCACGATACCTGCAAAGGTGCAAGTGAATTCTGGCCAGTTTATGGTTCGTGATGAAATGCTCTATCTCGCCAACGGATATTATTTCTTTATTCTGGACACGCTTCACCACACCATCCAGGACTTAAGCAAAGAAACGTATGACATGAAAAAGGAATTTTATCCCGGTGCTATTTCCGAGGATATATTGGGTTTTCATATCATTGATCAACAGGTATTTCTACTCGGGAGTAAATTTCTCTATCAAGTCAAGTCGAAGCCTCCGCGTAAGGAAGAATTTCAAGCGCTCGTGCCTTATATACGTCCTGACATTTCCATGCGCGGACTGGCAGAAGATGAACGTCAAAATGTATATGCTTCCTTTTACAACGGGGTAGCCATCAAGCCTAAGGGTGTGGAACAATTTGAAATATGGTCTCCGCTCAAGGATTTCAACAGCGATCTCTATAGTGCCTATTCCCTGACATATTCGACACCCTACCTTTTCTGGCACTCTCTGAAGATCAATGCCCAAAGTGGTGAAATCACACAGACGGTTCCTAATTTTATCAATGGCCATATCGTACACGTATTGTCCGGTGATACACTTTGGTTGTATACATGGTATGGCAAGAGCCTGTATGCCTATGATATTCCAGGAGGCAAGCTGGATTCCGTTTTTATTGAACCCACCTCGGGATCGGAATCAGATTTTCCGTCTATCATCAACAAGATGATCAACAACCGCGATCAAACTGCTTTCTGGATAGCGACCGGCAGTGAAGGCATCAGGCTGGTTTCGAAACAAGGAAGGATATTGCAATCTTATACATTAGCAGATTTGGGAATCAGTCCGCAGGAAGGTATCAACGATCTCCTGTTGGATGGCGACTATCTCTGGTATGGTGGCTATGAGGGCCTGGGGAGATTGAATACGCAGAACAGGGAATACACTTTATATAAGGATCCTGTGATCTCACCTGCTATGCAACAAAGGCCCAGGACTATTTTTACTATTCTCCCGGATGAGCGCAATGGATTTTATATTGGTTCTCATCAGGGACTGGTGTACTTTGATACCACCACGATGTTATTTACCCATCTCCACCCACAACATCCGCTATCGCAACCAGAATTTAACCGCACCTCTGCCTTCAGGGATAGTCAGGGCAGATATTATTTTGGAAGTACAAATGGATTATACTCTTTTCTACCTGAAGAACTGGAATTTCAGTCCGCAGTGGAAGCACTGTATCCCTTAAAACTCTATAGCATTTCTATCTTCAATGGAGAGGAGAAACAAAACCGCTATGTCACCAGTGATTTAAATGAATTAAGTGAATTGGTCCTCCAGCCTTCCGAAACCAATATTGAATTCCATCTTTCGGTCCCAAGTTTTAAACATGAGATCTATTACAGTTATCGCATCAGAGGTATTCATGATCAATGGAGTGAATATGCTGCTGATCCCAAAATATTGGTCTATGCACTTCCACCTGGCAACTATGTGCTGGAGGTTAAGGCATCTGCCAATGCAAGCGACACCGTTACCTCAACATTTGAACTACCGATCCTGATGACGGCCTATTGGTATCAAAAAACGTGGGTGTGGGTATTGCTTACACTTTGCTTATCTGCCGTTGTCGCATTTTGGATTCGCTATTGGTATCAACAAAAATGGAAGAGACAAAAAGCGCTCGAAGCCTTGCGCATCAAGATATCCTCCGATCTGCATGATGATGTGGGTTCGATATTGTCCGGACTCGCGATGCAATCACAGGTCATGTCGTATGAAATGGAGGAGGCCAAACGTAAGCCTATGCTAGAACTCAGTGAGATGAGTCGTGAAGCGATGGAACGAATGCGGGATACTGTATGGGCAATTGATGCCCGAAAAGATAAATATGAAAACCTGATCGATCGGATGCGCGATTTCGCTGAAAAGAACCTGGAGCGGAAAAATATTTCACATACGTTTTCTTTCAACGGCCTCGATGGCAAGAAATTTATCAGCCCTGAAATTCGCCAGAACATCTATCTCATCTTTAAAGAGGCAATTACCAATATCATCAGGCATTCAGATGCAAGGCATGTCGATATATCCTTTGTACAGGAGGGTGATAAAATGTCGCTGACGATTCATGACAATGGCACGGTCACAGAGCCTGGCAGTCTGGCGGGGCAGGGTATAGGTAACATGAAGATGAGGGCGGTGAAGATAAACGGAAAGTTAAGTATCGGAACAGATCATGGTTATAACGTTGTGCTGGAATTGGTGTTGAGATAATTCACATAGTCGCGATTGAATTTTTAGAGAAAAGCCCATAAACTTTTGTTGGTCGAGATATAAGCCATCCTTAGTATTGTATAGTTATTTGTGTATTTTCAAACCGAAATACCACCTTCTATGTCATCCGGCCCAAAGGCTCTAGTAAAACGTATTTCATTCCATTTCCTGCTCTGCACACCCATGATGTGGACGGCTGGCACATTGTCTGCACAAAACCTTGTGCCCAATCCGGATTTTGAAACGTTTACTTCCTGCCCCAGTAACTTTGGAATGGGTGGCCCACTGGCCGCACCTCCATGGATAAATGGATTTGGAACAACAGCTGATTATTTACATGCTTGTTCATCAAACTCGGATGTGGATGTGCCTGTAAATTATTTCGGATGGCAGCAAGCGCATTCAGGTTTTGGCTACATTGGTGCCATTCATAAGACTGCCAACCTGGTATGGCGCGAGTATCCGCAGACCGAACTCCTCTCACCGCTTGAAGCAAACCAGCTATATTATGTAGGCGCATATGTAAACCAGGGCAACAATACGTGTGGGGTGCAGCATGTGGGGATTCATCTTTCTGTAAATCCGCCACCCTGGACTTTGCCTGATGGAATCGTCGTTGGTCCGCAGGTGTATTTTACAGGAGGGTTTTTGACCGATACCTTAAACTGGACTGTGGTAGAAGGTTATTATCTGGCTCAGGGAGGAGAACAATGGCTCACGCTTGGCAATTTTGAGCTGGATGCAAATACCCCATTTTACCCACCCTGTGCTAGCCCGTTTGCATATTCCTATTACTATTATGATGACGTATGGGTTATCCCTGCTGAGCCCTGCGACGAGTTGGTTCTTGATTTGGGTGATGATGTGGAGAATTGCTTTGAGTATACCATCGATCCTGGACTGGAAGGCTATTTCTTTTCTTGGAGTACCGGCTCCACTGATCCGACCCTGACTGTCACCGAATCCGGAGTGTATGGCCTGACCATCACGGACAGTTGCAGAGTTGGAATTGATCACATCGAGGTCATTATTCTGGGCAACATACCAGTGGAAATTGGTCCCGATTCAGTATTACTGTGTCAGGGAGAATCCTATACGATCGATCTGGATGGTGCATATGGTGAGTATACATGGCAGGATGGAAGTGATGAGCCTTTGTATATGATCGAATCACCTGGCACCTACAGTGTCATTTACGATGACGGATGTGCCGTATCAGGTGATACCATCGTAGTGGATGTTTTAGATCCTCCAACTCCTTTTACCCTCGGGGAGGACACCTTGCTCTGTGATGACAATGAATATTTCATATCTTTTGATCAAAGCCTTGGTGAATTTGAATGGAGTGACGGCTCTGATGAATCATCCTTCACCATTGATGAAGAGGGCTCCTATGCACTGACCATTAGCAATGTCTGCGGAGAGGAAAGCGCTGGAATCGAAGTGGAGTATGGAGAGAGCCCGGATGTTAATCTGGGTCATGATGTAGTTTTCATTTGCCAGGGAGACATTATTGCTTTTGAATTGGATGGCGATGAGGGCAGTTATTTGTGGCAAGACAGCAGCACAAGTTTGTTCTATGAAATTACTTCACCGGGATTATACAGTGTGACCGTCACAAACAATTGTGGGTCCTATGATGATGAGTTAGCTGTGATGCTGACATCATTACCGCAGGTAGATCTCGGCCCTGATATCGTGGTATGTCCGGCACAATTGCCCGACACTATAGATGTGAGTGGGGCGGGAGGTACTTCTGTCGTGTGGATGGATGGTAGCACGTTACAGCAATTTGCTGTGACAACAGCCGGTGCATACAGTGTCACCGTGACAAATGCTTGTGGAAGTAACTCGGATACCTTGCAGGTTGCCGTTGATGATATATTACCAGACGTCATCCTTCCTGGTGATATGATGGCCTGTGATGGAGATAGTATTTGGTTGCACAGCACCGGTGATCCGGGTGCATGGCTTTGGCAGGATGGAACGAATGGCGATTCTTTACTTGTACAGGCTAGCGGGCAATACTCGTTGCAGGTGTCCACGATTTGTGGCATAGGTAGTGATACGATTAACATTCAGTTAAATCCTGAGTTACTTTATCCTAACCTTGGTCCTGATGTACCATTATGTCCTGGAAATTCAGTGACCATCTTTGCAGGAAATACATTTGATACCTATCTGTGGCAAAACATGAGTGATGCAGATTCGCTCATAGTCTCGGCGCCTGGACTGTATGCGGTCACAGTTTCAGATGAATGCGGTATGGGTGTGGATACGATACTGGTTTTTACATCAGGGACTCCACCTCAGCTTGACATGGTGGATAGCCTGGATTTGTGTGCTGGTTCACAATTGATCCTCGATGGAGAAATTAGTGGTGTTGATTATTTATGGAATGATGGAAGTATGCTTGCCACCCTGACCATTGATACTCCGGGTATCTATAGTCTTACTGTGAGCAATAACTGTGGCACGGATACTGAAACTGTGGTGATTGAGGAGGGTGGTACTGCCCCAGTAATAGACCTTGGAAATAACATTACACTATGCACTGGTGAATCCCAGATGATTGCTCCCTATTTATCCAATGCAGAGAGTTGGTTTTGGCAAGATGGATCAACGGATTCAACATTTTTGGTCAATACTTCAGGCCTGGTTACCATTGAAGTTTCAAATGCATGTGGCACAGTGTATGACACTTTATTTTCTTCTTTGTTGCCTGCCATTCCACCACTCAATCTTGGAAATGATACAGCTTTATGTTCATCTGAAGCGTTGCTATTGGAAATTAATATTACGGATGTTAGCATTACCTGGTTTGATGGTTCGCATAGTGATCAGATCACTATTGTAGGAGACGGGATATATACCGCTGAAATTGAGAATGCTTGTGGTGTCTCTTCGGATACATTGATAGTGACTCCTTTGTCCGATATTCCACCATTGTCTTTGGGCCCTGACCAGTTATTGTGTGTTGGTGAAGTACTCACATTCAATCCAGGCATTCCGGATGTACAATATGCATGGCAGGATGGTACCACTGGTTCGTCTTTTTCTACGACGACACCCGGTCAGGTCATACTCACGATTTCAAATGCGTGTGGAACGTCCACTGATTCATTGCTGATTGTTGAGAGTACTGAAGGTCCTCAGCTGGATCTCGGACCTGATGTAACTGCATGTAAAGGAGATACAGTTACTATCCAGTCGGGTGTTACCGGCGTCGCATACATATGGCAGGATGGTTCGACTAATTCATTTTTCCAGACAATAACAGATGCTGAACTCATCCTTCACATCGTAAATGCTTGCGGAGAGGATAGAGATACTATTGCAGTACAGTTTATCGCCCCACCTGATCCCGATCTTGGACCTGACACGTTGTTATGTGGTAATGAGATTCTAACCCTGACCTCGAACATCAATCCACTAACTACAATTACCTGGCAGAATGGAAGTCAAGGTCCAGCTTTCATCGTCACGGAATCAGGCACCTATAGCCTACAGCATTCAAATTATTGTGGTATCAAATCAGATACAATGGTTGTTACTTATCTGACGTTACCGCCAACTTTTTCTCTTGGCCCTGATATAGTCCTTTGCCCTGGTGAATCCGTCATACTTCATTCACCGCTTACGACAGATCAATTGGTATGGCAGGATGGAAGTGATTCGTCCATGATCGTGGCTAATACTGAGCAGACATTTTCGCTCACCATCGCTAATGCTTGTGGGACGACCTATGATGAGGTTATTGTGACTATCGATGTGGATATCCCGATTTTGCAATTCGATTCTGTTTTGATTTGTCCCGGAGATGTATTGGTACTGGATGCTTCCCAGCCTTTTGATGCGGGGTATATTTGGAGTACAGGGGAATCGGAGGCATCGATCGATGTACAATTGCCAGGCGAATACAGTGTGACAGTCATGACCCCATGCTTTAACCGATCTGATATTATTCCGGTTGTCTCCGAAGATGATTGCGGGCTGGTCACCCAGTTTTATATCCCGAATATCTTTAGTCCGAATGATGACCAGGTGAATGATGTATTCACTATTCAATTCAATCAAGGTGCTCAGGGTATTTCCGTCTCAGGTGGTATTTTCGATCGATGGGGTAATCTTATTTTTAGTTCGCAGGAGTATCCTTTCTCCTGGGATGGAACACGCAATGGAAAGCCGATGAATCCGGGTGTGTATGTCTACAGGATTACATTGGTATATTCCAATGGGTTGAGCCTTTTCACCGATGATTTAATTGGAGATGTGACCTTGGTAAGGTAGGTTGACGTATCACTCCCTTCAGTTACTTCACCATCGCTTCTGCCTTCCTGATTATTCTCAATTTATATATGTACTTTCAAACCAAAATACCACCATGTATGCCACCCGGCCCAAAGGCTAATGCAAACCGACCATCGTCTTGTTTCCTGACCTGCCTGATCATGCTATGGATGGCTGGCATGTTGTCTGCCCAAAACCTCGTCCCCAACCCTAATTTTGAAACGTTTGAATATTGTCCTTCAAGTATTTCCCAAATTGCATTGGCCATACCCTGGGTCACCCCTACCGAAGCCACACCGGATTATTATCATTCCTGCTGCGATAATTTAGCAGCAGATGTACCTACCAATTGGGGCGGATATCAGCAACCGCTCACTGGCCAGGCATATGCCGGGTGTTATTTTAGGGGATTGAATGATTACCGGGAGTATTTGCAAGTAGAACTTGCCACCCCTATGGAACCGGGAATATGCTATCAGGTAGGCTTTTTTATGAACGCCATGGATCAATGGTGCGGTGCTAACCAGGCAGGAGTTTTTATTTCTGCCCAAGCTCCATCCCTGATGGGACAAACTGTTTTACCCTTTGATCCTCAAATCACAGGCAATGGCGGATTTTATACCGATACCGGCGCATGGATGGAGATTTCAGGTCTATACCCTGCGCTCGGTGGCGAACGATACATAACGATAGGTAATTTCAAGAACAACTTTGAAACGATTATCGATCCCACATGCACGAATACGAATGTGAATGTGTACTACTATATCGATAGTGTTTATGTAATTGAAGCTGGTCCGTTGGAAGAATTGCCTTTGGAATTGGGGCCCCCCGTTGAGACTTGCGATGAATATGAAATTGACGGAGAGTCAGGGGATGTCTATTACACCTGGAGCGATGGCTCGCATGGGCATACCCTTACGGTCAATACAACTGATGTCTATAGTTTGACCATCACACAAGGATGTGCTCTTGGAATCGATTCCGTCGAAGTGACTTTTCTGGGGGCTCCACCGGTTCAATTAAATCCCGGATTCATATCAATGTGTGAAGGTGAATCATATACCATCACACTGGATCCCGATGCAGGAGATTATATCTGGAATGATGGATCGACGGAAAGTGAATATACGATCACTGAACCTGGTCTCTATTCCGTGACACTGGATGATGGATGTAATCTTTCATCGGATGACATCCTGGTGGAAGTGACTCTAATTCCCCTGTCTATCTATCTTGGAAATGATACTACTTTATGTGCAGGAGATAATTTTGAAATCACGCTGGATCCAGGCATGAATGATGTGGTATGGCAGGATGGATCTAATTCATCGACTTACACCATTGAAGCAGCGGGTATCTATGCAGTGACCATCAGTAATGAGTGCGGTGAAGCATCCGATGAAATCGAAGTGACCGGACTGCAGGCACCGCTAATTGATCTTGGACCTGACACCCTGGGTTGGTGTGAAGGGGATGTCATTCATTATGATTTCGATCCTGACCTGGGTGATTTTTTGTGGAGCGATGATAGTTTTGAGCCCTTTCTCTTCATCTTTACTACTGGTATTTATAGTGTCACGGTGACCAATCAATGTGGTACTACGCAGGACATGGTTACGGTATACGAAGCCCCGGAACCCAGTGCAGGATTGGATGATACCATTCATCTATGTTCGTCCGCATTGCCTTATGTCATTTCGTTGGAGGCAACATCACCGGTAGATGAAATTATTTGGTCTACGGGTGCAACCACATCAGAGATTTCCGTCTCCGGTCCGGGAACATATGCTGTAACTATTTCAAATCCCTGCTTCAGTGTGTCAGATATGGTGTATGTGGATATTTTATCTCCACCTGTCGTTACCTTGCCCAATACACAGGTGATGTGTGTAGGTGATACATTAGTGCTCGATGCAAATGTTCCTTTAGCAACCTATCTGTGGCAGGATGGTTCAACGCTCTCTACTTTTGAAGCCACGACACCAGGATGGTATGCTGTAACTGTCACTACATCATGTGGTGCAGATCAGGATTCAACGGAGGTAACAACTTTCCCTACGCTTGTCCCGCCTGATCTTGGGCCTGATCTGGGAATCTGTGCAGGTGGGCAGATTACACTTTTCGCCAATGCCGGAAATGGAACGTATCAATGGAATGATTTAAGCACAGCAGATACGTTGTTGGTCACCAATCCTGGTGTGTATAGTGTGACCGTACAAGATCAGTGCACGTCTGCTGCAGATACGGTTGAGATCACCTCCAGTAATGTACCACCTGTCGTTGATTTGCCTTCGTCGATGATGCTTTGCCAGGGGCAAAGTGTATCGATTGATGCTAATCTTACCGGCGTCAGTTATTTATGGAGCGATGGTACAACGGATCCGTCATTGACCGTCACAATACCCGGATCATATAGTCTGACGGTGAGCAATAGCTGTGGATCTGACAGGGACTCCGTGATGATTCTGGATGGAGGTCCGTCACCGGTTATTGACCTTGGGCAGTGATATACAATTATGCCCGGGGGATGCACAAATGATAGTTCCTGTTTTTGCTGATGTAGACAATTGGTTGTGGCAGGATGGATCCACAGATTCAACTTTTTTAGTCAATACGCCGGGGCTGTATACCGTTGAAGTTTCAAATGGATGCGGTTCAGCAAACGACACATTAAATGCTTCATTGTTGCCAGCCATTCCACCACTCAGCCTTGGGAATGATACATCCTTGTGTTCATCGGAGACGCTGCTGCTGGAAATAAATATTCCAGGTGTCAGCATTACGTGGTTTGACGGCTCGCACAGTAATCAGATCACTGTCGCAGGAGACGGGATATATACTGCTGAAATTGAAAATACCTGTGGTGTCTCTTCGGATACATTGATAGTGACTCCTTTGCCCGATATCCCATTATTGAATTTAGGACCTGATCAGTTTTTGTGCGTGGGAGAAGTGCTCATATTCAATCCCGGGATTCCGGATGTGCAGTATCTCTGGCAGGATGGCACGACGGCATCATCCTATTCAACAACGCAAACCGGGTGGGTCATACTCACGATTTCAAATGAATGTGGAGCTTCAACGGATTCGTTGCTCATCACTGAAAGTACAGATGGGCCTCAATTGAATCTCGGGCCAGATGTCACCGGATGTGATGGAAGTACGGTTACTATTCAATCCGGTATTACAGGTGTCACCTATACATGGCAGGATGGTTCCACCAATCCATTTTTCCAGGTCACCGATGATGCTGAACTCATGTTGCACATTGCGAATGCTTGCGGCATGGATGACGATACTATTGTGGTTCACTTTATCACTCCTCCGGAACCCAATCTTGGACCAGATACGGTGTTGTGTGGCAATGAAATACTGACCCTAACATCTAATGCTGATCAGGAAACCGAGATGACCTGGCAGGATGGAAGTCACGCATCTGTGTTTATCGTTTCAACCGCTGGAGTCTATAGTCTGGAGCATACAAACTTTTGCGGGGCTAAGATAGATTCGGTTACCGTTGCTTATGTAGTATCACCGGCACCGTTTTCGCTGGGTCCTGATGTGGTATTGTGCCCTGGTGAATCTATATTACTGAATGCACCTGTAACTATGGATCAATTGCTTTGGCAGGATGGCAGCGATTCGGCAATGATCACGGCTGCTGACGATCAATTGTATTCCCTCACGATCTTCAATACCTGTGGCTCAACCTATGATGAGGTCAACGTTGACATTGATTCCGATATTCCTGTTGTACCATTTGATACGATGATGATTTGTCCCGGAGAGGTGTTGACACTTGATGCTTCGCAGGTATTTGATGCGCAATACAGCTGGAACACGGGTGCTTCTGTTCCATCGATTGATGTGGTGATGCCAGGCGAGTATATGGTTACAGTCATGACTCCTTGCTATACGATCTCTAACGTTGCCAATGTTATCGCTGCTGTGGACTGCGAGCCTGTCACACAATTTTTTATCCCCAATGTTTTTAGTCCCAATGGCGATGATATCAATGAAGTGTTTACAGTTCAGTTCAATGATGGTGCCGAGGTTATTTCCGTTACGGGCGATATTTTTGATCGCTGGGGCAATCTTGTGTTTAGTTCGCAGGAGCAACCATTCTCCTGGGATGGTGCCTTCAATGGAAAGCTGATGAATCCAGGTGTGTATGTCTACCGGTTTACGTTGGTATATTCCAATGGGTTGACTGTGGTGACGAAACAGTTAACTGGAGATATAACGTTGATGAGGTAACTTTACGTTAAATCACAAGTTACTACACCATGAATTCAACTGACATCATCAGCGAAATGGCTAAGGCCATTCAGCTCGCCCTGGGCCCTGTGTTCTTATTGACCGGTATCGCCGGGATGCTCAATGTCATGTCCGGCCGGCTATCACGTATCATCGATCGTGGCAGAGCACTGACCGAAAAGCCAGATGTGATAGCGACATACGAACCTACAGAGATTCGCACTGAACTACTGATGCTGGAGCGGAGAAGACATATCACGAGCAGGGCTATCAATATGTTTACCATTGCTGCATTAATGGTATGCCTCGTCATCGTCACCCTCTTTCTCGAGGCTATGTTCTTCATGAGTTTGAAGTGGCTCATTGGCGTACTTTTTATCCTGGCCACACTGAGTCTGGTGGTTGGCCTGGGCTATTTTCTGCGGGAAGTCCACGTGGCATCCAATACGGTGCGGATACGAGGAGTGCATTGAACAGAAGTATAGAATAAAAAAAGCCCGCGTGAACGGGCTTTTTATTTTAGTACACCAAAGCATCATTTGCTGATGTTGTTGGGTCTATTCCAGTTGTTGGGAAGTGTATCCTCCTCATGGAATATTTGCCTGAATGCTAGTAGGGTACAAACTGCATAGTAGCAATATTATAGGCATAACTTTGATTGTTAGTCCAGTTTTTAAATCCGATAATATTGGGTGTGATCGAAACGAACTCATTGAGCATCATGTCCTGGTTACTTATCCCCATAGCGGTACTTGAGACTTCACCTCCTGTCAGTTTAATCGAATAATAGGGATCGCTGGCTCCCGGATTATATACTTTAAATTCAATGGTCATAGAACTCAAATCTGCAGATTGAACCACAGCTCTGCTAAATGGGATTGAATTCTGGTCCATCGATTTACTAAATGACATGTCTTGAACGCTTGACTCCATGCCCGAATTTGAGGCTCCGTTGCTAAACGACTGAACAGGATAAGTACCCGCTACAAATCCAAGCATTCTGGCTGGATTGGCAATCGTATAGGTGATGGAATCATTCATCATCATCTGTGAGCTTGATGAGGCTACACTGTTCCATTTGACACCATTATGAAAAGAGGGTGCGGCAGAATTCATGTCATAGATCATCAATCCGGCACTGGGATTGCTGACCGTCGATGTGTCTGTCAATCGGGGGAGCATCAATCCTTTGTTGGGGCTGGTTACATCCAGGGCTGAGTTGGCACTCGGGGTAGTGGTACCTATGCCTACCTGGGCCCGGACCATGAGGCTAGTCAATACAATGGCAAAAAGACAAGTGATTCTCATCAATCGTTTGATTTATAGATGAACAATAGTAAAATAGGAAGCGTATGGATGGCCCGGGAAGCCTGCTTCACTGAATAGGCTACAAACATACAAAAAGAGTGAGCATTTTCAATTCCTTTGATTATTTTTAATCACATCAAAACCAAATCCTGCTATGGAATTTCTCACCACACTCTGGCTGCCGATCCTGCTATCGGCCGTATTTGTTTTTATCGTTAGTTCCGTCATCCACATGGTACTAGGCTATCATGCCTCGGATTATCAACAAGTACCTAATGAAGATCAGGTCATGGATAAACTTCGTGAACTGAATATTCCCCCGGGGCATTATGCAGTGCCGAAACCCAACAGTATGAAGGATTTCAATTCACCGGAGTTCCAGGCCAAAATGGCTAAAGGACCTGCCCTCATCATGAACATTCGCAAACCAGGTGGTGGTATGGGTTCGAGCCTGATGCAATGGTTTGCCTTCTTATTGCTGGTCAATATTTTTGTAGCCTATGTTGCAAGTCATACAGTCAATCCTGGAGCTGATTATCTCACTGTACATCGTCTGGTGGGTTGCGTAGCTTTTATGGGTTATGGACTCGCACTCTTTCAGGATTCCATCTGGGGTGGTAAGAGTTGGGGCGCGACCTGGAAGATGTTGTTTGATGCACTGATCTATGGCCTGGTGACAGGTGGGACGTTTGGGTGGTTGTGGGCATAAAAATTTATGCACGCAGCTTTCATCTGATCAGCTATTTTATAACAAAATATCAATAACCTAAAACAAGAAAGTATGATTATCGTACACGACACATTTATCTGCAAGCCGGGCAATGCTTCCAAAATAGCCAAACTCTTCAAGGAAGTGATGGACGGCCAGCCGGAAATGCTTCACATCATGACAGACATGACCGGGCAGTGGCATCGGGTCATCATGGTCAGTCAATATGAAAATCTCACTGCCTACGAGAAGAGCTGGGAAAAATACATGGAGGATACCGAAGAAAACAGGAAGATGAATGAGAAGATGAAAGGCATCAATGAGATGTATGTCTCGGGCAGCCGGGAGATTTTTAAGGCTTGGTGAACAGGCATAGAGCATAGGGCATAGAGCATAGGGTCTGTCTGGGGACAGATTTTACTTTCAATGACAAATTCGCCCGGCAAAATCATGCGATACACTGCAAATCTGGCACCCTCTCTTCTTTTCGTATCAAAAGCGTACCGGCCATCATTATACAAAGAGAGGGCGGGGGGTGAGTTAAGCAAGGAGCAAGGAGCATGGTGACAGTTTGGAGACAGAAATAACTAAATTTCAATAACCAATAACCAACAAGGAAGGAAAAGTATGAAGTGGGGATTGTCAGTCGACTGAGTTTTCTTTCAAATACATAATCGCCCTTCATCATCATGCGTTGCATTGAAAATCAAACACCCCTCTTTCCTGAAAGATCATTCGCGTAAACGAAATCATTCCAGAGAGAGGGGTAGGGGGCGAGTTAAGCAAGGAGCAAGGCGCATAGCGCAGAGGGCCTGCAGGGCGAAAGGTTCATTCTTGTCAGAGCTCCATTAATTTCTCCGTGCACTCCGTGTGCTCCGTGCGAAATAATTAATTAATGAGAGGGTCTGATTTCCTCCGTATTTTACACCCACAAATCCACATCCATCCTGTCCGGATCAGGGATCAAGTTTGATAAATGAACCACATGAAAGTAACATCACCATTCAAGTTTGTGTACTTTATCTTGGTAGCCATCCTGGCCCTTCAGTCTTGCAGCCCTAAGTCTTCGGATACAGCTACGACTTCCGCATCCCCACAATCATGGCTGACCAACCTGAATGAAGCATATGCCCAATCTGTGAAAGTTCAAAAACCAGTCCTGGTCTACTTTACCTCTAGCGATACCTGCGGATTGTGTGAGCAGCTTGAGACAGATATTTTTTCTACGCCCATGTTTAAAGAGTGGGCAGAAAAAAAAGTCGTCTTGTTTGAAGTTGATGCCTCCACGCTCAGTCAACTCCCGGCCGGTAGCCAGGAACAAAATACCGCCATGGCCCGCTCACTGAAAGTCTCCACGTATCCGACCTTTTGGATGCTCAGCGTAACGCATGAAGTCGAAAATGGTAGGTTCAAAGTCAAACCTATCGGGTATACCGGATATCATCCATCACCAGAGAAGCTGATTGGTGCGTTGCAGAATTTTGTGCGGCGGTAGGATGGTATTCAATTTTATAGGTATGCTGTTCCTTTCTCGTAAAACAAAAAAAAGATGTACAAATTTGATTGTACATCTTTTAAGCAGTTAGCATTCATCTCTTCAGGAAATTTTTGCTCCGGAATGGATTTCACCAAATATGATGCTATTCTAGGAAGAGGATTTATTTCCACCTTTCAAAAGAGCAACCAGGAGCAGGATAAATACAGCGCCGCCAATAACATATACGATTGGATTGCTGTACCAGTTGCCTCCTTTTTTATCAAGATTCACATCGATGTCTATTCCTTTATCCTGCGCCCAGGCTATGGAAGACATAAATACCATCAGCATCATTGCTGACATACGGACAATTTGTGTTTGGGTTTTTTGAAAGTTTTTCATAATAATCAGAATTATTTGTGTGAATAAAAAGACTAACAGGCAATATAGCTTTGATTCATCTCAAACCCAATTTTAACCTAATAACCGTTAATACCAACATATACTGAGGGAAAAGGTTGTATCCAGCTTTCTTGCTTCCGCCGGTTGCCTAGCTGCGGTTGGTGAGCTGTAGCATGAGGATGTGTCAAGCAGGTCGAACCATAGCACATGGCTGCGCGCCGCAAGTCGAAGCACAACCTTCGCCCTTAACTTAGCCTTCGCCTTCTCCTCAGACTTATTTCTTAGCTATCCTATACAACCTCCCCTCATCCGTCACCGCATACAAAGCCCCATCTTTCCCCTGCGTGATATCGCGGAACCGTTGCCCTTCTTCTGCCAATAGGCGCTCTTCACCGGTAACTTTGTTGTTTGCAATCACCAGGCGGCAGATATGATTGCCACTCAGGCAGGCGATAAACAAATTATTCTTCCATTCAGGGATGACATCAGCGTTGTAGAACGTCATGCCACTTGGAGAAATGACCGGATCCCAATAGTAGATTGGTTGCTCCATCCCCGGTTTTTGCTGGATGGCATCACCGACTTTTTCTCCTGAGTATTCGAGGCCGTATGTAATGTCTGGCCATCCATAGTTCTTACCTGCCTTAACGAGGTTCACTTCGTCTCCACCTCGCGGACCAAATTCATTTTCCCACAGGTCTCCGGTCTCCGGATGAAAGGCAATACCCTGCACATTGCGATGGCCGTAACTATAGATTTCAGGCCTTGCATTTGCCGTTCCAATAAAAGGATTTCCGTCTACAGGCTTGCCATCCGTTGTGATCCGTATGATTTTGCCCAACCCCGCATTCAGGTCTTGAGCCAGAGGTCTTGTTTCCCGATCTGATCGTTCGCCGGTCGAGATATAGAGATGGCCTTCTTTGGAAAAAAGGATGCGACCGCCATAATGCAAGTTGCTTGGGTGCGCCGGTGTGGCGCGAAAAATAACTGTAGCGTTTTCTATTGTTTTTTCATCTGCCGCTAATCTGCCTTTAGCCACTGCAGTTAGATTCCCGTCCGGCAACTGCTGAGAAAATACCCAATACACCATCCGGTTCTGATCAAATGCCGGATCGATGCACAGACCCAGGAGTCCTCCTTGCCCTCCGCTGTTAACTTCTGGTATGCCTGTGATCGCCTCTCCCACAGTGCCGGTAGCAGAGGCGATGCGCATGGTTCCCTTTTTTTCGGTGATGAGAAACCGGCCATCAGGAAGGGTGGCGATGCCCCAGGGTTTGTTGAGCGTTTTGTCCAGCACTTCAACCTGGTAAGGTGTCTTTGTTTGAATCCCTCCAATGCGTGTCTGGCCTTCGAAGGCTGGCGGGTAGGTGGTGTTGGCGGCTTCTGTTTCTACAGGAAGGGTTGTATTGTTTGTTGTATCATCTGTAGGTGTCGGTTGGCTGACCTTGGTGCCGCAGGAGGTGATCATGGCGAGTGTGGTTGTCAGGAGGATGGAGTGGATGGTATTCATAAAGTGGTTTTAGTTCGTTCATGATATGAACAGCGGAGTAAAGGGGAAGGTTGTCGAAGTTCTGGTCTTAGGTGAAGGTTTAAGTTGAAAAGGTGTTAGCGTTTTGGTCTTGGCGGTTTTAAACGAGAAGAATTGATCGGGTTGTATTCTTTCTTTGATTCTGGTTTTGTAATCGATGAAGCCAAATTATTTGTCGTTCGCGTTCCTTCTCTTTTTCTGAGTCACAACCTTTATGCTGCGAACATCTACAATAGAATTCATATTATATAGGCGCTTCTAATAACTGTCAAATTAGTTGCTTTAACTGTTGTAATGCACTGACAATCAATTGGCGCATTTAACACTAAAGCGGTTATTAGAGGCGCCCTAGATAATTTGAAGTTGAGTATCGATGCCAAATACACCGTCTATCAACAAAACCAAACATAGTTGTTGGAAAAGGAATAGGTTTTTTAAAAAAAAATATTCTGATCTTAGGTATAAAATTGAATATTGTGTATATTAGGGTTCGTAATCAGAAATCATTTTTAGTACATCTTATTTATTACCACATATTTTTCTTTGCATAAAAGAATTGGTGTTTCATTAATTGACTTAGTCGTTTGTTATTTGCACAGGAGATTTAAGAAGTATTAATAGCCATCAGTTAAGCCCAATAGGACTATTAAGGTAGAACAAATGTAAATTGCCTGAGCTCCTCTGGCTAATCTTGTCTTTTAATATAACACGTTTAGTGTTTAATTCATGCTATGCTATGGCTGTGGGAATGCTGGATCTTATCAGACCTTATTTCTTCGCCGGGTTTGATCTCGGTGCGGGTGCATCATATTATTGAGCTGTTGCATGTTGATGAGTATGATTCCACCTGGATGAAAACGCTGTCGTGATTTGGGGGAATTGCCAGGATCGACACCCGCCAATTCACAATCATCTTTTTTTCTCCTCAGGCTGGAGGTGGGGGAGCTGCACATCATCCCGGATCAGATTGGGTCAAATGGGAATGGCATGATTCAGGTATTCGATTCAGGATTACCATCGCGCGTAAAGCTGCAGAATCAGTATCAACTGTACTTATCAACACTTCAACCGAACTTCAAGACGTTCTCGAAGCTTTAGCTCCCAACCCTGGAGATTCATCATCAGATTTCCCGAATACACAATTCAGGCTGGAACTCATGTTTGAGATAGCCTCTATAGCATTTCCTAAATTGATCGGGGCTAAACTGGATGGGTTTGTCCTGGTCAAAGATCCAGATAACCTTGAGGTAAATATCACTTTGCCCAGAGTTATGTTGACGATGACTCAGGATTCGGGCACAAATACTTCATTTGACGTTGGTGTTGGAAGTTTTGGCGCTGAAACCATGGATGATTCAGATCAGTCCATCGCCACCCTGCTCCAGTATGAATCCACCGTACGCTTTGTTCCTCGGGAACAGTTTGGATTTGGTTTAGAAAAGCTGTTTGGATTTATCGAACTCCAATACACCCTTAGAAATACTTGATCAATTTGGAATTGGCGATGATTGAAAAGAATTTATCTTCCTGATATTCGATTTTTCGCTTCAACTCAACGCACAGCCGGTGTTGCCTTTAATGTCGGGGCCCGTGAGTTACTCATCGGGCTTACTCCAAGTTGCGTTATGGGGAGAATTCAATATTGATGTTGATTTATTAGGTGACCAGCTTAAAACAAGTATACGTCTGTTCAATGTATTTAGTGAGCAGGCTAAAGAAGTTTTTATTCAAACACTTACAGATCCAAACGTAGATTTTTACAAGGCGAAACTTTTGTCCGGTCCGAACATAGAGACTGAGAACTATGTATTGTTGTCGATATCAATTCCGGTGCTGCACCTTTTGTCATCATACAGCTGTTGTAGGACAAGATCGTCCTGCTAATCATCAGAAAATCGGATGATAACTTTTCAATGATCCTTCCAATAATCCTGAAGATATTTCAGCTACCCAGCGCATACGCTTGTTTTCTCAGGAGCAACGAGTTGCCATACGGATTACCTCCAGGAATCCGCAACAACGAAAAGTCATCGTACTGGATATTTATAAAGACTACATAGAAATTCCAATACCTCAAAAGCCAAAAATTCCAAGAGCAACGCTACTTCCAGAAGACCGAAGCAAAGTATTCATCTTAAAAAATGAAGATGACAAAGTTGTTCTGCAATTAATCCCGGCAAATGGTGAGCTCAAAATTGATGGTAATATTCAGGATTCGCCAGAAGGTTTGGCGAAGTTCTGATCGGAGAAGAACAAACGAAAGATATAGGTTTTACCTGGAGTACATTGGGTGAAGAAGAAATTGACCGATATACAATATATTTTCCTCATGATATTTCGAATACTAGTCAGTCGACGGATAGAAAAAGGAAAGTAAATGGACAGGAGGTTACTGATATTGATGGTACTGGCCTGGCAGCATTTGTCAAATCGTGGGAAGATGGAACAGACATCAATTCAGCTGGGGTAAGATTACAGTAGATGCTTATGCAAGCCGTGAGAAACGCCTAATACTGCATATAATGATGCACTTTCCAGGGCCAGAAGAGCAGGCTTAATTCAATTACTTCATGATCATGGAATTCCATCGGATACAATAGTTGAAGGTGGGTCGCATGGTAATAATTCCCATCCCGGCACATCTGATGTTTTGGCAGTTGGGCAAGTTCCCGTGGATGTATCAGCCACTGCAAGATTTATCATTGACGAAAATTATGATAAAGAAAATTACCGGATTGCTGTTGCAAGTCTGATCAGACCAACACTAACTGATCATGCATACTCAGGTATACTTCATCGCGATGCAAAGGAAAGTGCGCCTCCTCTAAATTGATTTCAGAACCTCCGGCGCCCCAAGGACAGCATCCGGATTGGTTGAGACATATTGGCGGCACAGTGCGTTTTGGAAAGAAAGATTTTATTCCTGTTGCTGCAGACTTAGATTAACTATAGACTATAAAACAGCACATGAAGAAGGACTTGAAAATTCAGGACCGATCTTTCTGTGATTGGACCTGGTCTTGAAGACCCGGATGAACAGGCCCGTTTACCCCAGGGTGAACCCAATCCGGATGATGGTGTTGTCGAGTTCAGATTGACGATTACCTACGACCGAAGCACTCAAGCCTTTACAGAAACTTTATAGAAGCCAGAGCTGAAATCGGATCGCGATGGACTTTGGAGTTGGGGAACCATTCCATCAGAAAATGCGACAACTGAACCCGAAAGCGATGGATGGCGTGATGTGCTTGGAATTTATTTTGCTCTTGCTCCTGCTCCGAAGCAGCTTCCGATGCTGCAGCAGGAGGATCCGTAGTACCGTTAGCTGTTTCATTGGCGGCTCCAATCGTGATTACCGGACTTGGCGTAGTGCATGTACTGCGCTTTACCCATTATGGCGTCGAACTCCAACATACAGCATGATGAAGATGAATTTCACGCTTCCCTTTGTTTGATGTTGAATCTGCACTGTGGTTAAATTTAAAAATCGGAAACTTCGTTATTGTCAGCAACCGTCCGGATAAGCCAGTAAAAATAAGATACAAGGCAGTTGGATTTGCGTTTGATGATGTTCACGATCAACCCATAAAATTCTTACCTGTTTTTGATTCCTCTAGAGGGTACACACTGGATCTTGCCGAATCAGGATCATTAAAAGTACTTCCCTCTCTGGGTGACAAGTTTGGTGATATCATTCAGGTATTAGGTGCGCGTATCGCACGGACTAATCCACTCAACATTGAAGTTGAGCTCGGAATGGGGGTCGATCTTGGTGTGTTCACGGTTGATCGTTTTGGATTTCGATTACCTGTCGATCCATTAGGTACGCCATCCATCACCGCTATTGGCGTAGTGTTGATATTCCCGAAGTACTGACAGGAAAGGATATTTGCAAATAGATGAGACAGGGTTTACAGGACAATTAGATCTAACAGTCCCCAATATCGGAATTCGAGCTGCGGAGGCTTATCGATCCGAACTGCAACCGAAGGAGACCGGTCAGCTACAGCAACTTGTGTTTCGATTGCGGTTGAATTTCCGTCAGGTATTCCTTTAGGAGGAACCGGACTACCCATTTTTGGGTTGCTCGGCATATTCGCCATGCATCACCGTCGCAATGAAAATCCGGGAGCCCGGAATCCTGCCTTGGATTGGTTAGTCAATAGTGTTCAAGGTGATCCAACTGATGTACGTGGCTGGGAGCCGAAGCTTGATCAGTGGGCATTTGGTGTCGTTATCGTAGCCGGAACGATGGAAGGGGCACTGTATTAAATCTGAAGGGAATGATCGTCCTGGAATTACCCGGCCCACGTATCATATTATTTGTCAAAGGGGATATACTTAAAGAGAAGCCACCGACCAAAGGAACTGAATCAGGTGCTTTGTTTGCCGTCGTTGATATCAACCCCCAAAGGGTACTCATCGGGTTACAATTTGAGTATCATATTGAAAGAGTTCTCGATATAGTCATTCCTGTTGAAGCCGGATTTTGCTATGATCGACTGGATCATTTTTATTTAGATGCCGGAACGATTGAGCAACCTGCGATTGCAAAAATTCTTGGGTTGTTTGACGGAACCGCCTATTTCATGATACATGGTGATGGTATTCCAGCCTTTCCATTAGGTGCCTTACAAGGATTTTCCGTTGCAGCAGGTTTTAGCGCATCTTTTGTCTGGGGTAACACAAGTGTGGGACTATTTTTAAGAATCCGTGCAGGTTTCGATGTGGGCATTGGTTTCAAACCGCCTTTTGCCGGACGTGTTTTATCGAAGGAGAACTTCGGCTTTTCATTGTGTCCATTGAAGCAAGGGGTGAAACTCATCTTCCGCTCGAATGGTAATGATACACGTATTGAAGGAAGGATCTGTAGCCGTGTTAGTTCTTCTTTTCTCTGTTAGCGGTTATGTTGGATTTTCCATTGGCGATGATCCGGGGAGCTCCTCACTGTTGAAGATCCAATCAGAGACTTAATGTTGCAAAAGCAGATCTGCTGCATTACTGGAAGGAAGTGGAGTAGATCGCGGTATTGATAACATCCTGTGCAAAGGCACAACCGATCATTTCTGTTCTACGATTGAAGTGATTGAAAATGATGAGACTGTCATCCATGAAGTCTATGTTCCAATTGATGCAATACCATTAATCCAATTTGAAGTCGCGCCATCGCTGGCTACAGGGGCAGACATTGATGGAGATATCGGATCAGGATTACCAGTAGGTGCCGGAGAAAATTGGCAAAAGCGAGGAGAGCATTATGTACGATATACACTACAGAGGATTAAACTTAAACTCGTTAAGCGTAACGGTGCGGTAGTTCCAGCTGAACACCACCTGTTACGGAAGGACCAAAGCCGTTTACATGGCGACATCCTGCAGCAGCCTGCTGGTGGTGGTGGCGTGCCTGTGGAACTTGCACTATTAGATTGAAGCCTACAAACGTAGATAAAGCACTTGTTCAGGGTGCAGCATTGGATAAATCTTGTGGATAGCAGATGGGGGAAGATCTCAACCTGTGGCAAAAGCATCACGTGTTCTATGGACCTTCAGGCATTCTCCGATGGGACTTTCTTTTGATGGGTGGAAATTAGAAGGAGAGGCCTGGCCAGACAAACCAGGAACATATCGCTCATCACCTGTCAATACAAAGATTCGGGTGACCGAAACATGGCGCACTAACACGTTTATCGATGGATTGCTTCCAACCAAGGATGCGACGGTGGTTGGTATCTCCTTTGTTTGTCCAAGACCACCAAGAAGGCCACTCGATTTGCATACACAGCTCACTGACAGATTATTTTTGTCACTCTCTGATGGCGATAATCCGGCATTTCCTCTTTCCAGTAGACCCATAGAATCCAGGCAAATAAAGTGTATTGGAAAAGTCCTTCAGGCACCCTATGAACTTTTTGGCCGATTCTTTCCAATTTCGGACCTTCCACTTTTGAATCCTTTAAAAAGCTGGATGAATTTAAAAGAATCCTTGCGTGATGTTGTCAGCCTGACCGGCGGACCGTTCAAAAAAGAAATGGTGCTGCTCATTTGTGCCAGAATAAAAATGGTGATTAAAGGACTGATTAAGATCAAAACATACGCAAGAGGTCGTGTCCCACTTCCTGATAGCATTCCAACCTTCCATCAGATCACAGAAGAAGATCAATTGCCTGGAAAATGGACTAATCAGGAAGGTCCCTGGTGGGATGATGTAAAATTGACAAGAGCTGTCTTTTCCTCCATAAGAAAACAGAGAGGTGGATGGGGTGAATACCTTGTTCGGATTCCATTAGATCAAGCGCATTCATTGTGGAGATCGGTAAATCCACTGCGCAAGCAACAGAGGAATTCGTGCTGGCTTATTAACCTCCGTCATGGTACCTTGTGTCGTAGACGCGTTGGCCGAAAGTGAAATAATTCGTGAAAGCGAAGATGAGGCAGAAGCTACAGATGACCAGGAAGGACTTGAAAGCGGACTTGCTACGCAACATGCGCTTTTTCCGCAAGTCAGTATGGAAGTCACCGTAGTTTATGATGGAGAAGGAGGTAAGCGCGAAGATCCTCAGAAGGAGAAGATCCTGAAGAGATAGTGATGCTCCAGCTGAAATGGTCAAACATCTATAAGGAACATTTTATACGGATGCGGAACCTCCAAGAAGCTCATGACCCATGGTTATTGGCTCAAATCACCTTCCCAGCAGAACTGTACCATTTTTTCGAGGAACCTGTCGTGGTAGTTTTCGCACCAATAATGTCCTTGAAATTCAGTAACGTTTATAACAAGGATATACGCGCCGTTGCTAAAGCGGCTTCTTTCCAGGGTTCAGCGGAAACTCCGGAAGCTGTGGAAACACGATTTTGTTTTCATTTTCCATGCCTATGGAAGCAACTTATTCATCCCCATGGCAAGCCAATGTTAGAAGAAGATTGGGATCGCCCCCATGCGTCCAGTTTGATTCGGATGGTGACTCAACGGAAGAGCTGTTCTTCCATTCCTTCTTGATCCACCTAACGATTATGTTGTCGATATGGGAAAATGGTTAACCCAAATGGCACGGTCTACAATCCCCCTGCTTTGCAAGGAGAAGTTGGAAAGAGACCTCTGTCAAGGCATCATTTCACCACCTCCAGATTTGCAACACGGAAGCTTTTGCAATGAAGTTTATGCTGCCTTTGTAGAAAATCTATTGCTCAAAATCCAGCAGCTTTAAAGCCTTGCAGCCATCACATCCGGATAACGATTTTAGACCGCGCATTAATGGAAGCGGTTTAGGTGTTACCCCAAGACCAATGAATCGTCCATGCTATTTTGCTGGTCTTCTCAACGCCTGCACACCCCCGCTCTTTATCCGACCACCCCTGAACCCGTATGGCGATTCAGCATGGCCCAAGGCCGAGTATGATGCGGTGGGTGGTACATATTGAGATGGACCCTGGAGCCAGTTATGGTTGTCCGTTGATGAACTTGTGCGAGAATGAAGCTGTAATGGTTCGCGATGGATATTTTTTCATCCGGAAAGAAACGCCACTAAAGAACATGCTGGTTTAACCTTGAAAATTGAAGAAAAACACACGCTACGTAAAGGCGATGATCCACCTCCCTTAGGTTACCTGTTCCATTACAGGCTTACAATTATGTGAATCACTTCGGACACGATATCAGTGGCACAGGACGCTGGCCATTTTAAAACCTAACACAAGAGGTAAAACGGTCAGCCTTGGTCTTTTGAGAAACTGAATCCAATACTTGATACCGACATCAGCTGTCCCGATGACGCTTTGTGAAATTCTAATACAATCAGCCCCTGGGAGGATTTAAATTATGAGCTCGAGATACGTATTCCCTGAATTGTTTGGCTCCATCAAGCTGTGAAGATTGGAGAGAAATCACGCATTGGTTTGAGATGGATGATCAATTCTCTATTGGACTACCCAAAGACTTATTTGAAATCTGGCGATTCAAAGGGGGAATTGATCGTAAGCGAACTGCGCCAACTACAGAACAAGGAGATCAGGTCTAATGTATCATGGCCTGAAGGCTATGTGCAGCCATAGAATTGGTTCTGATGTTTCCTGTTGGTGCAGTAAGCATTGGGTCATGAAGCGCAGCAAAGGCGCGACACCTTATTGGAGCAAGGTTAGTCAATGGACCCGTCGATAATTTAAAAGTTGCGTTGTTTGGAACACGTGCCAGTCTAACGATTTCCGGAACAGCCGCATTCAAGTCTTGCGACGTTATTCCAATACATGCTTTGTCAATCACTATGGATGGCAATTAATCGAACGCGTTGGTTTGCCGGTTTCAAAACCAACCTTTAACGACATTGGGTTATTCCATGGAGTTGCGGGACCTGTCGGTGCTGAAACCGATCCTGTAAAAGCTGCGATCATTGTAAAAATGGAACACCAGATGCGGGGTGGAATTCCTGTACAGATCGGGGTATTTCTACGCCTCCTTTGTTCATCCCAATCCTGAAGTCCTGTTATAAAGAAAGTACTTCATTATTTGGAAAATCCATTGCTCAATTATTAATTAAAACAACCAGATCCTCTAAGTATGCTGATCAATTTCTCGATATTGTTACCAGAGCACTCCAAATCTCTTCATGGAATAGATGCATCAACTGAATGGCAATTCAGAGCAAAACCCTTTCCTGTAAAGGCTACTTCCATCTCTTCTTTTAAATGCGAAGGAATGGATCCTTGCTGCTTTAGCCCTTGGTTTCGTTTGCAAACGCCCGATCCTCCTCTTTCAGCAAGTGCGTTGCCATGGCCGCAGCAGGCAGTACAGGAAGTATAATCATGATTACAGTTAAAAAAAGTTAAGATCGAAATTAAGGTTCCACTTTCACCTGATCCGGTTTCTTATAACAGATGGCGACCTTGCTCTTTGTTTTCCTCAAAAGCAATCCTCCCGGATGCCGAGCGGTTCAGATGAGCACAGCAACCGGGTCCATCAAGATTACCCACCTGCTCACCGCGATGAACCTGGCTTGAGACCAACCAACTTAACTGGACACGACCAGCCAATCTCCACTCAATGCTTAATCGTGCTGTAG
>JADKHH010000015.1 GCA_016721905.1 Candidatus Opimibacter skivensis | reverse complement strand
CGCTGCATCGTTGTAAAGGCTCCTACTTTGAGATGAAAGTATGGTTCATTGTGAATGAAGATGACCGGATACTCCGGGTACCGGTTTTCAAACACACGACGTGCAGATTCCATTTGCCTCCTGTCGACACTGGCCATGATCTGGATCCGTCCATCCCCGTATCTCTTGATTTTCCAGGTTGTAGGCGATCCATCTGTTCATCAGGGCAGTGATCTGGGGTTCTTCGGTGATCTGGGCATCAGTATGCGGAATAGCCACGAGCAACAATGCCAGGGCCAGAAATAGATTATAAAAAGCAATTTTGTAAAACCGCAGGCTTGGTTATCATTGATCCTGTATTACTGGTCCTGGTTAGTTTCTTTTACAATGGCGACGCTCTGGCTGCAGCCAAGGCGGTCGGCCCCTGCACGTATCATTTTCATCGCCTGGTTATAATTGTTGATTCCACCCGATGCTTTGATGTGTATCGATGGATCCAGGTTCCTGCGCAGTAGTCTTATCGTATCTTCTCTCACGGGGTCTCCAAAAAACCTGTAGATGTCTTAACGAACTGAAGCTTCAACTCATTGCTGATTTCGCAGATGCGCATGATTTCGTCTTCGGTCAGCAATTGGGCTTCAATGATGCATTTGAGGGTTACATTGTTTTCAGCGGCGGTTTCTGACAGCGCTGTCAGCTCCTGCCGGGTGAGTTTCCAATGACCTGTTTTGACTGCGGAGAGATTGATGACGACATCTACTTCATCCGCGCCAAGATCAGCGGACCTGCGCAGAGAAGCAAGTTTAGCCTCCACGTGATCATATCCGATCGGAAAACCGGCTACGGTGCACAAGAGAAAAGAACGGTCACCTGAATGTACCTTGGCGTATTGCAGATACATCGGGGGAATACAGATAGCCTTGAATCCATATTCCTTGCTCTCCGCGATGAGCCGGTCGATGATCTCTTCCGTACAGTCAGGCCGGAGGTAGCTGTGATCTATATAATGTGCCAGTTGCATGTAGTGCGAAGATACTACTTGGAAGAGGGAAAAGGTTATACGGCTACCTGGTGATCACGCAATGCAGCATTGAGGGACACTTTCTTGTCCGTTGAAGGTTGGCGCTGTCCGATGATCAGTGCGCAAGGCACATTGTACTTACCTGCCGGGAATGTTTTTTCATAACTGCCTGGGATCACTACCGAGCGGGCGGGAACACGACCCTTGTAGGTGACCGGAGATGATCCGGTGACATCAATGATGTGTGTTGATTGCGTAATGACCACATTTGCGCCCAGGACGGCTTCCTGTTCTACAATGACTCCTTCCACTACAATGCATCTGGAACCAATGAAGCAATCATCCTCAATGATGTTTGGACTGGCCTGCGGGGGTTCGAGTACACCTCCGATCCCAACGCCTCCGCTGAGATGTACGTTACGTCCTATCTGAGCGCAGGAGCCAACAGTAGCCCAGGTATCGACCATGGTGCCAGACCCAACGTAGGCTCCGATGTTGACATAGGAAGGCATGAGGATGGCACCTGATTCGATAAACGAGCCATTACGCACCAGGGCATGTGGAACGACTCGCGTACTCCTTGACGTGCAAACCCCTTCTTCAGTGGAATTTTATCGTGAAACTCAAAAGGACCCACTTCGATTGTTTCCATTGGCTGGATAGGAAAGTAGAGTGTAATGGCCTTTTTGACCCATTCATTGACGACCCAGTCTCCCGGACCCCGCTGATTGGCCACGCGGAGTTGACCTTCATTGAGCAACCGGATGCATTCCATGATGGCATACCGGACATCCTTTTCCATCAGGAGATTGCGGTCCTCCCATGCGGCTTCTATCGTGAGTCTGAGTTCGTCCATATTGAATTCAATTGAGGAGGCAAAGATGAGGATTTGAAAAGTGAAAAGTGAAAAGTGAAGAGTGAAAAGTGAAAAGTGAAAAACTGTGAGTTGTGAATTGTGAGTTGTGAGTGCTTCTTTGGTCCCGCCAGGATTAAGTTGAAGCACATACCTTTTTCTTTGGGGGACTGAACCCCCTTCCTGCTTAATCGCCCTTTCAGGGCTTTTGATAGCAGCACCATAAGCATATAAGCTATAAGCCCTCATAAGCACATCAGATCAACATATCAACCCATCAACCTATCAACGCATAAACATATAAGCCCATAAGCTTATAAGCTTTATAAGCCACACCGATGCTGCTGGTGGGGACACCGGGGCAGCGGCAAATCCCGCATAAGCCATAGTAATACATATTACAATAATTCGTTATCTTTGCATCCAGGTCTATTGTCTAACAGAAAACTACGCGTGCTATGAACCGGATCATCACTATACTCGTCACCATCTTTATCCTGTTGCTTCTCTACATCTGGATCAGCCATGTATGGGGCAGTGACAAGCCACGTCATCCGCGTCAGATCGTTGATGCCAAGGAAACCCAGCTTTCGGATGAGTATACAGCCGATGCTGATACCTCGACTTATCACTCTACACCAGCTCAGGAAACCACTGAAGAGCCGCTGACCAATGATGAATTTGCTACAGAACGCCCAGTAGAACAAACGGAGGAAGTAGAGCCAGAACCGGTAAAAAGTGAGCCGGTAGTGGAGAAAAAAGTCCAGGAGCCTAAGAAAGCAGAGCCAAAACCGGAGCCTAAGAAAGTGAGTACACCACCGGCACCGGTAGCCAAGCCTGCTGCGACACCGGCTAAAACCGAATCAAAACCTGCTGCCACAAAACCTGCCGCCACCACTCCTGCCACTGGCGGCCAGCATCTGGTCATTGCCGGCAACTTTGCCCAGAAGGTCAATGCGGAGCAGAGAGTCCAGGAGCTCAAGAAGTCAGGGTTTAATGATGCCGAAGTGATCAATTTTGATTTGTCTGAATACCATACCGTATGTGTAGGTCGTTTTTCGGACGTCAATGAAGCCAGGAAACTGGTCAAGAAACTCAAGGATTATTATAAGATTGATGCATACGTGAGGATAGGGGGCTGATGTGCGGACGGTCATCGCTGACAAAGACTGAAAAAGAACTTGAAGAACGGTTCCGGGCCACTTTTTATAGTGACGACCTGGAACGGTACAACCCATTGCCCAATTTCAACGTCGCCCCTACTCATATGCATCCTGTCATCACGCAGGAAGAACCCCGTGTCATTCATTTGTACCGGTGGGGATTGATACCATCATGGGCCAAGGACACTAAGATCGGATCGAAACTCATCAATGCCCGTATCGAAGGTATTGAGGAAAAGCCTTCCTTCCGCTCGGCTTTCCAAAAGCGAAGGTGTATTGTACCCTTTGACGGGTATTACGAGTGGCAGAAAACGCCTGAGGGCAAAATCCCGTATCGGATTCAACTCCGGGACACCGAAATCTTCACTATCGCAGGGTTGTATGAACACTGGAAAGATCCAAAGGGCGGAATTATCCACAGTTTCACCCTGATCACACATGAGGCTGATGCCAGTATCAGCCATCTCCATGACCGGCAGCCCATGGTCCTGCTTCCTGAGCAGGAAGCATTATGGCTTGATGCCAATATTCCTACTAAAGACTTGATCCATGAGCTAGGCCATATCCCGGGTTCGCATTTCACCTGGTATCGGGTGTCGGATCGGGTGAATAAGGTGTCGGAGAATGATGCGGGGCTGATAGAAGCTGTTTGAAGGGCAAGGGGCAAGGAGCAAGGGGACTGTTTGGAAACAGATATTACTTTGTTGAATAGAATAGGGCTCCTTTCGTATTCTAGCCTCTTTCGCCTCTTCCGCCTTTTAAGCCTCTTCCGCCATTCAGCCTTTCCTAATATCTTTGTCCCCCTATGATGATTGACCGCCTCCGGGCTATAAAGCATAAACACCAGGACCTCGAGCTCCGGATTTCAGACCCGGAAGTGATCGGGGATATGAAGCTTTTTTCAAAACTCCACAAAGAGTACAAGGATCTCACCGAACTCGTCGGGGTGATCGATGAGTACGAAAACATCCTGGCCAATATCGAATCCTCCACCGAAATGCTCAAGGAAGCCGATCAGGAGATGAGGGAGATGGCCCAGGATGAACTTCAGGATCTCAAGTCAAAGAGAGAAGAGATTGAAGATAAGCTCAAATGGATGCTGATCCCGCGCGATCCGGATGACAACAAGGACGTCATCATGGAGATCCGATCAGGCACGGGAGGGGATGAAGCCAGCATATTTGCCGGCGACCTGTTCAGGATGTATACCAAGTACTTTGACAACAAGGGATGGAAGTATGAAATTGAATATTCCAATGAAGGCACTGCCGGCGGATTCAACAAAGTAATCCTTGAGATTTATGGAGAGGATGTGTTTGGCCATCTCAAGTTTGAATCAGGTGCACACCGCGTGCAACGCGTGCCAAAGACAGAAGCGCAGGGAAGGGTGCATACCTCTGCAGCTACGGTAGCGGTATTGCCAAAATTTGAATTGGAAGAAATCAATATCCGTAAAGAAGATTTAAGGGTCGATACCTTTCGCTCGAGTGGTGCAGGTGGACAGCACGTCAATAAGACAGAATCCGGTGTGCGTTTTACACACCTTCCTACAGGTATCGTGGCTGAGAGTACAGATGGTCGCTCACAACATAAAAACAGAGATATAGCCCTCAACCGACTTGCTGCCAAAGTGAATGAAGCGCAACGTGAAGCAGTCACATCTGCCTATGCCACACATCGAAAATCATTGGTAGGAACAGGAGATCGATCAGATAAAATAAGAACCTATAACTATCCACAAAACCGTGTAACCGATCATCGTATCAATCTCACACTTTATAATCTGGATCGTATTGTCTTAGGCGATCTGGATCCGGTTTTTGATGCCCTTATCCTGGCCGAAAATACAGAACGGTTGAAAGAAATGACTTCTGAGGAAGTCGGAGGTTAAAAGTCATCTATTTCGCACGGAGAGCACGGAGTACACGGAGGTGAATTTCGGATGTATTTCGCACGGAGGGCACGGAGTACACGGAGGTGAATTTCGGATGTATTTCGCACGGAGGGCACGGAGTACACGGAGGTGAATTTCGAATATATTTCGCACGGAGAGCACGGAGTACACGGAGGTGAATTTCGGATGTATTTCGCACGGAGAGCACGGAGTACACGGAGGTGAATTTCGGATGTATTTCGCACGGAGGGCACGGAGTACACGGAGGTGAATTTCGGATGTATATCGCACGGAGGGCACGGAGTACACGAAGGAGAATTTCGAAATAATAACTAATCAAGAAAATTTTACTTGCATTTTATTAATCAACCACCCTATTTTTAACTGGATTTCACAGTTAAAAACAGCGCATCATGAAACATGGTGAACTTACCTCTATTCTCATTTCCATATGCATTAAAGTACATGAAACTCTAGGACCTGGCTTATTGGAGTCCGTTTATGAGGAATGCATTTGTTATGAACTTACAAAACTCGGGATTCCGTTTTTAAGGCAGCAGGGTATATCCTTTTACTATGATGAAGTTAAAATGGATATAGGATTTCGGGCTGATATATTAGTTGATAATACAGTGATCATGGAGTTAAAGTCTACAGAATCTATTAATCCCGTCCATGCGAAAACGGTACTTACCTATCTACGCCTTTCTGGTGTTGAAGTAGGATTACTCATTAATTTCAACGTGGTGTTACTAAAAGATGGAATAACCAGGTTGGTCATGGATCGGAAGTAATTATATTCTCCATGTAAACCGTGCCCTTCGTGCGAAATAATTTAGAGAGTCATTGATTTCTCAGTGTACCCCGTGTACTCCGTGCGAAATAATTTAGAGAGTCATTGATTTCTCAGTGTACCCGTGTGCTCCGTGCGAAATAATTTAGAGAGTCATTGATTTCTCAGTGTACCCCGTGTACTCCGTGCGAAATAATTTAAAGAGTCATAAATTTCTCCGTGTACCCCGTGCCCTCCGTGCGAAATAATTTAGAGAGTCATAAATTTCTCCGTGTACCCCGTGTACTCCGTGCGAAATAATTTAAAGAGGCATAAATTTCTCCGTGTACCCCGTGCTCTCCGTGCGAAATTTTTTTAAGAATTAGAAATCTGTGCCCATTGAAAAATGGAGAATGGGTTTTGTATCCGTGGAGGTTTCCCAGTTCCAGCCATAATCAAGTTTGAGGTAGTAGCCGAAGACCAGGGTGCGTGCCCCAAATCCGTATCCAACAATCAGCGGATTGCGGTAATAGTTGACGATCACTTCTACGGTAGGTGGATTGGTGAGTACTACTGTATTTAATGGATTGCCTGAGCCAAATGGATCACTACCAGCCCATGCAGTACCTGCATCTACGAATCCCACCAGCTGTATGTTACGTATAAACGAAGAACGAATTTTCTGCTTTGATACATATTGGAAAATGGGTACTCTCAATTCCAGATTGGTGAGTACGACACTACTTCCGTTTCTGGCGTTGTAATCAAAGCCTCGCATGCTTGATGCAAGCGCCGTGTATGCAAAATTGTAATCAGTAGGTACACTGACATTGTCATCGTAGGATGGGAACAGCCAGTTTTCAACGCCCCCGAGATAATACAAGATGCGCTCTGAACCCAGGGATGTAGCCCCGGTCAACCGCGCAGCAAAAATGCTTCTGCCATCAATGGATGCGTAGTGTCGTGCATCAAATCCTAAGACAGTCATAAACCCTTCGTTGAACTGGAATTTCTTATCGGCTTCAAACAAATTGAGATCAAAACGTTTCACGACTTCAACCCAGGCTTTGGCACGTGTACCGGTTCTGCTATTGATGTCTAGTGCTCTTGTATTGTCATACACCCATTCTACTTTAAGACCTATTCGTTGTGCATCATCTGTCGGTGTATCCAGTGTTGGTTTGTCAGCCGCAAGCGTGATGTTCCGGTCATTGCGCAAAGTGAGTGTACCGCGCACACTGTTATAATTGTCAAACGGATAACTCCATTTGGTCAATCCCAGGAAGGTTACATATTGGTTTTGATGCAAAGGGTCTTGCGATGTTTGGTCGGTCTCGGTAACAGATTTCCTGTAGATGGCAAATTGCTTGTCAATCCGGTGTTTGCGGTTGTCAAAGACTAAAAAATATTCAGAGCCATTGAATGAAGTCGGATAACGAACGCCACCGGTCACGATATAATCTTCGAGCAGGTCCTTGATGCTTGCTTTAAATAAGATACCAAGTGGGGAGGGTTCAAACTCGCGTTTTTGTCCGGCATAACTATCGAGGCCTCCGAAGAGAAGATCATTGTCGAGCGTAACGTTGAAATAATCAAGTTTAAATTTCAATCGGGCTGCGATGACTCTGGACCGGATGAAGGGGGTAAGATTTTCTGGTTTGTAATCTAGTTTTCCGGAGATCGATGGTTGCAGTATCTTAGAGATATCTGTGACAGGAGCAACGTCATCTGCTGGTGTTTGTACAATAACAGGGAGTGGTTTTGCAGGTTGAATTACCGGAAAGGGGGTTTGAAATAAATACCGGGGATCTACTTCTTCCTTCTTTACATTTTCATTTGGTGTGACTGTAGGTGAATCATCTATTACTCCGGTGGAAGGAGTTGAGCGGATTGTGGTGATTTTGGAAGAATCAAGCTGGCTGGTGTGGATATAAGGCATATTCCATTTCTGCAACCAATCAATAACTACCGGGCTGGCGGGAACAAATTCATGCAGCTGGATATCCCTGTCATACGTTGTATGAAGCATGGCGAGTGGTGGATCTTCCATCAGTTGCTTGACGACGATTCGTTGCCAATGACCGGCATAATCAGCCAGGCAGATCAGTTCATCAGCACCAGATATTCTTGCCTTGCGTTCGCTCGCATCGTCGCTGAAGGTGATCCGTCTCAGGGAACTTTTCGGAGGGGTAAAATCTAATAAGAAAAGATCAAACTGACCGATCGGCAGTATGGAATCAAGCTCCATTTTACGCAGGTTTTCGTCAGCCCTGTTGGATGAAAACAGGATATACCTTTTTTGATCAAGCTCAATGACAGACGCATCAAGGTCATCATAGAAATCGTCTGTGATCCGTGTGGTCTGACGAGTGATCGGTGCATACATGTACAGATCGGACAATCCATCTGTAGAGGCTGAAAACATTAGTGTATCAGCAGACCAGTAATCCATATCATACACACGCTGATATTCGGGACTTAATTTGTCGGTGAGGGTTTGTTCGTTTTCAAAATCAATCTTCATCAGGGAGATGACATCTTTTCGCTCATACAGAAAGCTCAGTTCACTACCATCTGGCTGCCACGCGATGATCGGATAATTGAGATCTGTTTCCACTTCATAATTTCGGATACCATACCTGTACAATACTTTTTTATCACCGGTCTCCATATCAAAGAGTAACAACCTTACCCGTCCATGATCATGGAGTGTATAGGCTAATTGTTTTCCATCGGGACTCAAACGCATCCGGCCTAATGTCTGTGGTTTTTTCTGGTTGGTGAGTTTCAGGTCTGCTGTAAATGTATTGAGCGGCTCTTCATCAGTTTCGAATCGCTTTTCATAATATTCCTTCCATTTGACCGCCAGTTCTTTGGAATCAAATCCAAGGACATAGATCAGTCCGCTTTCCAGGCTGCGTTGAATGCGTGTGAGATACAGAATATTTGAAATCGTAGCGCGGCCGTAGGTGTTCACCATAAAATACCAAACCGAATGCCCGGCGAGTTCTGGATCTATTTTGGAAAGGCGTCTGAAATCTTTCTTTCCTTTCTTCGGATTTGTAAAATAATCTTTCAACCGGTGATCATACTCCGGACTCCATTCTTCACCCACATAGGAAATCAGGCCATCCTGGAACCAGTCACCGATATTGAGCAATACTGCGTTCTGGACTATTTCCTGGAGGTTGTTGCCGTGCAGCATGGAGTTGATATAGACCGCGGCGATCCCCTCCCGGAGTTGTCGTCGCAGATCATTATGGTCACCGTTGAAGTAGAGGAAAACTTTGTTTTCTACGACCCGGGTGATTCCTCCTTTGCCGACAAACTGTTCTTCTATACCGAGGTTACTTTGTTTCATGTCGGTGAGATCGAGATAGACGATCAGTTCTATCTTATCATTCATCTTATGCTCGAGGACACTCTGGATATAGGGATTGTCAAGTTCTGCCAGCTGGACGACAGTATGGGCTATTTCTCTTCCCTTGCCGTACCAATAGGTGACGAAATTTTCGGTTTCGTACATATTCCAGAGATCAAAGTCGTCATGGTACTGGATCCGGTTTTTACCAAATTCAGTAGTCACTGCCTGGCCTTGCAGCCACACAGCCTGAGATATACAACAGATGATAACGACTAAGATCCTGCCCATGATCCTCTATATAACGTAGAAACGAACTGAAAATATAGGGGTTTTGGATGAAACGCGGGAAGAAGATGCCAGATGCCAGACTCGCAGATGCCAGACTCGGGGCACATTCAAATGATGCCAGATACCAGACTCGCAGATGCCAGACGTGGCACGCACTTCCAGGTCCCTTTTTTCGCCCCAGCCCTCCTGCAGTTTACCTTCCACTTTTCCTTGGTTATTGGTTATTCCATATTGAAAATGTGCAGGGTCAAACTCCCGACAAACTTCTCACTTCGATATTCTCCCACTACCCGTACGGGGCGGGATCGAAACTTCGTTTCGACTTGCTCGTTATTCGGAATTTCTTTTTGCCCCCGCCCCCTGTGTTCCGCCTCGCTCTTCCTATCGCATGCAAACCCCGGGGAGGCATGATTTTCAATGCAACGAATGTTAGTGCAGGGCGAAATGATCCATGCCTGTACTACAACTCACCCCCGAGCCCCTCTCTTTTCTGAAGAGAAAGGTCGCGCATTGTCTGAAGAGGGGAGGATTTTCATTAGAAATGACTTAACCCCTTGCTCTCCCGCTGCAAATGCCGTGCATGCCGGCTCCCCTTTGCTGCCCTATGCTCTATGCGCTCTGCCCTATGCTCTTAGTTCCTGTAATCCAGCGGAGGCTCCCGGTCTCCGGTGAGTGGGGTGTATTTGAAATCAGGGCCGCGACGACGGAGCAGCTCTTCTTTGGCAGCCTTTATGATTGATGGATCCTTGTACAGATCTATGGCGGTCAGTGCCATGGTTTTGGCAGCGACGATCATTCCTTTGGTCCCGATGGAGGTGCCTCCTGCAGCTACTGCCTGCCAGCTATGGCCAGAAGTACCTGGCACCCAGGTTGCAGCACGCATGCCTGCGGTGGGGACCACCCAGCTGACGTCACCGACATCTGTTGAGCCACCAATACCGTCTTCTTCAACCCTGTAAGGCATGACTGCATTCGTATTAGCAAGGTTAGAGGGGGCAATGAGGGTTTCCTGCAGTTTTTCTGCGAAAGCTCTTTCCTCATCATTGTATTCATATCCACCGATGAGGTTTAGGTTCCTGTTCATGACTTTCGAAAGGGTCTCATTGGGCTTGACATTGTAGAGGCCATGGATCACTTCGTATTCCATTCGTGTCTGGGTGCCCATCGCAGCACCTTCTGCCGCTTTGACGATCCATTCAAAGTTTTGTTTGACCATATCCATATCCGGATGGCGGCAATAATAAAAGACCTCTGCAAAAGCTGGTACTACATTCGGTGCTTTACCTCCTTCGGTGATGACATAGTGGATACGTGATTCGACCGGTATGTGTTCGCGCATCATGTTGACCATATAGTTCATCGACTCGACCCCATCGAGTGCTGATCGACCAAACCATGGGGCGCCCGCCGCATGAGCTGAGGTGCCATAGAACCTGAACTTGGCGGATTTGTTGGCGAGTGAAGAGCTGGCGTTGGCGCTGTTGTTATTGGAAGGATGCCAGTGAAGGACTGCATCCACATCATCAAACATGCCTGCTTTGACCATATAGGTTTTCCCGCCACCACCTTCTTCGGCAGGCGTGCCGTAATACCGGATGGTGCCGGTTGTTTTTGTTTTCGTGAGCCATTCCGCGACAGCTATGGCAGCAGCGGCAGATCCTACACCAAACAAATGATGACCGCATCCATGACCGGGCTCACCGGCTTCGATAGGTTTTTCTTCAGGGACCACAGCTTGTGAAAGACCAGGCAGTGCATCGTATTCTCCCAGGATCCCGATGACAGGTTTGCCGCTCCCGTATTCTGCAATGAATGCAGTAGGCATGCCGGCAACTCCGGTAGTAATGGTGAAACCAGCCTCCTTCAGTGTTTTTTGCAATAGTGCGGAGGATTTATATTCCTGGTATCCGAGTTCTGCAAAATTCCAGATCTGCATGGCGGCTTCTGCATACGCGGTGGTGTTTGCGTCAATGTGTTTGAGGGCGAGGTCTTCTTTTTGGGCATATGCTATTGAGCAGCAAAAGGTCAGGAGATATAATATGAACAGCCTTGTGTATGAATTCATAACTACGAAATGGAGTAAGAGAGTGAGAGGTGTGAGAGAGTAAGATAATAAGAACGTGAGAACGTGGAGGGGTGAGTCGAAGTATAAGTAAATTTTTATTGAATTTCAGGCAACACAGAAATCTGCTAGTAAATGGCACCTTCATTCATGATCAACTTCTCAATATCATCAATAAGCATTTCTATCTTGGGAAGTAAAGGATATAATTCTTGCTCGGTGATATCAATGAAATCCTCATAATCGATTTGTTGCCGGATGGAAAAGAGCTTGTTAAAAAGCAGGCCTTCAGAAAAATCAATTTTACCTGATTTGATCAGATGCTGGTTGAAAGCACTTTTAAGTCCTGAATGTGTAGTTGCCTTGATTCCTTTTGCTACCAGGTATGCGGAGACAACATAAAAACAAGCATAATAGAGTCGATTGGCTGCAGCATTCCACCTTCTTTCATTTACCAATAACAATCCATCCTAATAAGCTTCTTTAGCCCGAAGAATTCTATAATTCACCAATTCATTTTTTGAATAGGTCATGCCCTTTTTCCTTCTTCCTGGATAAGGGCGTATAATGGCGTGACAGCGTGATTAGCCCATTCTTTTTTCGTATGAATAAGTATATTGAACACAGAATCACCTTGAAGTTCGAGGCGGTATACTGTTATTAAAATTTGATCTTTTAATTTTTCATCCAGCGGTCGATCTAATAGAATCAGGAAATCCCAGTCTGAGTCTTTACGAAAATCACCTCTGGCTCTGGAACCAAAAAGGATTACCTCCGCTTTAGGGTCAATCTTGATAATTTCTTCTTTAACCTGATCAGGAAGATCCATAAATTCTAGTTTTCGATCTTAAAGATAGGGTGTTTGAAGGAATGTTCAGAGAGGAAAATCCTAATTCACTCAATTAATAACACATATTTTGCTTATGGTTCTCAATCTATTTTGTCCTTTAATAGAGCAATAATAGATTCCCGCAGGAAGGTGAAATTCAATTGATTGCATAGAAGAGCTCAAATTTTCCTCATATACTTTTTCGCCGAAAGTGTTGAATAACACTAATAAATAAGGATCTGAAATTGAATTGCCGACGCCTAAAAGTTCAATGGTAAATACACCATCATTTGGATTAGGATAAATAGCAAATCGCGGACTGCCCACTGAAGACTGCCCACTGCTCACTGTCGGAATACCATCGGCCAACAGCAAATCATCCACCCACCATGTCTGATCTACCGGTGAGCCAACACCGATGTAGGGGCCATAGAATAACTGATCGAAAAGCATGTCCGGATGCGCACCGGTTCGGAAAAGTATACTGTCCGACATAATCAACAACTGCCCGTCATACCAGTACCTGATTTTTCCATCCGGGATACCAACACCGGCATCGATGGTGTTGAGTTCAAAATAGGTTTCAATAAAGTGCCAGTCGTTTTTATAATAAGTGCCCGGAGCATTGCGGAAATAGACAGAATCAGCAGCCCATGATCGTGAACTGTAATAGCCATGTGTACTATTTGAACTCGGATAGCAATCTCTCCTGTCGAGATATCCTATCAGGCCATTGCATGAACTTGCAGATCGGTTTTCGGTGAAGGCATAGTTATCAAAGTCGCCATTGCAACCGACAAAGTTGTCGTTGTTGAGCAGGATACAATTGGGATCTACGTTTTTGCTGTCCTGCATGGCGAGTATAGGCCTTCCTGCATTTTGTTCGATGTATAGGGAGAGATAAGTGTCTGCCGGGCCCTGGTAGATCCAGTCTTTGTTGGTGAGAATATTCCATTCGTGTGGATGATAGCCTACGCCTGATCCGACATAGTTGGTGCTGTACTTCACCCAATAACTCATGTAGAGTTTATCTGTCGGCGTAAACAAGTGGCGGCCTGCGCCAGACGTAGTTGCGCCTTGTGCAAAATGGCCACGGTATGAATGTGTGCCATTCTTGTATTCTTCAGTGGTCCGCTGATCAGGAAAGCCATCGTACCATCCTTTTGCCTCAAAGTCTCCGGTCTCGAAGTCTTCGAAGAGGAGTATGTTTTGTGCAAACGCATTCGTTCCGATCAAACAGATCTTTCCGAACAAGAGAATGTATGATAGTAGATAGTTTTGCATGGTAGTCAATTTTGTATTACAAAGGCATCCCACCATCATTTGTCGCGCAAAGACGCAGAGGCGCAAAGAGTATTTGCCATCTCACTCTCTTACTTTCTCACTCTCTTACACCTCTCACCATCTTTTTTCGCGCAACGCCGCAACGCCGCAGCGAATACTTTTATCGCGCAAAGACGCAGAGGCGCAGTTGATATTTGCCTTCTTACTCTCTTACTCTCTCACGCTCTCAAGCTCTCACGTTCTCACGCTCTCACGCTCTGAGAGGCTGAGCGCCGCTACATCGTGTATTTTCTGCCCTTATTTTCCTCTTTCAGCCATTGCATGAGCGGATCAAAATAACGGACCAGTGCTTTGGCATTCATCTCTTCTCCAGTAGCTTCCTTCATGACTTCGCGCCAGTCCTTGGTGGCGCCGGATTTCATGATGTTGTTGATAAATGTGCCGACATCTTTATTGCCAAAGTAATTGGTTGCCGTTGGAGGTTGATGCAGGATTTTCTCTGCGATATGCTGATGCAATTGAAACAGCAACACATAAGATAATGCATAGTCATAGTACTGAGCGGCATCATCATTGATGTGTGTTTTAGTGGCTGCATCGCAATACACTTCGCCGCGATCTGAAGGAGGTACTATGCCCTGGTATTTTTTCACGAGCTCCCACCATTTTTTATTGAACTCTCCTTCCGGCAGGTTATCAGCATACAAGGCTTTTTCAAATTCACTCATGGTACCTGCGGCAAATGGGATGAAGACAGCAAAATTCAAAGCTTCCTTGAGAAGGATTTGTATTGAATCTGTCTTGGCATCAGGAGATACCAGGCCACGTCCTACCAGGTAAGGTTTTTGCATCGCGGCCATGCCCATCATACTACCGAGTGCTTCGTGAAAAGCACGGTTGGCGCCATTGCGCATCAAGGGTGGTACTTCGGGAGAAGTGTAAGCGATGTAATAATAAATGTGTCCAAGTTCGTGATTGGAGGTTTCAAACCACTCTGCGTTTGGCTCCACACTCATCAGGCTGCGAACGTCGGTGTCTAGATCAAGGTGCCATGCAGAAGCGTGATTGTTTTTCTTGAGAGTTGAATCAACCGGATAAGGATACAGATTTGATTTCGTCCAGAACGAAGCAGGCAATGAAGGGAAACCAAGACTGGTGTACAAAGATTCACCTTCCTTGACAATCCATTCAGGGCTCTTGCTGGCCAGTACACTATCGATATTGAGGCCTTCTACTTCAAGCATGGTGCTCCAGTCCTGGCCCCAGCGATTTGGCAGCCAATGCGCAGGCAGGTAATCCGGTACTTCCTTGACGCCATACTTTTTAGCAAGCTCATAACGTGCATAAGTGTGAAGTTCGCGGTACAATGGACGGAGTTCCTGGTTGAGTCGCTCCATCGTCTCCATCATCTCCGGAGTAGTGAGGCCGTAGCCAGAAACCTGGTAGGAGAAAAAATCAGGGTAGTCAAGGGCTTGCACCGTTTCGTTTCGCAGTCTTCTTAGATTGACCAGGCCTGCTTTGAGATCTTTGCCAACTTCTTTGCTGGCTTCCCAGGCTGCCAGTCTTTTGGTGAGATCATTTTCTGTCTTGAGGATATGGTCGATATCGTTGGTGGTGATGTTCTTGCCATCAAGTTTGAAAGCGAAGCCAAATAGTTTTTCTGTCTGTGCGATTGATGCCTTTATTTTTTCTTTGACGAGATCGGCTACAGTCTGCGGATCACTGCCTGCCAGGTAGAGTATATATTCCAGCTGACGCACCTGCAAGGGTGTAAGCTTGTCTTTTTGCGCAAGGAATTTTTTGGTTTGTTCGATGTTATCCACACTACCTGTGAAGGCGGTGAGTGCTTCATCTGCTATACGCGAGTTGTAGGCATTGAGTGTATCGCCTTCTTTGATTTCGGTGTTAGTTTTCCAGCTTGCTTCTCCGGAGGCATAGTATCGTTTGACATATTCTGTCGTATAGGTATCCAGGAAAGTCTGTGCTTCTTTTTGTTCGGCGGATAATTCAGCGGCAGCTTTATGATCAGGTTTGCAGGCTATAAAGCCAAAAAGTGCGATGGCCAGGAGGGAAAGGAGGATATTTTTCATGAATGGTTGAAAGTTTGCGTGAAGGTAAAGAACCAAGGGGGATTCGGGTCATGGTCTTTGGCTTCTTCTTGATGCCAGATCCAGACTCGCAGACGCCAGACGCGTGAAGGTTAAAGATGCCAGACGTACCAACTTTAGACATCAAGACTCAATCTTGTTAATAAGTAAATCTCCGATTTTTAAAAACAACATCATGAGTCTTATGTCTGCGAGTCTGGCATCTGGCATCAAAAAGCAACATCATGAGTCTTGTGTCTGCGAGTCTGGCATCTGATGTCTTCACTTCCCAGTGAAGATTTCACATCTTTGCCAAATTAATGTCAACCTATGCCACTTACTGTCCACCTGCTCACCTTCAATCCCTTCCAGGAGAACACCTACATCATCAGCGCGCCGTCAGGTGAATGTATCATCATTGATCCGGGATGTTTTGACCAGGGGGAGCGGGATGAATTGACACAAACGATCAAGGACCTTCAATTGAAACCGGTGCGGTTGATCAATACGCATTGCCATATTGATCATATCCTGGGCAATGCGTTTGTGGCAAAGACCTGGGGTCTTGGTTTGGAAATCCACAAAGGGGAAATCCCTGTCCTGGAATCCGGGTTGATGGTCTCAGGGATGTATGGAGTGCCGTATGATCCATCGCCGAAGCCGGCATCGTTTTTAGCGGAGGGAGATGAGGTGATGTTGGATGGTGTTTCGATGAAAGTACTTTTTACACCGGGACATTCTCCTGCAAGTATCTGTTTGTATAATGAACGTGATGGATGGGTGATCGCTGGTGATGTACTGTTTTATGAAAGTATCGGACGTACGGATTTGCCGGGTGGGGATCACGCGACTTTATTGAAGAGTATTCGTGAAGAATTATTTGTATTGCCGAACGAAACAGTCGTTTATCCCGGACATGGACCTTCGACGAAGATCGGGTATGAGAAGATGTTTAATCCGTTTATGCAGTAGGTTGATAGGTTGATAGGTTGATGGGTTGATGAGTTGATATGTTTATAAGGGTAGAGCTTATAAAGCTTATAGCTTATGGGCTTATTCGATTATAGGTTGATAGGTTTATAAGTTTAGGAGCTTATAAAGCTTATAGGCTTATGAGCTTATTAGATTGTAGGTTGATGTGATTATAAGGTTATAGACCTATGGGCTAATACGATTAGCTTTATTTTTTATTTTGATCTATCAGTTCGAGGATTATTTTTTGCTGTTGTTCAAATTGATCTAGACGAATTTTCATTTCTGATATCAGTGCATCCTGAGCTTTTATCTGATTGACCAGGGATTCATTTTGTGTGATTAGTTGTTCGTTTAATTCCTGTACGGCCTTGACCAGGGGTACAACAAATGAAGCATACTGTATGCTGTAAAGTTTGGCATTGCCTGTTGGCGCAGTGACACCATTGAAAGGATAGTTGCTTTCTATGGCGGCTTGTTCTACTTCCTGTGCAATGAATCCGGATTGGGTTATTTTTTCTATGTCGTATTTCCCTTCCCATTGCGCCGTATCCAGGATTCCGCAGAGTTCATTCTCACGATGAATATTGAGTTTGTAGGTAACAGGACGAAGTTTATTAATAAATGTAAGTCCGGGCACATTGGATTGAATGTCATCTTTTATCCGCTGATCGCTGTATGTACTCCAACCCACTTGCCCTCCAATCCATGTAACACTTGTATTGCCAAGCTCAATTGTGTTGCTATTATTTCCCACTTGACCTGCATTATTACCAAACGCCGCGAAGTTGGAGGGTGAATAACTATAAGCGTGTCCGCTGGCGTAGCCAACTGCGTATTAAAAGATCCTATGCTGCTGGCCTCAAGTGCATAATTGCCAACGGCAGTATTATAATTACCTGTTGTATTAGAGAAGAGTGCATATTGACCTACAGCACTATTGAGTCCCCCCGTTGTATTCTCGTAAAGTGCATCTCGCCCCAGAGCACAGTTTGAAACTCCTGATGTATTGGAATTAAGAGAACGAACTCCAAGAGCCGTGTTGTTGATTCCGGTGGTGTTGGCAATAAGGGCTTCATAACCTGCAGCTGTATTGAAGCTCCCTGATGTATTTGCATGGAGTGCACTCAGTCCGGTAGCAGTATTATTTTCTCCTGTTGTATTCCAATAGAGTGCGTTGTATCCAAAAGCTGAATTGTTTGATCCGGTCATGTTGGCAAGAAGTGCATTACTTCCTGTGGCAGAATTGTAGTTTCCCGTACTATTAGAGATGAGCGCATCTGACCCAGTAGCTGTATTGTACGAACCTGTTGTGTTGGAATAAAGTGCCTGTACGCCTGTTGCAGAATTATCATTCCCAATGGTATTAGCATACAGGGCAAAGCTACCGGTAGCGGTATTTGTGTTTCCAATAGTATTGTAAAAGAGGGCTAGATTCCCATTGGCAGTATTGGAGGAACCAGTAGTGTTATTTGTGAGTGCATTAAATCCAATGGCTGTGTTTTCAAACCCGCTGGTATTGCCAAATAAGGTCTTAGAACCAATTGCTGTATTTTTCGAAGCATGATAGCTATAGATTACATTTAATCCGTTATTGTATAATGCAGAATCACCTACTGCCACCAGATTTTTTCGGTTAGTATTGGTGTACAATGCATTGATACCAATTGCAACGCTACCAGAACCTGTCGTATTACTGTATAAAGCCGCATTCCCCACTACTACATTCCGGGCACCTGTTGTGTTGAATCTGGCGGACTTAACACCAATCGAAATGTTATCCCATCCTACCGTATTTAAAGCCATGGATTGATATCCTATGGCAATATTTGCCGTTGCTTCCCATGGGTTAGGAGCAGTCAATCCATTGGAGTAAAGGGCAGAATCACCAATGGCCACGAGATAAGATTTGGTGATGGTTTTATAAAGAGATTCTTTACCAATGGAGATATTATTGACACCTGTCGTATTGCTATAGAGCGCGCGATAGCCCATGGCTGTATTGCTTTTTCCGGTCGTATTACTTCTCAGGGATTCGTAACCATGAGCGGTATTATTGCTACCAGTGGTGTTAAATAGCATTGAATTATATCCTATGGCTGTGGAACTGGCACCAGTCGTATTAAAAGACAGCGCCCCAAACCCCACGACTGTATTAAAGCTTCCGATGGTATTACTACGCAATGCATTTGCTCCCATAGCTACATTAGCAGATCCTGTAGTATTTGATAGCATTGTAGTGAGTCCTACTGCAGTGTTGTTGCCGCCAGTTGTATTCGCTTTTAAGGAGTTAAAACCGATAGCTGTATTCGCATGTCCTACCGTATTTGCATATAAAGCTTTAGAGCCTACGGCCGTATTATTGGTAGCGTGGAATATCTCTGAAGCCCCCTGACCATTGGAGTACAATGCTGAATCTCCGATAGCCACCAGGTTGTTGCGGATGGTGTTGAGGTTTAATGCTCTTATCCCTATGGCCACATTTGAAAAACCGGTGGTATTGCCCCACATTGCTGAAGTTCCATACACTGTATTGTTGGCTCCGCTTGTATTGGAATACAGGGACTCATATCCAAACGCAATATTATTCGCTCCCGTGGTGTTCGAGAAGAGTGAGCCAAATCCGCTTGTAGTATTATTGTCTCCGGTGGTATTGGAACCTAAGCTAAAATATCCAAAGGCCGTATTGTTAGCACCGCTGGTGTTTGAAAAAAGCGCCGCTGCTCCATTGGCGGTATTGTTGGATCCAGAGACATTAGAGAATAGAGCGTGATTGCCACTGGCCGTATTGAATTGACCTGACGTATTGGAATAGCCGGCGTCACCTCCAATAAAAGTATTGTACCATCCTGAATTGGAGGCATCATTGAATCTTCCTGCGCGTAGACCGACAAATGTATTGGAGGTATCATCCGAGTGAATCCAGAGCAGGTCATTTCCAAGACTGTTGCGTAACTTAAAGAGTGGCGAGGTGTTGCTTTGTGTCGGATGGGCATCGATGATGAGCTGGGATGTATCTGCACTTCCTTTGATATGCAATTTACCTATCGGAGTGGTAGTGCCAATGCCTACATTTTGGGCAGAGAGAGATAGTGCAAAAACAACAAATGAAATGAAAAGAAGAATATTTTTCACAATAAAAATGTTGTGGTTAAAAGGAAATTATTTCAGTTTCTGCTTAAGGAGTTCTATTTCCTTTAACAGAAATTCAATCTTTTGATTTTGCGATTCAATCATCAGTTGTTGTTCCTGGACTGCTTTGACTAGCGGCACGACGAACACAGCATAGCCCATACTGTAATTGTCCGTTTCGTTTGTAGGAGCATGCACTGCATCAAAGGAAGAAAAGCCGGTTTCCTGAATTATTTTTTCAACATCTTGTGCCACAAAGCCCACTGAGCGTTGCTGAGACTGGGCCACTAGAATCTCTTCTCTTTCTACGCTGATATTCTCCCGCACATGTTGAGCAAATTTGAGTCGGTTGAAATTATACGAGACAGGTTGCAGTTTCAAAATAAAATCCAAACCCTTCACGTCATCCTCAATATTTTCTTTGAATCGTCCATCCGAAGGCCATGAATACGCAACCTGGCCCTCTATGACGCTCACACTGCCATTACCAATTCGGACTTTATGACTTGCATTTACGGTTGCGTTGGCACCGAACACAACAGCATAATTTAAATTTCCTGCCGAAACATCTGCATCGAATCCAATGGCTGTATTGTTACTTCCGGTAGTATTGTTATAAAGTGATTCAAGTCCACAGGCGGTATTAAGATATCCAGCAGTGTTTGTACCAAGTGAGCTCTTTCCCACACCAGTATTAAATCCACCAGTCGTGGTCGCAACAAGTGCGTCATAACCAACAGCTGTATTTAAACCCGCGATGGTGTTATATAGTGCATTCCCTCCTACAGCAGTATTCGCGCTCTCGGTGGTGTTGGAAAAAAGTGCAGCACTTCCGTAGGCGGTATTAACCTCTCCGGTGGTGTTGGAATAGAGTGCCTGAAACCCACTCGCTGTATTTCCTGGTCCCGAAGTATTGTGATTCATTGCATCCGATCCTATGGCCGTATTGGATGAACCATTTATATTGCTGAGTAGCGCAGTATTTCCAACTGCTGTATTACTGGTTCCTGTGGTATTCGCAAAAAGTGCATTGGCTCCCATGGCGGTATTCCAGGATCCCGAGGCATTGGAAAAAAGTGCATTTAGTCCGTGAGCGGAATTAAAGCTTCCTGTAGCATTTATGAAAAGTGAATTTGCACCAAAGCCGGAATTGGAATTTCCAGTGGTGCTTGAAAAACCGGCATGGCTTCCGGTATAGGTATTAAAAACACCTCCGCCAATTGCATTATTTACCCTTCCTGCATAAATGCCGATAAAGGTATTTAAGGCAGTATCTGAATGCATCCAAAGCAAATCAGTCCCCATGCTGTTTCGGAGTTTGAGTAATGGAGATAGATTGCTTTGTACACTATTGGCATCAATGATCAATTGCGGTACGTCTGCCGCGCCTTTGATATGAAGTTTACCCCCTGGAGATGGTGTGCCGATGCCTACGTTTTGAGACCTCAAACCAGGCGCAAAGACCATTAGGCAGGTAGCAAGTAAAACAAGTATTCTCTTCATAACCGTTGGATCATTTGGTAAATAATGCATGGAGAGAAGCAGTCCCTTCAACTAGAAAATTACAACAGACCCAAAGAGGGTTTCAGGCAATCGCGCTAACGGTGGGTTTCTTTGTACTAAAGGTTATTTTGATATTCCTAATTGTCATATCCAAATGTGTAATCGGTAGGTTTTAAGCGATTAACGGCAGAGGGCAAAACACGTAGGTCATCAGGTTACCCCTAGCTTTTTTCACACACCGCATATATGATTTATAGAAGTAACTTAGACACCTTGATATAAATGTGTATGCTGTCGCAACTTCATTTTTTCAGGTTTCTATATTCACTCTTGCTCTTGATGACAGCAGTCCAGATCCTTCCTGCCCAATATGCAGAGGAAAATTTTATCCGGTATACCGTCAACGAGGGATTGAGTGATAATAATGTCACCTGTATTCAACAGGATGATTGGGGCTTTGTATGGGTGGGTACGGAGATCGGGTTAAACCGATTTGACGGATACCAGTTTCAAAATTATGTTCAGAGCTCACCTGAGCGCTTTATTTCTTCTTCCAATATCCGCAAGCTGATCACACTGGACAGGCAGCGGCTGGCCATCGTCACTTCTAACGGATTTCAGGTTTTGAATACAAATGATTTTGCCATTCAGCATTATCTTATCCCGGATAGTTCTGCCTTTGTGACCATTCGAAACAGGGTGTGGGACCTGAAAGAACTTAAAGACGGATCCTTTGGTGTAACAACCTCTTCCGGATTCTATGTCTTCCATCAGGATGGATCACTTTTATTTCGTCATGATGCATACGGGTTGAAGGACATAGGGAAATAAGCGTATTTTCTATGGAAGGAATATATTCTCTTTGCCTGGAAATGAAATGCTGATCTATGTGCAGGAAAGAGATCTTGCGCATTATAATATTGACAAGCGCAACTATCAAGCTGTTCCAGATGCCGACCCTGCATGGAAAAGCTTTATCCATCCAACAGAAGCGGAAGGTGGTCCCTGGTTATCCAAAGCGCAGATCAATGATCATGCGTATATTTTTCTACCGAGAAAGGACAGCCTCATTTATGTGGACTACAAGCTTCATAAACGAGTAGCATCTTTGATGCCCTTTAATTGCAACGATGAGTTTTCATGGGAAAGCAATGTGACGATGCTCGATGATTCAACGTTTGCCATTAATGGCAGATATACGGGCTTTTATCTTTTTCAACTTGATCGCAGGACCGGAATCATCAGATGCCATCCGGAGAAATATCTCGGATCCTTAAAGATCAATTCCCTTTTCCAGGATAAGGACCATCGCTTGTGGGCTGGAACCACGCAAGGATTGTTGCAGCAAAAAGTAAATGAGAAGTTTATCCGGAAACATCATTGGGCGGTAGATGATTTTTCTAATATGGGTTATGTAGACGGATTGATGCTCGGAGACAAGTTGTATCTCGGAAGGCATTCCCGCGACGCCGGTTTGATCATCATTGATACGCAGACGATGGCCATAACATCCCAAATCCATTTTTATGGCAAAGGGAATGGATGGAACGAAATATTTTCTGTGCAAATGTACCATCCCGACACATTGTGGCTGGGATCGTACAACGGGCTTCTATGGTTTGACATACATACACATGCATACGGCAAGGTCGCGGAGCAACAATATTTGCCTCCTGAAATGGAAGGTTTGCTAGTGCTCAAACCGGTGCATCAGGATGGATATGCCTGGATGGTGGGATGGCTCAATGGGTTTGTGGCGCGATATCATATTTCTACAAGGAAATTTGAAATATTTACGGCGGAGACCAAACCTGCATTACCCTTCAATGAGGTGAAAGATATCGTCTATGATGCCTTCGGGGACATTTGGGTCAGTGGACATTCCCTGGCAAGATGGAATACACGGGAAAATTACTTTGATACGCTCATTACGGTGTATGCAGGTATCCAAAAGTTTAATGATGATATAGTGGTCATCGCTGCGGATGCATCAGGTTCATTATGGCTCCACAATGCAGAGAATGGATTGCTGGAATATCGAATAAAAGCCAGGCAGTTTGTTTCGTATGGCATGAAAGATGGCCTTCCTTCTGATGTGTTGAGATGTTTCAGCCCCATCGTGGATGGTATCCTCTGGATAGGCAGTCATAATCATCTCACCCGATTTGATACCGTACAAAAAAATGGACGTGTATGGATATCAGGATGGCTTACCGCAACGTAAACCCATCAGTAGGAGAATGATGCTCAGTGCTGATGGCACTCAATGCTTTATGTTTTACCAGGATGAGGTCATTCAATTTCCGATACACCCCATGCATCACCAGGATCTCAGCAGTGATCTGATGGTGCATAATGTGGTTGTCAACAATCATCAATCTTTTTCATTTCCGGGTAGCACACTGAAATTGAAACCGGGAGACAATAACATATCTGTCTTTTATACAATCGTTGATTTTGAAGGAGGGCATAACTATCAATTTGCCTATAAACTCAATGATGCGGATGCATGGAACAGTCTGGGTCAGCAGCGACATATCAACCTCAGCAATTTGTCATCCGGCACCTATACACTCCAACTCAGTGCAACCGGAAAGTCAGGGGAACAAAAAGTAAAAACATTTGCCTTTGTGATCGCCCCTCCGTTTTGGATGAAAGGGTGGTTTATTCTGCTTTGTATAGTGGTGCTGTTAACCCTGGTATATTTATTTTACAAGTGGCGCATTGCCCAAATCAGAAAAAGAGCTGATCTGGATAAATTGTTATCTCAGACCGAAATGAAGGCACTGCATGCTCAGATGAATCCGCATTTCATCTTCAACAGCCTGAACAGCATCCGGGAGATGATATTGAATAATGAGAATCATGAGGCTTCAAGGTTCCTGAGCAAGTTTGCTCACTTGATCAGGATCACCCTTGACCAGTCAAGACAGCAGACCATCTCCTTGCGTAATTCCATGGATTATATCAACCGGTATGTGGAAATGGAAAAAATCAGGAATTCGCGTTTTCAATTTTCTATGCAGGCTGACCCTAACCTGGAGCGGGACGAAACGATCCTTCCCCCGATGTTGATTCAACCGTTTATAGAAAATGCCATATGGCATGGTACCAATGGGGATGGAAAATTGATCGATATAAAAGTTGATTTTACAAAACAGGGTGATCGGATAGTTTGTACCATTGAAGATAATGGGGTTGGTATAGATCATTCGCTTAAAAGCAAAATCAACGGAGATCAACACCAATCCGTAGGTATAGCGAACATTAAAAACCGCATAGACTTGTTAAACCAGAAATACGGCATGCAAAGTTCGATCACCGTGAAAGACAAAAGTGAACCTGGAAACCGGGCTATATCCGGTACCTTGGTGACCATCACACTGCCCCTCGAAATGACAGAAGTATGAAAGGAATCCGCGCGATACTGATTGATGATGAGCCTAGAGGATTGACGTCATTGCAAAAATTACTGGAGCTCAATTGCCCGGAGGTGAATGTTTTGCAATGTTGTTCAGGAGCCGATGAAGCTAAGAACGCAATTGCCGCCCTGCATCCCGATCTGGTATTTCTGGACATCGCCATGCCCGGCAAGAATGGATTTGAATTGTTGCAGGAATTGCCGGCTATTGATTTTGAAATCATTTTTGTCACCGCGCATGACAATTTCACTTCGCAAGCCCTGCACCTGAGCGCGGTAGATTATCTACTCAAACCCGTGGATGATGATTTACTGGTAGAAGCCGTAAAAAGGGCTGCCCGGAAAATCGGAGATAAAAGCGGTAAACAACAGATTGACACTTTTCTCCACAATATGGTCCAAAGTGGTACTGCACAAAAGATGAAACTCTGCATTCCCTCGATGAAGGGATTCCAGGTAGTGGACATCCGCGATATCATCTACTGTGAGGCCAGCAGCAATTACACTAATTTTTATTTTACCAACCGGTCACTCATATGCGCCTCCAAACCAATACATGAATATGAAACGCTATTGGAGGATGCAGGATTTGTGCGCATCCATAAATCCTATGTTGTCAACCTGGAGCACATCACGGAGTATCTGCGCGGAGAGGGAGGGAGTGTCCTGCTCACAGGAGGGCAGGAGATTGAGGTATCACGTCGAAAGAAGGAGGTGCTTATGCAGCGGATGAAGGAACATTTTAAATTTTAGGTTGATGGGTTGATGGGTTGATGGGTTGATGGGTTTATAGGTTTATAGGTTGATTTATAGGTTTATATGATAAAGTTAGAGCTTATAAAGCTTATAGGCTTATAGCTTATGGGGATTTGCCGCTGCCCTGGTGTCCCCACCAGCAGCATCGGTGGATTATATGTTGATATGTTGATATGTTGATGGGTTGATGGGTTATAAGGTTGATAAGTTTATGGGCTTATGAGGTTATTAGATTATAGGTTGATATGTTGATAGGTTGATAGGTTGATATGTTGATGGGTTTATAGGTTTATAGGTTGATGGGTTTATAGGTTGATGGGTTTATAGGGTTATTAGATGGGCTTAGGAAATAGGGACCATTTTTCACTCTTCACTCTTCACTCTTCATTTTTCACTCTTCATTTTTCACTTAAATATCCCGGGGTTTCGGAAGCGTGACGTTTCGCAGAAACGAACGACTGAAGAAAACAGGGATCGGTTATTGGCGAAGCAACAATAAGTGAGGGCAAATGAAAAGCTTAGTTACCTGCCGTTAAAAACGGCTTCGATGATTGCTGCCTTATTGATGATCTATTTGATCAATCGTACGCGAGCTTAAGTTAACTTAAGCTCAACAGGGATTGGGAAACGAACGACTGGAGAACACAGGGATCGTGCATTGGCGAAGCAACAATAAACGAGGGCAAAACAATGCCGACTGCTGACTGCCCACTGAAAACTGCCCACTGCCGACTCAATTTTTCCTCCCGTATACTCACAAAAAGGGAACGCCAGACCAGGGTGCCTTTTGAGATCTCAGTATTTAAATGAACTTTAGACTTTCAACTCATTTTGAAGCACTTGTCTGTAGTTCAAACATACCGGTTCTGTAATAGCTATACTGCGATCCTGGTCCTGGCACTCCTGCTACGGGCAGATATGGTATTGGCGCAATTGCCGGCGGTGAGTTTCCAACATCTCAAGCGAGACATTGATCTCTATTCAGCATACTACACGGCGATCACAGAAGACCATGAGGGGTTTATATGGTTTGGAAGTTCCTCCGGGGGAGGACTGTACAGGTATGATGGTTATACACTGAAGTCTTTCCTTCCTGATCCAGCCAATATGAAGACCTCTATTCCCGGCTTCCGAATCCTGAAGACTTACCTGGGAGTTGATGATCGATTGTATGTTGCAACCAATTTCGGATTTTCAGTGGTTGATCCTGTCACCGGACAGATAGAGAATTTCAACAACAGATATGATCTTGCGCCGGATTCAAGATTTGCCTGGACACGATGTTTTTTTCAGGATACTGTCCAGAGGACGCTTTGGATAGGCACAGGTTATGGACTAGCCAGTATGAACCCTGAGACAGGAGACTCCATCACGCTCCTTCGTCCCTCTAAACCTTTGGATCAAGGGTATATGCCTGAGGACATCCTTTGTATTGTCCAGCATCCCCGAAATCCTGGCCTTCTTTGGCTTGGGACCCCGGTAGGAATATTTCAATATGATATAGATGCAGACCGGTACACTCATATCATGTGCAAGGATATTCCTGAGCAGGAGATGTATATCCATGATATGTATGCAGAGAAGTCAGGTATGATATGGGTTTCTGTAGGGAATGGCTATATCGGAGGGTTTAATACAGATACGCAGCAGTGGATCGTGCATCGCCTTCCTGTATATGCGCCCCTCCCTGCATCGGGAAGGAGTGTCAACAGGCTGCTTCCAGCCGGTGGAAATGAGGCATGGTTGGCCACGGAGACATCCGTTGGAAAGATGAACCTGTCTACAGGTCGTTTCGAAAATTGGGATTATAATGCTGACCGGCCTGATGGATTATTACCCAACTACATCTTTCTGGATTTGCTCAATGATCGCCATGGCCGATTATGGGTTACATCATGGCATGGAGTCAATATAGCACGGCAAGCATTTATGCAGCCTTCAGGTGTAGTCAAGGAAGTCAAGGTCGCTATGACAGGAATAGATGCATCGCCAGTGTATGAGACCGGATTTAAACCGCTGATCTACAAGGAGGATATTACGCTACATAAAGACCAACGGGATATCACCTTTCAGTATGTGTTACCCAATCCATTGGATCCCGCGACCGTGAGCTATCAGTATATGCTTGAAGGATATGACAGCGATTGGATCACCACTGATCAGCGCAGGGTTCGGTATCCTAAGCTTCCAGGAGGATCGTATAGTTTTATGGTCAGGGCTAAGGAACGCGATGACCAATCCTGGACTAACGTCACTTCTCTAAAGTTATATATTCCAAAACGGTTGATAGAATTTTGGTGGTTTTGGGGCATTGCAGGTGTCCTGTTCCTTTCTATCGTGGTCTTCATCAACCGGTTGTTGCTCTCCAAGGCCAAGAAGACCGAACGATTGAAAGCTGAATTTGAACATCAACTATCAGAGATCCAGATGCAGGCACTGCGGGCACAAATGAATCCCCATTTTCTATTCAACAGCCTCAACTCGATCAAGTATTTTGCCATCAGCAAGAGCAAGGATGAAACGGCCGCCTACCTTTCAAAGTTTTCGCTGTTGGTCCGCGCCATCCTCAACAATAGTAAATCACGCACGATCAGTCTTAAAGATGAACTTGATGCGTTGCAACTGTATATAGAGATAGAGCATTTAAGACTGGATGGTAAATTTGATTATCAAATTGATATCGACAGCGGGATTCATATCAAGCAAGCGCAGATACCACCGATGATCCTGCAGCCCTATGTAGAAAATGCTATCTGGCATGGACTCATGCATAAAGATGGAAGAGGAAAACTGCTCGTACAGGTCAAGGATATGGGCCATCAGATACAATGCATCATCGAAGACAATGGGATCGGTAGGTTGAAAGCTTCAGAGTTTCGTGGCAAGCAGACAGATCATAAGAAGTCGGTAGGCATGCAGATCACGAGTGACCGGATCGCACTGATCAACCGGATATATCAAATCGATACCCAGGTCCATGTCATTGACCTCATGGATGAACACGGAACAGCCACCGGTACACGGGTGGTCATCAATATCCCACTCATACATGATGAAGAAGAATAAAAATCATTTCACAAATCCACCACGCATCCATGCTTAAGACGATACTGATTGATGATGAGCTGCACTGTGTTGAGACTTTGCGGTATGAACTCCAGCTCCATTGCCCTGACGTGGAGATAGTGGATACTGCTTCGTCCGGGCAGGAGGGAATACAAAAGATCCAGGCATTAAAACCTGACCTTGTATTCCTTGATATTGAGATGCCCAGGATGAGTGGATTTGAAATGTTGCGGCAACTCGAGCCGCTGGACTTCAGGGTCATCTTTGTGACGGCGTATGATCAGTATGCGTTGCAGGCATTTCGGTTTGCGGCGGCGGACTATTTGCTCAAGCCGGTCATGAGTGATCAGTTGAAGGATGCCGTGGGCCGTGTTGCTGCAAAATCAGTTTCGACCGTTGATGCCAAATCGCAACTGGAAGCATTACTATATAATCTGCGTGATGGATTTAAATCTCCGCGCATTGCCTTGCCTTCCGGGCGGGGTATGGATTTTGTGGAAGCATCTGATATCATGTATTGCAATGCGGAAAGCAACTACACGCATGTGATGTTGACGGGAAATAAAAAGTATACGTTATCCAAGACCCTTAAAGACGTGGAGGAGATGTTGGGGAACCTTGATTTTTTCAGGGTGCATCAATCCTACCTGATCAACTTCAATTATCTCCAGCGCTATCTCCGTGATGATGGGGGGTATGTAGTGATGCGTGATGGCACCAGTATACCCATTGCGAAGCGAAGGAAGGAAGAGTTTTTGGCGAAGATGAAATTGGGTTGATGGGTTGATCTGTTGATGAGTTGATTTGTTGATGAGTTGATTTGTTGATGAGTTAATTTGTTGATGAGTTTATAAGTTAAGCTTATAAGCTTATGAGGCTTATATGCTTATAGGTTTATGGGTTTATGGGTTGATAGGTTTATGGGTTGATAAGTGGTCGGCGGATTTATAAGTTGGATACAGGGTTTAGGTTGTGGGCCTTACGAGCCATAAGTTTAGGAAGTTTAGAGGGTTTAGTTTTATTCGTCTCTGCCTTCGCCTCTGCCTTCACCTTCGCCTTCGCCTTCGCCTTCGCCTTTGTTTTTGAGATTAACTCACCCCCGTCCCTCCTCATGATCTTAAGGGTAACTCACCCCCGTCCCCTCTCTCATGTTACAGAGTAGTTTGTTGGTTACAGTTTTATCTGGAAAGAGGGGAGGTATGTTTTAACTGTAGAGAATGACGCATCTATTTCAAAAGTAAATACAATGATCATAAACTCCTTGCCCCTTGCTCCTTGCCCCTTGCTTTTTAAGCTTACTTTTGCGATTGAAATAGCATATGCATGTACAGAAATCAGATCCTCGTCAGAAACATCAAGCACCTAACCGATGCCCGTTACTTTGCGGCCATGGGCGTGGACTGGATGAGTATGGAATTGAATAACGATCCGACGTCTTTTATGCGGTGGCATACCTTTAAGGACTGGGTCGAAGGTGTGAAGCTGGCAGCAGAGATCGATGCGGTTGATGAAATGTTGTTGTCGAAAACCATTATTGATGCCAGGCCGGATGGGGTCATCCTTACACAACTGATAGATTTAGAAGGCATATCCGACGCCGAACTATTTTTTGATACACAATATGTCAACCTTGATAAATGCCCTAACGATAGTTTTAGCATTATACATTTTGACGAGATCGAGGCTGATCAGATTTTGGAACTTAATCCTGCTACCACTTTTCTGCAGCATGATTGGACATTGGATGTTCTTGACAAACTATTAGGGCTTGGGTATATGGGAGGTATCTGCTTTACCGGTGGAGATGAAGATGCGACAGGGATGCGGGATTATGAGTTGACGGACAAGTTGATTGAAAGGTTGATGGGTTGATGAGTTGATGAGTTGATATGTTGATTGATGAGTTGATATGTTGATGGTGTTGGTTGATGTGCTTAGTAGATTAGTGGGTCGGGGCTTATGAGGTTTATAGGTTTATTGGTTGATAAGTTTATTTGTTGGGCTTATGGGCTTATGGGCTTATGAAGCTTGTATGCTTATGAAGTTTATAGGTTTATAAGTTTATCAGATGCGCTTAGGAGCTTAGGAGCTTAGAAGGTTTGGCGCTTAGAAATATAGAACAAGGAGTAAGGAATATCGAATTTAAGAAGTAAAGGAATATCTGTCTCCAGCTACGAGGGCAAAAGAATAAGGAATACCGAGCAAGGACTATCGAAGTAAGAAATAATGGATAATCGTTTCAGCCACTCGACCTTATAAGCCAATAAGCCATAAGCTCATCAACTCTAGAGCATATCAACACATCAACATATCAACTCATAAACAAAGGAAATTCACTTTCTTTACTTTGTGTTACCAGTGATCCTTCTGGCCTTTGCCAATGACAAACAAAATACCGGGGCGGGATACCTCCGGGGCCTGACCCAGGAGCGCAATGCCATCCGCGATGCACTGATGAAGGCCGAAGAAAACGGTCTCTGCCAGGTCATCGTAGAGCCTGATGTCACGGTGGATCGCCTCTTTGATGTTTTTCAAAACAGCGCGTACCGCGACCGCATCGCCATCTTCCATTATGGCGGACACGCCGACAGTTATTCGCTGCTGCTGGAATCTGCATCAGGTGGAAAGGCTACAGCGCATAGTGAAGGCCTTGTTTCTTTCCTGGCAAAACAAAAAAGCCTCAAGCTGGTCTTCCTCAACGGATGCTCATCTCAAAAGCAATCTGAAGAACTTATTGCAGCAGGTCTGCCTGCGGTGATCGGGACCTCACAGTCGATCAATGATACGATTGCCACCGGTTTATCTACCCGGTTTTATAAAGGCCTTGCTTCGGGCTTGACCGTCGAAAGGGCATGGACAGAGGCTATCGATCAAACCAAAACTGAAAATAATACCAGCAATACAACTTCCCTTTTAGTGGAAGGAATACTGGGCGAGCCGGGTGTAGAGCAATTTCCCTGGAAGATGTACACGGGTGAAGGTGGAGCATTTTCAAAAGCATGGAACCTGCCAGAGGCAGCTAATCAACCCTTGTTTGGGCTTGAACTGCCGAATGCGTATTACCGGAAACTTCCTTTGTCTCCTTATCCGGGACTCAGGAGTTTTGCGCGCGAAGAAGCAGCCATCTTTTTTGGTCGCGGTGCGGATATCCGCAAATTGTACACACAACTCGGACATGCACAACCGGTCATTTTGCTTTCCGGGAAAAAAAGGGAGTTGGTAAAACATCACTCCTTGCCGCAGGCCTTCAGCCGCGATTGGAAGAAGCGTTTGTTGTTTCCCTGCAATCAATAGAAAATATAAAGCTAGCTGATGTCCTCACAGATGCGCTTGATCAGGTCTGCATAGAGAATGGATTAGCAAAACCGGCTCCGGCAGACAAGAGCAATCTCGAAGCACAAATCACCGAGCTGCAAAAATCGGTTACTGCCAATACAGGTGTAGCCAAAGACATATTGGAGCAGGAACTCAACCGGTTGATTTCGCTCGTCGGGAAAGAGAGACTCTCCTATCAAGCGCAATGGATGTCCATCGAAGAGCAGACGGGTAAGCCATTGGTATTGATACTCGATGAACTACCACATGATCCGGAAGACTGGAAGGCCTTGCTTCAGATCATGCTTAGCATCTTTGAAAGCAAATCATCACCACGTGGAAAACTCATCCTGAGTATTGATGAAGAAATGCATATTCCGTTTCGCGATCTTCTGCGGGCCTCAGGTTGTGCATATGCGGAAGTGTTTCTACAACCACTTACCTGGGATGAGCTGCAGGATGCCATCACAGGCATCACACGCACACCGGTCACACGAGATCATTATCGACTGCAGATCGAAGATACCAGTGCCAACAATTTACCCATCACACTGGCGGGAGATTTAACAGATGGAGATACGACGCTGGTGGCGCCTTATCTGCAGGTCATATTGTCTTCACTCTGGGAAAAGGCGATCAGGGAAAATCCGCAGAGCCCTGCATTCACCATGCATGCGTATCAGCAAGGTATGATGTCCGGTGATATCATGGATCGGTTTTATACGCAGCAGATAACACAACTAAAAACGTGGAGTGAAGTGCCTGTTCAGTCAGGTCTTGCGCTCGATTTATTATACCGCCATACATCGGCGCTTGGTAAATCAAACACACTGGATGCGACAACAAGAAAGCAAACGTATGATGATCGTCTGAACATCGTCAACGTTGTATTGAAGCATTGTAAAGAACTCTTTCTGCTGACAAGTGCTCCAAATGATGGCAGTAATCTTGGACACAATTTGCTTGCACAAGTAGTGATACGTCATTACAGTATTTCATTGAATCCGGGTCAGCAAGCAGCGAGGATACTGAATGCAAGGACGGTTGAAACATCCGGTCCTGCGGCTAACTGGCTCAATGAAGCAGATCTTGGAGCTGTTGAAAACGGAATGGAAGGCATGCGCAGCCTGAATGCAGAAGAAAAGGCTCTGCTTGAATTGAGTCGCGCCAAAAAAATACAAGCACAACAAGATCGAAAGCGTAACCGTGTGATTCGTATCGCGCTTGTCTCGATAGTCGCTGTATTTGCCGCACTGGCCGGATGGCAGTGGTATGTGGCCAATCAACGTTATCTGTATTCACGTGCCGGTGAACTTGCCTTTACCGCAAGAGATATAATGGCAGAGGATAATACTATCGCTATGAATGTAGCACATCATGCGTATGCTTCGTTGACTGAAGATTCGCCGCCGCTGGTGATGCAGGCCATGAGTGATATCTTCCATGGCCAGGATGAGAGGGCTTTGTACTCCGCTAACTTTCCACATCGTGAGCGGGTATTCAGCGCGGTGTTTTCGCCGGATGGAAAATATGTGCTCACTGCTTCTGAAGATGGCTATGCAAAACTCTGGGACCTCAAGGGCAATGAACTGTTGTCATTGCCACACGAGATCGAAGTGACCAGTGCGGCCTTTTCACCCGACGGTGATCAGTTGCTGACGATCACACGCACGCATGTACATCTCTGGGAGAGAGATGGAAAACTAACTGACAAGGATACCATTGCGGAAACCACGACTGACTTAAAATTATTTTCAACAGATGGCATGAAGATCATCCCTGCACCTGTTGGCACAGATCCGACCACTGACTCACTTTCGTCCAATCCATTAAATGCAGTTTTTTCAAATGATCGGAAACAAATGCTTACGATTTCTCCAGAAGGCACATCAAGTTTGATAAAGGTGTGGAGTGCCAATGGAGATTCGTTGTACAGCTTTATTTGTCAAGGCACGGAAGTCAATGCTGTTTTTTCTCCTGATGGTAAATCTATTCTGACTGCAAGTAATGATTACACCGCAAAGCTTTGGGATTTTTCAAATCCGTTTTTGCATCGCTTTCCGAAACAGGCGCAAGCGATGAATACCATCGATTACTTTCCGGAAACCAATACCTATGTCACCGCTTCGTTTGATTCAACCGCCAGAATATATGATGGCACAGGTCGATTGATAGACAAACTCATGCATGGTGATGTAGTGATTTCAGCCTGGTACAGTCCGGATGGAAAGCACATCCTTACTGCATCCCGTGACAGCACGGCCAGGATCTGGAATCCTAAGGAATCAAAAGTGACCATACTCCTGCATGATCATGAAGTGACTAGTGCCACCTTCTCGCATGATGGAAAGTTTGTGCTGACCTCTTCACTTGATAGTATGGTCAGGGTATGGGATATAGATGGCAAGGCATTGCACACCTATGCACATAAAGGCGATGTTATCGCTGCTGCATTTTCGCCTGACGATCAGCGCATCGCCTCCATCTCAGCTGATCAAGTGATGACCTTGTGGAATGTGGAAGGAGATACGTTGCATAAGTACAGACATCCTGAAAGAATTTATTCTGTTGCATTTTCAAACGATGGCAATACACTCCTGACGACCTGTGCAGACAGCCTCGTTCGTCGTTGGTCTGCTTCCGGTGAATTGCTAGGAGAGATGGTTCATCATGCAAAACCTAGAATTGCCTTCTACACTCCAGATGGTCAGCACATCATCACAGGTGGTGGCAAGCTTGTTAAAATATGGGATGCCAATGGGGCATTAACAGACAGTCTTATCCATGCAGAGAATGTAACTTCCATAGATGTATCACCTGACAATAAAGAAATTGTCACAGCCTGCATTGATGGCACTGCCTACCTCTGGTATTTCAATGGTGATCTCATCGCGGAATACAAGAAGCATAGTGGCAAGATCAATTATGCTTGTTTCGTGAGCGATGGGAGTCATGTGCTGACGGCAAGTGATGATGGGTATGTGATGCGGTGGAGGACGCCGCGGGCGATCTTTGCGGGGCTTAATGATGCGCCGGTGTATAAGCTTAGTAAGATGGAGTTGGAGAAATATGGGATAAGGTGAGTTGTGAGTTGTGAATTGTGAGTTAAAACGTGAGGCGTGAGACGTGAGTTGTGTGTTTTGCCCTCGCTTATTGTGGCTACGCCAATAAACGATCCCTGTGTTCTCCAGACACATGTTTCTGCGAAACTATGTGCTTCCGAAACCCCGGGATTTCTAAGTGAAAAGTGAAGAGTGAAGAGTGAAAAATTGTGAGTTGTGAGTTGTGAGTAGTTAAATCTAAACTGCGGCTCTGCGGCTCTGCGCGAGACTTTAATGTGAGTTGTGAATCGTGAATTGTGAGTGGTGGTTGGTTAGTCAGGGGCTGAACCCCCTTCCTACAGGTGCGCCCTTTCAGGGCTTTTTTCTTGTGGCTGCGCCAATACCCGATCCCTGTGTTCTCCAGACACATGTTTCTGCGAAACTATGTGCTTCCGAAACCCCGGGATTTCTAAGTGAAAAGTGAAGAGTGAAGAGTGAAAAATTGTGAGTTGTGAGTAGTTAAATCTAAACTGCGGCTCTGCGGCTCTGAGACTTTAATGTGAGTTGTGAATCGTGAATTGTGAGTGGTGAGTTGGTTAGTCAGGGGCTGAACCCCCTTCCTACAGGTGCGCCCTTTCAGGGCTTTTTTTGACCTCACTTCTTACTTTGATATTCCTTGCTCTTTTACCCTCGTTTATTGTGGCTGCGCCAATACCCGATCCCTGTGTTCTCCAGTCACATGTTTCTGCGAAACTATGTGCTTCCGAAACCCCGGGATAGCCAAGTGAAAAAGTTTATAAACACATAAACACATAAACACATCAACTTATCAACCTATAAGCCTCATAAGCCTCATAAGCCTATAAGCTTCATAAGCTCTTTCTATGTATCTGCCTAATAAATAGCAAAATCACTCAGCAGCGCACAAATCTCCATCAGATACAGAAACATCCTCTCCTCCGGATTATTATCGATCTCGCTCCAGTCGGCGATATGGACGGTGACGGCCAGGAAGTCGCCGTCATTGATGATGAGGTCCGCAAAAAATTCGCCCTGGATATTGCCATTGGCGTCTTCGTATAGATTTTCAACATATTCGCTGTAATAGGGATTGTCGGGGTCGTCGCTGAAGTCGTCGATGTCGTCACTTTCAGGGAGCAGCACTTGTCCGTTTTCGGCCATGAAGGACTTGAAGGCATCCATTGCGCCGAGGCCTTCTTCCATCGAATTATTTGGAGAGATATAGACCGACATCGTGATCTGGCCGCCGGGACTGGACGTGGTGATGTAGGTCCATGCATCATCCGATGCTGCTGATAGGTTGCATTGCGAAGGCACCATCACGGTGACACCGGTCAACTCTTCCACATAGAGATCCATGGTGGATTCAAACATATCGACCAGGGAGATTTCTTCTTCGTTTTCGAGGATGCCTTCCATGTTGGCCTGCTCGTCGGGAAACAACGTCTCGAATACTTCGGCGAAGGTCATCCGATAGTCATGGTAGAGTGCCATCTGGCTGCCGTCGGTGGCGTTAAAATTCATCGGCGTTTCAAACTCCGCTACCTGTTGTGCTTCTTCGGGGCTGAGGAGTGGATTGTCGGAGCGGGTGCCGCTGTACATGTATTGATTGCCGGTCGTGCCGCCGCAGGGTTGCATGGCTGGCGGTACGGGGGTGCCTTGATTAAACAGCTTGGTGAAGTCTGCCGCGGGGATGGCCCATACGCAGGCTTTGCCATCGATGAGTTTGGCGCCGCCATCCACGAGGCCGAGGATTTTGTCGCCATAGGTGAGGGGAGAGCCGGAGTGTGCCTTGCGGATATTGGGTTCTTTGAAATTGATCACTTCGGTGGTCATGCCGGGATAATACTGGCCTGCATCGCTGCAGAGTGATTTGGACAGGCCGGCGGGATTGTCGGCTACGCGTGGACTTATCTTCGAAAGGCTGGTGCGTTCTTCCAGCACGGTGGTCTTGGCGCTGACGGAGGTGGTATTGATGGGTATTTCCCAGAAGTTGATATTCGTATCCCATGGTGGTTCGCCGGAATAAAGTGCCATGGCGGGGATGCCCAGGGGTGTCTGGAGTTTGAGCAATGCGAGGTCAGAGGGCTTGTATATTTTTTCGATGGTGGCGTAGGAGGATTTGCCTTGCCACTTGACCACGATGGTCTTCTTGCCGGCGACTACATGGAGGGCGGTGACGATGCGGTCGGGCAGGTTTTGGGGGCCTCCGCAGGCGACGCCATAGCCGGAGGATTTATCGGCGTGGACCTGGACGACGGAGTTTTTTTGGGCAGAGAGGGACGAGGTGTATACGATGATACATCCTAAGATGATGCCTAAGCGTATGCAGGAAAGACGGAAGGAGAGGAAAAGTCGCATGTAGGGTGAATGAAATCGTCACTTGATGGTATGAAGATATTTTAAATTGGGGAAAGGGGGGATTGGATAGTTAGCGAAATGCATCTATGTAAAGAGAATGCCGGAAAATGAAGTAAGCAAGGATTGATTACCAGTCAGGAAGTTGCATTTTTATCACTGGGTTATAAAAGTTGATAACAAACCTGTCGGACGAAAGTACTAAAACCATAGTAGCGACAAAAACGAGCTATTTGACTCGGTGCCCAAAATCGAAAAGTGATGTAAACGGCAAGAAACACTATTTTGCAAAAGGCAAGCAAAGAGAGAATAGACGATTTTTAGGCACAATTTTCAGAAATTGAACGAGAATTCAAGTATTCAAAAATCATTCAAAAACTAAGTTGTTTAATGCAATAGTTATGACCCATTTGCGAAGAACATTGTGAAGCATGAAATTGTAGCTGACCACAATATGCCTTGACATTTAGGAGACAAGTCTTCGGCAGCCAAATACCAATACTTTGTATAAGCGACACAGGAGATTACCTAGAAAAAATATGAACCTATATTTGCTCATCAACTTCTTCCCCAATGTTTTTCAGGTAAGCATTTAAGTTTATCGCAGGAATTGTTCCTATTGCTTGTTGCAGGTATCTTGTTAATTGCATATAAAATGTTACAAAAGAATGGTTGGCGTGGCTGAATTTGATTTTATTGAATTCTCGTTTTGAATAAAATTCTAAATAAGCATCTTGTCCACCGATAGTAATTTCTTCATCCGGATGGTAGTCAATATAGAAACTTCCATAATCCGCAATACACCCTAAGTCAATACTTTTTAAATTTTCCAATGCTCTTAAATGTTTTTCTATTGTGTTATTGTTTTCGCGAGCAAATGAACTTGTACTACACAAAATACCGCCAACTATTTTTGTTAAAGGACGAGCAGAAAACTTTATACCTCCATTAATGAAACTTGCAGCTTCTCTTTTCAACATTCTAACACTTTCAATCTTTTCACCTGCATATTCAATATAGCTTTTGTCGCCTACATTTCCTTGTATATCGGGTTTCACTTCAAAAATTGCATATACTCCCTCTGCGGGTATGTAGTAAAAACCATTCTGTTTGAAAATAAATGGAGTAAACCAATTATCATAAATTACAATATCCATTTGTTGGCTTGTATTGCCTTCGTGGTCTATCACAATGGCTTTGTCAACGCAATATCTGTTTGGTAAATATTCTCTTAACCATTCAATCCAAGCATTTTCTAAGGCATCTCCTTTTGACCCCGGGTGGTTAATAAATTCTCTGTTCGTGTTGAGTTGTGCAGACATTTGATTCTGCAATCCATTAAACAACTGTTTTAAATCTACTTTACTCATATCTGTACAATTTATTTTCAAACCAAACATAAAATCCAAAATCTACTTTTCTTTTGGAGTATCCAATAATCAATAATACAGGATTGGCCAGGCAAGCATCCTGATTATTTATAATGGCGTTTAATGCCGAAATATCCGTTAAACTTGGAATAGGGCTATTATCTGGGTGGGTATGCCATTCGCCCACATAAAACTGTTTAGGGATTTCTTTATAGTAAATGCCAAGTTTTCTTTCAATTCCTTTTGTGCTTCTTTCAAAGGAGAATTTGGATGCCTTGAAAGTTTTAGGCAATATTGTATCGGTAATGTGTAAATAGGTATTATCCTGGCTGTAGTATCCAACCAAGATACCGCCAAACTCATTAGGATAATGACTTTTGCCTTTTTCAACAAGGCCGTTTAATAGTTCCTCATGAGCTTCAAGGCTCAATCCTATTTTTTTAACTGTTAAGATCAAAATTCTTTCAGGTTAATGGTAAGGCAATCTGTGTCATCCGTTTCAATTACAAAATTTCTTAAGGCCTTGTCGTTTATAAACCGCAAATTGATATGCTTTAAAGCATATTGCACAAGAGTATTTATGTCATTGTATGAAGCCTTGAATGTCGGATTCCAACAACCGGTTGGGTTGTACAAATCATCAGTATCAAACTTCAAAACACCTCCATTGAATTGTGTGGTAATAAATTCATATCTGTTTTGTTCGGCAGCACATACAAATTGCTTAGCGTGGTTTGATATTGAAAAGTTTAATAGTGTGGAGTTTATATTTAGTTGAGTCAATAGATATAACAAATCACTATCGGCAGAACAATCAAAAATTACATCATATTCATTTAGATGTTTTTCTATTTCAGATTTAATATTCATGTCTGTTAAGTGAGTTTTTAAAAAGAAATTAAATGCTTCCGAATAATCGAAACCGCCATATGCAACTTCAAAAAAAGGCGATATTAAACACATTTCATTTATCAAATCATTAGTTTTATTGGATATTCCAGTATAGAAGGAATACTCTGACCTGCAAACATTTTCAGGCTCTTTTATATCGTAATCTATAAAATCTACTTTTGTACAACCGCTTCTTACCAGGGTTTTGGCTACAATACTTCCAATAGCTCCGATTCCGATGATTAAAATTTTACTGTTAGTAAGTTGTTCATTCAATCGTCCTCTTCCGAAAAAATACTTATACGAGCAATTTCTTGTGATTGCCCAATCAATGGTTCTGTTACCATCAATCATTGTGAGCCACTGTTTATTTACTTTTTCACCATAAATAGGAAAATTGCCAATTTCCAACATAATAACCTGCCAATGAATTTCAGCTTCGGTAATGTTATAGCCAATAAATAATGGCAGAAACTTTTCCTTTCCTTTTTGAGACTTTTCCTCTACCAAATGAAGAAATTCTAAAAACTCCTGCGGCAAAAATGTTTCTAATTCGCTCCATTTTTCAAAAGCCCAGCGTTGATTATTTGAAGGAGTATCTTTCAAAAAAATGAATACTCCATTACTTCTGTGTAAGAATTTTAATTGAATATTCCATTTAACATCAGATAATGTTTTCCTGTTTCTATCATAAAAGACTTGTAGAATGTTGCTTCTGATTTTATCCTTATAAAATATACCATTACTAAGTGGTGAGTAATCAACAAATCCGAATTGGTTCTTACTAAAACTGTATTCAACTTCATTAAAGAAAAAAGCAAAATGATTGCCTTTAAAGGCTTTGTTAGTAACAATTAAGTGCTCATAATGCGTGTCGCTATCTTTGTTTATGTAGTACTTCCTTATCCAAGCTTTTACTGATTCAATATCAAAACATAATTTATCTGACAATACTGGGCTATGGGCTGTATGTATACAGATAGAGCCATTACCCATAATATGCCTATAGGCCAATAGGTCCTCATTATAGAACTTAATGGTTTCTGTATCGTGGCTTTTAAAGGGGTATTGCGGATCAATTGAAACATCAAAATTTAAACCCTCTTCCAACCCTTCAACAAAAACAGAAATGCACCCCTCAATGTCAAACTTACCCTGCACAAAAGGCTTAAGAAGTTTGACATCGGGAATGCTCTCAATTAATGTATTGATTTTAGTTACTCTATCGTTCATTTTTCTATCCAAAGTTTAGTTTCGGAGGAGGCATAGGTATACTACCATTTGTTTTATACCTGTTTTTATCTTCTTCCTTGAATTTTGGATTTTCAGGAAAATACGTTTTGAGGTTTTCATCATTCTCTTTAATCCTATCAAGCATATTTTTCATATCGTTAGCCAATTGATCTTTTTCGCTGTCTGTCAGGGTATCGGCTAAATCATTTGAACTATTGCCAGGATCTTTGAGCGTAAAGTCACTATTGGTTATATTATCTCTGATGTATTCCAATACGGCTTTCAGTTTGTCCCACAAATTGCCTGTGATGTTGCCCTTATCAAAGGCTTTTATCGTTATTAGTTCAAGAAAAAAGGATTTGGTTGGGTAGTTACCTTTAGTATTCTTCCAAACCTTTAAAAGGCGAATGATCTTTCTAATAGAATCTTTTTCTTTATTAGCTCTTTCTTTGATATTGTTAATTTGCGACTGAACATTGGTTTTAATACGTTCACTACCGGCATCAATATTTCCGTACTTGTAGTAAACAAACAGGTTCAGATTTTCATCGTCTTTGTATTGGTCTTGGTTCAATTCTCTCCCTGGTACAACATCAATTTTGATTTTATCACCATCGCTGTCAGTATAGAACTCCAATCCGATTGAGACTTTTTGCTTTCTCACTTCAGCAACATTCTTATACTTGTGGAAAAGAAAATCGTAAACGGCTTCATACATTTCTTTCAATGTGCCGCCAGATCCAAATGCATTACGCCTAAACGGCGAAACCAAATCAAAATCAAATTTGGTGTTAATAGCGGTGTTTTTTTCATAAGAACCTGAATTAAACGGAGCATAAACATTGCTGCCATATTCATCTTCTAAGGCATTCTTAACTTCATTTTTCTTTTGAATATGTTTATTCAAAAGCTCTTTCTCTTTGGTAATCTGATGTGTTCTTATTACCGTTTCTAAATGTGAATTTTTATCCATGACAACATATTCTTTAAGTGAATGCCTCCTTGCATTCAACATCAAAGTTACAAAAGATATACCAAATAGTAAAAATGTCAATCTATTATTGTAAACCAAGGCTTTTATGGCAAAATCGGCAATTATGTCATAATATCAACGACCTGACGACCTGTCAAAATGACATAGTTACAAATTTAGGCAATAAAATGGCACTATTATGGCTCATATGTAAACTAAAATGAGTACCTTTGCGCCTGAATTCAAATTAACAATGGAGATTAAAGCTGTATTTGCCGAACGATTTAAGTCAGCCCGTTTGATGAAAGGATTTTCGTTGCAAGATTTGGCTGATGCCTTGGATTCTCAGTTATCTCGTCAGGCCTTGCATCGGTACGAGAAAGGGGACGTAATTCCTGATGCGGAAAAAATCAACCTTTTGAGCAAGGCGTTGAATGTAAGCCCTGATTACTTTTTCCGAACTACTAAAGTGGAATTATCTGAAATTGAGTATCGGAAACTAAGTAAGATGCCACAAAAAGAAGCCTCCATTATCAAGGAAAAAACCAAGGAATATCTTTCACGTTATTTGGAGTTAGAAGAGATTTTAGGCCTACCCAATGAGTTTATAAATCACTTAATGGACTTTGAAATTGTTACTTCTTACGAGCAAGTTAATAAGGCGGCAGAACTTTTAAGAAACAAATGGAACTTAGGTAATGGGGCTTTATTCAATGTTGTTGAAATATTAGAAGATAAAAATATCAAAGTTGTAAAGTTGGATGTAGACGAAGATTTTGACGGACTTCAAACTTTTGTGAATGACACCATTCCTGTCGTCGCCTATAATTCAAACAAAGCAAATAAGCCCGATAGGATAAGATTAACTCTTTTACATGAACTAGCACACTTGTTATTGACCTTTGGTGATATAAGTTTAAAGCAAAAAGAAACTTTATGTTTTCAGTTTGCAGGAGCAATGTTGTTACCCGAAGAAACCATTAAAGCTGAACTGGGTGTTCACAGAAACAAACTTTCTACTATGGAGTTGGGTAATATCAAAAAGCAATATGGTATCTCAATGCAAGCTATTGTAATGAGAGCTAAGGATTGTAACATTATCAATGAGCATTACACCAAGCAGTTTTTCTTTTTTATCAAACAGATGAATTGGAAAGTAGATGAGCCTGTAGAGTATATAGGGGCTGAAGAAAGTAACCGTTTCGAACAACTTTTATTTAGAGCATTGATGGAAGACCAAATTTCAATGTCTAAAGCAGCTTCATTGTCTAATCAATCGTTGGTGGAATTTAGAAAACAACATCAACCGATGTTTTGATCTTCAAATTAAGAATGCCGGGTATTCGTTCGGAAAATGAAACTGAAAATTGCTGTTACGGATGCTTGTATTTTTATTGACTTATATGATTTAGGTCTTGTAGCTGCATTCTTTAATCTTGAAATTGAAATACATACTACTACCTCAGTTTATTTTGAGTTATACCCCGAGCAACAACAAGTCCTTAAGGCATATCAAACAGTTGAAAAACTACTTGTTCATAATTTGAAGGAGCAAGATTTCATAGAAATTTATTCGGAAGAATATCCGAAATCATTATCGGAAACGGATAAATCGGTATTACACATTGCCAATAAGTTGAATGCTTGTGTACTGAGTAGTGATAAGGTATTACGGAACTGTGCCAAAAACAAGGACATTGAATATCATGGTATGATTTGGATTTTTGATAGGCTTGTGGAAGCATCTCTTTTAACGCCGAATGAGGCAGCGAATAAATTGAAGCAAATTGTAGCTACCAATTTCGTTTTTCGAAATAATCAACCATTAGTTGCAGAAATAGAAAAACGATTAAAAATTTGGAAATAGCTTCAAAATTAAAATGCTATAGTGAAAGAGAAAATACCAGCTGTGCTATTACGAGTTAAGCTTTGATTATCTAAGCACCCTACTGTATTACCTGAATTGAATTTGAACCTATTCAGTAGCAAACTATCCACAGTAGAACTTTTCTTCCTAATTTTAAACCAATCATATCCCTATATTTGAAAGCAAATGCCCAGGCACTGAACATAGGAAGCTATACAGCCGTGAGATAATTCGAACATTTAGCTCAATATTTAAACCCCTTATCATGAAATATCCAAGAAACTCCCAACCACTCTTAAACATTGCATTGTTTGCTTTTCTAATTCTGGGGACTACATCCATATTAGTCGCACAGGAAGATGTACATGTTAAAGTAGCTAAGTTTTCTATCCTTCTTGAAGCAACACCTGACGAAATTAAACTCACCTGCAGCGACGGATGCGCATGGAAACAACTCAGTTTCGGCACTTCAGTTAAAGGGGAACCTCAGGCTGTGGATCAATTTGGGATGACAACAATACCAAGAAATGAACTTAAGGAGGATCCATTAATTTCTAATTTTCTCTTCACGATCAAAAGGACAAAAGAGGGAGTTACCCTTGAAGGAAAGGAAGGTACAATCTGGCCAAGCCTAACTTTTGATTACGTCGGAGGGCAATGTGTGCGTCCAATTGATGGATGGGGAGTGACTGAAACTAAAAAGGATTGAATAAACCATTGGTCACTGATGCCATGCTCCAGGTACTTACGATAGCTAATAACAGCAGACCGTTAGTCAGTTGCAAAATTTGCCTAATCGTAATTCCTGGTCCAATACATTCTCCCCAACAATCACCACACCCCGTCTTACACCTCCCTACTACCGATTTAATAATTGCACATACTTCCCGGCTCCCTGGCCGACGACTCTGAATTCTACGACATCGGATACATTGAACGGTGCTGTACCTATGTAAGATAAGGTCAATGGAATAGACGAACCCACAGATAGCCCTCCAATGTTAGTCTTTACCTTGTTTACCTGCATAGTTCCGGAGCTGCCACCGGATATCGATTGAATCGTGCCGACACACTCAATTTTTCTGATCACCTGACAGTTCACTGCATTCGCGTGAGAAATCTCTACATAATCGCCTGTGGCCAGGGGAAAGGGACCGTAGTAATCGAAAGTGAGCGTTGAATGCGATTGTGCTACAGCATTTGGATTCGCTGCAGTCACCATCAATCTATTTCTCTGACCAGTTTGCGGATTAGCCAGTTCAGTGATGATGGCCCTTGAAAATACCTTTCGGATAGGATAATTCGTACCCCCAAGACTAAGGGCAAATTCAACATAATCCCCCACCTCCACGGCAAAGGTTGGTGATGTATCAAAATCAATCTCCGTATTGAGGAGTCCCTGGTTGCCGGCACCTTCGATTTCTCTTACTTGTAGTTTCCCCGGGTTGTATTTAGATGTGACGCTGGGTGTTTTTTTGACGATTCCTTTTGACATAGGTAAGTTGGTTTAGTTTGTTTCAAAATATTTTGTTATTTCACAAGAGTAATAAAATACACGCTGACCTTAATTCCTTTTGCTATGCGGTATTTCACCCTCGTCACCGGCACACTTCTTTTCTGCCTGGGCATACAACCCATCCATGCGCAGAGCACAATTACCGACTCATTAAGAAACAGGCTTAATCAGGCCACAACTGTCCAAAAGATAGAAATAAATTACAAGATCGGGGATAGTTTTTTCAACGAATTGCCTGATTCCGCTATTTATTATTACGAGGAAGCGCTTCGGCTAGCACAGGTTGCGCATCACGACACATTGATTGCAAGATGTCTCAATAAAATCGGTAACCTGAAATATAATTCCGGCGAGTACGATGTAGCTATTGACTATATCTTCAAGTCGCTCACACTATTCGAGCAACTCCAGGATAAGTATAGGATGATGCGCTGCATGCAATATCTGGCCATGGCTTATGAAGAACAAGGCATGTATGACAAAGCCCTGGAGTACGCACAACAGTCCCTTGAGTTGGCAAAGGTGGTCGAGGATCCATATTCAACAGCTTTCAACATGGCTGCCCTGGGTTCCATTTATTATTCGCAATCCAACTACGACAAGGCCCTGGACTACTTTCAACAATCGCTCCATGGGATGGAGGAAATAAACGACCTGCAGGGCATTGCTGACGCATTGAACAATCTAGCCTTGATCTATGAAAAGAAACACCAACTAGAGAAAGCCCTTGAATATCATTTGCGTTCGCTCGCTCTGGCAAAGGAACTCGACGATAGCCGGGGTATTGCGGTCAGTTACCACAATATCGGGTTAGTGTACAAAGCTATGAAAGAACACGAAGTCGCTCTTCCGTACCTGGATAGCTGCATTGTGCTGGTAAAAGCCGGTGACGATAAGTTCTACCTCAAAGAATCCTATCAAACCCTTGCAGGACTATATTCCGACATGGGCGAATATGAGAAAGCCTATCAAACGCATCTTTTGTATGCACAGCTCAACGATACGCTGATGAGCCAGGAAAACAAGAGGCAATTTGCCGAGATGAATACGCGGTATGAAACAGAGAAGAAAGACCAACAAATCATCCTGCTGGATAAGGATAGGAAATTTCAAAAAACGGTTCGTAATGGATTTATAGGCGGCTTTACGGTTGTACTGCTTTTCGCGGGTGTCTTCTTCAGGCAGCGAAATCATATCAGCAAAGCCCGTAAGCGGAGTGATGAATTGCTGCTGAATATATTGCCGGAAGAAGTAGCCGATGAATTAAAAGCCAGCGGCAGGGCGGAGGCCAAACAGTTTGAAGAAGTTACTGTGCTCTTTACCGATTTCAAGAATTTCACCACGATGAGTGAGGAGCTCACGCCTCAGGAGCTGGTCAATGAAATCAATTATTGTTATTCGGAGTTCGATTCGATCATCACCCGATATGGAATTGAGAAAATTAAAACCATCGGGGACAGCTATATGTGCGTAGGTGGTTTGCCTGTTGCCAGCAAAACGCATGCATTGGATGTAGTGAAGGTTGCTATGGAGATCCGTGATTTTATGTTGCAGGAAAAGAAAAAACGTGAGGCTGCCGGAAAGCAATATTATGAAATACGGATCGGGTGTCACACAGGCCCTGTGGTAGCAGGAATAGTAGGCACTAAAAAATTTGCCTATGATATCTGGGGCGATACCGTCAACATTGCATCCCGTATGGAGAGCAGTGGGGAAGCCGGTAAAATCAACATCAGTGGTGCCACCTACGAGCTGCTGAAAGACAAATTTTCCTGCACATACCGGGGAAAGATCCAGGCAAAAAATAAAGGCGAGATAGATATGTACTTTGTGGAAGGGAGTGTTAACGTAACCTAACCACAATCCTAAACTATATTCTCTTGGTCAACATTCCGTAAAAAGGATCTTGTCATACCAACTTCCTGCATAAGCTTTCTTACCTACCGGCCAAGAGTCCTTTGTTGCGGCGAAAACGCCCATAATACACCGCAATAATGCGGCGAATAATCCCCATATTCGCCGCATACCATTTCGAATCCATGCCAAAGTCTATCTTCAACCATAAGCATTGGCCCCACTTCACTTGGGACGACAGGAGGATCAATGCCGTATTTGGTGAAGTGAAGCTACTTCAGGGCAAGATGGTCGGCCAAATGAATGCACTGGGATTTACGACCAAAGCAGAAGCCACACTCACCAAAGTGTCATCCGATACCGCGCTGCGTGACATCAAAGACCTGATCGAAAAGAGCATCTTGCGGGAAACGGGTGAGGGTGGACGTAGTGTGAAGTATGAACTCGTTGACTTTGTTAATATATGAGTTGCCACTCCTTTTTGCCCTCTCATCGTAAGTGATCGTATGACACCCACCAAACCTGTAGACATCGACTATTTTTTACGAAAGACCTGATGGCTGATGTTACAGGAAGTGGAAAGTATTTATTTTTATGCCCGGGCACCATACCTGCCCCACGATAGTGCAGGAAGTGGACACAACCAAATCAAGATAAACGGGGATGCCGAAAACCGACAAGTGTAGGCAAATTAAAAGATGTTACATCAACACCATAACCACCAACTTAAACAACATGAAATCTATTAGAAAGAATATACAGACGCTAGTAGTTGTTTCAATGATCACTTTCATTTCGATTCAAATACTACCGGCACAAAACCTCACCCCTGTTAAAATGGAAGATAAATGGGGTTTTGCGGACGATGCCGGTAAAGTCATCATTGATGCCCAATACCTGGAAGTGGAAAAATTTACGGATGAAATAACGGGGGTAAAAATAGCCCTGGCCAAATGGATATTAATCGATAAGACAGGTAAACAGGTGACGGACCAAACATATAGCAGAATCTATGGATTTCAAAATGGCCTGGCGATTGTAAATCCGATTGTCCAGAATGATTTTTCTGACCATTATGCCTTTATTGATAATACCGGTAAACAAGTTTCAGAAACCTATCAGTATGTCGGAAGTTTTTCTGAAGGGATGGCAATGGTCCGCAAGAATAACAAATTCGGATATATCGACGCGACCATGAAACTGGTCATCCCAGCCAATTATGATAATGCAGACGATTTCAGCGAAGGAGTAGCCGCCGTAAATATGGGCGGGACCGGAGCAACCTATCCCTGGACTATTGATGGAGGTAAATGGGGTTACATATCAAAAACAGGTGACCTGGTTATTCCTTATCAATATGATTGGTGTTCAAAATTTACAGATGGAGTAGCAACGGCTGAACTCAAGAAGAAGAGATTTAAGATAAACATGGCGGGAGAGAAAATTCAATAGCTATCATTTGCTTTTGCATGTTTGTGTTTGTTGGCTTCATGATGCAAAAGTATGGGGGAGGTGGGCGGGGTTCATGGACTTAAGTTAAGAAGTGGGCTGAGGGGCTTATAAGCTTATAAGCTTATAGGCTTATGAGCTTATATGCTTATTGGTATACTTGTGCTGAGCGAAGTCGAAGTATGGGTTTATAGGTTTATAAGTTTATTGGTTTACTTGTGCTGAGCGAAGTCGAAGTATGAGTTTATAAGTTTATAAGTTTATTGGATTTTGAGTGTGGGTGGGGTTAATTATACTTATGGAGATTAAGGACTGAAATCAATCCACTTGATGTAACGGATTTTGCTGATCCTTTGTCTGAATCACAGATTACACGGATTAAAGGATTGCTCGGATTTATTTTTTCCAGGCTCAATGACAGGTGCTATCGATCGATGATAAGCTGCTATCTCATAGCTATCTTATTCAGACACTTTTACTATTGGATATTACTTTAGCTGTGCTTTAATGCAACGATTTGTTGACCCGATAATCCGTGTAATCCGCGCAATCCGCTTAATCCGTGATTCAGACAATTTGACGATACCACGGATCTGAGCCCTTTTCCATAAAGCTGTTGACGATAAAATTCCGGGCTATAAGAAAATACATCTCACGTACTATCCCTATCTTACTATCAAATTCTCTTACTCTCTTACTCTCTTACTCTTTTACAGTGTCAAATCGATTCGTCAATCACTTCCACAAGATCTCCCCCCTTTCCACAGAAGAGGCAAAGGTCATTGAGGAGAGCATGGATGCACAGCACTTCAAGAAAGGTACCATCCTACTCCGGGAAGGACAGGTGGCCGTCGACACTTACTTTATCATGGAGGGCTGCATCCGGGAGTACATCCTCGTCGATGGCGAAGAAAAGACCACTAATTTCTTTACCGAAGATCAATGGGTGATATCGATGAGCAACTTCAATGCCCAGAGCCCTTCCAAACACTATCTCGTCTGCATTGAAGACACCTACGCTGTCGTAGGCAATGAACAAGCCGCCCAGGTCATGTTTAAGAATTTTCCAAGATTTGAAACCATCTCCCGTGCGGTCATGGAAGTCTTCTTCAGCGAGCAACGAAAAATAATGACTTCCTTTCTGACCGATACGCCTGAGCAACGGTACCTGAACCTGCTCAAAACCAGACCTGACATTTTTCAACGTGTTCCTCAATATCAACTCGCCAGTTATATTGGCGTCAAGCCGGAATCCCTGAGCCGCATACGGAAACGCGTATTGGAGAAACTAAAATAACTCTCCCTACGCCTCGAGGTATTAAACTGCGATAATAATACTTCCCCTTTTGTGCCCGGTCTCGACGTATGCATGCGCTGCGGAAACTTGTGCCAACGGATAGATGACATCAATCACCGTTTTGATTTTCGAGGTGCGCAGCATTTCCTTCAACTCTATAAAATAGTTCAGGCGTTCTTTCACCGGCAGCAAGCCTGTGGCGGAAACCTTCGCTTTTTTTCCACCGGTTATTTTAGACCAGATCATATGGAAGAGGAGCGGGAGATCCATCACCGCCGCAAGAAAAACACCATCGTCCTTGAGTACTTTTTTGCTATCCGTAAATGACCGTTTCCCGACCGTATCAAAGATGATATCATACCGCTTGTCACTTTTCGTAAAGTCGGCCTGTGTATAATCGATCACATGATCCGCACCAAGCGATTTTACCAGCTCCATATTTTTAGTGCTGCATACACCGGTCACTTCCGCACCAAAGTGTTTTGCGATTTGCACCGCATACGTGCCGAGACCTCCGGAAGCGCCATTGATCAGCACATGTTGACCCGGTTGGATATTCCCCAGTCCTTTCAGGAAATTCATAACCGTGATAGCGCTGCCATTGACAGGAGCGGCTTCTGCATAGCTGATATTGTCAGGCATTGTGGTGAGGACATCACTTTCGCTGACGCATGCATATTCGGCATAAGATCCCAGGGTAGTCGTGCCTCCAAACACTTTATCACCCGTTTTAAAGAGAGTGACTGCACTGCCGGTTTCCACCACCTCGCCGGCAAATTCAAAACCGAGGACGGTTCGTTTTGGTCCTTTCAGGCCGGTATATAATCTCCCGATATACGGATTGCCCTTGCGCATCATGATGTCCGCGGCTGTAGCCGTCGTGGCCCGTATGCGGATGAGCACTTCGTTTGGTTTGGGAGTTGGTATGGGCATATCCTTCAGGTGGAGGACGTCCGGGGCACCGTAGCTGGTGTATTCGATGGCTTTCATTTGCTTTTGCATGTTTGTGTTTGTTGGTTTCATGATGCAAAAGTATGGGGGAGGTGGGTGGGGGTTCATTGACTTAAGTTAAGAAGTGGGATTAGGGGCTTATGAGCTTATATGCTTATGGGCTTATATGGTTATAGGATTATGAGTTTATGGGTTTATAGGTTTATGAGTTTATGGGTGGGGTTGAATGGGCTTATGGAGATTAAAGATTGGCATCAATCCCCTTGATGTCACAGATTTTGCTGACCCTTTCGTCTGAATCACGGATTACACGGATTAAAGGATTGCTCGGATTTATTTTTTCCAGGCTCAATGACAGGTGCTATCGATCGATGATAAGTTGCTATCTCATAGCTATCTTCTTCAGACAGTTTTACTATTGGATATTACTTAAGCTGTGCTTTAAGGCAAACATTTGTTGACCTGATAATCCGTGTAATCCGCGCAATCCGCTTAATCCGTGATTCAGACAATTTGACGATACAACGGATATGTGCCCTTTTCCAAAAAGCTGTCGATGATAAAAATCAGAAAAATCCATACCTTTTGCAAAACCATTTTTATGGATTACCTGAAAAAAATCATAACAGCCTTTGAACTCCATGCCGTGGAGGACATTCACGATTGTTTTGAAAATGGGGTCGATCCGAATCAAGTAGTAAATGGCAAACCGCTGATTTATGAACTGATCAATATGTACACACGTGGACCGGCTTTTAAAAGTTGTATACAGGCGTTTGTGGATCATGGTCTTGATTTTGAAGACAATGTATTGCTAGCTGTTTTAGCTGATGATGCCGCCAAGCTGGATGCCTTATTAAAAGCCAACAAGGATCTATTGTTTCGCACCTACACACTCGACTGTACGTTCACACCCTTATACGAAGCTTCCCTGCTACATGTCTGTGCCGAGTATAATCATCTGGCTTGCGCGAAGGTGTTAGTGAGTCACGGTGCGGACATTAATGCTAAAGCAGGATTGGATGAAAATGGTTTTGGCGGACATACACCGGTTTTTCATTCAGTCAACCAACATGCGAATAAATCAATCGATGTATTACAGTATCTTTTGGGTCTTAACGCGGATCTCACCCTGACCGTAAAAGGACTACTCTGGGGTGAGGGCTACGAATGGGAAACTTTTATACCTTCAGTTAATCCAATCAGCTATGCGATGATGGGCCTGCTGCGGCAATTTCAACGGACAGAGAATGATATTTATGAAGTAGTGTCTTTGTTACTTAAAGCCAGGTATGGAACGGAATATTATCCAGATAACATACCTAACAAATATCTGAATCATTAAAAACCATAAACTTAAAACCTCATGCTCACAAAAACCAATCTTTCTCTTCTGCTATTCTTTGTGACGCTGTCTATGAATGCACAGACGCCGGCCTATGCCGACACCATCACCATTCCTATCCTTACCGAAAGGGATACCGCTACCAGCCATGAATTCCATGATGTTGTCATCGTCTATCATCACAACCGCTATATTATCGATTATTATACTTACCGGGATTCGATGATCTGGCCTTACCAGATCATCATTCAAACAGGACCATTGTATGATAAAGCGAGCTACACCTGGCAAACGGATCGTCAGGCGGTCATCAAACTGATTGATTCCGAATCAGATTTTACGATGCGTTTTAAGGTATGGGGTGAAGGAGGTGGACCGGCAATGGAGATGTTACCGGATTGAAATGTATATTTCAGACGGATAAGTAACAAATCCAAAGACTATACATGGAAGACAGATTTGAAGAGGTAAGTGCTCTGTTTACAAAGTGTTTTGAGCATTACTACGCCACCCAATGCCAGTGCGCCTTTCCGCGCTATCACCAGATCATCAGTATCGATTGTGTTGACACAGGTGATTCCTTTTCGTGTTATGAAACCGAAATGCTGATTGAGATGTCTAAGCCTTATTTCGATATCCAGAAGGGACCAAAGGGGCATGAAGGTGCTCACCAGGTATGGACCTGCAGGAAATGTGGGTCAACCTACAGCTATGACTGGGAGGATTTCAGTATCCATGTCAGCCGGGTCACTATGAAGGCCACAGAAACTAAGGTGGCGCCTATCGGCAAGCCTGCTGTGAAGCCGATTCCCTTGTTTCTTGGCTTGTCAGGGCACTCCTTCCCGCCGCAGACGGAGATGGTGCCGGTGAGTTATGAGGATTTCGAAGTGTATATGCTTGAATTATAGGCTAAGGCTAAGGCTAAGGCTGAAGCGAAGTCGGAGCGCCCATTTCGCAGACAAATCCCCCCATTTTGCAGATCACTTTTCCACAGCCTGTGAATGTGTATGACCTTTGATCCATCAAAGCAAATACAAGTAAAATGAAAGCAGTTATCTATGAAAAGTACGGAACCCCGGATGTGCTCCAACTAAAGGATGTATACAAACCCGTACCTAAAGCAAATGAAGTGCTGGTGAAGATCCACGCCACCACTGTCACCGCGGGAGACTGGCGCTTGCGCAAAGCTGACCCATTTCTCGCCAGGATCTTTAATGGCCTGTTTAAACCCACCAGGGTGAAGATCCTGGGATTTGAACTCGCGGGGGTCATTGAAGAAGTCGGTAGTGAGGTCAGATCATTTAAAAAGGGCGATAGTGTTTTTGCCTCCTGCGGATTATCCTTCGGAGGGTATGCAGAATACAAATGCCTCCCGGAAAATGATTTGATAGCAAAGAAGCCATCGAATATGTCCTTTGAAGAAGCAGCCACAGTGCCCATCGGAGGACTAACAGCACTGCGGTTTTTAAAGAAAGCCGGTGTAAAAAAGGGAGACAACATACTCATCTATGGAGCATCAGGAAGTGTAGGCACCTTTGCTATTCAGATAGGCAAGTATTTTGGTGCCACTGTGACAGCAGTATGCAGTACACCTAATGTGCCGTTGGTCAAATCCCTTGGAGCAGACACTGTCGTGGATTACCTGAAAGAAGATTTCACACAGACAGATTCGAAATATGATGTGGTGTTTGATGCCGTAGGCAAGACCTCCAGATCAGCCTGCAAGAAAATCCTAAAGCCAAATGGAAGGTATGCAACCGTAAAGGGCTCTCCTAAACCAGGGCAAAATGATCTCTTGTTTCTCAAGGAACTCATCGAAGCGGGAAAACTCACTACGGTGATCGACAGAAGATACACGCTGGAGCAGATCAGGGAAGCACATACGTATGTGGAAGGGCAGCATAAGAAAGGGAATGTGGTGGTGAATGTGGTTGAGGAAGTATAGAATAGCTATCAGCTATCAGCCGTCAGCTATCAGCGGTTCAAGCTGGTGGTGAGGACACCATACCAGCGGCCACCGCAATCCCTGCTGGTGGTGAGGACACCAGGCCAGCGGCACTATACCCGGCGAAGCCGTTGTTGGTGTCCCCACCAACAACCACCGCAATCCTCCGGTGGGGGGGGCCCCCCGGCCCGCGGCCACGAACATTGTTTTTTTTAAAGACCTTTAAGCTAATTATAGCTGGAGCCACACATCATGAAGAAGTCATTCATCGTCCTCATACACCTCGGTTTCTGGGCATGCTATTTCCTGTTGGTATTCATCGTGCTGGCGGTGTATTCGAGGAGTGGTACACATGTCAGTGACCAGGAAGGCCGGGTGATGACGGCTTTTTATAGCATCCTCCTCTTTGCCTTTATCCCTTCAGTGATCTCTTACTTCCTGTATTATTTTTTACTCTTTCCACGGTATCTCCAGAAAAAGAAGATTGTTCAGGCCATCCTGATGGGACTGCTCATCTCCATAGTGGCCTCCATCCTGGCCTATATCCTGCACCGGTATTTTATCGAAACCGGGCAACTGGCAGATATGGATGAAGGGGGTAAACACGGCAGATCAACCGCTGTGCGCACGCTCATGGTGATGACCTTTATCGGCGCGCTCTGCGGCATGGTAGCCCTGGTCATCAAGGGATTTATCACCTGGTTTAATGAGATCAAACTCAAGGAAGCCCTGACCGAGAAAACCCATCAAATGGAAATGGCGCTGATCAAATCCCAACTGGACCCACACCTGCTATTCAACACGATCAATAACATCGATGCCCTGATCCTCAAAGACTCGGTGGTGGCTTCAGAGTACCTCAATAAGTTGTCCGACATCATGCGGTTTATCCTCTATGAAACCAAGGGAGATACGATTTCGCTAGCCAAGGAGATCGAGTATATCGATAAGTACATAGCCCTGCAGAAGATCAGGACCGCCAACGAAAATTATGTTCACTTTGAAGTCACAGGTAAGCCGGGCAACAAGATGATCGCGCCTATGGTCTTTATCCCATTTATCGAGAATGCCTTTAAGCATACGACCAATAAAAAACTGGAGAATGCCATCATGGTGCATATCTATATCCATGATGAATCCACGCGCCTGGTGTGTGAAAATAAAATTGATCCAAATGCAAAAGTGCAGCATGAAACGGGCGGCCTGGGCAATGAACTCATCCGGAAAAGGCTAAACCTCCTCTACCCTGGACAACACCAATTGGAGGTGCATAAGACAGATGACCGATATAGTGTTAACTTAACCATCCCCAATGGATAAACTGAGCTGTATCATCATCGAAGACGAGCCACTCGCGCTCGAAAAAACAAAGGACTTTGTCAACAAGGTCCCCTTCCTGCATCTGAGCGAAACCTTCGACAATGCATTGACAGGCCTGGCGTATCTCAACAACAACAAAGTGGATATCCTCTTCCTGGATATCAATATGGACGAACTCACCGGGATAGAACTTCTCGAGAGTTCTAAGATCAACAGTCAGGTGATCCTCACGACCGCATACCAGGAGTATGCGCTCAAGGGCTACGAGCTCCAGATCACCGACTATCTCTTAAAGCCCTTCAACTTCAACCGCTTCCTGCAAGCCGTCAACAAGGCACAAGACAATATAACCCGTCGCACGGCTGATGCCCCACCGGAATTCATCTTCGTCAAGACTGAAAACCGCCTGGAGAAGATCATGCTCAATGAAATCATCTACATCGAAGGGATGCGGGACTACCGCAGGATCCACACGATCAATAAAAAGATCATGACCCTGCAAAATTTCAGTGAGTTTGAAAAGTTGATTCCCGCCAGTGTCGTATGCAGAGTCCATAAATCCTACATGGTGGCCCTCGCCAAAATCGAATCTGTCGAACGGGGCAGGATCAAGATCGGAGATCAGCTGATCCCCATCTCGGATACGTATAAGGATGAGTTTTTTCAACTGATCAATAGCCAGTAGCCCCTTCTTCCTTTGCCCCTTCAGTTTTTTCATAGAAAAAACTTCTCCCCTGTGTTTCTCCTCAAGAATAAATGCTGCGCATATTATTCGCTCCGAAAACCCCTGGGTTAATTAAATCTTTTACCCCGGGGTTGCGCAGCACACAGGGGAGACAATTTTTCTCAGAAAAATTGGAAGGGGCAAAACGGGAAGGGGCAAAACGGGAAGGGGCAAAAAGGTGAAAGGGCGCACTTGACTTGCAGACCGAAACCCCTATCATGCAGACAACATCCCCTGCTTCGCATAGTAGATTTTAGCACCCTGGTGTGTGCCCATACTTTTGTTTCGTCAATCAGACAAAACAACTAAAACAAAAAAAGTATGAAACATGTAATGCAGTCAGTGCTCGTAACAGGTATGATGTTCCTGTACAGCTTTTCCTTCGGACAATCACAGGAAACAGTATCACCAAACATCAGTAATCAAAAGACAGCACAGGAATCCTATGTGCATTTCTTTGTCAATGCGATTGGTACCAACCTGTATTATGGGGATGCCAACAGCGGCCTTGCAGATTTTAAGAAACCTGCCTTGGGTATTACCATTGGAGCCTCTTACCAGGCAGGTATTTCCCGCAATTTTTCAGTGGTCTCCGAGTTGTATTTTATCATGAAGGGAGGCAAGCTTAAAGAAAACAATCCGGTCACTGATTTCGAATCAACGCTTCGGATGTATTCGTTTGAGTTGCCGGTATTAGCACGTCTTCATGTGGGCAAGTTTCATTTCAATGCAGGACCATCGATTGCATATAATGTGCATGGTACACAAAAGATCGACGATGTGACCACTGACCTTTCTTTTAAGGATGTCGAAGGAGGCTACGAGCGCTTTGAAGCAGGTGCGCAGGTAGGCGCAGGGTACACCTTCATGGTCAAGCAAAAGAAGGTTTTCCTGGATATCCGTTACTGCCATGGACTGACTAACATATCCAACAGCACCGAAATGTATAACAGGAGTGTACTCGTCAGCTTGCATATCTCTAAAAAGTAAGCTGTCTATTCAGACAAGCTGATCCAATCTGATCAATATCACAAAACATCAATCAAATGAAATCAAATAGAAGTAATGCAATCGCTGCGGGTATATTATTTATCATAGCGGCGGTTGCAGCCATGACGGGACGAATTTTATACGGTCCTATTTTAGCGGATCCTGATTATATCATCAAAGGCACCGCACATGAAGCACAAGTCCTCTGGGGTGCCTTTTTTGAAATCCTTACAGCCTTTGCAGTGATCGGAACACCCATTGCTTTGTTTCCGGTCCTGAGAAAGTACAATCAAAGTATGGCCATTGCCACCGTTAGTTTCAGGCTCCTCGAAGCTACCATGATTATCGTCGGTATCCTGAGCTTGCTGACCATCGTAACCCTGAGTCATCAATTTACAAACGAAATCAACCCAGATAACACCTCCTACTTGTTGACTGGCAAAGCGTTGCTGGCCTTTCAAAACTGGACTTTTACATTTGGGCCTAATATAGCACTTGGCCCCAGCACATTTTTAACAGGACTTCTTTTATACAAGTCAAAGCTGGTCCCCCGGATTATTTCTATCCTGGGGATGATAGGTGGCCTGCTCATCACTAGCTGCGGTGTGATGATCATGTTCGGCTTGTTTACACAGACTTCTCTCTGGGGAGGACTACTCGCGATTCCGGTTTTCGTGTATGAGATGAGTCTGGCGATACGTCTGCTCTCTAAAGGTTTTAATAAAACAGAAATTGAGGTGGTGACAGTGCTGAGGTGATTTGACTGACCCCCAACCCCCTGAAAGGAGGACCAGGATAAAGACCGTAGGTCCCCCTTTGCAGGGGGTAGGGGTAAAATGGTAAGGGTAAAATAAATGACAAGGATTATTTTCCCCCGAAGACCAAAAGAAAGTCGGAAGATCAACTTATCCCACATATGTCTTAAATTCAATTTCTGATTCGACCTCTTTCAGTATGAAACAAGAAACCAGTCTTCAGCATCCTACAGATATAATATCCCGAAGAACCGGCAAACATCAATATGGCTATAACGCTTTTGCCAGATTGAAATGACCAAAGCATCTGACATATATTTTCCTGTGAGAGATGTCGAACAGGCTATTGTAAAAAGCATTTGGCGATTGCGCGAGTGGGACCTACCCGGTAGATCAGAAATCATCCTCCCCAAAGGCACGGTTGAAATCATATTCAATTTTTCTGACCCGATTACGTATATCAATCCTTCCATAAAGATTACAAAACAGTTGCCAGTTATATTCATCAATGGGCTCAATTTTAAACCCTTTGAACTCATCAAATCCGGACGACAGGAATTCCTGGGCATCCAGTTGAGTAGCATCGGACTGAAAATGTTGTTTAATGTTTCTGTAAAGGAGTTTAATAACGATGTCTGCGAAGGCACCCTTGTCTGTCCATCATTAGAGGTTTTGTCCCACGAGCTTTTTAATGAAAAATCATTTCATGCCCAAGTGGAAACTATCATGAAATGGATCCATCGCAAAGTCTCAGGTGTACATTTCGACAGGGGCATGGATCGGCTCCACAAACTGATCCATTTGCAATCCGCCAGCGACTTGACGGTCAGGAAACTCATTCGAGAGATTTGCCTTTCAGAACGGCAGCTTCGTCGGTTGTCCTCGGATTGGCTAGGGATGAACACAGAAGCTTTTATTCTCTATAACAAGTATCTCCACGCATTACATTTATTGCATACACCGGGTTTGTCTCTGACACAAATCGGGCTGCAATCCGGCTATTATGACCAGTCTCATTTTATAAGAGAATTCAAATCATATACAGAACGCACTCCTGGCCAATATCAGCAGTCTACCAGGGAACTGCCAGGACACATTTTCGTCTAAGGCGAGAATGTCCGAATTATACAATTAATCACACCTCCCTTCATCGAATTTTGCAGGGCATAACCAAAAGTCCGCTGCATCATGATATACAAATTTTCCATCATTGAGAAAATCCTGCTGGCCAATGACATCATTCCTCACCCCTTTGCGGATGCATCCTCTTCGGTGGGCCTGGGATTCGCGCTGGGCAGTGCTGTTAAGCTCAAGATCACTGACCAACTGACTTTAGCCGCTAAGGAGGTAAAGGATATTGCCAGGGGAGCCAATGTGAGTGAAACAGGGGCAGAATTGATACTCGACTGTTTGGATGCGCTGGGCTATGTACAAAAAGAAGGTACATGTTATGCGTTTACGAAAAGAGGATATAAAAACCTCTCTACGGAGTCCGCACATAATTTCCGACACTTTATCCTCTTTTGTGATTACCTGTACAAAGGCTATATCCATCTGGATGAGACCATCCGCCTGGGCAGGAGGGCGCAGTCCAATATGCTCGAAGAAATGTCAGCGTATGAATGGGAATTGTTTTCAAGAGCCATGATCGATATTTCAAGCACTAATTATAAAGAAGTGGCAGGCAAGATCCAGGTGTCTAAAACAGACACCAAAATGCTTGATTTGGGTGGTTCCCATGGACTATACAGCATCGAGTTGTGCCGCAGAAATCCCGGTTTGAAATCAGTGATCCTTGACCTTCCCCCTGTTAAAAAGTATGCTGACGAATGCATAGGCAAACATAACGCGGGTCAGCAGGTGTCCTTCATGGCCTCAGATTTTATGAAAGATGAACTGCCCCAGCACAACGACCTTATACTTTCCTTTAATATTATCCATGGTCTGAATCCGGCCGAGAATGAACAACTCGCGCAGAAGGTTTATAACTCGCTGAACCCGGGAGGGAGATATATTATCCTTGATCAGATCAAAGGAATCGGTGGCAATTCACAGTTGTCAAAAGCAACCACTTCGTATATGGCCTTAAATCTCTTGCACCAGGCAGGAGGCAAGACCTATTCCAAGGATGAAGTGGATTCGTTTACCCGCAAAGCTGGCTTCAACAAGACAGCTTTGAAAAAATTAAATGCACCTGGATTCGGCATTATTGTCTGCAATAAATAATGGTTACAACTTGACAGCAACAAATAGTTGGATGTACAAGGCGTTCTGAATTAAATTTGACTCGCCTTTATTTACTTCGGCTACACGCAGCACATCGCTTTTCTCTCTGGTGTCAGGGGCTGAACCCCCTTCCTACTCTGCGCCTCTTCAGGGTTATCAACTTTTCGTTTTTCGCTTTCTCCTCCTTGCCTCTTGCTCCTTGCCGTAGGTACATCACTTGGTTTTAGTGTCCTCCGTATGTAATCCGGAAGATAAACGCATCTAACGCTAAAACCATAGCCATGAAAACATGTACTACAGTACTCATCCTCCTTTTTATTTTCACAAATACACACGCTCAGGAGAAACGAGAACTAAAAACCGAAATCACACATGTCACTGTATTCAGCATGGGTGCACAAATCCATAGATCCGGAAGTATGGACATCGCGGAAGGAAAAACGTTGATCAAACTGACCGGACTCACACCAGATCTTGACCCCAAAAGCTTACAGGTCAAGGCAAATGATGAAGTGACCATTCTTTCCGTTGCCCATGAATGGAACACCTCCACCAATGCCCATAACAATAAAACACTGGACAGTCTAAATCATGTCTACGCACAACTGGAAAAAGCCGGAGACCAGTTGAATATGAGATCAGGCGTGCTGGATCAGAAATTACAATTGCTGACACTCAATGGTAACCTGAGAAGTGAAGCATCCGGTGTGACGGCCATGCAATTGGAAAGTGCATTGGTTTTGTTTGAGGCAACATGGATGAGTGCAAACCAGGAAAAGCTCGTGATCGGACATCAGCTGGATTCCCTGGAAAAACTTAAAGCAGAAACAGGAAAACAAATCAACGTCATCCGTGGCACACCACTGGTTTCGAAAAGTGAAATTGAAGTCCTGATCATCACGGATCATTCGACGACCGCACAACTGGAGATTTCTTACATCGTGAAAAATGCTGGTTGGATTCCGAAGTATGATATCAGAGCGAAAGATGTGAGCCAGCCAATCGTAGTGATGTACAAAGCAGAGGTGTATCAGCAGACAGGTGAAGTATGGAAAAATGTGAAGCTCTCATTGTCCAGTGCATCTCCATATACGAGGCAGACTGCACCTGAATTACAAACATGGAAACTGACCACACTCGCCAATACAACGTTCAGGCGTATCGGGCCATCTGAGCACGCTTACGGCACTGGCATGGTCACAGGGAGAGTAACGGATGTGGAGAATGGTGAACCGCTCATCTTCGCCAATGTGATGGTCAGCGGACATACCCTGGGTACTCAAACTGATATGAATGGAGATTTTTCGATTCTCCTTCCTCAAGGCGCAAGTTCACTGGAAGTGAGTTATACTGGATATACATCCCAAACGGTTGCTATCACAAAGCAACTCATGAGTATCCGCTTAAAAAGTGGGATGCAACTTGAATCGGTCGAGATCGTAGGAAGCAGAAATAGGGCTACCGATTATTACGCAGATGGCGTACGACTAAATAGTATGTCCAAAGCACCGGAACAACTCACCGTGATTATCGAGAATCAAGTATCGGTTGAATTCGAATTAAAGAACCTCACCACGATTCTTTCAGATGGTAAAAACTCAAGTCTCGAAGTGCAGACATACGAGATACCAGCAGCCTACCATTATGAAACCGCACCCAAAGCTGATCGGGGAGCTTACCTCATCGCCACCCTCACCAATTGGGAAAAATATTATCTCATCGAAGGCCAGGCCAACCTCTACTTCAAGAACACCTATATCGGTAAGACCATCCTTGATCCACTCAACCTGAGTGATACCCTGGAAATATCCCTGGGACGCGATCCTGAAGTACTGGTCGAACGAATCAAAGAAGATGAATTTACCAAGAAGACTTTCCTGGGCACGAATACGATCATTGAAAAGAATTTCAAACTCACCTTCCGCAACAAGAAACAATATCCTATCCGTATCCAGGTCTTTGACCAGGTCCCAGTATCCATCAATGATGTCGTCGACGTCACCGTCACCGACCTGTCAGGTGGTATACAGGATGAACGAACCGGGATCATCAAGTGGGATTTCAGTATCGATCCGACCTCTAACAAAGAGTTGCATATGAGCTATGCTGTCAAGTATCCTTCTAAGGAGCGGGTGGTGCTTGAGTGATCTGTTGATACATGAAAGTACATTCTGTTGATGAGTTGATGTGTTGATGAGTTGATATGTTGATGGGTTGATATGTTGATGAGTTGATATGTTGATGGGTTTAGAATTCAACCCGCTCGTCAGGAGACGAGCATATATTGCATTCAAGTCAGGAGACTTGAACGAGCGTAATTTTAATTGCACCACAGGCGCAATTAAACCATTTAAACGTTCACTCTCCACTCTTCACTTTTCACTCTTCACTTTTTAATCCCGGGGTTTCGGAAGTGTAACGTTTCGCAGAAACGAACAACTGGAGAACACAGGGATCGTCCGTACGGACGAGGGCAAAAAAAAATGGCCTGTCATCAGGCCATTTTTTTTAAACATATTTCAATGCTTAAATCATTTCACATCAAACCGATCCAGATTCATCACCTTGCTCCATGCAGCCACAAAGTCTTTCACAAACTTACCTTGTGAATCACTGCAACCATAAACTTCAGCGAGCGCGCGGAGCTCTGAGTTAGAACCAAAGATGAGATCAACACGTGTGCCTGTCCACTTCTGTTCACCAGTCTTGCGATCACGACCTTCAAATACTTCTTGTGCGTCGGTTGTCGCTTTCCAGGTTGTATTCAGATCGAGTAAGTTCAGGAAGTAGTCATTGGTGAGTGCTTCAGGATTTTTAGTGAATACACCATGCTGCGATTTATCAAAGTTGGTGTTGAGCACACGCATACCACCGACCAGTGCCGTCATCTCAGGCGCAGTCAATGTCATCAATTGTGCTTTGTCCACTAACATTTCTTCAGCCTTTACAGCGTATTTGGATCTCACATAGTTGCGGAAACCATCTGCAAGCGGTTCAAGAATATTAAATGAATCAATATCCGTTTGTTCCTGGGTAGCATCTGTGCGACCCGGTGTGAAAGGAACTGTTACCGTGTGGCCTGCATTCTGCGCAGCCTTTTCTATGCCTGCGTTTCCACCCAATACGATCAGGTCTGCTATCGAAACCTTCTTGCCATCGGCCTGTGCACTGTTGAATTCATTTTGAATTTTCTCTAGCTCAGTCAGCACCTTCGACAGTTGAGCAGGATTGTTGACAGTCCAATCTTTCTGCGGTGCCAGACGAATGCGTCCACCATTAGCACCACCACGTTTGTCGGAGCCGCGGAATGTTGAGGCAGAAGCCCATGCTGTGGATACCAGTTCGGAAACGGATAGACCTGAAGCCAAAATCTTACTCTTCAGTGTAGCTGCATCCTGGTCATTAATCAATGGATAATTTACAGCCGGTACTGGATCTTGCCAGATCAATTCTTCCTGGGGTACTTCCGGTCCGAGGTAACGGGTGATCGGACCCATATCGCGGTGCGTCAGCTTAAACCAGGCACGAGCAAATGCATCTGCAAATTCATCCGGGTTATCGTGGAATCGTCTTGAAATTTTCTCATACACTGGATCCATCCTTAAAGAGAGATCGGTCGTCAGCATGACAGGAGTGTGACGCTTTGTCGGATCGTGGGCATCTGGTACAGTGTTAGCTCCCATGCCATGCTTTGGAATCCATTGATGTGCCCCGGCAGGGCTCTTTGTCAACTCCCATTCGTAACCGAAGAGATTCCAGAAGAAATTATTGCTCCACTTTGTCGGCGTGGTCGTCCATGCACCTTCAAGCCCGCTGGTGATTGTATTGACACCATTACCACTGTTGAAAGTGTTTTTCCATCCGAGGCCTTGCTCTTCGATGCCTGCTGCTGCAGGTTCCGGGCCTACGTATTTACCTGGATCGGCTGCTCCATGGGTCTTGCCAAAGGTGTGTCCTCCAGCAATAAGCGCAACAGTCTCTTCATCATTCATCGCCATGCGACCAAAAGTCTCGCGGATGTCACGGGCAGCTAGTACCGGATCAGGCACGCCATTAGGACCTTCAGGGTTGACGTAGATCAGACCCATCTGGACGGCAGCGAGTGGATTCTCAAGTTCGCGGTCACCGGTGTAACGATTGTCATCCAGCCATTTACCTTCAGATCCCCAGTAGATATCTTCTGCTGGTTCCCATACGTCCGCGCGTCCGCCGGCGAAACCGAAGGTTTTAAAGCCCATCGACTCCAGGGCGCAGTTACCAGCCAGGATCATCAGGTCAGCCCAGGATATTTTCTTTCCGTATTTCTGTTTGATCGGCCAGAGTAGCAGGCGTGCTTTGTCGAGATTGGCATTGTCTGGCCAGCTGTTGAGCGGCGCAAATCGCTGAGTACCAAATCCAGCTCCACCCCGACCGTCAGAAATCCGATACGTTCCTGCACTATGCCAGGCCATACGGATGAAAAACGGCCCATAATGACCGTAGTCTGCCGGCCACCAGTCTTGAGAGGTAGTCATCAGATCGAAGAGGTCTTTCTTTACGGCATTCAGGTCGAGGGATTTGAATTCTTCAGCGTAGTTAAACGACTCTTCCATCGCGTTTGACAAGGAAGAGTTTTGGCGGAGGATGTTCAGTTTCAAGAGATTGGGCCACCAGTCACGATTTCTTGTGCCGGAACCGGCTACCTGCTTGACTGCTCCACCGCTAAACGGGCACTTGCTTACGCTATCATTCACATCCAATACAGGTGTGTCTGAGGGAGACTTGTTTTCCATTTTTATTGATTGTTAGTTTGTTAGTATTGTTAATTGTTGATTATCTCTTTGTTCGGATTCGTTCAAAGTGGGTGGGTCTGCAATTTACGGCAATATGGTTAGAATAATGGCCTTGCAGTGTAATTTGATATCCAAATTCCTGCCTCTTGTCCGCTGATGGTGAAACCACGGAAACGGGGGAAAGTTTGATTTTTATTGAATGTTTTTAACAAGAATCATATGTCTACTCCGGTCCCTGAGCCTGTCGAAGGGGTATACAGCGTCCAGTACATACAATCTCTCATTTTTAAACCTTCGCCTCAGCCTTCGCCTTTTTTCACTTTTCACTTTTCACTCTTCACTTTTCACTCTTCACTTAGTAATCCCAGGATTTCGGAAGAGTAAAGTTTCGCAGAAACGAACGACTGGAGAAAACAGGGATCGTTTATTGGCGCAGCCATAATAGACGAGGGTAGAACAATTAGGTTGATGGGTTGATAAGTTGATAGGTTTATAAGTTTATAACTATTTGCGAAAATTGCTTTTTAAATATTTCTGCGCAATCTGCGTTCAAAAGATTACTCGCCCTGGTTTTTCACTTTTCCATCACAGGATTTCCGATAAGCGACGTTTTATAAGCTATAAGCATAAGCCCATAAGCTTTTTAGCTGCCATTTCACATCATTGTATTACATTTATCATCTGTTCCCGACCAGCAGCCTCTCCAGGCTGATCCATTTCCATCTTTAGATTTCAAGCATGTATTGGTATTTATCCCGGCACCGATGAGGTGTGACGATAGCTCTTGTGTGCTGTGCACGGGTGTAGCATATGCTCAATTTCTAAGATGTTGGAAGAGATAAGATTGCAGTGGAGAAACAATTTTATAGAATCTATTCGGTGAACCAATTAAAATCAAATAATGAGTATTAGTCTGAATATTCCCACTAAAAAATCCAAGGATCTGCCTTCGCTTTCAGAGAATACATTCTTACGCTATTTCAATTTTATTGCCTTGTATGTAGCACAGGGCATTCCGGAAGGCATGACGTTGTTTGGTATTCCGGCATGGATGGCAATGAATGGAAAGTCAGCCGGTGAAATCGGGTCGTTTGTTGCGGTTTTTAGCATCCCCTGGAGTTTTAAGATGGTGGTAGCTCCACTCATGGATCGGTTTAGCTATTTACCCATGGGAAGACGGAGGCCCTGGATACTTTTCGGGCAACTGGGATTGATAGCAAGTTTTATCGCGATGGCCATGGTGCCGGATCCTTTGAATAATTTAAATCTGTTGATGGCTGCGGCTTTTGCTGTTGGCTTCTTTGGTTCGTTCCAGGATGTAGCCACAGATGGTATGGCCATTGATATAGTACCAATCCATCAGCAGGCCAGAGCCAATGGATTTATGTGGGGCGCAAAGATCATAGGCACTTCGGCATCGCTTGCCATCGGTAGCTGGCTCATCAATCTTTATGGTTTCTCTTTTGCGATCCTGATGCTCTCTGTTTTAGTTGGTTTGATCATGCTGATCCCTTTGTTTTCGCGCGAGCGATCCGGCGAAAAACTTCTGCCATGGACGTCAGGGGCAGCCTCACCTGAAACGAAACAAATGCAGCTGGAAAGCTGGGCGATTATCTTCAAGTCACTCTTCAGTGTAGTCAGTTTGCGCAATAGTCTGCTGCTGGGCTTCATCTTGTTTATTGCCCAGGGCTCCTACAATTACATCGCGACCTTGCTACCTATTTTCACCGTACAGGCCCTTGGCTGGACAAACATCGCATACTCCAATTTCTTTGCGACGGCAAGCCTGGTCGGTGGTATCGGAGGTATGCTGATTGGAGGCATACTCATCGATCGATATGGAAAGAAAAGAATGATGAATATTTATTTCTTCCTGCTGATCCTCCTGACCTGCGGCCTGGCGTTTTTAAAAATATACTGGATTCACAACTGGTTTATCAGTGCGTTCATGATTGTGTATCAGATCCTGTATGTCTTCGCTTGCATTGGCATTTTTGCGATCTCGATGGAGTGTTGCTGGAAAAAAGTATCTGCCAGCCAGTTTACCTTGTATATGACTCTTGGCAACCTTGGTCGTATTGTTGGCGCAAAACTCATTGGTCCGGTGAAAGATAACCTGGATTGGAATTACACCATCCTGATGTTTGTCATCATGATTGCAATCGCCTGGGCACTCATGCAATTTCTCAATATCACCAATCACGTGAAGCACGTCGAGCATCTGGATGCCCGGTTTTCGGGAACGGTGTTATGATATTTAGGTTGATGAGTTGATGGGTTGATGAGTTGATAGGTTTATGGAGTTATGTGCTTATAGGCTTATGTGAATACTTGCTTTGCGAAGTGACCCATTGAAAATACTCCGGTCCCTGAGCCTGTCGAAGGGGATACAGCGAAGTCCTCTTCCACACGCCGCCCTCTTCGCGAGCGAAGAAGGCGGCGTGAGGATTGATTTTTTATCCCTTCGGCAAGCTCAGGGACCATGTTTTATCCCAGGATTTCGGAAGCGTAACGTTTCGCAGAAACGAACGACTGGAGAAAACAGGGATCGTCCGTACGGACGAGGGCAAAAGAGCAAGGAATACCGAATAATGAATAACGAATAAGGAATATCGAAGTAGAAGTTATAAGTAAGAAGTAGAAGTAATAAGAAAAGGATTATCAGTCACCAGACAATTCCTTCAACTTTTCACTTCAACTTCGTACTTCTACTTCGATATTCGTTATTTGTCATTCGTTATTCCATTTTCCTGTATTTTACTCCCCTTTAAGCCTTCATTTCAACGATCTGAACATGCTCAAACACCATTCATTGTTAGCTCTCCTGCTATGCCTCCCCATCATCGCCTTTTCCCAGACGGTGCAGGATGATTTTGAAGGCAACGGAACCATCACCACCTGGTACGGAGATAATTGCAATTTGAATACCGCGCTGTCCAATCCTTTTCCACAAGGCATCAATACCTCTGCGACGGTCATGGAATATGGAGATGTTGGGGGTCAGTATGCCAATGTGGGTTTTGATGTCAGTAACAACTTTGACCTATCCACTAACCATACGTTTACAATAAAGATCTATGTGCCTTCCGATGGCCTGACCGGAAACCAGAACAATCAAGTCTCCCTCAAGCTGCAGGATGGTACGTTAAATCAGCCATGGATCACACAGAGTGAAATCATCAAGCCCATCACCCTCAATCAATGGCAAACCATCACCTTTGATTTTGAAGATGATGACTATATCAACTTAGACAACAATTCATTGCCTCCCACTCAACGCACCGATTTCAACAGAGTCCTGATCCAGGTCAATGGAGAAAACAACTTTGATCATGTGCGTGCCTTGATTGACGATATTTATTATGATGGCAGCATCCCTGTAGATCCGGTGTATGATTATCTGGTATGGTCAGACGAATTCGATACCAATGGCGCTATTGATAACGCGAAGTGGTTTCATCAAACGCAGTTGCCCACCCCAGGTAGTTGGTACAATGGAGAAGTACAACACTACACCAATCGCACAGCAAATGCTGTTGTTGAAGATGGCATCCTAAAGATCATCGCAAAGAAGGAATCATTTACAGATCAGGGGTATACCAAACAATACACCTCTGCCAGGTTGAATTCGAAGTATACGTTTACCTACGGCAGGGTAGAAGTCAGGGCAAAACTTCCTTTTGGTGTGGGCACATGGCCGGCGATCTGGACGCTGGGAAAGAATATCAATGAAAACGGAGGTTACTGGGACACACAAGGATATGGAACTACCGGCTGGCCCGCGTGTGGTGAAATTGATATCATGGAACATTGGGGTACCAATCAAAATTATGTTCAGAGCGCTATCCATACCCCTTCGAGTTTTGGTGGTACGGTTAATTTGGGTGGACAGAGTATTCCGACTGCTTCGACTGAGTTCCATGATTACACATTTGTATGGACGCCAGATAAGTTAGTCTTCAGCGTGGATGGGAATATCCACTATACCTACAATCCCTTGGTGAAGGATAACACCACATGGCCTTTTGATGCGGATCAATACCTCTTGCTCAATGTCGCTATTCAATCTGTGATTGACCCGACCTTTACACAAAGTGCGATGGAAATAGATTATGTGCGGGTGTATCAGGAGAGTCCTGTGGCGACAGAAAAGGTTGACAATGCCTTGAGCCCGGTCTATTATCCGAATCCTGTGGATAATGAATTGAATATCACATTTGAAAATTCAGATGCGCAAAATGTCTTGCTGAAAATCTATAGCTCATCAGGCAAGTTGATTCGAACATATAGTAAGTCGGTAAAAAATAATATTGTAACACTGGATAACCTGGATGGCTTATCAAGCGGAATGTATGTGGTTATGTATGTATTGGACGGTAAGCATTATAGCGTTAAATTTATAAAAAGCTAAGGGTTTACCTTTTTCAATAAGCACTGCTGCACTTCAGGGCTAAGGAGATTGGGGGCTATGAAGTTTTCAGATTATAGAATTTTTTAATCGTATCCTTATTTCTGGATTTTCGATTGGATCCGTATAGAGATAGAAGAGGTTGCCGGGTACATGAGGGTTATTAAACTATTCAAATACCATTAAAATGCTTATTGAAACACTCAAGACTTTATTTGAAAGGGATCTCCGGAAACTCAAGGCTGAAATAGAGCTCTACAATAGCGAGAACGCCATCTGGCACATCGAAAGGAATATCCCCAATTCCGCAGGAAATCTGGCCTTGCACCTGGTCGGCAACCTCAATGGTTTTATTGGGGAGACGCTTGGACATACCGGCTATGTCAGACAAAGAGAACTGGAGTTTTCCCTACGTGGAATTCCTAAAGTGGAATTGATCAGGCAAATCGATGAAACCATAGCAGTTGTCAATTCCTCGCTGGACAAGCTCACCCTTGAGGACCTGGCAAAAGAATTTCCGGTACCAGTATTTGGTGGCAAAACCACCTCAACAGAGTACATGCTCGTACACCTGGCCTCACACCTGGGCTATCACCTGGGTCAGGTCAATTATCACCGGAGAATGCTGGATGAATGATGAAAGTGATCGATGCCTGCCCCTACCTCCTACCTCCTAGCTCTCCCGCTACCCGTACGGGGCGGGATCTTCGCTGCACTTCGACTTGCCCCTTGCTCCTTGCTCCTTGCCCTACGCCTTCGGCCACATCAACCCGCTCCTTTTCTTATACGCCGCAAACTCCGGATACCGCGCGAGTGATTTATCCTTTTTGATCATCCCGGGGATGAAAACAAAACTAAAGAACAAGGCGATTCCGATATAGCCCATCCAACTCATCGACAGCATCGCAAATCCAACATAGATCATCAGCTCACCAAGATAATTTGGATTTCGGCATCGCGTAAAGAACCCATTGGTGATCAATCCAGACCTGGCTTGCAAGGTGAAATATTTCTGTGCATCACTTCCAAAGTGCAAAACCATTCCAAACATATTCAGTGCCACCGCTCCAGCGATGATCATATCCCCTGGTATTTTGTGCTGACTGATCAGGATATACGGAGCTATCCAATACATTCCCAATGCCACAAAGACCAGAACGGCGTAGGGTATTGAAACATCTTCTTCCCATTTTTTGTCCGGGTACATCCGGTCCTTCATCAACCACAGAAAGCCATAACTCCCGTGCAGCGCCAGATAGACCCATGCACCGGTGCTGAAGTTGTCAAACCAAAACATCAGACAGATGACAACTCCTGCGGTGAGGCCTTTGTGGAGATTGATGGGGTATTTTATTTTCATGGAGATCAGCCAGTGTCAATTTATTTAAGAAATGCGAAGCAATTTACGGAACTATAATTTTGCTCCTCCCAAAATGATTTTTCCATCTTCACGTTTACTATCCAATGTGCATACCAACAATGCCGGTAGTACAGCACTTGATTTATATGTTCATGATGAAGATAAGACTTGCCTGCCTCCTTTCCTTGATGCTCTTGGCGCTTGCCTGCAACCAAAAGCTGAGCCCTGTTGAAGCAAATCATTACACAATCAATGGTAAAACCAGTGAGATGCCAGATGGCACCATCCTTTATCTGACGGAAACACTTTCCAACAAGATAGTAGATTCCATCAAGGTGACGGGCAATACATTTCAAACCGAAGGGGTCCTGGTTGTATCGCCAACTAATTTTTATCTCCATACGGAAGATTTTTCTGAATACGTATCGATTTGGGTAGAATCGGGGACTATGACATTTGATGCGTCGGCAACAGATTTCAAACATGCCATCATCACCGGATCTGAAACCCAAACGGAGGCCAGGGACTTTTTGGAAGCTATTGCATCCCTTGAAGAAGATGATATGGAAGAAACGGAGCGTCTAGCAATGGAGTTTATCGGGAAGCATCCCGCAAATAGATTGAGTGCATCCATGTTGGCAGGCTATGCACCCAACTGGGGCAAAGCGAAAGTAGAGGAACTGTATAATCCGTTTTCACAAGCGAACAAGGAATCTGAATATGGCAAGCGAATATGGCAATACATCACCTTACATAAGGACCATCAGATTGGTGATCGCTTTACAGATTTTGAAATAAGTAATCCCGAAGGGGAAAGCATAAAACTCTCTGACCATTTAGGAAAGGTTACCCTACTCGAATTTTGGGCATCCTGGTGCGGACCATGCAGAAAGCAAAATCCGGAACTGGTGAAGACTTATAAAAAGTATCACCAGCAGGGTTTTGATATCATTGGCATTTCACTTGACTTCTCCAAAGAAGACTGGGAGCGTGCTATTCATGCTGACAGCCTGGTTTGGACACATGGTAGTGACCTCAAGGGACGCAATAGTCTCCCTGTCATCATCTATGGCATCAACGCGATTCCGGATAACTATCTGATCGATAGCAATGGAATTATTATCGGAAAATACTTGTGGGGAGAAGACCTGGAAATGGAGATTCAAAGAGGACTGAATTAAATTCCTGCAAGGAAAAATGGAGTTTGAAATTAAAAAAGGGCGCCTCAGCTATTCGAAGCGCCCTGAAAGCTCTTGCAGGTAATGATGGAAAAATTCGGGTAAGATCTAGTTCCTGGTTTTCAGGAGTTGGTTTACATTTTCCCCAACTTTTTTCCCCTGGGCATTTCCAGCTTCAGCAGAAGGGCGATAGTGAATACCTCCATATAACCTTGAGAGGCCAGCTTCTTTACCAGCAGCATCAAAATTTGAAAAACTCCGTGGGGTCATACCCAGTGCATCATACGTGTGATCGGTAAACGCATAGTTAGGCCCAAAGACAGATTCAAGCGCATATGCTGCAGATGAAGAAATAGTCGCATGTGCTGCAGAATATTCAGGATGTGGTGGCGTGGTTATATATGCATTCCAGTTTTCAAAACCCATGTGCTTCCTGATGTAGGTCACCGGCCTTATCAGGTGGTAGGTGTATTTTGCTTTCCAGCAACTGATGGCAGCATCATGCATCGTGACACCGAGTCGGAGGTAAGTATCGGCAGCTTTCATCAGACCAACATGTCCTGTTTCAAGGGCTTGCCGGAAGATGCTGAACCAATGACCAAATACGGTTACATATTTTCCGTTTGGTGCATCATCCCAAAACGTGGCAATGGCCTTTTGTGTCTCCGTCAATGATTGTGATACATCATACACTTCTTTTGCCATCGTATAGAAAAGTGATCCAGGCTGAATAGAAAATGCAACCGGTGCAGGAGGTAGCGTGTTATGAATACTTCCTGGCAGGATGGTGCGGTTATTTCCCCATCCCGGTACATTGGCAGGTGCAAACGCCGGAGGAGTTGGTTCCCAGAAGCCCTCCCCTAAAGTTGTATAAGGCGTCGATGATCCATCAGCTCCATCTTGTTTGCTCCAGTTGATAACAGTCGCGGCTACCTGTTGACCATACGTCACAGCTTTATCAAGTTCAGTTGCATTTTTGACTTCGTGACTGTATTTCGTATAATAAACTTCTTCCAGGGAGTCGATGCGCATTATACTCTCCGGATTACCGGCATAGAAGAAGCGCAACATCTCGGCTACTGCAGCATTCGCAGCGGCAGGCCAATATAATGGCTTGCCTTGTGGAACCACCGGAAGCCCGATACTACCATTCACACTCCCAGCTATGCTTTTGTAGTGGTTGTCACCATTGACAAGAGATTCATACAGCGCTATACCGGTGTATGCGAAGTGACGTGAAAAGGCGACGTGCGTAACACCTGTAGTCTTTTTGATCACCTGGAGGTGCAAGCCGATCCAGTCACTGACTAACGCTGAATTTTGATTTTTTAAAGCAGCATCTATTCGCACGCCATCTGCATTGTCGCAAGCGAGGGCCATAATGATGACAGAAAAAGAAATTAAAAAGTAATTTTTCATGATTTGTGTGGTTAGGAATTTTAAAGTGGTTGTTAAATGATAGGAGGATTATTTTTCAGCAATAAATACCAGAAACTGGTTCTGCATAAAATGAAAATCATCCGTGATGCGGTAGGGCCTTAATGCCTTGGCTATGGTGGCTTCAACCGTTTCTTTTTCGGTATAATTCATAGCCGCTGCTGCTGGGCCTGTACCCATGAAACTACTGATACCTTCACCGATGCTTCGATACAGGAAGGGACATGCTACTGAGGTTTTGAAAGCTATTTTCAAACCCAGACCCTGGCAGATGGATTCAATACGACCATCTTCTGATAAAGCAAAAGGTCCGGGGGTGCCCGGAGGGGGAGCTGGCAGCAAGGTACCGATGGCTTGTAACACATGCGTGGCATCGCTCAATGCAGGTTTGTCCCATATACCAATCACCAGGCGCCCACCTGGTTTTAATACACGTTTAGCTTCGCGCAGTGCATTTTCAAAATGGCCCGCATACTGAAAGGAGTTGAAGCCGGTGACGACATCAAAACTGTTGGCCGCAAATGGCATGGCTTCAAGGTCTTCTTCCATGAAGTTGTTTTGGGGATTACGTTTCCTTGCAACTTCAAGTAAGCCCGGTGCGGCATCAATGCCGATGACCTGCGCACCGGTTTCAATGGCCATGCTCGCGAAGATGCCGGATCCACAACCTGCATCTAACAGCATAAGATCTTCGGACAGATGCAATTGATCCAGTACGACACGGTACATGGGTAAAAAGTAGGGCTCAAAATGTTTTGACCAATTTTGAGGAGCTATACTCCAGAGCTTGCCCTGAATGGTTTTTGTACTCATTTTTAATAGGTTTATGTGATTGATAAAATATCAGGCACAAACCTACCGGCCTTCTGAAGAAGGGACTTTGCTGTAAAGTCCAGAGAATTGACTGATCAGGTCAGATTGAAATTTGTTGCTTGACGGAAGCAGGCGTCACGCCAAAAAACTGGCGAAAGGACCGGCTGAAATGGGAAGGATTTTCAAATCCGCTTTCAAAGGAAGCCTCACTGACGGTTTTACCAAGGTGCGTTAATAAGTAATTAGCATGATGCAGCCGCTTTTCCATCAGCCATTTTCCAGGTGTCGTATTATATTGTTTTTGGAAATCACGTTTGAACGCGGATAAACTTCGATTGCTCAATTGCGCAAATTGTTCAAGCTTCAGATTGAAACAAAAATTATCATCCATGATGCGTTGCAATGTCACCGAAGGTGGATCTTGAAGGAGGGAGGTGAAATAGGACAATAACTCAACGTTGGCCGGATCGTCTGCAATCGTCAGGATCAATTCCCTGAACTTTAATTCCAATAATGACTTGTCCGGTGCACGGTTTGTTTCAAAATGGGGCATCATGGATAGAAAGAAAGCACGCACGGTTTCTGTCGTGGCAATCGGGATGACCGGTTGATACCGTTCATAGGATACATCGATGGGCGAAGATTTACTGATCAGTACATGGCGCATAAAATCATCGGGTACAAAGAACATGATCAGGCAAAATGGCGTATCAAAAAACTGTTCGACGATGCATGCGCCTTTATGCACCAGCACACAACTTCCTGCTTGCAGATCATAGGAGCCGTGAGAGGTATGCCAGATCTTCCGGCCTTCAACTACATAAATAATATAGTTGTGTTGACTCCAGGCATCCTCAAACTTAGATTCTATCGGACAATTGTACAGGGTAATCAATGCTTCTCCGCAATGCAATTGACGGAAGAAGGAAGGATTTTTTAATATTTTCCCGTAGAGGTCTAACACAACGATGGACTGAGCTGCAAAATTAATTGTTTAAAACTATTTGGCAGCTAATCGTTTGGTTAACAATCATTAAAAGGAATCGTTTTTTCATTGGATTAACACTTTGAAATAGGCCACCTTGAGAACAAATTTGTACCAGTGACGTTTACTTTTGTACCTCATTTGATCCCATACCGCTCAGCCACATGGCCAATAACACCTCACCCCATATTCTAAACACCTCCGCCAACCTGCTGGGCTTTTGCCTCTTTATTATCACTTCCCTGCATATCGCCAGCCCGCTGGAAACGCATTTTATAGATGAGCTGACCTCTATCGTGGCGATTCTACTCACCGGTTCATGCATGTTTTCTTTCGTTTCTATCCGAACCAAAAGCCCGGATCGCGAACGAAAGCTCGAAACCATAGCGGATTATCTGTTTTTTACAGCCCTGATAGGCATCCTGGTTTCGATCATCATCATCGCGATCACTTTTTTCGGATAAGGTAGCTTGCGCCTGGTTGATGGCCCTTAATGCGCTTTTTGAAAGGGCTATCGCATAATTTTTTCTACATTTAACCATGCGAATATTTACCACATTACTTTTTTCTCTTTGCTTACCTCTCTTATCTATAGGTCAGCAAACCATTGATGGCTCGATAACCTTTGCAGGTATTCAACGGGACTATATACTCTATGTTCCTGAAATCTATACACCCGGTGAGGCCGTTCCCCTGATTCTCAATTTTCACGGATATACGTCCAATGCATTTGAACAATTAAACTACGGTGATTTCCGACCGATAGCCGATACTGCTGGCTTTATTGTTGTCCACCCTATGGGTACGGTTGATCTCCTGGGAAATACCCATTGGAATGTAGGCTGGGGCACCAGTAGTGTGGATGATCTCGGATTTACGGCCGCATTGATCGATTCACTTTCTGCCGAGTTCTCCATCAACCAGGACAGGATCTATAGCACCGGGATGTCCAATGGGGGTTTTATGAGTTATCATCTGGCGTGCGAATTGAGTGAACGTATCGCCGCGATCGCCTCTGTCACCGGCACGATGAATGTCAACCAACCAGCTACTTGTAGTCCCGGCCATCCGATGCCGGTCATGGAAATCCATGGGACGGCAGATGCCACTGTACCGTATACAGGAAATTTTCTTTTTGGTACCACACCCGCCGCAGTTGCTTATTGGGTCACCTATAATAACTGCGAATCAACACCTTCGATTACTGCTATCCCCGATACAGACGGTGGTGATGGCTGTACTGCCGAACATCAGGTATATACCGGTGGTAACAACGGATCGACCGTCGAACATTTTAAAATCATCAATGGCGAACACACCTGGCCTGGCTCTGCTTTTGGTGGCGTAGGTACTAACCAGGACATAGATGCCTGTAATGAGATATGGAGATTTTTTTCAAAATATGATATTCATGGCTTGATCAATACCACTTCAGTGGCTGATGTTAATTTAACAAAAACAGTTAGCGTATTCCCCAATCCAGCCAATGATGCGATGACCATTGTATGGCCGGGAGTTGAAACAGCTGATTATACCGTGTCATCATTGACAGGCCAGCTTGTTCAGAAAGGCAGCTTATCAACCGGCAAGAATGAAATTGATCTAGCATCTGTTGTGCCGGGCATGTACATGATGACTATTGGACAGCAAGTCATCAAATTCGTTAAGGCTGAGTAATCCTGTTCACGCTTGATAAGCCGGTTCTAATTTACTATCCCACTCCATGAATCACAAAGCCATATCCATTCGTCCGTTTATCGGTGCAAGAGATTTTGATGTCTCCAGACGATTTTATCGTGATCTTGGTTTTGAAGAGGTGTTGCTGGAACACAATTTTTCATATTTCAAAACCGAAGGCATCGGATTTTATTTGCAGGATGCTTATGTTAAGGACTGGGTTGACAACACCATGGTATTTCTCGAGGTCGATGATGTGGCGAGATACTATGACGAAATACTAGCCCTTGATCTGCCGTCCAAATATGAAGGCGTAAGACTTGTTCCGATCAGAAACCATCCCTGGGGCCGCGAGTGTTTTCTTCATGATCCTTCAGGGATCCTCTGGCATATTGGTGAGTTTAAAAAATGATGGCTTCTTTGCCTGATCCCCCACCCCCCAGCCGAGAAATTTTTTTCTGGAATACTGTGATTTTTTGGGACCTGCTGCGAATAATAGGGTAATGAATTATTCAAATCCCATTGACCTCATCTGCAGTATATGAACCAGGAAGAACAGTTTCTTGAGATGCTGGAAAACCATAAGGGCATCCTCTATAAGATCGCCAATGCGTATTGCAGAGATGCCGAGGCGAGGAGAGACCTCGTTCAGGAAATGACATACCATTTATGGAAATCATTTGGCAATTACAACGATACCTATAAACACTCCACATGGATATATCGGATAGCACTCAACGTGGCCATTTCTTTTTACCGGAAAGATCATGTACGAAAAGAGCATACCGATATCCTTACCGATAGCATCCTGAATCTCAAAGGCACAGAGGTGCCCGCTGAGTCAGATCAGCACCTGCTCCTCCTCCAACAATTTATTTCCGAACTCCGCGAAATGGACAAAGCAGTTATGTTACTCTATCTGGAAGAGAAAAGCCACAAAGAAATCGCAGAAATAGTCGGCTTGTCTGAGAGTAATGTTGGTACAAAAATCAGCAGGATCAAAACCATTTTGGCACAAAAGTTTTCAACCTTCAAAAATCAATTCTAATGGATCAATCAGAAATCATCAATCTCTGGAAAGCATACGATAGGAAACTAGAGGCATCCCTGATGCTGAATAAAAGCAATGCTATCGAAATCACCAGGCTCAAGACCAAATCATTGTTATCTTCCATGACACCGCTTAAAATTTTTACCATCATCGTAGGTATGCTTTGGGTCGGTATAGGAGGCACCATTGTGGTCAATCTGTTTGTTCATGCCTATGCATCCGTGAGCCCTTTCTTCTTGTATTCAGCCGCTTTTCAGCTCCTGCTGACAGCCATCGGTATTGGTATATACCTATATCAGCTTGTACTTATCCATCAGATGGACATCACCGATACGCTGATCAAAACCCAGAAGCGATTGACGCAATTGAAGTCATCCACGCTCTGGGTAGCGCGTATCCTTTTGCTGCAACTCCCCGCCTGGACTACCTTTTATTGGTCTATGGATCTGATCAAAAGTGGTCACCTGCCTTATATTTTCTTGAATAGTGTGGTGACGCTCTTGGCAATAGCCGTTTCCTTATGGTTATTTATTAATATCCGTTATGAAAACAGGGAAAAGAAATGGTTTAAACTTATTTTTGAAGGGAAGGAATGGACACCGGTCATCAAGGCGATAGAACTCCATAAAGAAATCGAAGCTTTTGAAAGAGAATAGTGATCAAGTCCTTCTGACTGCACGATGAATAAAAGAAGAAGAATACAATTAACCCTCTTTATTGATGAAAAGCAATCGGCTGCTATCGAACGTATCCGTCAAAAATTTAATCCACTGCAGTATAGATTGATTCGGGCCCATGTTACGCTTTGCCGTGAAGATGAAATTGAATCCTTTGATAATGTAATTTACAATCTGACCAGCCAGGTGCTGCCGAAAATTTCTATATGTTTTGGCAAAGCCACTCGATTTTCAGAGGGCAATGGAGTCCTATTACCTGCAAATGATATCTTGCATTCCTTTAGAACACTTCGGAGCCAAGTATTATATGGTATCATTGAGGCCCCCAGAAACCATGAGCCACACATCACGCTCATGCATCCAAGAAATAGTATATGCACAGATGACATCTTTCAACAAATAATTAAAAATCAACTTACCCACCATTATCACTTTTGGAAAGGTTAGTCTGATTGAACAAGTTGAAATAGAGCCATGGAAGATTATTCAGGAATTTGATTTAAACGAACCAGCTTGATTTATATATGCAGAATATCTTTCGTCTCACCTTTCTTTTAGTCCTTCTGACAGAAGCACTTTGTGCACAAACTTATATTACCAATATATCGGTGGCGGATGTTGTGCAACATCGTTGGATGCCTAACCAGACCGTGACCATCACCCATGATCTCATATCAGATGTTCGTCCTGCTGAACAGGTTAAAGTTCCGGCCAATGCCACGATTGTAGATGGCGAAGGAAAATTCCTGCTTCCTGGATTAGTCGATGCCCACATTCATTTTTCGCAGACAGGCGGATTGTATACGAGACCTGACGCAATCGATTTACGCAAATACAAACCATACCAGGAAGAGATCGATTGGGCGCATGATCATATGGAGGAAGTATTGCGAAGGTATTTGCAAAATGGTATCACCACGGTGATTGATGTCGGTACGACAGTCAATTTCCTTAAACACAGAGACTCATTCAAGGATGCAACGTATGCACCATCCATCTATATGGCTGGGCCTTTGTTGACAACATATGAACCGAAAGCTCTTTCCAATCTCGGTGATGACGGCCCTTTTAATCTTGTCAAGACGGTAGAAGATGCTATCAACCTGGTACAGCAGCAGTTGCAGTACCAGCCTGACATGATCAAGATTTGGTACATCGTAGGTCGTGATACATCAGACATCGAAGCGAGTGCCCGTCGCTACCTGCCCATCATCAAAGCCATCAGCGATGAAGCGCACAAAAACAATCTGCCATTGGCAGTTCATGCCACACAGCGCATCACAGCACAACTGGCAGTAGAAAATGGATGTGACTACCTGGTCCATAGTGTGGATGATGAATTATTGACAGATGATTTTGTACAGCTCCTCAAAAACAAGAAGACAATCCTATGTCCAACACTAATCGTTCACGACGGATATGTCAATACCTTCGGGCAGAATCTGCACATCAGCCATCATGAGCAGCGCATGGGTGATCCTATCCAGCTGGGTTCATTGCTGGATCTGAAACATCTTCCGGACACAGCCATGACCAATAGATACTACAGACGTATCAACACACCGGAAAAAACGGAGGGCACCCAAAAGGCTAATGATATCATGCTGGCTAACCTCAGGAAGTTATCTGATGCAGGTGTGATCATCGCTACCGGAACAGATGCCGGTAACATAGGTACACTGCATGCCTCCTCCTATCTGACAGAGGTACTCGCCATGCAGGCTAGCGGTATGAGCAATTGGCAGATCCTCGAAGCATCGACCATCAATGGCGCAAAAGTGGTTGGAAAGGAAAAAGAATTTGGAAGCATAACCAAAGGCAAGAAAGCCAATTTGGTTTTATTAGAAGCAGACCCCATTGCAGATATTGAAAACATCACAAAGATCTATCGCGTCATCAATAAAGGCGTAGTCATCGATCCCGATACGCTGATTCCTGTCAGCCCTGTAGCGCTTGCGCAGCAACAATTGAATGCCTATAACCTAAGGGACATCGACGCATTTCTCGAGCCGTATGCAGACGATGTGGAAATCTATAACTATCCGGACAATTTACTCTACAAAGGCCAGGCCGAGATGAAACTTGACTATTCCGCATTGTTTCAAAGCGCCCCCGACCTTCATTGTGAACTTGCCGGTAGAACTGTAGAAGGAAATATCGTCACCGATCAGGAGATCGTCCGCTTCGGAAACAGAAGGATCGACGCCAATGTCATTTATCACACCGGGAATGGTAAAATCCAGAAAGTGTATTTTAAACAATAACTAATCGTTCGTTCATGTCTCAGACTTGAATGCTATATGCTTTGCGTCTCCCGACGCTAGAGTTAAATCATCGTCCAACATCATTCGTTCGTGCTTGAAGTGCAGCGCTCGTTCAAGTCTTCAGACTTGAATGCCATATATTCTCGTCTCAAGACGAGCGGGTCAAATCTTCTGCCATGTAAAACGTAGTTTTACAAGCAGCTAAACCTTCATATCCAAACACCCGTTCGTTCAAGTCTCAGACTTGAATGCAATATGTTTTGCGTCTCCTGACGCCAGAGTTAAATCACTAGATATGGAAAATGTAGTTTGATAACCTTTGGGTTTACCTTTCCGAATCTAAAGCACCTTCCACCTTTGGTGCCATTCTACCCTTCCTCCCCATAAGCTCCGCTGCTAATTCACGCTAATTCTAAAAGGCTTACCAGTCTCTTAGGCCCCTTTTGCCCCTTGCTCTCTGCCGCCCTATGCCCTATGCTCTCTGCCCTATGCTTTTCGTTTCCACCACTCACAGGAATACAAGATTTACCCCATTTTTGTATCATCAATCACATCAACCACTTTAACCACATTGAAATGAGAAAATTGAAATTACAAATGCAGATGTCTGTGGATGGATTTGTTGCCGGCCCCGAAGGTCAACTGGACTGGATGACCTGGACCTGGGATGTCAGGCTGCAGGATTTCGTCAGAGAGCTTACAGATTCTGTAGACACCATCGTGATGGGCCGTAAGATGGCAGATGGCTTTATGCGCCATTGGGAAGCAGCAGCCATTAATCCGGACGATCCTTCCAAGCCATTTGCAGAACTGATGGTAGCTTATCCAAAGGTCATCTTCAGTAGAACAAATCAGACTGTATCAGGGATCAATGCTGCCATGGCTAACAAACCACTGGTCGAAGCTATCCAGGAGCTCAAACAACAGGATGGTAAAGACATCATTGCTTATGGCGGCGCTGGTTTTGTAACCTCCTGATCGAAAACAGCCTGATCGATGAACTCAACCTCTTCATCAATCCCACCGCTGTCGGTGAAGGTTTGACAATCTTTTCAGGTAAAACATCACTTGAGCTGGACAATTCAACACGCTATGGCTGTGGTATTGTTGTCAACAAGTATGTACCTGTAAAGTAATTTCATCATTAACATACAAATCCTGAATAACAAATCCGGTTTACCTGGTTTTGTAAGGATATTCCTATACCATATAAAAAATGAATTCGAATGGAAATGCAGATACAGAGTTATTTAACCTTTAACGGTAATTGCCGTGAAGCCATGAACTTTATAAACAATGTCTTGGCGGTGAGCTTTGGTTTCAAACGGTCGGTGAATCACCATTGTCTGAACATATGCCACCACAAATGAGAGAAAGTATCCTCCATGCCACCTTGACAAAAGGCAGTATGGTGTTGATGGGATCAGACATGGTGCCACAATCCGGATTGATCAAAGGCAATGCTGTTTCCATGTCGCTGACGTGCACCAGCGAAGAGGAGCTTCGTACTACCTATGCATCGCTAGCGGAGGGCGGGTCAATCGACCATCCGATAGAAGTTTCGTTCTGGGGCGCCTTGTTTGGTGATCTGACTGATCGGTATGGTAATCATTGGCTGCTCGTGTTTAATAAAGAATAGTAATACGTCCATCACCGATATTGTATTTTGCATGGGTGAATTCGTTCAAAGCCAAAATTGAAATCATCGGTGTTAATCCTTTTGTCTTTTTACCGGCCAGGGTGCTGAAAGCTATATACATTCAGGCAGGCAAGGATAAAGGCCCCATCCCTGTGCGCGGAACAATCGATGGACATCCATATATCCAGACCCTTGTGAAGTATAGCGGAGAATGGCGCCTCCACTCAATGGCCCCATGCTGAAAGATGCAGGAAAGCAAGTGAGCGATACCACCACACTGACTATTGAGTTTGACACCGAATCGAGAGTAATCCCAATGCATCCAAAGCTCGATAAAGCTTTGAAAGAAAATACAAAGGCAAAAAAAGCTTTTGACCAATTGACTCCATCCAGACAAAAGGAAATCGTTCGTTATATCAGTTTCCTTAAGACGGAAGCCTCTGTCGATAAAAATGTGTCCAGAGCCGTTTCGTTTCTGTTGGGTAATGAGCGGTTTGTGGGAAGGGATAAGCCATGACAATGCAAGAAAGTGAGAGAGTATGAGAGTTTCAACTTAAACCGCAATTAATTTAGACATCTCGCCTTGCAGGATCATGCTTTGAAATGATAATCATGCCTCCCCGGGGTTTCCATGCGAGAGGATGTGCGCCGCGGAACACAGGGGGCGGGGGCAAAAGGGAGGAGTTTGCTCCCGCAACTATGAGAATTCCAATATAGATTCTCAATGGGAATTCCGTTGGGTATCCATGTGGTTGCAGGAGCAAATAGTTCGACTCCGCTCACCACGACGCTCCTGCAACGGCTAAAGGAATATCTTTTATGAGCCCCATGATCTTATATTTAGACCATGAAATCATCCTTCATCCTATTCCTCCTGACCCTGGTCACATCCTTTTCCCTGGGGACAGGCCACAAGGGAAATCGAAGGAAGGGTTTTAGATGCAATTACAAAGGAGCCAGTCTCCTTCGCTAATGTCTACAACAAAACACTGCAAAAGGGTACCATCACCAATGACGATGGTTACTTCCGTGTAGTGACAGGTGGCACGCGGGACTCCATCATGGTTATCTTCATCGGGTATGAAACCCAGGTGATCAAGCTTACCGCGCAACAGGATATCTACACGATTTATCTCAACGAAAGTATCCAGTTGCTCAGGGAAGTTGTCGTGACCCTTAATGATAATTTATATCTCTTGATCTCCTGATCAAATGCAGAAGCAAAGCCTTCATTTCGAGACAGATGCAAAGGCCTATTATGAATTGAAGACGTTCAGGGATGAACAGCAGATCGAATTGGTTGAAGGCTATTACAATGCAGCAATATCCGGATACGAGTTGTCAGGACTGACACTCAAGGCAGGTCGACTGGCCATGCAGCCATACGACAACCGATTTTTTGCATCGATGGAAAGTTCGACAGCGATCACGGCTATGAAACTATTGAGCAACAACTCAAATTTCCCTGATAGCCCGCTGGAGTTGTCCAAAAAAGAGATGCGAAAAAACTTTGATCTCTCCCTCGATAAAAAGTATGTCGATGACAACGCCGACTCCATCTATGTCATCAGCTATGAGCCCGTGGATACTGCCGGAATGTTTTTCAAGGGAACAGTATGGATCAACAAAACAAACAACACGATCTTGAAAATCACACTCAACTGTCACCACTGTAAAAAGTATCCCTTTTCAGCCCATTTTCCCTGGCGACACGATTTCAAATGTAAGTTTTGCGATTGCCAAAACCTTTATAACCCAACAAGGTCACACGATCTTTAATCATATTGATTTCACTTACATCATTGATTATCGAAGCAGGGTAGGAGAAGCCTATGCGCAATCCTACTCCATCAAATCAAACGCTATCCTGTATGCTTATGATTTCAGAAAGACGTTCCTGATCCCGACGTTCAATGTCACTGACGGCGCCTACAGCGATTACAGGAAAATCAATGCGATGCCGTACAATGATTTCTTCTGGCGCTACAATGATGAGTACCGCTTGAAGGATGGAGATAATTCCAATGAGTTGTTTTTCAACGACACGTATTCGTTTACCAACAAGACCATCTTTAAGTCAAACCCCTGATGAAATCCAAACTGTTTCAGCATCCCTATATTCAATGGTCTGAGGACAGGGTGTTTTTAAAGATATAGCCATTGATACATCAGCAGCATCTCCCGCGGATGTGATGGCAGATAAATATAACCTGGTGTCAAGCTCTTGTGGATATCAACACTTATCTGGATTCAACTTCCATCTTTTCCGCCACCATTTTGATCCCTATGTCAGCTTTTATCACTTGCCGATTGACAACAAAGCACATTGCTTTATCAACATGTATTTTGGACATATGTGAAATCGAAAGACGTAAGCTGGAAAGTGAATTGAAAATCTCACCACGGACACCAGGCAGTTTGAAAAATCTATCAGGGATTAGAAACCAGGTTTGAAACTTATAAAGACCCAGTATCTCAAGGATGCAGACCGTGGAAACCAATGAACCAGAGATGAAGAAGTGAACACCTTGTATTTGATCAACTGGGAATCAATAATCTAGCCATTTTAAGCCATTTGGGCAATAGGAAAAAAAGATGTCTGGCCCTTTTGTGAACCTTTACCCCCTGGAAGTATTTATAAATACATCGGAAAGCCGGTATCTCGAAATCATCTCCACTTTCATATACACAAGCAGATGCATTAATTTCCAGATCTATGAAAAAAACAACGTCTAAGCCCGGAGCAAAGGCAATGACTTTGAAGAAAGAGGACTGAATATCGTCAATAGTACAAAGTCCCTTACTAGCCACAAATCTCATGAAGGCTATGAGTGCGCATAGGAACAGCCGGAGCTGTGGAGTTTTGCAGGTGCATGCTATAACCCTGACAGACAGCATAGCCAGTGCATGATGCAAAGATCAGACGTGTTACTGATCGCCCCGGAAACCCCGCCAATCAGGCGAATGAAACGGAATTGGCATATATCAACATGCTGGAAGATAAAGGAAGAAAAGCAAGAGGTCCTTCCACCTTCCATCCTGATCGTGGATGGTAAGATGACAGGATATTATCCCATCCAGACCGCCAGGATGTGCATTAAATGTCACGGCACGTTGGGCACAGATATATTGCCTGAAACGGCCGAAAGGCTTCATTTACTTTATCCGCAGGACTAGGCTACAGGATAAGGTGAAAACCAACTCAGAGGCCTTTTTGTGGTGGAAATGAATTAAGGGGGCATCTAATAACTGTCAAATTTGTTGCTGCCACTGTTGTAATGCATTGACAATCAATTTTGGTTTTTAACAATAATGCGGTTATAAGAAGCGTCCTTAACTGTAAAAACAATTGGTGATGAATATAAAGGACTTACACACGGAGGATAAAGCTGTATCGGCTATTTCCCTGTTTAAAAGCGAAAAGGGCAACGCAACATCCATTCGCATTTTGAAAGATCAACTTTTTAAAAGAACACATTATTCAGATACCTGCCCTACTGGTGCATCAACGGAAATGTTTTTTTGAAAATGAAAAAGGTCAGAAAGTAGAACTACAGCCTGGTGATTATACGCTGATTGAACTGATGGTGAAACATTGGGTACAGGCAACCATGGACAGCCAACTTATTTTGTTTAAGTGATATTTATAAAAACCTTTGACAAGTAAAAGTTATTCAGGCGCAAGTCCGACACCAGCCGCGAGTTCAAACAAGATCACCTCTGGTTCAAACCCAAACCTATCCAGATAAGAATCAACACACGCGATAGAGAAGCATCCAACACATCTTCCTGCAAAAGACAGCTCACACACCCTCCGAATCCTCCTCCCATCATTCGGGCACCACGTACACCTTCATACCGATTGGCGAAATCAGCGAGGTGATCTAATTCATCACAACTGACTTCATACATATGCCGCAGCCCTGCATGTGATGCTTTTAATAGTAATCCTGCACGTTCCGCATCATGTTCATGCAGAGCCTGGACCATTTCATGTACACGGTTGTTCTCTTCGATGACAAACGCTGATCGTTTAAGTAAAGCGTCTCGTTAAGACCGCTGGCTTTCAGCATATCCATATCAACATCACGCAGTGCCTGGACATCAGGAAAGGTTTCTGATTTTCTCACAGCTTGCTTACACTGCGCGGCACGTTGATTGTAATCACCATCGATGAGCGCATGCTTGACCCGGGTATTGATCAGTATCCACGTGCATCCGGGTAATCAGCATCCACGAGAGCTTATACTCCTCGTGCGACAATCCAGCAGCATCACATGCCTGGGCTGACTCATCATGATCGCAAACTGGTCCATGATCCCGCCTTTGTACACCGATGACCTCCTGTTTCAACCCGTTGGCCTATCAACGCAAGCTCTACTTTCTGTTTCATGCCGACTAGATAATTGTTGCAGCATATAGTACCCCGCAAACCAATGCAGACGAGGAGGAGATACCTGCACCTACTGGCAGATCCCCCTCCGACCAACAATCGCAGGACCTATCTCAGGAGCATACAGTCGGATGGCACCTTCAATATATTTAGCCCATGGATACTCCCCCCGTATTCAAATATGTCTTCGAGTGATTGGATCTCCTTCATCAAGATCATATGATCCAATGATGTCCCTTGGTCGCTTTCTTGGAGGCAAGAATATAAATACTTGACTCATCGCCCCGAGCACCCACCTTCATTGTAGGTCTGTATGTCACCGATGATATTGACACGACCGGGCGCGGACGGTCACTTCGGGAACTTCGTGCCAAAGGTGGTGTGCCATCTGTCGAGTAGAGTATCCATCAGAGAGGTAAGAAGGAGACGTGAGAGGAGAGAGGCAGGAGTAAGGTGTGGGGTAGAGCGAGAACAAAAAGTGTGAGAGTTGTAGACATGCATGAGACCAATCCACACCTCCACTTTTCTCAGCGCTTCCTCACTTTTACTCTTACTCTTCCATCTACATCCATCCGCACAATGCTGTTCTGGAAAGGCCATGGAATCGCGATCGGGATAATGATGAGGGCGATCAGGTAAAAAGTAAAAACTTTTTTAGCATTTGCTTTTTCTGCATGACCATACCCTAACGTGATCAGGATGATGGCGATCAGCATCATGAGCGTGTGTTCCACGGTAAAAACGATGTACCGGACTGCTCATCGTCGTAGATGAAAAATCAACCTTGGTACTATAAATATAAACTTAACCCCAGTACCGCCTGCAGGTGAGCCGTAATCAATGGGAATAAACTCAGCCTTTTGTCTCGTGCCGTAAAGGCCACTTTCCCGCTACGCTTGCTAAAGGTGCTAAAGACCGTAGCCACTAGGAGTAATAGGAGGATCCGAAGCAGTACGGAATGGGAATGAAGTAGCGATGATTGCGGCGCTATCGTTTTATTTAAGTGAAAGGCGAATTTATAACAAACTTATCATTTTTTTTTTTATAAACAATGACACGGTAGCCTCCAGCTGCCACGCAGGGAATCACAAAATTGCAACTGATCATCCGATCATGTGCTAGGAGCCTCCCCGCCTGCAAAGAGCATACTACAAATGACATTGCAGCCTCCCCGCTGCCACTGCAGAATCATAAATCATCTCCACTATCGGTTCACGCAAGGAGCCCCCCGCTCCAGTAAGTTAGGTCGAGGCTGTTTGGAATTTCCGTGCACTCTGTGTTCTCCAAAAGGAAATATTAAAATTTCCATTAAACCTAATTACTCCCTTCATAAAA
>JADKHH010000014.1 GCA_016721905.1 Candidatus Opimibacter skivensis | reverse complement strand
GGCAATACGTATTGACACTACGCTCTGCAGGTGAATCAGAGAACCTGATCATTCAAAATCCGGTAAAATAAATTTAGCAAGAAAAAGAGTAAGCCAACAGGCGATCTCATCATTATCACCACTGCTTTCTCGTCCTTCACTTCTTCCGGATGATTCTGGTTTGGCCTCCACTCTGCCTGCTTGCGGTCAAACTCTTCGTAATCGTAGTTTGGCATCAGGTCAACTTTGAACGTAGTCGACTACCTCCTGAAGAGATGTTAAGAAGCGGTTGAAGTCTTCCTTGTAGAGGAAAATCTTGTGGCGCCTATAATTGTCGGAGTTGTGCTTTTTGGGTGCTCTCTGTCAACGTAATGTAATAATCCTCACCACGTGTCTTCCGAACGTCAAAAAATAGGTCCGCCTGCTGCCTGCCTTCACCTTCTTGGAGTAGACATTTTCAAATCTGGAATCGTTACTGTTCGACATGCCTCACATTTTTGTTTAGCAAATCTAAGTTTATAATTGGAATATCCTAGTAGTCCGGTCCCCGGCGGATCAGGGCACCAAATCCTCTTCCTCGAGTACGCCGGACACCTGCTGCTGCTGCCAGAGCTCATAGTAGTGGCCATGCCGGGAGATCAACTGGTCATGGGTGCCTTCTTCCACCAGCTTCCCATGGTCGATCACCAGGATTTTGTCATAGTCCAGCATCCCCAGGATCCGGTGGGTGATGATGATGGCGGTCTTGTTGGACAATTCCTTGTTGAGGAAATCGATGATGGTATGTTCGGTCTGGGTATCCACAGCGGAGAGGCAATCATCCAGGATCACAAATTCAGGATGCTTGATTAGTGCCCGGGCAATAGAAATCCGCTGTTTCTGGCCACCGGACAAGGTGATGCCACGCTCCCCGATACGCGTGTCAAAGCCTTCCGGCAACCCATGATATCCTCATAAACTGCCGCATGCCGCGCATATTGCTCGACCACTTCGCGGGATGACTCCTGGCTACCAAACTTGATATTGGCTTCGATCGTATCTGAAAATAGGAATACATCCTGGGGCACGTATGCGATGTTTTCACGCAGTGAAGTCAATTCATAATCCTGCAGGGAAATACCATCCACCATGATGCTACCCTTGGTCGGATCATACATGCGCAGGATGAGATCAGCAATGGTTGACTTACCCGCAGCCGTCCTTCCGATGATTGCCACTTTTTGTCCTTGCTCCACCGTGAACGAAAGATCATCGATCGCCGTGATTCCTGAATCCGGATAAGTGAATGTGACGTGATCGAAGGCAAGTTGTCCTTTTATCTTTCCTTTCCTGGTCCCTGTATTCTGGATCGCAGACTTGGTATCGAGAAATTCATTAATCCTTCCTTGAGAAACATTAGCCTGCTGCACGATCGAGGCGATCCATCCGATGGAAGTCACAGGCCACGTCAGCATGTTGACATAGATCACAAATTCCGCGATGTTACCTGTGGTAATCGTGCCTTCAAAAACCTGCAATCCGCCGACAAATATGACAAGGATCGTACTCATGCCGATCAGGACCATCATGAGAGGAATAAACATGGCCTCTACGAGCGCCAGGGACATGTTCTTGAGTTTATACTCTTCGCTTTCTTTTGCAAAATGAGCCCCGAAAGCCTTTTCCTGTGTGTATGACTTGACCACCCGTATGCCTGAGAATACTTCCTGTACGATACCAGTGAGTTGACTGAGTTTAGCCTGTATAGATTGACTGCGGCGTTCTATCATCCGGCTTACATAATAGATAGAGAGCGATAGCAGCGGCAGTGGCAGCAACGAATATAAGGTCAGCCTGACATCGACTTTGAGCATCGCGTAGATGACCATCACAAAGAGCGTGACCAGATTGATACCATATAGCAACGCAGGGCCAAGGTACATCCGGACTTTATTGACATCCTCTGTTATCCTGGCCATCATATCCCCGGTACTGTTACGACGGTAAAACCCTTATCGAGCTGCTGGTAATGATCATAGATTTCCTTTCGCTGATCATACTCGATGAGGCGCGACATCACGATGATCGTCTGGCGCATAAAGTACATGAACACACCCATGATCAGGGCCAGCAAGACAACGAGTCCACCGAAGCGGAATAAGGCTCCACTCAGGGATCCAAGGATAGCTTCTTTGGCAGGTCCGTCAGCTACCTGGTAGGCCTTAAGTTGCTCCAGCACGTAGTCGAGAGCTTCACGGATGACCTGGGGCTGCCACGCCCTGAAATAGTTACCCGCTGCTACAAATACGATCCCGAGCAGGAGGTGATATTTATACTTGATGAAGAATTTCCGGAGGACGCTGAGATGTTGCAAACACAAAGTGGTTTAAGGTTCGCAAGATAGGACAACCGACAGATATGAATTGTTTACAAGACCCGGCTTTTAGACGAACCAGCCCGGGTTTCTACTCAGTTTTCTTGAGGGCTTCCTGGAAGACCCTCAGTTTGCGCCATTCTCCCTGCGAAGCCATTACCGCTTGCTTTGCCCAATGGGTTGGGTCCTGGGATTTGTAGACACCTCCAGCTTCATCAAGAATTGCCCTGAGGGTATCCACCGGCGCATGGGCCAGATCTTCCCAGGTATCTATGCCCTTCGACTGCAGTAAGGTAGCGGTCTTGGGTCCGATACCCGCGATGAGGGTCAGGTCATTGTCGGTGACCTGCTTGCCCAACAACTTGCTGACATGTTCGAAATTCGCGCTGACGGTTGGTGGGTTGATGTTCCTGCGTGGACGGGCATCCTGGCTCCGGGTTTTTTCCAACTCCTCCTGGATGACGTTAAGCTTATGCTGATAGGTATCTATGGTAGCCTGAAGTGAATCGATAGTGTTCTTTTGATTTTAAATTCTTCATCGCGGCTTTGAAGGTACAGCTGCTGGTCAAAGTATGCTCGGGCCTGCGCAGCGGATTTAGCATTCATGTCCTCTAGCCCGGATTGCAGGTCAGTTCGGATCTGGCTGATCTGCGCGATCTGTTCTCTGAGTTCCTCGGCTTGTTTTTTCTCCTCTTCCAGGGCTACGGTGAGTTCAGTTACTTTCGTTCTCATGCCACTTGAACTCAGATAACTCAACAGGATACCGAGGAGCATAGAACCAATCACTATAAAGAGGATTTCCGCCGCCAGCAGAAAGTTTTCATTGTTCAAAATATTTAACCACAGCATGATTACATGTTTTACACCTTACTCAAAATAAACGACGACACAACGATTCTGGAGGGCAAGGGGTGAGTTTCGTTGTCCGGTCGAAAGTTGAATCTGTTCTTCCTTCCAACCGGCATTCAATATGATTTTCTTTATGATCAGCGCCCTGTCCAATGCGATATCAGCAGGCTCTGCTATTCCACTTCCATCTGCTGTCCCGACTACATGCACGATGCTTTCATTATTCTTTGATGCCTTGTTAAACCAACGTATGACCCGATTTGTACACACCTGCGGGATCACCAGGGAATCTTTCAATGGAAAACATATCTCTAGCGTATCATCGGTAATGGATAACATATCTGCCACCGGTATGCGCTCAAACCTGACTGCTTCAAATGGGTTGGACCTCACATCGGCAGAGATTTCCTGCACCGACACCTGGGTCATCATCCGGTCTTTGCTGATCTGATGATAATCCAGCATCCCATTGATTCTCCTTCTGCCCAGATCCTGAAGCTCCCCGATCGTCACTGCCTCATCCCTGAAATAAAATCCGGTGATGATCACAATTTCATCCAGTGAATCCAGGTCATCAAACTGGGTTTTATAATCACCGTAACCCAATCCGGCAAGAGGAACATCTGAAGCCCAGCTAAAGGCAAGGGGAAACGGAATATCCTCCGAATACGCCGGCCAGGACTTTTCCCGGGAACCGTGGAGACGTGGAGCGATCTCATCTGCATACAACCAGTAGCAAAAGCAAATCCATCCAGCCAGGAGGGCCATATATGCCAGATACCTGGTAGTCAATGATGTAATATTCTAGTTTCCAGCTATAAAAGGGTAAAAAATCATGCCAAAAAAATATTTCCAAGGATTTTAACACCCTTGGGGTAACAATTTACCTCTTTCAGGACACTTAGTACTGAACAGCTGAAAACAATGATCAACCTGAGAAACAGTCCGTTTTTGTGGTTTGCCCTCCTATTGCTCCTGGCATATAGCGTTCCGCAATTCATTCCCTTGGATCCGGATGGCACCTTGATGACTGCTTTGTGGGTGATCACGCTGGTATGTGGCACGATCAGTTTGTTCAAATTTAAGCCTGGCACGCAGATCCGGTCTACCGTAGCTATTGGCATCCTGATCATGGCCGGTGGGATAATCCGGGTTACGTGCTTTGTTGAAGAAATATTTCCAAAAGAATTACTGACCTCATCAGTCCGGATGCAAGGCGTCGTCAGCGTCACGGAGGTTTTAAAAGTAAAAGAGCAATCCATCACCCTCAAATGCAGGCAGGAAGGACTCCTTAGTGATTCTGTTTCCGGCTACATCAGGTATAGTGATAAATACATCCTGGTACAAATCCGCCAGACAGATCTCCGCAAAGTTTTTCCGGGCGACCGCTTTTATATCCAGGGATGGGTGTCAGCTTTCAACGCTCCGATGAATCCTCACGCTTTTGATATTCGAAAGTATTACCGATCGATCGGCATTCGTCATCAGATCTCCTGCAAGGGCCCAGAGGTCCTTCCACAAATTGATTCAAATAACTCCTTATTTCGGCTCACCGCCAAATGGCAATCCATCCTATGCGATATCGTGAGTGCGCATACATCTCCTGAAGTAGCACAACTAACCAATGCACTGGTCTGGGGCGACAGGACGTATATGAATGAAGAGATAAGAGATGCCTTCGCGGATTCAGGTGCCATGCATGTGCTTTCTGTATCCGGGATGCATATGGCGATGATCTATAGCATGCTGCTGCTATTTCTGGGTCCACCCGGAGCTGGCACCTATGCCCGACGCATCTTTCGGTTTGCATGTTATGCCATAGCCATCATCCTGTACATGGGCTTGACGGGCGCATGTCCTGCAGTCGTGAGATCAGGCCTGATGATCCTGCTTTATCTGTTGGGCAAAGCAATGGGGTGGAACACACCGATCTGGAACCTGCTGGGCTTCGCTGCGTTCCTGATGCTTTGGATCAATCCTTTTGTCTGGATGAACGTCGGATTCCAATTGTCGTTTCTGGCGATGGCGGGTATTTTGTTTTATGCTCAACCCACTATCCGCTATTTATCTTTCAAAAATATTATTCTTCATCGCACCTGGGAGATCACGGCTGTATCCATTGCAGCACAAATATTTATCCTGCCCGTTATCCTTCGTCAGTTCTATCAGTTTCCATTGACGTTTATTGCGAGCAGTCTTGTTGCCATGCCGGCGAGTTATGTGATCATATTCGGATCACTGATCAATATTTGTCTTTCGGTCGTGGGCATAGATGTCCTGTGGCACTGGTATGATATAGCAGGGCACTGGTTTATCCTGTGCATGAAATGGATGGCGGGACTCAACCCGGAGATGAACTATTCACTTCCCGCACTCGCAGGACTGCTGTTGTTTCTGATGGCCGTATTATTTTCATTAGCACTCATCTATCTATGGCCTTTAGGTAAAAAAGCTGCTTACATCGCAGGGCTCTCGGCATTAATCACCTTAGGATGCCACAGAGCTAAACAATGGCACGTGGATGAACTAATCATCTATCATCATTTTAAAGGCTTGCTGGCCGATGTTATGGTCGATGGACAATGCATCTCCATCCAGGACACCATCATTACACCAGGCAGTGTTGAATTTGTCACCAGAGGCAACAGATGTCATCGGGATGTGATTCATACGATCTCCACTGCCGATGAGCATGGTTTTTCAACCCCAAAGTTTAACTATACGTCACGCATCCTATTGTTTGCGAATGCAACACTTTTGATATGGCCTGCTCAAGATGCTGAGTCCAATCCAAATATGGTCATTACATATTTGCTTGTAGACCAAAGCACGGACCTGAATGCATTGAAATCATTTATCTGTAACTATCCTGATTTGATGGTGATACTCCCAGCCTATCTCAAGCCATACCCCAGAAAAGTGTTGATCAGTTTTTGTGTCGAACAAAATATCAGGTATTGGGATATCAGTGAACAAGGTTATTTCAAAATGCCGGTATGAAACACGAATATCATTTCACCATATCACGTACAGACCGTATTTGCCTGATCGTTTTCGTCGGCGTACTTCTGGGTTGGGAGCTCATCAAATATGTTCTACCTCCTCCTGTGTTTCAACCTTTAGGGCATCTTGATAACAAAACATTCGCAGATGTGATCCAGCCCTCTGATTCGACACAAAAGGAGCGTCATTACTCCCCTAAACAATATGAATACAATCAAGACAGTGAGGATTCTCAATACCAAACCTCAGCAGCAGATGCCCATGTCAGTCCTGTCGAGATCATGCATGCGAGTTGGAAAGAATTACGCGCCATAGGCTTCTCTTCCAAAGTAGCGTCCAATATTGAGAGATATATTGCTGCAGGTGGTGTGGTCAGGAATGAAAAGGATCTATTGAAAATCTATGGCATGGATACGACTCAATGGAATGCTGTTTCTTCCCTGATCATTTTTCCTGAAACCAAAAGTGAATCCACTTATCCTGACCATGCTTATCCTAAAGAGAAATTTTCCACAACACTTCTTGATCTCAACACTGTCACTGTCTCCGAACTGGAATCACTGCCAGGCATCGGCACCGTCCTTGCCGAACGCATCATCAAATACAGAACCAGTCTTGGCGGATATCGCTTTGTAGATCAACTCAAGGAATGCTACGGCCTTCCACCTGAAACTCTTGAAAAAATCCTGCCCCGCCTGACTATTACTCAACCACCATCCACAATCCCCATCAACACTGTTGACTTCACAAACTTCAACCATCCTTATCTCAACAAGAAAATGATTCGATTACTCCAGGCCTACAAAGCCCAGCATGGTCCATTTACAAATGCCTCCGATCTCCGCAAAATATATCCCCCCGACTCTGCGTGGTGCGATAGATTATTACCTTACATCAATTTCGACTAGAAATTTCAACTATCACCTACCCCGGCTTGAAAGCCGGGGCGATTAAGATTCCCACGCCTAAGACCACTATCCTCAACACCCACCCTCTCTAAACATTCTCAACAGGATCAACTCACCCCCCCCCCCGCTCGACAGGAGAGCAACTCGCGATGTCTACGGCCCTGAATCATTACTTAACAGTATCGAAAATTGAGGGCTGGTGAAGGACACCAGGCAACGGCACACTCCCTCAACTCATCAACTTAACCCACCCCTCAACGAGCTCATACAACTCACTCAACCCTAACTCAAACTTCAGCCAATCATAACCTATGGTCAACACTCATAAGCAGCTTAAGCCACTCATTAACTCTTGACCGCACTATACTTCTCCACAAACGCTTTCATCTCACTGACCATCTTCGGACTTCCGATAGATATGGTAGCACGTTGATGCAGGTCATTGACAGGCAGGTCTAGAATTCTTTCAAGGTTGCAGGTGATGGCGATACCACCGGCTTGCTCAACAATCATGGCCATTGGATTGCATTCGTAGAGCAGGCGGAGTTTGCCTTTAGGATATTTCCGGGTGTGCGGATAGAGGAAGATACCTCCCTGGATCATGATACGATGTATGTCGGATACCATCGAACCGATGTACCGCAGGCCAAAGTTCATATCAGAACAATGGTCAATATAACGGCGCATCTCGAGATCAAACTTGAGATAGTATCCCTGGTTGACCGCATAATAGGCGCCATCCTCCGGAATCTTGATATCACGGTGTGAAATGCAAAACTCACCGATAGACGGATCGAGCGTAAAACCATTGACGCCATGACCAGTGGTATACACGAGGATCGTAGAAGTGCCATAGAGCACATATCCTGCGGCTACTAATGAAGTACCTGGCTGGAGGAAATCATCGATAGTGATAGGCCCGGCCGGATCAGATATGCGACGATAGATACTGAAGATGGTACCTACAGAAACATTGACATCTATATTGCTGGAGCCATCGAGCGGATCAAAGACCACTACATATTTTGGTTTCTTCTTCGCTACAGGTGGTAGGGCAACAAAATTTTCCAATTCTTCAGACGCGATGGCAGCACACTCTCCACTGTTACCCAGGCATTCAATGAGTTTGTCATTGGCATAGATATCCAGCTTTTGCACCGTATCACCGGATTCATTTTCAGCACCGGCGACCCCAAGGATATTGACCAGTCCGGCTTTATTGACTTCGCGGTTGATGATCTTGGCTGCGACACCAATGTCCCGGAGAAGGTTGGTGAGCTCTCCGGTAGAGCTGGTATATTCCTTTTGCTGTTTAAGGATAAACTCATCTAGCGTGATGATCCGGTTTCGGTTGGATGTTTCCATTGAACTCTAATTTATAGGCTTTTTAATACCCGCCATAATATCTTCTCAAAAACCACTCCACAGAGAGCGCTGCCAGCAAGATAAGGCATAACCACTTGAGGTGAATCAATGGCCTCGTCTGCGTGCTGCTATAAAGTACAGGTTTTATCGTCTCATCTGCAAGTATCTTTTCGGCTAATTGTGCCATCTGGTCCGGATACAAGAACTCTCCCCCTTGCTGCGCAACCAATTGCCTCAATAATCCATGATCTGCCGTGGATGACATCGCTTCCAGCAAGACCGGTTGCACTACAAACTTCCCATCACTGGTCTGACGTACCCCGTTGAGTTCCGTGGTAGCCGTAAAGGAATAACTTCCCTCCGGAAACCTTCCGATATCAAGTGTGTATGACTGGCCTGATGTGTTGAAGGTGTATTCAAATTCCTGCTTCTCCTGGTTCCTGATTTTAAGGAATACCTCTGGTGTGTTGATCAGTTCATAATTGTCATTATACAACTCGGCCTGGAATGTAATGTCTTCGAGCTCTGTAAAAAGTTTCTTCGGGGTATTGACCCTGAACTTCCGCTTATCAGATTTAGTGGACGCATACTGGCAAAGCTGACTGAGCAGCTCATGTGTTATTTCCTTGGAGCCGTTCTGCAACTGATCGTATAACTGCCACTTCCATATGCCTTCACCCGCGATGATGCATGTTCGGATATCATTGGTTTCACCCATGAGGATCAAGGGAAACTCTGTATCTACCTGACCGATTTTCTGATAGGCAAGTATCTGTGCTGAAGGGGATGCAGCATACTCACCAAACGGCGACAGCAATGGACTGAACGTACCGAGCTTGTTTCTCAACTCATCTGATGTATTGAAACTATTAAACCCGGGATTGTAAATCATCGTCACCTCATTGGGCGAGCGGTTGCCTGTATAGTCAATATTCAATAAGGTTTGTGCATTGTTAAACGCATACAGGTCCGTCTGGTAGCCCGTGAGGAAAATCTTCGGAATCTGCTGCTTATTGATTTCATCCAACACTGATTGAATCAAATATTTAGATGAAGGAAGTTGATGAAGAACGACCAGATCATATTTTTTCAAATCATTGGCCGAAAAATCCGCCGCCATCCTCGTATCCACCTCATAGTTGCGCTGTGCAAGTAATGCAGCCCTCCATACAGCCAGATCCGGGTGCGGACTGTTGGCTAACAACAACACTTTTAATCTACCATCAATCACCTCCACAAAAAAATCACGAACGTTGTTAACGTAGGTTACTTCATTCCTGACCTGTAGCAGTTGAACACGATAACGTTGCACCCCACTCTGCTTTGCTTCGATGATGATTTCCTTGGTATCAAACCAGGAGTCCGTGGTGATATTAATTGGTATTCTTTCGAGTAGATATTTTGATTGTCCTGGATATGCCTCACTTCCAGTGCGGAAGTTGCACCTGGCAAACGCATGGCAGCGATATCGACCTGGACGGCAAATTTGTCGCCGAGATAAGCTATGCTGTTGTGAAACACATCCCTGACTTGCAGGTCTGTTTTCCGGATCGTGTCACCCAGGGCGATGACTGACAGTGGAGCTTTCTGGCCTGAGGTCAGATAGAGCGGATTCCTCCCTCTGTTGATAGCTCCATCTGTGGCGACGATGACCGCTCCGACATTCTGGCCTGAATACTGCTCCTGCAGATAGGTCATAAACTCGCCCATATCACTCGCCTGGTCATCCAGCACCCAATTGTCAACAGTCTCTACTTCCTCTCCAAAACCTATTTTGTGCACCTCATATTTCTCCGACAGCTTTGTACTGAGATCATTCAATGCCGTCATATAGGCGGTAGAGTCTGCCTTTGAAAGTGCGGAACGGATACTGGCAGATTGATCCTGGGCGATGACGATGACCGGGGGTTCGGTGCGGTTTTGAAGCAATTTGAGGAGTGGAGCAAGTAGCAGGCAACTCAATACGGTCACCACAATACATCTGAGCGTGGCCATGAGATAGCGGAGCACCGGGGGCTGATCTGAAAAGGTAACATCCCTTCGGTATAGGAAAACAGCTGCTGCCACCCCTGCCAACACACAAAAAATAAGATACCAGGTTGGATATTGCCAGTTAAGATTCTGCACGCTTCAGGTTAAATTAGAATTAGACTACAATGGCTAAACGTTCACAAAGATTGAAAAAATATCCAACCCCGCCGGTGGCTAAAAGTAGGCCTCCGGATCAAATTTTTAAACCTTTCGGGCGTTTAAGGGGTATCTTTATAGCCAGTTTTGACCAATTTTCTGCCTTATGAACAGATTTCCCTCCGCGAGATCTATCTTCTTCATTCTTGGAATGCTCCTGCTAGCAGGCAATGTAAGGGCCTCATACATCCTCATTCCGATGGATGAATCCCAGCGCAACCACCTGAAAGCATATGGTATCACCTACTGGGTGCTGGATGCCGGCGTCGAAGCATACTGGCTGCTCAACTACAGAGGCGGGTCCTTTGCCTTTGAAGCCAACGAGCTTTTTGAAAAGGAATGCAAGACCAGGGATGTTTCGTACCAGGTCATCTCCAATGGCGAATTTGCCCGCATCCGGACGGAAATCAGCAACCCGGAAACCAATATGGAGACGATCAAGCTGGAAGCACCTCCCAAGATCGCTGTCTATACCCCTGATTTTGATTCCAGAGGCGAGCGCATTCAGCCATGGGATGATGCAGTGACCCTTGTGCTGACCTACGCAGAAATTCCTTACGATAAAATTTATGATCGTGAAGTGCTGGCAGGAAAACTGGCTGAATATGATTGGCTACACCTGCACCACGAAGATTTCACAGGCCAGTACGGTAAATTCTATAAATCATTCAGCATGCAACCCTGGTACCGCGAAAACCAACGTATCCAGGAAGAGTTGGCTACGAGTCTCGGATTTGCGAAAGTCTCTCAACTGAAACTTGCTGTCGTGAAGGAGATCAGGGATTATGTCGGCGGTGGTGGATTTATGTTTGCGATGTGCAGTGCCACCGATTCTTATGACATCGCCCTGGCAGCGGAAGGAGTTGATATTTGTGCAGAAGTATTTGATGGCGATGCACAGGATCCGCAGGCCCAATCCAAGCTGGATTTTAGCAAGTGTTTTGCTTTCAAGGATTTTAAATTGGTGACCAATCCGATGGAATATGAATTTTCAACCATTGACCACCGGGAGAGAAATGTGATTCCTGAAAGGGATTACTTTACGTTATTCAATTTTTCAGCCAAATGGGATCCGATTCCGACGATGCTGACGCAATGCCATACGACAACGGTGAAAGGGTTTATGGGACAGACCACTGCCTTTGACAAGAACTATATCAAATCAGATGTCCTTATCCTCGGCGAAAACAAACCCGAACATGAAGTGCGTTATATCCACAGCACGTTTGGCTTTGGCACCTGGACCTTCTACGGAGGCCACGATCCGGAGGACTACAGGCACTATGTAACAGATCCGGACACCGACCTCAACCTTCACCCTAACAGTCCGGGCTATCGCCTCATCCTCAACAATATCTTGTTTCCCGCTGCAGAGAAAAAGAAAAGGAAGACTTAGTGTCTTTATTCGTTAAGCTTTGTGTCAGGTATTTTTCTTTACCCTTGCTCTGCGCTTGAAGCTATTGAGCGTAAGATATTTAAAGGCTCCTTTAAATAATATCCATGCTTGAGTGAGTTCTTTGGGTTTAGCATGTATGCCGGGAAATTCTTTTTGATAGCCAAGGAGTGGTAAAAGATCATAGGTCAGTGCTTCAAACATTTGGATATCCTTTGTGGTCAATGTGTTTTTCCAATCATCGATCCGGGACGTGTCAGGATAGTTTCCCAGCAGTGTGTGCTGGCTTTGGGTATATCGAGGCACTTCGTATCCCGCACCCAGGATCATAGAAGGCTCAAAAGGTAATCCAAGAAATTCACAGATTTTCGCACACTCCTGTTCCGGGTATTGGACCAGATGCTCATAACGGACACTTAGGGTCCGACCAGGAAATGCCGCTTCACATGCCAGCCCCAGCGCAATAGATTCCATCCATTTGAGGGAAGCAAAAATGGGATCATTACTGCCCCAGTCCAATTTAAACTGTGAGGCCATCACCGCCCTGCCATCACGCACGATATGGATGAATACACATCCGGGATACTGCGCATCGAGGTAATGACTATGCCTTAGATTGGAAGGTGTGTGATCTATCCAATGCGTGTAATCAGGTTTATTCCGCTTTCCTCCATATTGCCTTACGATACCATGCAACAATGTCGATGGCTCGGTGACATCTATTGAATGCCACTCAGGATTAAAATTCCAGATCGCAAAACGAGGATGACGATTGATGAATTCACTGACTTTTTCTTTCAAAGGAGGTGCCTCATTAAAAAGCGGGGTGAGTTCGAATTTAAACTGACTTTCAGGCGTCGCCAGCATCTGGCTATGACTGCCCAATATAGAACCTAACAGGGTGGTACCACTGCGCGGGGCACCACCTATAAATACGTTTTGCCTGTTTACGGTTGCACCTGTCATTAGTAGGAACCTGGGTTTGAATAATTAAAAATGCAAAATACGGCTTTTGTATCTTAGGGCTTTCGCCCCGCGAACCTATGGAGTCAGACCAGATGCAACATACCTACATCCCACCCAAAAACCAGCCTGTACGCATGGTTTTTATTTTGGGCAATAGTTACTCAGGTTCGACGCTGCTGGGATTTCTACTGACCTCAGATCCTGGGATTGTTTTCCTCGGAGAAATCAAATCTAATGTCAGGCGAGACAAACAGCTTTGTTCGTGTGGCCAGGTCATCGATGAATGCACTTTCTATAGGCAGTACGTTGCGACTTTTCGTGCGCTAAAGGAAAGTGCATTTAAAAAAATAAGGTATTTCTCCCCTCTCAGGTTTATATTCCGCAATACAATAAAACTCGACACAGAAACCCTTTCCCATATTCGTGAATTACATTCATCCATCACAAGACGTGTGGCAGATCAATACCCTGATGCGGCTTATTGGGTCGATAGTTCCAAAAGTTTGTGGTTACTCAATGCCTGGCTCCAGGTCATCCCCAGAGAGGAGATTAAAATCGTATGGATCAAACGTAATCTCAAATCCAACATAGCCTCCTTTCTCAAACGAGGCCATGCCTTTTTCCCTTCTCTCCTTGGTGCGATGCTAAACAAATGGCTGACTGCAAAATTTTTATCCCGTAATCAACTGGAATCTCTGACCGTCAATTATGATCACTTCCATCAACACTTTCAAAAAGAGGCCAATACGCTTTCGCTGTTTTTGAAAAGAGAAATAAAGCTACCTACACATGACCACCATAACCATCACGCCACCTCAGGCAATTCAGGCACCCGAAAAACATTTACGTACCCGTTCCATGGCTTTCGCGCAGATACTGAATGGGAAACTGTTTTATCGCCATGGCAAAAAAAAATAACAAGTTGGCTGGACTAGCCTTGACATGAATATACTTGTACTCTCTATCGAATATCCACCCCTGGGTGGAGGAGCATCCCCGGCTATCCATGAAATCAACAAAGGATATGCCCGGCATGGCCATCAGGTCACTGTCATCACCATGCCTTTCGGAGATTTACCTCATCAGGAGATAATAGATGGCATTTACATCATTCGGGTAAAATGCAAACGGGCGCATAAACATATATCGACCTTCCAGGAACATGTAGGCTTTCTGTTCGCCACATGGCGCTTTTTAAAAACGTATCTCCGTCAGCATTCTTTTGAACTTTGTCATGTTCATTTCATCGTCCCCACCGGTTTGATAGCAAGATGGATAAATCACCAATTTAAAATCCCGTATATCGTAACCCTGCATGGCAGTGATGTACCAGGGTATAACCCGGACCGGTTTCAACTTATTCATCATTTCACACCTTGGGTTATCAGATCCATTACAGCCCACAGTTTGTATGTCGTGTCTGCATCTAGATTTCTCCAGTCCCTGATGAACATAACTCTGGGCCATCTTCAGGACAAAGTGCGGTACATTCCGAATGGCATCGATACCGATCTATACACGCCTGGAAATAAAAAAGCCATTCTCTTGTCTACCGGGAGATTGCTTCCCAGGAAAGGTTTTCAATATTTAATTGATGTAGTATCAGCAGCACCGTTTCCTTTTACAGTCCATATCTGCGGTGATGGACCGATGATGGCTGAACTGCAAGAAAAAGCTAAAAAAAGTCAAACGCCGATCGTCTTTCATGGTTGGGTAGATAACAAAAGTGAAATGTATAAGTCTTTACTAGCGGAGGCGACCTATTTTTCACTTGTGTCTGAAAAGGAAAATGCTAGTATCTCCTTACTGGAAGCATTATCTGCAGGGTGCGCAGTGATTACCTCTGATGTTTCCGGTTGCCCTGAATCAGTGGAGGATGCAGGCATCTGCATTTCACCGGCTGACACGTCAGCATTGAAAACTACATTGATGGCATTGATCCAAGATGATGACCTTCGGCAGGAACTGCAGCAAAAAGCAAGGCAACGCGCAGAATCTGTTTTTTCCTGGCGGACGATTGTACAACAATATATTGCACTCTTTCCTGCCGAAACTAAGTCATGAGCCAGCTTAAAAAAGACACACAACTAACGCTGATGAGCCGTATCCCGGTGATGTGTCTTAGTTTTTTAACGATCGTCTTCCTGACACGTTTGCTCGGGCCTGAAGGCAATGGTGTGTATACATTTACACTTGCTGTCTTAAACTTGCTCATCGCTGTCATAGGTTTCCAATTGGATGGAGCTTTACCTGTTTTCCTTGCCAGGCATAAGGATCATATCCCTCAGATATTGAGTTCGACTTTTGTACTGGTACTTCTTTCATTCATCATCTGTACTTCCGTTTTGAGTGCAGTTGTTTTCCTCATTCCCGTAGGACGTAGTCTCGTGATACCTGAAAACCAACCCGTCGTTTTCTTTTTTGGATTTCTGCTGATGGCCTTCATCCTACGCAGGATGTCAAGCATGATCCTGGCTACCCTTCGGGGTATTTTCAGGTTCAAAGCTTTCAACACCTATATGATCCTGATGCAATTGATACCTGCACTGAGCTACGGTACCTTATTGGCCATCACATTGACGTCAGACCATCATATTTCATTGTTGACTTGCTTTTCTATCATTCTGGCCATTGATGGGGTTTTATTGGGGGTCGGTGTGTGGCTGCTGCGGCAAAGTCCGGCATTCCATGTCTCGGGAGATTATAAACTATTCGCAAAACCGATCATTGAATTCTCCTCCAAAAACATCCTGAGCACCACCGGACATTTTATGAACAAGAGGCTTGATGTGTGGTTTGTCCAGTTTTATCGGGGACCATACTGGCTTGGTCAATATGGCCTGGCAACTCAGATTGCGAATTTTGTAAGTGATGCAATGACCCCTTTCAACCAGGTGATGATCCCCTATATTTCAGGCACTCCTTCAACGCTCCACAAAGAAATGGTGGAACGAACTGCAAGATTAAATATCACTATTGCGCTGATAGCGGGGGCTGGCATTGTTGGTACTTCATGGCTGTTTATTCCCCTCGTATTTGGCAATGCTTTTGAGGACGCTGTTCATGCTTCACAGATCCTGGCCATTGGAATTCTGTTCATCTCTCAACGCTTAGTTTTTTCTGGATATTTCAAAGCTATCAATGAACTTAAAGTACCAGTCAGGGCTGCATGGCTAGGGGTTCTCATTACTATTTTCCTGGATCTGATTTTTATCCCTGAGTATGGTATTACCGGAGCGGCCTGGGCCCCGGTGGCATCTTATGCTATCACCTCTGTTTATCTGGTGATGGCGGCAAAAAAGAAACTAGGTTTTTCAATGGCTCACATTCTCCTGATTCAAAAGTCAGATTTTCAATGGCTGTTGTCACGGTCGAAAACAGAAATCAATGGCGATACGCCGATAGAATAAAAACCGATGCTCAAAAATATTTACGGAATCGGATCATCAGGAATATACATAATGCACCAACGACGAAGCCGAGCCATCCCCATGTAGACAAAGGCGGTTCATAATGCAGCTCGATTTTGTGCTTGCCTGGCTCCAGATAAAGGCCGGTAAATCCAATATTGATCTTTTCAAGATTTACTTTCTTTCCATTATCCTTTGCTTTCCACCCTTTATCATAAGGAATGGAGAGAAACAGGACGGTAGGTTTAGTTACTTCAATGCTTCCGGCAATGCTACTTTGTGAAAAATGCTCCATTTTCATCGCACGCGCTGCAAGGGCTTTAGACTGATCCTTAATGGCCGTTCCAAACAAGCTGATTTCTGCGAGGTTTATCTCTGGCAGATTCTTTCGCAAGCTGATATCATCCCCAGCTACTGCAGCAAAATATAATGTTCTCCGTTTTTCACTGTTAGTCAACTTTTCAAATGCAGCAGGAGCTATATATGCATCTATCGGAATACCAAATGGAATGTAGTAGGTATTTTGAAACACTTTAGTTTGACCTACAGAGTCAACAGGTACATAGATCGCAGGGTCAACTTTACCAAGGGTAGCTTGATTAGCCATCAGGTATTTGATAGAAAATAATCCATGCAACAGATTGGCACTCGATAAGCCAACTAGCCACCTGGTATTGGCTTCCTTACTTCCATCGATGATGCCCACCTGATCCAGAAAATCCACATAATACTTGTGATTATGCGATTGGTAGGATTTTGATCCGAAATAATCCTGGACCATACCATCGTTATAGCCTGTCTTGATGGAACCGTACACTTTATCCATCCGGTAAAATATTTCCTGATCCCGTTCCTTGATCCGTTTTACCGCCTCCATGGAATCGTCAAAATGAAAATTTTTATTAGCGATATCTGATTTCTTAAGCGTTTCCCGATGATTGATTGTTGGCCAGGACAAGACTAAGGCTTCTGCAGAGATGAGAAGGATCAGCAACGGATATACAGCTTTTCGAAACAAACCATCCGCCATAAACCAAAAAACTGTAGTCAAGCCAATAAGAAAAAAAGATGCCTGCACCTGAATGTTTTGTAAGATCTCTACCTTGGGTTCATTGTATGGATACCAGAGTAATATCAACCAAAACACCAGGGCACCAAGAAGCGCCCACTTATTAATGAACTTGCCCGAAATGATCTCCTGCAACCCAAGGAGTGCGACCCATAAAAAGCTAAAGGGTATAAACAATGAAAGTGCTCCTTTATAATAATTACCTGCAAATCCATAAAAAGCATAACGGAACCATGGAAAGATGATCAGGAAAAGCCAGAAGGCAAGGAAGGCTCCATAGATTAATTTCTGCCTCCGCGGCGCCAGAGTGAAAAACTGAAAGAGAAGCAGCAAAGTAATCAGCCCTATATAAAAACCGGGTGCTTCGAGGTAGTTTCTCCAACCCTTGTAGTCCGTTCCGGTACCTAGCGTATCATTTGAAAAAATCCGCATGATAGCCGTTACATTGTGCCTGGCGTTGGAAATCCCCAGCACGGGTTGATCACTCAATTTTTCACTGTAGGATACATTACCGGTTACTCGTGGACTATTAGCAAACCTGTGCCATTCACCTCCCACAAAAGGAAGGGCGAAAAGGATCGCAATGATGCCACAAATGGCCATGCGCTTATACCCATGTAAGATTTTAACAAGGGACGAACCATAGACATCCAGCATCCTCACAAGGCTGTAAATGGTCATAAATAAAATCAGAAAATACCCCCTGACGCCCAGAATAAAAATAAAAGGGATAGGAAAGAGCCACCAGATTTTTCTGCGGAGTAAAAGTTCAAAACCAAGAAAGGAAAGCGTCATCCAGAATACTACATACGCGTGCCCATACCATGTATCACCCAGCACCAGATATCCACCAAAGGCATACACGACAGCCCCGATCAGACAAACCGGTAATGCAAATGTGGCCACACGAAGAAGTTTATAAAAGACGATGCCGTTGAGGACCAGCACTAATGCCTGTATCCACCCAATCATATAGGCTATCGATTCCGGACCAAACGGCAACATCAACCATTGAAAAGGTTGAAGCAGGTATCCGGGATAAAAGTTGGTACCCAGACCTATATAAAATGACCAGCCTGGAATAATATGATCTTGAAAATACCTGGCGTTCTGCACATAGTTTGGAAACATGATGGTCAGCGTATCCGATCCCGCATCATTAAAAATAAACAGGTTAGGCCCAAACAGATATGGCGAGAAAAGAATGAGTACCAATACACTGATCAATACAATTGTAATCAGTAGGGTCTGCTTTTCATTCCATGGCCATTCAGGGAATGCAACCTTGACAGTTGATTTTTTTACTGTTGTAGTATTACTTTTAGCTTTTGCCATAGATAGATAGCGTCATTTTGATCCTATCGGATCATGGTCTCGTCAAAGTAAAATAATTCAACCCCTAAATCATCGAGGTTACTGTTATGTATCGGCTTGAAATTTTTATAAATATATTGAATGATCTCCTGCCGCAAATGATGCGACTTGTGTAATTCCCACAGAAACCACCCTCTGCCTTCAGCCCGGATATCCGCCTCGAATTGCTCCATAGTATATTCCTTTCGCTTAGGGACTTTATGGTAATGAGGTCCCGCCAATGCTTTAGGATCAAGGTAATAAGATTTAATATTGGTTGCAAACAAAGCATCATCAGCCTTGTATTGTGATTTCAACGCATCATATACTATTGAATACCTGGGGGCCCAGGGGTGTCGCACGTACACTTTTTCATAATCATACATCAGTTGTATAGAGGCAATCAACAACACGAGGATCATCGTCCATGGGTAACTTCCCTTCGCTACTACCCTTCCGGCAAAATAAATGGTGACCAACAATGTGCAGACTACAAAAGGTACAATGTGGGCAACATATCTATAATCACGTCCTTCATTTCCGATAAGATACACCATCGAGATGACGGCAATGATGATAAAGAGATAGTTGAGGATGAGCAGTGATTTATAACGCGTCGAGATCTTAGCACCCAACAATCCCAACCCAGCAAGCAAAAACATAAACGTACTGTTCAAGGGCAGCCCGTTCTTAAATACATATTCAAAATAGGCTGTCATTGGATTGTGGGGCACCATTATTTTTTCAGCCACCTGTCGGAACATCTTCAGTGCATCAAGCTGGACGACAAAGGTCAGCATCAGAAGCACTACTCCAGCAGCAAGTGAAATCCACAATAACCTTAACTGATTCCTGCTTCGATGCAGTAAAACTATGTAAAGCACAAAAAGTCCGAAAGCAGGCAATAGGATCATCGACAACTTATGAATATGGGCTAACAAAGGGATAAAGAGAAGGGCTATTGCAACCTGCAGCCATGGCCGGTAACTGGATTTTGAAGGTTCTGCATTGAAGGAAGATTTTTGAATCCATTCGATGGCCCTGTACAACAAATACACACCGAGCAGAAAAAGCGGAATGAGCAATGCGTACATACGCATATACCTGAACAAAATCAAAAAACGATCATTCATCAGGCAGATCAGAGGAATGAGCAGGGCAAGCCATGCCAGGCCATACCAGCGTGCGAATACATAAAAACAAACCAGGACGAAGACTATGCCAAAAATAGCGGAAGGAATTCTGCCTGTGAATTCAGAAACCCCAAATACCTCAAATACACCTGCACACAATAACGTGTGGATCCAGGCCCTGTCATACCCATCCTTAAAATATGCTACGCCTTGTTCATAAACCCCTTTAGCTGCATTGATCACGAGGTTTTCATCTTCCCAGATATCATAATAACCAAGCCTGTAAAAGATCAAGACACAGGACACCAGGAGGATTAAAATACCAACTACTCTGGAAAGCGTAGTATTGAAAACGGCAGGTATGGACCAGGAAGCGGAAGTAGATTCGACTTCTTCATCCACTGACCTGGACCTTAGGATAAAATACCACAGTATACCTAATGGAATTGTAATCGTATTGGCAAAAACAACCACATACCTGCTGGGTCAACCCATTGATAAGTGAGTAATATATTGGCCAGGAGTTGAATACCTATGATTGGAATAGACCACAAGGCAACCTTCCCTGCCTCTCGACGAAAAAACCCAGTCGATCCCAGGAGTGCCGCTGCGCCTGATATTACCGTCATAGCCATTCGCATTTGCGCTGAATCGGAAGTCCTGAAAGCCAGAATGGGCTGTAAATAATAATAGGCCAGACAACCTAACACGGCGTATACTCCTGACATCAACCACGCATTGGGTTGATGCGAACCCTTATTGTTGGATTTGGCTTTTGGGGCAGATTGGTTACTGCTGGTTTTCTTTTGTTTAGACGTCACAGGGTAAAAATACTTTATCCATTTATTAACTCCTATTGATCGGCCTGTCTATTTGAGCCAGGTGGATAAATCTCTGCCTGTCAGCTCCTGCAAGTGAAGTATATCTTCCCGAAATTGCTGCTGCAGCCACAATCTATCCGTTTCACTTATTCTATCATACCTGATAGGTTTCGAATTGATCATGGCAATTGCTTTACTCACTCCAACTGTTTTAAGCCATTTCAACAACCCGGACATACCCCATTCTGTCAATTTTCTTTCAGTAACTGCGACAACATCCCGCATCCATTTCCAGCGCGCTATCCTTGATGCGTTAGATTTTTTTCTGAGGTCTGGTGGCACAAATGACGGATCCACTTTTAAAAAAGTATATAGGTCGTGCATCACCTGCCCCGGTTGATGTTCGATATCTTCAAACCAGATGAGGTGTATACGGGATAATGGAAAATATTCAAGGTACCGTTGTATGCCGGCGTAATACTTTCCGTGTTCGATATATTCCGGTTGATGGCGGATGGCTTCGGAGATCGGGCGCTTTTCCCGGCGAATAAAATGTTTTTCAAAGTAGTATTGCGAGGTGGCTCTCTCGATCGGTGAGCGCATGCACAATATCAGTTTGACATCTGGAAACATATTTTTGATCCTTCCAGGAACCACCGGATCAATCAGATATTTCGGAGTGATCTCTCCTTTTACTTTTGAATCATCACAATGACGAAAAAACCGCTTATACCATTCAATCCCCTTGGTAAAGTTTCCCTGATGGTATGATTGTGTGAAAGACGCCATGTCATGAAAAAAATGAACTTCTTTAGGCTCAGCCGTGCATATCTGTGGATGGGCCTGCAACATCTTATTCAGCCAACTGGTACCGGCTTTATTCGCACCGATGCCGATAAAATCTAGTTTTAAATCACTCATGAAACCTTCCATTTTACAAGTGGAATCCTGACCAGGTTGAAGCAACGCCACCAATTGAAATTACTGACCTCCATGTCGGCGAAAATATTGGTGATACACTTTTTCATGTTCGTTCATCGCTGCTTCCAAACCATAGACGGATTGTACATAGTCGTGACCCAACTTACCTTTCATCTGCCAGTTCTGATCTGAGAGCAACCATTCAAGTCCTTCGCGGAAATTATTTTGTGCAGCATGATACCCAAACCTGGAAGCAAACGATTCAGGATTGACATAACTCAGTATAGCGCAATGATGTCCCGCGGCTTCAATAAATGAATTCGGAAGACCTTCCCTTGCAGCCGTATTGATATGGATCCAGGCTTCTGCCAGAAGTCGGTGATGGGTGTCACCTTCAAACTGATTGACAAAACCAAGAAATTCGATATTGGATTGTTCTTTGTATTGCTCCCTAAGTTGTATTTCATATTCAGGCTCGCGCGCTTTGCCGGCGACTTTAAAGAGGATATGTGGAAAGTGTTGTGCAAGTTCGAGTGTCATCTCAGGCCGCTTGCGCTTATCAATGCGTCCCATATACAAGACCACCGGTTGAGAAGACTTAACTGTTACATCGGGTATCTCGGTTGGCGTAGGAAGAAAGTGAACTTCCGATTTCAATTTATAAATCGAATGCACTTTGGGGATTAGAAATTTGGCAGGCACAAAAACAGCGTCAGCCTGCCGAACTGCTTTTCGAACCAGAAAATTATTTTCATACAGATAATTCTTGATGACTTGTAACCTGCTTTTACTGGGATGAGAAAACTCTGTCCACCAATCATGCGTCTCCTTCGGGTCACGGGAGGTCACTATGTGAACTGCATTGGGTACAGCCTGCATAGCCAACCAGGTACCCATCGTGGGTTCACATGAGTGGTAAATGTCAGCATTGATTTTTTTGTACAGGTGACCGGACGTGAGTGCCTCAGCCGTCTTAAAACTCAGCACATGGATGCCATCGAGTTCTTCCTCGGCCTGCTGCCCTTTCCTTCTTGGTACAACCGCATAAACTTCATAACCACGTTTGACTAATTCACGCCCTATGATGCGCATAGCCTTACCGAAGCCGCCATATTTACCCCAGGCAAATATCTCAACACTGATCAGACAAATTCTTTTAGGCGTAGCTGGCATGATAGTGCAAGGTAAATCATTGCACTATATTTGTGTTTACATGTAGTTTAAATACCTTTTAGGTGTGCACCAACCTCTTATTCTTTTACCAGCTTTTTATAGCCATTCTCCTTTCCATTGCTTAGTTGGACAATATAGATTCCGGCAGGAAGTGTTGCAATTTCCAATTCACTCCCTGAAACCATATTCCGCTTTTGTCTAACAACATGACCCTGCAAATCAAGGATCGAAATGGTCATCGGTTCCTCTGCATGCTGATATTGAATACTAATCCGGTCAGTGGCAGGGTTTGGCCATATTTCAAAAGGTAATTCAGTAAATAGAGCTTCATTAGCGGATACCACACTTTCAGGGTAGTACTTTACGAGGAAATGGCCATGCAAATCGATTGCTGTCCCATCACCCAGGTAATCTTCAGCCATCACATAGTAGGTATGTGTTCCCGGCTCAACATCATATACCTGCGTATGCACAAAAGTATGACGATCTATATCAGCATCTGTGGCTTCCAAAATCACGCTGCCATTTTCCAATGCGTATGAAGGACTATTGCTTGCTGCCAGCAGAATTTGATGCCCTAAAGAACTCTGTAATTCCCCATCAAACCGGATCTCAACTTTCCCGGAATTCGGCACATTTAACTTAATGGAATCCAATAAACGCAGATCCTGGCCCAGGTTGAAATCATCTTCAATTATTTTCCTACCCAATACCACATTATCTGAAGTACTGGAATAAAAGCGTGCATGGAAATTTGTATATGCATAAATATATCCACTCCCTTCTTCTTCGTATCCTCGTTGAGCCATAGCGTAGAAGGTATACACTCCTGCTTTCGGAATATCCACAACTCTTGTAAACGAAAATCCCACGTAGTATTCATTAGGGGCTGTTGCCTCCAGCGCAATATTGTTTGGATCTGAAAAACTCCAGTTTTTAGTATCCGTTATAGCCACCAACATGACATCGCCAAAGTTAATATCGAGGTTACCATTAAGACGTAGCTCTACTTTCCCCGCGCCCGAGGTTTCAATGGTGATACTATCAAAAGCGACAGGTTGCAAAGCTTCATACTCATCAACGGTTATGGATGATTCACTGATGATTTCCTCATTCTGAGGAATAAATTCAACAGATAATGTTCCGAAAATGGAAGCAATACCTGACCCACCGTTGTCTACATAATTATGGGCCACTGCATAGAAGGAATGCTGCCCGGCTGTAACTGAAAATGTCCTCGTATGCGAGAAACAATTGCCTTCACCTTTCTCATTAGAGACAAAACTTACATTTCCGTCATTGGTACCCCAGTCAGGCTGATTATTAGCCGCCAGGATGATACGATCTAATGTATCGCCGAAACCTTCCCCATCAAATTGGACAAACACCTTTCCATCGACAGGAAAATCGAGATCAAGGCGGCCTATGACATGGACACTATCCTCCAGATAGGTATCAATCACCTTGACAGGTACAGCATAAAACTGGGATTGAGCGTTTAAAGCCAGAGAAGACACGCAAACGAAAATGAACAAGTAGAGATTTTTCATCAGGAGCAAGTTTATTGAACTGATGGCAAAAGTAAGACAGGAGGCCCGGGAAATAGGCTACACAGGGCTTTTTGACCTTCCTTTTTGAGTAAGCGGGATTTTCTTTTAGTATTTGTGCATATCGGAGGACAATTGAATTTGTCCTCCTGCCTTTTGTTTAAAATTCTGTGATCTTTGCACCATTATGGAAACCTTCCACCTTCAGGGTCACGAATACATCGAGCTCAACAAGCTCCTCAAACTCATCCATCTCGTCGAAACCGGTGGTGAAGCAAATATTTGTATAACTGAAGGCGAAGTGATCGTCAATGGGGAGGTGGAATTACGCAAGAGACACAAGCTTCGGGATGGTTTCGTGGTAGCTTTCCGCGATCGGGAGATACTGATCAAAGCGCAAAGTGAGTAATAAAGTGCGCCACGTTGGGTTTCTAGGTTTGAGTCCTGGCCTCTTCTAAAATATTCCTAAATGATTCAAATTACATTCTTTGCCCTTTAGAGACATTGGGGCTTAGAAAATTGACGTATGCCTGACATACTCATCAAACAGGCCCTACTGATTGGTATTTGTCCTATCTTCAGGATAGAAACTTTCAAACCTGTATCTTATTTTTAAGTTGGGGTTTCAGAAGTTACCATACTTAGATATCTCAGAATGCTTAATCATATTAAAATATTCAAATTGGCTTCCTTTGCCATCGTCTACTTAGTCCTGATCTGTCGTACTTCGGGGCAAAGTGGATTTTGCACATCTTTGGCAAAAGATATTCCATTCAGCATGGATATGGACGATATTCAATTCCACAATAATCAACTATACGTAAGTGGAACAGCATTCATTGATAGTGTAAACCTGTGGGGATTGATCCTGGCCAAAGTAGATACAAATGGTATGTTACTTTGGAAAACTACCTTTCATGATACTTCATTGGCCTCCCATATTGTATTAAACTCTCCAAGCAGATTTCTAATAACAAAAAATCAAAAATTCATTTTGCCTGTCTACTACTACAATACAGGTAAAATGGGAATACTTATCACTGACTCTTTAGGCCACGAGATAAATCATGTTCTATATGATAACGATGGGCTATCTATTTTCCCATTTGACGTTATTGAAGTATTTGAAGAGTATTATATATTAGGTTTAAGTCAACGAAACAACTATATGCACGATGTTTTCATTTTAAAGGTTGACTCAATTGGTAATCAAATTTGGATGAAATATTATGGATTAGCGCCGTATCATGATGAATTTATTGGTGATGCTATTATAAATACCAATGGTAATATTACGATATCTGCATCCAGGCATACAAATACGTATGCCGTAACCAATCCTCCGAGTAGCTATAAAAAACCCTGGATATTCACAATTGATACGTCTGGCAATATTGTTGAAGAATGGATCGGTGATGAGAATGATATCCGGACATCAGGCGGAGGACCTACCTTACTTATGGAAAATGGAGACTGGATAATATCCTCCTTTTATTTAAAAAACTTTCACACCATAGGCAATCCTGATATCCAATTAGCAGAAGTTGTTTCAAGATTGGACAGTAATTTCAACCTACTTTGGCGGATTGACTTAAGCAGTTTTAATAGAACGGACAGGATTAGAGACATTGCCTATGATCCGTTACTCGATCAGATCATAGTCGCAGGAGAGAAGCTCTTGGTTTATGATGGTGAGTATAGTAAAGAAGCGTGGGTTATAAAACTGGATTCCAATGGGGATATAATTTGGAGCATCACAGATACCTTATATTATAGTCGTCAAGAAGTACATTTTACAGCCGGTTTGGACCTTTCTCCTTCAGGGTCAATTTATGTAGGGGGGTATGTTACTGTTAATGAGTTAGATCCACGATTTCAAGGCTTCATTTTAAAAGTTTCTCCGGATGGATGTACGGACACGGTTTGCACTACAACATCGATTTATGAACAGATCAAGAATTGGGAACAAAACGTTCTACTTTATCCAAATCCTGCTGTGGATGAATTGACATTATTGATCAAGTCCATGGCTGGAACAGGTGACTTAAAAATCTACGACATCCAAGGGAATTGCACAATCACAAGTAAAGTTTCCCAAGGGAACAATGGTATCTCCACCACTAACCTTCCAAATGGTTTATACTTCTATTCACTTTCGTCAAGTGAAGGGAAAATCTATTCAGGCAAGTTCACAATCGTCCGTTAATCGAAAATGCTCAAATCCGTATCCACTGCGACTATATTTATGTTTGCTTTGATTGTTAGTGGCCAATCAAGTGTAGGCCTTCATCTTGAAGTTGGCAATAGCATGCTACTGGGAATTTCTAATGATACGTTAGTTCCCTATGGATATTCCGGAGCACAAGCTGACGCAAAGAGTAAATTTTATTGCTCTCCTTCACTGAGGTTTAGAAAAAGCACTAATGGTAAAATTTCATTGGAAACCGGCATTGGCTATCTGGCTGTGGAAAATCAAATCCATTTAAAATACAATTATACTTTCTTTCAAACAAATGTTGACACAACTCTAAAAATCAACATAGCCTACCTGACCATACCTATTGCTATCAATTACACAACAGTTTTGTCTGAAAATTCCTCGTTACTAGTGGGATTTACATTAAATAGTAATGTCCTCATTACTAAAGAAGATAATTTTGCAGATATAATATATGAAGAAATCGGATGGAGAAATCCAGATTGGTACGCACCAATAGTATTTGCTATTGGTGTATCTATGGCGTATCAACTTGAATTAAACAAACTTGATTTCATAGAAATCAGCCTGTATGTAAATTCAGATGTCAGCTCTTTTGTAAATAAGGACCAACTATGGGGGTTCTTTAACAACCTTGTGCCTTCAAGAAATTTACGCTATGGAGTGCAGTTAAAATATTTTCTTCATCTTTAAAATTCATTAAATAAAAAGCAATAATGGAGGATGTCCCAAAATCACAAAGTCAGTTAATCTTTTAATAGTTTGTAATAAAAAACTATATATGTGGCGAATATGAATGCTCTTGATAACAATCTTGTATGTTGCCTGTCACGATAGTGTAAGGCCTGAAGGTTATGTTAAAGCTACAAAAGATGTGGTTAGTTGGAGTGCCAAGGCAACCGCAGTATTTGAGCCTGCATTTGGGGATTCATTAATTTCGGTCCTAGGTCAAGTAATAAATAGTCAAGGGTTTAAGAGCGAAGAAATTAGCATTTTTTAAGATTCCTCCGAGGGTGGGAACATATAAAGTTGTAAAAGGTGGCGCGCCTGCTACTTATAAGGACATTGCTATATCCTACGCTTTATTGGAAGGTCATGGACATGTAATTTCTGAATTTCAGACACTTGATACATTTTATCAGAATAGCTTTTCAGTTGATGCATATGATGTCTCCTCACAGACGCTTAAAGCAACATTCGAATGTCGATTGATGTATGTTAACCCATTCAATGATACTACTTATACGGTCTTTAAAGACGGAATTATAAATGTAGCTATCGAGGATTATTGAACACAAATGAGCCTGTTGGAGTCCGTAAACAAAACAATATCCGTACTGCGCTCGAAGTGGTTTTCCGGTACATTAACATTGTCATTGCGAGATACCTTTTGGACCATGGGGTTTCAGGAGTGAGGCGCAGTTAGCAGTCTCATCCATATTTCTGTGAGCCAGCCTGCTTTCAAAGTGTGATTCAAAATTGATTAACTTTTGGAAAAGGAGGTTACATAGGTTAGGCATAAAACTGAAACACCTTGGATACAAAGGAAGTGGCAGTTGGCACAAATTGCAGCCCTTTTGGACAGGAAATCATGACTTGGGCACAGTTGAACACCTTTTGGGCAGGGAATTAAGGCTGAGCCGCTAAACTTCGAAACACCTTTTGGACATGGGGGTTTCAGGGGTGAGGCGCAGTTTTCAGTCTGCAGTTGGCAGTCCGCAGTTTGCAGTCCGCAATCTTCAAGGAGTTTCAGGAGTAGTCGCTCTATGCAGTTGGCAGTCCGCAGTTGGCAAACCTTTGGACACGGGGGTTTCAAGGGTGAGCCGCAATACTCCGAGAATCATTTTGGACAAAGGGGTTTCAGGGGTGAGGCGAAGCCGAACCCCTGAGAAAACCCCCTTGCCGGCATAGCCACACCGCAGGTGGGGCCATATGCCGGGAAACTTTACCTTTGCATCCCTTGTTAAAGGGGGCAAAGATCATTGACATCACGGGGCTGACAGGAATCGACAGTAAATGTATCGTGTCAGTAAGCATGCCGGGGAATGATAGTTCACCCCGTTACCAAATGATTATCGACCAACAATCGGCGATCGTTCTTTCGCTATGGCAGCCTAATTCTAGGTAGTTAGCTTGCCTTTGTGCTACGGTTTGATTTCTGCTACAAAATCTGACGCACACCATAAAATGCAGACTAAGCCAAGGGGATGTCCTGACCCAAGGCCGACAATCAAAGGGAATCGGATGGGATCGCGTTGTTGCAGTACCTGAAACCATCTTAAATCCAGATCTGCAAATAAGCATGTAGAAAACTGATGTGAGCTTTATCTGGACGGGGGTTCAATTCCCCCCAGCTCCACCACCATAGAACAAATCCAAACATTACATATATAATGCATATATAAGTTAATAACAATCAATATTTAACAGGATTTTTGAC
>JADKHH010000013.1 GCA_016721905.1 Candidatus Opimibacter skivensis | reverse complement strand
TATACGCCAGGACATGGGGAATTCGTGAAGCGGAGTAGAAGGAAAGCAATGGCTAAACCATAACTTAGATTCACGAGACCTTCACTCATCGTGAAGGTTCCAATTTTAAATGGCTGACTAACAAATACCTGACACTGCCAAAGATGAGCAGGTTGCTCAGCATATACAGATTAGAAAACCGTGTCCTTTTATTGATATACGTCCGGACAAAGGGCACCAATTCCATGTGTTCGGTTCTATCGAGCAGGATGTAGCCATTCGATTCCAGCATCAGGTTCGAGGTTCATCTGTATAGGTTGATCCTCAAAGATACGAGGATTGGCCTATTAATGCATCAAACGGTGTGCATAGGTCGGATATCCGGTGGCAAGCACTGTAAACGCGAAGATGTCTAATCATCTCGATGGGCGGATATCGATATATCGTGCCATCATCGATGATGATAAATCGTCCTGTTCGATGGTTTTACCATCCAGCATTCCCGAGCCGCCTATGACATAGAGAGTGGATTGCATTTTTATCTCCCGCCCAGGTAAATGGTATGTCCGTCATTCGGATACGGCGTATATCTACTCCCGGTGTATTCAAGTGGATGAGTCCTTTTTCTCCGGCATAATGGATGATAGAGGTACCATCTGTTTCGGTTACTTTAAAATCTGTGGCTTTATAATCATCATAGCTTGCTTCCTGTTGTAGTGTTTTGGACAGATCCGGATCCACCCAGATCTGGAAGATGACACCTCCTTTTTCGATATGTTCAGCATGAGAGATTCCCTTACCAGCCCTGATGATTTGTACATCTCCGGCCTCCAGGGGTTTCCCCAATCATTCATCTTGGTATCAAAGTGCCGGATGTTTTCCTTCAGGACAAAATGACATAATCTCAAATCCCTGGTGCGGATGTAAGCCAATCGTACTATCGAGCAGGCCTTCTGCAAGTGCCCAGTAAAGGGAAGAATACGGACGGACAAACCCGTCCTGAGGGAACCCGATAGGCTTGTTTTCTATAATTTTTCCGTTGTTAAATGCACCGGAAGCTTGTTGTGAGATGGGTATGATTCGCATGGCTGAAATAACAAAATAATGCAGCGACGGTTCAAAGCAAAGAGTTGTGCATAGGGCAGAGGGACTGTCAGGAGACTGATTTAACTAATTTTCTCCGTGTGCTCCGTGCACTCCGTGCGAAACTCTTCGTTTTTTTGGCTCTCTGCTCTTTGCCCACGCCCTCCCGCCGTTTGGCTATGGCACAATGCGGGATCTACGCTCCACTTCGACCTGTGGTGCGCTATCACGCATCCTCACGCTTGCAAACCCCGGGGAGGTATGATTTTCAGTGCAACAAATGATCGTGCATTGCGAAATGAACCCCTTGCCCCTTGCTCCTTGCTCCTTGCTTTTTCAGTAGATTTGCCCCCTCTAAGAAATACACCACAAAATAAAATAGATGTCTAAACTGATTATATCCTTTTCATTATTCGCCATCGTCATCGCCTGTGCAGGAAAAGAACCAAATAAATACGTAACAGGTCCAGATGGTGAGGCCATCTTTAAGAAGTACTGTGTCCTTTGCCATGGCGTAGATGGAAAACTTGGACTAAATGGCTCGAAGGATCTTTCGATTTCTAAAGTGACGGAGGCAGAACGAATCGTGCAAATCACCAAAGGCAAAAACACGATGACCCCGTTTGAAGGAATCCTTTCGCCACAGGAAATAAAAGCGGTGGCTGCCTATTCTATGACCTTAACCAAAAAATAATGGCTTCAAACATCATAGGAATCATGTCCGGTAGTTCATTGGATGGCCTGGACATGGCCCTGTGCCGATTTGATGAAATAGATTCCAATGTGGAATGGTCGATCGTTGCATCGAAGACCATTCCATTTCCTCCATTTATAGCAGAGGCATTACGATCCGCACCATCGTTGAGTGGCTGGGACCTCATGCACCTGGATAGCAGGTTTGGTAGATTTATTGGAAAAGAAACACAGGCCTGGATGAATTCCCATTCGCTGAAAGCAGATCTAATTGCTTCACACGGACATACCGTTTTCCACGAGCCATCAAGGGGATTCACATTGCAGATTGGATGTGGAGCTAACATAGCTTTTTGAAAGTGGAATAGATACAATTACTTCCTTCCGGTCAGCGGATATCGCAGCCGGAGGACAAGGCGCACCATTTGCACCGATTGCTGACAAAGCATTATTTCCAGGCTATCAGGCTTATCTCAATCTCGGCGGTATCGCCAACATCACCATATTGACTCCTGATGGAAAATGGAAAGCCTGGGACATCGGTCCATGTAATCAGGCCCTCAATCACCTGGCGATGAAAGCAGGTCAGCCTTATGATGCAGAAGGTAAGATGGCAGCGAGTGGTGTTATTATCACACCTGTTGTCGAAGCACTTTTATCTATGTTTCCATACAACGGCGGGCAACCAAGAGGATTGTCAAATGCGGAAGTGCAATCATCCTGGATCAAATATCTTAATGAATCTGATGAATCTCCAATCAATCTGTTAGCCAGTGTCACGGAAGCAATTGCCTTGCTGATTCATGAACACCTGCAGGTATTCCAGGGCGTTGCAATAAAAATTTTAGTCACTGGTGGTGGTACACACAATACTCATTTAATCAACCGGCTTAATTCACTTTCTGCAGCTGAACATTTTATATTTCACCTTCCATCATCAGTGATCATCAATTATAAAGAATGCTTGCTGATGGCCTGGCTTGGGTATCTCACAGCACATGGAAGGTCATATGGTATTGATGAGGTATCCGGAGCAAGCAGAGATACCATTGGCGGTGCATTATATAAAGCAACGCGATGAGCAGGAAAATACTGATTACCGGTGGCTCAGGCTTATTGGGATCTTACCTCATCCGATGGTTTCTACAACAAGGCTATACGCAAATCACATCCACCTATAACACTACCCTTGACGCTGTTGCGCCAGACCTGCGTGATACAGTTGAATGGAAGCAATTGGCTTTGCCGGATAAAATGGCAGCCTTTGATATCGTGCAAGGACATGAATGGGTCATCCATGCTGCCGCTAAAGTCTCTTATCAGGCTGGCGATAAATACAGATTGCTTGAAATCAATAAGACAGGCACTGAACATATCGTAAATGCATGCCTTGTACATGATGTTGCTCACCTCGTGTATGTCGGATCAATCGGAGCACTGGGCAGGAAACCGACCATGTTACGCTCAAAGAATCAACACCCTGGCTGGACAATGAATTTAGTAATGGATATGGGTTGTCCAAATACCTTGGAGAGCTCGAAGTCTGGAGAGGCGCAGGTGAAGGCCTAAATGTTTCTGTTGTATTGCCTTCCGTCATTCTTGGTTCAGGTGATTGGCAGTCATCCAGCCTTCAAATTCTGGATCGCATCGTGCATAAATCAGGATGGTACCCCACAGGCCAGACAGGATTTGTAGATGTCAGGATATCTCCATATTTATCGGTGCCCTGCTTGAAAAATCAAATTCGGGTGGCCGATGGATTCTCAATGGAGCCAATATGACGTATGGGGACCTGTATGAAAAGCTTGGAGCTCAACTCGGATTGGATAAGAAATTCAGACCTGCCCCCAAATGGTTGGCAAAGACAATATTGTTTGGAAATAATTTGCTGAAGGGGGGAAGTCTGGGAACAGAAATGCTCAATCAGGCCTATGGCACTTTCACCTATGATGCTTCAAAAAGTTTGGATGTTGAAGGATTCAGCTACCGGCTCATGGACGATACTATCCGGGATATGGCTTCAGCGTATAAGTCCAATCCTCATTCGGGGGCCATTTTACCATTTTAATTCCAGCCTGGGAGGACATACTTCAAATCAGGCTTTGACCGTTTTAGGCAGGTAATGGTAAACCATTAATGGCTTACAAATCATTAACATTCGTTTAATTTTAAAAAACTAATATATAAATAGCTGTATTGCAATAATTTATACATAACTATTTACTCCAATTAGTTAACATCCGGGCTTCGTATCCCAATCCTTTGATTTATTGCCGACCTTTGCGATCTTTAGCATCCGGAAGTTAATTGGAGTACTTCTATTGAATGATCCTATGAATAAGCTATTGCCCTCTCACCTCTTTGTTTCTGCCATTGGCATTTTCTGCCTGGTGGCCTGGACCAATCCGGTACCGGAAATGGCCGTATCCTCCAATCTTGATGACCAGGAAGAAGTCATCCGGGAAAGGATTCCAACAGCAGTGTCTATTGTCAATCCAGTCTACAATCCTGCTGTCAGATCATATCTCAATACATACATCTACCGCAGACCTGAGCATACCGCTATGATGCTGGGATGGGCCGCCGTCTACTTCCCTATGTTCGAAAAAGCATTGGCGGAAGAAGGCTTGCCAACAGATCTTAAATACCTCTCCATCGTCGAATCTGCCCTCAATCCTGCAGCGATCTCAAGATCAGGTGCGGGTGGATTATGGCAATTTATGAAACCCACCGCACGGGAATGTGGTCTCAAGATCAGCTCCTATGTAGATGAGCGCATGGATCCGGACAAATCAACTAAAGCAGCCGTTCATTACCTCAAGCAACTCTATGCCATGTTTGGCAATTGGGAACTCGTCATGGCTGCCTACAATGCAGGACCCGGAAGAGTGCGCGCTGCTGTAAAACGTGCAGGATCATCTGATTACTGGAAGATCGCCCGTTTTCTGCCCGAAGAAACAAGAAGTTATGTGCCTGGCTTTATAGCCGCAAGCTATCTGATGAATTTCCATGACGCACACAATATCATCCCTGTGTATCCGGAACTCGCAATGGGTGAAATGACCACAGTGGTAATACAGCAAGGCATGTCTATTACAGAGTTGGCCAGACGCTCAGGGCTGACTGTAGAGTCGGTCAAACAATTGAATCCATCGTTTGTACGCAATTACATCCCTACCAGTGCAGCAGGCTATGCGATAGTCCTTCCTTTTGCTTCAGCAGAACTCTTTAATTCAGGACGCTCCATGGAGATACCTGATCTTGATGCCATAGAAACCGGAGTTGCATCCTCTACGGTATCGATCGGCGGAGCCACCTACAAAATCACAACTTCCTCCAAGGAGCATGTTGTCCGTTCAGGTGACAACCTTTCAACTATTGCGGCCCGTAACAATTGCACTGTACGTGACCTGATGACCTGAATGGCCTTCGCGATAGTCGCTTGTCTATAGGTCAGCGATTGGAGATCAGATATACCATCAAAGAATTGATGCCGGCTATTATGGAAGCCTTAGTTGTCGCTCCACCTGTCAGGAATGACATGACCTTGAATACGCTGTCAGCTTTGTCTTTTGATTATTTCCCGGTAGACCAGCGCAGCCAGGATGTCAGCTTTGAAATAGCTCCTGTCGTCAAAGAGCAATCTACCAATACCCTGGTCCTTCAGCGCCGCCAAAGCATTCGCCAGGCACTGAACCAATACCAGCTCAGTAATAGCGTCTCCAATGCCACCTGCGATCTGCTTGGCAATGTGTGCGCTGGAGATGTGGTGAGGGTGCGTTAAACAAGCTATCAGCTGTCAGCCGTCAGCTATCAGTTTTCAGTTTTGAGCTTCCAGCTTCCAGCTTCCAGAGGATTTTTACCTTATGTTATTACTGCCTTGCGGCAGGATGGTCGTTCCTCTCACGACTCACGACTCACGTCTCTTACACTTGCCGCTGGCCTGGTGTCCCCACCACCAGCGAAGGGGTCCTCACGCTCTCACTCTCTCACTCTCTCACGTTCTCACTCTCTCACGTTCTCACTCTCTCACTCTCTCACTCTCTCACGCTCTCACGTTCTCACGTTTGTCTTACCTTTGCAGGATGATACACATAACACTACCGGACGGTTCAGTCAGGGAATACGCCGAAGGAACCTCTTCCATGGACATCGCCAAATCCATCAGCGAGGGGTTGGCACGTAACGTATTGGCCGCCAAGGTCAATGGAGAAATCTGGGATGCTAATCGCCCGATCAATAGTGATTCGACGCTCCAGTTGCTGACGTGGAATGATGAGGGTGGAAAATCTGCCTTTTGGCACAGCTCCGCCCACCTGATGGCGGAAGCATTGGAGTCCATCTATCCGGGTGTGAAATTTGGTATCGGACCTCCGATTGACAACGGATACTATTATGACATCGATCTGGGCGACCGGGCGCTCACTCCTGAAGAACTGCCCGCGATTGAAGCCAAGATGCTGGAACTAGCCAGGCTGAAGAATGAGTACGTCCGTAAAAATGTATCCAAGGCTGACGCGATCGCATACTTCACTTCAAAAGGTGATGAATATAAAATCGAATTACTCCAGGACCTGGCAGACGGTGAAATCACTTTCTACCAGCAAGGCAATTTTGTGGACTTATGCCGTGGCCCGCATATCCCCAATACTGATAAAATAAAAGCCGTCAAGCTCACAAATATCGCGGGTGCGTATTGGAGAGGTGATGAAAAAAGAAAAATGCTTACCCGGATCTATGGCATCACTTTCCCTCAGCAAAAAGAACTGACCGAATACCTGGTCATGCTCGAAGAAGCAAAGAAACGTGACCATCGAAAACTGGGGGCCGAACTTGAATTATTTACATTCTCCGAACGAGTGGGTGCGGGATTACCCCTATGGTTGCCAAAAGGAACGATCGTACGTAACAGGCTACAAAATTTTCTACGCAAGGAACAAGCGAAACGTGGCTATCAGGAAGTAATGACACCTCATATCGGCAAGAAGGAATTGTATGTCACTTCTGGCCACTATGAAAAATATGGGGCTGACAGTTTTCAACCGATACATACGCCAAAAGAAGGTGAGGAATTTTTGTTGAAACCAATGAACTGCCCTCATCACTGTGAGATATTTGGGCACAAGCCACACTCTTATAAAGAACTTCCAATCCGTATAGCAGAGTTTGGTACTGTGTATCGCTATGAACAGAGTGGTGAGTTGCATGGATTATCGCGCGTGCGGGGATTTACGCAAGATGATGCGCACATCTTTTGCACACCGGACCAGGTGCAGGAAGAATTTTTGAATGTACTGGAGCTTACAAAACTAGTACTCGCCAAAGCCGGTTTTGAAAAATTTACTGCACAAATATCTCTACGGGATTTAAGCAAACCGGAAAAATATCTTGGGGATCCTGCGACCTTCGCGCGAGCAGAGCAAGACATCATTGATGCCGTCGCCAAAGCCGGACTCGAGGCTGTACAAGTTCCCGGAGAAGCGGCATTCTATGGTCCTAAGCTTGACTTTATGATCAAAGATGCGATCGGTCGGACATGGCAGCTTGGTACAATACAAGTAGACTACAATCTTCCGGAAAGATTCCAGTTGGAATATATCGGTGCCGACAACCAGGCGCATCGTCCGGTAATGATTCACCGCGCACCTTTCGGCAGTATGGAGCGCTTCATCAGTATCCTGATTGAGAATACCACCGGTAAGCTTCCGTTGTGGTTAGCGCCGGATCAGTTTGCTGTATTACCGATAGGTGAAGGGCATATTGAATATTGTAAAAAAGTATTGGCTCAGCTAGAAGCCGCAGGCTTGTCTGGCTATATCGATGATCGTAATGAAACTATCGGTCGTAAGATTCGGGATACGGAATTGAAGAAAGTGCCGTATATGTTGATCGCAGGTGATAAAGAAATGGAAGCAGGCGTTGTGGCGTTGCGTAAGCAGAGTGAAGGGGATAAGGGGCGGTTTCTGTTGATAATTTTGCAAATCAATTATTGGAGGAAATTAATGCAAACTAAATTCTGTAATTATTTCGAGATTTTAATCGGGCAATAAAAATTGGACACTGAAATCTGTTATCAAGGGCCATAAGACAACATCCTCGTAGAGGATTCATTACGCCAATGCAATATTGCTACTTGACGAATTTTGCCAATTTGAACGACCTTTTTTTAATCGTTCTTTCAAAATAACTACTAATGCTATCAAAATTATATTTATGATTTAAAATCTACTCGAGTTATGAAGCAATTATATACTACTCAAGAATATAAATTTCGAAACACTAAAAAGATTGCAAATTCATACAAAAGTAAAAGAAATAAAAAATATTCATCCTCCAAATTCAAAAATAAATTTAAACGCCCCAGAAACTTCATAATAACTGTGTATGCCCCGTCAGATTTTAGAACTATCGACAACCCGGATGAATGCTTACTTTGTTTTAGACAAATGAGAGATTTAGAGAATATAAATAAGATTGCCAGAAAATCCTTCATAGAATTCTCAATGGAATTCATCACAGAAATTGATTATGCCACAATTAGTATATTAACATCAATTTCAGATGACTTAAAATTAAAAAAAAATAAATGTTCGAGGTACATTTCCTAAAAATCCAAGATGTCTTAAATTACTTATTGAGTCAGGATTTCTTGCTCATATTGTGGGTAAAAACAATAGGAAATTCCCTAAATCCGCAGTCTCTGATCTCATATTCTTTGAAAAAGGAATAGGGGTATTGACAGCAAAGGAAAACAAGAAAATTAGTGAGCTAATAAAAAATGTCATGAATCACTTAACTGGTGTTCATAAATATTGCTTACCAATAAAAACAATCATATTAGAAATATGTGGCAACTCAATAGAGTGGAGTGGCACCCAGAATAGACAATGGCTATTAGGCGTTCAATATGACTCTGAAAAAGTAACATTTACGGTTACGGATGTTGGTAAAGGCATTTTATCTACATTGCATAGAAAGTTTGGACTAATTCTCAAAGATGCCTTTATGGGCAAGTCAGATTCAGCAATCCTAGCTGGTGCATTTGATCAAAAATATGGATCCAGCACTCAAGAGGAGAATCGTAACAAGGGCTTACCTGCAGTTAAAACACGATTTCAAGATGGCTCTATAAAGTCTCTCAAAGTACTATCCAATAATGTCATATTAGATTTTGAGAATAACGAACGAACAAAAACCTTTCAAAAGGGAAGCCCAAGATTCAAAGGAACTTTTTATCAATGGGAAATGACAAAAGATTGTATTCATAATTTAAATGCTGTATAGTATGATAACGATAAGTGTATTCAGCGATTTTTCGGAGTTCCCTGGACTAAGGCATTGTGCTATAAGTGAAAACTCTGGGGAGGAATTTTATCACAATGTACTTAATAAGGCCTTCAAAAGAAGCTTATGATAATAAACTAAATTGACAATTAACCTTGACAATACAGCTGGATATGCTTCATCATTCTTGGATGAAGCATTTGGCAATTTAATTTTCGATTTTACTTTAGAAAATGTTAAAAAGACAGTAGAAATTATTTCAGAGCAAGAGCCATATTGGAAAGAGATGATTGAATCCAAAACTTATCCTGAATGGGAATCTCGAAGAAAAAAAGGAGAAAGGCCGAAAATAACAATTGACCACTTGCCTTGGTATCGATTACAAAACAATAAAATTGTATGCGAAATATGGGAGCAATTAGGATAACCATTGATTTATGTCAATCCCTTGACTCATCCGATTGGGTTGATATTGTTGCAATCATTATTAATTCAATACTTGCACTATGGATTATTAGTAGATTACAAAACAAGATTACTAATAAACGGGTACTTAAGGATCATTTTATAACTGAAATTAGAGAGATCAGAAATGAGTATAAACAGTACTTGAAGAATTTATATGCAGACTCTGTAAATCCAAAAACTATAATTCCATGGTTTAAGTTAATGAATATTAAAGTTAGTGACACAATGATGTATTTAAATACTAAATATAAAATTGAACCTACCTTATTAAATCCGTACCAAAATGATCTAAGAGAATTAATTACTGAAAATCCTGAATTTAATAACCAATTTAAAGACAAAATTGTGCTAACTCTTTCACCCGAATTTAAAACTCAACTTGTGACATTTCAGCAAACTAATAGCAAATTATTCAATGAAATTATTGTTAAAATTAATGATGCTAATTGAAAATATAATTTATATTACTTAAATACATTATATCATAATCAATCTCTATTTATAACTTTCAAGAATCCGTTCCCTCTTTAAACTATTTAATAATGACCCAGGACCAAATCCGCCAACTCGAAAAAGAACTATGGGATGCAGCTGATGCACTCCGGGCTAATAGCAAGCTTACAGCTGCTGAGTATAAGGATCCTGTATTGGGCTTAGTACTACTCCTTTGCTCAGAACAAATACGAAGAGGCTAAACCACTGGTGGAATCAAGAATTCCGAAAGGGCCACGAGGGAAACGCGATGCCACAAAGGAGGACTTTCTTGCCGCTGGTGCTATCATGCTGCCTGAAAAAGCGAAATATGAATATCTCGCAAGCTTACCTGAACGAATAGATATAGCTACCGCCATCAACAACGCCATGAAGATGATCGAGGCCGAATATCCCGATCTGCAAGGCAACCTCCCCAAAAACTACCAGGAATTTGAAAGCGACCTACTGCGTGATCTTATAAGGGTCTTCAACAAAGACGCAGTCAAGAAAGCTACCGGTGATGTCTTCGGGCGGATCTATGAATACTTCCTGATGAAATTTTCCATGCAGGGCGCTGGCGCACAGGAAGGTGGTGAATTTTTTACTCCCCCAAGTCTGGTACAATTGATTGTTAATTTTATCGAACCCGATCATGGTATTATCCACGACCCGGCCTGTGGCTCAGGGGTATGTTTGTTCAGACGGGATACTTTGTGCGGAGCCATACCAACAAGCAAGTCAATGAAGCTATCAAATGCTATGGCACAGAGCAAAAGGACCAATAATACCAAACTCGCCAAAATCAACCTGGCCATCCATGGAATAGAAGGGAAGATCATCGAAGCCAACAGCTTTTACAGTGATCCACATCACCTGGTCGGCAAGTGCGACTTTGTAATGGCAAATCCACCTTTCAATGTAAATAAGGTGGACAAGGGCAAGGACTTTGTTAAGACAGACCCTCGTCTCCCTTTCGGTCTGCCCAAGGCCGATAATGCAAACTACATGTGGATGCAGTATTTCTACAGCTATCTCAACAAAACCGGAAGGGCCGGCTTTGTCATGGCCAGCTCAGCAACAGATGCCGGGCATAGTGAAAAACTCATCCGACAGCAACTGATCGAAAGCGGCGTAGTGGATTGTATTGTGAGTGTGAGCAACAATTTTTTCTATACCCGGTCCCTACCATGCCATTTGTGGTTTTATGATAAGGGTAAAAAGAAATCCAACAAGGAAAAGATCCTAATGATCGATGCACGCAACGTGTACCGGAAAGTGACCACAACAATCAATGACTTCAGCGAAGAACAACTAGAAGGTCTAACAGCCATCATGAAAATGTACCGTGAAGAAAAGCCCAAAGTGAACAAAACTAATAAGTGGTTTAAAGAACATTTTCCAGAAGGAGTCTATCAGGATATTGAGGGGCTTTGTAAAATTGTTTCGATTACTGAGATCAAAGAGAATGATTGGAGCCTGACTCCAGGGCGATATGTAGGTGTGACATTTGTGGACGATGATGGAGTTGATTATAAAGAAAGGTTATCTGAGCTACATTCTGAGCTGGACATCCTGAATAAAGAAGCAGTTGATCTTAGCAAAACTATAAGCATGAATTTAAGGGAGTTAATATGAAGGGGTGGGATAAAATTACCCTAGGGGAGATTTGTTTAAAATATGGAGGCAAGGTGCAAACTGGACCATTCGGCTCCCAATTGCATGAATATGACTATAAGGATGTTGGGATACCTGTGATAATGCCTAAAGACATCTCAGGCAATACAGTAAACATTGACAACATTGCAAAAATTTCGATTGAAAAAGCAAATAGTTTATCAAAACATAAGGTCAAGGAAGGTGATATTGTTTTTCCTAGAAGAGGTGAAATTACCAAACGAGCTTATATTAGAAAAAACCAAATTGGATTCATTTGTGGTACTGGCTGTTTAAAAATATCTATAGACTCAAGCCATGTGGCTTCTGAATACTTAAATTATTTTCTATCAAAATCAGATACAATTGAATGGTTGATAGGGAACTCTGTAGGTGCAACCATGAAAAACCTAAGTGGGAGATTATTAAGAAATTGCCTATCAACTTACCACCTCTCTCAACCCAGCGTAAAATCGCCTCCATCCTCTCCACCTATGATGACCTGATCGAAAACAATCATAAACGGATCAAGTTGATGGAAGAGCTGGCTCAACGGACCTATGAGGAGTGGTTTGTTAAATTTAGAGTGAAGGGCGAAGAGTTGAAAGTAAAGAAGGAGACGAGGTTACCGGAGGACTGGAGTGAAGTTCTTGTTGGAAACCTTATCCAATTTCAAAAGGGCAGAAAAGTGAATCAAACATTTAATGAGCCTAAACCGGGATTCGAGAAAGTTTTACTTCTTGATGGAATTGAAAGCGGCAACTATCCTTACACCGATCCCCTTAACCATGTAATTGCTGAAGAAGGTGACTTATTAATGCTGATGGACGGGGCGCGAAGCTCTAAAGTATTTTTTGCTGATCGTGGAGTAGTAGGGTCTACTATGGCACGCATAGTTATCAACCATGATCATATAACCCCATCATTATTAAAGAACTTTTTTGACTTTAATTTTGAACAAATGAAAGTCAATAATACAGGTGCAGCAATTCCTCATGCCAACAAGGCATTTATTAATGGTATGCTCCTGCCGCAGCCTCCTGATATTGTGCTTAAAGCTTGGGATGAGACAATAATTCCTATCTACGTTTTAATGCGTAAAATAACTAATCAAACCCGGCTCCTTAAAGAAGCTCGTGACATCCTTTTGCCAAGACTTATGAGTGGGGAAATAGAGGTATAAAGTAGACTTATACTAAAGAAGTTATGTTATGTACCGAGTATATTTAGATTGGAACGTATTTGCCTCCCTAAAGGATAAGAGCGAAAATCAAGTTCCCAATGAACTCAGGTTACTACTAGAAAAGAATAAGAATAATTTGTTAGTACCATTCACAAGTGTTCATATTCAGGATCTACTAAAGGGCTCCGATGACCCTAAAAATCTTCCGTTAATTTTACGGGATCTCGATTTGATTAATTCAATTACTGAAAAGCACTATATCGAATATGACATAGAGGCCGATAGGCTATATCCTAAAATAGCAGATTCTAATCTGATCTTTGAAAATGCTCAAGAGATAAAAAATGAACCACTTTTTGATCCGGAATCTCTTTTGGAATCTATGTCAGAAATTGGTTTTACTGAAATGGGTGAATCAATGATTGAATTATGGAGAAGGACACCCACTGGCATAGATTTTTCAAATCTAGATAAGCAAGCTGGATCAAATGAGTTCTTTAGAAATTTTCTTAAGCTAACCAGGCAAGAAAACAATATGTTATGTCTAATGCTTGATTTGACAGATTTCTATTCAGACATCAAATCTAACCCTGAAGTTTATAAGAGCTTATCCAAACTATTCAGGGACATGATTAAAATTGATCCAAAGGTAATTTCAAATAACCGTGATCCTATTCCTGAAATTAACAAACTCCTAAAAGCTTTCAACCCAGAACTTGATTTCGATACCTTAGGGACTATTAAATCTAAAGAAGACAATAAATACCTTTCAAGTTCAATGATTCAATTCGCCATTGAATTTGGCAACTTAGATTTGGCTGGATATCATCCGGACAAATTGACTGAGAAGAATACTTATTCAAATTACACTAACGATGTTCATCATGTCTATTATGCAAGTTCTTGCAACTACTTTATCAGTAATGAATCCAAACTTATTGAAAAGGCCAATGTGATGTATCGTAAATATGGAATTGATTGTATTGCCTTGAAGCCACAGGAGTTCCTTCGTGATATCAATAACCAACTCAATGTTGAGTATACCGTTGATTCATTTATCCTCTCTATTAATGATACGATTGAAAATCGCTTAAGAAAAGAAATTTTAGATCACAACATTGAAGGGGCAACAATATACTTATATGACCCTGTGACTAGAATTCTAGGCTATTTTAATTATTTGTATACCCTAGATTATACAGATGACAGAAGGACAATTGTATTGAATTCAGATATCCATCAATATTCAAGATTCTCGTTTTTTACTGAATGGAAGTCAATTATTTATAAATTATATTCTTTGCTTGGGCCAGACATCTACAATCTAGGAGAACCTAAAATCGAGGATTATTTAAACTTCCAGGATGCAGACAAATTAGAAAGGGCCTGGGTTTTGGATAACTATTTTTGCATTCTAACTTTAGAAGGAAACAAAACCCATTTTCGACTCGAGATGAATAAGTTGACCGAGGCTTTCATGGAAAGTTTAAAGGAAGAATAAATCTTACACGCTTTTCCTTACGGAATACATGGATCATTTCTAAAAGTGTATTATAATACACTTTTTAATAAATCGCTTAACTAAATAGCTATAATTTTTACAAATAGTGTATTTTAATACACTTTAATGGGGTTTTTAGTTAGAAAATCAACTTTTTAATAAAAAAGTGTATTTTAATACCCTATCATGCAACTTTTACCCATATTGGCACCGTTATTGAACTAAAAGTGTATTAAAATGCACCAAGACAAACTTATTTCCGCTCTTAAAGCAAGGAGAGATTCCCTCCGACTAACTCAGGAATCCCTGGCAGAAATGTCAGGAGTAAACCTTCGTACCCTAAAACAATTTGAAAGTGGTAAAAGGCAACCCTACGTTGGTCACCCTGCAAAAGCTGGCGGATATCGTAGGAATGGAAGTAGTCTTACAAGTGAAGAAGCTATAATCACATGCGATCAGCGGAAATATACAGGAATGGTATTCTTGCCGGGGTGCTGACGGAAGAAGGTAGGAATGCCTATGTATTCCGATATGAGGATGCCTATTTTAAAAACCTATTGTCACCAGCCATCAGTCTGACACTTCCCAAAACGCAACAAGAATATAGGAGTCCCTATCTATTCCCTTTTTTTTACAATATGTTGAGCGAAGGAGTTAATCGCCAATTACAAAGTCGTCATCTACAGATTGATGAAAATGATCACTTTGGAATGCTGCTTGCCACAGGACAAAAGGATACAATTGGGGCTATCGAAATAAAACCAGGTAAGTCATGAAATTAGATAAAATTGATACTTGCCCTGGAACATTAGCTAAAGGATACACGACGTATAGCCCAATTTGCCTGAGAAGGGTATTTGGAGGTAAAAAAGTTAGTCACATATTACCTTTCAACCCTCCAGAAATTAACGAAGAGGTTGCTGAAAAATTTATTGAAAACCGGAAGAGGATTTCAATTTCCGGTGTGCAGGAAAAGTTAAGTTTTCTATTAGATAAAAATCATCTGCGACTGACCACTGAAGGTGAGCAAGGAACATATATTCTAAAGCCTATTCCACGTGACCTTGATAAAGTAGATCAGGTTCCGGCAAATGAGCATCTCACGATGCAAATCGCCAGACAAGTTTATGGTCTTAATACAGCTGAAAATGCGATGATTTTCTTTCAGAATGGATCTCCAGCATATATAACATTACGTTTTGATGTCAAAGCTGATGGCACTAAATGGGGGATGGAGGACTTTGCCTCAATAGCCGGAAAAACAAAGGATAATGATGGTCCCAATTTTAAATATAATTATAGCTATGAGGGGATAGGCGAGTTAATTCAAAAATATATACCAGCCTGGCCTGTAGAGATTGAAAAATATTTCTCACTTGTTGTGTTCAACTATTTGCTGTCGAATGGAGATGCTCACCTTAAAAACTTCTCCGTATTGGAAGCCCCAGAAGGTGATAACCTGATGAGCCCAGCATATGACCTCATCAATACCAGCCTGCATGTAAAGGACACAGGCGTAGCATTGAAATTGTTTGCCGATAATACCCAAAGCCCTTTATTCAAAAAATAAGGCCAACCCTACAAGGAAGATTTTATAGAATTGGGAAGAAGAATTGGAATACCAGAAAAACGAATTGAAAAATTATTAGCTCCCTTTTTAACAAGGCAAGCAGAAGTGGGTGATCTTATTAATAGATCCTTTTTAAGTGACTCAAGTAAAAAAACTTATCTTTTGTCCTATAATACCAAGTTAAATTTATTGAACAGGTAGCATGAGTTACGAATATTCAGAAGATGCGTTAGTAGAAACTGCCACAGTACATGTACTGGAGGAGATAGGATGGGAGATTCAATATGCTTGGAAGCAAGAGACCTTCGGTCCTTCTGGTCTCCTGGGCCGTGAAAATAAATCAGAAGTCATTCTGAAAAGATACTTGCGCAACGCACTGATATCTCTCAACCCTGATCTCCCTGAAAACGCTTATGACCAGGCCATAGAACAAATCGAGCAGAGAAGTGCTGATAAAACCCTCGCAAGACAAAACAAAGACAAATACGATCTGATAAAGGAAGGTGTGCCTGTATCTTACACAAATGCCGAAGGAGAGCTTGAAAAGAAAAGACTAGCATTATTTGATTTTGATCAGCACCAAAGCAACCATTTTCTAGCTGTCCGTCAATTTGAAGTGGTCGGTGATCTATACAACCGCCGCCCGGATATAATTGGATTTGTCAACGGTATTCCCCTGGTGTTTTTTGAACTTAAAGCACATCATACCGACCTGCAAAATGCCTACCTCGACAATCTGACAGATTACAAAGACACCATACCGCATCTATTCCATTGTAATGCCTTCATCATACTGAGTAATGGATCTGAGGCGAGAGTGGGTACAGTCACCAGCAAATACAAGTACTTCCTTGATTGGAAACGTGTTACTGAAGAGGAGGAGGGGATTGTGTCTCTCGACACAATGCTAAGAGGTACTTGCAGACCGGACACGCTGATGGATATTTTCGAGAACTTTCTGCTATATGATGATGGGGAGGGCGATGTCATCAAAATCATGGCCAAAAACCACCAGTATATTGGTGTCAATAAAGTCATCGATCAGGCACGGAATATTGAAGACCTGAAAGGCAAACTGGGTGTATTCTGGCATACACAGGGAAGTGGAAAATCCTATTCGATGGTATTTATCAGCCAGAAAATCCACAGGAAATTTGGTGGCTCCTATACCTTTCTGATCGTGGCGGACCGCAGTGAATTGGAGCGCCAATTGTATGATACATTTACGGAGTTGGGGCGAATACAGCAAAGAAGTAGTGGCTAAAAACCGTGAGCATCTCCGGACACTACTTACAGAAAATCACCGGTATGTATTCACCCTGATTCATAAATTTTCGGTAGATCCCAAAAAGGAAAGTGAATATCCGCTGATTACTGACAGGAAGAATATAATCGTGATTTCCGATGAGGCGCACCGTACACAATCCGGTATTTATGCCCGCAACATGCGATTCCATGGTATTCCAAATGCTTCCTATCTGGGATTTACCGGAACACCTATCATAAAGGAGGAAGAAGAACTTACCAAGAACATCTTTGGGGAGTATGTATCCGTCTATGACTTCAAGAGAGCCATCGATGATGGAGCTACACTGCCTTTGCGCTATCTCAACAGGGGCGAAAAACTTGGTATTGAAAACCGGATCTTGATGAGCAGATGGCTGAGATCCTGGAAAATGAAAATCTAGATGATGAGCAGAAAAGGAAACTCACCTATCTCTTCCAGAAAGACTATGCCGTCCTGACAGCAGAGCCAAGGCTAAGAGGCTATTGCAAAGACCTTGTTTGGCATTTTAATGAGCGAGGCTATCAGGAAAAGCCATGCTGGTAGCTCTTGATAAACCAACTGCAGTGCGGATGTATGATCTGATCACAATGTATTGGAAGGACTATCTGCTTGAACTTCAAAAACGAATTGATGATGCCCCTGAAATTGAAGAAGAGCAGGCATTGTGGCGTAAGTTCCAGAAAGCAAAGGAGACAGAGGTATGTGTGATTGTCAGCTCAGAGCAAAATGAAGTAGATAAATTCCGGAAGTTAGGACTCGACATTGCAACCCATCGCAAGAAAATGGTGGACCGGGATCTCGAGAAAGATTTCAAAAAGGAAGAGCATCCTTTCAGACTGGCTATTGTCTGCGCCATGTGGATCACCGGTTTTGATGTGCCTTGCATCTCAACGGTATACCTGGACAAACCTATCAAAGGGCATACCCTCATGCAGACCATTGCCAGGGCTAACCGCGTATATGATGATGAAAAAGAAAATGGGTTGATTGTCGATTATGGCAATGTATACAAGCAGCTCGAGAAGGCTTATTCAGTCTATGGTGAGGCTGGAGACCGAACTGGCAGGGCTAAAGGTGGATCTGATGGGGATAATAAAAAGCCCATCGAATTGCTTGAACAAATGGGCGAAGAATTGGGTGAAACCATCCGTCAAGTCAAAGGGTACCTAAGCGAACTCGGTTTTGATTTGACTGTTCTGACCAATACAGATGCGAAACCCATGGATAAAATTGCCAACATTAAAAAAGCGGCCAATTGTGTTTGCCTGAATGAAACTAGTAGGTCGACCTTTGAGATTATGGTCAGGGAAGTATTCAGAAAATATCATGCCTTGTACCCTGAAGAACAAGTCAAGCCTTTTCTCAAACCCTTCAATGCAATAGAAGCCATATACCAGGAACTGAACCGGCAAACCAGGTCAGCTGATGTACTGTCGATCATGCTCAAATTACAGGCCATCGTAAATGAAAGTATTACCATTACACCAATGGTAGCAGGAGAGGATGAAGAAGTATCCGTTGACCTTTCAAAGCTTGACTTTGATAAATTAAAAGCAGCCTTTGCTAGGACTACTGAGAAAAACACACTCGTCAAGACCTAAGACCAGAGGAGACCAACCAGGTTAAAAAAGTAGCCGCGGATACCCTCCAATCGGTCAAGGAAGAAAAACTTAAAATCGAAAGATGGCGGGAGAGCCGTCAGATCACCGCCCAGGTAAAAACATTAATTTTTGACCAATTGCAGTGGTTGCCTCAGGAGGCATATACAGATGAAGATGTCAATGAGAGGTCTACACACGTATATCAGCATATTTATACCAATTACCCGGGAGGTTTGGGCAATTCCTATGTCAGAGTTAATTTATAATTCACAGTTCCTTTTTTCCAATTCTCCCCCCTTTTTGCAGACTAATTTTCTTTTCTTAACTTAGTACGCTACTTCATAGCAGGAATGTTCCTGTTGATGCCCTTTGGTATTCAAGGCATCAATGGTGGCCTCCTGATAGCTGTTATCAAGTACTAAATCTATTGGTATGAAAAAGATCTCTGCTTTCGTCTTATCGCTCCTTTATACCACACTGCTTTCTGCCCAGGATCCATGCTCTTCATTGAATTATCACTCCTTTAAAGCTGAGAGTGTAATGGGCTACTATACCGATCTGGGAACCCAGGGTGTGGAGATCCAGGTCTCCAGCCTTGACGATGGGATTTCAGCACCCCAGGAGATTGGGTTTGATTTTGAATTCCACTGCCAGCATTTCACCCAGTTTATTTTCAATACAAATGGTTTCATCAAACTTGGGACAGAAACTACACCCAAAACCAATCTGTTCTTTTCAAATGCCCAGTCTACCTCTGCAGGTATTTTCGACAATGCTGATTCGAATAATGTAAACCTGATCGTGGTCTTCAACCATGATATTGAAACCATCGCTGCTGATCCGGATTTCAGAGTACACACCAGTGGTAATGCTCCCAACAGAGTCTGCACCATCCAATGGAAAAATATGCAGGAATGGAGTAATGATCCGGCGACCAAGCAGTACCTCGATATGAACTTTCAGCTCAAGCTCTATGAAACCACCAATGTGATCGAGTTTATCTATGGTGAATGGGGAACCTCCGCCAATCCTTCTAATTACAAAACCGCTTCATGTGGATTAAAGGGCTCAGCAAACGAAGACGATGAATTGCTGGTCGTCGTCAAGAGTTCTGCCGGCTACTGGGATAATGTGTCTTTTCACAATCGAAATTATGCGTCTAATGAATCCTTCAATTTTGGCGCACCTCCTGATCGTCCGAAGCCGGATGTGGGAAGGACGTATAGATTTACACCCACCAGACTTGATGACCTGACTGTGAAGCAGGTGTATGCACTCGGAGATGCTTCTTCCTATTTTTCATCGCCACAGACCATATCAGCAATCATTCAAAATTCAGGTTTCCATACGCAGATAAATGTCCCGGTCATCCTGGATGTATTTGGAGAAACTTCCTTCACCGACACCCAATACATTTCCAGCCTGGCCTTTAGAGAAAATGCCCGGGTAACTTTCTCTGCATTTTCACCATCCGGTAGCGGAGCTTCGGTCATCAAGGTCACCTTAGGGGATGATGATAACCGCAGCGATAATGCCATCAGTCAGCAGCAACGCATCTCGGATCTCGAATTAAATTATTCATTGCAGGAACCAGCTACAGGGGCTGTAGGATTTTTGTCAGGTGTACAGGGTATCTACTATGCTAAATATCCAGTCCACGGCTCTGTCATGGTGACCTCTGTCAATGCTTTCATTGCAGATAATCCTGCTTCAATCGGCAAGTCAGTATTCGGTATGGTATTGAATGCAACAGGTACTGTCGTGGCCCGGTCAGAAAATTATATCGTTCAGGAATCAGACCTCAATGGATGGCATTCTTTTTCCTTTGCGACTCCGCCTGTCCTGGAGAATACGGAATTCTATGCGGGCTTTGGCATGACCTCCAGTCTGACGGAATATGCAGCACTGGCAGTGCAGGATGAAAACCCGATCAGACCTGGCACTTATTATAAATCGCTGATCACGGGTAACGGACTGCAACCTATGGATACTTTAACATTTACAAATCGCTTTATGATTGGTGCAACCCTTGTCGGTACGGCTCCTTTTTCAGGACCTGCTACCGGTGATACGACGATTTGTGCGTTTGGTACAGCCAATATAGCCCTGCAGGAATTTACAGGCTTTATCACCTGGCAGACATCCCTGGATGGTCTGTCCGACTGGCAAGCGGTACAAAATGAACCTGGTTCTACCCTTTCAAGCTACATTACTCCCCCATTGACTGCTTCTGCTTATTATCGGGCTGCTGTATTTCAACCAGGCTCTGGTGTTGCATTCTCCAATAGTGTTTTTGTAGAAGTAGTGCCGACCACACCTTTGATAGAAGCTTCCGGAGATGCGCTATATTCTAATACCATGCTGGGCAACCAATGGTATAATGAAGATGGTCCAATCCCCGGCGCGACAGGACAGTTCTTCCTCGCCGTTGAGCCAGGCACCTATTATGTCATTGTAACATCCGATGATTGCGCTTCAGCTCCTTCCAATCCTATTGAAATAATGACGGTAGGAACAGAAGATATTACAACAGAATCGCGATTTAAAATCTATCCGAATCCTGTGGTGGATGAGTTGACGATAGAGATGGAGGGAAATATTGAAGAAGTACAATTTGAGATTCTAAATGCTTTGGGGCAAGTAGTCAATAGCGGACAATTTCAAGGCAGACATACCATAGAAATGGGTGAATTAAATGCAGGGATATATGTAATTCGTTTTAAAGTAGATGACACGCATCTGTTGAAAAAATTAATTAAAAAATAATGAAGATCATACGGTATTCATTTTTTGTGTTCGTCGCATGGCTAAGTTTATCCGGATGTACGGATTCACAGACGCAAACTGCTATTGTCATAAAAAATTGTACGGGTAGTTATTTGCGTTTTGAAGACAATGATTTTAAAATATGTAATCCGGAAATCATAGAATCTTATCAGCGCGGTGAAGGTATCACAGTTAAGATCCGGTATAATGACCAATGCAGTTATGACTTTGAATGTTATTTACACTTTCCCTTTGAAGGCTGGGTTGAGATACTCGAGATTGAATAATTTGGGACAGCTTGAATAAAGCAACCCTGCATTTCAAAATCTTGCCCTGCCTATCTTCCAATCACCACCTTCTCAAAATACACCCTTCCCTCCACCTCAATGGCCACCAGATAAAAACCATTAATTGTGGATGCACTAATCTGCATGATAGATTGAGTATTTGCATAAGATATATTCTCTACAGGTACCTCAAGTCCATCTATCGTGTATAAACGTACTGAAGAGATGTCTGCTGATGCCGTGATGTATATCTTCTCCTGCACAGGATTCGGATAAATACGAATCACCACTGCATCGATTTCTCTCGTACCCGTGATACACTGTGCCATACCCAGTGCTATAACTTCCAGATTCAATGTGACCAAATCCGTACATCCTGTGACCGGATTGATCGAATCATAGGAAAACACACCTGTACTGTCATAACCAAGATAATACTCCCCTTCACAAATCGAAGTATCAATCGCAATATTAGAAGGCCCCAGGACCGTCAGGTGGATCTCTGTAAAAGAGTCACAAATACTGCCGATCTGAAGGGTATCAAAATAGACACCAGATTCAGTATGCCCAAGGAAATCCTGCCCCTGGCAAATGGTTGTGTCGAAAACAACATGGACATCATCACAGATTTCATATACCAGTGTATTCGTCGTTGTATTGGTCACGATGGGTTGATTAAAATCAAATACGATCCCCGCCAGATTTTCAACCGGCGTCAGGTCCTGCACATCACTGTGCGCTTTGACTTCATAGGTCACAAACCCTGTTCCCTGCGCAACCAACCAGATATTTTTAAAGAAAAAAGTTATGACCTGCCCATCGATAGTCGTCAATACCGGAAAACTACTATTGACCACGTGAAAAGAACTAATATCCAAAGATGCATCAAGTGTATCCATGACGGTGATATCGATAGCTTCAGCATTACCCAGATTTTCAAATCGTATCGTGTAGGTCAGCAGGTCATCTTTAAGTGTGTAGTTTTCCTCGCGCACCCCTGGTGGCATGACCAGCTTGTCATTGGGATCCACTGCACATACCAGGATTGGAGTATACAATACTTGATCCATCAGCACTTCGGTACCGGAGGTATCCATAAAGGAACTGGCGGAAAAATTCATCATCTGACCGACAAAGGTTTCGTCGGCCATCTTAAAAGTGATCCGGACAAACTGATTTGTATACAATGACAGCGAATCAAAGTCCCAGGTCAACTCACGGGCCGTAATATCATGCATGGATGGTGGCAGCGTCGCTGAAACAAATGTAGCCAGTGAATCATATTGCATGATGACCCTTCCGTCGACCGAGCGCGTGCTGCCGTTGAGCCAATGAAGGAAAAAATGAGTGTTCTGGTTACAACGAATGGGATTGGAGGTCAGCCCCAATGAAAGATCGTACCAGTCCGCCACTGGGTATAGACCGAAAAGATGATCGTGATTTCCGGAAGATCCTTCTTCAAAGGTACTGGTGTACGAAAGGGAGTCCGTCGTCTGTTGCCAAGCCAAACTATACTCAGGAGTCATGGTCAGCACATCGCCACTGTCGGCAAACACAAAAAACTCTCCTTGCGCATTGGTGATGGAAAGCAAGTCATCAGGCTGAAAACGAACAGGTATGCCTGGGATGCCCACCTCACCCGTATCCTTCAACTTGTTCTGATTGCTATCAAAATAAACAGTACCTGATAAGCCAAAATCCTTGCATTCGATCTGGCTGATGTGATCGCAACCCACCGCATTATTGCCTATCTGATACGATCTTCTCAGAACCCTCAAGGCTTCACAGATGCTTTCTACATTACAGGTCATCAATCTTGGATTATCCTCGATTTGGATGGCTGAATTGCCCAGCGGGCGAATCGTCTGAGGATCTATGTTTTGGATACCCTCCAGGCTCTCCAGGTTCAGATTGCTAAAGATGTAGATACGCCCATCAATGGAATCCAGGCCTTCAAGTCCGGCAAGATTCGTAAGTAAATTGCATTGGCTTATGCTCAGGCTACCACCTAGCTTCCTTAAGTTAGCCAGGTCAGATAAACCGGACAAACTCATTTCCTTTAGTTCTAATCCCCCTCCGTACTCAGTAAAATGGCTGATGGAAGACAAGTTCATCACATTCGCACAATCCGAAAGGCTCATCCCGCCATTGATGTTTTCCAGGGCATTAAAGCAATTTAGATTTTCCATCATTGACAAATCGTCCAGGTAGATATTGCCTCCGATATATTTGAACTGATTGTCTTGCGGGAAGTTATGATACCCATTATTACCGTCAACGGAAAAGTCACCAACTACCGTATCCAAAGCTGTAAAACCATCCAATGTATCAAGATCTCTCACCCTAAAATCAAACTGTCCTCCGACATACTTCAATTGGTGAAAGGCATCAAAAGGTCAAGGACTCAACTCTTCGGATTATTTCCAGAGGTTCATACTTTATAATCAGATCACCGTGAACCCTTTCTATGTTTTCATAACCACGGATTATTGGGAGATTTATATTCTCCTCAATTATAAATGATCCATGTATCGTGTTCAACAATGGAAATTCAGGCAGGTCATTCACGTGGCTATATTCCACTATAAAATCTCCCAGATATTCGAGGCGAGGCATATCAGGTATCGAGCTAAGCATGCCGGGGGAAGACAGCTTATAGCCGCCCAGATATTTTAGATTTGAAAATGCGGCTACAGATGACAACTTAAACATGATTTCAAGGGTCAGCGTACCTAGAATCGTATCCAGCATTTCAAATCCACCTATGCTATCTATACCATCATTCAATTGAATAGTAAAAGATCCCTTCATCAACCGAACCTGGTCCAGACCCCTTGAGGGAAGACAGTTTGTAATTGCCCTTGAGCTTAACATCATCTTCCAGGATGGAGAGATTTTGCAGACCTTCAATACTGGTGAGCAAATAATTATTTGAAATATTCAACTTTCCCTTGATGGACGTCAAAGGCATCAGCCCGTCAAGATTTGTAATATCGGAATCTTCCTCACCCTGACATGCACCAATACAGACATCACCTCCGATCTCTGTACAACCAGGGTACAGAATAGAAAAGCTATCAATTTGGCTCTGCCTGGTAAAATGAATCCCTTCGGGCAGGCACATTTGCCCAACCAGGGGAAACTGAAATACCAGCATGAAAAGCACAAAGGGTTGAATGGAATTTTTCATCAGCAGTATTCAGGATTTGAATCTAAAACAATATAATACAAATTCATGAGCGTCCCGCGGTTTGAAAGTCGTGGCAATTCAATTTTCCTGGCCTGACAGCCAGGTTTTGCGCTCATGGAAATCACCAACTCATCTATGCCATGTGCGTCCCACGGTTTGAAAGCCGTGGCAATTCAATCTCCCTGGCTTGGCAGCCAAGCTTAGCGCTCATGGAAATCACCAACTCATCTATGCCATGTGCGTCCCACGGTTTGAAAGCCGTGGCAATTCAATTTTCCTGGCCTGGCAGCCAGGTTTTGCGCTCATGGAAATCACCAACTCATCTATGCCATGTGCGTCCCACGGTTTGAAAGCCGTGGCAATTCAATCTCCCTGGCTAAGTGCCAGGCTTTGCGCTCATGGACAAGTCACCTTTTCTGAAAGCTGATAGCTGATAGTGACAGTCACTTTTTCCTTAACTTCACCCCCTTCTCTTTTATAAAAACATCTAGATCTTATACTCACCTATGAGGACCATTCACCTTACCCTGCTGGCTATCCTGATAGCTTCATCCCTGTCCGCCCAGCCATGGCTTCAAAATCTCCCAACTGGCAAAGCAAAGTCAGAGCTTACGCTTCCGGACTATCAACAGGCTTTTGAATCCTATTGGGCACCCTTTAATGTCCAAAAAGGCACCTACCTCGAGAACGGCGTCACTAAGAAAGCTCCGGGTTGGAAGCAATTCAAGCGCTGGGAATACCAGATGTCAAGTATCGTCAATCCGACAAATGGCTCTTTTCCGAAAAAATCAGCCTTGCAGGTGCGCGAAGAGTTTGAACGCACCCATCCGGCACCAAGGACCACCACGGCCTCCAGCTGGACACCGATCGGCCCTTTCAGCTCCTTCAGTGGATACTCCGGTATCGGAAGGATCAACTGCGTAGCTTTTCACCCGACTGACCAGAACATATACTGGGTTGGTGCTGCAGCAGGAGGTCTATGGGAGACCCGTGATAATGGCGGCACATGGACATGCCTTACTGACAATAATGGCGTACTGGGCGTGAGCGATATTGTCATCCCCGATGATTATGATACCTCGAATACCATCTATATCGCTACCGGTGACCGCGACGCATGGGACAACAGGAGTGTAGGTGTTCTGAAAACAACTGACGGCGGAACTACATGGAATCAAACCGGCCTCAGCTTTACGATTTATGATGGCCGCATGGTCAATCGCCTTCTACAGGATCCTACCAACAAAGATGTTTTGATAGCGGCTACCTCCATTGGTGTTTTTAAAACATTCGATGGCGGTACCACCTGGAATACACAGATGATCGACGTGGAGTTTATCGACATGGAATTCAATCCCAATAACCCAACCATTATTTACGGATCAACTAAATACAGCCAGATATTTCGTTCAACAGATGGGAATTCTTTTTCACCAGTTTTTACTGATGGAAATGCTAACAGGATTGAGCTTGCTGTATCTCCCAACCAACCTGACTGGGTATATGCTGTTGCTTCCAATGGTAACAGTGGCTTGTACGGTATTTTCAAATCAACCGATAGCGGCTTTACCTTCAATGAAGTTTTCAGTGGAAGCACTAAAAATCTCCTGACATGGGAATCTGATGGCAGTGGGACCGGTGGACAAGGATGGTATGACCTGGCACTGGCTGCTTCTCCCTTTGATGCCAACATCCTACTCGTCGGTGGCGTCAATTCATGGCGATCGTTTGATGGAGGGGAAAGTTGGTCCATCACCAACCATTGGTGGGGAGACATGGTGCAGGCCGTTCATGCGGATAAACATAAACTGGCTTACAGGAGCAACGGTGATGTATTTGAATGCAATGATGGAGGTGTATATCTCTCTCCGGATAACGGATCAAGCTGGATAGACAAAACCAATGGCATTCAAATCAGCCAGATGTACAGACTGGGTGTATCACAAACCGAATCAGGTGACGTCATCACCGGACTGCAGGATAATGGCACCAAACTACATACCGGCAACGAATGGTATGATGTGAGAGGAGGTGATGGCATGGAATGCCTGATTGATTATTCGGATGTCAATATTCAATACAGCACTATTTACTTTGGAGCGATAGACCGCACCACGAATCACTGGCAGAATGCAACGAATATCACACCACCGGATGAAGGTGATTGGGTGACACCATTTATAATCGATCCCAATAACCCGAATATTCTCTACGGAGGCTACAACCAGTTGTGGAAGACAGAAAACAGAGGTGACTCCTGGACACAGATTTCAACTATTGACAAGGCAGGTCGTGTCCGTTCGATCGCGGCCGCTCCTTCAGATTCACGCTACCTGTATGTCGCGGATTATCAACAGATCTTCAAGTCAACCAATGGCGGAGATGAATGGAACAATATCACGGGCTCATTACCCACATCAAGTGGCACATTAGAATATATCGCGGTTAAGTATGATGATCCAAATACATTGTGGGTAGTGTTAAGTGGTTACGCTGTTCCCGGCGTATATGAATCTACCGATGGTGGTCTGTCATGGAATAATATTTCTGCAGGCTTGCCTCCGATTCCGGCATATTCGATGGTCCAAAACCATCAGGCCACAGATGAAGTCGAATTATACCTGGGAACAGAGCTTGGTGTCTACTATAAAAAAGGCACTAGTGACTGGGTACCCTACAACACCGGGCTGCCGAATGTGAAAACAGGCGAAATCGAAATCTATTACGCTTCCAATCCCGGGGAAACCAGGTTGCGCGCCGCTTCATATGGAAGAGGCCTTTGGGAAACACCCATTGAGTATACGCCTACACCAATGATCTACGTTTCGAGCACAGCTGTACAGAAGGATTTATCCTCAGTGGCCCCAAACCAAACCAACCAGGAAATATTGAAAGTAGAATTAATAACAAATGGCAATCTCTCACCATTCAGTGCGACCTCCTTTACATTCAATACAACTGGTTCTACTAATCCGGTTACTGATATAACAAATGCAAAACTTTATTACACAGCTACCTCCACTGCATTTTCCGCAACAAATCAATTTGGAGAAAGTATAATTTCACCTGACGGAGAATTTATCATCACCGGTAATCAGGAGCTCAGCAATGGGAGAAATAACTTCTGGTTGACTTATGACATCCCTGCCACTGCGGTGATTGGAAATCAATTGGATGCCCAGTGCACGTCCGTAGTCCTGGACGAACCTAAGACATTGACGGTTTCAGATCCTCCCGGTGCCCGGGTGATTGCCTTTGATTATTGTGATGCTGGTGCGGCAGAACTGACCTACGAATATATTTCAAGAGTCACCATCGGCACCTTAGATAATCCTTCAGGCAAAGATCCTGGTGGATATACTGATTTTACTTCACAGGTTGTAGATCTCAACAGAGGCTCTGATATAGAGATATTTGTAGAAAACGGCGTGCCTTATGTCGCAGATGAAGTGCTCGTGTATGTGGACTGGAATAACGATGGAGATTTTGATGATGCAGGTGAAGTTGTCTTCCACTCGGATCCATCAGGCACTATGGTTTTTGAAGGCTCATTCCGTGCGCCACTGACAGCCGCATTAGGTATCACTCGTATGAGGGTGAGGCTGCACGATTCAGATAACGGGCCCCATGAAGAGGCTTGTGGATTCTCTCAGTGGGGAGAAGTCGAAGATTACAGTATCCGTGTATCGGAATTTGATCCTTGCGCTGCCTTGAATTACTTCGATTACAAGGCCGAAAACATTCCAGGTGATTATGTAAGCCTAGGCAGTGAAGGCCTTCTAATCAACACTGCTGATTTTGACAATGCAAATTCTGATCCGCAGGACATCGGATTTGAATTTAAATATAAGTGTGAATCCTTTACACAGTTCATATTGAATACGAATGGCTTTATTAAACTAGGAAGTACGCCTCCTTCATCAGCGGCAATGTTTTTTAACGACCCCCGCACGTCCGCAGGTGGTATCTTTAATAGCAATGATCCTGCTGATGTCAATTTGCTAAGCCCATTAAACCTTGATCTATCAGCGGGCACAGGTACGCCGGAATACAGGGTGCACACCTCCGGAGTAGCCCCTAACAGAGTTTGCACGATCCAATACCAGGATGTGCGGAAGCCAATGCGGATCCGGTGCCGCAATTTGATAATATGCAATTCCAGATTAAACTCTATGAGACCAGCAATATCATCGAGTTTGTTTATGGCGATTGGACCCCTTCGGGAAATACGGATGATTTCCGGACTGTAGCCTGCGGGCTCAAAGGTTCGAGCAGGGCGGGAGATCAATTATTGATTGCAAGCAAAAGTGTTGAGCAGCCCTGGGATCAGGTGTTATTTTCCAATGAAAATTATCTATCTACTTCGCCGATCCATTATGCAAAGTCACCGGAAAGCCCTAAACCTGACGCAGGGAGGACGTTCAGGTTTGGTCCCCGCTATAATAATGATTTGGGCATAAAAGAGGTGTATACACTTGGCGAATCTTCGATATACTATTCTTCTCCACAAACGATTAGTGCAAATATTGAAAATACCGGATTGACGGAAAGGGAGAATATCCCTGTTACGCTCACTATCTCAGGTGCTAATGCTGTTACTGAAACAATCGTTGTTGGTGGGCTGGCCCAGCTTGACTATTTCACACTTCAATTCCCTGCCTTTGTACCCGGCTCCACAGGACTTACGACTATTGAAACCACACTCCAGGATGATGATGATCTCTCCAATAACTCCGTCACCTGGTTACAAAATGTAACTGAATTTGAATGCGCCTATGCATCCGCTTTACTGCCGGCAAAACCATTGAGTGTAGCCCAAAACGAGTCGTTCATCTTTCAGGCCAAATATCACCTCAACGGAACTGCTGCTGTCAGTGGTATAAAAGCTTTTATCCCTTATGACATTGCCAATATAGGACAAACAGTCTATGGCGTAGTCCTGAATAATGCAGGCTCGATTGCAGGCCAATCTGATCCGTACATCATAGAAGAATCCTCATTGGGAACGTGGCATACATTTAATATAACAGAACCACCAGTTTTCAGTGATGTTGACTACTATGCCGGATATGCCACAACTGCCGCAGATAATATATACTACCCGCTGGGTGTCCAGGATGAAGATCCGTTGCGGCCTGAAACTTTCTACGTGTCGGACTTGACTGGCGGCAATACACTGCCGTTTACCTTTCCAAGCCGATTGATGATTGGAGCCATTCTTGCGCCGACTGCACCTGTTGCAGGTATAGCTGGATCCGACTTGGTGTTGTGCTCTGGAGATGCTGGTTATATCTCTGTCCAGGAATACAGCGGATTCATTCAGTGGCAGGAATCGCCGGATGGAATTACAAATTGGATTAATGTAAGCTCAGGTAACGGCTTTAATACATCTACATACATCACACCTCCGTTAGTGAATACTACCTATTACAGAGCGGAAATCATTCAGCCAACCTTTGCGCCTGTATATACCAATTCAGTCTCAGTCATTGTGATGCCTTCTCCAGGTGATGCCGGATTGATCACAGGTGACACCTCTGTTTGTGAGGGAGAGGAAGCTACCTACACGATTGAGGCTATTGAAAATGCGACAGATTACCTCTGGACACTTCCGGATGGCACAACTGGATTCAGTAATACGAATACCATACAAGTCACCTTCAATAACCCAATGGATATTGCAACCATCATAGTTGCAGGAGCTGGTCAGGGATGTTTGGGCGCATCCTCTTTCATCCCTGTGACTGTGCACGCCATACCAGCCACCCCGGTTATCACGAATGACCAGGGCGAACAAAACCTGCATTCAGATGCATCCTCTGGTAACCAGTGGTATGATCAGAACGGGCCAATCAACGGTGCTACCGGGCAGGATTATTTCGCTGACGCTGACGGCAACTACTATGTGATTGTGACCGAAAACGGATGCAGCTCTTTGCCTTCCAATATTTTAACTGTCTATATTTCTGCCGTAAAAGATTTTGATAGGAACCTGTTAGTTCATCTATATCCCAATCCCGTTTCCAATGAACTCTATATCGAAACTCCCGGAAACAGTTCCTTTATGCAATACGAAATTCATGATGCGTATGGTGTCCTGGTGCTAAAAGGAGAAGTGGCTACAAAATCGATTGTTGATACCAAAGAATTAGTGCCGGGTGTATATTTTATACAGATAGGCAAACCTGGACAGACATCTATTCGAAAGTTTGTGAAAGAATAAAGAAGCGGACCAGGGTATGCTGTACAATTAGTATGCCCTGGTCCGTTAGTCATTCGGCAATACCTACATGCTGAATTATTTTATCTTTACCCTGTTCCCTCTATATTGTTTAATTCATTACTACACTGCCATGAGACTCATCTCATTGACATTATGTATTGTTGTTATCACAGTAGGAGCAAAGGCACAACCATGGTTGGAAAACCTACCTGCTGGAAAACCACGACAGGAACTAACCTTCTTTGATTACCAGCGCGCCTTCGAGACCTACTGGGCTCCCTACCTGGTAGAGAATGGCACCTATATCGAAAACGGAGAAACGAAAAAAGCACCAGGTTGGAAGCAATTCAAACGCTGGGAATATCTCATGGAACATCGCGTGGACATGAAGACCGGCTCATTCCCAGAACAAACTGCACTGGAGATAACACGAGCGTATCAGCAAAATCATCCTTCTGGCCGTGGTAGTGATCAATCCAATTGGATTTCACTTGGTCCAGCCTCAACACCAGGAGGTCATGAAGGGATCGGGCGGATGAATTGTGTTGCCTTTCATCCTACGAATCTTAACACCTACTGGGCTGGTGCAGCATCTGGTGGATTGTGGTACACAGATGACGATGGAGCGACCTGGACTTGTCTCACCGACAAAGAAGAGTCACTGGGTGTCACCGATATTATCATCCCCACTGATTATGATCAATCGCAGACAATTTATATTGCCACTGGCGATCGTGATTCCTATGACAACAACAGTATTGGTGTTTTAAAATCAACAGATGGAGGATTGACATGGAATGCTACAGGTCTTCAATATACTTTATCACAACGAAAATTTATCAACCGATTGATTCAACATCCAACTGTATCGGGTGAATTGATAGCAGCTACAACAGATGGAGTATATCGCACCACTGATGGAGGTGCTACCTGGGATGCAGAAGTCACCGATCATGTGTTTATCGACATAGAATTTCATCCAGATAATCCGGAAATTATATACGGTTCAAATTTTGAAGGCGAGTTGTATGTTTCTTTAAACAATGGTGCTTCCTGGACACGTACACTGAATGATTTTGCTGGGAAGAGAGTTGAAATCGCTGTCACACCTGCTGCCCCGGATTGGGTCTATGCGTCACCGAAAGTGGAGGACTGGATGGCATCTATAAATCCGTGGATAAAGGTTTGACATTTACAAAACATTGAGCGGTGACACGCTCAATCTGTTGCATTGGAATTCAAATGGTATTGGTGATGGAGGACAAGGATATTGTGATCTTGGAATTGCGGCATCACCCATTGATCCCAATATACTTTTAGTAGGTGGAATAAATACATGGCGATCTCATAATGGCGGCACTCATTGGTCTATAGTCAATGTCTTTGCCGGCGGACAAGTACAAATCGTGCATGCTTGATAAACACAGCCTTCGCTTCAGACCTAATGGTGATCTATGGGAATGTAACGACGGAGGAATCTATGCTCCATACGATCATGGAGACACATGGATAGATAAGACGAATGGAATTGCGATCAGTCAGATGTATAGACTTGGCGTATCGGCAACTGATCCGGACGAAGTGGTCACCGGGCTTCAGGATAATGGCAGCAAATTGCATTCTGGCACTGGATGGCAACACGTAAATAGTGGCGATGGGATGAAGGCATCATCGATCATACGGATAACAACATACAATACACGACTACTCAGAGCGGCAGTTTATTTCGCACGCTGGATCGTTGGACAAGTGCACGGTATATTAAACCGAATGCCGCAGGAGGAGGTGCTTGGGTCCTCCCCTACGCTATGGACCCTCAGGATCCGCGAATCATCTATGGGGCTTTAAAGAAATATGGAAGACAACCGATCGTGGAGATACATGGACCCAAGTATCCACTATCAGTCATGGGATAAGAATCAGGTCTATTGCTGTCGCTCCTTCAGATCCTAATACGTTGTACGTCGCAGGTACGTATTTATGTACAAATCCACTACAGGAGACGAGCCCTTTGTCAGGTTAACAGGCAATGTCCCCGATCACACAAATTCCATGGCTTATATTAGTGTCAAGCATGATGATCCGCAGACGGTCTGGGTGGCGGTATCAGGCTTACAGACCCCGGTGTCTATGAGTCAAAGATGGTGGGGCCACATGGACAAATATTTCAGAAGGCTTGCCTAAAATTCCTGCATATACGGTCATACAAAATAAACAAGCTGGCAGACGAAGTGAACTCATTGTTGGAACTGAGCTAGGTGTTTCATCAAAAAGAAGTGAACCCTGGATGCCTTCGGCAATGGCTTGCCCAATGTCATCGTGATGGAATTGGAAATGCACTATGCATCAGATCCTTTCAAAAGCAAACTCCGTGCAGCAACATATGGAAGGACTTGGGAAACAAGGGTTTCATTTGGTTTCAAGCCCGATGACATTGTATCAAGCACCACCAAACAAGACAATACGTCCTCCGTCAAACCAAACCAGCCTGCACAAGAAATATTAAAAATCCAAATCAATACAGCCGGTGATCTTGCAACCATTATCTGCCAACTCATTTTCTTTCCATACAGGTGAATCCACAAACCCCTTAACGGATATCACACTCGCCAGGGTATTTTACACCGCATGTGCTAATGGCTTTCCCGACGACTCCTTTGGAGAAGCATATGTTTCTCCGAAGGGTGACTTCACAATCAGTGGTGAACAGAATTGATTAATGGGGTGAATTACTTCTGGTTGGCGGCTATGATGTCTCGGCATCCCTACGCTTTGAAATATTTGACGCGGCGTGTACTTCATTGAATAGTAGGTGATGGATGTTATTCCTGATAGGGTAATCCTGAAGGTCACCGGCTGATTGAGTTGATCTATTGTGATGCGGGTGGCACTCATCTCAGTCAGGAACATATTTCATTAGTGACCATCGGCAGCGTGCAGCAATCATCGGGAAGATGGAATGGACGGCTATCAGGATTTACGTGCCACCATCGCCGAGATCATGATTGGAGTAGTACACCGGTCACGGTACAAAACAATGTGTTTCAACTCAGATGCGAATTTATCATCTGTGGGCAGACTGGAAACACAGATGGATTTTGAGGACGAAGATGAACAGGTGTATAAATCAGGGCCGTTGGGCATAACTTCGTACACAACTTTGTCACACTCAGCGCATGCAAAGCCTGGCTTGACGCGATTGCGGATCGCTTGCATGATCGCTTTTGGACCAAATGCAACCCATGCGGCAATGCTAACCTAGGAGAAGTAGAGAGATTATAGCCGATTGTGATGTAAAAGAAGAAACGGTTTGGTACAGTAGCAACAAATCAAAACAGAGCGCACCATAAATAAGCTACCCCCAATCCGGTGTCTAATGAACTTAATATTGAATACCCGTACAATTAATATCCACACCTTTCTATATTACAAATGTGTTAGGTCAATCGCATTATCAGGGTTTCTTATCAGGGAAAACTATTATCCAAACAAATCAATGGCCACCAGGAATTTATTTTATCCATGTGGGAGCTCAAAACGAAATCGCGTATCCGTGATCAAGTTCTAGCGAGAAAAGCGGAAATGGTAAACATGACCCTTTCCAATGCGTCACCTCGGAGGAGAAACTTTCCTAATCTGCTTTTACAAATACAATCATTGTAAAAGTATCACCATCTTCCACTTCAGCGCATGAAGTTCAAGGCGTTGTTCTCATCGGAACCCCAAAGGCTCCATGCTCATGGGCGGCCATTATGTCTCCTCCTGGAAAAAGGGGAGCCGCTGCAATGGAAAGGGGATGATGGCAAACTCTATAGCTACGGGCATCATCCCGGAACGGAGCCGACCAGCCACAGAAACACAGCCTGTAAGGACATGAAAACAAAAAGAACGTATCACGTCCACCATCACGTATCGTTTTGAAGACATAGAAAAAATATACCATCCGCATGCTAAAGCAAAGAACTCGCAATTGATATGCGGGATGATCAGTTTGAAGAAGCGCTGGAAGCGATGGGACATGGCCCTGACACCGTTAAGGAAATCTGCGAAAGAAAAACAAATAATCTAAAACACCGCCTACCATCATGATTAATCCTCGATTCCCGCCACTGTCGCCGATTGATGCACAACTCCTTTCCACGGTTGCCCCCATTACTCCACATGGAAACTCATGGACACAGCAAAAGTGCTGAGCATCATGAGATCTATATTTCAAAGAAACTTTCTACCGAAGAGTATATTTACCAATGAGCCATCCAACCCTGACTTTCTATACTTTTTGATCTTTGTGGATGAAGCGGCAGGATACTCTAAGATCATTTTAAACTTCAATCATTCGCTGATCACTGAACAGCCGTGGTGACCAAACTCGAACGCATCTATCTGTTGAAATCCTTCTATGGCATGCAGGCAGGTCAAAAACTTTGACCATAATGTAAGCTTATCAAAAGATCATCACCAGCAGGGCATGTGGCTTTACCGTTCCGAAGAAAAACCACTCGCGTTTGCCTTTTACCTGAAACAGGGCTTCGAGATTATCGGGAGCTATGACTTCTTGAAGTGTCGCCTACACACTTCAATCCGAATCGTGCCGTGATGTATCTGGAAGTATTAGACTTCTTTCTTTGCAAGGCACACAGTGCTCACAGGGCTACACCCAGATATTAGATAATCTTCCTTCAGGGCTTGGATCTATTTAAGGCTTCCGGAAGGGGCGTCATAGCCAACGAGGTGGAGTTTCTCGACGATGGGTGAAACCCATCGAAAAGATCATGCACTATATCCTCCAACACCCTAATTTAGTCCTGTCACTCAAATACTTCACCGGTATGGACAATCATTAGTCAAAACTATATCCGTTATAGTTTTCAGTACAAAGCACAGGCAACGCCTGATTTCTTCCCCCCTGTCGAAGAAGAACTCCATTAAATAAGGCTAAGTGTATATGCAAAGAAACTTGAATGCCAGCCGCTCTTTAATTGTCGGTGGGTTCACTGATCACATCCACATCCTGCGCATGCTATCTAAAAAATAGCATTGATGAATTTAGTGGAAGGAAGTAAAATCTCATTCTTCCAAAATGGATAAAACCTATGGGCCCAGGTTATCAAAAATCTATCATGATGGGCATGCCCTACTTTCTGTAAATCCAAAAGTGCTGATCGTGTGACAGCCTATATTAAAAATCAAAGAACATCAATGAAAAAAATCATTCCAGGAGAATTATGTGGGTATACTGAAAAATATCATGGAATATGGCGAACGCTATAAGTCTGGGATTAAGTGAAAATATCCTTCAGGAAACATCACAGCAATCCTCCCCAGAAATGAAAGATAGTGCCCTCTTTCAGGGCTTGGAGAGGAAATGCTCCTCCATTTTTCACAAGGCTACACCCCAGACAGATAACGCCCCTTCAGGGCTTAAAACCCACCCGCTTTCCTCCGCTGACATTTCTTGGATCAAATTTTGACATCCTCCAGGAGGATCGGTACTAATGCAAATCAGGTGTGCGTTCTCCTTCTTTATAGCAGCAAGCCTCAGATTCTGATTCTTGACAGATTCCGGCGACTACCTGTCAAAACCGACCTGGCGTTGCCAAAGAATCTGTATCCCGGTGATTAAAGAGCGCAGTGAAATAGCTTTAAATGGGTGGCTGCATCCACATCAGGCATGACAATCCACCCCTCTTTTGCGATACATGGATAGAGCGATGATAAACATCTGGTCAGGGGTGTAATCCTCCCTGTGCGAAAGTATTTATCAAACCTGGGTTTCAGGCCTGGATTTCAATCGATAAACCTACGCATATTGTGTGTATACCCGGCGACGATGACCCCGAACTTACCACGCATGTCTTCCATCCGCTTAAGAATGATCTGGATCGCTTCTCCACCAAAATCATAAGGAGAACCCTTCCCTGCGCCAATGCAATATACCGTCAATAAATAAAAACACCTCCCATGGCTCTCATTGATTTTCTCCGGGTCTTGATCGCCGCCCGACCGATATACCATGACTAGTCCTCGCGATCCACCTC
>JADKHH010000012.1 GCA_016721905.1 Candidatus Opimibacter skivensis | reverse complement strand
GGATGTGGAAGATCACAGATGAAAATTCGAAAGTTGAAAAATCGGTCGTAGAGATTTTTGAGAAAGACAATGCCTATCATGGCCGTGTCGTCAGGATACTGCCTACCTCTAAACGAACCCATTGCGACCAATGTGAGGGCGAGCTAAAAGACAAGCCGTTGGTTGGCATGGTAATCATCTCTGATCTGGTTAAAACCGCCAATGGGGGGGAGGACGGCAAAATACTTAACCCAGCCAATGGGAATACATACTCTTGCTACATCGAACTGGTAGGTCCGGATCGACTAAAATTAAGAGGGTACCTCGGGTTCCCGGCTTTTGGGAGGACGATGTATTATAACCGGTTGAAAAGTTAGCGGATAGAAGTGAGCAGTGAGCAGTTGCATCATTAGGCCTGAAAGGCCGCCATCTATCAACCCAGGGTGACAGCCCTGGGACAAACCAAGCTACCTGACCCTGGCACACCCGTTCTGGCCTACTGTAAAAAGAAAATCGATGAGCTTAGGTTTTTAAAACAACCTTTATCAAAATCCGTTTATTCATCATCAATGAATAAGGATTTATGAAACATCTGATTTTTATTTCTTTAGTTTTCTTTACACTGATGACTACTTTAGACGCCCAGGTCACCGGAATGTGGAAATCAACAGATCACATTGATGATACCGAGCGATCCATCGTATGGATCTATGAACTCAATGGCAAAATTTACGGGAAGGTCGAAAAACTCTTGCCTGCAGCCACTATCACCCATTGCACCGGATGTGAAGGAGAACTAAAAAATAAATCCCTCATCGGAATGACCATCTTAAGTGATCTCAAAAGGAGTAGCGATGATAAGGCCATCGAGGGCAAAGTCCTCGATCCTTCCAACGGAAAATGGTATTCATGCGATATTGAACTGGAGTCACGAGACAAACTGAAGGTTACAGGCTATATTGGTTTTCCTATGTTGGGAAAAACGATGTACTGGAACCGATTGAAGTGAGCAGTTAGAAGTGAGCAGTTAGAAGTTGAAAGTTATAACAATAAAAAACCTTAGTGTAGGGTTCAAAATTTTGAACCCCTACACTAAGGCTTTTTTAAATTGCAGAATTTACAAAATTGCTCTATGCCCTCTGCTCTATGCTCTCTGCCTAGATGTTGAACTTGATGCCTTGGGCCAGTGGTAATTCCTTGCCCCAGTTGATCGTATTCGTCTGGCGGCGCATGTAGGCTTTCCAGGCATCAGAGCCGCTTTCGCGACCACCGCCTGTTTCCTTTTCACCACCGAAGGCGCCGCCGATTTCTGCGCCGGAGGTACCGATGTTGACATTAGCGATACCACAATCTGATCCGGCTGCGGAAAGAAACTGCTCTGCTTCACGCATGTTGTTGGTCATGATCGCCGATGACAATCCTTGTGGAACATTATTTTGCATCTGTATAGCTTCATCCAGTGTCCTGTAGGACATGACATATAGGATAGGTGCAAACGTTTCTGATTGTACAATCGGAAGATCATTCGTGACCTCAGCAATGCAGGGGAGCACATAACAACCGCTTCCATATTTTCTGCCCTTCAATACACCGCCCTGGACGAGCATCTTGCCACCTTGGTTTTTTATGGCTTCAAGTGCTTTCTGATAATGATAGACTGCTTGTATATCAATCAATGGTCCCATATGATTTTTAGGGTCAAGTGGATTGCCGATCTGGATTTGCTTATACGCTTTGACAAGTGCCCTGGTGACTTTATCAAAGATGGACTGATGGATGATCAATCGCCTTGTCGTGGTACAACGCTGGCCTGCGGTGCCCACTGCACCGAAGACTGCGCCTGTCAATACAATTTTGAGATCAGCTTCGGGCGTGATGATGATGGCATTGTTTCCGCCGAGTTCAAGTAACGATCGGCCTAGTCTTGCCGCAACTGCTGCCCCGACAATCTTACCCATACGCGTACTACCTGTTGCGGAAATGAGTGCTACGCGGGTATCCTGTGTGAGTAATTCACCGACACGATAATCGCCGTTGATCAGGGAGACGATTCCTTCCGGAAGATTATTGGCTTTAAGTACCTCCTGGAAAATATTCATACATGCGACTCCGCAAAGAGGAGTCTTTTCAGATGGCTTCCAGACTACCACATCCCCACATACCAGTGCGATCATGGCGTTCCATGACCAGACCGCCACAGGAAAATTAAATGCAGATATCACGCCGACGATGCCCAATGGATGCCATTGTTCGTACATGCGGTGCTGACTGCGCTCAGAGTGCATCGTGAGGCCATACAATTGACGTGAGAGACCAACTGCGAAGTCACAGATATCAATCATCTCCTGTACTTCGCCGTATCCTTCCTGGAGGCTTTTCCCCATCTCGTAGGACACTAATCTTCCGAGCGGTTCCTTATGACGACGCAATGCTTCACCATATTGGCGTACGATTTCGCCTCTCTTGGGAGCGGGCATCATCTTCCAGGTCGCATAGGCGGCTTCGGCGGTACGGATGACTTTATCATATTCCTTTGGTGTTGTATTACTCACTGCACCGATGAGATGTCCGTCGACCGGTGAAGGCGAAGGCTGATAGTTTTTGGAGTTGGATGATTTGAGGCCCGTGGAGGTGCCGTTATTGAATTTCTTTATTCCCAGTTTGGTAAGAAATCTTGTGTCAATGGCCATGTTCCTGTGTATTTTAAAATCGGATAAATATCTCCGGCAAGAATCCAAGTGTGGTGGTCAATACCGGGTTGCAAATATCGGTAGAATAGATGTAAAAATTCATAATTGCCCCGGCTTTCAAGCCGGGGGTGCTTGTGGGATGTATGTTTTGGGCTTTAGCCAAAAGAAAAATCATGCTTGTGGCTAAAGCCGAATCTCTTGTGATACTGCATCCCCCGGCTGAAGCCGAGGGCAATTGAGTAATGGCCGTTGCAGGAGTTTGCTCCTGCGACCAACTGGATACCCATCGAAATTCCCATTGAGAATCTAACTTGGAATTCTCATGGTTGCAGGAGCAAACTCCTGCAACGGCATCCCCTTTTTTAGCTTTGTAGTACGGCCGAGGGCAATTGAGTATTTAACCTTGTTACCGCATCACACTGACTGTACCATGATGTACAGGCACGCCATCAGAAAAAATCTGGTAGTGATACAAGCCTGGAGCCCAAGTCGATGTAAGGATTTCATGTGATAATGATCCAATCTTCGGCGCATCATACACCATCCTGCCTACTGAGTTATACACCTTGATAGAAGGATTGGTCATCTCCGGCAATTTGACGGTGAAGGAATTTCCGGCTGGATTGGGATACACTGTAAAAGCAGTAGCATCCACTTCCGTGGTGGCCACTGATCCTTCCTTGATCGTGATGACTTTGAAGTTGTCAAAATAGAAACCGTCTTTGTGTACAAACCCATCAGACACGAGCAGGAATCTCAGTTGGATAACCTGACCCAGGTATGAGCTCAGGTCAACGTTTTCAAGTACCCAGTGTACTTGCTTGCCATCATATAGAGGCTCTTCGTATAATTGAAAAAGGGATCCCAGATGAGATTGCTCGCCACAAAGGTTGTCCCAATTTTGGCCATCTGTGCTCGCCTGAAACACGACATAATCATAATGGTCTTCAATCTCCCACTTTGCCCAGAACTGCGCATATGATGAAGTTATTTCCTGAAGGTCAATTTGGTCTGTTAATAAAATGGCTTCGTGCGAATCAGGACTATATAGTTTACCCGGACTATCTGTGATCGACGCAGGTCCGGTCAGGTAGGTCTCATCGGTAGCATCCCAGTTCATACCATCGCTGATATCCCACTGTGAGATATCGCCATCATTCGAAACGAGTGTTTTAAAATCCGCACGGATCTTTGTGAGGGTGTCCCTGAATATATAATCTCCTTGCTGGTACATGATTTCAATCTGCGCCGGAGTACCGTACGCAATCTGATTATCGACCGTAAAGGACAACTTGCGTTCGTGAGGTTCGAATTTTTCAAGATCCAGGATGAAGGATGCAGGCACATTTGAGATATGAGGGCTTAAGGCATTGAAAGAAATAGCCACTTCTCCATCCATCAAACCATAGCGGCTGATACCCAGGTCAAGAGGATTAACACCTGGTTGAATAAACTTTGGTGATTCATCTGTGATTTCAACGAGGGAGTTAACTACCCTTGCAGCAATCAGATTCATTTCAAGGGTAGACTGGCATAGTGGAATGATCCGTTCGCGTAAGGGATAGAATCCATCCTCGGAATCTCCGACTTCCGGTGTAAAAGAAAAGGTGCCATGCTCTCCGTACATCCAGTCATCAGAGTCACCGTTGGTGATATATCCGACTGTTTGCGTGCCAGTACCATAGACAAACCGATTGAGTTTGGTCATCAATTCTCCATAGTTACTATACACAGTAGAGTCAAGTGTCACCCCATCACTAAAACCCCATGGATAAACCAAAAGATTTCCATAAGAATGAAAATTGAGTGCCAGTTGGAAATCGTGGTTATCACAGAAAAATTTAATAGCCTGTGTTTCAGGCTCTGAAAAGGGGGATGGCCCTCGGTAGGTTTCACTACCTGCATAAGGAGATGAACCTTCATCATCGTGCCCCCACTCATATCCGTAATTGCGATTTAGATCTACACCGTCATTATCAGGTTCGAAAAATCCGTTGTCATCATTGTCACGCATGTTTTTACGGTGATTCCTGGTAAAAACATCTTCCTCGGGATCATATCCGTTTATGTTATAATTATAACCATCTGGATTGACCACCGGGACAAAGTATAGTTCGGTATGATCGATGATTTGTTTGATCATCGGATCCTTGTTATAGTTTTCGAGGAGATACCACATGTAGTAAATCGTCTGGCTGACACTGATGAGCTCTCGGGCGTGATGAAGACCGGTATAAAGTACTTCCGGCTCATTTTCATCAGTTTCCGGCTGGTCGGAAATTTTAACCCAATAAATACTGTTGTTCTCCCAGGTTTTAAAATTGCCAATGGGTTTTCTGACCGAGATCAGATTTGGATACAAAAAGGACATGAGGTCTAATTGATCCAGCACTTCCGGCATGGAAAAATAACCTCCTACATGACCTAGTTCAAAATTCTTGGGGATGACTTTATCAAAAGTATGATCCTGACAATCAAGAACGGTTTCACGACGTGGAGACTGAGCTAATGCCTTCCGGTAGATGGAAAGGTCTGGTATGTCAATAGTATACCGAATGCCGATCTGGTCAAATCGTTTAAGGTCAAAATCCTGCACCTCAGTAGTAAATGTATTTCTGGTACCGCCGTGGCCGTGGGTCAGGTCAATTCCTGCCTTCGCGAGATCGCTCCTGGTCTGTGTTTCGTCAATCGGAAAAGTAACTCTTGAAAGGACGGTCTGTGCTTCTATTGCCTGGACAAGGCAAAAAAAGATCAGAAGTGGGAGGATTCTGGTCATGTACATAGGATCAATAAATCGGTAATGTGCTGTAAAGCGCACGCAAAGTTAGAAATATACCCTTAGCCTGAATGGCCCTTTTGAGCCTTCATAAGCCAACAGGCAACAAATGTATCCAATTGAGTTCATATAACAAATATTTGTTATATATTATTTTGATATTTCCAGTGGTTTACGCAACCAATATCCAGGGGTGTCCCGCAAAAAAAGTGACTTTCTTTTTTTATTGCCTTATTTCCAGCAAATTGTTGGTGGTCAGGGTAGACCCCGGACTATTGTAGACCGGCGGGGCTGAACAATCCTCAATGATCACCTGCTGCATCGTGATCTTACCCAGGTTGAACAATCCGCTGCCTCTCTGTAAATCCAGCATGGCCCCATTGGCGAGACCATCGCGGATGGTGATGCCATCCATCAGGGCACCCTCGGCTCCCGACAGCATGGTCAGCACATGGTAAAGGTTATCTGAAGAAACATTTGGAACACCTATATCGCCTGTCAAAATGGTCGGAAATGCTCCGTAAATCCGCTGCGAAATATCCGTCTCGTCGCCTTCAAAACCACCGTAGATACTAATGCCGGAAGGTATACTAAAGCCTGTAGATCGGCTGACTTCGTAATAAGGTGCATAGGTTCCCCCGGCAATCCAGATCTCAGTGATATCCGGACAGTGAGCAGCCCGATCCAGCGCCTGTTCGACCGACCGGTAAGCATCGGTCCATGAGGCGCCCGACTGCAAGCCAGTAGCATTCATATTGACGTAACAAACACCTGAAGAGGTGCACACACTATCGAAGGTGATAAGCAGCTTAGCACCTTTCAAAGGATCGCCATCATAACTCCAGGCTTCCCGGAGGCCGGTACCCCTCAGCAACAATACAAGGTCATTTCCATTGGTCCAGTTGGGCTGATCAACAATCTGCTGGACCACATGTCTGATATCCGGAGACATGTAAGTCGTTTCGGCGACTGACCATGAAGCAGGCGTCCACTGGACCACCTGCGTGGACCTCGGTCTGGAAGAAAGATTGTACTTCGCCAGGCTAAATGACTGCGCGTCTGCCACTAATTCAGATTGCAGTGTCCATAAAGCAGTTGAGGAAGAGGTATCCGCCGAAGTCCATTGGATGCGTGCGGAAGAAATATAGCTATTGCGTGGAATCGTTATGTTTTGAAAGCGCCAGCCAACTTTCTGAAATCCATCGCGCGCTGTAAGCGATAAACTTTCGCGAATCGGATTGACCGCACCATTATCCTGGTGTTCTTCGGCGTCATCATACGAGCTGCTTATGCTTCTTTCCAATGTACCTGCCCACTGGGTCACTACGGACGTGATCCACCATTCGGAAAAACCTTCAGTTTGCCATTCCGCATAGTATCCATTATCGAAAGGAAGAATATCGGTTGAATCAAGTGAATACGTTACTACCTGCGCCGGATTGTTATTGGTATAGTTCCCGTCTTCATTATCCCCTGTGTATCGTAACGCAGCAAAGTCAAAACCATCCCTTGCATTGACACACAGCGTGCACCCTGTTGCATTGACGAGATTGGTGGCTTCTTCTTTAGTAAAGTATCCACGAAGAGCAACCGGATTGGTTGGTGGTATCGTGCTGGTCAGTACCCAGTTTCGCGACAACAGATACAAGCTGTCCGTGAGATGGAAATTACTTCCTGATTTATAGATAGCCAGTGTGACATCTCCGAGGTCCTGGCCTTGTGGATGAATGCTGAAGACCCTTTGACCACCTTGTTCGATATGCACCCAATCATTACCTGATACCGGAAGGGTCCATTGCATATTACCTCCCGTGTACAAGGGTTTTCGATCGTATACATGAACCTGATCAAGAGCGAGTCCTTCTTCTTCAACACCCTCATCACTTTGCATCACCCATCTGAACTGGACGACTGTATCGATTGCCGGTATTGCATATCCGGTGGTCACCCATTTAGACTGTGTACCATTCCATCTGTGACCTGCATTATTATACCAGTTTACTCCCCCTCCCTGCACACCTAGTTTAACCCAGGTATTGCTTCCTTCTAATCGGTACTCTACCCATGCATAATCATAACCGACTTCGAGTTCAAACATAAACCCAAATGACAAGTAGGGTTGCGCGAGACCATGCAGGTCAAAGCATGGCGAATAGAGGTACGAAATCTCCTGCGCATTGTGTGTCCCGTTGAGGGATGTGGTCCAAACCCTATTTCCTTCTGCAGCTTTAGACATGATCTGCTTACCTGGAACACCATGCGTCCAGGTGGAGCGAATCCCGTCGGTGACATATCCTCCATTACTATTTTCAAAACCTTCCGTGTATGGAAATGAATTCACAAAAGGAGTCTGAAGGATTTGCGTTGTTATAGTATCATTAAAGTGGAAATCATCATCGGCACTATAGACCCAGACTTCCAGATCGTGAATACCAGATGCAGGGATGTCGAGAGGAGGGAGTAGCAAAACATTGACAGTACTCTGTGCCGTTATTGTACCTACAGATGTCGAATATGTTGTGCCTCCGTCTAGCTGGTAATAAGCCTTTGTATTTGTCACATCATGGGAGGATGTATTGGTGATACTTATACTCACCGTATCCATGCCCGTGTCGCAGGTCAGTGGTCCCGGATGCAGCATATCACTGATGGTAATATCCCGCTGAACTACATGAATCGAAAGTCCGTCAATCGTCTGTCCATCTTCACTGGTCAACTGGCCGGCTGAAGCAAATACACCGTGCGAAAACTTCAATTGAAACGAGGTGCTGAAATCCTGACCGGCTGCAATCAACGCATCAGTCAGGTTAAGACCTGCCAGGTATTGCCATTTTCCGCGCAAGGTGGCATCATTGGACATATTGGTGAGCAATACAAAATCACTGGTGTCTGATCCTCTGATCCAGATGGCTTCATTGTTAGAGCCATCGGGAGTATATTCGTGATGCATGACATAAAGGTTGAGTCGTATATCATCATCATCGACTGACCACGTAGACATATTCAATGTAAGCACAAGGTCCGCGGTCTTGTTGGCCCCTGATCTGATCGCATCCACCGTAAGTGCATGGTGGCCGGAATAGCAGAAAGTATCGCCGGCAAAAGTCCTTATCCTGGCATTTGGCTGGAGATATGCATCCCATGCATGGAGCATCGGCAGCCCAATAAGATCCGATATGATGGTTGTGTCCGGGCTGCTTTCAAAACTTTCTGACCATGGCAAACTAACGACAGGGTTGGGTAGATGATGAAGCCGAACTATCGATGTATCATTCAGGTGCAGGGTATCAGACAGATAGGTGGTCCAGACTTTAATCGTGTATGCACCTGTTGCTGCAAGATTAGCTGAATCGTTAAACGTAAAATCCTGCCCCGTTCCTGGATTGAGTGTTCCCGCAAAAACTTCTGAAGAAACAAAAACATCATTTATGGAATAACTCAGACTGAAGCCAGTAGCACTCATGGTTCCGGTGTTTGTGATACGCACAGTGACTGGCTCCATGGAGGTAAGTGCTGAAGAAGTTTGAATTCTACCGGATGTAAGTGCGACCAATGAATCCAGACGGAGGTCATGATCCCATGCACAGTTGTTTCCCCCATTGGCGGTGATCGTCACAGCTCTCGCTCTCAGCCCGTTGACATGTGATGCAAACACTCCGCAGACAGTCACCCATATAGCGGAATCATATGGAAAATCACTGAGTACTATTGAAGTGCCCGATGTGGTATCTATAGCTGTGAGTGTTTCATTTCTGATGGTGAATATCCTGTAATACGATGCTCCGGAAACGGCATTCCAGTTGACCTGAACGTATCCATTACATGGTGATGTAGCCATCAGACTGGCAGGTGCTGCCATGATCACTGCATGTTGATCAGAGGTATCCAGCATGCCATTTGTCGCGGTGACTTTTACTTTCAATTGATCTGTCGGGACATTCGGAGGAAACCACTCCTGGTATCGACGGTTTGCAGGAATCGAGGATGCAATGGTATTCCATGTGCTGCCACCATTTGTACTATAAGATGCTGTAAAGGTTGATGATCCGGTGCCAAACGCATCCCATCTGATGTATTGCTTATCATCAGCAGGGGTGCCAATGACTGGCCTATATACTTCGCCGCCTATTGGTCCTTGCATCGTGATACCTGCGAGGCATACGTCCCATGAGAGCCATGCTTTCTGAGGACCCATAGGCACCTGATACCCTTTGATCACCACTGTATAATCACCACTGACCGGTGTTGGTATCGTGATTTGTTCGTAGTTGTTGATATGATCCACGCCTGTACCTGCCGCCAGATTCACACCTGTTGGCGTGTAGTTCATTTTCCATGGCTTGAGTGTATCACCATTAGGCTTGATCACTACTATATCGAGGTCATTGACCAGTGTGACGGTTTCAAATGGAGCTGAAGCAACATCGGTCCACAGCAACATAACATCAACAAATGCGGTACCAGAGGGAACTGAAATTACTTTAGTCAAAGAATTACCTTGCTCAACATTCACTGACAGGAAGTGACCAGCTTCAAGAATTTCTGCCGATCTCACGCCATTGACCCTGCCAAAGCCATAGATGTAATCAGGACCTGCATTTCCCAGATCATCTGCTGCATTACACATTACATTCTTGATCAATGCGGCATCGGGTAAACTATCATTGTGTAATTCCTTATAGCGTTGATATAATAAAGTGGCAATGCCTGTAGCCCCTGGTGATGAAAAGCTTGTACCACTCCCTGATCCATAGGTATGATTATTATTGGTACTAAATCTACCAGCGCCATAAGCTACTATCTCAGGTTTGATACGGCCATCATCTGCAGGGCCCCTGCTGGAGAAACCTGCATTTGCATCTTCGTTAGTTACAGCACCTACAGTAAGCACATTTTTTGCAGGCTGATATCCACCGGCAAGTGTTGCAAACTGAGCTGGGTATGGTGAACAGGTCATGCCACCCGAATTTGCAGCTGCGAAAACATGTAACAATTGGGGATGTGTATTGATCATTGCATCTAGTCCGGCGGAAGTACCATCATAATCTCCGAAGTAGGTACAATTATCGAGACTGGTGCCGTAAGAATTGTTTGTCAGGCTGAGACCAAAATCATTGATGTATTGCGGAGCATCCCAAAGGATATCTGAAAAATTGCGCAGGATAATATTTGCCTTGGGTGCATGACCATGTCCGTAAAAAGGATCGATCAGTCCTGCTCCGGTGATGATGCCTGAAACGTGAGTGGCATGTGAGCTAAAAGCAAAACTGGATAGATCCAAGATAGATACGCTGAGATCTTCATGAACACCAAGTCTACCTCCATCACCGATTCCAACGGTTATACCTTCACCATCAAGGCCGCGGGTCAATGTCGAGGTCAATCCTCTTCCACGCTCTCCGTGGTCAGCGCGATAATTGATCTCTTCGTCCAATGGAAGCGTGCCGATAAATGAAATCCACGGTGTGTTGATCAATCGCTCAATAGACCTCTCTGAAGCCTGTACATCAATCATCCCATATTGATAAGCTCTGGTATCGAGTAATATGATTTCATTCTCAAGGGCCCACGCTTTAATAACCGCATCAGACATACCCGGCGCGATGGTGAGCCTTAATCGACCACTTTGTGATCTGTCCGTAATGTCATTGGCCACTTTATAAGCCGGACTCAGATCAAAAAAATTTCGTGCTACATCATCATTCATTGGTTTACTGACCCTGACCCAATAGAGGTGATCATGCAGGGCATAGAGGATTTCGATTCCCTGTTGTTTTAGATTTCCCTTCTCTGTTGTAGTCAGGACATGATCCGCCTGGTAAAAGAGATATTGTGTCGCGTTGCTTTGGCGTACGTCCTGTCGGGGTGGGAGAACAGGGAAGTTTCCTGTTTTAAAGGAGATTGATCTCTGGCTATGGATGGAGGTGCTGATGCACAGGGCTATCAGGGAGAGGAGAAAGGGTTTGAGCCAGGTTGAAGTATACATCGCTATAAAAATAGGAAATTGTAAGAGAGGACATGCAGGTATTTTTTTGAGGGAAATATATTTTTCGATTGGAATTAAAAATTCGTTTATCTTTCGTGCTGATCCATAAAGATTTTTCGATGGCATATCTTCAGTCGAAAAACCAACAAATTATGATCCTCAGGAAGCCCGCTGCAGAGCGGGTTTCTTTTTTTAGGATTATTCTGACGGCATATATCGTGTGCCTGGGGATTGTTTTGTCTCCAGCGCAGGGTATACTAGGTTCAGTTGCGGAGGAATTTTCCAGGTATCCTGTTGCGGCGGCTGACATCACGGTATCTCTCATGGACTCTATTGTGTATCAGGGCACAACAGATAGTCTGGGACGATATGTGTGGAAAACCGAAAAAGCCGGAAGGTATTCCATCGATATCATTTCCGCAGGGTTTGTGCCTTATCAACTTTCAGGCATTATCCTCGACGGCTATTCCACACGACAAGTAGAGCACCTTTTGCAAAAAACTTCGTTTGATCTGCAGGCGGTGACTGTCGTTGCTTCGCGCCAGAGTTCGACACCATATATACGCACGATCACTCCCGATGACATGATGCAGGTCGCCGGAAATTTTGAAGATCCGGTGCGTGTCGCGCACAGCCAGCCAGGAATCGTATTACTCAATGACCAGGCTAATCAATTGTCTGCACGTGGTAAGTCACCGGTGTTTAACAGTTGGCTACTCGAAGGGCTGGACATTGTCAATCCCAATCACACTAACAATGCAGGCACCTTTTCCGACCTGCCCACACAATATGGAGGCGGCGTCAATATGTTTTCTGCTCAAACCCTGGGATCCACGGATATCTATATAGGTATCAATCCTATGGGCATCAATAACATCAGCAGTGCTGCCATCGATATGCATCTGCATGAAACAGCAAAACCTGAATGGCGCGCAAAAGCAGGACTGCTCGGATTTGAATTGGGCGGAGGTATCGATCTGGGCACCAACCGCATCCTTGATTTCAATTTCAGATACAGCTTTACCGGACTGTTGACAACATTGGGAGCGGATTTTGGTGGCGAGCAAATCAATTATTATGACGGTGTGATATCCTATCGGCAACGTGGAGATTTGCATTCCCTGAAAGTCTTTGCGTGGGCTGGTCAGAGTAAGAATACATTTGACAAAGCGGAGGATGCCGCTGACATCGATGAGTACAAAGATTATTTTGACATTGATTATGGTAACAATATAATAGGTGCAGGCGCAACGTATGCCTATGCGTTTGGTTCAAAACTGCATCTCAATACAGGAGTTGCTTATTCTACTAACCAAACTAGCTATAGCAAGCAAGGGCAATTTGAATCCCACATCGAGTCTGTAGATGATGATGATCGCATATCGATATTCTCTTCCTTTGTTGAACTAGCCTTCAGGCATTCTGATCGTGTACAGACAATAGCAGGCGTTAATTATAAAAACCGGTCCTATGGCAATGAGAACTTTGACCCTTATCCATACCTGCCGTTTACTGTAGAATCCCTCGTCAGGCCTTATCTCAATTCGGCTGTATGGCTTGCAAAAGGTCTGAAACTGGATTTAGGCGCAGACTTATCTTTCTCGACAAAACATAATACCTGGGATCCAGGATATCGCGCTGGTTTAAAATGGCATTATACTCCCGGGCAAGCTTTATTTGCCGGCACACGAAGCGGAGCCGGAGAGGCTATGTTCCAATTTCAGGGTGGAGAGAATGCTTCTTACCATTTACGCAACCAGGTATATGAAATAGGATGGAATCTTGAAGCAGGGAAACATGCTTTTACCTTGGATGCCTATATGCATACGATGTCCAGACTATCACGGCTTGAGCTTACGGAGGGGTTTATCCATCTGGCGGATTATCCATACACCTATGCCGATGCCTTACCTGTGTCTTTTACGGATGAAGCCATCGGCAAGTACCGCGGAATCGAAGGACAATGGAATTACAGCCAAAACGGGTGGCGATTCAATATCAACCAATCTTTTTTCCAAAGCGAACGTGAAGTCAGCGATAATAGTTTGGAACCAGGCAGATACAATGGACAGTATGCAACACATTTGTCCATAGCAAAAGAACTCATCCGGGAGAAAAATGGAAAAGCGCGGATATGGAACTTCAGCATGAGAGGGATGCTCCATGGAGGGTTGTGGGAAGAACAGATCGATGTGGATGCATCTGCTCAATATTATACGACCTTATATAAACCCCGCCGGTGCCTTTGATCAGCGGCTGGATGATTATAAACGGGTTGACCTGAGTATCGTCCGGACCATTGCTTTTGCAAAAATCAGATGGCGCTATTCGCTCGACATCCAGAATGTCTTTAATTTTTCCAACACTGCCTGGCGCTATTACGATCCGTATCTGAAGGCTGTTGCCGGCCAGTCGCAGCTGGGTATTATCCCCGTTTTGTCCGTTCAGGCCTCCTGGTAAACCGCCCAGTAGAAAATTTACCTTCGTAATCCGGAGGTTTGTTATTTTTAGGAAACTAAAACCAAATTCACATCATGGATGACAAAACAAAATCGATTGTGGCTCACCTTACTTTGGGATTGGCTGGATTATTGCCTTCGTGCAAAATCAAACTGATAAAGGACCAAATACTTCCTTTTATCTCCGTCAAAATCTGGGATTATAGCCTTATCCTTGCACCGGCACATTGGTTGGTATTTGACCTTAGGATGATCAGCACTATTATCTATATCGCTGTTTTGGTACTTTGTGGGTGTTGAGCCTTGTTGGAGCTCTTAGTGGTGAGAAAAAGGCGTCCCTGTTGTGGGGATATGTTCCAGCAGTGGTTTAAAGGTTTGAGCTAGTGAGAAGTGAGCAGTTGGCAATTGGCAATTGGCAATTCCCAGCCGGCAGCTTACGATGAGACGATAATAAAAAAGCAGAGACGCGATTAATCGCGTCTCTACTTTTTAATCTCGTCTCACATATTTAATCGCTTGCGCATTATCTAATTGCCACTGAAACTGCCTGGCTGACAGCTGATAGCTGCTAGCTTTATTTCTTCTCAAGCGAAAACTCCAGACTAAGCTGATCAGAAATTTTCCTTCTATAATACACCAGCCCAATTCCCCGGGCATAGATCTCTTCACCTGACCATGTAGTAGAAGTCCAGCCATCTCTTTCTGTTTCAAAAGTATCATCAGTGCTGAAGCGGATGGCAGGAATGGATTTGCCGTCCATCTCCCAGGTGGTCTCGCCTCCAAACCTTCGTCGACGTTGAAGTACTATATGCAAGGAGTCAAGCGGCTGGTTCCATTCCAGATGGGTCAGCCAAACTTTGGTTGAATCTCCTGGTTGAAAAGGTAGCCTATGCGGAGAGCGTATTTTGACCCTGATGGGCTTGCGCAGGCCATCCGTATCCTGATAAAAAAGCAACAACGAGTCGGTGATGACGCCATTGGAAACTATCCTGTCGTATTGCCGCTGGACGACCTCATGGTCCGGGCCATAGTTTACACTTTCGATCAGACTATCCCCCCGGGTGGTATGCCGCCAGATCTCAGGACCGGCTGCAGGATCAGCAAGATTGCGATAGGAATACACTAAACCTGTATCCGGAATGGAGGCAACCGGCAAATAATAGGCTGAATAATCGCCGGGATTGCTGTCTGTATGCCTGCAGGAGGTGTTAATTATACCCAAACACATGACAATTTGACATAGAATGCCCGATGTGGTATGGTATCTGATCATATCTTTACACGCTTAATCGATCTTTAAAGTTATGTTTAAAATATTCACCAAGCTATTTGGTTCAAAATATGAGCGCGACGTCAAAGCGTACTCCCCGGTAGTTGAGATCACCAATGAATTTGCCGCTCAGTATCAATCGCTTACACATGATCAGCTTCGGGCTAAAACGCTTGAGTTCAAAGAGCGGATCTCCACCTACCTGAAAGATATAGACCATGAAATCACCAACCTGCGCAGCGATGCGGAGGAGGATACAGATTTTTCGGTCAAGGAGGAACTCTACAAGGAACTCGATGAGGCAATGAAAGAAAGGGATAAATCCCTGGAGGAAATCCTGAAAGAGATATTGCCAGAAGCTTTTGCGGTGATCAAAGAGACCAGCAGGCGTTTTACTGAAAACGCTACCATCAGTGCAAAAGCAACTGATCACGACCGTGATCTGGCTATCAAAAAGTCATACGTCACGATAGAAGGAGATACCGCAGTCTGGAAAAATGAGTGGACGGCGGCAGGTGGAGCTGTCAAATGGAATATGGTTCCATATGACGTGCAGTTGATCGGTGGTATGGTACTCCACGATGGCAAAATCGCAGAAATGGGAACGGGTGAAGGAAAGACGCTCGTAGCTACCCTGCCTTCTTATCTCAATGCCCTTGCCGGATTAGGTGTTCATATCGTGACGGTCAATGATTATCTCGCACGACGGGACAGTGAGTGGGTGGGACCCATCCTCGAGTTCCTGATGTTAAACGTCGATTGTATCGACAAGCATAAACCACATAGCCCAGAAAGAAAACGTGCGTATACCTGTGACATCACGTATGGTACGAACAGTGAATTTGGTTTTGATTACTTGCGGGACAATATGGTGCGCTCTCCTGATGAGCAGGTACAGCGTAAGTACCATTATTGCATGGTCGATGAGGTGGATTCGGTATTGATTGATGATGCGCGTACGCCATTGATTATATCAGGCCCTGTGCCTGAAGGAGCTGAAGAGCAGGAATACATGGAGCTCAAGCCATATGTGGAGAAACTGATGGATGCTCAGCGTAAGATGGCCACACAATATCTGGCTGAGGCGCGAAAATTATTTTCAGAAGGTAAGAGTGGATATGAGGAAGGTGAAGGCGGAATGGCTTTGCTGAGATCATACCGGGCTATGCCTAAAAACAGACCGTTGATCAAATTCCTTTCTGAAGATGGAGTCAAAGTAGGTCTGCAACGCGCAGAGAACCATTACATGCAGGAGCAGTCCAAGAAAATGCATATCGTGGATGAACCCCTGCTGTTTACTATCGACGAGAAAAACAGGCAGATTGAATTGACGGAGCGCGGTGCGGAATATCTGACCAAATACAATACGGATCCGAACTTCTTTGTCATGCCGGACATCGTCTCGCAGATGCAGGCGATCACGGACTCCAATGAATTGAAAGGGGAAGCACTGGCAGAAGCAAGACAGGCATTGGCTCAGGATTTTTCGATCAAGTCAAGACGTTTGCATGCAATCAACCAATTGCTCAAAGCATATACCTTATTTGAAAGGGATGAAGAGTACATCGTACTCGAAGGTGAAGTAAAGATTGTCGATGAGCAGACCGGTCGTATGATGGAAGGCCGTCGTTATTCAGATGGATTGCACCAGGCTCTTGAAGCAAAAGAAAATGTAAAAGTCGGAGAGATCACCCAGACGTATGCGACGGTGACGTTGCAGAACTTCTTCAGGATGTATCACAAACTGGCCGGTATGACCGGTACAGCGGAAACTGAAGCAAGTGAGCTCTGGGAAATATATAAACTGGATGTCGTCGTCATCCCTACCAACAGACCTATTCAACGTGATGACAGGGAGGATCTTGTATTTAAAACCGCAAGAGAAAAATACAATACGGTCATCGATGATATTGCAACGCTTACACAAGCGGGCAGACCGGTGTTGGTTGGTACCACCTCGGTAGATATTTCTGAAAAACTAAGCCGGATGCTTCAACTCCGGGGCATACCGCATAATGTACTTAACGCTAAACAACATCAACGCGAAGCTGAAGTCGTTGCTGAAGCAGGATTTGCAGGCCGTGTGACGATAGCGACCAACATGGCAGGCCGGGGTACGGACATCAAGCTCGGCCCGGGTGTTAAAGAGGCAGGAGGTCTCGCCATCATCGGTACCGAACGACATGATTCAAGACGGGTAGACCGTCAGCTGCGTGGACGTGCGGGTCGTCAGGGTGACCCGGGTTCTTCCCAGTTTTATGTATCGCTTGAAGATAACCTTATGCGTTTGTTCCATAGCGAACGGATCGCTAAGGTGATGGACAGGATGGGGCATAAGGAAGGCGAAGTCATCCAGCACTCGATGGTCACCAAATCTATCGAACGTGCGCAAAAGAAAGTAGAGGAAAACAACTTCGGAGTCCGTAAGCGTTTGCTGGAATATGATGACGTCATGAATATTCAGCGGGAGGCGATCTATCGTAAGCGTAAACATGCGCTTGAAGGTGCCCGATTGCAGCTTGACATCAACCAGATGTTTATGTCCATGGCGGAGAGCATCGTGGAGCGTGCGAAGAATAAAAATGACTTCGAAGAATTCATTGAAGAAAGCATGACCATCATGGGTGCTGTGCCGGATGTCGATGAGGAAATGTTTAGAAGCACCGCATCAGATGACCTGGTGGAATTATTCCAGGATCAAATCCAGAAGCAATATGAAAACAAGCGGTATAAGATAGCAGAGACGCTGATGCCTATCATCAAGAGCGTGTATGAAAATGAAGGCCACAGGTATAAGCGTATCTCGATTCCATTCACTGACGGGCGTAAACATGCGCTCCCGGTATCGGCCGACCTAAAAGAAGCGATTGATACCAAAGGCAAGTCTGTCATGATTGATATCGAAAAAGCCATCAGTCTATTGCTCATCGATGATCACTGGAAAGAACATCTGAGACATATGGATGAACTCAAGGAATCAGCGCAGGCTGCTTCCTTCGAACAAAAAGATCCGTTAGTCGTGTATAAGATGGAGGCGTATGAATTGTTTGAAGGCCTTGTCTACAAAATCAACCAGGATGTCTGTTCATACCTGTCACGTGGAAGTCTGCTCATCCAGGGCAATGATGAAGTGCGTGAGGCACGTGAGCAAAAAACAGACCTCAGTAAAATCAGGACTAACAGAACTGAAGAAATCGCGCGTAAGGCAGCGGCTGCAGCTGCGGGTCGCAGACCTGAGACAGTGGTGGAGACAGTGAAGAGAGAAGAGCCTAAAGTGGGGCGGAATGATCCTTGTCCTTGTGGTAGCGGGAAGAAGTATAAGCAGTGCCATGGGAAATGAAAAGTGAAGAGTGAAGAGTGAAGAGTGAAAAAGGCGAAGGCTGAGGCTTAGGCTTAGTAATATCATGAGCAAAAAACTGGCCCCGGGGCCAGAAATTGAATTGACACGACTTTCAAGTCGTGGACGCTCATGGAGTAAGGCGGAGGCTAAGGCTAAGGATAAGTAATATCATGAGCAAAAAACTGGCGCCCACGCCAGAAATTGAATTGCCACGACTTTCAAGTCGTGGACGCTCATGGAGAAAGGCGCATAATCAAGGCGAAGGCTGAGGCTGAGGCTAAGTAATAACATGAGCGAAAAAACTGGCGCCCACGCCAGAAATTGAATTGCCAGGACTTTCAAGTCGTGGACGCTCATGGAGAAATCATGACTTTGTCATTTTGAATTTTCTCTTCAAGTAAGCAGAGCATCAGCAGGCCGGTAAAGCAAATCAATAAGGTATAGAAGACATCCGTTTCTTTACACCAAACCACAACACCAGCCATCGCCAGGGTAAATACAATCCTCCACCACATTATTTTTCCGATAGCACGCCAATAACAAAGTACAATACTAAGTGAATATAGAATTGTTCCTGTTGCCAGTGCCATACGGCCTTGAACAGTCATAGGTCCTGTGGGTTGAAGCATCGCTTCTTCGATGGCATAGGCATAGATAATCAGGCCGCATATCATCGGGAAATGAAGCAGGCTGAATACATCACGGCCAAGTGAAGACTGTACACCTCCCTTGACGTGTGCCATCGCATGCTCGAGTCGGTCTTTGATCCTGAAAAAATAGAGCCACCACAACACAGAAGTAATACCCACCGCCACTGCGGATACGGATAAGAGATTTATTTCCCAGACTTCCTCTGAGGCTGCGGCTGCAGCTACGATCAATGTTTCACCAAGTGCTATGATCACAAACAAACCATGCCGCTCTGCAAAATGTCGTGGATGCAGGTTCCATCCTTCACTGCTGGCTCCGACCGATGCCGCAATGACATCCAGCAGAATAGTTAATCCCCACAACCAATACTGCAACTCCCCTCCAACTATACCACCTATGATCGCTGCAACCAGGCCAGCTATCGAAACGGCAGCAAACGTCCTGACCGCTGAGCGCATCTGTTGATCCGGCCACGAAACCCACAAATAGATAAGCAATCCAATAGACCTCACAATGACATATGTCAGCGCAAACCAAAATGAAAACGTCCCAAATGCCTGTGGCACGCTCACAGCCATAAAAAAAGCAAAGGCCGTAGCCAGGAGTATCGAAAATTGGATACGGTTGTGCGTAGTATCTGCCGCATTGAGGGCCCAGGTAAACTGTGTCCATGCCCACCATACCAGCCAGAAAACCAGGATGGCGCGACCTACATGCAACCAATCAAAAGCACCATGCAGCAGGTGGACTACCTGTGTAACGGAAAAGACAAAAACAAGGTCAAAAAAGAGCTCAGCAAAACTCACGGGCTGGTCAGTGCCGGCCAGAAAAGATTTTTTTGGGGTGCTTTCTTGATTCATAGCAATCAAAAGTATTTAAAAGTATTCAACGCAGCCTGTCCTATTACGTTAACTTCATTTAACCTGCACATGCATACTATTTTCCTAAACCAGACATTATGGTATAGGAATTAAACACGCTTAAAACGAAACGTTATTTGTCGTGTATTACCTTTATTTTTGACCCTTAACAACATCCTAAAACACTGTCCATGTCGTCAACTCATGCTATTCTGGTCACCGGGGGTGCGGGATTTATCGGTTCACATGTAGTGCGCCGGTTAGTCCGCCGATATCCAACCTACAAGATTGTCAATTATGATGCCTTAACCTATGCAGGCAACCTGGATAACCTGACCGATATCAGCAGCGCTTCCAATTACGCATTTGAAAAGGGTGACATCAATGATATGGACCATGTCGTCCGTACCCTGCACAAACACAATATCAACGGGATCATTCACCTCGCGGCCGAATCACATGTGGACAGATCGATTGAAGATCCACTCTCTTTTGTGCGTACCAATGTACTCGGCACGACGTCCATGCTGGAGGCCTTTCGCAGATACAGGAAGGATACCGGGATCGAAGGAAAATTTTACCATGTCTCCACGGATGAAGTTTATGGGGAATTAGGTGACACCGGATATTTTACTGAAAAAACACCTTACTCGCCCAGGAGTCCCTATTCGGCTTCCAAAGCATCGAGTGATCATTTCGTGAGAGCTTATCATGCTACCTATGGGCTGCCTGTTGTCATCAGCAACTGCAGCAACAATTACGGGCCGAATCAATTTCCGGAAAAACTTATTCCGTTGATGATTCATAATATCCGCAAAGGAATACCACTTCCTGTCTATGGTGAGGGCGCGAACATCCGAGATTGGCTTTATGTTGAAGACCATGCTGAGGCGATCGATCTGATTTATCATGAAGGACGTCCGGGAGAGACCTACAATATCGGAGGTGATAGTGAATGGAAAAATATTGATCTCGTGCGCACGCTGTGCAAACTGATGGATGAAAAAACCGGACGCCTGCTTGGCAGTTCGGAAGAACTCATTCACTTTGTCAAAGACAGGGCCGGGCATGATCACCGGTATGCGATTGATTTCAGTAAATTAAAAAATGAACTTGGCTGGACACCTGCTGCAGATTTTATTGAAGGCCTTTCAAAGACGATTGATTGGTACCTGGCCAATGACGCTTGGGTAGAGCGCGTGACCGATGGGTCGTATAAGGAGTATTATGAAAGACAATACGGAGAAAAGTGAAGAGTGATGCTTCGACCTGCTTTCCCGCAACCTCGTGCTACAGCTCAGCAACCAAGTGAAAAATGAAAAATGAAAAAGGCGAAGGCTGAGGCTGAGGCGAAGGCGAAGGAAAAACATGAGCGAAAAAACTGGCGCACACGCCAGAAATTGAATGGCCACGACTTTCAAGTCGTGGATCGCTCATGAAAAAAGGCGAAGGCTGAGGCTGAGGCGAAGTATGTTAAGATGAAGCCTTAAAGGGGCGTACGAGTAGGAAGGGGGTTCAGCCCCTGACAATAATATTACCTTTGCCTGTATAAAAATCGTTCAATTATGAAATATTTCTTTCTAATCCTTATCTCAACAGCATTCTTCATCGCCTGCAAGCCATCAGCACCGGCCACGGAAGAAACTGCAACCACCCCGTCAGCAGATACAACGGCATCTGCCATTGTCAATATTCCGGGATTGAGCAGGATCTGGGATACGGAGAAAACACTGACCACCGCAGAGTCCGTATTATATGACAAAGCCAATGATGTGCTCTATGTATCCTGTATCAATGGGGTACCACCGGATAAGAAAGATAATGATGGCTTTATATCCAGAGTAGGATTAGATGGAAACATCAAGGACCTCAAATGGGCAACTGGCTTCAGTGCACCTAAAGGAATGGGACAGTCAGGTAACATCCTGTATGTAACGGACATCGATCGGTTAGTATCTATCGATATCACGACCGGAAAAATCAAAAACACCTGGAAAGTTGATGGTGCTACATTCCTCAATGATGTCTATGTGACAGCAGCCGGAACAGTCTACTTTACGGATTCCAATACGAGCACGATCTATACAATCACTAATGGCAAAGTAGAGACTGTGCTTGCAGATGCAACTTTAGGTGGAACGAATGGAATTTTAGTTGAAGAAAATACGATTTACCTGGCAGGTTATGGCTCAGGCAATGTATACAGGATGGACATGACGACTAAGTCCGTTGAAAAAATAGCAACCGATGTGCCTGGTGGTGACGGGATCGTGAGATATGGCGATGACCTGCTTGTCTCTAACTGGAATGGACAGGTGTATCATGTGACCATGGATGGTGTAGTGACACTCCTGCTCGATTCACAGGAAGCAAAATTAAATGCTGCTGACATTGAGGTGATCGCCGATAAAAACCTTTTGCTTGTACCTACTTTCTTTGGAAACGGGGTGACGGCGTATGAGTTGAAAGAGAATAAGTAGTGAGTTGTGAATTGTGAGTTGTGAGTTGTGAATTGTGAGTTGTGAGTTGTGAGTTGTGAGTTAAAAAATTCATTTAACTCATAAGCTTGAGCTAAGTTTCATAAAAAAGCTATCAGCTGTCAGCTGTCAGAAAAATGTGAGAGCGCAAGAAAATGAACAGTCAGCAGTGAGTAATGGGCAGTGATCAGGACTAGGTGATCAGTGATCAGTAATCGGTGATCAGTAATCAGTAATCGGTAATCAGTAAGCAGTATCAAGTAAGCAGTATTCAGTTCGAGCCCAGCGAAAATCCTTCCCCTGAGGGGTAGCGGGAAGGTAGTAAGCAGTTGAACCTCAAATCAACTCATCAACCAATCAACCAATCAACATATAAACCTATATGCTTATAAGCCTATAAGCTTTTATAAGCCGAACATTGAAAGCGCTGTAGGTACAGAACTCGTATTAGCTGATCATGTTCTTAAAACGCGGGCGTTTCGGCGTGATATCACCAAGGCGTTTCTTTTTAGCTTCTTCATAATCTTCAAAATTGCCTTCAAAGAATACCACTTCGCCTTCATCTTCAAACGCGAGGATGTGGGTAGCGAGCCTGTCGATAAACCATCGGTCGTGAGAGATCACCAACACACAGCCTGCAAAATTTTCAAGTGCTTCTTCCAGGGCACGAAGCGTGTTGACGTCAATATCGTTGGTAGGCTCATCGAGGAGTAAAACGTTTCCGCCTTCGCGCAAGGTGATCGCAAGTTGAACCCGGTTACGCTCACCACCGGAGAGTACACCGATTTTCTTTTGCTGATCAGCGCCGGTAAAATTGAACTTACTGATATACGCCCTGACGTTGACTTGTGAACCACCGACAGCAATGATTTCATTTCCACCACCGACAACTTCGTACACGGTTTTGTCAGGATCCAGATCTCTGTGTGACTGATCTACATAACTGATCTGGACTGTTTCACCGATGATGATTTCACCACTATCCGGTTTCTGCTCACCCATGATCATCCTGAACAAGGTGGACTTACCTACACCGTTAGGACCGATGATACCAACGATCGCGTTTTTCGGAACTTTAAATGTGAAATTGTCGATCAGTAAACGGTCACCAAATCCTTTGGATACATTGTTACATTCGATGATGACATCACCGAGACGCGGACCAGGTGGGATAAAGAGTTCGAGTTTAGCTTCACGCTCCTTGATCTCTGCGTTACGCAATTGATCGTATGCATTGAGACGTGCTTTTCCTTTGGCCTGACGTGCTTTGGGAGCCATGCGGATCCATTCAAGCTCATGATCAAGGGCTTTTTTGCGTTTGGATTCAACCTTCTCTTCCTGTTCGAGGCGTTTCGCTTTCTGCTCCAGCCATGTGGAGTAGTTGCCTTGCCATGGAATACCTTCTCCGCGATCAAGTTCAAGGATCCAGCCGGCTACATTGTCGAGGAAGTAACGGTCGTGCGTCACCGCAATGACGGTACCGGGGAAATTTTTAAGAAACTGCTCCAGCCACAATACACTCTCTGCATCAAGGTGGTTAGTTGGCTCATCAAGCAGCAGGATATCTGGTTGTGAAAGTAATAATCTACAAAGAGCAACACGCCTGCGCTCTCCTCCTGACAAGAGGCCTATGACGGCGTCTTCGGGCGGGCATCGCAGGGATTCCATCGCGGTACCGAGTTTATAGTCCAGTTCCCATGCATTATAATGTTCTAACTTTTCCATGAGTTCGCCCTGGCGCTCGATGGCCTTCATCATGGCATCATCGTCCATGGGTTCGGCGAGCTTGAGGTTGATATCCTCATATTCCTTGAGGAGATCTACGATGTGCTGGACTGCTTCTTCGACGGTCTGGCGGACGGTTTTGGTTTCATCCAGGACGGGTTCCTGTTCGAGGAAACCGATTTTATAGTCGCCGTCAAACCATACTTTGCCATCGTAGTTCGGGTCTTTACCGGCGATGATCTTGAGGAGGCTGGACTTACCTGATCCGTTGAGACCGAGTACGCCGATTTTAGCTCCATAGAAGAAAGAGAGCCATATGTTCTTGAGGACTTGTTTGGAAGGAGGGTAGATCTTGCTTACGCCTTCCATGGAAAATATCACCTTTTCGCCGGCCATTTCTGTGGTTATTGTTTAGTGTTTATGAGTTGATGGGTTGATATGTTGATTAAGCATAGCGTTCCATATATAATTGGAGGGGCAAAAGTAGGGAAATAAAGGGGAAGGAGGAAGGAGGAAGGGCGGAAAGGCGGAACGGCGGAAAGGCGGAAAGGCGGAACGGCGGAAGGGCGGAACGGCGGAAGGGCGGAACGGTGGAAGGGCGGAAGGGAAAAATGAAACTACTTAAATTTAATATTGACAGTAGTCTTCGAGTAAGTACTTAGTGATTCTAGTTGCTCATCGATCCGGGCATTCCATTTGATTTGTTGATGATGATCAATCGAATGGTTGGTTTCATGATCATACCGCACTTGTTCGGTGCGATGTTGGGTGACAAGGTCTGTAAACTGCTTGTTGATTTCATCTTTAAATCGGGTAGCTGAATAGCGGGAATTGCTCACCAGTTTGCGGAGCTTGCGGGCATAGACTTCGGTGAGTTCAAAATGTTTCTTTTCGTGCTCCAGGGCTTCCTCCGGTTTGTTGAGATGCGGATAGCGGGTCCAGGATTCTTCCGGATGAAAGCGGGCGGTGATGGTCACAGTGGCTTCTGTCCGGTGAAATCTGTAAGGCGGTGTAACTGATCGAAGAAACCGTGACGGCTCCGGTATTCTCGCCCATTTCATGTATGTGCCTTTGATTGATCTTGCCTTTGAATAGGCCCCAGTGGAAGGTGCTGACGGTGGCATACTCCAGCACGACTGGTTGCTGGGCGTGCAAGAGTACTGATGAAAAAACAAGACAAAGAATTGAAATGGATTTCATGGTAGTATAAACAATCCGGACAGGGGAATATTGTTAAAGTGGGGGGTAAAGTTTCGTTAAACTTTTTAATGATGGTTACATGGAAGCCATAGACTTCCTTTCGATGATTTTTCAATAGGGCGTGATCCTAAGGAGATATTTACTTGGAAGCCACAAGCTTCCTATCATTGTTCTTCATTGGAGCATGACCCGTAATATGGATTTGAAGCATACGCTTCAAATGTCGGGTGGGTGCATGGAAGCCATAGGCTTCCTTTCGATGATTTTTCAGTGGAGACAGATCCGTGATATGGATTTGAAGCAGATGCTTCAAATGTCAATTTGAATAGGGATTGGAGATGATGGGAAGGATGGAAGATTTCCAGGCGGTGAAAGTGCCGTCGAGGATGTGCTGACGGGCCTGGCGAACGAGGGATAGATAGAATGACAGATTCTGGAGTGAAGCTATCATGGCACCGAGTGCTTCACCGGAGATGGTGAGATGGCGCAGGTAGGCGAGTGTATGTTCACGGCTGGTGGCCGCGGAGGATTCCGGATCGATGGGATCAAAACAATGTTTCCATTTTTCATTGCGGATATGGACGATACCTTGTGAAGTGTATAGTAATCCATGTCTTGCATTTCGCGTTGGTAAAACGCAATCAAACATATCAATACCGAGGGCAATACATTCCAGCAGGTTAGCTGGCGTACCTACGCCCATGAGATAACGTGGTTTTTCCTTTGGCAGGATTTCAGTGACCACTGCCGTCATTTCGTACATGTCCGCATGAGGTTCACCGACAGATAGTCCGCCAATGGCATTGATCGGCATATCACGTGATGCAATATATTCCGCGGATATTTTTCGCAAGTGCGGATAGGTGCTGCCTTGAATGATCGGCGCGAGTATCTGATCATATCCATACAATCCTTCTGTTTCCTTGTGACGCGCGATGCAACGATCCAGCCAGCGGTGTGTCATGTGCATCGAACGGGTAGCATATTTTTCATCACACGGATAAGGTGTGCATTCATCAAAAGCCATGATGATATCCGCTCCGATCTGACGTTGGATATCCATGACGTTCTCCGGCGTAAACATATGCAAGGACCCATCGATATGCGATCTGAATTTTACGCCTTCTTCTTTAATCTTCCTGGACTTGCTCATCGAATAGACCTGGTATCCACCGCTATCGGTGAGGATAGGAAGGTTCCAGTTATTAAACTTGTGTAGTCCGCCAGCCCCTTGTATGACGTCCATGCCTGGGCGGAGATAGAGATGATAGGTATTACCGAGAATAATTTGCGCACGTACCTGATCTTTTAATTCCTGCTGATGTACGGCTTTGACCGTAGCGGCGGTGCCCACGGGCATGAAGATGGGTGTTTCTATATCACCGTGAGGCAGATGGAGGATGCCCGCGCGGGCAGAGGAAGAAGGGTCGGTATGGAGGAGGTCAAAGGACATGTGAGAGCGTGAGAACGTGAGAGGTGTAAGAGAGTGAGAGAGTAAGAGAGTAAGAGCGTGAGAGAGTGAGAGAGTGAGAGCGTGAGAGCTTTATGATTTTACTTGGAAGCCATAGGCTTCCTTTCAATGACTATTCATTAGAACATGATTTGTAATATTGATTTGAAGCAAATGCTTCAAATAGCAGATTGGGTGCTTGGAAGCCAGAGGCTTCCTTATATTGATTATTCAGTGGGTGTTGGTCCTGAATATAGATTTGAAGCAAATGCTTCAAATAGCAGATTGGGTCTTATCGAGGACATTCCATAAGGGGGTCATCACTGCATCCATGGCATATTTTCTTTTAAGAATATCTGTATTGACTGGCTTGCGATTCATGCCTGTGTTTTTCCAGTGCAGATATTCGCGTTGGATAAAAGATTTGATGAGCTCCAGGTCTGAAGGCTGGTCTGAAAAAGAATCACCGATCTCCAGCTCCATTAGGATGGATTGCAGTTCAGGATCATTATGGCCTACGACGATCCCTAGCACCGGGGAGCCGGATTGAAAATATTCGATCATCTTGCCTGTGAGTACTCCTTGCAACTGATCAGAAGATACAGTCAACAATACATTGATGCAGGCATCGTGTTGAATCTGCTGTGCTTCAACTGCTGAAACGATTCCCTTATCATCCAACAAAGACTCCAGTCTATATTTTTCCGCCACCTGCTTCCAAAAATTACCATCCTTGCCTGCATAGATGATACCGATGTCGCCTCCATCAATGACTGTATCCTGCAGTAGCTCCTGTAGTGCCTGGAAAATTGGATCTACGTTTCGCTTGTCGAGAAACATAGAGCCTGTGTAGGCAATAGTGAACCTGGACACAGATACTGATTGGGGTTTTGCAATATCACCTTCAATGCCGTTTCGGAGTGTAATCACATTTTGATTGTAGGCTCGAAGATGAACTGCCAACCCATCAGAGACTGTGGTGAGCAGATCAGCCTTGCGGAAGATCTTGCTGAAAAAGGTATGGTGATTGCCCGCAAATAAAATATGATTGTAATGTGGATCAATGATCAGATCCCTGAAATCAGCTATCCAGAATACTTCCGGATGCTTTTTCTTCAAAAGGAATGCAGCGTAGTGATCTGCAAACGGCCTGAAGGATGAATACAAGTGTGTGATGTGCCCTTCACGGATCGCTTTGCTTCCCTTGCGGAGTAGGTTATAAAAATAAATCAATCCACCTTCACCCGCCACGATATTGAAAGGAAAAGAATTGATAAGCCTGATCATCCATTGGGCGGCAGCATGCTGCTTCACATTCTCTGGCAGTGCCCCGTCCTTTGTATTGCGGCGGAGTATTTTCCTGTAATCAAATGCAGCGATGGTTGTCACCTTGCTATTCCTTTGTATCGATTGATCATCAGGTATCTGAGATGCTGTGAAGATGTGTGTGCTTTGTGCTTTCTCAGTGATGGCCTTTGAGATACGTCCATTTCTTTTTGCTGCGGTACCAGGTACCGGTGGGTAGTAATATAGGAAAAAGAGAAAGTGTTTCAAGTTAGCAGTGAGAAGTTAGCAACTAGCAGTTAAAAATGAAAAGTGAAAAATGATGGTTCGACTACGCTCACCAACCGGAAAGAAATAAGGTTGAGGTGAAGTAAAAACATGAGCGTAAAGCCTGGCTCTCAAGCCAGGAATTGAATTGCCACGGCTTTCAAGCCGTGGACGCTTATGGGTATTGAGAAGTTAGAAGTTAGCAAGGAGCAAGGGGTAAGGGTCAAGGAACAGCTAAAATTTATTACACTTCCATCAGGATGGTGTATAGTTGATCAGCGATGATCCGGTCATCGAATTCGCTGAGGACCTTTTCACGACCGTGTTTTCCCATCTCTATCCTGGATGCATGATCAAGCTTTATAAAATTTATCATAGCCTCTGCGAGTGCAGCCGAGTCCTTGACAGGTACCAGGTAGCCACTTACAGATTCATCTACAGTTTCCCTGCAGCCTGCGGTATCTGTGGTGATGACAGGGCGCTCCATTGCCATGGCTTCCATGATCACGCGGGGCATACCTTCGCGGTAAGATGGTAATACCACGCAATCGGATTGCTCGATAAACTTCCGGATATTGTCTGTAGCACCATGATAATGGATATCCGGATCGCGGATCCATCTGACAAGATCGTCATTGCGGACAGAAGAAGGATTTTCTTTATCAAGATCTCCGATCAACCAGAACTGCACTTGTTTATTTTGCTTCTTGACCAACTGGGCTGCTTCGATAAACTCACGTACACCCTTATCATATAGCAATCTGCCGATAAAGGTAAAGGTGATGATCTCCGGGCTACGTACAACACCGTTTGGACTATAGTAGGTTGTATCTACCCCACATCCTTTGATCGCTATACTCTTAGATGCGGAGACCAAACCTGCTTTCTCAAACAGCGCTTTATCGTCCGTGTTTTCAAATATAACCTTGCGGTGAAAGGGCAGGAAGAACTTATAGAGCAACCGTGTGATAACATTGATCCATCCTTCATGCATCAATGAATATCCGAGGCCGGTAATAACACCTACAGAGGGGATGCCCAATAACCGGGCAGCAAGACCACCATAAATATTTGGCTTGACGGTATAGTGCAGGATCAAGTCCGGCTTGTGCTTTTTATACAAATGGATCAATTCAAATAACAAACGCAAATCCTGTATCGGATTGACACTGTCGCGATGCAAATGACGGATCGGAATATGAGTGACTTCGCGAATGGACTCTGTATAGGTAATAAATTTATCCACCGGAGCCATGACGATGACTTCGTGTCCTTCCGCTATAAGCTTGCGAATGATGTTCAACCTGAAATTGTAAATATTCCAGGTGGTATTGGCGATGATGGCTATTTTTTTTGGGTTCATTTGTTGCTAGATCCGTTTTGCCCCTAAATTCCCTATTGGCTTTAGCCGTTGCAGGAGTTTGCTCCTGCAACAATGAGAATTCAAAATGGGATTCTTCATTGGAATTTGGCTGGGTGTTAATGTGATTGCAGGAGCAAACTCCTGCAATGGCTTTGCCGTTTTTGCGTGATTGCTTAACTAAATAATTCGGCCTGGCAATTATAGATATTGATCAAGTCCTTTTGCTTTGAGATCTTCCTTCAATGCTTTGATAGATTGTTCCTCTGACTTGGGATAGATCATGAGGCAATCGTCTGTGTCGATCACTATAAAATCTTCAAGCCCTTTGATGACGATAAGCTTTGAATTTTTGGAGAGGATGAGATTGTGTCTCGCGTGATCAAGGTGCACAGGCTTTGTAAGAAAGACGTTGTTTGCATTATCCTTTTCGGAAAAATCATAGAGGGATGTCCAGGTCCCCAGATCAGACCAGCCGATATCACAGGGGATCGTATATACGTTTTCTGCTCGCTCCAGGATAGCATAGTCAACTGATATTTTTTCTGTCTTTGGATATTCATCCGCTATAAATGAAACCTCCTGAGGAGTGTTATAGAGATGCATACCCTTGACAAGCACATCATAAATCTGTGGTGAATGGATCCTGAAGTTTTCAATGATGACAGACAGCTTCCAAACAAATATCCCGGCATTCCAGGCAAAGGAACCCAGATTGAGATATTGCTCTGCTGTAGCCCTGTCTGGTTTTTCCCTAAATGATTTTACGGCCCGTATGTCTGTTATTTCTGTTTTGTCGAATTCGATATACCCATATCCGGTATCTGCCCGCGTAGGTTCAATGCCCAGTGTAATGATGCTTGCATGATATTCTGCATGCAGCACAGCTTTTCGGATGACGCTTTTGAATTCATCCTCGTTTTCAATCACATGATCGGCGGGCGCTACGATGCATACGGCATCTGGATTGAGTTTGCTCAGCTTCATTGAAGCTAATGCAATAGAAGCTGCTGTGTTATTGCGCGCGGGTTCTTCGATGATCTGGTGCTTCTCTAATTCGGGAATAGCCTGGTGCACCAGTTCGCCATAGCTCTGGTGGGTGATAATAAAAATATTCTCCTGTGGAATGAAGCTCAGGAATCGGTCAACGGTCTGTCGTATCAGGCTTTTGCCGGATCCTGTGATATCCAGGAATTGCTTCGGCAGATGTTCTCTGCTGGCGGGCCAGAAGCGTGATCCGACTCCGCCGGCCATGATGAGGATGTAGGGGCTGTTTGTCATTTGGAAAGGTTAAGGGCTTATGAGCTTATAGGCTTATAAGCTTATTGGCTTATGAGTTGATAAGTTGATGAGTTGATGGGTTGATTTGTTGATCCATGGACCGACAGATTTGATAAGTGGGCACAGAGGTTGAAAGGTTAAGTTGATTGGTTGATGCGTTTATAAGTTGATACATGCTCGACAGAATAAACTTATCAACTCATCAACTTATCAACATAATATATGAGATCTATGTCTAGGATCTGACATTATTCAATGCTTGCACAATTCTTTCGGCTGTCTTGCCATCCCAGTATTGGATGGGTTGAGCTTGCTTCCAGTCGCCGGCGATCATTCTTTCAATGTATCCTTTGATGAGACTGTGGTCTGCTACCAGTTCGTTGGTACCCAGACGGATGGTCTCGGGTCTTTCGGTACTATCGCGCAGGGTGATGCAGGGAATATTCAAGACCGTGGTTTCTTCCGTGATCCCTCCTGAATCTGTCACAACACCTGTAGCATGCTTTACGACAAACATAAATTCGAGATAGCTCATGGGCTCGACAATAATAAACTGTTTGTACTCTCTTCCAATTGCATCAAATATCTTTCGGGTGCGTGGGTGCATTGGAAATAAGACACGGCAATCACCAAGAGCATCATGTATGCGGTCAAGTAAAGTTGACAGTTTTTCCGGATCATCTACATTGGAGGGACGGTGTAGGGTCAGGACTATATAAGGATGACCGGATAATGTGGTATCAAAAAAATCAGGCTTCCGGAGTTTATCGATATTGTCGAGCAGTGAATCAATCATCGTATTCCCGACATAGTAAATTTGTTCTTGCCGATGGCCTGCCTTCAGTAGATTGGCATTTGCTTCTTCGGATGTGGTGAAAAAGTAATCCGTGATGCTATCCGTGACGATACGGTTGATTTCTTCGGGCATCGACCAGTCGCCGGAACGTATACCCGCTTCGACATGCGCGACTTTGATACCGGCCTTCTTTGCTACGATCGAACATGCCATGGTAGAAGTCACATCTCCTACCACGATACAGGTATCAGGCTTCCAATCCTGGATAGCTTTTTCATACCCGATCATGATCTGCGCAGTCTGGCTGGCCTGTGTACCTGAGCCTGCACCCAGATTGATATCTGGTTCTGGAATGCCGAGTTGTTCGAAAAAACTATCACTCATATTACGGTCATAATGCTGACCGGTATGGATGAGTCGGAATTGAAAAGGTGCAGCCGGATGAGCATCATTGAATTTCTTCAATTGCCTGATGATGGGTCCGATCTTCATAAAGTTGGGACGGGCGCCGGCGATGATGTCTATTCTCATGAGGGGATTAGGCGCTTATAAGCTTATTGGCTTATAGAGCTTATTTGGTAATTGTTAAATGGTTGATGGGTTGATAAGTTTATGTGTTTATAAGCTTATTGGCTTATGAGGCTTATGGGTTTACCATGAAGTCATACGAAAAACTGTCTCTTAATAGTAAGATCATACTCAAAGTACTTCATGGTTGATGGGTTGATTAGTTGATGTGGGGTTCAACTGTGACACTGATTACTGAAAACTGATTACCGATTACTGAACACTTTTCACGTTTCATTCTTCACTTAATACCATTCTTCGTTTGCTAACTGGGCATAGACACTGCGGATGCCGTCTTCGAGGGTGATGGTGGATTTCCAGCCGAGCTGTGTCAGTCTTGTATTGTCCATAAGTTTTCGAGGAGTGCCATCCGGTTTTGAAGAATCGTGTGTGATAGCACCTTCATAACCTACTATTTTCTTGATCATTTGTGCAAGCTCAAGAATCGAGATCTCATCACCTGAACCTACATTGATAAATCCTGCTTCGTTATAGTGCTGCATCAGAAACAAGCTGGCATCTGCGAGATCATCCACGTGCATAAACTCACGAAGTGGTGTGCCTGAGCCCCACATCACTACTTCACTACTTCCTTTTTTCTTTGCTTCATGAAACTTGCGGATCAATGCAGGCAATACATGTGAGCCCTGTAGATCATAATTGTCATTTGGTCCATAGAGATTGGTGGGCATCGCGGAAATAAAATTGCACCCATACTGACTGCGGTATGCTTCGCACAACTTGATGCCGGCTATTTTAGCGATGGCGTATGGCTCATTGGTTTCTTCGAGCAAGCCTGTCAGCAAAGATTCTTCTTTCAATGGTTGCGGGGCGTGTTTAGGATAGATGCAGGAAGAACCGAGGAATAAAAGCTTCTCTACACCTGTAAGAAAAGAAGCATGGATGACATTGGCTTCAATCATCAGGTTGTCATACAGGAACTCTGCGCGATATTGATTGTTGGCCAGTATCCCGCCGACTTTGGCTGCTGCAAGGAATACATAAGCAGGCCGCTCGCGCTCAAAAAAACTAATGACCTGATCCTGGAACCGCAGGTCGAGTTCGGCGGAGGATCTGCCGATGATATTGGTATACCCACTCGCTATGAGTTTACGGTAGATCGCTGATCCGACCATGCCGGTATGGCCGGCGATGTAGATTTTAGAAGATGGATGCACTTGTGAGAGCGTGAGAGCGTGAGAACGTGAGAGCGTGAGAGTTTACCTGGAAGCCATAAGCTTCCTTTCAATGATTTCCTTATTGGATACAGTTTCTATATATGGATTTTAAGCTAAATGCTTAAAATGCCCCATGAGGAAGTTTACTCATATTCGTTAGTGATATCAAATCCCTCGCGCTTGAGTAAGGCGATGCGATGGAACAAGCCGATATCGGAAAGCACCATCTCTTTACACAAAGAGGATACATCATGTTTAGGAATCCAATCAAGTTTCTCCCTGGCTTTGGTGGCATCGCCGACGAGCAGGTCTACTTCTGTCGGTCGGTAATAATTTTTGTCGACGCGCACCAGGACATTACCTGCTGTGAGATGGCAAGGCTGCCCGGTAACATGGACATAAAGATCTTCATCAATGAACCCAATGGATCCGGTTTCATCGGCACCGTTGCCATTGAAAATAATCTCTATGCCTATTTCACTAAAGGCCATGCGGATAAAATCACGAACGGAGGTGGTCACACCGGTGGCGATGACCCAGTCCTCGGCCGTATGATGTTGCAGGATTTTCCACATCACTTCCACATAGTCTTTCGCATGACCCCAGTCTCTCTTTGCATCGAGGTTGCCCACATAGAGGACATCCTGCATCCCCAATGCAATCTTGGCCACAGCGCGCGTGATTTTGCGGGTGACAAATGTTTCACCACGCATCGGGCTTTCGTGATTAAACAAGATGCCATTGCAGGCAAACATATTATAGGCTTCACGGTAATTGACTGTAATCCAGTATGCATATAACTTAGCTACACCATAAGGTGAGCGTGGATAAAAGGGAGTCTTTTCCGTTTGTGGTATCTCCTGGACTTTGCCATACAACTCAGATGTAGAAGCTTGATAAATTCTTGTCTTCTCTGTAAGTCCGAGCAATCTGACTGCTTCAAGAATCCGCAAGGTCCCTACGCCATCCACATCGGCAGAATATTCGGGTTCTTCGAAACTCACCTTGACATGGGACATGGCGCCGAGATTATAGATTTCATCCGGTTGGACTTCCTGGATGATGCGGATGATATTAGTAGCATCCGTCAGGTCTCCGTAGTGCAGGATGAAATTGCGGTTATCAACGTGGGGATCCTGGTAGAGATGATCTATACGTGAGGTATTGAAGAGTGAACTTCTCCGCTTGATGCCGTGGACGATGTATCCTTTCTTGAGCAAAAATTCAGAGAGGTACGCACCATCCTGGCCGGTGACCCCTGTAATCAATGCTTTCTTCATACTACGGTATTAGGTTTGCGTACAAATTGAATCAATTTCCTGATTGGTTTCAAGATGGTGGTAAAAAAATATGGACGCAACTGATTGACACGCCATGCTTCGCGGTCTTCGAGATTGGCCTTGATGCGGTTACTGATGGAGGCGTTGCTCATACCCCCTGCTCTCATCCTGACAATGACCTGAGGCAGATAACTCACCGTGACCTTTCCTTTGTGGAGGAATCGTAACATGAGTTCATAATCTGCTGCTGATCGCAAGCTGATATTGAAGGCACCAAGATGTTCATACACATGGCGCCGAACAAAAAAAGTAGGATGCGGAGGCATCCAGCCAAAAAGAAATTTTCGTTGCTGATACTTACCAGCTATCCATGTCCTGACTATTTTCTGTGTCTGTTCCGGATGCACGTACACGAGATCGGCATACAAGGTATCTGACTTTGCGGAGATCATCTTCTCTACGACCTTGCTGATCACATCATTTGACACATAAAAATCATCTGAGTTGAGCATTCCTATTATATCCCCGGCTGAAGAGTTGATACCTTTATTCATGGCATCATAAATGCCTTTGTCCTTTTCAGAAATAATTCGGGACACATGAGGAAACTCGCGAACGATCGCGAGGGTGTTGTCTGTTGAAAGCCCATCGACAATGACGTGCTCGATGCGGGGATAGTCCTGTGATGCCACACTGCTTAAGGTATCGCGAATGGTTTTCTCGCTATTGTAAGTCGCGGTGACAATCGTGACAAGAGGATATGGCTGGCCTGGTGGAAGAGAAAACATCTGATCAGCCGAGGTGATTGCGTTCAACAATTATATTCTCCAACACCAACATATCCATGTGGGTTCGTCGGAAACAATCAAGTGCTTCTATTGGACTATTGACTATCGGCTCGTTCTCGTTGAAGGATGTGTTCAGCAAGATGGGCACTCCTGTCTTCTTAAAGAAGGCATTGATAAGGTTATAATACCGTGGGTTGGTATCCTTTTCAACGGATTGTAATCGGCCTGTACCATCGACGTGGGTCACGGCGGGTATCAGGTGTTGCTTATCCTTTCGTATTGGAAATACTTTTTCCATAAAAGGCACGCTATCGTTGACCTCAAAAAATGCATCAACCTGTTCGGCCAGGATAGAGGGCGCAAATGGGCGGAAACTTTCACGCCGTTTCACTTTAGCATTGAGCAATTCCTTTGCGTCCTGTCTCCGTGGATCTGCCAGAATTGACCTGCCACCTAAAGCGCGTGGGCCAAACTCTGCTCGGCCATTAAACCAACCAACAACACTTCCGTTGATGAGTGCATCCGATACCATATCAAACAACGCATCATCATCATATCGTTTGAAGCTTACGCCCTCCATTGTGAGAAAATGTTCAATATCCTCATTTGAATACCTGCTACCCGTATAAGCACTGCGTATCGATGGAATGCGTGGAAGTGATAATACCTGATTGTGCACATACAATGCAGCGCCCATGGAAATGCCGGCATCATGTCCTGCACTGGGGATATACACTTTGGTAAACGGGGTATTCCTTGTGATTTTTCCATTGGCTACTGAATTCTGCGCCACACCTCCTGCTATGCAAAGTGATGTAAGTTTTGTTCTGTCTGCAAGACTCTGCAACAAATGAAAAATGATCTGTTCTGTATAAGCCTGTACCGAGGCCGCCAGGTCTTTATGGTATTGGGAGAGCTCTTCGTTCTTTTTTCGCTCTGGTCCGAAGAGCTCTGCAAATTTATTTGTGTAGAGTTTATTCACCATTGGGATATGATCATCACCATAGGAGATTACATTGCCGCTCGTGACACTGAAATAAGCGAGGTTGAGGTTGAACAACCCATCATTTGTGAGCCGAACGATATCCTTTAGCTTGTCGACATGGAGGGGTTTACCATATGGAGCGAGACCCATCACCTTATATTCATCCCCATAATGAGGAAAGCCGAGGTATTGCGTAAAAGCTGAATAAAAAACGCCGATTGAATGCGGAAAATCAATCGAATCCAGCACTTCGATGTTGGTGCCCTTTCCTACACCAAGCATCGTCGTTGTAAAATCTCCACTCCCGTCAATAGATAACAATGCAGCTTCTTCAAAAGAGGAGGCAAAGAAAGCGGAGGCCAGGTGCGCCCGGTGGTGTTCTACATTATGGATTTTAGCTTTAATATCTTCTTCATTGACAAATGAGAAGTGATTGGTGAACTCTTTGGAAAGAGAAGCGATTTGCTTTGCATTCAGTAGCCGGTTGCGCAAGGCACTTAATCCGATCTGTGGATGGGATGCGGCAAAGAGAATTTTCTTCACCAGTTTTGCTTTCGGGTCTCTGCCGATAGCGATGTGATCTACCTGATCCAGTGTAATACCTGCATCTCTGAGACAGAAACGTATTGCTTCTGAAGGGAATCCGGCCCAGTGTTTTACTCTGCGAAAACGTTCTTCTTCAATAGCAGCGATCAGGACACCATCCTTGAGGAGAGCGGCGGAAGAGTCGGCGTGGTAGGCGTTGAGGCCAAGGATGTACATTTAGGATTAAAAGGTTAGAAGCTTAGGAGGTGAGAGGTTTAGGGGTTGATATGTTGATGAGTTGATGGGGTGATATGTTGATATGTTGATGGGTTTATGTGAGGTTTTCTCTTATTTAAATGGTTGTTGGGGGATGCTTAATAAGTAAATTAGCAAATCCAGGTATATCTGAAACATGCTCAACTTTCTTAAGATTTGACTCCAGTAAATACATGAAAAAGCCAAGAGAATTAAATACTTCAAATATGCTAGCTTTGGTCTCCTCTCTTACTTCAATCAGATAAGTTGTCTTTGAATGCACAAAGGAAGTATTATTGAAAATCAAATCTTCAGCTCCTTCCACATCAACCTTTACAAAATCAGGAATGCCATATTGATCGATCAATACGCCTATCGTTGTAGTCTTTACTTCTTCAGATTTACCCTGGAAATGAGTGCCGGAATACTCGCGAATCAAAGATCCCATACGCCCACCGGTCATTGTGTCTTTATAAAAGGTTGTCTGCCCTTGCTGATCAGCAACTGCTTCGTTAACAAGATGGACATTTTTACAACCGTTTTTAATGATATTGAATGATAAAAAGGCAAAGTTGTCTGAATCAGGTTCGACACAAATGAGCTTACCATTTTCACCAATCTTTTCTGCTATCTGCAAGCTATACTGGCCTATATTGCTTCCTATCTCAAAAACAAGATTTCCGGGTTTCATATGCTGCATGATGATGGCACTGAATTCCTTTTCATATTCAATCTTGCGGGAGAATAAGAATCCGAGGTGTTGACTTCGATCGTAATACAAAACCTTATGCGTGTCCTTGATTGGTTTGCCGGTGATACTATTGCGTAACCAAACTCTAAGAACCGGAGCAATCAGTTTATATACCATTTCTTTAAGGATGGTCATAGTGATTAGTGCTGTTTGCTATTTTGCCTGGTTAGCTTGTACTTTTCCTCGATAATATTTCTTACCGGTTTGTTTTCCTTCTTTGCCCACCACTCTATCTGAAGGATTTTAGCATCAACGAGGAACCGGTACCAGAAGCCCTGGAGAAAATGCCATACCAATCCTCGCTGACCATCCAGGAAGCCTAGTTTTATCCAGTACCTGAATTGAAAATAAAGAAAAGCGCGCAGGAAAAGTGGTAAACGCAGATAAAGATTGTTTTTATACCAGCGCTTAGTCGTGGTTTGCTTTGCATTTCCCTTTGTTCCCGTCGAAAGATCACTATCCTGAAATGAATACTTCCTGCTTAGAATATCCACAGCCTCCCGGGTAGCATAATCATTATGCTTGGCTGTCCACCAGGTGAGAGAATTGAGATTATCGTCTACAAAATCATGTTTAAAAGTAATGGATGTACCGCGGGTTAGCAGTATATGTTCATCCATCCATCGTTGTTCGATGACGGCGTGTCCTGTGCGCCAGATCCGCAATAAATGTATTGGATAATATCCACCATGCCTTATCCACTGGCCCATAAAATGAACCTGCCTTTTCAAAACAATGCCAGAAGTTTCCTGATGGAGAGTTGAAAGCCTTCCTTCCATTTCATGGATCAGTTCATCCGTAAGATATTCATCTGCATCTAACCGCATCGTCCATCCTGTAGTAATTCCGCCATTATCCATGGCCCATTGAAATTGCTGCGCCTGGTTCACAAAGGGATGTTGGAAGACTTTCGCATTTTGACTTGTCGCCAGTTCAATCGTGTTGTCTGTGGAAAAGCTATCAACAATGATTACCTCTTTTGCTACCTGCCATGCACTCCGAATCGCTCTTTGGATATGAAGGGATTCATTATACGTTAAGATGACTACTGTCAGATCTAAGGATTGCATAACAGGCTTTTATTATGGCTATGCTGTCTCAACGGCTGTTTTGTTTGTTGTAAAACCAGGATTAACTCTGGAATACAATAGTTCAACATACTGCTGAGATAAGGACTCTGGATTGAATTCACTGGCAATTATAACTGGACTGCGCTTGCGGATATTTTCCAATGCAGATCTGTCCGAATTTATCGTTTCTAGTATAGCTACACAAGCGTCAATATCAGCAGGAATCACATACCCAAGTCTAAATGCTTGTACGAAATGAGCTGTACCTACATGCTGAGTGATCATCACGGCAGTGCCCTGTGACAATGCTTCTATTACAACATTGCCAAAGTTTTCCGTATGTGACATTAATGCCAGAATATCCGCATCTGCCAATGCCTGGAATTTTTGATCACCCGATAAGGGTCCGGTAAATCTAATACCCTGATGATTTGAGGCAATGGCTTTAAGTGTTGCGATATAGACAGGTTCTCCTTCCCCAATAATATTAAGATCAAAAGGAAAGTTGACCTTAAGCAAAGAGCGGATTAGTAGTTCGAGGTTTTTTACTTTATTGATTCGCCCCAAAAAGACAATTTTCAGTTTTATATCGTTACTTTCTCCTCTCTTCAATAGAGCTGGGATAGATAGCATATTAGGTAGCTCAATGGTTTGGGCTTTGGGAAGTGCTTTTGATAATCGGTTTCTTTCTTCCGAGCTGGTGACATGCAGCAAGGTTTGATGCAATTGCTTTTTAAAAAGCAATTTGTGCAGCCATAGCTTAAGCGATAATCCGGATGACGTACGAAAGGTATAGTCACTCAATGACCCATGGGGAGTCAATACATGCGGCACACCGTACCATCTGCATACCTGAAGAGCCATAATGGATACCCAGTTCCACCATCCTTGTATGTGTACGATGTCAAATTCACGTACGATATTCATCAAAGCACGCGTATGTGCCGGAGATACCGAAGTATGATCGCCGGTAATACGTTTATAATAGATAACCGGAATGCCATCAATGATTGTGACTGATCCATTCTTCTTTGTAAAGTCAGCTTTTCCATTCGCATTGGTGGTGATTACATGTACGTCATAGCCCTGAGCACTGAGGGTTTCACACAAGGCACTAATGCAATAGGTAGGGCCGCCATAAATCCATGCGGGTTTATAACTGGCAGCGACAATGAGGACTTTTTTCAATTATTGTGGAGTAAGGATTAAGAATGATGTTTAGCTGTTTCTCTCATCCCTCTTTCATAGATATCCTGATAGGCCTTCGCAATACGATCCATGCCATACTGTTGGACGTTGATCAAACCAGCTTGTACGGTTTGATGGCGTAAAGTTTCATTTTGAAGGAGTTGCAGCACAGCCCGACGTATTTGGGCTACATCAAACGGATCTACACATATGGATCCAGATCCGGCGATCTCCTTACAAGGGCTGATGTCACTTGTGATCACTGGCCTCCCTGATGCCTGTGCTTCCAGAATGGGAATCCCAAAACCTTCATATGTTGATACAAAAAGTACGATATCTGATTCTAGATACTCCAGCTTCATCTGTTCTATTGATAAATCCTGAATAGAGGAATAGAGGATACCGGACTCTTTCAGTTTAACTTCATCTTCCGTTGATACAATACCAATGATTCTAAGCTCGCATTCGAGTCCTGATAAAGCCTCAATAACCCGAGGTAAATTTTTATTCTTCGTAGATCCTATATGGAGGCATCGGGGAAGGCTTTTAAGGGAAGGTTTTGATTGGGTTGTAAACACAGAATGGACATAGTTTGGAATCACGATCACCTTTGATTCCGGACAATGGGTATACCTGATGATTTCAGCTTTTGACTTGGCAGACACGGTCGTGACAACATCTGCTTTTAGAACAGGCCACGTAAACCATAATTTCTTGATAAGCCATCTCTTCCATATCGATCTTCCCTGATCCATCAGCACTCCGCAATCATGGATAGTTAGGATATTATAATTGGTGCTTCGCAATCCGAGCATCACATAGTGCACATCCCCTGTCACGTGGTTGATTCTGCCTTGCTTTGCGCGACAAAAACGAATATTCTTAATGATATTGCTCAACGTGTTGCCAATCAAAGGCACATATACGAATTTTGATCCAGGGTTTTGTCGCGCGATAGGCTCAAAAACCCCTTCAATACTGTATGTGCCAGGTATACGCGACCTGAAGATATAGGTTACGTCCATCGTGACCATTCCGGCAAATCAAAGCAAATAATACCATTGACTAATTCCCTATTGCATGCGAAATAGCCACGTATCATGATGACTGAACTGTTTTTTTGAAGATATGTGTCGCCATAAAATCAAAAATAAAAAAGGGTATGATCAATCCCAAAAAAGACATGAGGATATACCGAATGGTTATTCTGACTTTATTGATCCATGATAAATGACTAAAAAATGCTGAATCCCATGGACGTAAACCGGAGATCAAACCTATGGCTGCTGGCAGGGCACTATTTCTTCTGTAGGTGACAATCCAAAAAGGAAGCGTGGTGGTATAAATCTTTTTAAAAACCCTGAAGATGATCCTCTGGTTGAGTGTTCTGGAGTCCAGGAAACCTGATAACACTACAGAGATAACAGCATGCAATCCCCCATCCAACCGTTTGTACTCCTTCCATTTTCGTGGTATATGATCCAGGAAGGTGACCCTTTGTGCTTCATGATCCGGCAATACATCTTTAATGACGACCGGTTCTTTTATTGAAAACAATCTGCCCCCTTCGGAGATGATGAGCGTGCTGAAATACATCTGACCATAAATACTTCCATCATGTGCGGCCGTATTATGCTCTATAAATAGCTGGCGCTTGATCACAATACCGCCGATAAAACTGAAACAGGAATAATAGGCAAATGCTGTTTCTGGTCCCTGGCCCAACATGTCCGTTGTATGTGCCCTGGTATGCAACTCCTGATTGCGTGCACTTAAATAATTAGTAAATCCGATTTCCGGATAGTGGTGATCTCTGATAAACTGGGCCAGGATTTTTAGGTCAAATTGAGGATTAATCGTATCATCATTACCTAATATAATAATATAATCTCCACTTGCCATTTCCATTGCACGGCGGAGATTGCGATCATATCCCTGGTTTGTCAAAAATCGCTCATACCGTACTGGGTATTTATACATAGGGATAAACGACTTCAACGCTTCTTCTGTATTATCAGTGGAGCAGTCATCGCTGATGCAAATTTCTATCCCCTGGTAGGATTGTTTTGCGATTTGGATGAGGTTTTCAAGTAAAAACTCAACCCGGTTGTATTGTGGAATACAAATTGAAAATTGTATCGTATCGTTCTTCATCATGATATAAAAGTCATCCTTCTCTGGGCCATTGTATGCCGAATTGATCTAGCGTAGTTGGAAATTGGAATAGGTATGTTCACTTTGAAGGTCTTACGCGTTTAAGGGATATACAATTCCAGGTAGCAATTTCCAGTGTTTGTTTGCAAGAATTGGAGATCACCAAAATCATCAGGATTTCAAAAACAACCAACATGGAGGCAATCAGTGTCAACCCACCACTTTTGAGGAAAAGGATGATCACCAATAAAATGGCTGCCGAAATAGAAAGGAAATATATTCCTGTCTTAAATTGGTTGTTGGTGGCCACCAACAAGATTAAACCCCCGCTCCAAAATCCGTTGAAGAAAACGGAAACACCAAAGAGAAAAAAGAAAGGTTGTACAATATCGATCTTGCCGTTGGTCCAGAATTCCAGAATGCGATGTCCCAGGATCAGAATAGCTGCTATAGCCACAAATGAAATACCCATATTAGTCCATTGTACTTTTTGATAGAGGCGACCAAGAAGTGCTTTATTCCCCTGACCATGGGCATAGCTAAACTCAGAAATAAATGAGAGATTGACAATATTCACTACCTGTTTGGCCATATTCATCAACGTCCTGGTCGTATTGAAGATAACCACCTGGATAGGACCGAGGACTATCCCAATCGTTGTGGTAATACCCTGGATGAGCATGTTTTGTCCGATAAAAATGATCATGAGCGCCAGTGAAGGCTTGAATAAATGTCGGATTTTACTAAAGTGCAGCGAAAAGAAGCCAATTCTGAATTCCTGGAATTTGAAACTTAGATCAAGAAACACAACAATAAAGAAACACACTTTGATGACCAGGTAGGTTAAGGCTGCTTCCACTACCCCATGGCCTGTAAATACGACCAAACAAAGTCCACCAAACTCCATCAATTTAAAAGCAACCGCAATATATCGCTCACGATGATAAACTTTTTCAACCCGGTAATACCCTACAGGAATCGTAAGGAATAACGTCAGATAAACATAAGCAATCAGACATGGAAAAGCCAGGTTAAAATCCTTAGCTGTGATGTGCTCTAAATGGAGGAAATCATGCCACGATACAAACCACGATGAGAGATATAACAACAAAAAAGGGATACCTCCCACCAACAAAATAAACCAAAAGACACTCCGAAGAATTTCTTTTACTCTTCCTAAATCGCCGGCCTCTTTCAGCATACTCATCTCGGTTGTCGCTGACCCACCAAGGCCAAAGTCGGCATTTTCTATAAAACTGGGGATTGTAAACATGATAAGCCATTCCCCATAGTAGGCCGGCCCCCAATACTTCAACAACAGCGGAACACCTGCAAACTGGATAAGCACATTGACCATCTGCGCTATCACATTACTGGACACTCCGTATATAACCCTGCGGGTGATATTTTTCACTCCTCCTATTTGGTCCATCTGAATAGCATGGAAATGCCCTGATCTTTATGTCTGGTAATGATGTCCTTTAACTGGTTTTGTCAGCAGTGTCCGTTTTGTGATCCAGAACATCCCCATGATCAGCATGACAAACAAGGTCACCCGCATCGCAAGGAATAAATCCCCAATACTGCTTTCCACCATGGATAACATGGAATAGTCCAGGGCTATGACAAACCATAACATGACAAACGGATTATTGACACGTACCAACATCCAAAAAAAAGCCAGGATGATGATCGTGAGCACTAACGGATAGATATACACCCCCAAGCGACCAAAATCGATCATGCTTTCCAAAATAAGCGTACCTCCGAGATCGCGGTTTGCCCTGATTTTGCCACTGGACAACTTTGAAGCAAGGCCTTCCATGATAAGTACAGATGATTTGTCAACAAAAAAATTGCTTGGAGTGGCTTTTAAAAAATTATTGTACAGTTCCTGTCCATTCGCCAGTTGAACTCCCCCACTGGCGAGAAGCTTTTCATAATGCGCAACGGCGGCTACGGTTGATAATGCTCTGATTTCCACATTATATTCACTAGCTTTTTTCAATTCAATATTGTCACTAGACTGATATAGATTTATAACTTTGCGCAAAGAAGTGATCGTCACGTTTTGCAATACAGCCACTCCTCCTACCGTACGCAATTGCTGGTAAAACTTTGCGGCATTAATTACCATAAAAAACAGGACAGCTGAAACCACCATCATTCGCAAATTTCGGACAGTCAATTTGCTTAATATGATTTTGCGTTCATAGAAAAAACCAATGAATGTAAGGAAGGTAAAAAACACTATCTGCCTGCGGCCCCATAAAAAAAACCAAACAAACTGAATAAGCAGCAACAGGAGTAATTTTTTGTCTTTGGTCTTCGTGAACAAGTAGGCTGACAGGAAAACTGCGAGACAGGCAATCGGGTTTATAATTGAAACAAAGGGATTGACTTCAATATTGCTCTTGTCCCTTCCAATAAGCGACTCCCCCTGGAGCGTCACTTTTCCTGAAGCAATAAGCATGAATTCAATTAAGGTAATGCCATACGATACCAGCAATAGCAATTTACGGTCATGATCAAGGGCCTTGTTCATTGTCTGAAGAATCCTGGGCCAGAAAGCCGATCTGGCAAATAAAAAGGCCATACCAATGGTAAAAAAGGAAAAGATATATGATAGGCGAAGAGCCTCTACCAGATTGTTTTCTTCAATGTTATTATAATATTGCATTAATTCATTCCTGGATACAACCTTGTGCCATTTGACAAGATAAATGGCCACAGCAAACTGTAAGGAATAGACAAAGGACAATAGTGCGAATGGATTCATCCGTTCAGAAGGATATGCCAGCAAAAGGTGGGCCGCCAATCCAAAAGTAATGATCAAGGTCACCCCGATGAGGCCATAGGGGATGACCCTGGGTGCAATTAAAGGATGCATTGTAAAAAGTACAATACAAATAAAAAAGTGCAAAAGAAGTAATGAATATATTCTGGTCATGCTCAGTCTGCAGGATCTTCCTGCTTCCATCTTCTGTCAGATACAGTCTGGAAAATAATGATGCTAAACAGATTTAAAGGCAACAGCCAATATGTTTTGTGACAAACGAACCTTCCAAGAACCTGTCTCGACAAGATGAAGAAATCTGATGGGTAGCGTCATGATTTCCCACAATCCTCTGCGAACGATTGCTGTAATGTTATGAAGCAGTGGCTTATCTTCATAGGAGGATATAGATGCAAATCCGGAGAACGTCAGCACTTGCGCAATGGATTTTTGCGTATACGCCATTTCATGGGTATAGTCCGCATACCGTATCCGGGATCCAAAAACACCTTCCGCATTCGGCACATGGATTAATACCCTGCCACCGGGTTTAAGTACACGATGAATGAGCGCTAGAAATCGTAAAGCCTCCTCACGACGAAAATGTTCCAGGATGTCCATACAAATGACCACATCTGCTGAATGTTCCAGGGCGTTTTCGAGATACTGAAATACATCACCTTGCAAAACCTGTGTCATCCCATGAGCATGGGCTGTCGCAACACTTTCTTCCGAAAGATCGATGCCTTCGATATTCGTATAACCTGCCTCATAAAAAACGCGCATAAAACCACCAATCCCACAACCTAAATCAACGATACGAATAAGATGATCTTTTGGAAAAAAGGAATGCATCAAATACGAACCGTATGGTACAAATCCCCGATACGCCGCCTCGTCCAACTTCGTTTGGAAGTGGGTGCTGTACTTTTTGTACATCCCGGGTCTCCAATCTCCTGTAGTTTCATTTATGGTTTGCATAGCTCGAATAATCTAAACTCTCCGGAGGAGTTATTTGAATGTTATACCGGTAAGAATTTCTTGCAGACCTTGCTCAAGTGAAATATATTCACGATTGAGCACAGACTTCATCTTTTGCGTATCAGGTTGTCTACGTGTCATGTCTCCTTCCGGCAATGCGGGTAGATAAGTTATAGCCGATGCGGACGCTGTCACCTTGACAACCAGCTCTGCCAGATTCCGGATAGTATATTGGACATCATTACCAACGTTAACAACATCATTTATAAACAGCTTATCTTTCAAGACAGATTCCGTAAAATCAAGATTATCCGTGATATAGCAAAAGGTTCTTGTCTGCAGGCCGTCTCCATACAAGGTGATATCCCTATCGGCCATAGCGGCTTCAAGAAACTTGGAGATGACAAAGTCTGTACTTTGTTTTGGACCATACGTATTAAAGAACCGGAAGATTGTATAGTCAAGGCCATGCTCCTGCTGGTATGACCGAAAATAACATTCGCCAACATTTTTCACCACTGCATAGGGCAAGCGTGAATTTAAAGGTGTGGTCTCTTCATGCTGCGGCAGTACCACTGGCTCTCCATACACTTCAGATGAGGAGGAATAAAACACGCGTATCACTCCGCTATTCTTGGACAACTCCAGGATGTTTTCAATGCCTTTGATGTCCTGCAGCACATCCTTTGGCCTGCTGAGTGTTCGTTGAACGCCGACCAAGGCAGCGTAGTGAAATACATAATCAAACTGATAGCGATGCATAATGGCTGCAAGTGTATTATAGTCATTGGCATCACCTTTGATAAATCGAATATTCCTGGTTTGTGGCACGTTGGCAACATAGCCACTCAATAAATTATCCAGGACTACAACGTAGTTATCAGCATGTTGCGCCAGACGTTCTGCAAGCGAACTTCCAATAAATCCGGCGCCACCTGTAATCAATACATTCATATCTCTATGCTTTAATTTATTTGCAGACCGAAACGGTACCAGTTACTTTTTATGTTCTTTAATGTAGGCTGCTTACAAGATTGCTTGTGAAGTCACAAATGCTTTTCATGACGCATTTACTATAGTCCATTATTTGAGGGCCTCAATGTAAATAGAATTGGCGTACCCACCATACAGATGCGGCCCTTCTACATCAAGGATATCTTTTATATAATGACTTTGGCCGTATTCACTCAACCGTATGTCCCTGAAGCCTACATCAGAGAACAACTTGGTGAGTGAAAGTTTGTCATACATGTATTTATGCCGATGCGGATATCCCTGGAACAACCCTAATACTTTATGGATCACCGAGTGCTTGTCATCGGGACCTTTATCATACAGGTTCATTGCCCACAGCAACAGCTTTGATGCTTCGATCTGGCCGTTGTCTATTGAGGCTACATATTCCTTGCAGTGTGCATAGAGGTCCGGCATGACGAGCCGAATACTGCCATTTGGTTTTAAGGTTCGGTATGCCTCCGCTAAAAATAATTTGGAACTCTCTATTTCAAGGTGCTCAAAAAGGTGTGAAGCATACACCACCTCCACCGAGGTGTCGGGAATATGACGCCATCGTTTATTAAGATTCATGTACACCACATTGGAAGTATCGAATATCACTGAACCAAGGCTCCTGGCAATCCATTTTCCAAGGGGCAGCTTTTGGAGCATGGTATTCATGGAAGAATCGGCGTTGATCCATCCTTCAGGCCTAATCTGACCGCAACCCAGATTTAACTTTGTCATTATATCTTATAATTAAAAAGCATGGTTTATTGAAGTGATAGCAGATTGTCAGAGATGCAAGTGCATCAGCATTTCCTTAGCTCTGTGTGTATAGGTATGATCATTCATCACCTTTGCGTGTGCATGGAGACGCATTTGCCTGACCTTCTCCTTTTGCGTCAGTCCCTAAAGTGCCTTTTCAATGAGTTGGTCATGATCCTTGAAATACATGATGTCTTCATTCTCTATAAAAATCGAATCCTGTTCAGGACACGAACTCGACAATTGAAAACCATAGGCCACCGGCACTTCAAAAAACCGCATATTGGCGGAAGGGAAATTGGTCTGATCAATAATATTAAGATTGATATAGGATTGATATATAAAATCAGTATACGATCTGCCATTGAGAGCAGTAGGGTTGAGATGGTCGAGGATGGACTTGTCTTTTACGTTTTCCTTCCAAAACAATCCGGTGATCTTGATTCGTTGATCTTTAAAGGTCTTGGAAATAACGGAGAGTGCAGCTTCACGTTCCGGACGCCAGTGCCCGATAAATGATATATCATACGCAAATTCATTAGGTGGTGTTTCCATACCATGCAGATGAGGATCCGCTGCCAATGGCAACCAAATGACATTTCGAAAGCCCATCGTTTCAAAAACCGGTATGGCTGCACTACTGTATGAACAAACTAAATCATACAATGGAGCCGCAAGCCGGACTTCAGGAGAAATATTAAATGGTGTATCAGGCCAGATTAGTACAATCTGTGTATCAGCTGCTACTTTCAACAAAGCAAGTGTATTAAATAGAATTTCGGCGTTACAGAATACAATTACAACTTTAGGCTTTAACTCCAGGATATCAATTGCTATTTGTCTGTTTGCTTCCTTTAACCATTTTCTATCGTTAAGCACATTCCTTAGACGAGACATAATCCTAGAGAAGGGGAGTTTCGCCTTTATTCTTTGGGGTACATCTATAATGGTAACAGTATATCCAAGACTCGTAAACGCTCGTTGGTAGGATGCTTCTAGTGACCAACTCATACTGTTTCCTAATATCGCGATTCGATTATTTATGCTCATATTAACATTATTTCATACTATCTTCTGAATCATTTGGTGATGGAGAAAAGACGCGACTTATCGCTTTTCTCCGAAACCCATTTACTTCCAGATACTTGAAAAATATTTTGATTTTATAAAAAGGACATTTCGCTCGTATGCAATAGGGCCACGGGTACGGTCCCAAACCCCATAACAAACAGGGTGTAGATCTAATTCCCGGAGTATAGTCACAAGCTCACCAAACGTGGGTAATTGATTCTTATATTCATTGATAAATGAACATTCAATTATAGCAACATCTGCTTTATCCATAACTTTTAAACCACCCTTTATCACATAAGTCTCATATCCCTGTACAGCAATTTTAACAATTGTTTTCCTTGCATCACTGAATTCAAATTCAGAAAAATAAGAATCCAACTTATCAATTGAAACACTAATTTGTCTCGTAAAATTTTCATTTTTCTCTTCCAAATCATTGCTGTATGTTTTAAAAGAGGTTAAATGATAGGTCCTAGCCACATTAATCAATTTTTCTTCAACAGTATCTCCCAGTGCTGAATTATAAATATTGACGTTATTTCGAAATTGAAACCTTGCTTTGTACTGATCGTACATTTCTTGAACCGGTTCAAATCCATATACTTTTGAACTCACATAATAACTCATGATCTCTTCAGCCCAATATCCGGAATTGCCCCCAATATCGATTATATTAACGTCAGCATTTGTGGGAATAAATCTCAGTAACCATATAAACTCTTCGTGAGTTTGAGGTTCTTTCATGATTTTTCTATTTATCCCGACAGGGAGCTTATTTCCAAATCTCTTTGCGCGCAGCACTTCCATGTACAAAGAGGTTCTCAGCTGTATCGCGGAGGCATAATGATGAATAAAGGATGAAATCATTCTAATTGCCTTTGAAAAATTATAATCTAAAGTATGTTGGCAAATCCAATTTTTGAATTGATGCCTTTAAATCAAAAAACAACCCTGGCGTAGTGGTTAGCTTGAAAAGTGATTCATGTGGTAAATTTCTATACTCCTTATGCCCCACCGCCACAATAATCGCATCATACTTCCCTTCCGGATTCTGCTTGAGCTCGATGCCATATTCATGCTTGACATCTGTAGCCGAAGCATGTGGATCAATGACATCAATGTTAATTGAATAATCCTCCAGTTCCCGGATCAAATCAACCACCTTGCTGTTGCGGATATCCGCTACATCCTCTTTAAAGGTGATGCCCATCACCAGTACCCGACACTCACCTGGGTTGCGGCCATTTTCGATCAGGGCCTGCACCACTTTCTTGGTGATGAAGTGCGGCATGTAGTCATTAATGCGCCGACCCGCCGCAATCACCTGGGGTTCATACCCGAGTGAACGTGCCTTGTGCATGAGGTAAAACGGATCAACACTGATACAATGTCCCCCGACTAAGCCGGGATAATATTTGTGGAAGTTCCATTTGGTGCCTGCAGCCTCAATCACCTCCCGCGTATCAATGCCCATGCGGTCAAAGATGATCGCGAGCTCATTCATCAGCGAGATGTTGATGTCCCGCTGTGTGTTTTCAATCACTTTAGCGGCTTCGGCTACTTTGACGGATGATGCCATGTGCAGACCTGCTGTAATGATCTCCCCATACACCTTTGATATTTCATCCAGGGCTTCCGCATCATTACCACTCACGATCTTGAGGATACCGGTCAATGTTCTGACTTTATCACCCGGCACAATACGCTCCGGGCTATATCCATATTTGAAATCAATTCCTCCCTTGAGCCCCGATGCTTTCTCCAGTTCCGGCAGGCAATCTTCTTCTGTACATCCTGGATACACGGTACTCTCATAGACCACATAATCTCCAGGCTTCAATGCCCTGCCCACACTCTGGCTTGCCTTGATCAGCGGGTTAAGGTCCGGCACTTTGTGGTCATCAATATCCGTCGGCACGCCGATGATATGGAAGTGTGCCTGGTGCAGATCGGTAGGGTCAGTCGTAAATGTGATGTCACAACCTTTAAAAGCCGATGCATCCAACTCTTTTGACGGATCGATTCCCTGGCGCATGAGGGCCACACGTTCTTCATTGATATCAAATCCGATCACGCGAAAGTGCCTCGCAAATTCCAGCGCCAGCGGCAACCCGACGTAACCGAGGCCGGTGACGCTTAATGCGGATTGTTTGGTTTTCAGTTTTTCGTAAATGCTCAATTTATTGTGATTTACATTGTAAAAGCTAATACAATATTAGTTGATGAGTTGATGGGTTGAGTTGATACACTAATCGTTGATACGTTGATGGGTTGATGAGTTGATGTTGATACGTTGATGGGTTGATCAGTTGATACATTAATTGTTGATGGGTTGATAAGTTTATAAGTTGAGGCTATGGTCGTCAGATTTGTTTAGTGGGCACAGATTTTGTATGCGTAATATGTTAAATAAATCTATAAACTCATCAACATATCAACATATCAATACATAAACACATAAACCTATCAACTTATCAACCTATCAACACATCAACCAATCCCTTGAATCATGTCGCTAACAGCGACATTTTCAAATCACCATCCCTGCCGCCACCGTCTCATTCGTCCCCTCATCAATCAAAATGACACTGCCGGTGATCCGATTCTTTTGATACGGATCTACGAATAGTGGTAATGTCGAACGAATCGAAATGCGTGCTATATCATTCATGTTGATCTGCTTGCTGTTGACATCGCGATGGAGGGTATTGACATCCATGCGATAGCGGACTTCGCGGATGATGCATCGCGCTTCTTTTGTGGTATGGCGCAAAAGATACTTACCACGCTCCTGCAGTGGCCGCTCATTAAACCAACAGATCATCAGGTCTACTTCCTGCTCCTGCCGTGGCATATTATTGACGCGCACGATCATATCGCCGCGGCTGACATCAAAGTCATCTTCGATATGCATCGTCACACTCATCGGCGGATAGGCTTCGTCGAGTTCGCCATCATAGGTTTCGATCTTGCTGATCTTTGTCGTAAAACCTGATGGTAACAACATCACATCATCACCCCGCTTAAAAATACCTCCGGCAATACGTCCCGCATATCCACGATAATCATGATACTCATCGGTATAGGGCCGGATGACATGCTGCACCGGAAAACGGCAATCGATAAAATTATAGTCACTGGCGATGTGTACATTCTCCAGGTAATACAACAATGTTGATCCTTCATACCACGGCATATTCGTACTACGATCGACGATATTATCCCCGCGCAATGCGGAGATCGGTATAAAATTGACATCATGCACATCCAGCTTACTGGCAAATGATTCAAACTCATCATGGATGCGATCATATACTTCCTGGCTATAATCGACAAGGTCCATCTTATTGATACAGATCACGAGATGCGGTATCTGCAACAGGCTCGCGATGATGGCATGCCGTCTCGTTTGTTCGAGTACACCTTGCCGCGCATCAATCAGGACCAGCGCTACATTGGCCGTGCTGGCACCTGTGACCATGTTGCGCGTATACTGGATGTGTCCAGGTGTATCCGCGATGATAAACTTCCGCTTTGGTGTAGAGAAATATCTGTATGCAACATCAATGGTGATCCCTTGTTCGCGTTCTGCTTTCAATCCATCGGTCAGTAATGCAAAGTTGACGCCTTCTTCTCCTCTTCGCTTCGATACTTCTTCGATCGCATCATATTGATCCTGGAAGATGGATTTACTATCATACAGCAGTCTGCCGATGAGCGTTGATTTGCCATCGTCGACAGAGCCTGCAGTGGTGAAGCGGAGGAGTTCGATGTATTTGTCGGTAGGGGGGAGATTGGTCTGTTTCATATGATTTCGTAGTAGAGGGAGTTTTATCTGTTTGGGCTTATGGAGCTTATAATGCTTATAATGCTTATAACCTCATAACCCTATAAGCTCCATAAGCTTTATAAGCTTTTTTATCATAGGGGTTGACTTTTAGTATAGAACTCCCTAATATTGAATTGATATTTTTTACTTCACCATTTAAACACTTCACCATGTTGAAATGTAAGGTTTATTCTTTCGAGACATTGGATGTCTGGAAGGAGGCAAGAAAGTTTGCTGTTAAAGTATACAAACTAACAAAAAAACTTCCCACTGATGAGCGGTATGGGCTTACCAGCCAAATGAGAAGGTCAGGTATTTCTATCAGTTCGAATCTGGCTGAGGGATCCTCACGCGAATCGCTAAAAGACCAGGCCCGGTTTTCTGAAATTTCTTTCGGAAGTTTGATGGAATTGCTAAACCACTCCATTTTGTGTTACGATCTTGAATTCATTTCAGAAAATGAATTGATTGATTTGCGAATTGATATTGATGTCATTGGATTCAAGCTTGACGGACTTCGTAAATCTCAACTGAAAAGGTTTAAGGAAAAAAGAAAAATGAAGTCTTCCCGCAAATCATCTTCTTAATATTAAATACTATAAGCTTATAAGCCTCATAAGCCTATAAGCCCAGACCGGAAAAAAACAAGGGCTTTTGAGCTTGCTCAGAAGTACCCTTGTTTTTTCCGGTCTTCCATGCTCGTCTCGCTCCGCTTATCATCTGATCTTCCGCCGCGCTCTGTCAGGCGGGAGGTAGCTACTTCCTGGATGATCTCTTCAATCGTAGAGGCGGATGAACGCCATACACCGGTGCAGGTCATGTCACCGATCGTGCGGCAGCGGATTAATTCTTCTTTGACGATCTCATCAGGACGGCGCGTGATGTATTCGCAATCGGGAAGGAGGACACCATCGCGCTCGAATACATTTCGCTTGTGCGCAAAATATAAGTTTGGTAATGGGAATTCTTCTGCGGCGAGATAGCGCCATACATCCAGTTCGGTCCAGTTGCTGATCGGGAATACGCGAAAATGCTCACCGAAATGTTTGCGGCCGTTGAACAGGTTCCACAATTCGGGTCGCTGGTTTTTCGGATCCCACTGACCGAACTCATCGCGATGACTAAAGAAGCGTTCCTTGGCGCGGGCCTTTTCTTCATCTCTCCTGCCACCACCAAGTGCCGCATCGTATTTTCCTTTTTCGAGTTCATCGAGCAAGACGTAGGTCTGCAGATTATTGCGGCTGGCATTGAAGCCTTTCTCTTCTTTGATCTTTCCTTCATCGATGGCTTTCTGCACCGAACCCACATGCATGCGGAGATTGTAATGATTGACGAGCCAATCGCGATACACAAGCGCTTCCGGGAAGTTGTGTCCGGTATCTATATGCAATAATGGAAAAGGTACTCTCGCCGGATAAAAGGCCTTGATCGCCAGATACACCATGAGGATGCTGTCTTTTCCACCGGAAAATAAGATCACCGGATTTTCAAACTGCGTAGCCACTTCGCGCAGGATGAAGATGGATTCGGATTCGAGTTCTTCGAGGTGGTTTAAGTAATATTTCACAGGTTGAGAAGTTTATGCGTTGATAGGTTGATAGGTTGATGCGTTGATAGGTTGATGAGTTGATTGGTTGGGGGCTTATGAAAGCTTATAGGCTTATGAAGCTTATTTGGTGAGGGTTGATAAGTTGATGGGTTGATGAGTTGATTGGTTGATGAGTTGATGGTAAACGTTCAGGTCCCCCTTTCAGGGGGTAGGGGGTCAGAGGAATCATCACTCTCTCACTTCTTACTCTCTCACTCTCTCACACCCGTATCCTCGGTAAAATCTGTTGATACAGCACAGCCATCGACTCTTCGATATCTGTGTCTTCAGTATGCACATGCACATCAGGTTGCAAGGGTATTTCATATGGCGCATTCACGCCGGTAAAATCCTTAATTTCTCCTGCTCTTGCTTTTTTATAGAGGCCTTTGACATCTCTTGCTTCGCAGACTTCGATAGGGGTGTCGATAAACACTTCTACAAAATCTGAGGGGCCGATGATTTGTTTTGCATTGGCGCGCATGTCGCGTGTCGGGGAAATAAAACTCACGATGCAGATGATGCCATTGGCGAGAAACAATTTGGCTACCTCGGCGATGCGGCGGATATTTTCGATACGGTCATCGGGTGAAAACGTAAGGTTGTTGTTGATACCGGTGCGGATATTATCGCCATCCAATATGATCACACTATAGCCCTGATCGAACAGTTGTCGCTCGAGAGCTATCGCCAGTGTGCTTTTTCCGGAGCCCGACAGTCCGGTAAACCAGAGGACTTTGCCGCGCTGGCCGAGGCGGAGTTCTCTCTCCTCGCGGGAGATGATGCTGTCGGTGATGGGGTGTATGTTTTTCATTGAATGAAATTCAATGTTTGGTTAGGAGATTAGTAGCTTATGAAGTTTATAGGTTTATTGGTTGATATGTTTATTGGTTGATACGTTCGCAATTTCACGCTCAGGCTTCACCCTGCTCATCGCTTTTCTTTCCGGTTGGTGAGCGAACCATTACTTTTCACTCTTCACTTTTCACTCTTCACTCTTCACTCTTCACTTTTCACTCTTCACTCTTCACTTAAAATGGCTTCGCCTTCCGATAGGTCGCAGCCTATTGGTAATTGTTTACGCCTCTTAAGCCCCTTCGGCCTCTTAAGCTTTTCTCTCACCCTCTTTTATTAATCTCTTACTCTCTCACTCTCTTACTCTCTTACACTGCTCACTGTCTCACAAGCATTGCCGGATCTACCTGCAACACCATTTGTAATCCTAAACTTTCCAGTGCTACCACCACTTCGTGTTTCGAGCGCCGGGATATTATTTTTCCTTCCATGCCGGCGAGTTGGCCATAGGCGATCATCACCTGGTCACCTTGCTGCATGGATAATGTTTCTGTAGTCACTTCCTGGTCTATGCCGCTCACCTTGTGCAGCCATTGCATCTCCTGATCACTGACGAGGCAGTCCTTCCCATTCAACCGCAACACACCCTGTACATATGGCAGGGCGAGGACCTGGTTCCTTCTGTCTTTATCGAGGCGCACAAACGTGTAGCAGGTGATGAGGGGCAGCTCATACACTTTGACTTTGCGGTTATACTTGGCGGTACGTTTTTTCAGCGGCACAAATGCATCCATGCCCATCGCCTGGATTTTGTCCCGCACAAATTTTTCGCATTTGGTTTTTGTCTTGATGACCATCCATGGATTAACAACCAACTGCCGACTGCTAACTATGGACTGCCGACTGCCGACTGCCGACTGCTCACTGCTATCACGCCATGCGGCTTCGCAGCGCGCGGGATCTTCGCTTCGCTCGAACTGCTCGTTGCTAACTTCTTTCATACGTCCTTGCTCCATAGCAGTAGCGGTTTAGTTTCAAACTGCTTCCAGTCGATGCCGGGCAGTTCGTCGTTGCGGTAGATGATATACCTGATCTTGCGGTTGATCAGGGCTTCTGCCTTGCGGATGAGATTGACGAGATAGTTTTCGTCGATGTCGCCGGTGAGGAGCAGGTCGATGACCGGGCTGTCGAGTCCATTGGAGAGTTGACCGATGAGGTATACTTCGCGGATTTCGCCGAGGCGCTCGATGACGGTATCGACGATGGTGTCAAATCCGATGTATTTGATGAGGATGTTGTGGATCTCGCGATAAAGGGGGTGGTCGGTGTTGGCCTGGAAGTATTTTTTGTTGCCCTCGGTGCAAGTCTTGAGCATACCTGCTTTTTCGAACCTGTTGAGTTCCAGGCGAATAGCATTGGAAGAGTCACCAAATTCCGTCTCCAGGCCGCGGAGGTAGGAGCGTGAGCTGCTGTTGAGGAAAAACTTCAGCAGGAGCTTGATCCTTGTTTTGGAAGAAATCAGGGTTTCGATCATGGTGTCCCGAGACTGATTGAGTAGTAAAAGTACTCAATAACGACCAAAAAGCATGCCATACACCCCATGGGTCAAATATCACGAAAATTCTTAATATGTGAGAGGCTTATAAGCTTATGGGCTTATAAGTTGATGGGTTGATAAGTTGATGATATCAACTCCAAGCTACCAGCTTCCAGCTTCCAGAGTATTTTCATTGCTCACTACACGACCTTCTGCACTTGGCATATTTATTTAAACTTCTAACTTTTACTTCCTTGCTGGTTATTCCATATTGATTACAAGCTGGATCAAACTCCAGACAAACTTCAAACTTCGTTATTCTTGGATTGTTATTCGGAATTCCTTTTGGCCCCCGACCCCTGTGTTGCCCTACACTCATCCTAACGCATGCAAACCCCGGGGAGCCATGATCCGTCAATAGAGAATGATGTTCATGATTCAAAAGTAAAAGCATTGAACATGAACTCCTTGCCCCTTGCTCCTTGCTCTCTGCTGCCCTTTGCCTTAGCCTTAGCCTTAGCCTTTCAGTTTATTAATCGCTTCTGTCCGATTAGACACCTGGAGCTTATCGTAGATTTTGTGGATGTGTTGCTTGACGGTACCGATGGTGATACCTAGTTTGTCTCCGATTTCTTTATAGAGCAGACCGCGGGATAGGTGTTGTAAAATTTCCAGTTCGCGGCTCGTCAGGGGAAGTGCTGCGACTACTGGAGTCACCTGGAGTTTTTGAAAGACATTGAGTAGCTTCCTGGCGATGATAGGGCTCATCGGTGAACCGCCATCATGTAGTTCACGGACAGCGGTGATAATCTTATCTGCGGGAGCGCCTTTGAGTATATACCCTTTGGCACCTGCTTGTAGCGAATTGAAAATCTTATCGTCATCTTCATAGACTGTAAACATGCAATACTGCATCGTCGGGCAATGTTCGGTCAGAAAGCGGATGGCATCAATGCCACTGGCCCTGGGCAAGCCGATATCCACGATCAGTATATCTACCGGACTTGCTACCAGGAAATGCATCGCATCTTCGGCATTCTGATACAACTGGGTACATGTCATATCGTCCTCGCGGTTGAAGATCGTCTGCAGGTGTGCTGCAACTTCTTTCAGGTCTTCGAGGATGGCGATTTTGATTGGTTTCATTTACGACAAGTGAATGGGTGCTGAAAAAGTGATTTGCATAGCCTCTGCAGATTGCTCATAAGCTATCCGGCCGTGGATGGCATCCATGCGTTTTTTGATATTGTATAGCCCATTGCCCTTTTCTTCCGAAGAAATGGGATCAAAGCCCCTGGCTCCAACTTCAGAAACTTTGATCGTGACATGATCGGCAATATGCAGATGAATGATCACTTCTGATGCGCCTGAATACTTCACTGTATTATGGAGTACTTCTTTAAATACCAGAAACAGGTTTCTTCTGACTTCACCCCGAACGTTTACATTTTCCAATTGCTCTTCATCTATATCAAAGCTAAAAGGTATTGAATGTTCCTCAAGATACTCCGAGGCATATCTGCGGAGGTAGCCTGCCAGGTTTTCGGCGTCATCAAAGCGGGAGTTCATGGCCCAGATGATCTCGGACATATTCCGGACCAGGGTATTGCTGTGATCGGCTATGCGTTGTATTTGTTCTACCTCCTCCGTATCCTTAGCTTGCATCAATGCCTTATCACTGAGATACCGGATAGTCGTAAGGCCGGAACCGAGGTCATCGTGCATTTCGGAAGCGATGCGGGTGCGTTCGTGTTCGATGGCTTGTTGATTTTTGATGATGAGGGCTTGTTCGCGGAGCAATAGATTCTTCTTCTCCAGCTTACGGCGATAGTAGGATCGTACGGTCCAATACAACAGACTGATGATAGCCAAAGATGAGATAGAAATAAACCACCAGGTGAGATAGAAGGGGGGATGGACTCTGATTTGAAAAGTCCTGGGGGTTTCATTCCAATGTCCATCTGAATTCATACCAAGTATTGAAAAAGTATAGCGTCCAGGACTGAGATTGGCATACCGGGCAAAGCCCTGGGCAGTTTTTGACTGTACATAATCTTCATCGACACCTACAAGCTTATACATGACACGTGTGGCTTTTGGGTCTGCATAGTCGATAGCATGAAACTCAAAGGAGATGGTGTTTTGGCTATAGTTGAGATTGACGTTTTCAATATACTGGGGTACTTTATAGGTGCTGTCAATTTCATCATTGATCAGCATTTCGCTGATATACACCGGAGCTGGTTTTGTGGAAAATTTGACTTCTCTCGGATGGAAATAATTCAGGCCATTGACGCCACCAAATAGCATGTGTCCATCTTCGGTTTTCAGATAGGCGTGGGTATTGTATTCAAGAGCTTGTATACCATCCATTTCTGTGAAAACCCTTACCTCATCCGTGCCAGGAACATATTTCATAAGCCCTTTATTGGAACTCAACCATAGGTTGCCATCATCATCTGCCAGCACGGAATATATTGTTTGAGTTAGTATATTGTCCTTACCCTTTATTTGATCAATTGTCCAGGTCTCCCGATTGATTAGGAAAAGACCTTGTGAATTGGATATGTAAACTGCATTTGACTGAGGGTCTTCACATAAGCCTCTTATACCGCCTGTCATATTAAGTTCCCGTTCAAAAACATGAGATGTGCCATCGGATGATGGAGCGAAAACAAGAATAGTTAGTTCATCATTACTGATATAGAGCCGGTTATGCTGATCTATCTTAAAATAAGTCGTATTGTCTGAATATTTAGAAAGATCTCCATAAGGCTGTAGGCTATATGTATTGCCTTCAAGCATGATCTCCTGCATCAGATCACCAAAACAACTAACAATAATTTTGCCGTTGTATAATCTTTCCAGCTGACTTATTTCTAGTTGCTTTGCTTCAGCTGGTCCTGACAATACACTGATCTTTTTTGAGTGAATATCCAGCACATACAACCTTCCATAGCTGGCAAAAAGGATTTGTCTGTCATTTAATTGAACTCCTGTATTGGCCGTAAAATCCGATATCCCAATTGGCAGTGTATTCCATTGGTATAGCTTTTGTCCCGATTCACTAATCCAAAGAATTCCACCTTTTCGATTCAGTGTTATGAGACTTTTATCTCCCTGTTGAAAGAGCTTTATAATTGAAGTAGATTTATTGCCATTTGTACTTCCCAGAAAATGTTTAAACTTTGTTTTGTTAAAATTATGAAACAGAACACCCTGGCCATCGCTACCTACCCACAATGTAGAATCCCTATCTACAAAAGGAGTGAGCAATAGATTGACAGGAGTATTGAATGGTGTAGAAGAAAAAACAATACTGTCGATAATGCTTCTTGTGTGAATGTCAAAGACATAAAGTTGATTCGATCTTCCCGAAATCAAAAGCTTAGTATCTGACAAATAGGAAATACTGTTTACCAGCGCATTCGACACCTGCTTTGAATAGAAGATCTTTGACGTTTTTGCATCATAATAATGAATTTTCCCCTCTGCATCGCCTATCCAGCATAATCCATCATGGTGATTTAAAATGGACGTGCCATTGATACTCCCACTATCTATCAATGAAACACTATTTGCCGGTTCTATCTTGTAAACCATATATCCCTTTGCGCCAACTCCCGTGATATACTGATGATCATCCGTCCTAAGCAAAGCCAGATCATGAAGTTTAGAGAAGTCTATTGGATAGGAGTGTAGTATACGCTTTGTCGAGACATCCAGAACAAATATCTCCTTACCAGCTTTGAGATAGAGATTGTTTCCCTCCTGATGAAATGTACAGTAGTTTTCCTTTATGGTATCGCCGCTTGATGAAATCATAAACATATAGTCAAGATCATCCGTACGGGGATCATAATAATTTAAGGCTTCGTAGGTTGTGAACCAAATTCTTCCGATACTATCCCCATAAAAATTACTTTGTAGATTTTGTCCATACATGTGGCGTAAAACTGGATGATATACTTTGGTATTAAGACCATCATATACATTGAGTCCGGCCGTCGAGGAAATCAACAACGTATTTGAAGGAGACTTATAGACAAATAAATTGGTATGCTGGGAAAGTCCTCCTACATTTAAACACCTGATTTGTGCATCAATGGATTGGCTAATAAAGAAACACCAGAAGAAGTTGAGATAAAACCAACTGTGGAAAGACCTGGACATGCATCAAGTTCTAATCCGGGTACCCCCTTCAAATAATTCAAGCCTTGGATTTGAGTTTGCCCGAAAAATGGGGCCTATCCTAGCTATGTCGAAAGAATCTACCACTCTATGTGACCTCACATAATTTTGAACATATCCATATGCAAACATTTCATTGATGTGAGCGTTTGACAGAATGGAATCTGTCAAGAAATAATCCACATTATCCATGATCAAGGAATTACTTAGATTTTCTTGACAAGAAAACAAACCTAACACTTCTACACACTTCTCTGGATGCTGAAGATTGGCAATCATCCATTCAGGTTGTATTAGCTTTTTGCCCAAAAATGTTCCGGTTTCATCTCCATGTGCAAAAATGAATAATTGATTGTATGTACATATCGCACGCTCAAATTTCCTATCATCAAAGTTGGACAACCATACTGAAGTAACGAATTTGTCATAATGTCTCCTTACCGATTCAAAAGATACTTCTTTGTCATAGTTTGTATCTATTAAAAATAGAATCCTATCCAAACGGGTTAGTCTATGCTTCACTGAAATCAACATTCGAAGAACTAAAGATTGCCTTTGCGGGTCGGCAATTTGATCCCTAGTGTTATTAATTGATTTTTGTAAATAGTGTAATGCTATTTCCCTGTTGCGTGGCTTCTCATCCACCAAATAATAATAGACTATTCCAAGGAAAAGATCACAGAAGTAAGATTCTGCTTTAGTCGCTGGATCTAGTTGCTCAAGTCCTCTTTTAAAATTGTATAAATCATCAAAAAAAGTATACTTACCTCTTAAACGTCCTACAAATTTTTGAACAGATTTAGGAATATCTTTCCAATTAAGTACATCCAGGATATCCCCGGCTTCTAAGTTCAATTGAGAGACTTGGGCTATATGTTCCATTATGAAAAATTGTATTAAAAGTTCTAACCATCTGGATGAAAAAATATAACTCAATTATTAAAACATCCCATTTACCGATATAGGCATCAACCTTTTCCTTTCGCCTTCGTTTTGGGCTTGGATTTTTGTCCTGTTTTCGACATTTTCCTTGTCACCACAGGTTTGTCAGATGATACATTTCTCAAATATTGTCTTCTTTCTTTGTTGAATTGCTTTTCCATTAGTTCACTTGTTTTTTGAAAAGCATTCATAATATCTCTATCCGCTTTGCTGATGCGAATTGCTTCTCCACCATTGCAAAAATCCGGGCATGGGGCTACTACTGCTGAAGCTTTATTTAATAAGCCAACTATATATGTTTTGCCTGGCACACCGCCATTGGGCCCGAGCAACGGGTCTTCAACATCATCCTCATCTGTTCCCCTATAAATCGCTTGAACAAAATCCCCTGGGTTCCCTGGTCCTATATAAGAGAACCACTTTTTCTTTCGAATGTACTTGTAAACTGGCATGACATTAAGATTTTATGTTAAATAAATAAGCTAAGTTCAATTTATACTATATTGATTCCCTTATTAGATCAGTTTTCTTCTCACAGGGATGATTAGTTTACATTGATTACTCCTCGATTTATAAAAATACTTTTTGAAGTCGTTCCCTCACCTCCCCATGCTCCCTCCTCAAATCCCTCTCCAGCCCCGGATGCAACAGGTAGACAACATATTGATACAGCCCCAATAACAGAATGGATAAAAATAAAAAATTATCCGAACTAAGTGCATTAAATATTTTCCCGTCATTAAATCGCTGATCCCCCAATCCAATGATCGCCAGCACGAGACACAGGACCAGGTTATAAGTTAACACTTTCCTTCTCATCCGCAGGCTGATGCTTTCGAGCTTGCTTGGCTTATCCGTATTGTACAGCAAGGTATGCCTGAAATCCTTGTTTCGGAGTTTAAAGCTGTCTGCCATGATTGAATAGGTGACCGTATAGGAGGGATAGCCTGCTGCCAATTCCTCTTTCAAGGTGATCGGGTCTGCTTTATACGAAGTGGTAAATGTGGATCTAACAGGTATCATTGTGTCTGGTTTGTACAACTAACTTTGCCTATATCCGGGGTTTTAATTTTAGCCATTTAAAAAGAGAAGCCCCGGATTTGAATTCAACCCAAATGTGCCGGGGCCTCTGCTCTTTCCCCTTTTACAAGTGAATAATCTTTCGGATCAGCTCACCCTGGTTGGTTCGTATTCTTACGAAATACACTCCAGCGGGCAGATCTCCGATGTCCATTCGAAGATTGAATATTGTTGAACCCGCCACCTCAGCAGGAATACGACGAACTACTATTCCAAGGTCACTCATTAGTTCAACCCCTACCGAAGCAGGTGAAATAAATGACAGATAAATATTCAGATGATCACTCGCCGGATTTGGTACGATCTCGGCCGCCTCCAGATTTAAGATGGTTTCTGTCGCCGTCAGGATGTCCCGGCAACAAACCCTGTAGCACTGGCTGGCTGGGTCAAAATAATACAGACATATGGATGCTCCTGCCGTGGGCACAGTATAATCTACCGATAGACCTGATCCAATAAATATCCCATCCGCATACCATTGCATTTGCTCATAGGCCTGAAAAGTGGAAAACCTCGTCTTTCCGTTACCAAGAAGATCAGAGTTGATCAGGGATGCACATACAGATGGAGTGCACAGGTAAACCCGGATGCAACACAACCGGTAACAATTGCAAGTCTTATCAAAATACCTCACCGATATGATGTACTCTTTACACGGCCCAGAAGGCACCGCGAGGAAATTTGATTGCAAGGGATGTACCCAATGTCTGATATACCGGATCATCCACCGTCCACAGGAGTTCTTCAACCTCCGCTGCAGGGCGGTCCAGTTCAAACCGATAGCTATTGTTTTCAGGATGGTAGCTATACAATATACCTGCACAACTGGACGGATCAAACGGATTGCCGATATAGATCCACTTACAACACTTGATATAGCAAGCCGAGACCGGGTCCCGATACAAACAACACACCTGATACAATCCAGCCGCAGGGAACGTATAATCGACCTCATTACCAATGGAATTACTAATAGTCACGCCATCTACTTCCCAACTCAGCACCTGGATTCCCGGAGCATCATATTCAAAGTGATACTGAAGCCCTCCATTCTCTCCTACAAATTCAGGTCGGATATCCGCACACTGATCAATGGTTTGTTGGCAGCAACCAACTTTAACCGTGAAACAAACGCATCCATCTGTTACGCAATCAGCAAAACCTTCCTGGCGGGTGACTGTAAACCGGATACAAATTTCATAGACACTATCCTTTTGAAACGCATGCATCCTATTTGACCATGTATTGCCCTGTGCTATTGCTGTGCTATCGCCAAAGTCGATACGATAAGATGAAATATTGGAAGTAGATCCGTTTACACCGGTGATCGTTAGATTCCTTCCCGATAGTGAATATGTAAATTCAGGACTTTCTCCAATCGTGCATTCGAATGCTCCTGGAGCAAATTCGTTACAGTACGTAGAAATTCCATGCTCATTCTGTACATACGTGCAATACTTGATACCTTCTGCATTATACGTATGTTCTATCGTGGGAATCGTATCCCCATTTTGTATCATGCTACCATCCCCAAAATCCCAGAAATACTTTTGCCCATTATCAGACTTTGAGGCATCCAGTATAGCATCATAAAACGGCCATTCTCCCGTGACGGCGACATGTGCCAACGGTGCTTTTTGACATCCGGATGCAGGTGTTATATCCCAACAACATCTGTATTGTTCAACATTGAGATATTTGATGATCTGGCAAACTTTAGATTTCTTTCCATTTTCAAGGGAAAGGGTAGGACTATATTTCGTGGAACGGACGATACCATCAACTGTCCATTGAAATTGATGGTCTGTGGAGGGGTATTGATCCGCACCACAGTCTATATATTTTGGATAACAAGTCACATCTGAGTTTATCCCCTTGTCAAAGATGGTGTACGTAAAACAGTTGCCACAATCTGTGCAGCGCAATGGGTCACATAGGACTTCCAGCTGATAGGTTGAAAAGGCACCATCCCAGCCATCAATGACAATAATATACGTCTCCCCTTGTTGTACTTCAATACTTATCACCTCATCAGAAGACCCGGGGAGTGTACTTTGAGCGATGCATTCATTACCGTTACAATCATCCAATAGAAACAAGTCCAGATTGTCGTCCAATTGTGAAAGGGTCAGGGTGAGTAATTGACTTCGGTCAGCATAGTAGGAATAGATCCTTTCATTACCGGTCCATCCAAAGGAGCCATTCTGACAGTAATCTATTTCACTGTTGAACCCGCCATCGGTAAATGTATTTGAGCTGAGGATGACTTCACCACAGTCTATCGGTTCTTCTCCGCTACAATCCAAATCTCCTTCGCAAATAATGTGAATCGTATAGGTAGATTCTGCGAAACTATATCCATCAGCTACGATGATATAATGTGATCCTTCGACTACATCAAACATCACCGTTTCATCAGCGGTATTTAAGTTCAGACTCTCATCCAGGCAAAAGGTTGGATCACAACCTTCCAATACAAACAAATCAAGATCCGCGCTTAACCCGGTCATATTGATCGTTACTTGTCCGGTGTAGGGAGCAATGAATTCATAAACCTTTTCTCTACCCGTCCAGACGTTGGTCAGATTATCACAATAATCATCTTCGTTACTTTTGGCTCCGGCTGCTGCTGTATTGGCATCAAAAAAGAAGTCACCGCATTCTACCGGATCGGCATCATCACAATCCAGTCCGCCTGGGTCTGCGCATTCAAACTGAAGATCACAGAAACACAGATCTCCGCCGCAGTCATACTCGCCGATTAAAAAATGCTCGCCTGCCGGGACATCAGGCAAATAAAACTGCCCTCCGTTATTATCTGCTTTCTGACATACCGCGACTTCACATGAATAGATGGTGACTAAAAACAAATCCGTGATACACTCACAGGATAAATAGAGGTCCTGAGTCTCCGGTAAATCAATTAAATAAAGTCTTTCTGCACCAGGGTATGCATCGCCATCACATTCAGGGTAATAATCAATCTGTCCTGCACATTCTCCAAAAGCCCAGCAATTAAACTCCTCTTCACCCATTTCTCCCGAGCAGTCGAGGTTTGACACTACCGAACACTCCTGATGCGTACCGCAAATCATGTGATACGGATCTTTCAGTTGGACATACATGATGATATGCCACCCAGGCTTAACTTCCGAAAAATCTGATGTAAAAGAGAAAGAAATTCCTTCACCTGAACACAATGCGGTGGTCTCACAGCAGGGTTGCACATAACTACCGCAATAATCCTCATTAATAAACAAATCACCACAATTAGGCAACCAGGATGATGTCAACTTGTCACAACAACCATCAGGTACGCAAAAGCCGTTTACCTCAAACTCATATTCAATAAATTTCCATTGAATAAAATATCCCTCCTGAGGTGAAAAGGTCATGGTCGATCCAAAATGTCAAGGGAGTAGTCACCATTTGGACCCCCGTCATCATAGTAATGGTAAGTTCCGGGACCTAATATATGCTCCTCAAAGCCACTGGTGGGGTGATAAAAATTCTGACTCCAGGAAATGGAGGGGCTCACGAGTAAACATATGATCATCGCCAGGGTGCGATGGTGTCCGCTTGCAAAAAGATACCAAAATGGACGCAGCACGTTAGTTGGGTGTGGATTCATTATTTCAATTGTTTTGATTGTAAACGAACCCAAACGTAAGCGGACTTGAGGGGGGAAAGTATATAACCTTTGTTATAGGCAGAGGAGGTGAGTAGCTGAGGAGCTTATAGGCTTATATGCTTATATGCTTATAAGTTGATGGGTTGATAAGTTGATAAGTTTATAAGTTGATTTGTTGATTTGTTGATTTGTTGATGGGTTTATAAGTTGATAGGCTGATAAGTTTATCTGGATGTTGCCGCTAACTGAAGACTGTCAACTGCCAATAGCAGACTGAAGACTGATTACTGACACTGAATACTGATCACTGATTACCGATTACCGATTACTGCCTTACTCAATGCCCCTTGCCCTATGCAGCTCTATGCTCTATGCCCTTAGCCTTTAAGCCTATTGATCGCTTCGGTCCGGTTAGAAACCTGGAGCTTGTCGTAGATTTTGTGGATGTGTTGCTTGACGGTGCCATAGGTGATGCTGAGGAGCTCGCCGATTTCTTTGTACAACAGGCCTTTGGCCAGATGTTGAAGGATCTCTTGCTCCCGGGGAGAAAGGGGGAGTACAACATGTGTGCGGCTAACCTGCATTTTCTGGAACTGGTCAAGAACCCTGCGCGCGATACTGGGACTCATCGGGGAACCGCCGCCGTGGAGTTCACGAACTGCTGTAAGTATCTTATCTACTTCTGCGCCCTTGAGGATATAGCCTTTAGCACCTGCCTGCAGGGAATTGAAGATCTTATCGTCATCTTCATAGACTGTAAACATGCAAAACTGCATACCCGGGCAGTATTTGTGTAAAAACTGAATGGCATCGATTCCACTCGCGCGTGGTAATCCGATGTCCACGATCAGGATATCCACAGGCTGCTGGGGCAGGAAGTGCATGGCATCTTCAGCATTAAAATAGATCTGCTGGCATTCCATATCCTCCTCTTCATTAAAGATCTCCCTAAGATACTCAGCGACCTCTGTCAGATCTTCCAGGACAGCCATCGTGATCTTATCCACCGGCTTCGGGCTTTATGGGGACAATGATATGGATGTGCATGGCTTCAGCTGTTTTTTCAAAGGTAAGCTCTCCGCCGGCACTATGCATACGCTTTCGGCAATTAAAGATTCCATTGCCTTTTTCTAAAGCCAATTCGGGATCAAATCCCTTGCCGCCGATTTCAGCAATGTGGATGCCCAGCTGATGATTAGTGGTGATTTCAATTTCCAGGCGTTCCGCGCCTGAGTATTTCACGGCGTTATGGAGCATCTCTTTAAACACGAGAAATACATTTCTCCGCTTTTCCCCGCCCATCGAAACCTGATCCAAATGTTCCAGGCCGGAGACGAACTTTAGAGGAAGTTGATATTCTTCAAGATATTCGGATGCATACCGTCGCAGATACCCTACCAGATTCTCGGCGGAATCAAACCTGGAGTTCATCGCCCAAATGATCTCGGACATGTTGCGCACGAGTCTCTTGCTGTGTTCTGAGATCCGCTTGATCTGTTCGGTCTCAGCTGAGTCCCTGGCCTGCTTGAGCGCTTTGTCGCTAAGATATCGGATGGTCGTCAGTCCTGAACCCAGATCATCATGCATTTCTGAGGCTATGCGATTCCGTTCATACTCCACTGCTTTTTGTTTTTCGATGATCAGGGCTTGTTCGCGGACGATCTGATTTCTCTTTTCGAGTTGGCGTTGATAATATAAGCGAACCAACCCATAAATGATTCCAATAGCTAATAATACACAGAGTGTAATAAACCACCAGGTCAGGTAATAAGGGGGGTGTATAATGATCTCAATGGCTCTCGGTGTTTCATTCCAGTGTCCGTCGGCATTTGCGCCCAGCAGCAGCAATGTATAAGTACCATGCCGGAGGTTAGCATACCTGGCAAACCCTTTTGCGCTTTGCGATTCTATATATTCAGGATCCACGCCAACCAACTGATACTTGACCCGTGTCGCGTCCGGATCTGAATAGTCGATGGCATGAAAATCAAAAGAAATCGTATTCTGCTTATAGGTGAGCTCATAGGTATCCTTGAACTCTGGAACTAAGATCGTGGAATCAAGTTCATCATTTATTTTAACGGAGCGGATATAGACAGGAGCTTCCTTGGTAGAAGAGACTACCTCATCCGGATGAAAATAGTTTATCCCATTGATGCCTCCAAAGAATATATGTCCATCCGCTGTCTGGTGATAAGCATTCGAATTAAATTCATCAGCCTGTACTCCATCCATCCTGGAATAAACTTTGACACTTTTTGCTTTGGGATTATACTTCAGAATTCCTTTATTAGAGGAAAGCCAGAAATTCCCTGCTGTGTCTGCGATAGCTGCATAGATGGTTTGTGCAAGTATATTTTCTTTATCGACGATTTGGGTAACCTCTTTTGTATCGTGCCGGATATGAAAAAGTCCGAACGTGTTTGTTAAATAAATTCCCGATTTGGCTTGATCCTCCAGGAGGCTTCTAACCCCTCCTTTAATGGACAGCTCGTATGAAAAACGATGCTGTTGATCATCAGCAGAAGGACTAAGCACCAGCACAGAGGCATCGTCGTTACTGACATACAGATTTCCGGCCTGGTCCAATTTAAAATCATTTGTTCGCGTGGCGCGACCTTTTAAATTTCCATAGGGTCTGCACGTATATGCATAATTGGATAGCTGAATCTCCTGTAAGAGAGAATCCCCGCAACTGGCAATTATTTTCCCATTCTCGAATTTTTCGATCTGATCAAAAACCAAATTAGTATTGGAAGGTTTCGTTTGTAATTTTTTAATTTTTCCAGACTTCAGATCTAATACATACAACTGGCTATTGCTATTGAACAGAAACTGATGATCGTCTATCTGCGCTGCATCGGTAGATGTAAAATTCCTGACCCCGTCAGGCAAGTCAAGCCACTGGCGCAGTATATCCCCTTTTTCATTAATCATCACGATACCCTGCCTTCTCGTAATAATGAGATAGGTGTGTTCGGTCAAGGGTAATATACTGGAGATGTTAAACGGCTTTTGATCGGACCCGGTATTTAAAAAATGTTGGAATTTTTGTTTGCGGGGGTTAAAAAAAAATACACCCTGGCTGGCGCCCCCGAACCATATCGTTGAATCCCTGTCCATAAACGGCGGCAGCAGATAATTGACTGCTTCTTTAGTTTCACCTAGCATCGGAACGAAGCGATCTAAAATAACATCCCGGGTCGGATCATATTCAATTATCTCATTAGGATGAACATTGAGCAATAATCTGTTGCCGGTTGATTCCACAATACCATTGACCTTTATACCCACCAGGGGAGATTGAAAGAGCACATGGCCATTTTGTGGATCCAATTGAATCAGTTTTCCATCAGCCATGCCCAACCATATTTTTTTAGAATCGGAACAATAAACGGAACTTAATTCCCCTTCAATCCTACTTACCCACTTCCTATGACATGAATCCTCTATAGCATACATCTCATAATTCGGAGAGTTGATGCAGAAAAGCAAAGGAGTGTTTAGGTCTTGAAAGACGTCAATTGGCGTCGTTTTTGAAAAGTCAAATGGAATTGTTTTCTTAATGGTACGTTTTACCACGTCATATATAAATATGTCATTTTCCGCCCTCAGGTACAGATCATTTCCTGAGAGTTGAAATGCTGAATGGTTGGACCGGAGGGTATCCCCGCTGGCGTTTACCATGAATATATAGTCAAGACTATCGGTTTTCGGATTGTAATAATGTAAAGCTTCTGAAGTGGTAAACCATACTATACCGGAGGTGTCTTCATAAAAAGTATCTTCCATTCTATTCCCCGCCATATGATGGGTCAACGGTCGATACGTTCTCGTTTCTTGCCCATCGAATATATTGAGACCATCCCAGGAGGAAATAAAAACCTGGTGATGCGAGGATTTATAAAAGCAATAATTTGTGTTTTGCGAAACATTGATGGATGAACAACATTTATATTTTGCCTGGCCTGTCACAATGGCGACCGAACACAAGATTAAAAATGCGATAGTATACAAAAACTTCATTCCTGCAATTTAACACCTCTGGTAAATATCTTATACGTCGGATCGCTTTTAGCCCGGAAGATGGTGGCTAATCTGCCGGCCTGAAAGGCTTGAAGGACATTATAGGAATTGAAATACGTAAGGAGGTACCCGTATAAAAACATTTCGACAAATCTGGGGACTGAACTCTGATGATCCGCTATAAAGTAATCAAACTGATTCCGGGACTCCATCGCATAAAAGGCTTCACCGCATGTGAAAATACCTAAAACAGTTGGATTTTCCTGATGAGCATTTATGGCGTCAGCAATCATCCCGGGCATCAGCAATTTGTTTCCCAACCTGACATGACCTTCATATGTTTCACTTCTATTTTCCCCATGGCCGGCTATAAAAACCTGATCATAGGCTCCCCATGATTTTAGCATTGCAGCTGGTTCAAAATCGTCATCTGCTACTATAACTGTAATGTCATCATGGATCTTGCGGAGTTGTTTAAAATGAATATTTCAGGCATCATCAAATGATATGATGACCAGTATTCGTTCAAACCTCTTTTTTGGGGTCGGGATATTGTGGATGAAACCTGGCAGTAGTTCCGGAAACAATCTTAAGTCCGATGCCTTAGCAAGCCATGTCACATAGGTTTGCTTTTGAAGATAATATTGACAAAGTCCATGGAAAAAGTACTTGAAATATTGCCGGGCAGAATCCTCAGGCGTGTAGGAAATTAATATGTCGTTGAGGATGATAAGATTTTCCTGCAAATGAATATTGTTGTCTGTCCTCGTAAAAATCAATGACAGGATTGAGGCAGCAATTCGGCGTGTCTGTAAACCTCAGCATGAATGCTACATCTGGCTTTGTCAGTTTGTAATGCTCCAGGCATGTTTTGAGGCAAGATTCAATCTGCAGGTTTGATTTTGAATATTGTCATTAATCTTCAATATCAAAACCTCTTGGTCGTAAAAGGTGGATTCTGTGCTTCCAACTTTGTCGTGCTTAATATCCTTACCAGGTACGTTGCACCCACTTTTCCTTCTCCGATTGGATCCTGTACACCATTGTATTCTCCGTTGTAGACTGCATTAGCCATTCCCTGTGCGGAGATCGGTAGGATGATGGTAAACCATTGTGATAGTCTTCTTGTCATAGCTGTTTGAATTTATAAAAATAGAGAGGAGATAAACATATCATTATTTAGCCCGAAATCCTTGTCTCTTTTCAGAGGTTCAGGAATTTAGCCAGCAATTGCTCAAAACACAGCACACATTTGGTTTGATGGAGTACGGAAAATAAACCCTGGTATAGCTTTCCGGTTAGTTTTCAAAGCAAGGGCTCAAAATGATGAGCCCTGCCTGAAAAACCTTGACCAAAACTGTGAAAAATGTTGAACAAATGAGTTGATATGTTCATTCGGCATTTTTCAACCATACCAGGAAGGGTTCACCGGGGTTTTTGAGGTGGTGGGTCATCCTGTACTAAAAAGGAGAAGGCTTAACACTAGTCGTTTGGGGTTCTTGTGTTTTGCCTTCTCCTGTTTAAAATGAATTCAGTAACAATACGCAAGGTCAACTCCCCTTTCTCAGTGGTATGACTTTTCACACCGATGGGTCATCTTCCCTGCATCCGGCATTTGGTAAATGTTCCTTGGGCCTGTACACGATCTGGAAGTCGCCGGACGGCCTTTCCAGGGGCACTGATTAACTCAAAGACTGCTTGCGCAGTTTAAAAAATAAAAAAGGAGAAAATTCAAGCATGAATGATTTCAGTTTGATAGTTCTCTCCTTCAGGTGTTATGCAATACACAAATATATCCCCCGATTTTGGGGTGCGCAATATAACGTTCGTTATATACCGAGGGATCAGGAGGCAGGAGCTAGGGGCTTGGGGCTAGCATGGGGCTTGGGGCAGTCTTCAGTTCAATGGCCACGTTTTCATGAGCGCAAATACCTGGCTCTTCAAGCCAGGCAAATTGAATTGCCCCGACTTTCAAGTCGAGGGCCGCTCATGATCAGTCTTCAGTCCGCAGTCTTCACTCGGCAGTCTTCAGTTCAATGGCCACGTTTTCATGAGCGCAAATACCTGGCTCTTCAAGCCAGGCAAATTGAATTGCCCCGACTTTCAAGTCGAGGGCCGCTCATGATCAGTCGGCAGTCTTCATTCGGCAGTCTTCAGTTCAATGGCCATATTTTCATGAGCGCAAATACCTGGCTCTTCAAGCCAGGCAAATTGAATTGCCCCGACTTTCAAGTCGAGGGCCGCTCATGATCAGTCCGCAGTCTTCACTCGGCAGTCTTCAGTTCAATGGCTACGTTTTCATGAGCGCAAATACCTGGCTCTTCAGGCCAGGCAAATTGAATTGCCCCGACTTTCAAGTCGAGGGCCGCTCATGTTCAGTCGGCAGTTTCCAGTCGACAGTTTCCAGTCGACAGTCCGCAGTTCGCAGGCAGTAATCGGTATCCAGTAATCAGTAGAACCCTCATATCAACTAATCAACCTATCAACTTATCAGCCTATAAGCATATAAGCCTATAAGCTCATAAGCCACTAACTACTTACGAACCAGGGCCGCCCAATCCATCTGGCGATAGGATTCAAGGGCAAGGACAGTGGCTACGCTGAACAGGAAAGCGGCAATGGTACAGGCAATCACAATTACAGATCTTTTGGGACGGGCTTTGTATAAGGGGACCTCTGCAGCCTCGATCACGTGGAGAGTGGGAACATCAATATCAATGGCTGCATTGTATAGCTTGAGCTTTTCGAGGTCATAGCCGATCTGTTCATACGAACGGTAATACCTGGATTCGAGCAATTCGATCTTTCCCTTGGCCTTGTTGAAGTTCTTGAGGCTGTAATTAGAGGTAGGATCATCGCCATTGAGGATCGCAAGCTCGCGGTCATAACCGGAGATGCGGGCCTGGATAACCTGGATACTGTCCCTCAACTTATTACTAAGGCTACCTTTCTTGAGAGATTCAAGGGAGGCTTTCTCGCGTTCGACAGAGTTGGTGACCTCGGTGACACGGGTAGCCAGGATTTCGGTCTGGCCTGCCGGGTGGTAGATCCCTGTTTTCGCCCTGTAGTAGACAAGGGTGTCCAGGTTGTTCTGCATCAGTTTTTCTTTGCTGTTGATGGACCGCTGGTACGAGGCAGCCAATGAGATCTGGCTGTTTTTGATGATCGACTTTACCTCATGGTCAATCATTCGGGTGGCTACATTGGCCATGGCAGCCGCGCGCTCTGGGTCTACATCCTCAACCGTAAGCTCCAAAGCGTCCTGTTTGGTCAACAGGATTTTAAAATTTTCACGAAATGCCTTCCGCATCTTAAACTTTGCCTTAGGTGTCCCAGGTTTGATCTTATAGACTGACCACAGGTCAAACGAATCGATGAGAAAGTCGACAATGCCATGAGAATTGCCTACCGTCAGAATCCGGTCGATGTCTTCACCGCTACCATAATAGTACATCTCCGTGCTACCTCCACCGAATACCTTTTCCGGCTTGAACAAGTCCTGACTGGCCGCATAAAACACGGTTTTGCCCTGGTAATAATTAGGCAAAAGGAGCGACAGGAGCGCACTCACCACAAAAGCCCCAACTGTGATATACATGATACGGCGGCGCCAGGGATACAAAGTCCCCAGTATTGGCAGTAAACTATCCTTTTCCATGGCCATACCTGAATGCCGGCCTTTTAAGGTGACCGGGGCGTAAAAGTAAAAAGAAATAAGCATGCAGCCTGCCGGGAGGATGTGAGGATGCCAGGCCTCCGGATTTGGACTGCAATAAGGAATGTAATTTTATAGCCACGTTACGCCTTGTTTGTCAAAATGTCCCACATGAAACGTCACTACCTGCCTCTGATATTGTTGGCATTCTGTATCAATACGGCCTGCAAAAAAGATAATATGCACCCTTTTCCGGCAAATGATCCACGTCTGGTATGGCAAGGACGTACCTGGGTAGACAAGACAGGCTATACCTATCTCATCGGTAGTGCCTCCTCACTGAAATTCTCCTTTGCGGGAGCCCGGTGCAAGCTCTGGATGCAGAATGCAGCTCCAGAGGGTGAATACAACTATATATCCATGGTCATCGATGGTGAGAAACAACCGAGGCAAGCAATCCGGTATGATACCCTAACCCCCTTAGACATCATACCCGCCCATCAAGCTTCTACACATATAGTGGAACTCTATAAAGAAACTGAGGCGGCCAACGGTGCATTGATAATCAGCGCAGTTGAAGCAGACAGCCTGGTGAAAATGCCAGAGTCCGATAAGAAACGGATTGAATTCATCGGCAATTCCATCACGGTAGGAATGTCTTCCGACGCTTCTCTGATAGCCTGTGATGCCGGCACCTGGTATGATCAGCACAATGCCTATGATGCTTTCGGTCCACGAGTTGCCCGTGCACTGGATATGGACTATATGCTCTCCGGTTTTTCAGGCATCGGCATCTATCGTAATACCCGTGCTGACAGCCCGGTCATGAAAGACATCTATCCATCCGCATTCCTCAGCCCCAATCCTAACAGTCCACGATGGGATTTTACCCGGTTTACACCTGATATCGTGAGCATCTGTCTGGGTACTAATGATTTTTCTGATGGCGATGGCAGTGCCCCAAGGTCTCCGTTTGATCCTGAGTTATTTATTCCAGCTTACGTTGACTTTATCAAAACAGTACACGGCTATTATCCGGAAGCCCGGATCATCATCACGAATACACCCATGCTGGATGGACAAAAGAATGAAATCCTGATGGACTGCCTGCAACAGATTAAAACAAAAGCAGAGGCTTCTTTGCCTGGATTGAAACCGATGTTTATATTTTCTTTTAGCAGTGTTTACAGGAGCGGCTGCCTCGGCCATCCGAGTGTAGAGGAACATGAAAAGATGGCGGAGGAATTTATTGACTTTCTTGAGGGAATTTAAGTTGGCAGTCTTCAGTGGGCAGTCGGCAGTTATCGGTAATCAGTCTTCAGTCTTCAGTCCGCAGTCTTCAGTCTTCAGTCCGCAGTCGGCAGTTATCGGTAATCAGTAATCAGTAATCAGTTGGACAACATATCAACCCATCAACTCATCAACTTATAAGCTCTAACCTTCTAAGCTACTAAGCCCAAAAAATCAACCCATCAACTTATCAACTTATCAACTTATCAACACATAAACTCATAAGCTTATAAGCTTATAAGCCCCTACTCAACCGATTCATCCTTGATATCCTCCGGCACCCCTTTCTTGTTAATGAAGATGGAATAGAAAATCGATCCGGAGATACACACGAGGATCACGCCGAGGGAGATGAAGACCATGGTTTGCTTATCGATCCAGTGGCTGATCCAATGTTCGGCGAGCATTTTAACACCGATAAAAACCAGGACGATGGCAATACCCTGCTGGAGATAATCGAATTTAGAAACTGCACCGCGTAAGAGGAAAAACAAAGACCGCAGACCCAATACAGCAAAGATGTTGGAGGTATAGATGACGATCTTATCCCGCGTAATGCCCATGACGGCAGGGATAGAATCAAGTGCAAAAACAAGGTCAATAGCAGCAAGCATAATCACGACCACAAACAATGTCGTATAGAGTTTTTTACCATTTTCGATCACCGAAAATTTGCCATCCCCATCATGCTTGGCGAGCGGTAACACTTTGTTGAGATATTTAAACAATTTGGTATCGTGCGGATCAAACTCTTCGTCTTCTGAGGATGTAAACATCTTGTAGCCGGTGTACACCAGGAAGGCGCCAAACAAATACAAGACCCAGCTGAAACGATCTACCAACGCAACACCTACGGTGATAAAAATCACCCTGAAAACAATCGCCATCATAATGCCAATCAGCAATACCCTGGGGATATGTTTGGCCTTGACAGAAAAGGAAGTAAAGATCAGGATGAACACAAAAATATTATCAATGGAGAGACTCCATTCCATCAGATAAGCACTGATATATTCAAATGCGATGATCTGGCCATTTTCGATCCACATAAAGATAAAAAAGCCCAGGGCGAGCGCTACCCAGAAAAAAGTCTGGTACAGGGCCTGGCGGATAGTGATGATTTGGTTCTTTTTACTCAAAAGACCCAGGTCAAACGTCAGCGCAAGGACCAGGAGAATTCCAAAAACAACAAAGGTGATTTGATCAGGATTCATGAAAAGGTATTAGAGGGCCAAAGATATCCCGAACGGGGCGAATAACACGAGAATAGTAAAACCGAAATGCCGTTGGATGGAGTTATCTCCGCCAACCACCGCAATACCTACCCCAGTTCCGTAGAGATTCCTCTTTGGAGCCATCCTAGCTGGCGGCGAGAACGCCATCCAGCGGCCACACCTCTAGGTAACTTGAATAAATGATAGATAGAATACAAATGAGGGGTATGATCTGTCAAACAAAAGGCTCTGTGACTGAATATTCCCTAAATAGTCAATTTAAATATAACATACTGTAAATCAAATATATACAATACATCAAAAGAAATGTATCCATCAGGCAGGTGGTTTCTGTCACCCTATCCCTTGACAAGTACTATATTTTACCCCTAATTTGGTCTCTTGTCTGTACAAACAGGAAGACCAGCTGTGGAATTATTTACGGACGGGAACCGTTTCAAAGACTTTACATAGGCTAACGCATGGGGCAAACTGGCAATTATCATCTTCTCATCCAGAAACTGGATGCTTTCACAAGACGGTATTATCTCAATAAAATGATCAAGGGTAGCTTGATCACGGTAGGAGCTGTTTTGGCTGTGTTCCTTACTTACAATCTGCTGGAGCATCAGTTTTATTTCAGCAGCGGTACACGTCTGTTTTTACTTCTTTCCTTTATCGGCATGACCCTAGCCAGTCTGGGCTATCTGGTGCTTTGGCCCGCAGCCCAGTATTACCGGCTTGGAAAAGTGATTTCGCACGAACAGGCTGCCACCATTATCGGAAATCATTTTGGCCATATCCAGGATAAACTGCTCAATGTCCTCCAACTCAAACGGCAGGCGGATCAGGTCCAGGGAAATACGGAACTCCTTTTTGCCGGTATAGAGCAAAAAACAAAAGAGATAGAACTGGTTCCATTCAAGTCCGCGATCGACCTCGGCAAAAACAGAAGATATCTTCGCTATGCATTACCGCCGCTGCTCCTCTTGCTGTTTTTACTTGTCGCTGCACCCAGCATCATCCGGGATAGTACCAATCGACTGATCCATACCAACAAAGTCTATGAACGCGAAGCCCCATTTCGCTTTGTAGTTAACACTGATCAATCCCTCTCTGTAATCCAATACGAAGACTTCGACCTGCAGATCACTACCGAAGGTTCGATGGTGCCTGCAGAAGTGTATATCGAGATTGATAACTATTCATACCGGATGCGTAAGGATGGTGCGGATGCCTTTTCGTACCATTTTAAAAATGTACTCGAAGACACGCCATTCAAAATATATGCAGGTCCTGTATCCTCACAGGAAATGTTGCTGAGCGTAATCAAGAAACCCGGCATCCTCACATTCGATATCGGTCTTGACTATCCTTCCTATACCGGTCGTAAAGATGAAGATCTCAGAAATATCGGAGACCTCGTGGTTCCGGAAGGCACACAGTTAACCTGGGATATACAGGCTGCACATACCGAAGCAATGGATGTCTTTTTCGAAGGCAATACTTCAAAGACAGAAGCTGAACGCCGGAGTGAAGATCGCTTTATCGTCAAATCAAGAGCTACCCGTGACGGCCGCTATACCATTTTCCTCAACAACAGTCTGCTGCCACAACCTGACAGCGTGCAATACAGTATCCGTGTAGTCCCTGACCGTTATCCGGGTATCCGCGTTGAATCGTTTACCGATAGCCTGCAACAAGACATGATTTATTTTGCCGGCAATGTAGATGATGACTACGGCATCCGTACACTGACTTTTCAATATGAACTGCTGGATGAGAAAGGGAAATTAAAAGAAGTCAAGACGCAGGGATTGAGCGTACCGCATCCAACCCAATATTCCTACACCCATAGTTTTGATATCCGCACACTCGCTTTACAACCTGGCGAACAAGTGCAGTATTATTTTGAAGTGCATGACAATGATGGCATTCATGGAAGCAAGGCAAGCCGCACCCCTGTCATGCAATACCGCAAACCCACGGCTGAAGAATACGCTAAAAAAGAAAAAGAAAATAATGCCCTCATCCAGCTGAACCTCGAAAAGTCACTCAAAGAAACACGTGACCTTCAGGAAGAAATGAAACGCATGAAAGAAAAACTCATGCAGGAAAAGAAAGCAGAGTGGCAGGATAAAAAAGAAATTGAAAAGCTGATCGAGCGTCATCACTCTTTACAAAAAGAGATGCAGGAGGCAGTTGAAAAATTCCAGGAGAACATCCAGAACCAGGAAGAGCATAGCAAACCAAGTGAAGAATTGCTGGAGAAGCAGGAGAAAATGGAAGAGCTCATGAAAGAACTTGCCAGCAAGGAGATGGAAGAGCTCATGAAGAGAATGGAAGAACTCCTGAAGCAACTGGAGAAAGAAGGCGCCATCGATATGATGGAGCAGATGGAATCCAATGACGAGGAGCTTGAAAAAGAACTTGACCGTGTACTCGAAATGGTAAAAGAGCTCGAGGTGGAAGTTGGTATGGAAAAAGCCATCGAAAAGCTGGAAGAAATGGCTGAAAAAGAGGACAACCTCAGCAAGGAATCTGAAGAAGAAAAGAAACCCAGCGAAGAACTGCAAAAGGAGCAGGAAGAACTCAACAAGGAGTTTGACGAACTGCAAAAAGATATGAAGGACCTCCAGGAAAAGAACAAAGAACTGGAGCGTCCGAAAAACATGGAAGGGGCTGATGAGCAGATGGAGAAGATAGACCAGGATATGGAAAAGAGCAAGGAGCAACTCGAGCAAAAGCAGAGTAAAAATGCGTCCAAGTCTCAAAAGAATGCTGCCCAGCGTATGAAGGACATGGCATCACAGATGAGTGCACAGATGGAGCAGGGTGAGCAGGAGCAGATGGAAGAAGATATGGCCATGCTTCGCCAGTTACTTGAAAACCTGGTAACACTATCCTTTGACCAGGAACACCTGATCAATGATTTCACTTCGACGGAAGTAACGACACCACGCTATGTGACCCTTGTACAAGAGCAATTTAAGATCAAGGATGACTTCAAAGTGGTGGAAGATACACTCCATGCCCTTAGCAAAAGAGTGACCCAGATAGAAAGTTTTGTCCACGAGAAAGTTTCGGATATCAACTTTAACCTGAAAAAGAGTCTTGAGCAACTGGAGGAACGGAATAAAGTCATTTCAAGCGACCATCAGCAGCGCACCATGACTTATCTGAACGATTTGGCACTAATGTTGAGTGAAGTGATGAGTCAGATGCAACAGCAAATGGCCAATAAGATGCCTGGAAGCCAGAATTGCAAAAAACCTGGTGGTAAGAGTTCTGGCAAGGACGGTAAGCCAATGGATAAAATAACCCAGGGGCAGCAGGGATTAAGTGAAGAGATGAAGAAGATGTCAGAGCAGATGAAAAAAGGGGACCAGGGAAAAATGAGTAAGGAGTTTGCCGAGATGGCTGCCAAACAGGCTGCTCTCCGGAAAGCTTTGAAGGATCTGGGGCAAGAAAAGAAAGAGCAAGGCAAGGGAATGCCTGAGCTGGACAACATCGCTGAAGAAATGAACAAAATCGAGATAGATCTCGTCAATAAACGGCTGAACAACGAAACACTGAAAAGACAGCAGGATATCACTACCCGTCTGCTGGAAGCAGAGAAATCTGATCGTCAGCGTGACCAGGACGAAAAGCGACAGGCTGAAACCGCTATGCAGCAAAAACGCTCCATGCCGCCTGCACTCGAACAGTATATTCGTCAACGTGAAGCTGAAATAGAACAATACAAGTCTGTGTCTCCCGACCTGAAACCTTATTACAAGTTTCTGGTCGAAGAGTATTACCAATCGTTGAAAAATTCAAATTGATCCACTCATCACCATACGCGCGGAAATATTGAAACTACCCTCTCATCCCAGCTGTATCTGCGAGGTTGAAACCTTTGTCAAGGACCTGGTGGAACGTTTGCATATCGATGAAAATCTGTATCCAAACATTCTCATCTGCCTGACCGAAGCTGTCAACAATGCGATCGTCCATGGTAACCGTCTCGATGAACAAAAGGAAATCCAGGTTTCCTGTCATGAACAGGAGCACGAGATCCAGTTTATCATCTCTGACGAAGGAAATGGATTTGATCATTTTATGTTGCCTGATCCTACGAGCAATGAGCGGATCGAAACCGAAGGTGGCCGGGGTGTTTTCCTGATGAAGCAACTGACGGATGAAATTCATTTTCTGGACCATGGCCGCACAGTGAAGTTGATGTGGAGAATCTGATCCCTGACTGGCCCGAAACAGAAGAAGACGAATCCGGTATATTCTTTACCTCCAATGATGTAGCATTTGAGCCCGCTGATCCGGAGCGTCTGATCCAATGGATCCTCAACACCGTTGAAGCGGAAGGGTACGAACTCAACAGGCTGGACATTGTCTTTTGTTCGGATGAGTTCTTACTCGAGATCAACCGCAATCACCTCGATCACGATTACTACACAGACATCATCACGTTTCCACTCAACGATAATCCACTCATTGCGGAAATTTATATTAGCATTGATCGCGTTCAGGAAAATGCGGCTGGGCTTAATATCTCTTTTGAAGATGAGTTGCATCGGGTGATGATCCATGGGGTGTTGCATCTGTGTGGATACGATGATCATGAGGAGGAGGATATTCGGATGATCCGGAAGAAGGAAGAGTTTTATCTGAAACAGTTAGCAGTGAGCAGTGAGCAGTGAGCAGTTGGCAATTAGCAATTAGCAGTTTTTATTTCATTGAACTCTGAATAACTCCACAGCCCCATAGGGGCGTAATGTATGTAGCATTGAAAATCGAAAATCATTTTAAGCGCCGTAGGTGCGAAAGAGGCCGCTGGGCAGTGAGTGGTGAAATGTGAATTGTGAGTTGTGAGTTGTGAGTTTCTCGCTCTACAGATTTGACAGTAAGGATACAGTGTTTAGCGATGGGCCCTGCGAGAGTTGAGCTGTCAGCCGTCAGCTATCAGCCGTCAGCTATCAGTAATCTGCTATCAGTTGTCAGTTGTCAGTAATTACCATTTACTTTTAATCAATAAACATATTATCTAAGCTATAAGCTTGATAAGCCCATAAGCTCCATCAACTCATCAACCCATCAACTCATCAACCTATCAACCCATCAACTCATCAACCTTTAAGCTGATAAGCTATAAGCATATAAGCATATAAGCTCCACATTTATTAAATTGCCTTCTGATGGTTTACGATGTAACAATAATCGGTGGTGGAATAGTCGGGCTGGCCACGGCCTGGAAGATACAGGAGGCTCATCCGGGCATCAAGGTAGTGGTGGTGGAGAAAGAAACTGCTGTGGCTACCCATCAGACAGACCGCAACAGTGGGGTCATTCATTCAGGGATTTATTATAAACCGGGTAGTGCAAAAGCTATCAACTGTGTGAAGGGCTATGGCATGTTACTGGATTTTTGCAGGCAACATGATATTCCGTTTGAGCTCTGTGGCAAGATCATCATCGCGGGAGATGAAAAACAAATCCCTACCCTCGAAGGTATCTACAAGCGCGGCATAGAAAACGGGCTGCAAGGCATACGAATGATCGATGCGAAGGAGGCGAAAGAAATAGAACCGTCCTGTCATGCTGTCAAAGGCATTTGGGTGCCGCAAGCCGGGATCATTGATTACAGAGTGGTGGCCAATAAACTTGCTGAGCTTATAAAAGAGCATGGTGGAGAAATCATCACCGGTTTTAGAGTTGATCGTATCAATGAAGACCGTGATTGCATAAGGATATCCAGTGACAGCAGGAGTGTTGTGAGCAAATTAGCTATCGGATGCGCCGGACTGTATGCTGATCATCTGGCTCGGATGGCCGGAGTGAATCCACCGCATAAGATAGTACCATTCAGAGGTGAGTTTTATGCACTAAGTCCGGAAGCGACCAGGTTGGTCAAGGGACTGATCTATCCGGTGCCTGATGTTAATTTCCCTTTCCTGGGTGTACATCTGACGAAACGTATCGATGGTGGTGTTGAAGCCGGACCGAATGCAGTACTTGCTTTCCGCAGAGAAGGATACAAGCATCTCGATGTGCATATGGGTGAATTAGCGGAAGCCTTGAGCTATAGCGGATTTCAAAAACTTGCTGTGAAACACTGGAGAAAAGGTATGGATGAGATGGTCCGTTCGTTTTCGAAGCGAGCGTTTCTGAAAAGTCTGCAGGTCCTGGTACCTACCTTGGGTATGAAGGATATCACCCGCAGCAGAACTGGTGTGAGGGCACAGGCCCTGGATAAAAACGGGAACCTGGTGGATGATTATGTGATCCTGCAGCAGGAGCGGATGATACATCTTTGTAATGCGCCGAGTCCGGCGGCTACTTCGTGTCTGTCGATCGGGGAGTATGTAGCTGGAATTGCTGGGGAGAAGATTAGTGGGTTAGAAGGTTAAGGCAGAAGGGCAGAAGGGCGGAACGGCAGTGGGCAGTCCTCAGTCAGCAATCAGCAGTCAGTATTCAGTGGGCAGTATTCAGTAAGCGGAAGTCGGAATGCAGGAATGGAGGAAAAGGAGGAATGGATTAAGGGGAAAAAAGGGGAGTTAAACTGCGGCTCTGCGCGATATAATTGAACTGTTTGCTCCCGCGACATCCGTGATTCGTTTTGTTTACTTTTGCCTTTAATGATCTCACAAAAAACCCTCTGCATCTTTGCATGCCTGTTGTTCATAGTTTCAACAATACAGTCACAGGATATTACGCTCCAATTAGGTAATAAATCGAAGACCTTCAAAGCGGGCACGTTTCTGGAAATAGTTCAGCCTGCAGCAGGTACTGTTCCTTGCACAAAATGCAGTTATAATGTGTTGAGCGGAAAACTGATTTCTTATAAAGATGGCGTTGTGACAATGACGCTTGATGAGAAAAAGGAAGTGCTGGTGAGTGAAGGGAAAACCCTCGGATTTCGTGAAACAAGCTATGCTGCAGATATGTCGCTCACTAATACGGCGATTCCAAAAGAGGACATACTCTCTATAAAGCAAAGCGGTAAAAAGAAGCTGAAAACCTTAACCACAGGCCAGACCATAGCCACCGTCACAGCCCTTGTGGGATTAGGTCACCTTGCCTCTATTCCTCTGGCTGGCGATAATGGAAGCTTGCTGGCTGCCGTAGGGGCATCAGAGGTGGTCGTGGCTATTATCCTGGGGGCCAGTTCATCTCCTAAAACATATGTCACCCATATCAACTGCCCGGACAAGCCTAATAACAATGATAAAATATGGATATGGGAGTAATTCCCGATCCTTTCTGCCTATGCCGTTGCAGGAGTTTTGCTCCTGCGACAACTATGATTCTCAAAGGAATCCTCTTTAGGTATTATCATGGTTGCAGGAGCAAACTCCTGCAACGGCTTTTCGCCGCTGGATGGCGTTCCTGGAAGAAATTAGGTATTCAATATTAAGTCTAAATAACGACCTTTGCCTTCCCCATTAATTTTTAGAACCTTTTCAGGCTTTTGTCATTTATAAGAACATGGAATCCACCACAGCAACCAAAAATCCGGTGCTCATCTATACCGAGCAAACCCCTAATCCTGAGTCACTTAAGTTTGTGACCAATAAGATGCTCTATGCCGGGACGGCTGATTTCCGTACGCGGGAACTGGCGGATGAATACTCTCCGCTGGCGGCGGCCCTTTTTGACCTGCCTTATGTCAAGTCTGTCTATATCTGCAACAACTTTGTCACGCTGACCAAGGAACTCAACTATGCCTGGGAAGACCTGATGATCCGTACCAAGGATTTTATCAAGAACTACGTAGCTGAAGAGAAACCAGTCATCCTGGATGGTTTTGCGGAAGCTATGACGGCAGCAGAAGATAAAAGGATGTCCGAAATCAATTACAGCGAGGATGATGGTGAGATGGTCAAGCGCATACGCGAACTGATCGATACCTACGTCAAGCCGGCTGTTGAAATGGATGGAGGCAATATCGAATTCAAATCATACCACGACGGTGTCGTTACCCTCATCATGCAGGGCGCCTGCAGCGGATGTCCGTCAAGTACAGTGACGCTCAAATCAGGTATTGAAGCGATGCTCAAGCGTATGATACCTCAGGTGAAAGAGGTGGTGCAGGAAATGGCGTAGAGCAAGGAGCAAGGAGCAAGGAGTGGCAGCATAGAGCAGGAGCTCGGCCAGCTAAGCCATGGCCAGGGCCGAGACATTGGTAGAATGTGATCTCTTAGCCTTTTCATTTTTCACTCTTTACAATCATCCCTCTTTTCATTTTTCACTTTTCACTCTTCACTTTTCACTTACTCAACGGACATCATCAGTTCAAAGTACTGGACAGAGGTGCAATAGATAAAGGCCTCAGCATATCTAGGTTCCTTGCGGAACATGGCTGCCCGGTACCTGTTGAGGCTCAGCGCGGCATCGAGGTAATCCAACTCTTTTAATTGGCTGGCATGTTCCAGGAGGGCATTGCGCTTGTCATCGATGACAGAAGAGATATTGACCAGGCGATTAGGGATGAGCGGGGTCCATACTTCATAAGCGGCGATGGTAGCCCCTCTGACCAGGTTGTTTTTCAACAGGATATTGGCCGCGTAGTGGTCACGGTGTGTTTCACAAAAGGAAGGCAGGTAGATGATATCCGGATTGGCTTTTTCCAGGATGGACCGGAAGTCATAATTGGTGCCTGACTGGTTGATGATATCTCCGTCGCGAAGGTGGAGATGAAAAAGATTCTCTTCCGGCACATCCAGATGACCTGAAGATCGAACGGCTTCCACTCTGCGCAACTCGGCTGTCTTGATGGGGTTCATGTTTTTTATACCCCTTTCTCCATCGGAGAGATAGAGAATAAAAACGCTATGGCCTAAACGCCGGTGCAACCTGATCGTGCCACCACAGCCGATGACATCATCATCCGGGTGGGGGGCGATCACCAGGACTCTCTGACCCTCTGGCTTTTCTACCATAGACAGGCCGGAAAAAATTGACTTAACCTTTTGGGATAGAAAAAATAAGAGCCTTAAATCATCCTTCTTTACCACGAGAGAATTGCTTTATATATGTCCGGGACTTCCTGGCTTGAGGCATTGTAACCCTCAAGTCTGATATTCTCCCGCGCTGCGGTTGAAATTCGCGTCAATATTACGTCATCATGGATGATTTCCAATACTTTGTCAGCGAGTTTTTGGGGGGACGTGCCCTGAACAATAAATCCGCTGACGTTGTCCCGGCACCAGCGGATTGTTCCTTCATTCTTAAAGGCGATGACCGGCGTCCCGCAAGCCTGTGCCTCCAGGCCCACGTATCCCAGTGTTTCGGTACCTGAAGGAAATACAAGGATTCGGGCACTGGCATAATACCGACGCAACTCCTGATCTTCCTGCAGTCCAATAATCCTGATATTGTGGGTCAGCTTACGCGCTTTCACCATACTTTCCAAAGCCTTGAGCTGGGAACCATCGCCCAGGATAGTTAAGTTGATGGAGGACACCTTTTCCTTGATCAGGTCGACAGCCTTGACAAGTGTGAAGATCCCTTTTGATTTTTCGATACGCCCCACATAGAGTAAATCTGACGACCGATGCCTGATAACCTCTTCAGGAGGCAATGTCCATTTGGTATGATTAAAGGGGACTTTCACCAGGTAGGCCTTTCTCTGCATCGAAGTCAAACCATTGTATATCTGCGGTGAATGCGTGAGAAAAGTAAAGGAGTTGTTGGTCTGTACGTAAAAGACTGAACGCATCCGTCTCAAGGTACATTCATCATGTACAAACCACACCACCGGAATGCCGGAGGATCTGAGACTGTGTACGACACTATTGGTATAGAGATGATTATTGTTGAGATGGATCAGGTCGGGCTTGATCAATTCAACCTGATGGGTGATCCACGATACCATTTCCGGAATGACCCTGATCCGCCTCATCCTGTCCGTGATCACATTTGACCAGGCTGCTGTTCCGCTTCCCTGGACAAGGTCTGTTATGTTGAGTCGATGAAAATCAATAGCCGCGTGTTGCGATTCGTACAGCAGGTTTTCGAGAAACCTTTCCGCGCCACCAATGGTGGCAGCATAGTCGTTGATGATGAGGACTTTCAAATGGTTTGAATTTCCTGATAAGAACCAGGGTCCTGCACTACAAGAGCAACAGCATTCATTTTTTGGTACTTCATTACAAACCAATCAGGTAGGGGTTCAAAATATTGAACCCCTACCTGATTGGTTGCCGTTGGATTTTTATTGCACAACAATCTTTCCTGTATATAGCGTTTTGTCCAGCAGTACATTGACGAAATAAACACCCGGCGCAGGATTCACGATGCTCGTTTCGATTCTGTCAGCTACTCTACTTGTATTGATATCGATCTTAGCACCTGTCATGTCCCATACATAAACCTCCGGAGTATCGGTGGCATCGCCAGGCAGTATGATATCAAACTGTCCCTGATTGAGAGATGGATGGATGTCCAGTGGCTGCGATGAAAATTCAATATCTGCTATAGATGAAGTGATATCAAAATCAAATGTCAGTCGTTTGGTGGTGTACACATGGTATTCACCCGGCACATAAGGGATCGTCATATTGACATCCGTGACTTGCAGGCTATCTCCTGAAAGATAATCATACCACCATCCCGTCTTTGTAAACACGGGGGCAATGTCCCTGTTGCCCACATGGAAATTGCCGCACACGACGACATCCATATCTGTGTGGCGGAATCTCATTTTCTTTTCAAACTGGCTTGCTAAACTTATTTCGAGATCCCCATCTCTGACAGCCGGTTGCTGTCTGAGGAGGATCAAAGCTCTGTCAATATCATAAATGCGCTGACGGATATATACATCTTTATAATCCCATCGAATGGGTTTTGCATCCAGTCTGCAGTTGGTGCTGATCGAACCATCCGTGCAATAATTGATCGAGTAATCATAGCCGAGCTCACCAAACTCCCAGATCATCTTAGGTCCGGGGATGAGGTAAAAAAATGAGGATACCAATTCAATGCGGCTCAGGGCAGTCTTGAGTTCTTTGATATTATATCCGGGGGCGCTGTTACCTGCAGATAGATTTTTATACATCAGCCGCTCTTCATCATGTGATTCCATGTAAGCAACGAGATGAGGGTCTGCCCAACCGCGATTGACATGCCAGGTATTGCTCACATCGCTACCGCCGAATCCTTTTGATCCCTGGCCATACGCAGTGGTCATATTGCCCCAGAGCATCATGCCTCTCGAAGACAATTCAATCTCTTCAGTGTTGTCTGCGAAATGTTCGAGTATGAGATATGCATCCGGATCGATAGACCAAATATGGTCTGCGTATTCTTGAAGGATATTGATTCGCGATTGATCGTACTGGCCCCATGCAGCGGTATTACCGAGCGTGTTGTTTTGTGTAAAGCCTTTAGAGAGGTCGAAACGGAATCCATCGATACCATAGGTTTCCATCCACCAGGAGAGCACACGTTTTACAAATAGTTTGGTTGGAGTGCTTTCGTGGTTGAAGTCGTAGCCTACATTGAAATCATGTTTCGCAACAGGGTTGAGCCATGGATTGTTGGCTGATGGTCTGTTTTGTGCTTGATCCCAATACAACTGTGCAAGTGGTGATTGACCAAATGCATGATTGTATACTACGTCCAGAATGACAGCTATGCCGCGGGCATGACATGCATCGATCAATGATCTGAAAGCATCAGCAGAGCCATAATATTTATCCAGCGCCATGTGATAAGATGGATTATAGCCCCAGCCCAGATTGCCTTCAAACTCCTGTACAGGCATCAGTTCTATGGCATTCACACCCAGGCGCTGGAGATAGTCAAGCGTGTCCTGTAATGCTGTATATGAATGTGCATGAAGAAAATCGCGCATAAGTAATTCATAAATAATGAGATCTGTTTTTTCAGGTTTTGGATTCAGTGGTGCCGTGATCTCTGTAGGCCCTACTACAAAACTGCTGACCATACCTGACGTAAGTCCATAGGGGTATTGTGGCATATCAGGATAGGTCTCTGCAGTGATGGAGCCATCGTTGAAGGGATCAAGGATCAATGTGCTGTATGGGTCACCAATCCTGATCGTACCGTCTACTACATACTGATATCTGTAATTAGCGCCAAGGTCAAGTGCCGGCACTTCGACCCACCAGGTATTTCCATCGACCGATTTCTTCATTTGAAATTCGGAGCGAAGTTGCCAGTTGGTCATGTCACCATTGAGATGGACATATGATTTGCCAGGCGCATAGAGTTGGAAGAAACAGTCATTGCCATTGCGTATGGTCAATCCGTCTTCGAGGCCGGCAGGGGGATCTTCAACCACGACATCGTTGATGACAGAATAATAAAAACATTGTGTGAGAGTGTCTGCGCTTCTGATCGCTTGAAAACAGATCTCATGGTTTCCCGTGCCCTGAACTGTGAAATTAAATTCTATCAAGCTTCCATACGTATGATAAACGGTGACACCATTGTCTTTGATATAGAGGTCGGCATCCTGACTTGTTGCGCCCTTGACAGGGAGCATGTCGTTTTCAAACAAAGCGAGTGAAGCTTCCTGTGGAGCGAGCAATAATGACTGAAAGGCAATGTCTGACGGATAGATAGTGTAGAAAATGTCTCCTCCATCTGAAGCACGTCCTACTGCACTTCCATTGGCGTTTCTAAAAACAAATGCAAGTGCTTCTACTTCTTCTCCTTCCGGGACGCCATAGAAGTCCTTGATATTATAGCTGATGGAGTGTTTGTTGTTGCCGAGGTTGGTCATCAACACTTTTGGGTCAGGGGTACCCCATACACCCTGCACATATTTCCAGTCAGTAGGACTGGTGCTGGTAGAAGTGATCACACCTGCGTGGGCGTAGACAGGAGAGATACCTGTCAAGGCGCCATTGCCTTCTGTCGCATTGAAGGTGATGGTGACATTGTCGGTCACTTTTGGAAAAACGGGGACCACCTCCACGACCTGGCTGTAGGCTATTGGAAAAGAAATCAGTAAACAGAGGAGAGTTGAAAAAAGGTAATAAAAAGGCTTTCTCATAAATCTGGTTTGTGCTGGTATTGTAAGGTACAACGAGTGGATAAAGTTACTACCCTTGAGTGATCAAAAGGATAAAAAAACAAACGTGCAGTGTAATGTCGTGTAGGGGACATTTTAATAAAATCGCCGCTGGATGGCGTACCTCGTGCTGAGCGAAACCGAAGTATCTCCGCCAGCCATGATGATTCCAAAGACAATTCTCTAGGGTATTGCGGTAGGTATCGCGGTGGTTGGCGGCGAGAATAGTTCGACTACGCTCACCACGGCGCGCCATCCAAAGGCATTGTGCCACAAGTGAGCACAACTGACTTAAGCTGTTATCTAGCCTTCGCCAGATACTGATCCACCCGTTCAAGGTATGCGGTCTGCAATTTCTTTGCCAGTGGGTGGACGGATCCGTCCCCAATCAACTGGTCATCAATTTTGACCACAGGCAATACACCTTTTGTTGTTGCTGTCAGAAATGCACCGGCCATCCAGGGTAGTTCTTCGAGATGACCGTCCCTTTCTTCGAGGGGCATGTTGTGTTCGGCTGCAATGGCTATTACCTGCTTGCGTGTGACGCCTTTCAACATACCTTTTGCAGGGGTAACAATGACGCCTTCCGGTGTGATAAAAAAGATATTGCATCTCGAACATTCTGATATCACACCATTGAAATGATATAAGACTTCGAAAGCACCTGATTTCTTCAAATGGGGCTGAGCCTTCATGGATTCGATATACACCGTTGTTTTTGCAGTAGGGGTATCACGTTGATAGTTTATAGTGAGCAACCTCACACCGTTTTCGTATTGTGCAGGGTCGCTGACCGGAAGGCTATGCAGCATCAGGTAGATATTCTTTTGCTCCGGAATGGTGTATCCGTCATCGCTGAAGCCACCTGTGACCACAACTCTGAAACCGGCCCTATCCACCTCATTGGCCTTGATCATCTTGTAAAACAAGTCTTTCCAATCTTCCCTGGATAAGCCTGTATTGAAATCCATCATCTGCATCGAGTTTTCGAGGCGATCGATATGGTCTTCCGCAAAAACAGGTATCCCATCGAGTACCCGGAAGTAGTCAAAGATGCCCAGGCCTCTCAGGAGTCCCAGGTCATAGACCGGGATGAGGGCTTGTTCTTTGGGGAGGATATTGCCGTTGATGTAGATGTATGGGTATAGCATGTTGTCGGAATTGAGCGGCAAATTTATTCAATCTGCAGCTTATTAGCTTATAATGCTTATGAGCTTATGAAGGTGATTGGGTTTCCAAACGTTAATTTTTTCGCACGGAGAGCACGGAGTACACGGAGAATATTTATGGCCTGAACCACTTACTGAGATGGCTAAGTATGCTAAAATTCATAACTGGATTCTTAATTCTATTCTCGCACAGAGACGCAGAGGCGCAGTTTAAATTTCCTCCGCCTCCGCCTTAGCCTTAGCCTCAGCCTCAGCCTTAGCCTTAGCCTTAGCCTTATCTCAACACATTCCAATTCAACCCATCAAACAACATCAGTTTATTATTCGTAGGATTGAAACAGATCAAACCTGTGACCGGTGTATAGATCTGATCCGGATCCAGGATCGGTAAGAGAAATGCCTTACCTCCGGTGGGGTTGATATCCATGACAGAGGAAGGGTATTTGAAATTTTGATTGACAGCAATTCCTGGAACAAGCGTTGAGGGAGCCATAGACACGGGAAGATTAGTGGCAAAGGAAGCCATAGGTTGCCATTCATTTCCATTGTAACATCTGACTACATCTGAGTCGCTGTCATAGATGATCATACCGGGAGTCGGATGCTGAATATTTAAAATTTCAGATGCGGTAAATACGGGTAGGTTGACTAATCCATCGCCGAGTTTCACGAGGGAAGAGGAACTAATCGTACTTCCGGGCATGGACAATGTGCCAAATGATACTGGTGCTTCATCGGCAGTAAATTGTAATACTGGGTCCTGGAGTATTTGTCTCCATTGTGTGCCGTTGAAAAAGACCACTGCAGCACTATCTGAGAGATAAGCAAGTTGTCCTCCTGTGGGTGTGCCCAGGTTACTTAGCGCAGTGGCTGTGATCACTGGTAGTTGCATTCCTTGCTGGCCGGAGTAAACCAACAGACTTACGCTTTCCCCTCCATGAACAAATGGATCAGGTGCATCAGGTGTTTTAATGACAACATCCGCGTGTCCGGAGATGACTGTATCCCGCATGATGAGCAATTGTCCGAGCGACCTGACCGAAGAGAGGGTTTTGCTTTTGATGGTGGCATTTAATCCCGGATACGGAATCATCATGCCTGGAAATATTTCACCCCACACCGGTCCGAAGGCATTTGCGGCCCGCTTATATATTTTAAATTCGAAGTCATCCGCCATCAAATGACTTAAAGCCCCGCAATCGTAAAAGTTCATGCTGTCCAGTGAAGGGATTTCCTGGTTAGTGCCATAATTATTGACAATCCAGTAAGCACCTTGTGGTGTCTTAATCTGCGGCACCACATCCGGCAATACATTCAAATGACTTACGACTACTTTACCATTTGGATTGAGCGCGCCAAAACCAATAGAAAGATCACCGCCATTGGTGAATGAAACGTTTCCATTATTCTGGACCAGCAATATCTGACTCGTACCTGAGCCGACAGCAACATTGGAAGGAATGATGTTAGCACTTCCTGACAAAACGCCGTCAACTCCGTTTGCTTTGTCAATTACTTCGCCGGATGATACATCATCAAACTGATAATAAGCTACGATCGTCTGATCGATTGATGGGTTTTTGGTGAGATGGCGACCGAGCCTGATTTCATCTTCCGTGAGTGCGCGGTTCCAGACACATACTTCATCAATCTCGCCTTTAAAGTTTCGGTCATTCCAGCCCTGGTAGCTTCCTATACGCACATTGTCAATCGTGACAGATTCAACACTTGTATTGTGCACTGCCGGTACACCATTGACATAGAGTGTAACGGATCCTGGCTTAACAACCATTGCCACGTAAGACCATTCGCCTGGTGTTACAGTAAGATTACTATCCCACCACCATGCGCCGCCTGGCCAATGATAGGCAAGTGTATTATTACTCTCCCGAAAATTGAATCCGGCTGCAGTGCCGTCATTCATCCATATCCCGGAGTACTCACTTTGGATACCTGTTGGCTTTATCCAGGCTGTCACGGTCAGTGTCTGGGTAGTGAGGCTGATATCATCTACTTTGAGATAACCGGGTGAAGAAGCAATTTTCATTGCACTGCCTGGTGTCGTATCAAGTGCGCACCGATTGTCAGCGATGATCATACCATCTACTGTAGTGGTATCATCTCCATTGACATCATGTACGATGAGAGTGACATCGTAGACGCCCGGACTCTTGTATACTACTTTTGGATTGCGGATAGTTGATGTTGATGGTGTACCGCCTGGAAAACTCCATGACCATGTAGCGTTTGTCTCCTTTAATACAGAGAGGTCTGTGAAATAAGCTGTATCACGGTCACAAAAGAGATACTGCTTATGCACACCAGGAATGGCCATGGGTTGGGAGGCTTCGTAAAACGGAGATTCCCATACAGATCTGTCTGTAGCGTTTCGCAAGACTCCGTTTCTGTACCACGGCAACATTTTCACTGAATTTGTCCTGGCAGGAAGTCCGCTATTGAAGAGCACCCATTCAGGCATCGTTGCATTCCGGTAATAGACACTATTCCGTGTACCGATATAGATACCACCATTGGTGCCGCGCTGATGCATGAGGTTGGTCGGATATTGCCCATCGAGTGCTGTGCCGCTGATGTTAGTCCAGGTACTGCCACCATTATCTGATGTGTATGCTTTAAAGCCATTATAAGCCGGGTATCCATTATACATTGAGGTCCTTACCATCCAGATTTTCATTGGATTGTTTGGATCGACAGTGATATCATAGGGTATCCACAGATGTTCATTATTCATCAATGCAGCAGGTGGGGTTATCTCTGTCCATGTTGCACCTCCGTTGAGAGATCGGTAGATTCTCTTTGTGCCCCACCAATCCGGAAAGGTGCAGGCATAGAGTACATCCGGATCTGAATGGCACATATCCATTGCTGCCACATCAACACCGAAATTATAAATCTCCTCGTAGGTAAAACCATTATCTCGTGTCAGATATAGTTTAGTACCTGAACCGGTATACCATGTTCCATAATAGTGAGGATGAAAGAGGAGGTCACTTGATTTTCCGGTGATGTAGGTGCTGTTAGGTTGAAACTGGAAGTCACGTGTTACCGGGCTGATGGTCCTGTTGCTCTGCAGTTGTTTGATATTGTAGTTGCTGTAAGCCTGGCGGTCATAACCGGGATTGACAAATCCGCCTACGCCATCACCACCATCTGTACAAATCCATCCATTGATGTACGTATTTTCTTCCTTCATCAGCGTGCCGTTGTGATATGCACCACCGATCATGACATCACCGTACCAATGCCCCATGCCAAAGCCCCAGAAATCAGAGCCGGCGATACCCACATTGCGACGTGAAAAATTAGTGCCACGATCATTGGAATAAAAAATTCCTCCGTCACCACACACCCATAGTTCACCACTGTGTTCCATATAGTGCAGATCATGAATGTCTGCATGCACATAATTGGGTTTGTATGAATGGCTCCAGGCGGAAGGGCATACAAAACTTGCACCTTCATTGCCCGATACCCAAAGGTTGACACCGCAGACCCACATAGAATCTTTGTTATATGGACTCACCCCGAAAGCGAGATCATAATAATATTGACCTCCGTCATCGAGGCCCTGGTCACTCCATCCCATGAGGTTCATATTGGACGAACTGGGGGGCCCTCCGGGTCCGGGTCCGCAACACTTAAAGGTCCATGTAGCACCTCGATCAGCGCTGACATATACACCATAGAGGCCGCTGCCACCATCCGCTGAGCCCGTAGCGAGTGCATAGACTTTATCAGGCGCATCGGGTGTCACAGCAATTTCGGTGCGCTGTTGATGCTCACCCAATCCAAGATTAGGTGAGGGCCAGCCGGTAGTTTGTTGTGTAAATGTTGTGCCAGCATTGTAGGATCTGAAAAACTCAGTGATATCGCCATTTCGGCGCACGACGTACATAGTGTCGGGATCATTGGGATGAAACTCTATTTCAAGCGCATCACCGCCGAGTACATTTGTCCAGGTAGTACCACTGTTGGTGGTCCTGAACAACCCATCCTCGGTAGCTGCAAAAACAGTTGTAGGCTGATCAGGTTTACAACGTATATCTCTGGTGGCGAAGGTCAGGGCCATGAAACTTCCATCACCCGTAGGCTGCCATGAGTTACCGCCATTGGTACTTTTGTAAATGTTTGAAAGCAACTCCGCGTAAACGATATTCGCATTTGTAGGATTGATTTCAATCGAGGTGACACCACCGGTCAGCAAATCATTTGTCTTTGGGGTCCATGAGATACCACGATCTGTGCTCTTCCAGACACCTGCATTAGCCGTGCCGGCATAGATAATATTTTCATCAGAAATGGACTGCTCGACTGTATACACATGTGCTGAACCCGGGGCATAACTTCTGCTGGCAGCATCATGATCCCAGTCAATGGGTCCCAGGGTTGACCAGTTGGACGAACTTCTTTGATTTTTTAAATCAAAATAGTTTTGAAGGTAAATGGAATCGTAATAAGGATCGGGTACTACGTTTTTACTCAGTCCGGAGATCCATCTTTTATAGTATTGGGTATGTTGATTTTTTACAAAAGGATTGGTCTTGTAATATTCATCATAGAGGCTCATAACTTCGCCTGGATCGGCATCGGTCTTGTACATCGCGGTGACCCAGGCGGGTACTGTCTCTGTCAGTCTGGGTTGATATGAATATTCCCGTTGCGCGATCAGATCTGCATGTGCAAAAACAAATAGGGAGCTTATTATAAGGAGGGAAAGTTGCCTGTACCCGGAGAAAGAAAAATCAAACTGTGTCACCGTAGGTTGTTTTTAGTCAATACACTGGTTTTCCGGGCGGGACACAAATTTAGTCAACCTGATGGGAAATAAGGTGATGCGCCGTCAGCTTTAATTGCCCCGGCTTTCAAGCCGGGGTAGGATGGGCTGTATATATTGGGCTTGAGCCAACAGAATAAACCCACTTGTGGCTAAAGCCGAATCTCTATTGCTTCTATCCCCCGACTAAAGTCGGGGGCAATTATTCCTCGTCCGGTTCTTCGACATGCAGGCGATGAAGGAATCTATGGACCACCGGGGAAAGCATCACAGCGATCGTCACCAGGAATACCACTCCGCTTAAAAGCGCGTAGGTGCCCGAAAATAATTTTGCACTATTTGTTGGCATATGGTCTATTTCGCCCATACCTGAAAGGATCATAGTCGCATTATGATATGAACTGACCCAATCCAGTCCGGCGATTGAATGATAGCCTACCATACCAATCCCCAGGCATATGGTCAGAAAGCTAAAAGCATAAAGCATGAATTTAAGCTGCCGCTGATAAAAGGATCGGGCATCCAAAATAGGTTTGCTCGTATGCTCAAAAGGCAGGATTCTATTCAGGGCAGTTGGTTTTTTCTTTGTCATACTACACGGAGTTTAATAAAGGAAAGTAAGCTACTGCTTCTCTTTTATTAGTCTGGAATAAATACTTTGTGGTTCAGGGAGCTCGTGCTTCATAGCCGGGTCCGGTATGGGGTGATGATATGTCAATGATACGGGCAGCACGCCTGCCCATATCGGCAGGTCATAGTCTTCGTCATCATCACCTGGAGACCCGGTACGGATTTTGGCTGAAGCGGTATCAATTTCAATGGCCAGTGCTGTGGTGGCTTTCATTTCTATATCATTTGGAAGTCTCACCTCATCCCAGCGGCCCGGGAGGATCTGATCGGAGATAATACGCAGGGCTTCCATTTTTTCGTCGCCATCCAATTCGCGGGCATGTCCGTAGATCACGGCTGAACGATAATTCATCGAATGATGAAAAGCGGACCTGGCCAGGACCAGGCCATCGATCAGGGTGACAACCATGCATAGAGGCCTGCCATCTGTCAATGCAACGAGCATCCTGCTTTTACTGCTGCCGTGGACAAAGAGGGTATCTTCCTTACGACCATAGGCGGTGGGAATCAAATAAGGCTGCCCCTGGTCTTCCCAGCTCAGGTGGCAGAGGAAGTGCTGGTCCAGTATTCCATAAATGGTCTCTTTGTCATAAAAACCACGTTTAGGAAGTCGCTTTACAGTGTTCAGTGCAGACTTTTCAAATGATTGATGCTCCATAATCAGAAAATTGGTCTCAAATTTAACCTTTCAATCGCAGCTATAACTTGACAAATGTTCCCTATACGATACGGCAGCCACATTCCACAAAGGAATGGGCAGAAGTAATTCGTCTGCTGGTAGCGTACAGGGATGAGTTTAACAATGATGCCTGTTTTTCTTCCTTTGAAGCAGAGATGGCTAATATCGAATCACTCTATGCACAGGAAGGCCTGCTGAAATTGATCGCTGTTTCGGAAACGGATGGAGAGATCGTGGCTTGCATTGCCTACCGCACCTTTGAGCCGGGTGTAGCGGAGATGAAACGGTTATATGTCAAGCCTGCTCACAGGGGAAGGCACCTGGGCCGTATACTTGCAGAAACAATAATCAATAAAACGAGGGAAAGGGGGTTTGATAAAATCATATTGGACACGATGGTGGAGATGAAGGCAGCGCAGCAACTTTACGATCAACTTGGATTTACCATGATGCCGCCTTATGATCATCAGGATCCGGAAAGAATCGTGTGTTACGAAAAACAACTGCAAGCGAAATAAGCGTGGGGGAAGAAAAACGGATTTGGAACGGCCCTGTGGGGGGGCAAAAAAAAAGGGCCTCCCAACCTAACCGCCCCCGCACTCCCCTGAGGTATCCGATGCTGATGGGATTCAACAAAGTAGTTTATCCGATTTTGAAACGGGGTATTTCTGTTCATGCTAAAACATTTTTTGGTATCCGGATGAAGACACTGTTGCCGGCAGGCACAGACATCTTGCTCAATGGTATTAAATCCCATGATTCAGAAATCCGGCTCACCAAATTTCTGACACGACACGTGCAGCCCGGAGATACATTTATTGATGTAGGTGCACACTATGGCTATTATGCTTTATTAGCATCAACACTCGTCGGAGACAAGGGGCATGTCTATGCGATAGAAGCATCCGCGCATTCATTTGAATTGCTAAAGGCACGCCTTAAGAATCACACCCCCCCCCCCCCCCCCCCCCCCCCTATATAAAAAGGTTTAAGAATGTAAAGCAGACTATCAACAGGTCAGACGGAGCGCCTGTTAGGCCCCCCCCCCCCCCCCCCCCCCCCCCCCCCCCCCCCCCTCCAAGAAGAATTAGATCGGAATTTTATGAGGGGGTAGATTAGGTTTTGGGGATAATTTTCGCAGAACCGGGCCGGAGATCAACAACCTAACCTTGCTCTGCGTGGAGCCAGGAGGCTCCTGTACATGAACCGATAGTGGAAGATGATTTATGATTCTTCAATCGGCAGCCAGGGAGGCTACTGATATCATTTGTAGTATGCTCTTTACCTGGAGCCAGGAGGCTCCTTTACATGATCGGATAATTGATTATGATTTGTGATTCTGCAATCGGCAGCCAGGGAGGCTACCGATATCATTTGTTTTTGTAAAAAACAAATGATAGGATTTGTTATGTAAATTCGCCTTTCACTTAAATAAAACGATATGCAATCATCACTACTTCATTCCCATTCCGGCCTGCGCTGGATCCTCCTGTTACTCCTTGTGGCTACGGTCTTTAGCACCTTTGGCAAGCGTAGCGGGAAAGTGGCCTTTACGGCACAAGACAAAAAACTGAGTTTATTCACATTGATTGCAGCTCACCTGCAGGCAGTGCTGGGGTTAGGTTTATATTTTATGAGTACCAAGGTTGATTTTTCATCTACGACGATGAGCAGTCCGGTACATCGTTTTTTTACCATGGAGCACACGCTCATGATGCTGATCGCCATCATCCTGATCACGGTAGGGTATGGTCATGCGAAAAAAGCAAATGCTAAAAAAGTATTTACGTATTACCTGATCGCCCTCATCGTTATCCTGATCGCGATTCCATGGCCTTTCCGGACGGCATTGTCTGCAGGCTGGATGTAAATGTAAGAGAGTGAGAGAGTGAGAGTAAGAGAGGTATAGAGGGTGTATGCCAGATACGCCTCTTACTCTTACCCTCTCATTCTCTCACCTATCAACTCTTTCGCGCTACACCCCTTTTAACTCTCTCTCCCCCTCCCTCCTACTCTCTTACACGATGGATACTCTACTCGACAGATGGCACACCACCTTTGGCAGCGAAGTTCCCGAAGTGACCGTCCGCGCGCCAGGTCGTGTCAATATCATCGGTGAGCATACAGACTACAATGAAGGGTGGGTGCTTCCAGGGGCGATGAGTCGAAGTATTTATATTCTTGCCTCCAAGAAAGCGACCAAGGGACATCATTGGATCGCATATGATCTTGATGAAGAGATCGAATCACTCGAAGACATATTTGAATACGGGGAGTATCCATGGGCTAAATATATTGAAGGTGCCATCCGACTGTATGCTCCTGAGATAGGTCCGCTGCGATTGTTGGTCGGAGGGGATCTGCCAGTAGGTGCAGGTATCTCCTCCTCGTCTGCATTGGTTTGCGGGGTACTATATGCGCTGCAACAATTATCTGGTCGGAATGAAACGAAAGAAGAGCTTGCGTTGATAGGCCAGCGGGTAGAGCGGGAGGTCATCGGTGTACAAGGCGGGATCATGGATCAGTTTGCCATCATGATGAGTCAGCCGAGGCATGTGATGCTGCTGGATTGTCGCACGAGGGAATATAAGCTCGTGGATGCTGATTTACCCGGATGCACATGGATACTGATCAATACCCGGGTCAAGCATGCGCTCATCGATAGTGATTACAATCAACGTGCCGCGCAGTGTAAGCAGGCTGTGGAGAAGATCAGGGAAACCTTTCCTGATGTCCAGGCACTGCGTGATGTTGATATGGATATGCTGAAAGACAGCGGTCTTAACGAGACGCTAATGAAACGATCAGCGTTTGTCATCGAAGAGAACAATCGTGTACATGAAATGGTCCAGGCGCTGCACGAACATGATACTAATCGGGCAGGAAAACTATTGAGAGCTTCGCACGAAGGACTCCGGCATATGTATGAAGTCAGTTGTGATGAATTAGATCATCTCGCTGATTTCGCCAATCGGTATGAAGGTGTCCGCGGCGCCAGGATGATGGGTGGAGGCTTCGGAGGATGTGTGATTTGTCTGTTGCAGGAAGATGAGTTGGATGCTTTCTCTATCGCGTGTGTTGATTCTTATCTGGATAGGTTTGGGTTTGAGCCAGAAGTGATATTGTTTGAGCTCGCGGCTGGTGTCGGACTTGCGACTGAATAACTTTTACTTGTCAAAGGTTATTATAAATATCACTTAAACAAAATAAGATGGCTGTCGATGGTTGCCTGTACCCAATGTTTCACCATCGGTTCAATCAGCGTATAATCACCAGGCTGTAGTTCTACTTTCTGACCTTTTTCATTTTCAAAAAAAACATTTCCGTTGATGCACACCAGTAGGGCAGGTATCTGTGTAATGTGTTCTTTTAAAAGTTGATCTTTCAAAATGCGAATGGATGTTGCGTTGCCCTTTTCGCTTTTAAACAGGGAAATAGCCGATACAGCTTTATCCTCCGTGTGTAAGTCCTTTATATTCATCACCAATTGTTTTTACAGTTAAGGACGCTTCTTATAACCGCATTATTGTTAAAACCCCCCCACCAGGGGCGGCACCAATTGACGTTATTAGTGCCCCTTAATTCATTTCCACCACAAAAAGACCTCTGAGTTGGTTTTCACCATATCCTGTAGCCTTGTCCTGCGGATAAAGTAAATGAAGCCTTTCGGCCGTTTCAGGCAATATGTCCGTGCCCAACGTGCCGTGACATTGGATGCACATCCTGGCGGTCTGGATGGGATAATATCCTGTCATCTTACCATCCACGATCAGGATGGAAGGTGGAAGGGTCTCTTGCTTTTCTTCCTTTATCTTCAGCATGTTGATATATGCCAATTCCGTTTCATTCGCCTGATTGGCAGGGTTTCGGGGGCGATCAGTAACACGTCTGATCTTTGCATCGTGCACCCTGGCTATGCTGTCTGTCAGGGTTATAGCATGCACACTGCAAAACTCCACAGCTCCGGCTGTTCCATGCGCACTCATAGCCTTCATGAGATTTGTGGCTAGTATGGACTTTGTGCTATTGACGATATTCAATCCTCTTTCTTCGAAAGTCATTGCCTTTGCTCCGGGCTTAGACGTTGTTTTAAACTCCTCCCATGCTGCATACCATTCATCTGAGCCGAGGTCATGATCATAGATATATCCAGCGATGATTTCCAGGTCTTCCTGCCTGAATGATTGCTTAGGCATCAGGCCAAAATTGCGGACCGCACCCGGCATGATGGAATTTGCCTGAGATGGATTCATGGCAAACCGGGTCACTTTGTCAATAAACTCCTCCCGCCTGATTTTTTCAGAAAAATAATGCTCGCGTATCCTGAATATGGGAGGTCCCAGACGCTTATCAATGCTCATATCGGGGGTATGGCAGGCAAAACAATTGTTCTGTAAAAGGGTCAGGGCCTTTGTATCAGCCTCTTTCTTCTCACTTGCCTGGTTTATGCAGCCGGTGAGTAGGATAAGGGTGAATGCTACCAGGGTCAGGTTGAGAATTGCTTGGTTTTTCATAGATCTGGAAATTAATGCATCTGCTTGTGTATATGAAAGTGGAGATGATTTCGAGATACCGGCTTTCCGATGTATTTATAAATACTTCCAGGGGGTAAAGGTTCATAAAAAGCTATCTTTCTCCTAAGGCCCAAAAGGGCTTAAAAATGGCTAGATTATTGATCCCCAGCTGATCAAATATAAAGGTGTTCCATTTCTTCATCTCGGGCTCATTGGTTCCACGGTCTGCATCTTTGAGATATTGGGTCTTTATAAGTTGAAACCGGGTTTCTAATCCCTGATAGATTTTTTCAAACTGCTTCACGTCCTTGAGTGAGGATTTCAATTCACTTTCCAGCTTACGTCTTTCGATTTCACATATGTCAAAATACATGTTGATAAAGCAGTGTGCTTTGTTATCAATTGGCAGGTGATAAAAACTGACATAGGGATCAAAAATAGTAGCGGAGAATATAGACGTTGAATCCTGGTAGGTATTGATATCCACAAAAAGCTTCACCCCCAGATTGTATTTATCTGCCATCACATCCGCGGAGGGAGATGCTGCTGATGTATCAATGGCTATATCTTTAAAAAACACCCTGTCCTCAGACCATTGAATATAGGGATGCTGAAACAGTTTGGATTTCATCAAGGGGTTTGACTTAAAGATGGTCTTGTTGGTAAACGAATACGTGTCGTTGAAAAACAACTCATTGGAATTATCTCCATCCTTCAAGCGGTACTCATCATTGTAGCGCCAGAAGAAATCATTGTACGGCATCGCATTGATCTTCCTGTAATCGCTGTAGGCGCCGTCAGTGACATTGAACGTCGGAATCAGAAAAGTATTTCTGAAATCGTAGGCATACAGGATAGCGTTTGATTTAATGGAGTAGGATTGCGCATAGGCTTCTCCTACCCTGCTTCGATAATCAATGATGTAAGTGAAATCAATATGATTAAAGATCGTGTGACCTTGTTGGGTTATAAAGGTTTTGGCAATCGCAAAACTTACATTTGAAATCGTGTCGCCAGGGAAAATGGGCTGAAAGGGATACTTTTTACAGTGGTGACAGTTGAGTGTGATTTTCAAGATCGTGTTGTTTGTTTTGTTGATCCATACTGTTCCCTTGAAAAACAGTCCGGCAGTATCCACGGGCTCATAGCTGATGACATAGATGGAGTCGGCGTTGTCATCGACATACTTTTTATCGAGGGAGAGATCAAAGTTTTTTCGCATCTCTTTTTTGGACAACTCCAGCGGGCTATCGGGAAAATTTGAATTGTTGCTCAATAGTTTCATAGCCGTGATCGCTGTCGAACTTTCCATTGATGCAAAAAATCGGTTGTCGTATGGCTGCATGGCCAGTCGACCTGCCTTGAGTGTCAGTCCTGACAACTCGTATCCGGATATTGCTGCATTGTAATAGCCTTCAACCAATTCGATCTGCTGTTCATCCCTGAACGTTTTCAATTCATAATAGGCCTTTGCATTTGTTTGAAATGAAGAGGCTTTGCTTCTGCATTTGATCAGGAGATCAAAGAGATATAAATTATCATTGGGGGTCACGACCACTTCCCTGAGCAACTGGATACTTTCGTTGAGATAAATCGTGTAGATATCCTGTTGCGCGGTAAGCTTGATCACCTGGGTTTCATACCCGATGAAGATAACCATGATGGAGTCCCGCGTGCCACCTGTCACTACACGGAAGTAACCATCGTCATTGGTGATGGTACCCTTTGGAGTGTTTTGTTGTAGACATTAGCGAAGGAGACTGGCTCTTTGTAGTTGCATCTAAAACCCTTCCTTCGATTCCCTTGTGGACTGTCCCCAGGAAAAGGATGGTAATAAGGCCAGGAGAAATAAGATGAAGGATGATTTCATGGTCTAAATATAAGATCATGGGGCTCATAAAGATATTCCTTTAGCCGTTGCAGGAGCGTCGTGGTGAGCGGAGTCGAACTATTTGCTCCTGCAACCACATGGATACCCAACGGAATTCCCATTGAGAATCTATATTGGAATTCCATAGTTGCGGGAGCAAACTCCTCCCTTTGCCCCCGCCCCTGTGTTCCGCGGCGCACATCCTCTCGCATGGAAACCCCAGGGAGGCATGATTATCATTTCAAAGCATGATCCTGCAAGGCGAGATGTCTAAATTAATTGCGGTTTAAGTTGAAACTCTCATACTCTCTCACTTTCTTGCATTGTCATGGCTTATCCCTTCCCACAAACCGCTCATTACCCAACAGAAACGAAACGGCTCTGGACACATTTTTTATCGACAGAGGCTTCCGTCTTAAGGAAACTGATATAACGAACGATTTCCTTTTGTCTGGATGGAGTCAATTTGTCAAAAGCCTCTTTTGCCTTTGTATTTTCTTTTCAAAGCCTTATCGAGCTTTGGATGCATTGGGATTACTCTCGATTCGGTGTCAAACTCAATAGTCAGTGTGGTGGTATCGCTCACTTGCTTTCCTGCATCTTTCAGCATGGGGCCATTGATGTAGAGGCGCCATTCTCCGCTATACTTCACCAGGGTCTGGATATATGGATGTCCATCGATTGTTACGCGCACAGGGATGGGGCCTTTATCCTTGCCTGCCTGAATGTATATAGCTTTCAGCACCCAGGCCGGTAAAAAGACAAAAGGATTAACACCGATGATTTCAATTTTGGCTTTGAACGAATTCACCCATGCAAAATACAATATCGGTGATGGACGTATTACTATTCTTTATTAAACACGAGCAGCCAATGATTACCATACCGATCAGTCAGATCACCAAACAAGGCGCCCCAGAACGAAACTTCTATCGGATGGTCGATTGACCCGCCCTCCGCTAGCGATGCATAGGTAGTACGAAGCTCCTCTTCGCTGGTGCACGTCAGCGACATGGAAACAGCATTGCCTTTGATCAATCCGGATTGTGGCACCATGTCTGATCCCATCAACACCATACTGCCTTTTGTCAAGGTGGCATGGAGGATACTTTCTCTCATTTGTGGTGGCATATGTTCAGACAATGGTGATTCACCGACCGTTTGAAACCAAAGCTCACCGCCAAGACATTGTTTATAAAAGTTCATGGCTTCACGGCAATTACCGTTAAAGGTTAAATAACTCTGTATCTGCATTTCCATTCGAATTCATTTTTTAAATGGTATAGGAATATCCTTACAAAACCAGGTAAACCGGATTTGTTATTCAGGATTTGTATGTTAATGATGAAATTACTTTACAGGTACATACTTGTTGACAACAATACCACAGCCATAGCGTGTTGAATTGTCCAGCTCAAGTGATGTTTTACCTGAAAAGATTGTCAAACCTTCACCGACAGCGGTGGGATTGATGAAGAGGTTGAGTTCATCGATCAGGCTGTTTTCGATCAGGGAGGTTACAAAACCAGCACCGCCATAAGCAATGATGTCTTTACCATCCTGTTGTTTGAGCTCCTGGATAGCTTCGACCAATGGTTTGTTAGCCATGGCAGCATTGATCCCTGATACAGTCTGATTTGTTCTACTGAAGATGACCTTTGGATAACCGACCATCAGTTCTGCAAATGGTTTGGAAGGATCGTCCGGATTAATGGCTGCTGCTTCCCAATGACGCATAAAGCCATCGGCCATCTTACGGCCCATCACGATGGTGTCTACAGAATCTGTAAGCTCTCTGACGAAATCCTGCAGCCTGACATCCCAGGTCCAGGTCATCCAATCCAGTTGACCTTCGGGGCCGGCAACAAATCCGTCTACGGACATCTGCATTTGTAATTTCAATTTTCTCATTTCAATGTGGTTAAAGTGGTTGATGTGATTGACGATACAAAAATGGGGCTTAATACGCTATTCCTGTGAGTGGTGAAAACGACAACCTGAGGGGTTGATTGTGACAAGGTATTCAGTTACTTTTAGGCCATGAAAAACATCTCCATCCTGATACCGGAAACGGCGATCATGGAAGCCATCGCCGACCCAAGATATGTCTTCACCGCCGCTAATGATATGCTGATCTCTGCGGGGAAAAAGCCGCTGTTCCAGGTTCAACTGGTAGGTCTGACAAGACAAGTCAGGCTGATGAATAATTTGGTTACTGTGCATCCGGATAAGACGATTGATGAAGTCACTACAACAGACCTCATCATCATTCCGGCGATCAGTGGAGATATCAAAGCCGCATTGGAGAAAAACAAAAAATTTATTCCCTGGATGATTTCTCAACATGCGAAGGGAGCTGAACTGGCTTCGCTATGCATTGGTTCATTCCTGCTTGCTTCAACCGGCCTCATCAATGGGAAGAAATGTTCGTCACATTGGAATACTGCAGATGTTTTCAAAGAGATGTTTCCCGAAGTAGAACTTGTAGATGGTAGTATCCTCTCTGAAGAAAACGGAATATACTCAAGCGGTGGAGCCAATTCGTATTGGACCCTACTGCTCTACCTGCTTGAAAAATATACGTCAAGAGAAACAGCCATCCTGGCTTCTAAATTCTTTGCTGTGGACATCGACCGAGACAGCCAGCAGAAGTTTATGATGTTTAAAGGCCAACGCAATCATGCCGACGAACTCATCAACCTGGTGCAGGATTATATTGAACACAACATCGAAGAAAAATGACGATTGAGGAACTGGCAAAAAAAGTGTCGTTAGGTCGCAGGAGTTTTGAACGCAGGTTTAAACAAGCCACAAATAACTCAGTGCTTGAGTACATACAGAGAGTAAAAATAGAAGCTGCGAAGCGTAGCCTGGAGACCAGTCTTAAGAATATCAATGAAGTGATGTATGACGTGGGGTATACCGATACGAAGGCGTTTAGGGATTTGTTTAAAAAGATTACGGGGTTGACGCCGATTGAGTATAGAAATAAGTACAATAAGCATAGAGCAGTTTAAGGCGGAAGGACAGAAAGGCGGAAGAGGCTAAAGGGGCTAAAGAGGCCTAAGAGGAGCAAGGGATGAAAGGAGCAAGTGTGAAATTAACTGCGTCTCTGCGTCTCTGCGCGAAATTAATTTGGTGGATTCAAAACCTTAAAATATTAAACGGGTGGAAGGGGCTAAAGAGGCTGAACAGGCTGAAGAGGCGCGTAGCATGGAGCATAGGAGCATATCGTAGCGCAGCGGAGATCCCGCCAAAGGCAAGGCATTTGTAGCGGAGAGCCTAGGGACCCAGTGGTCCATGTTGTACAATGCCCTTTCAGGGCTGGATGTCGGTATCATCAAAAACCACTAGTTACATACGTGCCCCATCGGGGCAAAATGTCGGTAACATCAGGAAACAAAAATCACTCTTTACCCTGTAGGGGCAATACAGCACATCTCGCTGAGCGATAGGTGCTCACTCCTTTCAGCTCCTACATCGCTAAACTACTAACCTACTAACCTACTCAGCCTTTTAGAATTAGCGAAAATTAGCGAGAATTAGCGGCTAGCCATCGGGATGCTGGAACTCATGGTTCGACCCACCACAAGGATGACGCGGATGCATGGCTATGATAAATACGTCAGTATAAATACCGCGCTGAGACCTGTCCATAGGATGGAAAACAAAATGTGAATGCCTGTCTCAAACGTTTTCCCTTTCCACAGGGATGTGGAGTAGCCAAAAAACTGGATGAATAACCTGGTGATCCAAAAGATACTGATGCCCAATGATATTTTCTTGCCTAAAGGTGTTTTCAGGAGGTCTGTTGCAGAGGTCACGCAGAGAAGTCCTATGAGCACCACCACAAAGGCTATAAAAAACGAATGCACATACATCATCTGTCGGTTGATCATACTTACTCTGCTAAATTCCTCTTCCACTTAAAATATTTTGGAAGAAAACATGGAATAAACCAAGTGCTATTAAAACGAAGCCGGTCAATTTGAGCAGTAGTTCCATTTGAAAAACGGATATAATGATTAATTGAATTAAAACGTACTTTTAAAATGGACATAAACGGGGTAAACTTCTTTTCTTCAAAGGTCGTAAATCCTGCCTGAGCGAATGCTTTTTCCAGGTAGCGCGCGAGAAGAAGTGTGTGAATCCGATCGTAAATGCGACAAAATTTGGTAAGTCACGCAGATGCTCAACCATGATGACTTTGCCATCCGGCTTGATTACCCGGTGACACTCTTTTAAAAACCGGACTTTTTCATCATGCAATCTTATTTCATGCACTGCTGAAAGTAGAAAGACAATATCTATTGAAGCATTCTCCAGGGGTATAGCATCTGATTCCATGCTTTGCGTATTTGGGTAGAACAAAGTGACTTTGCGCGCCCGTATGATGGCCGGTTCTGTATGTCGCTTTTGATTGTAGAAATCAAATACCCTTAAGACTGCCTTTGGAAATTTACTCTCCAGTATAAAACTCGTCTCATCAAAACCTGCATTGATATTGACGATCCGCTCCACTGTTTCGTCATCCCCGATGACTTTCTTCAACCAATCGAATTTATAGAAGCCAGAAAAATCATAGACGTATGCAGACACCAGCAAAGGCATCAATAGCCCATACATAAAGGCTGCAATGACTAGCCATAAAAATGTGTCACTCCACTGCACATACCAACGACTGGCTATCAGGAGAGCTAAAACCCCAATACCGAAAAAATAAAAATGCCGGTTAAAGCTTAGTATGTTCAGCACACCCTGAAATGGTCTTCTCTTCATCTCCATGATTCGATCTTTCCTTTTTTCCAGTAGTACGGAATATTCCTGATGATAAATGCATTCGCCAGTCTGGCTTCGGGGATTTTCAGATCATTTATAAACGAAAAATGATGGTCCAACACGTTTACTGCCATCGGTTTCCAATTTTCCCTGACGCCCTCAATGATTAATACTTCGTGCTTTGCAGGGTTATAGGTAAAGGTAAATGGTAACGGCCCTGCATACCTTCTGGCTTCTTTCCAGTCTGCAAATGGTGAGTCCGGTGGCAGCGGTACATGCTCATCATCTTCTGTTTCAACTCGCAATTTGAAACCGGATTTGACAGAACTTATTTCAGTGATGCCGTCTGAGGTGCTTTGGTGAATGTCTGTTGTTGCATAGTTGTAGTGTGTAAAAATATTACCGAAGAATTCCATTTTCTTCTTGTCCGTCTCTGATTTGAGGATGTACAACCCTCTGAGGTTCTTTCCTGCCTGGTTAATGAAGCGCACAAAGACGCGGTAGCCGATCAGGAAAAGTCATTACCCATCCAATCTGGAAAACCCTTTGGTCGGAGAGCTTTGGTCTGTACCATGGCTACAGCGATAAATGCCCATTTATCGTCGAAGGTGTCAAGCGTAAGACATTCCGGTATGAGGTGCTGAATTTGCTCTTTGGGGACAGCGAAGGTGAGGATGAGTGAACTTTCGAAGAAAGCCTCAACAGCAAAGGATGATTTTTCAGGAAATGAAACATACTATGCCTGTTGCGTTACATGAGCCCGGAGGTGAAACTCATTGTAATATATCACCACTATCAACAATACAGCAAACAACAAGTTTAATCTGCCCCATAAAAGTAAGTGGGGTACTAAAATAAACTCCAAAATATTCATGGTGGCAATGACGATGATCTGTGAAACAGCGTTGAGCCTGGGCCACTTTCCACTCAGAATCCAGATGGCCATGGCGATTTCAGAGAAGCCTATTGCCTTCGTCAATATTGCTGCATGTTCTTGTCCTAAAATAACGGCTACGATTTCCTGGTGTCTGGGGACGAGGTTCAGGACTTTGCAGACCAGGCCGTTGATGAGCCAGATGGAGGCGAGGAGGGGGGTGAGGAGTTTGTGGGCTGTCATGTTGGTTGGTGATTTGACTCTAGCGTCTGGAGACGCAAAACATATTGCATTTAAGTCAGAGACTTAAACGAGCGATCGGGTAAAACTACGTTTTACATGGCAGAAGATTTGACCCGCTCGTCAAGAGACGAGCATATATGGCATTCAAGTCTGAAGACTTGAACGAGCGTTGCACTTCAAGCATGAACGAACGATGTTGGCCGATGATTTAACTCTAGCGTCAGGAGACGCAAAACATATTGCATTCAAGTCTGAGACTTGAACGAACGGCGATTTATTGTTTAAAATACACTTTCTGGATTTTACCATTCCCGGTGTGATAAATGACATTGGCTTCGATCTTTCTGTTTCCGAAGCGGACGATCTCCTGATCGGTGACGATATTTCCTTCTACAGTTCTACCGGCAAGTTCACAATGAAGGTCGGGGGCGCTTTGAAACAATACGGAATAGTCAAGTTTCATCTCGGCTTGGCCTTTGTAGAGTAAATTGTCCGGATAGTTATAGATTTCCACATCGTCTGCATACGGCTCGAGAAATGCGTCGATGTCCCTTAAATTATAGGCATTCAATTGTTGCTGCGCAAGCGCTACAGGGCTGACAGGAATCAGCGTATCGGTTAGATAGGAGGAGGCATGCAAAGTGCCTATGTTACCGGCATCTGTTCCGGTAGCGATGATCACACCTGCATCAGATAACTTCCTGAGGTTAGCCAGCATGATATCATTAGCCTTTTGGGTGCCCTCCGTTTTTTCCGGTGTGTTGATACGTCTGTAGTATCTATTGGTCATGGCTGTGTCCGGAAGATGTTTCAGATCCAGCAATGAACCCAGCTGGATCAGATCACCCATGCGCTGCTCATGATGGCTGATGTGCAGATGCTGCCCGAACGTATTGACATATCCGTCGTGAACGATTAGTGTTGGACATAGGATTGTTTCTTGTTTTTGCGGAGCTGTACAAATTCATCGGTCAGTAATTCATCATCAACACTATGGACCAGGTAGTCACATCCATTTTCTACTGCCAGTTTTGCTGTGATGCGCTGTGTGGCATGAACTGCCAATGGCAGATTGTTTTTATGCGCTTCATCGCTGATGGCTTTGATGATGGGCAGGTAGCGGCGGGCACTTGCTTCGATGTCTGATGTATCCCGACCTACGATGTACCAAATCTTGATCATGTCAGGCTGGTACTGCAACTGCTGCTGTACCAGGTTGATAGCATCTTCTACCGTCTTGACAAGATTAAAAGGGCCGTCATCACCGAGATTGGAAAGAGCTTTCGGTTCATATGTTGTCAACAAAGGCCCAGCCATATAGATGGATGGCATACGTTGCATCCTTGAATGAGTCTCTGTGTTTAAGGAAATTGACTGTCGTACCGACATCAATCCGTGGTGATACCATTTTGCAAAATACCGTCGCAATACTTCCTCCATATGATCATGCGCCCAGTCGATCTCTTCCTGGTATGGTTTGTATTTGCGTAAATCGATTGCGTCAGGTCTCGTATACAATCCGCCTGTCTGCGAAAATGAATGTGGCATCGACAAATCCCGGAATCAGATATTTTCCTTGGCCATCTACAATCGTTGCATTGGCCGGAACTTAACCTGTTCAGCAGGACGAACATCTGATATGAGATCATGGGTGATGGTCACGGTCTGGTTAGGCATCCAACCATGTTGCACAACATCCGCCACCGATATATTGGTAATATAGGTTTGTGCACAAAGTGCTTCTGTCAGAAGGACTAAAAGAAAGGTGAGACGAAAGATATTCTGCATATATAAATCGCTGGTTCGTTTTAAATCAAATTCCTGAACTAATCTTCCATGGCTCTGCTTAACTTGTTCAATCAAACTAACCTTTCCAAAAGTAATGATGGTGGGTAAGTTGATTTTAATTATTTGTTGAAAGATTTCATCTGTGCATATACTATTTCTTGGATGCATGAGCGTGATGTGTGGCTCATGGTTTCTGGGGCCTCAATGATACCATGTAATACTTGGCTCCGGAAGTGTTCTAAAGGAATGCAAGTTATCATTTACAGGTACAGGACTCCATTGCCCTCTGAAAATCGAGTGGCTTTGCCAAAACATATAGAAATTTTCGGCAGCACCTGGCTGGTCAGTTAGAAGTACATTATCAAAGGATTCAATTTCATCTTCACGGCAAAGCGTAACATGGGCCTTAATCAATCCATACTGCTGTGGATTAAATTTTTGACGGATACGTTCGATAGCAGCCGATTGCTTTTCATCAATAAAGAGGGTTAATTGTATTCTTCTTCTTTTATTCATCGTGCAGTCAGAAGGACTTGATCACTATTCTCTTCAAAAGCTTCGATTTCTTTATGGAGTTCTATCGCCTTGATGACCGGTGTCCATTCCTTCAAAAGAAGTTTAAACCATTTCTTTTCCTGTTTTCATAACGGATATTAATAAATAACCATAAGGAAACGGCTATTGCAAGAGCGTCACCACACTATTCAAGAAAATATAAGGCAGGTGACCACTTTTGATCAGATCCATAGACCAATAAAAGGCAGTCCAGGCGGGGAGTTGCAGCAAAAGGATACGTACGCTACCCAGAGCGTGGATGACTTCAATTGCGTCAATCGCTTTGGGTTTTGATCAGCGTATCGGTGATGTCCATCTGATGGATAAGCACAAGCCGATATAGGTATCTACTCAATACCGATGGCTGTCAGCAGGAGCCGAAAAGCGGCTGAATACAAGAAGAAAGGGCTCACGGATGCATAGGCATGAACAAAACAGATTGACCACAATGGTGCTCCTATAAATACCCAGAGCATACCTACGATGATGGTAAAATTTTAAGCGGTGTCATGGAAGATAACAATGATTTGGTCTTGAGCCTGGTGATTTCGATAGCATTGCTTTTATTCAGCATCAGGGATGACCTCTAGTTTCCTGTCGTATGCTTTCCAGAGATGATTTTCTGATTGATCCATTAGAATTGATTTTTGAAGGTTGAAAACTTATGTGTCAAAATGGTTTTGATCCTGCTGATTTTTGTACCAACATTACTCTCAGACAAGCTTACCATTTCTGAAATCTCTTTGTGGCTTTTCTTCCAGATAAAGTAACATCACTGCTTTGTCCATTTCGCGGAGTTCGGAAATAAATTGTTGGAGGAGGAACAGGTGCTGATCTGACTCAGCGGGCACCTCTGTCTTTGAGATTCAGGATGCTATCGGTAAGGATATCGGTTTGCTCTTTTCGTACATGATCTTTCCGGTAAAAAATGGCCACGTTGAGTGCTATCCGATATATCCATGTGGGTGTTTATAGGTATCGTTGCTAATTGCCAAACGATTTCCATAAGTGGTATGTCATTTCGGATGAGGTCTCTCCTGCCTCGGCATCTCCTGCAACGCATTGGCGATCTTGCGAGAATGCCCTTATGGTTTTCAACATCTCAAGAAACTGTTCTTCCTGGTTCATATACTGCAGATGAGGTCAATGGGATTTGAATAATTCATTACCCTATTATTCGCAGCAGGTCCCAAAATCACAGTATTCCAGAAAATATTTCTCGGCTGTGGGTGGGAGGTCAGGCATAGAAGCCATATTTTTAAACTCACCAATATGCCAGAGGATCCTGGAAGGATCATGAAGAAAACACTCGCGGCCCCAGGGATGGTTTCTGATCGGAACAAGTCTTTACGCCTTCATTTGGACGGCAGATCAAGGGTAGTATTTCGTCATAGTATCTCGCCACATCATCGACCTCGAGAAATACCATGGTGTTGTCAACCCAGTCCTTAACATAAGCATCCTGCAAATAAAATCCGATGCCTTCGGTTTTGAAATATGAAAATTGTGTTCCAGCACCACCTCTTCAAAACCAAGATCGCGATAAAATCGTCTGGGAGACATCAAAATCTTTTGCACCGATAAACGGACGAATGGATATGGCTTTGTGATTCATGGAGTGGGTAGTAAATTAGAACCGGCTTATCAAGCGTAACAGGATTACTCAGCCTTAACGAATTTGATGACTTGCTGTCCAATAGTCATCATGTACATGCCCGGCACAACAGATGCTAGATCAATTTCATTCTTGCCGGTTGATAAGCTGCCTTTCTGAACAAGCTGGCCTGTCAATGATGACACGGCATAATCAGCTGTTTCAACTCCCCGGCCATACAATGGTCATCGCATCGTGGCTGGATTGGGGAATACGCTAACTGTTTTTGTTAAATTACCATCAGCCACTGAAGTGGTATTGATCAAGTCATGAACATCATATTTTGAAAAATCTCCATATCTCATTACACGCGACCTCCTGATTAGTGCCCAGGCCTCCAAAGGCTGAGCCTGGCCGTGTATGTTCGCCATTGATGATTTTAAAGTTCGACGGTCGATCCGTTGTTACCACCGGTATATACCTGATGTTCGGCAGTACAGCCATCACCACCGTCTGTATCGGGGATAGCAGTAATCGAAGGTGTTGATTCGCAGTTATTATAGTTGACCCAATAGCAACTGCGGCGGGTGTGGTACCAAAGAAAATTTCTGTATACGGTACAAAGTGGCATCTGCCGTCCCATGTATTTCCATGACCGGCATCGATGGCCGGGACTACAAGTAGCTGGTTGGTTGACATTCATCGTGCCGGTGACAGAGGCGATCGCGGCGATACGTTCACTCAATTCGCATGCCAGATGATAACTCATAAAACCCCATTGGACATCCCGGTGCTATAGATCCTGTCCTGGTTGATAGAGAACTCGGCAGAAAGTGAATCGATCAATGCGGCCGGTAAATCCGAGATCATCCACGCTACTGGTGCCCCAGCCAACATTCCAATGGGTATTTCCCCAGGAGATCAACCGTACCCATGGGGTGGACAACAATAAACCAGCAGTATCGGCTATCGGTCGAAAATCACCGTAGTTTAATTGTTCAAATGCATTGGACGTATATCCGTGAAAATTGAGAATCAGGGAACGGCCTCACCGGGTGTATAGATTTCAGGAACATAGAGTATATAGTCCCGTTGAATACCTGCAAAGGTTATCGAGCCATCAATGGTTTGCTGACCTATAGACAAGAGAGGTAAGCAAAGAGAAAGAAGTAATGTGGTAAATATTCGCATGGTTAAACGTAGAAAAATCTGTGAAGGCGGGTTGGACAAAATGGTCAACAGATTCATATCACCAATGTGGGCCAAGGATATCCCTGCGGTGGGGTTCTGATGGCCTGAAATATATCTCTTCTTATCCTGGATTCCATGATCTGGTGCTATTTGGTTGCAAATAGATATGCAATGATATGATTGCATGGGGCCATTTACTAAATATTTTGGAAACTATTTCGCAGAGTTTTCGTCCGCTCGTCAGGAGACAAGCTAAACATTTGGTTCAAGACTTCCGGTGGCTTGACCGGGCAGGGTGACTGCTTCGCAGGACTTTCGTCCGCTCGTCAGGAGACGAGCATATATTGGATTCAAGTCTGAAGACTTGAACCAGCGCCGGGAGGGAAACTGGCTACTTCAACCCTTTTCAATCGCCATTTCCAGGTCTTCTCCCCATAAATACTTTCCATAATAATTCCCATTGCTATCGATCAGATAATTATCCGGAATCGCGTTGATGCCATAGATGATGACAGGGAGGCTATTGCGTCCCTTGGAGGTCACTCCATGTATCCAGACCAGGCTATAGCATGAATGAACACGCTCCCAGTCTTCTTTGGGGAAGTCCATAGTGAAATGCCAATGATATCAAAACCCTGCTGGTGATAATTTTATAAGTCTTCACCAGTTCCAGATTTTGTTTCTGCATGGTCCGCACCAGGATGCCCAAAATTCGAGGTAGGTAACCTTTCCTAAATGGTCAGAGAGTTTTATGCTTTCCTTGGGATTACTTATTTCCAAAATCTGTTAAGGATCACCGATCGTGAATCCTTATGAAGAGTCATGTATTGCTGTATTCAGTTTCCTTGTTGGCTTGTGAAAACGGATTACACAGTTCCTCTACTTTCGCTTAACCCCAGTTGGGTCATAGCCGCCAGCATCGATGCACAATCTATTTGCGGATGCTGCCGATAAACTCCATCGCAAGTCGCTCCGTTTCTTCCATATCATCTTCTTCAAGGGATGCAATGGCTACTAAAAATCCCTGGCCTCGTTTGGGTTTCAGATCCGGTGATGATGGCTGTTTAAAATCTGTGGCCGACGCATCAAATGTCTCGTCCCCGGTTTCTACCCAAATCGACATATTGGAAAAGTCTTCTGTATGTAGATAAAATTAGTTGGCGATACAACCAGAACCCCTTCGGTTTGAAATGTATTGCCCGTCACTTTGATGGAATCCACTATCTGGTTGGAAAGTGTTTCCGTCAGATAAAGGATGGTGCCATCTGGATCTTACTGGTTTTACCATTGATTGTGTAATGATTTGCTTCAACAGGGCTCAGCTTTTGGTTGCAGGCAAGCGCCGAGTGACATTTTCCAAGAAAAGCGGGCAAGGTGCTTATCTTCATCATGAACTATAAATCAAGTACTATACTACCGGCATTGTTGGATGCACATTGGATAGTAAACGTGAAGATGGAAAAATCATTTTGGGAGAGCAAAATTATGTTCCGTAAATTGCTTCGCATTTTTTAAATAAATTGACATGGCGGTCTCCATGAAAATAAAATATCCCATCAATCTCCACAAAGGCTCACCGCAGGAGTCGTCCTCAGTCTGATGTTTTGGTTTGACAACTTCAGCACCGGTGCATGGGTCTATCTGGCGCTGCACGGGAGTTATGGCTTTCTGTGGTTGATGAAGGACGGATGTACCCGGACAAAATGGGAGGAAGATGTTTTCCATACCCTACGCCGTTCTGGGTCTTTGTGGCATTGGGAGATGTATTGGATAGCTCCGTATCCCCGGTCAGTCAGCCCAAAAATACCATGGGATATGATCATCGCTGGAGCAGTGGCATTGGATTGTTTGGAATGGTATTGCACTTTGGAAGTGACGCTCAGAAATATTTCACACTACAATCGAGACCGGGATTGATCACCAATGGTTTCTTTGCGAGATGCCGTAATCCTAATTATCTTGGTGAGCTGATGATCTATGTTGGATTCGCGATGCTGTCGATGAGCTGGATGGGCTATATCGGGATCGTCTTGTTCTTTAGTTTTGTTTTCATCCCTGGTATGATCAAGAAGGATAAATCACTTTCGCGCTATCCGGAATTTGCTGCGTATAAGAAAAGGAGTGGGTTGATGTGGCCGAAGGCGTAGGGCAAGGGGCGAGGGGGCAAGGGGCAAGGGGCAAGGGCAAGGGGCAGGGGGGGGCAGGGGGCAGGGTACAGAACAGGCATCGATCACTTTCATAATTCATCCAGCATTCTCCCTGTGATAATTGACCTGGCCAGGTGATAGCCCAGGTGTGAGGCCAGGGTAACAGCATGTACTCTGTTGAGGTGGTTTGCCACCAAATACTGACACCGGAAATTCTTTTGCCAGGTCCTCAAGGGTGAGCTTGTCCAATGAGGACTTGACAACTGCTAATGGTTTCATCGATTTGCCTGATCAATTCCGCTTGAAGATTCCACGTAGGGAAAACTCCAGTTCTCTTTGTCTGACATAGCCGGTATGTCCATGTCTCCCCATAAAACCATTGAGGTTGCCGACCAGGTGCAAGGCCAGATTGTCTGGTAATTTGGGGATATTCTTTCGATGTGCCAGATGGCGTTCCCCGCTATTGGTAGAGCTCTATTTCAGCCTTGAGTTTCCGGGGATCCTTTCAAATAAAGTCTTGAGTGTTTCAATAAGCATTTTAATGGTTTTTGAATAGTTTAATAACCCTCATGTACCTGGCAACCTCTTCTATCTCTATACGGATCCTATCGAAAATCCAGAAGGATACGTTTAAAAATTCTATAATCTAAAAACTTCTAAGCCCACATCTCCTTAGCCCTGACGTGCAGTAGTGCTTATTGAAAAGGTAAACCCTTGGCTTTTATAAATTTAATGCTATAATGCTTACCGTCCAATACATACATAACCACACTGACATTCCCGCTGGATAAGCCATCCGGGTTGTCCAGTGTTTACAAATATTATTTTTACTGACTTACTATATGTTTCGAATCAACTTATGCCTGATGAGCTATAGATTTTCAGCAAGACATTTGCGCATCTGAATTTTCAAATGTGATATTCAATTCATTATCCACAGGATTCGGATAATAGACCGGGCTCATGGCATTGTCAACCTTTTCTGTCGCCACAGGACTCTCCTGATACACCCCGCACATAATCTATTTCCAATCTTACTTTGTGTAAAGGTCGGGGCATCACAGATTGAATAGCGACATTGAGCAAGAGGGTGTCGATCCGCATCAAAGGCCATGCGGTGTATCCTTCACCAAGGGATTGTAGGTATAGTGGATATTCCCATCCACGCTGAAGACTAACTTATCTGGCGTCCATACAAATGTGTAATCATGGAACTCGCTTAAGACAGTCGGAATACTTTGTCCACCCAAGTTACCGTACCACCAAAACTCGGGGTATGGAGGGCACTCTGGACATAGTTTTGATTGGTACCCAATGTTCCATGATATCAATTTCACCATTACCGCGGGCCAGCCGGTAATTCCATATCCTTGTGTGTCCCAGTAACCTCCGTTTTCATTGATATTGTTTCTTTCCCAGCGTCCATACGCCGGCCAGGTGCCCACACCGAAAGGAAGTTTTGCCCTGACTTCTACCCTGCCGTAGGTAAACGCTTCAATTCAACCTGGGCAGAAGTGTATTGTTTGGTATACCCCTGATCTGTAAATGATTCTTTGCGATGATCTTCAGGATGCCATCTTCAACAACAGCATTTGCTGTGCGATTGGTGTAGTGCTGTACTTCTCCATTGTACCAGCTGCCCGGGGTCGGCAATTGGGTTTGATGAAACCACTTCGCATTATCAATAGCTCCATTGGTATCGAATTCGTCTGACCATACCAGGTAATCATATACCGGATCTACAGGGATGCTGCCATCATAATAAATATCGTCAATCAAGGCACGCACATTCCAAAGTTGTTTTCTCCATTGACCTGGGATCAGGACTCTGTTGAAATCGGTGCGTTTAGTGGGATGCAATGAATTGTTGTCTAAGTTGATATAGTCATCATCTTCAAAATCAAAGGTGATGGTTTGCCATTGATTGATGGTGATGGGCTTGATGATTTCACTCTGTGTGATCCATGGCTGATTTAACGCCATCCTGCAGCTTGAGGGAGACTTGATTGTTCTGATTCCCGGTCAGGCCATCGGAAGGCATAGATCTTTATTGCAAACGTATGGTTAGTGGATAGGTCGAAGTTGTTACTGACATCAAAACCCACATTGGCATACTGCCCTCCGACATCTCCATATTCCATGACCGTCGCAGAGGTATTGATGCCTTGTGGAAAACGATTGGACAGCGCGGTATTTAAATTGCAATTATCTCCGTACCCAGGTGGTGATAGTTCCATTGCCTTCAAAATCATCCTGCACGGTCTGAGAAAAGGCGATGATGGGAAGACAAAGAAAGAGGGCTAATACTAAAAGATACTTGAGCATGCGTAGATTGTTGAATGGAAGCATTAAGCGGGCTGTAAAATACAGGAAAATGGAATAACGAATGACAACATACGAATATCTAAGTAGAAGTACGAAGTTGAAGTGAAAAGTTGAAGGAATTGTCTGGTGACTGATAATCCTTTACTTATTACTTCTACTTCTTCCTTAATACTTCTACTTCGATATTCCTTTGTGCGTGACTGAAATAGGTTGACCAAAAATAACCTTAAAAATGGTCTACTTATGAACAAAAGCAATGAAAAGAAATCCTCTCTACGCCAACGAAGGACATTTAGCGAGGCTGTAAAGAAGCAAATTGTCCAAGACATTGAGAAAGGAAAAGCCACGGTCTTGGAAGCCAGCCGGGAAATAGGAGCTCATCAGGGCACTATATATACCTGGATCTACCGATATAGCCGATATTTAACAAAAAACAAAGTCATGGTTATTGAGGACAAAAGTGAAAGCTATCGTTCTACCGAGCTTGAAAAACGATTAAAGGAAGCCGAAGCAGCCTTAGGTCGAAAGCAGATGGAAATTGATTTTTTGAATAAGATCATCGATCTGGCCAATGATGAATATCACACGGACCTAAAAAAAAACTTAGTAAATCCGCCCTCACTTGGTTCCAATCGACCAAAGGGAAAAGGCACCGGCACAAAATGAAAGATCTGTATCAAGTAGCAGGTATAAGCAAACAGGGATTATGGAAGCACCAACGTCGTCAAGGGCATAGAAATACTATGGCGGAGCAATGTGTATCCATCATGAATAAAACAAGGGTTAATCATAAGCGGATGGGTTGCAGGGCTATGTATTATGCCGCTGAACAAACACCTCCAGTGGGAAGAGACATTTTCGAGGAGATTGGTCTGTCTAATGGATTCAGGGTCAAACGCAAGAAAAATAAGCTTAAAACCACCAGGAACAGCGGGTTACAATTTCCTTAATCTCGTGGACGGGCTTGTTCTAACAGGTATTAATCCAGGTTTGGCAATCCGATATATTCTATCAGATCCAAAAGGCAAGTCTACTATGGTGTAACGATTACCGATATTTATTCCAGAGAACTCGCTCTACATTTGTCAACCAGTTTAAAAGCAAGGGAGAATATCAAAGCCATAAAGAAAGCGCTTATCGCCCGCCAAGGCTACAATCTCAAAGGTTGCATCTTTCATTCCGATAGGGGCACCCAATATATTAGCGAGGCCCAGACACAAATAGTGTTGAAACATAAAATGAAGCTCAGTATGTGCAAAATGCCTCAACAGAACGCTTACGTGGAGAGAATCCAAGGAACGATAAAGAACCAATATCTATGCGATCTGGAATTAAAGACCAATAACCTAAATAGGATTGCACAGAAGGTAACTTATCTCTATAATCATGAAAGACCACATCAAAATCTCAGCATGATGACTCCGATGATATTCAAAAACCATGTGGAAAACTTGCCTAGGAAGAGTCGACCTGAAATGCTGATTTTCAATTACAATCATGACTTATCCACAAAATCGAACTTGTTA
>JADKHH010000011.1 GCA_016721905.1 Candidatus Opimibacter skivensis | reverse complement strand
AAGTTTGGTTACTTCAAAATACTTTTCTTTCAAGGGATACTAATGAGGAGTTATATAATATACTTACATAAAATGGAGTTATTCATAGTCAAAAAACTTACCATGTATATTATCTTTGGGACAACCCAATATCAAGAGGTATAATAATTGCAATGGAGGATTGTCTGCCGGGCTTGTGTTCACTAATTGCAGAAGTTTCTTCTGTTCTGTAAACCTATGACAGTGAGATTGCATGCTAATCAGCTGGTATTTGAAGTAAAGAACGAAAGAATAAGAACACATTTCTTTAACAGGAATAATAAATGCTATCCAAGCAAGGCTGGGCGGTAAGGGTGAAACAAAGTACTTCGCACATGAGGTATATCTGTTGTTTCAGAATTAGAAACAAATGCAGCAACGGATTTAACAAACAAGGTATATCTGAAAGGCAGCTGAAGTTACATTTTACATCAAATGTGAATTTTCCGGTAGTTTGATTATGAATTTTTTATATGAAAATGACATGTCTGTGCAAAAGAGATTGACAAACTAATTCTAAATTATGGGCTGGACGCTGTAAGAAAATCGGCTAAATATTTCACCGTACCTCCAAGACATAATAATTAGGGATTTAAAATTCAAGCAATAAATATAAATATAAGATGCCTTACACTGGATACTTTTATATTACAAACCAAACTAATAAGACATTCGAAATCATAACTATCAAGATTGAAAGTGGTGTTTACAATGAATTTTGGTCTAAAGCTCAGGGACGATCCTTAGGCTTTTAAACCGAACAATGATTGGAAATGCGGGCCATTTAATGCTGTTGTGGCTGCTCTATGGGTGAAAATTACCGTGAGTTTTACCATCGATAAAATTCTGGCAATTTCAGGAGGGCTGAAATTAAAATTTTATGGGGCAGAGATGATGACACTAAAACTGGCAATATTTATATTTCCGGTAATTCAGTCGAAATCGTAACTCCATCCGGTAAGAGAGTCAAGACTGCAATAGAATAACAGTTATAGTCAACAGGACATTATAAATGGGATCTTTGTAAGATGTAAGGATCTTTTATTTGAAAGTAAAAGCTTATTTTAATTGTTAACCAAATGATTCGACATAATTAATATATAATAAATCGCGTCATCTATAAAAAACAACTATGCCATATACCGGCAGTATTCGAGTCTCAAGTGTAAGAAGAATATATTATTTAGGTATCGTGGTTAAAAGCGGTGTATATACGTCTAACTTTTCACAAGGTAATGCTAATGGGATTAATTTTGTTATTGCACCAAATGAAGTACGGGACTTACATGGAGAATTTGAATCAGTGATAGCTGCCCTTTGGATTTTAATTACTTTAAAGATTAACTACACTCAAGAAAATATTGAGGCATTTAATAAAATTGTTGAAGTTAAAATTTTGTGGGGCAGAGATGATGACAATGGGATATGTCTAATACATATTTCTGATGGAGCTGTCACAATCACAACTCCTTCCGGGAGAACAAAGACAGAACCACTTTATTAGGCTTTTACTGAAATACTGAATCTCTTACTGGCTTAAAGTATATCGCGAATTTAAGAATAGGGAAATTCTTCATTTAGGGATGTCTACAATATATTATCCGGGGTAAAGTAAGCAGGAATCCATCATGGGCGTTTGTATGGAACAAGAGAATTCGCTATTGTTCTATTATCTGATTTGAGACAGACATACAAGGATAGTATGAAATAGCGGTGGCGGACTAAGTCGTAGTAGTGATGAAGTCATCGAAAGATGATCGGGCGAAGGGCTTAGCTTGTTTACGTTTCAATATTGAGCAACAACCCGTCTATGGCGGGGAAGATTGTGAATGGAGAAGCAATATCACAGCGAATTTCCGATAGAGGAGTTTCATGTATCCAAAATGTGTTATTTACATTTGTGATGAAATAAGAAGAGCCGTGTGAAGAGAGACTTTCAAGCACGGTTCCAGGGAAAGTAGGGTGAGACTCCCCTGCGTGACCCGACTATTGATAACCAAATTGATCATCGTCATTATGTACTTAGACATGAGGCTATTTATTTGGTTATTCCTGTCCTTCATATGTGCAACAGTTATGGGGACATTAACTCATGAGTTAGGTCACTACGTTGTTGCAGAATTCTTGAGATATGACCCTTGATTTCCATTATGGTGCCACGGGTATAGTAAAAGGCCCGTTAATGGAAAACCATCTGATGGATTTTGGATCACTTCAGGAGGCCCTATTCGAACCTTTCATGCTGACAGGTTCAATTGGGCTATTGTTGATATTAATTTACCACAAATCATTCAGTCTGTCAATTGCGCTTTCTGGATGGCAGTGGTTTTTGGTTTTTATTGCGCTCTTCTGGTTGAGGCAGACAAAAATTTATGGACATGGATCGGAGGCTATCTATTGAGAGGCAATTTTTCCGGTAGGGGAGATGAAATACTACTTGCTAAATACCTGGGCTTATCTAATTGGCTAATTTTGACATTTACAGGGTTAATTGGTTGGACGGTTCTGACAATAATTACCTTTAAGGTAGTGCCAGTGAAACAACGCTTAACATTTTTAGTCTCCGGCCTTTTGGGTGGAATTGTTGGATATCTATGGTTAGATGTTTTAGGAAAGCTAATAATATCATGATTCAATTTTCTCCAAAATAAATGAGGATCAAACAGAAGCGGAAATTCAAATTGGCGATCTGTGACATTGAATGCTCATAAACTGGGCTATCCACACTGAAAATGAAAACGTAAATTTGGACAAAGATGCCCCGGAGACAGCCCCAAGCAGTGTCGGCCTGGTTACCTTTTCAAGCTCTCCTTATAGCCATCAACCCCAAAATCTATAGTATGAGAAAAAAATATATCCTTGAATACGCACTCCATCATCATCGTCATACTATTAAGTATCACAGATTTTGGGACATCTATTTTGAGTGGATTCAAGTCCAAACCTACATCACCACCTTCATGTAGTAACAAATCTGATTTGGTTGGGTTTGTTGCTGTACCAACTAAACCTGATCAGTAATAATAAGTATTTGAATCACCGTAAAGTTGGACTGTCCGTTTTGTTTTTGGGTCCCTGGTTAGTGGCTACGACCACACTTTTATCTGTCTACTCAGCGCACAAAGGATTGATATCAGGTAAGGGTGATTTTCTGATTGTGCAAAATGTGATGGTCACTCTGGAAACCGCACTTTTTATAGCGCTGGCATTTATCTTTAAGAAAAATAGAAAACTGCATGGAGCATTCATGTTGAGCACAGCTATATTGTTCATGGGCATAGCGCTGTTCTTTACACTGATTAGTTTTGCACCGCAATTCAGGATTGAAGGACCGGAAACTTTTTCCAGGTTTGGGGAAGCTGCTTTCGCGGCGAGTAATGTTTGCGTAGTTGCAGGACTTATTTTTTTCCTGAAGGCTCTTAGAAATGGATGGCCAATGCTCTTAGCAGGTTTATTCTTTTATATAAATGAGTTTATAAGACAATTCCTCACCGAACACAACCAAATCGAGCGACTCACGGAGACGGTTGGTACATTAAACCAGGTCTTTGCGTTTCTAGCCAGCTTTCTTATCCTTTTCATCATCTTGATTTCCACCGGGATACGAAAACAGCATGGGACGAGAAGTACAGGTTGAGATTATGTACATTTCAGCATCGGAATGGGACGGTCGTCATCGGAGGACTGGAATGTAAAAGCCGAGGTCGGCATTAGGCAGGATTGTCAATACTGAAAGCAGGATATTCTTAAGTACTACCCGGAAAAATGAAAACCAACTTTTATAAAAAAATGCTCACGATTGTATTTTGGATGACGGTCCTGGTTGTATCCATTTTATTTTATTTAAATAGTGTCGTCCCCTATTTCAACGGAACGCTGGGTCCGAGACAAGAGGCTGGAAAATGGTGGTTTATTGTACATTTTTCAGGTGCTACCTGCACCCTGATTTTGGGCCCGCTTCAATTTTGGTCCTATTTCAGAAATCGTTTCAGGCGTTGGCATCGATTAGCTGGAAAGTTCTACATCGGAGGTTCTGTTATTTCGGCACTGATGGTTTTTTATTTGCTCTCCAATTATCCGTTACCTGGTTCTGTACCATCGCTGGGGCTGCTGGCCATCATTTGGCTTTTTACAACGATTATAGCTTTCTGGTTTGCCCTAAAGAAGAACTTTAAGCTACATCGACAGTTTATGATACGCTCCTATGTGTGTGGATTAGCTTTTGTTTTTATCAGACTGCTCCCTTTAATCAATGAATTTACTGGGCTATTCAATTTTATAGAGAATGAGGAAGTACAGTTTACCGTGTACGAATGGATGTGTTGGGTGTATCCACTCATGCTGACCGAGTTCCTTTTAGTGTGGTGGCCATCCGTCTCCGCGATGAGGGCTTCGAATCGTTAAACCATCCCACTGCCACATTCCGACCGTTTACCAAAAAATTAGTTTCAAATAAATTTGCGCAACTCAAAAGTTGCGTATATATTTGCAACCTGAAAGTTGCGTATTTAAATATTCACATATGAAGCAAGACATATTCCAGGCCATTGCTGACCCTACCCGCAGGGCCATTTTGACCTTCATTGCCATCCAGGCATTAACCCCCACGGCCATGGCGGAGAAATTTGATATGAGCCGGCAAGCTGTATCAAAGCATATTAAAGTATTGCACGAATGCGAATTGATTATCCCTGAGCAGTCGGGTAGGGAAATCTACTATCACTTCAATCCAAAGAAGATGCAGGAGTTTGACCATTGGTTAGCCCAATTCAGGAAAAGCTGGGAAACCCGGTTTAATCAACTTGACGATGTATTATCCACCCTTAAAAAACAGAAAAAATGAACAACGATTTACTTTTTGACTTTACCGTTGACAAAACAGCGAAAACAGTATTCATATCAAGAGAATTTGATGCAGACCTGTCGCTGGTATGGGATGCCTTTACCAAATCAGAAATCCTTGACCAATGGGTGGCACCTAAACCCTGGACATCCAAAACAAAGTATATGGATTTTAAGGTGGGCGGACGCAGAGTTTATGCGATGGTAAGCCCTGAAGGGCAAGAGCGCTGGGCAATTCAAGAATATAAATCCATTAGCCCAAAGACCAATTTTAAACTGTTTAATGCTTTTGCAGACAAAGATGAAAACCCTGTATTGCCGGGTTCTGATTGGGATTACACTTTTAGTGAGCAGAACGGAAGGACAAAAGTCAATATTACGATCTATAATGAATCTCTTGAACGTATGGAGAAGATGATTGAGATGGGCTTCAAGGAAGGATTTACGATGAGCTTGCATAACCTGGAAAGGGTATTGGCTGGCAACGCCGGATAATAGCAGGCAATCACTATCTGCCCGGCTATTGCGACCCAGGGAAACCTATAAATTTGGATTTAGGGCCATGGAGAAAGTCGTAAATTGAGTTGGCTTGTCTTCGCGCATCCTTTAGTGTTACCAATCTCAAACAAACATGATGAGACACTTAAGCACTTTATTGGCATTGATTCCCTTGACCTTTGCCAATGCTCAAAAGCCTGTTGATGAGGTCGTGTATTTAACTATTCTGGATTCGCTGGTTACATGTAATGAGTTCGACTTTTACTATCCTCATTTGCAGCATATCGAGACGCATGAGTACAGTCAAAATCCACTTGACAGCCTTCTGGTCTTTAATCCTGAAACGTACGAAGATGAAAAAATAAGTGCCCTTGATTTTGTAATTGAGTCTGACAGCATAAATATTCAGGAGGCCAGACTCTTTAAACAGAGGGTTCATTTTCCAGATGGTTTGTATATGATAAGCAGAATTCAATCATCGCAATTACACAAGCATAAAACACTGCAGGATTACATTGAACTGGAGAGTTATCCAGAGATTCATAAGTTGAATGAGCTCTCAGGTGCCATAATGAAAAAGGGCAGTATCGGTCCTTATGCTACTAAGCCATCCAATAAGGAAAATGTAGAAATCTATAAGTATGCCATTAAAGCTCATCTCGCCTTTTCGGGGGTGTTGTGGGATAAAACAAACAAGTATTGCCTTGTGGAATGTGGGTTCCATTATAGAATTAGCGATGAAAGTCGTGGTCTTGGACCTTCCGGAGGCGGACTTCTCGTCCTGATGAAAAACGAGAATGGAATTCCCAGGATCATCAAGTTTATTGTACTTTGGGAAGAGTGAGAGGGATCATCCCATGGATGGTCCCCATCATTAGGGACACTTACTTGAACAATGAATTCCTTATATTTAAAGCATGGATCACCTTCGACTGATTACCATCCTGCTTTTCTCCCTCCTGACCAATCTTTGCTTCGCGCAAACTCCAAATTATTTTGCCGATGGATCGCGATGGGTTTATCACACGCATGAGTCTGGGGAGCCGGGCCAGCAACTCTTTCACAGCACTGATGAGCAGAATATTTTACATGGGGACACGTTGATTAGTGGGCTTTCGTATTTCAAGATGTATACGACGCGGCATAACATTTTAAACGTATACACCTTTCCCGGTATGTTAACATTCAATTCGTATGACAGTATCGGTCCTACCTTCCTCCGCTATGATACCCTGCTAAAAAGCGTTTATTACTTGCCATCAATAGATTCCAGTGAAAGATTGATCTATGACTTTGATTTGCAGTTAGGTGACACCACACCTATGCAGTCGCAGCACTTCCCAACTACCATCATTCGATCTATTGACACGGTGAGTCTATTCGGGATAGCAGTAAAGCGATTTTTCCTGACCGATGTAAGTGATCCCTACATTGAATTCTTCAACTATGTTCTGGAAGGAATGGGCGGTAGCAATGGCCTTGCGTACTATCAACCGGAATATGGCTGGCTAGGTGGAGGAGTTTTCTCTACAGCACTGCGCTGCTTTCAGTATCAGGATAGTATTTATGCTCCATACGACGGGGAGTGTCCGTTTATCGATTTTATTTCGGCCGTTGATCCAGTTTGGACTGATCAAACATTGACGATCAGCCCCAATCCAACACAAGGCCTCTTTGTAATTACAATCGGTGAAGAGTTGTTGAATGCTACCTGTACCATCGTCAACAGCATAGGGCAAGTAACGCAATCTTTTAAATTGACGGAACTAAATTCCACAGGACAATTAAGTACACCAGGCATCTACTTTTGGCGGGTAGAACAGGAGGGTCGTTTAATCAGGACGGGGAAGATTATTTGTGAATGAGTGTCACAGGCGGACTGTTATTTACAGTCATCAGGGATCGCATATTCAAAAGTGGTTAAATCATAAAGGATTTCTACTAAATAAAGGGCTAAACCCCTTTCCTAATTGTTCGCCCTTTCAGGGCTTTGAGAATTCCGCTTATATGATTAAACCCTGAAAGGGCGATTTGAAGAAGAGGAATTAAGGCCTTTTTAAACCAGTCAACAAAAAGCAATAGCCTGGGCGCTATCTGGTGTCTCCATAGCTCGATGCAATGGACAGCAACTACTTCAGGGTCATAATAATTTTCACTGAATTACTATTTTCTCAATTTGATATGTCACATTGGTGTAAATAATCAAAGTGTACAGACCAGGTCCCATATCTGACAACTCCTGGGTAAAAGATTTTGTTGACAAATGCTTAGATGTCTTTACCATTCTCCCGTGTGCATCCCTGATCATTAGGATGACATCTATTGGGTTATTTTTCTCTTGCAATTCTATCTGGAGTTTGCCATTTGCGGAAATCGGATTAGGATAGACCCTAAAAGCCAGATTCGAAGGCTCATTTACATTCGTAAGACATGGAGGCAACCCAGCGGAAGCACATTAACATACACCGAGTCGATGTCCTGCGGACACCCTTCTACGGAATATAAAGTGTCTGCGATATAACCGGTTGTTTCTGCTATATATTCCTTGCCATGAATGACCACTGAAGAGCCTTCACATACTATAACTGAATCTAAGCTGGTGGCAACCTGGATGACCGTTAGATCTACCCATGAAATGGAATCACAGGTACTGCCGATTTTAATCGTATCACTGTATACACCCGTGGCCGTATAACCAGCATACGATGTCCCGTCACAAATGACGGTGTCTATTTCGAAGAACCTATCATTACAAATCTCCTCTACAAAAGTATTTAGTGTTTCATTTGTAAGGATCGGATCATTAAAGTCAAAAATAATATTAGCCTCATTTTTTACCTCGGTAAAATCTGCCATACCGTTTATAGGAGAGATCTCGTAAGTTACAAATCCATGACTATCAGATTCATTGGACAGACTGTCCGGTAGCCAGATATTCTCAAAAAAGAACATTACGGCCTGCCCATCGATCGTTGTATAAACTGGAAAGCTGCTATTAACAACTTTCAATGTGGTCAAGTCCATGCTGGCATCGATCGTGTCCAGCAATGTAATATCCACTGCATGTGCGTTGCCTGTATTTTGAAATCTGATGGTATAGGTCAACTTTTCGTCCAGCAGTGTGAAATTTTCTTGACGAACACCCGGAGGAGTTACAATTTTGTCATTCGGGTCAAATGAGCATACAATCGTTGGCGAATAAACAAATACATCTTTTATGACTTCATTTCCTGCTGAATCGATGAGGGCGATGAGATTGAAATCATATACTTCTCCGGCATGCAACTGAGAAGGCATTCTGAGGTACACTTTAATATCTACAAAATCAAAAGGCTGCAGTGTATCAAATCGCCACTGGTATATGAGGTTCGGGCTCTGATATTGTGAATTGAAAGGGGATTGTGTTGCTGTTGAGTACGAAACGTCATCATTGAAAACAAGTTTAATCCGCCCCTTCAATGGTGTGGTGCCGGAATTTTGATACCGTATGTAAAACGTGACTGTTTCATTACAGCGTGTCGCATCTGATGAAAGATTGACTGAGAGGTCATTTTTATTTATATCAGTTGATATACCAAAGTCCAAATCACTATTAGAAGCTGAACCTGCAAAGAATAACCGCGTGTACTGACTGGAATCAGTGGTAAGTAACCAATTCTCCGGAGATTCCATCTTTAAAACCTGAGCTTCTTCTTCACTCGCTAGCACGAGAAAATTGCCTTCTTCATTGGTATCGACACTTCTTTGTCCTGGTTGAAGGGTTACCTTAACTCCTGGAACTCCATGCTCATTAATATCTTGTATCTTATTTTGATTGCTGTCAAAATACACTGTACCGGAAAATCCATAATCCTTGCAATCCAGTTCCCTGACGTCATCACAGCCAGGCGCATTTTGTTCTATTTGAAATGATCGTTTATAATCTCTTACAGCAGAGCAGATGTTTGGCAGATTACATACACTTAGTTTCGGATTATTATAAATTTCAATGTCATTAAATCCTGGATATTCTGCCAGAATGTTTTCTGGATCAATATGACGAACACCCTGAATGTTTTCAAGATGATCATTAGAAGAAAAGTGAAGGCGACCTTCAATGGAGGTAATCCCTTCCAGCGCATCTATATTCGAGAGTGAATCACAATTCGTGATGCTCAATTCACCACCTAACCATGTAAGGTTTTCAAGGTCATTCAAATTTGGTAACTTCCTTAATGTGGCCAGACTGAGCCCTCCAAGTGAAATTAGATCTTCAATTCCAAGTAAACTTGTCATGTTATGGCAAATACTTATAGATAAGGATCCAGGTATACTATCTAACTCCTGCAGACAACTCAGATCCACAATATTCAATTGGTGTAGCGAGATATCTCCCCCTATGAATTCAAACCTGTTATTGCGGGGAAAATCACTGATGGCTTGACTCAGTTCAACGTAAAGCTCGCCTCCCACACTATCGAGGCTTTCAAAGGCAGCAATAGTATCTATGTTTGAATTAAGCCAAAAAAGAAAATCACCTCCAATTGAAGTGAGATTGTTAAATCCGGTGACTGATTTGAGTATGTCGTTTCCAAAGAATTCGATAGTGCCGGGCATACGAATTATACTGTGGGGCAATCGAACGATCTTGATCTTGTCGTTAAATGTGATTTTGACTTGTCCGTTTAATTCCTCCAGTATGGGGAACTCTGGAACATTAGAGAGTATATCATTGGATTCAATGATAAGGCCTCCCAAAACTTTCAGGTGATCGAGATTGATTATAGTTTCTAACTTTTTATTTGTTTGTACAAAATATTCTCCTGATAATACCTTGAGATTGGGGAAAATGGATATTGATTTGAGTTGGGGCAATAGGTAAATGTGCACTGTGCCTCCAATCGTATCTAATTTGGGAAACCCGGAAATCGAAGTCATCAGATTATTTTGATAAATGTTCAACCATCCGCCCAGGTATTCAAGATTAGGAGGTCCGGAAAAAGAACTTGCCAGGTGGTTTCTTAAATAGAATAAGGAACCCCCAATTCGCTTCAATGCAGTCAGAAATTGGGTGCCTGCATTGGACATGTTTACATACAAGTCGCCACCTATTGTACTCAGTGTATTTCCTAATGGACTCAGTGATACATTATCATTTTCCGAAAGGTAGAGATCATCATGGATGATGGTAACATTATGGAGGCCAGTCATACCAACATTGTCATTGCGATACAAATACAGCCCACCCAACTCAGTCAGGTTTTCAAGTCCAGTGAAATTTTCTACCTGGGTAGAAGAAAGAACTAGTGTTCCTCCCAGGTATCTCAATGAATTGACTCCAACAAAGTTTGTAAAACTCGAATTTTCAGCCCGAAAGTCGCCATAGATCGAATCTATTTTATTCAAGGGAAATAGCCCATTAAAACTTCCATACTTGATTTCAAAATCTCCCCGGATGACCTCCAGATTTTCAAGACCAAATAACTGCAGGCACGAACAATTAAAGGACAGGATCAATGACCCCATTATCTCCTTAATATTTTCCAGTCCTCTGACGGAACTTAATATTTTGTTTGAATTGATTTCCAGATCACCCTTGATGATGGTCAGATTTTGGAGACCATCAATACTGGTCAAAAATTCATTGCCTGAAATGACAATGTTACCACTGATAGCTGTTATTTGAGAGAGTCCATCCAGGTTCTGAATATCCGAATCATCATAAGGATAATCCGGGTCACCTATGATGAGTGAACCTTCGATGGCGAAGCATCCCGGGTATTCAATAGCAAAATTATCAATTTCATTTTGGCTTGTGAAACGAATACCATCAGGAAAGCAAGTTTGGGCCAGAAGAGGCGTGGCGCAAAGGAAGAATAGATTAATAAGAAAGTATACACTGGAGAAAAATGAATGCAACTTGAGCGTACCTATATTCTTTATTGATTTCATAATAACTAAATGCTAGAAATGGGTGGGAATTCATCAGATGTAAAACTGCTTAACAGAAAGTTTAGCCTGTAAAATACGACTCTGTGGTGATTAGTTTGAGATGAATATTTCATGCCTGGACATCATTCAGGAAGGCTGAAATACTGAACAGGGGGTTTGCTGCATACACGAAAGAGACGAACCCTTAATCAGGGTCATCAAGTATCACTTTTTAATGATCATATCCTCAGACAGATTGGGTCATCTGGTAGTTATCGTATGATATACATCGACCCTGTATGCGACTCCTCTCCAACCAGTATCCGAATGTAATAGATACCTGAAACCAAATCATCCCGGTCAATGGTGAAACCATTGATACCAGCTCCGGCCTGCGTGGTGTATTGATCCACAAAACGCCCGGACGCATCCAGAACCTGGAGCTTCACCTCCGATGCCAGATGATCACGCAGTGTGTATACTACATTGACTTCAGCACTGGCAGGGTTAGGGTACACTAAGAATTCGGAGAGGGGAGAGGATGGATCTTCAACGCCGGAAATGATACCCAGATCCGTTTTTTCAAAGATCGCGGAGCCACTACTGCTCCCAAGAAATTCCGTAAAGCGTAGTTTCCAAACACGGTCATCCGGGGTTTTGACAAAATATACGAGATCTTCAGGAAGGATCCATTCGAAGGCACCAAGATCAAAATACTTCCAGTCGTGCCCGATGATTTCCAGATGGAAAGAAGAAAGGGAGTCGGCAAAGTCTTGGAACTGAACCGTTGCCGGATCCACCTGGCTGGCTTCGGCGACTTCAACTCCTGGTGCAGATAAGATCCCGGTCACGAGGTACTGGACAGAATCCCCACCTTGATCAAGCAAGGCAAAATACCGGCAGAATAGTAAATCAAAACCATCGGCTGGTTCCACGTCAACAGTTTCGCCTGTGTCAAAACTGAAATAGGCCAGCATATCTCCCGCATGATCGGCTTTGGAAATAGTCTTAGTTACTTCATCTGATCCATCCAGATTGGCATACCGGAAAGTGTATACACCATTGATGAGGGATTGGATCTGGAATTTGAGGTAGGTACCATTACGAAGTTCTATCACATATACAAATATTCCATTGGTTTCCTGCGTAGCCGGATTGTATACCCCCCATCCAAAGTCATCCGGATTTCCCCCTTCACGAAATTCGTTCAGGGCACCATATGACCATGATATTTCACGATTGAACAATTGAAAATCTACGAAGTTGGATGGATCAGGCTCAGCCGTAAAATCATCTCCCAGGGTGAAAAACGCCTGGATGGGCAGCGCTCCCTGCGTGGACCCGACACTTTCATTGATAAAGACTCCCGCATCTTGTGGGGCCACCGAAAATGCAATGTCCCAGGAGGTATTGGCTACCCGGTGATCAGTTCCTGCAGACAGGTTGATGTAGCTCTGTTGGCTGTAGGACGGACCTGTAGAGATCGTTTGTGATTCCTGGGCGTTGAGGGCTACAGCCATAAGGCATAATGCGCAGATGATGATCGGTTTCATTGTCGGATATTTAGATGAAGAGATTTTTAAATAACTGATTCTCCAAAAATACCACACTTACCGGCAATTTCGCACATGAAATTTAAGTAAATACCGGAAGCAGGTTTGTCTCGTCAAATGCTTCCATATACGAGATTATACTATCTTAAAGTTGAAATTCGGGGGCGCAATGTCGTGAAGCCCGCCTCGTTGAAGCAGATTAGAAATAATGAGAAATCAATTGTCCATCATATCCATCTTGTTTTTTCTAGGAGCGTGCTCAAACCCTAAGCTGTTTACTGTAACTACTTTTGATTCCGCCTGGCCATGGGAAACAATTGCCATTTCAAGGACTAACAAAGAGAATGTTAAGATGCTTCAATTGTTCAGGAATACGACTGGTATGGAGTCAAAGAGATTAGATTTTGAGAAGACAGATCGGAATCATTATTTGTCATCTGATGGACAACAGCGGATTGAATTCAAGAAGTCAGTAGCTCTGCTGCAGAGGGAGAATCAACTTCTTTCCCTTCCAAAAGTCAAGAACAGTCCAGAACAGTCTTCTAAGGAAATGGTAGAAGAGATCCTGGATGAGCAATACATTGTCCATTCGAATATCCACCAGCGGACTTTCTTTGATTGCCAGAAGAATTCGAATTGTTATATTATCAAGCACTGCGAACAGCTGCCGTATGACACGAGTATTTGGTTCTTAAGCGAGCTTGAAGGAGAATTGTTCCTGTCTTATCGTAACGCACACGTATTTCATAGGGTATATGCTGACGACGGGGGTTTAGTTTTTACCTACGGCAGTGGTGTCGATGAGGTTATCGTTTATAAGCCTGAGCTGAGTGCAAAGAAGGCCGGTACCCTTTGTCGATAGTGGTTTGTAAAAGCAAGAAATAGCTTTGCCAAAAGTCTTCTATCTTGAGGCTGTATATCAAAGACCGGAAGACAAGCGCATATGGACACCGCGCACAGTCCTCCGAAAAATTAGATACCAACTATGAAATTTTCTCTCCTCCTGGTGATGTGTCTTCTCACATTTCATCCAAGCCTCTTTTCACAAAAGCAGCACCTTATCGATTCTTTGCTGATTGATCTGCAGCGATTGAATGATTACCGGAAAGCTACAGGTACTGTGGATACAACCTTGCGCGATACGTCTATCATTAATAATCTGGTGAATCTGGCAATGCTGCACAGGAGTAATCCGGATAGTGGCCAGTATTATGCCAGCCTGGTCGTAGATTGGGCCAAAAAAATTGACTACCAGAAAGCCCTTGGATCCGGCTACAACGTCCTGGGTACGGCTAGTAAGATGCAGGGTAATTATCCAGCAGCCATTGATTATTTTCAAAAGTCAATTGAAGTCTGGACAGCAAAAAAGGATAGCTTGGGATTAGGTGCGACTTACGCCAACCTGGGAGAAGTCTACAGGCTCAAGGCTGATTATCCGGAAGCACTGAAATACTTCCTGCTTTCGCTTCGGATTGATGAAGCGCTGCGTTATGAATCAGGCATTGCCTATGCATATAACTACCTGGGCGCTACCTACCAGGAGCTCGGAGATAATACAAAGGCGCTGGAAAATTTTCAGGCAGCGCTGGAGATCAGGCTGAGACTCGGACTTGATGCCGGTATCGCCGCTGGGTACAACAATATCGGTACGATCTATGCTGACGAAGGAAAATTTGCCGAAGCTTTAGAAAATTATAAAGCCTCCCTGGCGATCAAGGAAAAAATAGATGATCGATATGGCATGGCCAATACCTATATCAATATAGGCGATGTGTATCATCAACAGGGAGATCACCAGGAGGCTATGAAATATTTTAACCTGGCTCTCAAGTTGCAATTGGAATTGGAAGATCAGGAGGGCATGGCCGCGACGTATCTTGCCATGGCTGGTTCACGGATAGCTACAAAGCAATATGCTGAGGCATCTTCTCTACTCACCAAAGTTGTATCGATTTCAAAGGAGATTGGCTCGCTCTACTATCTTAGAGATGGTTATGCTACGTTTGCCCATCTGGACAGTATCACAGGCAATGATAAACAGGGACTGGAGCATTATAAATTGTATGTCGCTGCACGCGATAGCATCACCAATGAAGAGAACACCCGAAAGTTGGTAGAGACCCAGATGCAATACGATTTTGATAAAAAGGAATCATTGGCGAAAGCAGAACAGGACCAGAAGGATTTTCTTGCCCAGAAAGCAATGCAGAAGCAAAAGATGGTACGCAATGGTTTCATGGGTGGTTTTGCAGTAGTCCTGCTGTTTGCCGGCATACTGTTGTCTCAACGTAATAAGATAAAGCAAGGGAAAAAGCGGAGTGATGAATTATTGCTCAACATCCTTCCCGCGGAAGTAGCCGAAGAACTAAAGGCCAAAGGATCTGCACAAGCGAAACATATTGATCTGGTCACCGTTTTATTTACAGACATCATCGGGTTTACAGAGATATCGTCGAGGATGAGTGCCGGAGATCTGGTGGATGAAATCAATGCGTGCTTTTCAGCCTTCGACCGCATCATTCAGGAGCATGGCATCGAAAAGATAAAAACGATCGGTGATTCGTACATGGCGGCTGGCGGATTACCTACACCCAATAAGACTCATGCAGTTGATGTAGTCAATGCAGCACTCGCGATGCAGCGTTTTATGAAAGAAAGAGAGGTAGCCAGGATGGCAAAGGGTCAGACCTATTTCGAAATACGGCTGGGTGTGCATACCGGTCCGGTCGTAGCCGGCATCGTCGGCGTGAAGAAATTCCAATACGATATCTGGGGCGATACCGTCAACACAGCGAGTGGGATAGAAAGTGCAGGTCAGGCTGGGATGGTCAATATCAGTCACACGACCTACGAATATGTCAAGGATACATTTACATGTATACCCCGGGGGCAAATCTATATCAAAGGGAAGGGGGAATTGGAGATGTATTTTGTGGAAGGGGGAGTCTAATTGGTACTGACTCCAGCTTTTTCCCGCGATTACTATTCCTTCGAAAGGATTTATCTGCATCTGAGGGAAACCCGGTCCTTCTTTGTCTCCATGGGGTATTCCCGACTATTTTCTTAAGCAGAATTACCACACCGGACTTGAAGATTAATTTACTGTAGTGTGGTGGGAACAGCGTGGCTTCGGCTTATCGTATAGAGACACTTCATGCCCCTGTAAAAGGGTTCTATACATTTGAACATTCGGCACACAGTCCCCATTTTGAAGAACCAAATCGGGTGAAAGACATTATTATTAGCGATATACTCAAAGGGAACATAACTTTGGCAGATAATTAGCAAAAGGACTAATGGTTTCGCTAGTAGGTAATAACGCTATATAATGGCGTCCAAAGTTTGTTTCCACCCCTCGCTGCATTCAGGTTGAAGTATATTTTGTAAAAACCCAACTATACGGCAAGATCATATCGTCTATAGGATCTAAGGAGAGTTCCAAGTAAGACTTGAATTCTGGCCCTGCCTTACCTTTAGACATTTAAATTATTAAAAAAAATTAGTATGAAAAAATCACTCAATTCAGCCATTTTAATCCTCAGTTTAATCATGGGTCTTCAGTTTTTTAGCTGCAAGAATGAAGATAGCCCGGTGGATTCCTGCGATTGTGTCAATAGCCTTGGGAAAGCATGTGTCGTTTATGAGGAAACCTATTGTGCAGAGCCCTGGGGAGGAGGTTTTACAAATGACACCGAATTGAGGAATGAAATTAAAGAGTTCTTTACATCCTTATCCATTGGCCTGGACCAAATAGGATTTGAGGTTACCTCAGCTCCCGATGCATGTTATGCGTGTAGTTGTAAAACCGGTCGAACCATATGTGGTAAAGTCGATCTGGAAGATTTAGAATCCATAAAGGAGTTAGGGTTTATTGAGCAATAATTAAAAGGGGGCTTTTCACATTGGATGCAGTCGATGGCTGATACAGAAATTTCTAAAGAATCTTACCTTTGAAATAATTAACCAGGTTCTTGAAGAAAGGTTCTTTGGAATACATTTACCTACTGCCTTATTCGTTGACCACTATATTTAAATGGTAACAGCCCGTGTCTTATTCCGAAACCAAAAAGCCGTTATACAGAAAAGTAAATACTAAAGCCCGCGGAGTTCGCCATGGCTTTGGTGGAGACTTTAGCCATGTACGGCACGCAAAGAGAGATACCCGGGAACAAGTCCGGGGTTCCATGCATGGGCGAAAGAAACGCGGACTTGACTATTCACCCCTTTTTAAGTTCCTATTGACTAAAGTTGGATCTAATTGGGATGAAGTATTCAGTGAAGCTAATGCAAGGATTGATCGACCTGACCCGATCTTTTGGCTCGTGGCATTAACGGAGGACCAGAAAAGGGAATTAGTATGTATGGGTGAATCAAGTTTCTTTACTGGCTTATATGTAGATGAATCCAACATCCTACAGATCGTCAATCCAAACTTTAAACAAGAAGACTTAATACCGTCTTGTACATGTTGTACGCATACCCTCAATGGCATACCTATTAGTAAAGCAGAGTAAACGAAGCAACAACTTTTATCTGCCGGTATTCTTTTTCCTGATTCCTTTTAATTTGTGTGGCAGATTCTTTTATCTTAAAGGTGAAAACCTGGAGAATCACTAAGTAGAGTCTTTGCCAATAGCCATATTATTTCATATGAAAAAGAATCTTAAACATATAGTAAACTGCTTGCTACTTGTATTTGGGAGTACAAACATTACGTATAGCCAATGTATTGCCGATGCCGGAGAAAACGCAGCCTTGTGTACCCATTGGGGCCTTGACACTTTTTATCTGGGTGGAGCTCCAACAGCCGTAGGTGGAATCCCACCATACACCTATAAGTGGACGTGTATGAATTCAAATATCTGGTTTACCTATACAGCATCCGATTATCTGGACGACACCACAAGTGCAAATCCTAGAGTAACAAGTATTTCAGATAACCCATTAACTTTTCATCTGGAAGTTATGGACAGCATAGGTGCTACTTGCACAGACAGCATCATCGTCCAATTTTCTATTTTTGTAATCACCCTGGATGTTAAACACGCTCATTACCAACAAGGAGATAGTGCGCGATTGTATACAAGCGTGGGTGAAGGAATTCCACCTTTAACATATCTGTGGTCACCTCCAACGGCGTTAACAGATCCAACGGATGTGCATACATGGACGAAGTCAGATACTTCAATAACTTACAGCCTACTCGTTACGGATTCTGCAGGATGTCAAATAGAGATGCTTTTTTTGTATACGTAGAACCGACTTCCATCAGTGAAGTTTCTAAATCACTTTATACATCCTTGTTGACACCAAACCCTCTGACAGATGTCGCCGTATTATCGGTAGTTCCATTTGAATCCATTGACAACTATGAAGGCTATATCTACGATCTGACCGGAAGACTAAAGAAAGAAAGTATCTATTCCACAGAACGGTGTTGAAATAAATCGATCGGAATTCGAAGCAGGAATATATTTTTATCAAATCCTGGACAGTGGAAAAGTAATAAGTCAGTGCAAATTTGTTGTCCAATAGAAAAATATACGAGTGCTAACATGTGATGACAATCAACCTTGATTGAATCATCAAGCGGTTATTAGAGGCGTTCTTAATACCGGCTCCCCATAGTTGATGTAGGCACAGATGATTCAATCACATCCATATCAGCTTGCGTCAGTTCAATGTTTAATGCACCAAGATTCTCTTCAAGCCTGTGCATATTTCTTGTGCCGGGAATGGCGGTGATTTCGTCGTTTTGATTCAATATCCAGGCTAAGGCGATCTGCGCTTTTGTAACGCCTTTGTCTTTGGCTAATTGATCAACCACTTCAACAAATCTGATATTTTCCTTGATAGCCTCGTCGGTAAAGCGCGGATTGTTCAATCTGAAATCGCCTGGTTCCATATCCGCACGGCTTTTAATGGCGCCTGTCAGGAAACCACGGCCCAAAGGACTATAGGATACAAAGGTGATTCCAAGTTCTTTGCAAACATCAAAAAGTTCTTGTTCTGGTTCACGACTCCATAATGAATACTCGCACTGCAGCGCGGTGATGGGATGTATTTTGTGTGCACGGCGGAGTGTATCCGCATTCACTTCAGATAGACCGATCGATTTCACTTTTCCTTCTTTCACCAAATCCGCCATGGCACCGACGATCACTTCAATCTCCACCTTAGGGTCTTGACGATGCATATAATATAGATCAATTGTATCCGTGCCAAGGTTTAGAAGACTTTGATCGCAGGCTTTTCTGATATAGTCTGGTTGACCATTGAGTCCGAGCCATTCACCTTTGGGCCCTCTCATGACACCAAATTTAGTGGCCAGGATGACATTATCCCAGCGTCCCTTAAAGGCCTTCCCAATAAGCCTCTCATTCTCTCCACTACCATACATGTCGGCGGTGTCGAAAAAATTAATACCCAGATCAATGGCTTTATGAAGCGTATGAATAGATTCTGTTTCATTGAAGGAGCCATAGAACTCGGACATACCCATGCAGCCAAGACCGATCCTGTTGACGTGGAGTGTGCTGTTACCTAGTGTCGTTGAATGTTTCATTTGCTTAACTTATCGTGAAGCACAAAGGTCGATCACGGAGAAGTCAAACCGCTTGTAAATAGCAATCCAATGTTTGTAAATTTCAATCAATTCCTGTATTTCAATGGAGACATGTCTGTATGCTTCTTGAAGAAGTTTGAAAAATGGGCTACTTCATCAAAGCCTAGAGAATACGCTATTTCGGACACATTCCATTGTGTCTGCCTGAGTAATATCTTGGCTTCTTCGGCTATTCTGCCATGGATGATTTCGGTGGTGCTTCTGCCTGTGGTTTCTTTCAATACTTTATTCAGATGATTGACATGGATGCCGAGTGCATGCGCAAAATCAAGAGGGGCCTTGAGTTGTATGACTTGTGAATTACTTTCAACCGGATACTGCCTTTCCAGTAATTCTACAAATAGCGAAAAAATCCTGCCGGCTGCATTGGAACTTGTTTGGAGGCCTTCTATGGGTTTAAGTTTCTGTCCTGTATGGATAAGCTCCAACACATACGTACGCAGCAAGTCATACTTATAGGCATAGTCGGAAGAAAGTTCAGAATCCATTTTCCTGAAGATTACCTCCATTTCATGGTATTGCTCATCGCTCAACTGATAGACAAAATCACTTGTGGGTTGATAAATCGGTAAGTCATCCAGTATGAATCCTGTTTTAGATTTAGAAAGAAATTCTTTTGTAAAAACACAGAAAAAGCCGGACTGCTCCCTGGCCTGTGGGGTATATCGATAGGGTATCTTGGGGGTAGCAAACAGGATTCCCTGCTTTTCGATCATTACTGATTTGTCAGCATACTCTACAAGATTTTTCCCTTTGATTAAACTGATTTTGTAGTATAGCCTGCGGTTGTAAGTCATTGCAGGCTTTTTGTTGCCGCTGAAATAAAACTTAGCCGTATCAAAGACATTGAAATGGCCCATATCTTTTGAAGTACTGCCCTCTAAAAAATAATCCAACTGATAAGCACCATCGCCCATGATGGATTTATAGAAATCTCTGATACTTACATTTTCCATACTTGCAAAATTCAAATATTCCTAAAGATATGGTTTTCCTTTTTCAAAAGACCTGGGCCGTTGCAGGAGCAAACACTTCGACTCCCTCACCACGACGCGCCATCCAACGGCTAGCCTCTTTTGACCGCTGGCCTGGTGTCCCCACCACTAGCGGGGATTTTCATGGTTGTTGGTGAGGACACCAACAACGGCCAGTGGCCGAATGTGGATTTGAAATGTATCGCGGTGGTTGGCGGCGAGAATAGTTAGACGCTCAGTGCGGCGCTCCTGCAACTGCATACCTCTAAATAAGTTATGAGTATACGGCAAACTATCGCATAGGAGCGTTACGTTCCGGATCAGCACCTCGATCAAAGAAAGAGTAGTATCTTCAAGCAAATAGCCACATGGTGACAGCGATTGGTATCCAGGGACTTGAAGAGTTTATATCATGAAATATTGTGGAATAGAATTAAAGGGAGATGAAGCCAGGGTCATTGGTGTGGAAACGAAAGGGGAGAGCTACTCGGTGATTACCTCAGGGGTCGACAAATTTAAAATCAAGGATCCTTCCAGCCAGCAGGACATGCAAGCCTTTGCCGCTGCCTTTCAAAAATTCCTGACGGCCGGTCATTTTGATGCGATAGGCATCAAAGGCAGAATGACTAAGGGAAGGTTTGCCGGCGGATCCACCTCTTTCAAGATGGAAGGTATCATCCAGTGCATGCCGTTTTCGGTTTCGATCATCAATCCGGCGACCATTAGGTCAAAGTTGAAGGATACAGAATTGGATCTGGCCGGTTGTAAGGAGTATCAGATAGAAGCGCTGAAGGTGGTATTGACGATGATGGCAATGCCGGCTGTTTAAGATGGTTTGATGAATTGCGTTTATTCGAAGATTCTTATTTTTAGGTAGGTGATAACTGACATGAGCGTATGTTGGCTAAACGTATGAAAGGCATTCCATTTCAAACCAAATTTCCTACCCTATGGCTTCTTTGTTCTCCACTTATTTCCAGACCTTTTACAAACCAAGAAAGACATTTGAGGAGCTATCCAGGACGACTAGCCCGTTGAAGTACAGTTTCTTCTTTATCGCCATCCCCATCGTTTTCTACACCTTGATGTATGTCTTCCTGACCATCGCGAATGGAGCCCCTTCGACATTGACGCCCTGGTTGAACATACCCAAAGAAGATTACTATGCGATCAATAGGTTTTTGCTGGCCCCGGCCATGCTCATATGTTGGTTTGCAGCCACTTCATTCATTCAGATCTGCAGCCGGTTGATGGGAGGGATAGGGACCTTTGAGCAAACCTTGGTGACCATTGCCTTAAGTATCAGTATAGCGATGTGGGGTGGGTTGATTCACGACTTGCCGATGAGCTTCTTAAGTGCCATAGGGGTGATTGATGCAAGGCAACATGAAATCGACATGAATTCACCGACCATTTTCAGGACCATCCTTTGGATCTGTTACGCAATCTATTTTATTGCTTTCCTGACTCTATTCCCGTTAGCAGTCAGGGTGGTTCATAAAATAAATTGGCCAAAGAGCTTTGTAGTGGGTGTCCTGGCCTTTATCATTTTTCAATCTGTTTTCCTGGTGTTTAACAGATGACGATGCGTTCGTTGAGCACGACTGACTTTTGGAACGAATCTTTCGACACAAGTAAGTCGGCTCTCCAACGAACGGAGATTTTGCAATTGTCGTTTCGACTCCGCTCAACGACCGGAACTTTTACAGGGAGCACAGATTCCTTTTAATTCTTCACTAGATACAGCTCCTGCAGATTGACGTTTCGACTTCGCTCAACGTCTTGGTGATTGTTCAGGGATATCATTGTAGACGTCGAGCGGAGTCGAGACGACAAGTGTAATGTCATTCGAATGGGTAATAACTTTAAAGGCTGTGGCATGGGCACAAATCCCGGTCGTCGAGCGGAGTCGAGACGACATATTGGTATTGTCGTTTCGGCTTCACCACAAGGATGTCGCGCACTCATTTTTAAAAAACCAGCTATTCGCTTCCGTCTTCTTCCGCCTGGAAATGGGGATTTCAACTCCGTTTTTTAAAACAAATTGATCATCTTTCAATGCCCCGATGTGATATTTATTGACCAGGTACGAACGATGGCTCCTGAAAAAACTTTTATCCAGGAGGATGTCTTCGAAGTAAGCCAGGTTTTTGGAGGACAACTCCCGGGTACCATTTGACAAATAGATATAGCTGTAGTTGCGCACCCCTTCGATGTGTGTGATTTGTTTTAAGGCAAACCGCAGGGTGCCTGTTTGTGTGGGCAAAACCAGCTTTTGTTCTTCGACAGACTTTGCTCCCAGGTTTTGAAGTGCAAGGGATACATCAACACTTGGTGTAGTATTGCCGATGCGCTGAATGGCTTCTTTTAGTTCACTCTCGTTAATGGGTTTGACGAGATAATCCAGGGCATTGAAACGAAATGCTTTTATAGCATAGTGGCTGTGCGAAGTGGTAAAGACCGTCTTAAAGCTAATCTCACCTACCTGCTGCAGCAACTCAAAGCCGGTCATGTCCGGTAATTCGATATCCAGGAATACGACATTGGGTTTACTGGCCGCAATAAATGCCAGGGCCTCATGGCCGGTGTGCACTACATCTATAGCGGCAATGTCCGAGGCGTGCTGCAGGAGCATATCGTGCAATACTGTTGCCATAAAAGGATTGTCTTCAACGATCAGGGCCCGGACCTGCTTCATACACCAAAAATCTTCAGGGAAAGATACATTTTTATTCTTCCCTTACTTGAGATGCTCCGGGTGGCTTCCTTGGCCGGTCACGGGGCTCTTTTACCCATCAGGAGGGTCTAAGCAGGACCTAAACGCAGATCAGGCACCGTTTGATAAGTCCCGCTACCTTACGATCAGCCAAACATAGTACAAGCGGGTAGTGCACCCTAGATTTGGACAACAATACATTCAGCAATGGTTTCAGTCAGACGTTTATTATCCTTCCTATGCCTCCTGGCAGGAACATGTGTATGCCTTTCGCAGCAAAGTATGCCTGATACGGCAAGACTGGATTCCACCGCCGTGACACCCGTGGTGCCCCAGGGCTTTGAAGCGCGCCAGAAGGTATTGGCAGGCCTACTCAAGACGATAGAAGAGAAGAAGTATGACGAAGCTATAGCCCAGGCAGATAAGGTGGTAATGGAAGCTACTTCAAACAAAGACACGGTTAACTTGCGCGATGCTTATAGAATACTCTCAAAGGCCTATCATGGTAAGGAGGACTTCAAGCAACGCGACGTATGCGAACAACGTATTCAATCACTGGCTGTAGCTTATGGTTATCACTTAGACGAGGGGCTCGATTTTTTAGCCAAAAAAGAAATTCATGCAGATATTTTGCCATGGATTTTGATGAGCTTCAACTCCTGGAGGATAAGAGGGGACATTAAGTTTGAAGAGATCAAGCTCCAACCTTTCAAGGCAAGTTCACCAACAACTTTACCGTTTCGCCAGGCGATGCATTGTATAAAATAAGAGAATCTTCCATTGAAGATGCACAGCGAAAAGTTTTATTTAATCAGGATGCCGTGTATTGGGTGAAAGTGAAATTGACTGGCAGTAAAACGAAACAGGATAATTATCTGATTCATATAGGGAGAAATTGGGGTGGAAGTTGGGATAAGGTAGATATGTATGTACAATCAGCAACCAATGGAGTGGAACATTTCCAGTTTGGTCTGGCGCTTCGCTCGGTGAAAAGGATTTTAAATACAACCAGAATTATTTTGAAGTGCCGCTGGATAAGAATGAAGTAAAAACGCTGTACCTAAGGTTAGAAGGCGCCAGAAAGACCAATGGAACCGGATGGTACCCCGATCATGTCTGCCTTGCAGTAGCGGATACCCGGCTCTTTTATGAATTTGACGGGTATTACCATATTCCGGATTCCATCACGCATACACATAATTGGGGTCAGCCACGTAGATTAAACCATGTACTACATTCGTTGAATTTCATTGAAGACCCGATCAGAAGTAGCCTGGATGATGTTGTGCAAAACTTGGATCAATTGGATCCTCAGTTTCCATACCAGATGATTCCCAAACCGCCCTCTGCCTATTATTGGGCCAGATTCAATGTGGTCAATACGGCGAAAACATCACCACACATTCTTTTATGCTACCTGAACAATGGGGATGATGTGGAAGTGTATGTGCCCGACACAATTGGGAACTACCATAAACTCATCACAGGCAGCAATATCCTGAAGGATAAAAAAGCGGTTCAAAGGGTTATACAATATATTTCGTATCCAGGCGCACTACAATGACACCCTTGACCATCTTCATGAAGTTCAAATCCAACAGGGTGTTTCCTTATTCGTCGACGGGCTTTACCAAGTTTGAAATTGCCCATTTTGATGAATCCCAATTATGGTATTCGCATTACAAGCAATACCTGCCACATTATATCATGATCGGTATGGTGCTGATGCAGATGCTGTATTACTTCATTATATTCCTGATCAATAAGAAGCGTACACCTTTATCTCATGTTTTTCTTCCTGGGAGCTTTTCCTCACTACGCTTAACAATTCAAACATAATCCATCAATTTCAATCGAATCAGGCTATTCTATTTTTTGGGGATCCATCAGCATGTTGGGTTTATTTAAATATACCGAAACGTTTTTGAGTATCCAGAGTATTCTCCTGGTTCGTAAGGTCAACCGATACACCTTCATTGCATTACTCCTATCGCTGCTGACCTTTGTCGGAGTCCTCTTCTACAATTACTTTTTTAAACGGTTGTTGCATCAGATGCTGAACCTGCATTCCACAATTTTAATATGTTCCATCATCCTGTGTGTCATTTTTATACTGCTTGTCCAGGCCATCTTCGGGCCATAAAGGGGGTAAAAATGCCACATCCTTCTTGCTGTTTTATATGCTGATTCTTATTTCTGCGTTTACCCCATCTATGTGTACCGATTTGGGCATAGGTCCTGACCAATCTACAGTATTATCTTATGTCTTCTTTTACCTTATCTACCCTTGGTTTGATGCTGATCACTGCCTATTATCTAAAGCAATTGCGGAAGGATCAGGCCGAGAAGGAAAAGGCCCAGGCCAGTGAGCGGGCCAAACACCAATTCCTGGCCAATATGAGTCATGAGATTCGTACACCGATGAATGCGATCAAAGGCATGACGGATATCCTGATCAGACGCAATCCGAAAGAAGATCAAAGGAATATCTGGATAGCATCAAGCAATCTTCAGATTCACTCCTGGTCATCATCAACGATATTCTGGACATCTCCAAGATTGAGGCGGGTAAAATAGAATTAGAACACGAACCATTTTCGATCAAGGAGCTCCTCGACAATGTGCATACGGTCATGCAGTTCAGAGCCGAAGAGAAGGGACTGGGACTTATGAAAGATGTTCCCGCTGAGGATCTTTATGTCAAAGGGGATGCCACACGATTACGTCAGATACTGATAAACTTAATTGGCAAGGCCATTAAGTTTACAGAAAAAGGACTGGTCACGACTGCGCTAAAAGCGGAAAAAGTGAATGGCAAGCTCAATCTTCATTTTGTCATATCGGATACAGGCATTGGGATAGATAAGGATCGGATGGATAAGATATTTAAGTCCTTTGAGCAAGCCTATAGTGATACCTCCCGGAAATTTGGAGGCACAGGTTTAGGGCTCAGCATTTCTAAGATGCTGGTGGAGCTACAGCATGGTAAGATCTGGGTAGAGAGTGAAAAGGGAAAGGGCAGTCAGTTTCATTTTACCATCCACTATGAAATAGCCGAGCCCACTGCGCCAGAGGCTAAAGCCCATGATGCTGACGGGGATATTGCAGCAGCACTCAAAGGCATACGAATCCTACTGGTAGAAGACAATCCTTTCAATGTGGTAGTGGCGCAGGAAGAACTGGAAGACGCGATTGAAGGCGTATATGTAGAAGTAGCTGAAAATGGAGCCATTGCGGTTGAAAACTGAGATCATCCGCGTTTGATATCATCCTGATGGATGTGCAGATGCCGACGATGAACGGGTATGAGGCGACGATAGCTATCCGCGCTTTTATCAATGAAAAAGCCATGACACCCATCATCGCCATGACCGCCAATGTACTGAAGGAAGAAGTTGATTTATGCTTCCAGGCAGGGATGAACGACTTTATCGGAAAGCCTTTTGATACCATGGAACTACTGCAAAAATTAATCTGCTAATTAAGAAATATTGGCCTACCACTTTCAACTATATATCAGGTTCATTTGGATTCTGGCAGGAATGCTTTTTACAGGTATTCTTCACAGTCAATCCAAAGACGATGCTGCCTTTGTATGCCATTTGGTCTGGATACGACTAAACCGGAAATGAGAGAATCGATGCCTACTTTGACAGGCTTAATGATATGAGGGTGTTTGAGGGTGAAGGCAAGCCAGATGACAAGTGGTTTATGGGTTCAGGTGAGGCTATTCAATTGGCCATGGAACTGAATAAGAAGGAATACTACTTCTTTTTATCTTGCATCGTCTTATAATTATGCGTTGATTCAACATGATTTTGAATCAGGATGTATAGCGGCCAAAAAAGTTGTTGAAAGTGCAAAAATTGCAAACGCATCAAAATTTCCGGTGTTTACTGCTCATATGGTACTATTGTTTCAATGTTCAGGGCATATTGATGATGGAACATTTCTTAATGAATTTGAAACGATAAAAAGCACTTTGTCCGATACTCCGGAGGATCTTAAAATACTTCAGGCATTATATTCAGGTATAGGAACGTATTATATTTACAAAAGGATCAATACCCAAAAGCATTAACCTATTTGCAGGAGGGTTTGCGCTATCGGAAGATTTAGATTTAATCGATGCCAGTTATGCAGGAACCAACGAGATGCTTTGCATTATTTCATACCAACATAGGGAAATTATGCGGAGGCGAAAAGTACATTGATAAAAGCTTTGCAAGTATCGTACAGGTTAAAAGATACGTTTAACCTGGGCAGTGAATATGTAGGTAAGTCCAGTTTAATGTTAAGAACTGAAAGATGAGTTAAAGGCGCAGATATTTATTGATTCGGCGCTTTACATCACGAAAAATGTTAAACATTGCGAGCCTTGTTATAATTATGCAATGATTGTAAATGCCGGGATTAGAATTTAGCCGGAGACTATAGGGGTTTAACTGATCTAAACGAAGTTGAAGAATTTTTTTAACGAGGCAGGCGGAATAGAAAATGCACAACCAGAGTTCTTTGTGAGAAGGCCAAAGCCTTTATGGGTGTGAAAAGCATGACAATGCCATTAAAATACTCAGCACATCGAAACACTAGGACAGAGTTTTTTTCAGACGGATGCAGATAAATATGATATTCTGGTCAAAGCCTATGAAGCAAAGGGGGACTAAAAAAAAGGCTTTGGATAATTATAAACAATACGTGCAGGTTCAAGATTCCATGAT
>JADKHH010000010.1 GCA_016721905.1 Candidatus Opimibacter skivensis | reverse complement strand
TAACTTGTTTATACCTGCAACTGCAGCCTCCAATCATGCTCCAATCCCCCTTCAGATGGTTGGATTGCTGCAACAAAAAGAAGAATCCTATTGCAGCAATTTTCCGAGGTGGTGGGTGCTTTTTTCATTTCACCTCCTCCTAGAATCATCCTCCTGACCGAAATATCCTCATCGATATCCTCCCAATGAATACCAATACCATTGCCAATAAGCCTCCATTTGTCCCTCTGCTCTATAGACGCCTGCCTAAGCCTGGGAAACCAATCCAGAGGCACTCCAACCTCACGCCCATCCTCAAGCCGAACAAATAACATGGCATCTGTAAACCATAGATCTACCGCTCTCGGAATAGCTTCAGTTAAAGTGGTCATACCATGATGCTTTTAAAAAGGCCTGATATTGTGTTACTAATATACGGATTTTGAGCAATTGCCGTGTGGTGAGTCCGGTAGAATAAGCCAATTCGATAGGATCCAGCCAGATTTTGGCATAGCCATCCCCACATTCAAGATGGATATGAGGTGGTTCCCTCCCTTCATTGCTGAAGAAGAAAAATCGATAGCCATCTATTCGCAGCACGTTTGGCATAAAATGGTATGAGGCTTAATGCTTACGATTCTTTTCCAATAATCCTATCTCAAGGTCATCCAGCGGACTCTTGATCTCTCCTATACGATGTGAACTTACATGCGTGTAGATCATTGTAGTCTTTGGGCTACTATGCCCCAGGATCTCTTGGATATACCTGATATCCGTACCCGCCTCCAGTAGGTGAGTAGCAAAGCTATGCCTGAGCGTATGCAGATGTACATCCTTCCTGATCGCACTCCTTTTGACGGCATGCTGAAGTACCAAGGCAATGCTCCGCTCAGAATACTTGCCTCCGTCTTGCCCCTCAAAGAGGTATTCCTTAGGCTTCCATGCCGCATAGTATTCCCGGAGGATACCCTTTAACTTTTCTGAATACGGTACATATCTGTCCTTACGCCCCTTGCCCTGTATGATCCTGATGAGGTTCCGGTCTTTATCAAGATCATTGATTTTAAGTGCCAATACCTCACCTCTCCTTAGACCGCAACTATACATCAGGCTCAACATAGCCCTATGCTTGATATTTCCAGCCGCTTTCAGAATTCGCTCCACCTCAGTTTTACTTAATACAATCGGAAGAGTCTTCTCTCTAAAAGGCCTGTCCAGCCGATCTATATCCATCTTGTGATCGAAAAAATGGCTGTAAAACAACTTGATCGCCCCGGTGACCACCCGCTGGTAGGAGACAGATAGTTTATGCTTAATGATCACATCATGGTTAAATCTAACCACATCAGCCGCGGTGACCTCCTTTAGATCGACATCCCGCATGTAGACGAAAAACTGGCTCAGGTGATTCAGGTAATTCCGGATCGTCTGCTCACTATACCGGTGCTGTTCCATCCATCGCCGGAATTCCAGGAGCTTATTCTTTGCGTTCTCCGGTAGCTTCTCGAAGGCCGTAAGATTTGTGGATTGATGCCCATTGCCATCCATGCCACCTGTTATATGCCCAGCCTCATCCTTGACCAGATTGAGTGAAATAGCAAAGCGTTCCCTGTTATGTGGAGTATCCGGCACATACCAGCATTTGTGCGTCACACTCCATATCCTTCCACGGATAGCCTTGATCTCGTCAATGATGGTTGTGTCATACTTGAACTCAAGCCTGATCATAATCCGGCCATGATAATCTGTCAGACCTGCATGGATAGGCGGTCTGGTGTCTTCTGGTGAAGTCATTTACCCAAAATTTTATTTTCAACTGAAGACTAAATTAGGGGAAAAATGTATTGGTCCCTGAGCTTGTCGAAGGGAAAATAAAAAAGGCTCCCCACCTTCCACGCCGCCCTCTTCTCAAACGAAGAGGCGGCGTGTAGAGTATGCTTCGCTTTGTCCCCTTCGACAGGCTCAGGGACCAATATATCAGCGTAAATATTTTTTAAAATTCATCAGCGTAATCCTTGTATTGTGTTTCGACCTGCTACCCTCCTCCTTGTACTACAGCTCAACAACCGCGGAGTCGTACTACGCGTTCAAAAGAGACATGAGAGATGAACGGAAATCTATGATTAAGCACAACCGACAGAGGTTCTGCCCCTACAGGGCAGGGAAAGGATTTTCCTGGCTCCTTTGTTACCGACATGTAGCCCCGATGGGGCATTTTTGCTACTACTGATCAAAGACCACTGTAAACTGAAGATTGTCAACTGCTGACTGTAAACTGCCGACTGCCAATTATCATTGGGCTCATCGCAAAATCTATCTCCAGACAGTCCCTATGCTCTCCCGCCGCAAATGCCGTGCATTTGGCGGGATCTCCGCGCGTGATATGCCCCTTGCTCCTTGCCCCTTCCTGCCCCTGGCTCCTTGCTCCTTGCTCCCTTGCCCTGCCCTGCCGCCTTGCCCTGCTCCTTGCCCTGCCTGGCTCCTTGCTCCTTGCTATCTAATCAACGTCACCGTCGATATCCTTTCCCCCGATGCACCCGTCGCCTGGTCCGTATACACCACGTGGATCACAAACACATTCGGATCCAGCGGCTGACCACGATGCGTCCCATCCCACGTCGCATCAAGTGTATTGGCTTCAAATATTTTTTCACCAAAGCGACCAAAGACCGTCCACAATACATCACCTAATCCATATGCTTCAATCTTAACGACATCATTCTCCCCATCACCATTCGGACTAAATACATTAGGCACATACATCACCACCCGGTTGTCTACACACACTTTTCTCGTCAGGGAATCCATGCATCCTAATTCATTCGTCAACAACAGCGAGATCGTAAATTCGCCTATCTGCGTATAGTCATGCGCGATGACCTCTCCCTGCACATAAGGCATCGGCCCAGTACCATCTCCAAAGTCAATCCAACCCTCTGTATATCCCGTAGACAGATCAATGATCTGCACCGTATTGTCAATGATGTCCACACACGACTTGTTAGGGATGACCGTAAAATTAGCACTCAGTGGTGGAGGTCCGGAAATAGCGAGATCATAGGTCTGCATACAGCCACTGAATAATTCCAATACCTCTGCCTGGTAGATACCCGGCTGCCCTTCGAGGTATGTATTTTCAATAATCGAATCAAGCTGCCAGAAGACCGCATACTGACCTGGAATCGGCGGTATGATTTCAATAAAGCTGGTGTCATCATAGCACACAGCAGGACCATTCACGACATCAATATCAAATGGTTGATGAACAAATAAAAATGATGATCCTGTATATGGCTCCGAGCAACCATCCCTGATGGTGACCGTATACAATGTATTCGAAACTGGATTGACGATATGACTGAATCCAAAGCCAAGGCCCTGATCCCAACTGGCAGTTAAACTACCTATGCCACCTGAGGCATCAGCTTCGATGACCGCATTTTCACCATAGCATATAGAATCCGGCGGACTTACCACTCCCGTGATGGGAGTCGTTACACTAAAGAAAATTCTTTCATCAGAAGCGCACGGGCCTGAACCGCGCGTATAAAACAATTCATGCGTCCCGGTACCCAATAGGGAAGGATTAAAGCTAGGTGCAGAAGGAACCCCGTTGATATAAAATGTACCTCCTAAGGGTGCTATAATGACATTGATGACCGTGTCTGTGAAGCAATAGATCTGAGCAACACCATTGATGGAAACTTCTTCGCGCAATATGATTTCAATTGTATCCGTCGACATACATCCGCTAGGTGCTGTATAGAAGATCGGATGCAGACCCGGTGGCAAGAGCTGTGGATCAAACAACCCACTTGCCCCGTCAAGGAATCCCGCTCCTGACCATGTACCTCCCGGTGGATTGGCAGTCAATAGTTGCGCCGGACTCAATTCACAAAAACTATAATCAGGAATGACTGCATAATCTTCTACCGTGATGTCAAAGCTATCCTTGCATCCCAAGGCTTCAAATACAATGTTGTGCACGCCCGGACCTGCGATGAGTGGATTAAAATACCACACATCATCACCTAGTTCTACTACTGAAGGTCCCGTAAATACTCCCCAGTTAGGGTCAAACGAAGTGATATCATCTATGTCGATCCACATATCTTCCTGGCAATAGGATACAGGCTCATATAAGTTAGCCCAGGGGGAGAGAATGTAAAGTCGAAACACATCAGTGCATCCAAATGCAGATATCGTATAATCATATTCACCCGGTCCAAGGGCACTGACATCAAATGCATTGAGTGCGGGGATATACGTGCCGGGGCCACTCCAATTGCCGGGCTGAGGGAGCATCAGAAATGTATCTGCATCGCACAGCGCCTGATCATCACCAGCCCATAGTTCCTGAATGAATATATCCATTGTATCGGAACATCCTTCCAATGTATAAATGTAGGTGTAGGTTTGATTTGGTGCGACCTGCCATGGGCGAACTCTGCCCGCTATAGAATTGACTACAGCAGGTCCACTCCAATTACCTCCATAGGGACTGGCCACCAGATCAAATTCCTGCGAACTGCACAATGTGTCTACATCCGGCATGACAATCCCATCACTCACGTTGACACGCTTATAGGCTATGCATCCGTTGGGAGCTGTATAATTAACAACAAATGAACCTGTAGCAACGGGACTAAATACTCCATTCGGTGCGATGTGCGGCCCTTGCCAGATACCTCCTGCAGGATTACCACCATTGACGGCAAAGTCAGGAGCGTTGAGACATGCAGCTTCAATGCTCCCTGGATCAACTGGCAACACCACAACGGTATCATAAGCTTCGCATCCGTTAGGAGCCACGTAGGTGACTATATCGACGTTGACAGGGCCTGTCCAGCTATGCCGCCAGAATTGATACCGGCCCTCTACCTGCAACCATTCCGGAATAATATTCGAGTAGTAACGTCCTCCCGGCAGGCTCGACTGATAAAAGTGATCACCCATGCTCGAACAAACCGTATCCTGTATCGGATTGAGGATGACAGGATTTGGCCTTGGGGTATACATGTACTGCGCGGATGCTGTCACAAGGCTCACTGGATCAGTGACCGTCACCGATAGGAGCATCGCCACATTCGTACAGACATCAACATCCGACTGATTTAAAGGCGTGTGGCCCCACGCAAAACTATACGCCACGCCAGCATCTCCGATGATCTCCGCATGCACACTCCCACAATCTCCCGCACATGCATCATCCACAAGTTGTATTTCTACATTGAAAGGACAATTCGTTAATTCAAAGACAACATTCGCACCTACATCATGCCACTCACCACATGCATCCTGTATGGCTCCGTTAAAGAGTAATCTATAGGTACCTGGGTTAGCAAGTGGTGCTGAAAAGATGACTTCAAATAATTGCCCCAGTTCACCTGACATGCAATCAAGCGGATTGATCTGCGCGATAGATGGTCCGCCTGGTCCGAGAATTGTAAAATTACCTGCAATCATCTGATCACAATCAACGGGTGTGTCAAACTGAAATGTAACTGAAGGCATCGGACAGTCGAGGACACTCATGACTTGCAGGGTAGGGGGCACAGGGTCGACGATCTCTACGGACCAGTCGAGATCCCATCCGGCAGCGACGATATTGTCATCGCTGGTGAAATGGAATGTCACACATCCACTCGTAGCGACCAATACAGGCGGTGGTTGTATACTCCCCGTAAGCATCGCGAGGAGTGGTGATCCTGTATTAGGCCCATCATAGACAGACAGTATGTCGTAGGTTTCTTCGCTGGAGAAAAAATTAAAGGCAATGATGATCTCCGTGGCACCATCGACGCAGACGGTAAATGTATAATCCTCATTGTGATCATATTGGCCCGTCTCCGGACCATTTTCACTATCGGTCAGCTTGCCTTCACAGTCATCCACTATTGCAGTCTGCATGGTGTATGTTGGCTGTGCAATACTCACAGATGCATAGAGAAACGATGCCATTAACAGGATAGCCAGAGAAATTCTCCTAATGATCAGTTGTGGTGTATTGTCGAAGTGGCTCTGCATTTATTCTCTGGTGATGGCGACAAAATCTGTTTCAATCAAATTGCTTTCATTGCCCGCGCGATCTATCATCTTGATTTCAAACCGGGTCTGCTCTACAGCTCCATTGCCAAACAGAAACAGACTTGGAAATTCAATATTCAGCTCGCCTTGTATAGGCACTTGCGCATCCGGTGGCGCGAGGGGGCCGACATAGAAGCCATCAAATGCTTCGAGCCGGATGTCACGTACATACAACGCATACTCTTCCGGATTTTCAAAGCCGATATCACCGTCTCCGTCTTTATAAGAAATGCGGATGCTCAACACATCCTCATATTGCCTGATGGTATCCTGGGAGATACTGACCAATCCGATCACAGGTGTATTGGAATAAGTGATGTCGTCTTCTTTGCCACAGCCTGCGATGATCAAGAGGCCGGTGAAGAAGAGCAGCTTACTCAGCCCAGCGAAACGACATGTAACTCTTGATGTAATAGATACCATTGTCTGTAGGAATTTCTGTCACAGGATTTTGTTGGTCCTGCACGTATACTCTGAAATACCATTGCTCCTGCCCGGCATCAAAGTCGGCTGCGGGATCAATGTCAATATAATGGGTGTAGGCTACAATATTCCCATAGAAGCCACGCTCCATGCGAGGTGTGGCAAGTAATTGCAGCACCTTTTGTTCTGCTCCGCTAAATGCATTTGCATTGTCAGAAAACGAGATGCGGTTGTATTGTAACTGATCAGGCATCAGCTCATCATGACTGAAGGCAAAGTAAAGCCGAACATTTGTCGCTGACCCAGGCATGACGATTGGACCAGTCTCCCCACTTCGCATCATCCATTGATTGGCTTCTGATGCTCCTGCACCAATCAATTCAGGCGCCGGATGTGTGATCTGCCGCACATTGCCCATGATATCAGGCGCTCCGTTGTTGATCCAGGTCTGTATGTTGTTGATGTACTGATCTTTTTTCTGAGGCCAGTCGGAGTCAGGCTCTATCTGTATCGGCATGGAAGGCGTGACCATATTCCGCAGGCGTGCCATCAATATCGATCCTTGCGCATTATACGGTTCTACACGAAAGCTGTAGTTGCCGTCATTCTTGATAGGTGTCTGATAGACTAGTGTGTTGTAAGCACTGTTGAGTGTCCTGTAATCTGGTTCGAAAGTTCCATCATGACATCCTGAGTTAGCACAGGTTGGTTTCAATACATTCTGATAGATGCCTGCGATAGAATTAGGTTCAGGATTGATGATGTGCAGGCTCACTGTATCCTGGTTGACCACCTGGCCATCAAATGGATTCACGGGAGGTGGCTCCTCAGTGCATGCAACCAATAACATTGCTGCCATCCCTATCATGGTGATGAGTCCTGTGCGCATCTTCATATTCTGTCAAAGAGTGAACGGGCTGTCGGATCGAGCAGGCCCTGGTTAGCGACTATATCTTTGATTCCAAACAAGTCAGCGATGGTCGGTACGATATCAGATGCATCACCGATCGGATTATCTACACCACCTACACGCAGGTTTCCATCGATGCCAGGTCCGGCCATCAAGGTGAAGATGCGACGTGTGTTTTCATTGTTGCCGGAGTGATCATAGGAGTACCAGTCATTGTCGTCCTTGATCGGGTTGTGCTCCAGATCACGGCCATGCTCCGGCATCACGATGAGTGTTGTCTTGCCCGCCATCTCCGGTATGCGCTGTATTTCACGCCACAGGAAGCCGATGCCATGATCAGCACGGTGCAGGTTTTTCAGATAGGAAGTATAGTCACCATGACACACATCGATATTGGTCATATCCACCACCGTTAGTTTGGGTTTAAACCAATTGAGTACTTCAACAGCATATCCTATCGTCTTCAGATCACTGTTGTCATTGACAGGCGGTAGGATCACGTTACCTGCATTTACTTTAGTAAAAGTGTTGCGAACAAAATCTTTAATGAGGATTTCTTCTTCGGTTTCATTATAGAGATGGGCGATCTCCAATCCTTGTTGCTGAAAATTCTGATTCAGGAATTCACGCATCTCCAGGATCTTGTCCCATTCAGTATCCGGATGATAATTTTTAAAGTCCTGGAAGTTAGCCATCCCAGGTTGCCCAAAGGTCACGGTAGGGGCTATGAAGTTTCCTCCGTAGCGTCTGCCGTATGATTCATTTGCAGAATAGTTGAGCAAAGGACGCGAACCACCTATGCTCACACCTACATACCAGGTGTCGGTTGCTTTAAATCCCGCATGCCTCCGCAAGTATTCAAATATAGTTGGAGACTGCGGACGCATCCGGAGTCCCTGTGTAGTGTAGTAGTTGCCTGACACACCAGTGCTCAGTCCATTGAAGTGTCCGGCACCTCCTTTTGAAAAACGAACTTCAGGAAATAAAGTACCAATCTGATCAAGAGGCGTCTGAAGTATCGGGTCAATGGGGATGCCACCGATGATGTTATTGACGGTATCATCCAGGCCATAGGCGATCTTGTCATTAGGTGGCGCGCCTGTGAGCATGTTGTACATGATATTGCCTTCCACATTTTCGTTCTGCCCTTCTGCGAGGTAGCGCTGCAACACCGATTCCTGCTGACGCACACCCCCGGCAAACAAAACAAAGACAACATATTCTGACAGCGGTGGTTTGGTGGTGGCACCTAACAATCCGGAAGGCAGGATATAAGGCATCGTAAAGGCCCCTGCGGTAGCAAGTGATGAGGTCGTGATAAATTTCCTTCTTTTCATGATCGGCAGGTTTAGTAGTGTGCGTGTTCGTTAGACGTGGCAAAAGAAAAGAAGACCAGCTCCGGTGTCAATGATGGCCGGCTGTCGATATAGTTGATCATCCATTGTAGCTCTGCCTCAGTAGGCTGCCTGACGAGAAATCTTGTATACGTCTCGCGCACAAATGTTTCCGGATCTGCCCGCATCGATTCGACGGACGGGATTTTTACTTCAGGATCATTCATGTATTTACTCACCAGCATGTCATAGGCTACCTGCTTGTCACCGATAGATTCAATCGCATTCAGTGCCTGTAGCATCTGGTTAGGGCCAATCGCTTTTTGAAACATGTTGGCATACAGGATGGAGATATATTGTGTGTGCGTTTTCGGTTTATCCTTTTCAGAATTGACCGGTGTGATATCTACATCTTCGATACCATAGACGTAATATTCATCCGTGCATGAACTGAATAGGATCATGCCGAAGATGCTAATGACGATGAGCATCCTGTGTATCGGACTACCTGAAATTTGCATATTCATCGGTTACGAGTATTTGTGCGATGACCCAATTGATGTCTTTCTGTTGTATGTACGTAGGAAGTAGTGTTACGATCTCACCTGCCGAAGGTGGTCTGCTCATGTAGACCTGATAACACCAGATCACCATGCCTTCATACATTTCATTTGATTCCGTCAGGATGCGGATGTAATCATTCTTGTCAGATCCGGAGTAGCCAAAGAGTTCGGCTGTCTGGTTGAATTCAATCATGGCAAACCCATTGTCAAACTCCTGCGCAGTCGGCAGTCGCCATAATAACTGATCAAAGGTTGACCTGACAAAATTGAACGTATTCATGTTGATGACATCATAGATCGGATTGTCGATCATTAAGCCATACATCTGGTGATAGGGGATCACACCATCATATACTGCCTGGCGGCTATCAAGTGTCGCCTTGTTTCGCAGGATTTCATATTGCTTTTGATAGTAGCCATCCCAGTTGCCCTCCAATGAATCCTGTAATGCACCAAAAGACAGGATTCCGATCTTCAATTCGATTTCACTATCGGCTACACCTTCCAGGCATCTCACTTTAGCGAGGTTATAGAGGTTTTGGACATAAGCGGCTTTGTAGGAAAATTCATTTTCACGATAGGTCGTATCGGTCATCAGCTTGTAGATAATACTGTCGCGGGTCTCCCGTTTCAAATCTCCTGCCTTCAGCCGTTCAACTTCAGCGGCGAGCTCATCGTCCAGGGGTTCACGTCCGATAATATCGATGTAGAGTCTGTTGACATAGTTTTCGATCTTGATATCGGAGATATTGAAGGTAGAGTAGGGCGTGTTGCCATCCACGACCACCAGTTCTGTCGTAGTACAGGACAGAAGCATAGCGAGGACCAGGGTAATGAGGAAGACTGGAAATACCCGTTTCATAATGTCTCTTAGTTATTTGTAAGACCCCGGCAATGTTCAGTTCGTTGCCTGAGGATCAGTTAAATATAACAATTGGCATGCACCAGTTGGTGCGGAAAGGGGTGAAAGTCAGGGCTAAGTTAAACGAATTTACCTGTAAATGCCCATTTTGGTCTTTGGAGGAAAAGTTTATTTCCTTGTGTAAAAATGAGTGTAGCAATCCGCACATACCTCAATGATCTCCAGTTGATCGCCTTCATGCGTATAGGATACCAAACCGCCTGAATCAAACTCTATAACATAAGGAGTTCCGAATATGGAATCCTGGTCAAATCGAAGGTCATATTGCGTTTTGAAGTCGATGGAATCGTTGATGTATTCTGTATAAAAATGATCATCTATAACAAGTTGTTTTGTGTAACCCTCGCTTGCCGGAGTTATCGTATGACCTCCAAAACCTCCCACTGATTTTACCCAGGTCCATTCGCCGATGACGGTTGTTGGGACGGTACAATCTTCGTCACAGGAAGCTATGGCAAAGAGGAGAACAATCGTAGATAGGGTAGTAAGTATTTTCATCGGAATCAAGAGTTTAAACATAATTGCAATTGTTCAATTCATTCCAAATAATATTAAATTCTTAGTGCCATCATCAAGTACATCCGCACCATGGTTTTATCAACTCCACCGACCTGTGTAAAATAATCTCCTGGGCTGAAAACCGAGGTAGAAAATTGGAAGTTAAGGTTATGGCTGTAATAGAAATTTAAATACCAGTCGGCTCCCATGCCGATAGAATTGCCTGGTCCAAAATCGGAAACAGAGCCAGGGGGTGGACCTATACCTGTCGAACGGTCACCTTGTTCAATTACTGATGCTACTACACCATGTATACCTGTGGACACCAGCCGGCCTATCTTCCAGTCTACATGTAAAGTACTTGCCTGAACATTGGAGCCTTTGAAAGCATCGATGTATCCAAAGCGGCGATGCTCGTTTTGCCACAGTACATTATACGATTTGATATCACTGTCCAGGGTGTTGTCATCCCCACTGGCACGGTAATAAGCGATATCAAAACTGAGTTTACGATCATCGGTGACATAGCCTGCGCTCACTTCAGCAGCATAGGAGTTGACGGTGCCCTTGAGGTCTTCGTTCAGGATACCTATGGCGGTTCCTGTCTGCAGGATGACTTCTGCGGAGTAACGGAGGTTTGAAACCTGTCCAAAGAAGCGCAGATCCGGCATGAACACTGTGGTTCGATACCCACTATTGTATTGGTCAATCACAAAAGGTAGGTTGGCATCCAGATTGACAGCTTTCGAGAAGTTAAAGGTGTTAAATGTAGCCAGGAAGATCGGATGGTTCCATTCAAAGTTTGCTGCATCCGGCGCGGGCTGATACAACTGTACCCACATCAGGTCGCTGGTCCAGCGATTTCGTTTGTAACGCAGACGTATGCTCTCAAAACTTCTGCCTTTGATAAAATCATCATCACCTATGAGGATTTCCGTGCCGTATTTACCAAGGGACATACGGCCAAAACGTAAGGACAGGTGACCGTTTTTATCCAGCTTTTTCATATCCACGTAAGCCTCATAAAGGGACAGGTTCGGATCCAGTGGCCCAAGGCTGCGCGTATAGATGCCATACGACTGGAGGTTGAATACCATGTCAATGTTTTTAGGCAGCGACAATCTGCCACCAAAATCACCTCTCAGGTAAAAGTTTAATTGACCTGTATCAACTGGCAATCCCGCTTCCTTATAGTTGAAGGTGCCTTCCGGACGAAAGAAGAAATTGACCAGCGGGGTGAATTGGACTTTACCTGTTCCCATCTTTTCAGGATTGTTGAGGTAAGTCGTGTCAACCGGCATATATTGAAGGACACCATCTACAGGCAGGATTGTATGCGCTTTGAGATCAAATGGTTCTGCTGTTGATGGTTCATCTTGTTGGGCTGATACGTTTCCGGAAAACAATAGCAGGAGCAGGAGGGAAAAGAATGGGTTTGGTTTCATGTTGACTTAAAAAATGTAGTGGTGAGGGAGATACAAGACCGCCTTGATTTTATTTTCGTTGGTTTTGTTTCAATTCGTAATCATCCAGCGCTTTGATAAAATGTGGTTTAATAGAATTGAGCATGACAAATTCAAAGAGCACCAGATGAGCCAAAATCAGTATCAGCGAAATGATTAACAAGTTATCCATTTCTATAAATACAATCAAGAAACCGAACAAGCCTTGAAACAGGATCGAGAAGCCGGCCATGAAAAAATACTTCCTGGTCCTTTCGACATGCTCCAGGGTGGCTGCCTTGCTCATGAGGTCTTCAAATAGCTCAGCTTCCAGGCGGAAGCCTGCCGCAAAATAAGCGAAGGAACCCATCACCAGGAAGGCCGCAAATCCTTTCGTCCAGGCACTCAGCTGGATGTCTGTATCCACGGTCTCGATCGTCAGGTAGGAGATCAGCACAAACTGTCCGATACTGATCATAAATGGGATGATGGTGTCGATAATATTGGGAAACCATCGCAGGAAAAAGATACCAATGGCATAATGGTGCCACACGATAAATATGATCAGGAGCATCAGCGCTAATGGAAGGATATAGATATTGGACAAGGGTTTGTCCACGATTTCTACATACGTGATGATGTTCGGTACCAATTGGGACAGGGCAATACCCTGCAGCAGTGAAATGACCGTCAGGTAGATGGTGGGAAAGTGACTGCCGATTAATGCTGCTTTCTTGCTCATTGGTTTTTTTAATGAACGGTTTTTAATTCGTCAGGGTAATGATAATGAAAAAGCAGAGAATGACTGGAATTGCAGCTTGATTAATTTATCATCATCATCACCGATTCGGTACTGGTGACAATGGTCCCGTCCTGCATCGTCACGGAAGCTGTAAAGGTGTACGTGTCTAATGGAAACTGAACCCGGTCAATAAACCCTTGGCGGAATTCTGCTTCCAGACTGGTCTCCAGGACGTAGGCACCCATTTCCGAATAGGTAAAGGAGGATAGTGCCAGATCGAAAAAATTGGTGCCTGCCGGTATAGGATTGCCGTCGAGGATAAATGGCTTGTCGAGCGTCAGACTTGCATTGAGCGCTGTATAGGGATTAAGATATTCATCACTACAGGAGAGGGCATAGGCTGAATGGTAGAGGTTGAGGTCCTTCCGCACACTATGCTCGGCAATCACAATTGCTTCCATGCGATATATAAATACATCCGTGATTGTATCGTTAGCCTGGTCGATCATGGTCGTGGTATGCACATCCGAAATATCACCGAAATACGCACTGTATTCTGTTGTGACGGTAGAGGGGTCAGGACAGCATCCCGAAAAGATCAGACTGAAGCCCGATAGCGTTAGGTAGAAGATGATGGCTTTTTTATACATGGCTTGGTTTTTTAAAGTTATCTACATAACGATCAATCTGTCTTCTATGCTGAGTTAATGATGCTATACTTTCGTTACCAGGATGGCGGATTCAGGGGCAAGGCCTATTGTTGCGATAGCGCCACTGTTAAATTTAAGAAAGTCAGCTTCTATTCCGTCACTGAATATAATGCCACTGGTGGGCATCAGGGATTCAATGGTCAGAGGATTCTTGTGATCAATAATTCCAGCAATGATGCCTGTTTGCGTTCGGATGCTTTGAAATGGCTCCCGAACTGCAAAGAGTAATTGGTCAGCGTCCAGGTCGGGTTGTTTGGGTATGAGGTTTTTTTCAAATTGACCCGTCAGCCCGTAGGCCATGTTAAATACAGAACTCAACCAACCCGTCGATCCTGCCGGTGTAGAAACGATTAGTCCGCTGGAAGAATGTTCCTCCTTTTTGTCCTCGAACGAAATCTTGTAGCGAGCTGAGATATGTGAGGAAGCGCCAATGAAGAGATCGTTGAAAGCTAATAGACGCTGCCCGTCATTCAGTTTCGCTTCTGCAAAACGCATGGTCCTCGAAGCAAATGAATGGTCTATGACTTGCTCTACACCTGAAATAAAATTAGAGGTATCAAAGGGTAGGAGGATGCCATCATATCGGGCCTTGTCAGGATTGACGGCGATGATCGGGCAGCCGGCTGAATATTTTGCTGTGTTGGCTACAAGTCCATCCTGGCCAATGACAATGATTACATTTTTTTCTGAAAAGAGGAAGGAAGGAAGGTAGATCCTTTCGACCGTTTTGTTTTTCAGGATCTTTGAAAGTTGTGTCTGTAATGACACCAGCGACTGGTGAAACATTTCATGCTCTACAGCATAATCCTCAAAATTACCACCAAGGCTTTCAATGTAAAATTTGGCCTGTGCCTTGGTATTGAAACGTTCAATCAGGGCTTCAAGCCGTGTTTTGTTTTTTACAATGATGGCATATTCAATGTTCATCGTTTTTGCTCACCCTTTTCACGGAGGATCGAATCAAGGAGTTCTGGGCTGATGTTGAGGTTTCCGATTTTATCAGCGTTTTCCGCCAGTTCTCTAAAGGCGAGTGAAATATTTAATCTCGGATCCGTATTCTGGCCGAGGGCAGTCAGTATCTTCCAGTCCATATCTTTGTAAGGCTTCAGTGTGGTCTCGAGTGCATAACCTTTTGCATCGGCTTCTTTTCGGTCATTCTCAGCTTTTTGGGTGATAAATTGTTTTCGTTGATTTTCAACGGCAATGTCAGCATCCAGTTTCATTTCACGAAGTTTCCTTGCGTTGTCTGCATTCTGTACCTCCGTTTCCATTTTCTTTTCGGCGATCTGCTTTTGTTTTTCTTCAACAGCAATTTCGGTATTCAACTCGGTTTCTTTAATGATGCGTTCTTGTTCGACAGCAAAATTCCTCCGCTCATAGATAGCCTGGTCTGCTTCCTGTTGTAGCTTTTCCCGTGTTTCTGTTTCAAGAGCTCGTGCCATTTCAGGAGTGGCGCGCACGCCAGGATGTTGGCACCCAGTATTTCAATGCCCAGCATCCCAATGGCCTGTGAGGCTCTCAGCCCTTCCAGGATTTTTCCTTCTATGGCTTTGGCTGAGCGTATAGCGTCTTTGAGTTTGATCTCATGGATGAAGGAAGATGTAGCCGTCTGCGCTTCATTGATGATGCGCTGATTGAGTTTTTCAATATCATTTTTCTTGTACTGGCCCAGGTCATTGACCGTAAAGTCCAGCACATCAGCTAGTATCTTGGGATTGCTGATTTTATAACTGATCTGACCCTGGATATTGACCGTCTGGTAATCATTGGTTGACTCATTGAAGATAAAGGGCAGGTCATTGCTACCCATGGGAATAGCTGCGATCGAACTGTTGGGCTCAAAGTAAAAAAAAGAGAGTCCCCGACCTTCCCGTTGAATACTACCATTCTTAAAATGAAGAACGTAGGTCATGGAATCAAACTTGATGTGATTTATTCCGAACATAGTCTACAGATATTTAAATACAAGTGTGGAGAGAATATGAATTATTGCCCTAAGTTAATCGAATGAAGGAGAATTTTATCAGAAGGATAAAAAGGCAAACTCCTGCAACGGCCCATCAGCTCGCTATTTCCCATTCATTAAAGTTTTACTCCCTGGATAAGGACGGAAGCCTTAATCGATTGCTCCTTGAGGTGCAGGAATTGTTTCCGTTCCTCATCCTTCATGAAGTTTTCAAAATCCAGTGGGCTGTCAAATTCTACCAGGTGGATTTCGTATGGCTCTTCGATGTGGGCTTCGACAAATGCTTCTTTGCCTGGCCTGACCCTGAGCAGCAGCCTGCCATTGTATTTGCTGATGATAGGGATGGCCACATCCTCAAACTGGTGGAAGATACTTTCCTGGCCCTCGCGGATATAGATGAGTTGGGTGATGTAGAGCATATGAATGTTAAAAGCAGGTTTATAGATAGATCCTGGCTTATTTGCCTCTTATCGCTTTAATCAGGAAATAGATTAATGGTATCACCAGGACCCCGATGAAGATCGGTAGAAACGCAGATCCTAGTTTGTCGGAGCCTGTAGAAGCAGCGCTGTAAATCATGAATACGGTGACCAGCATAATAAAGGTCATAGAAAATTTCATAAACCTGATCATCCTGGTGGCATTAGTGTATTGGCTGAGTGCATTGGCAGGAGTGATATCAGCAGGATAATTGAATATATGTGGATAGCCATTGAGCACCGTTAGGCCTATAAAACTTAAGGTTCCAAGCACTGGAAGGAAAAACAAAGTCATCTTACTGCCGTGATCATCCGCTTCTCCTCCGGCCCCAAAGTGGGTAGGAATCGTTTCAGGCAAATTACCATAAGCGAAGAGGGTCATTCCCCACAGGGCTGCGAGACATATATAGCCTAAGACTTCTATGATCCTGTCAGTTGTAGTTATTGGGATTTGAAGTTTGGGTCTTTGTGCCATCTATTAAATCGATGATTTATATGTGATTCCCTAAGTTACAAAATTTCCTTTTTACTTTTCCTTTCTTGCTGGCTATTCCATATTGAATAAAAGCAGAATCAAACTCCCGACAAACTTCTTACCTCAATATTCCTTGCTAGGTATTCGGTATTCTTAAACCTTTTCACTTTCCATTCCTTGCTGGGTACTTGTACTGAGCGTAGTCTTTTTCCCCCCCCCCCACCCCACCCCCCCCCCCCCCTCCCCCCTCATTTACCTTCTCCTTTTACTTCCTTGCTGGGTACTTGTACTGAGCGTAGTCGAAGTATTGGGTATTGAAAAATAGTAAAATCTGTATCCTGTCAAAAACCTTTTACCATTATTCCTTCCGAAATTCGGTATTTCCCGAAATAGTCACATTTCCAGAGTTGGTATTTAAAACTTTTACGAAGCCATCACCAGGTCCATACAGCGTGCAGTCTGTCAAATGAAGATGCGCCGCCGCATTCCGTATCCGGATTAGTTGACCATCAGCCAAACCAGTGTTATTGTTGATGATGACATTTTGCAAGGTCAGGTCGCCAAGACAGAATACAGCAGCTCCTTCACGATTATCCCCGGTGCCATTTGCATTGCCATGGCTGATGGTCACACCATCAAGCAATACACTTTGCGTTGCCGAATCAATTTTCACAACATGATATGTATTATCAGCATTGTTGTTTGCTATGCCAAGATCACCTGACAGGCGCGTGACATGCGTCAAAGGATTACGCAATGAAAACGTAGTACCTCCCGAAGAAAATCCTCCAAAGATTGAAGTGCTATCCGGAAGGATAAAAGAGCCTTGCCTGTCATTGATGAGATTGGGCAGATAAGTTCCTTGTGCGATAAGCACACTATCCACATTCCTGCAGCCGGCAAGTTCAAGTGCAACTGATAACTCATGCGTCGCATCGGTCCATGAATGGCCATCCAGATTACCCGAGGCAGATTTATCCACGTACAACTTATCACTTACAGAAACTGCAGTCTGTACACTGTAATAGGTGCTGTATTCAAATGTCCCGGCGATGTCCACTCGGGTTTGATTGGTAAGCCCGGAGTGTTGCTCTATATACACATCATCAATAAACCATCCATTGATTCCAGATCCACCTGTGTTTTGGTTAGTGACAAACCGGAATCTCAGTAGCAGGGAATCACTGGCTCCGGGTGTAAGCAAGATGGTGCTTTGGATGAAACCTACAGTATCAAATTGTGAATCACTCGTACCTGAAAAAGCCCGCTGACCTGCAATGGCACTGGTGGTATTGCTGCTGATGGAGCCCGGATATCCGTTTTCAATAAAATGCGGACCAGCATCTATCCAGGTAGTGCCGCCATTGAGTGAATACTCCACTACACCTCCATCAAAATTTCGCTGCGTCTGATAGCGATGATAGAACTTTATTTCTATAGGACCTCCAGTGAGCGAGACTGCATCATTGAGTAACAGCACAAAATCAGATGCGGATGAATAATCAAAAGCATACCACGATCGGGTAGGGCTCACTGCTTGTGTTGCATTTTTTACCCATTCCTTGACCGGACTTCCTGTCAGTTGTACACTTTGATATTGATCTGGTCCTTCTGCATTGTCTGACGACAAAGTGTCTGTTTCTGTAGCACTACAGGGCTTGACTATCGCATGATAGGTGAATAACAAAGAGTCCATCACCTGCATCGTATCTGCACTGAACATGATCGTATCGCCACTGATGGTGCCACCCGAACCCGGAACATAGATCAGATCATCGGATAGTACATCTTTGACTTCAACATCACTTAGGTTTTCGCATTCACAAGTAGCCTTGATCGTAAATGTGACTTCCTGGCCTTCTGCGGGAATATCATCATTGGTCGAATGTTTTAAGCGCACACCATTTGGTACTGCAAATGATTCTATTCCATCATTGTATATGCTGGTGCTTCCCTGATCCGCATCAACGCCTAGTCCACGACCTGCAAAAGCATCCCAGATAGCGCAATAATGTCGTCCTCCATAATTCAACTCGTCAGCCAGCAGGATCGCATCACGACCATCGACAAATCCCGGACTGCAAGGCTGCAGCTTCAACCCATCTATGACGAGTTGTAATGCAATATTATTACCGCCATCTCCATCATACATATTGGTATCGATACCTTCCATCTCTATGATATTCCAGGTCATGTCCCAGAGCATGGTACACCATATAGAACCAATGAAATGAACGCTGGGGGTTGAACCACTCAAGGGTGCATTAGCAACATCAGCATATGTAAATGGATTTTCAAGCGTATCCGTGCTATATGGATAGGTCCGGATCCCGGTACCTTCGGTAGACTGTCCGATGACGTAAGTGCCAATGCCTCGTCTTTCTTCGGATGTTGCAGTAGCCCAGTCTGTCGTCACCATCAAACCGAAATAATCACTCCAGCCTTCACCCATTTGTTCCTGATTGTTGAGGCAAGATGAGGTGGCGGGGCCTCCGGTCAACCTGATGGAGATGCCATGGCCATATTCATGCGCGATGATGCCGCTGTCAAAATCGCCATCAGGCACAATGCCTGCCACTGCATCAAGTGAGACGTTAACATCAGCAGTATCTAATACGGCTTTGAGCAGATCGCCATCTTCAAGGCTGATCATCACTGCTGGAATCACGATGCTGTTATCAGTGCCACCCATCCCGAAAGGATCACCAGCTACATTATTGATCATGATCACTGCGATCGCGCCAAGGTCCTGTGCGTTTTTTACTTTGACAGTGAAGTTGCAGTTACCCCTGTCGATCACTGCGATATTTCCCGCCAGACTTTCTCCATTACTAATGGTCCCGCATGCCTCATGGGTTCCACCTACAGCATCATTTACAAGTACCAGGTCGCCAGTGGTCAGTCCCAGATCTTCCAGCCTGTTGGCGGTGCTGAATGCTGATTCAACAGCAAACATATCGCCCGCAATAGATGGTGGTGTATTGATGGTCAATGGAGAATTTTCTGAAACGAGCGACCAGACATACATCTGCATGCGGCCGCTGGAACCATCTACCGGGGTAGAAAAATTAGCGTTGTTACTTCCACCTCCGTCCAGCGCTTCAGCTTTTACAAAATCATTACCAATACCACCACGTCCGAGATTGTTGTTTTGAAAATTTCCGGAGACTTCATCAAACCCATACTGGTACATGACATCATGCATGATATTGTTCCAGTAAAAGAGATTCGTGATACACGATGCAAGGTTGTCAGTCGGTTCGTCTGATGGTGTAAAAGGATAATCAAAGCGAAGGTTGGCCGTATCAGGGCTATAGCCGGCCGCATTGTTATTGTCCATGTCTTCATAGGCATGTACATTGTTGCCGCGCGTGATGGTGTAGTTGGTCGTGCCATTGCTATGCCATCCAAGCGTGGTTGCCGGATCACCAATGCCGGCGGCGGTCCATGGTCGTTCTTCGATAGACCTGGCACCATGATTAGGCGATCCTACGGGCATCGCGAAGACATTGTAGCTGCTGTCCGGTGCAGATAGCAATAAGCTTGTCGGAGCGCTGGCTGAAGTTGCGTCGTGTATATGATGTTGAGCCTCATCATCGGCGTGATCAAAATCACAATGCAATACTAAATTGTCTTTACGGATATAAGCACCTGTATGAGCATCAATAAAGACGAGCCAGATATTTTCATTTTCGGTCTCATGTATTTCTACTGTCCAGCAGAGCAGGGCTTCTTCTTGCTCACCTTTCAGCCAAACGAGTTCTGCAACAATATCTGATCGTGATAAATTACCGGGTTCAAAAACAAATTTGATATCCTGCCCCAGCTTATTTTGCTCCCTGCTGATCTCCATGGCATTCGACATTGAATGTCCAAGATGAGTGGCTGCTCTCCCTACTGCATTCGCTGCTGTGATATCGGGGATATTTGACACCTCAGCGCTGGCCATATCCGTGATCCACCGGTTTCCGAAACTCAATAGCTGGTCACCACGCAGATTGAGATTCAGTATTCCATTGAATACCTTGATACCCCGATGATGTTGTTGCAGATAGGCGTGTGTGATATTGAGGTGAGCTGTGGTATAGGCACTTGATATCGTATACTCAGAGAGATCAGCCGGACTCACTCCCAGTGCTTGCTTGTTGCGCTCCACGATGGCTGCGATATCCGGTAGGTTATCCTGGGCCGAGGCGACTGATGCAAGCAATAAGCATATCGATAGGATAAGGTGACGGAGCATGGTGGTGGCGATTACCGGGTTGAAAAGTCCGGGGGGGTAAAAATAAACAATAGTATCCCAAAGCCCCTTTTGCCCCTGAAATTTCCAGCTTCGCGAAATTTGTGCCCCTGTGTGCTTCGCAACCCCGGGGTGCAAGGGAGTAATTTTTTAGCCCAGGGGTTGCGCAACCCAAAAGCCTTTTTTGCCCCATCGCTTTTTTCTTTGAAAAAACCTCACCCCTGTTTTCCTCCACCACGTTTCTCTGCGAGAAACAGGCCTCCGGAAACCCCGGGGTCAACAATCGTAATTTAAAATTATTGAAGACCATTAACCCCGGGGCAGCCCAACCCGGCACCAGAAATGCTGCAGCAATTTTGCAGGGGCAAAAAGTAAAAGCACCCTCCCGGGTCTCCCCGAAAAGGTCCTTTCTTTATCATCTGTTGATTGCCTTAAAATGATGATGATCCTCATACCAGGTCACATCATGACCTGCCGATTATTTGAGTAAAAGCAGCTTGCTAGTTTGGCTAAATGACCCGGCTTGCAGATGGCAGATATAAACTCCGCCCGGTAAATCTTCAGCATTCCAATCCACCTGGAAGGTTCCTGCTGAGACATTTTCCGAAACAAGATTTGCGACTTCTTCGCCTTGCAGATTAAAGATCTTCATACTCACATATTCAGCACGAGGAAGTGAAAACCGAAGGGTCGTCATCTGCGTAAACGGATTGGGGAAGTTTTGGTCAAGTCTGTAGTGAGTCGATAAGTCGGACGGCCCACTTTCTTCAGCTATTGAAGTTGTCAATTCAGATGTAGGTCTGCGCCACACACCTTCACTTGTTCCTGCAAAGAGATTATTGCTGTCGGCAGCAAGCGCATGGATCGACATATTCGCCAGACCGGTATTGATGGCTGTCCAACTGTTACCATTGTCAGTGGAGAGAAAGACACCACCGCCATGTGTGCCGGCATAGAGATTAGAGCCGCTGACCGCCAGCGATAATATATTTTTATTGGTCAGTCCATTATTCATTGGCGTCCAGCGGGCGTCATTGTTGGTGGAAACGAATACACCTCCGCCACGTGTTCCGGCAAAAAGGAAAGTGTCTGCAACGACAAAAGAAGTGACTTGTTTATTGGTCAAGCCGGTATTTTTCGGATTCCAGTTTGTGCCGTTATTGATGGAACGAAATATGCCCTTGTCACCTCCTACATAGAGTTGTGTGCCGCAGATGGCAATCGCTTCCACATACAAGTCTGCCAGTCCTAGATGTTTCCATTCGCCGCCGTTGTCGTAGGAAACAAAGACACCTCCATTATGTGTTCCAGCAAAAATTTGACTCCCTTTGACTGCTAGCGATTCAACAAAGTTATCAGTCAGACCGGTATTGACATTTGACCACGTTTTTCCATTGGTGGTAGATAGCCGGACGCCATCTCCACTTGTTCCGGCAAACAGGTTAGTGCCGTTCATCACCAACGCATTGATTGGCGCATCGGAGATGCCTTGACTGACCTCTTTCCAACTTGCACCATTGTCGGTGGAGCGAATGACACCCATATCACTCGTTCCGGCAAAGAGACTTGTGCTCGAAACTGCAAAGCAGGTAATGTTGTCGTCATCAGGCCCCTCGGTTTCGGTCCATTGGGCATGCAACAGGGCCGTGTTGATCATCAGTGATAAGAACATAACGAGGACGTGTAAGGAATTTTTCATGTATTGGTTATTTAAGGATGTGAGTTAATCGGTTTACTATTGTTGTCGGGAGTAAAACTAAATCCACGCTCATCCCTCTGATAGCTCAAAAGAGTACTTGACGGGTATGGGAGAGTATCTGGAGATTTGGGGAAGTGGTGTGTTCTCGCCTTCAACCACTGCGATCCCAGCCCTTTTTGCCCCTGAAATTTCCCGCTTCGCGAAATTTATGCCCCTGTGTGCTACGCAACCCCGGGGTAAAGGGAATTCATTAACCCCGGGGTTGCGTAGCACACAGGGGAGAGCCCGCATGGGCGAAGGGGTAAATAGTGTAAAAAATCATCTCGAATAGGTAAAAGACTGTGACCCAAAACTTTAATCAGGAGATAGGAAGCAGGAAACAGGAGTCAGGTTATTTAGAAAATCATTTCGAATCGGTAAAAGACTGTGACCCAAAACTGTTTGAGCCTGGGATTTGCAAGACAAAAGAGGTGTGAGTGAAAAGGAACAGGCGAGACAGCATAACAGGAAACCAAGTCAACGCTCCTCTCATTAAGCGAGTTTTTTGGGTCACTAGCTGGTTGCTGAGCGGGCGAACGAGGAAGAGGGGAAGGCAGTCGAAGCATTGTTACTTTTTGGGCAATGCAAAAAGTAAACAAAAGCACCTTCCCGGGTCTCCCCGAAAAGGTGCTTGCTTTAGGAGCATTGAATCAAATATTCTTCTGCTGCAATCAACTATTGTAAAAAACCTTTCTTTCTAATTCTTCTTGAATCGATACACGACATTCTTGCCCCAACCGGAGACATAGATATCACCGGATTCGCTTATGGTTACTCCATCAAACACCCATGTAGGAGGGGTGCCTTCAAGGGCGGGAAGACCAAAGCTGAGGCTATCAGCAATGGTACTGACTTCTCCGGTCAGGGTGATACGCGATATACGTGATGCACCTGTTTCAACCACCACCAGGCTTCCAGCCGGATCATAAGCTAATCCTTCAGGACCCTGAAGTTCGTCAACAAGCATAGTAGGTGGATTAGGGGTTGTTCCAGTAAAAGTGATCTGCCACACAATTCCTGTAGCCCAGTCAGCCACCCATAAGCGCTCCCCATCTGTGGCCATTCCAGCAGGCACATATGCATCTGCAAGAATTTTATTCGTCGGATCATTGGCGAAGAACACGGCACCAATTCCCACATCGGCTACGACCAGATTATTTTTGAACCGGATAGCGTTAACTGGAGCTCCCAATTTGTATTCCTCCAGTACCTGATCCGTTTGCGGATCCCAGACTTGAACCATACTGCCGAACCAGGAAGAAACAACCAGATTATTCCCATCTGCTGAAACCGTCATAGGCAATGTTAAAGCTCCGGGTGCAGGGATTAAGTGTCCTTTATCATCACCCACATCCTGGCCATTAAGCCCATTGCATTCCCTTAATCTGAACAAATCAGCCACATAGAGGTCATCCTGGCCATTTAGCATGGCCAACCCTCCAGGGTTTATCATTCCACCTTTACTGACAGTGCGGGTTTGTCCATCAGGCTGTACCTCGATGATCCAACCGAAATCAGCATTGGATACATAGAGGTTACCATTTGCATCAAAGGCCAGGTTGTCAAGCCCTTCCTGCAGGGTGACAAATAGTGTTTTAGCTCCTGTAGCAATATCTACTTTAAAGACTTCACCTGTTTGATCCAACACATGGAGTACACCAGCCTGGTTGAATTTTGCTGCAACTGGATTTGTAAACCCGTCTGCAATCGGTAATAGGGTTCCGTCCATCCAGGGAATTGAAGTAGGGGGATCATTAGGTTGGCCGACATCTACTTTAACCACTACACCTCCGCTAAAGATAGGGCCGTATAAGAACCCGTCAGGTCCGAAGTCGAACCCATTTAAGTTGCCGATCGGGAATGCTCCTTGTACATAAGGGACTATAGCTCTCGGTGTATTGATCAGATTGGGATCGAGCTCGTATAAGCCATCACCCAGAAAATCGAGTCCCACAAAGAGGCGCCCGTCATCTGAGAAGGTGATGGGGTTGACACCTGGGGCTACGAATTGTTTGGTCACCACGCCTTGCGGAGTCATTCGTCCCACTTCTCCTGTCATGAGATCAGTCCAATAAAGGGACCCGTCAGGGCCAAAGACAAGATCATCCGGACTCTTTACACCCATATCTTCCCCTATCCGCTTGACGATGGAGCCGGTTTGTTTGTTCATCGCAATGATTTCCCGACCAAGGAAACTCGCAATGTAGAGATCGCCATTAGGTCCAAAGTTGAGGCCGTTGGCGCCGTGCAGGACAGCTCCCTGGATAAATTCTTCCTGGGTGTAGCCATTGCCATTGACAGGATCATCGTCTTTGTCACAAGCTGAAAGTGTTGCCAGTATGACGAATGCTGACAAAATAGAATACACATTGAATTTCATAATGCTAGGATTTAAGAAAGTGGAAAATGAATTGATTCAAAAGCAAGCAAGTTGACTTTCTTAATAATGAAAGCTCCTGCTGAATCAAAACTAGACCTACGCCATACGCAGGGATAGCCCAAAAGAGTAGTTGACGGGTTTCGGAGAGTAACTGACGGCCTTGAGAAGTAAGTATTTCAACAAAACATAATCGTTCGTTCAAGTCTCAGACTTGAATGCCATATGCTTTGCGTCTCCCGACGTAAGAAATCATGTTCCCCCCGCTCGTTCAAGTCTCAGACTTGAATGCGATATGCTTTGCGTCTCCCGACGCTAGAGGCAAATCATGTTCCACCCGCTCGTTTAAGTCTCTGACTTAAATGCCATATGCTTTGCGTCTCCTGACGCTAGAGTCAAATCATCTTCAACCGCTCGTTTAAGTCTCTGACTTAAATGCTATATGCTTTGCGTCTCCTGACGCTAGAGTAAAATCATCTTCTTATTGGAGAATTTTCCTACTTCATCAAATACTTCAACAACGTCTCCTTCTTATTCCTGGACACATTGATGTGGGAGCCATCACTCATGATGACATAGCCACCTTCGCCCCTGACATATTGATCCACCTCATTGATGTTGATCAGGGAAGAGTGGTGGACCCTGATAAAGATGGCGGAATCATCCAGCAATTGCTGGATTTCCTTCAGGGTGCGGCAGGCGGTGATTTTGATTCGGTCCTTGAGAAGGATGTGCGTGTAATTATCATCAGCCTCGCAGGAGATGATGTCGTCGATCGAGACAAGTTTAAATCCCTCCAGGTTGGGGATGGCGAGTTTCTTGGTAGTGTGTTCCTTTTGGGAGAGTTTGTCAATCAGGAATTGGTATTGTTCCGGATTGGGCTGTGATTTTTGGTTTACATACCGTTGCACGGCCTGGATGAGCTCTTTGTAGTCGATGGGTTTAAGGAGATAATCCAGTGCGCTGTATCGTATCGCCTTGACGGCATAGTGTTGATACGCTGTGGTAAAGATGACGGCTAATGGATAGTTTTTAACCATCTCCAAAAGATCAAATCCATTGAGGACCGGCATTTCAATATCCAGAAAAATCAAATCCGGTTTATGCGTGTTGATCGCAGTCAGGCCAGCCTGAACTGACTGACATTGTTCCATGATCTGCACCTCAGGGCAATATTGCGTCAGCAAAATAGCCAGGGAAGAGAGGCAATTTTCTTCATCATCGATGAGGACAACTTTTATCATATGATCACAGGGATATGGATGGTGATTTCAGTGCCGGACGCCTTTCCTTCTGCATTAGTTAAATCCATGATGTCGATGCTTGAATGTTCTGTGTGGCGTTGGTTAAGGAAGCCAATTCGTTCTGATGTTACTTTCATGCCCAGGGACTTATGTTTATGACTGTCAGTCGCCTGCAGCAGAAGGGACGTATGGCGTCCAATACCATCATCTTTGATTTTTAATTCCAGTCGATCTTTCACCTCATTGATGATGATGGCCAGATGGCCAGGACCTTCTTTAGGCATCAGTCCATGATGGATTGCATTTTCAACGAATGGCTGCAAAATCAATGGAGGTACCTTGATGGAGGTGACATCTAAATTTTTAGATAAAACGATCTCGTATTCGAAGCGGTGTTTGAAGCGCAGCGCTTCAAGTTCTATATAGAGTTTCAGGGCTTCCAGTTCCTGGTCAAGGCTGATGAGCGGCATGGTTGAATTTTCAAGGATCAGCCGGATCAATTTTGAAAATTTGATCAGGTATTCAGAAGCCTGCAGTTGGTCATTGGTGAGGATGAAATGATTGATGGAAGACAGGGCATTGAAGATAAAATGAGGATTCATCTGCGCCCGCAGAGCCTGCATTTCAAGCTCGGATGCCTTTTGCTTTAAGACCAGATTTTCATGGATTGTCTTTGCATTTTCTTTTAGCTGGGTGACTTGCGCTATGGTTTTGTTGATAGTGATCTCGAGATCTGGTATATCAATTGGTTTGGTCAGAAAGTCAAATGCACCCCGGTTCATGGCCATGCGGATATTGGACATGTTGTCATAGGCGGAAACGATCACGGTCAGGAGTTGTGGCCTCACTACCTTTAATCTTTCAAGGAGTTCGAAGCCATCCATCTTCGGCATATTGATATCGATGAGGGCAATATCAATGTCCGGGTGATCTTCGATTTTCTCGAGGGCCGCTTGTCCATCCAGGGCAAACATAAGCTCATAGCCCAGTGTGGCGGTTTTCTTTGCAAATCGTTGGACGATCAGGTGCTCCAGATCCTCTTCATCATCCACAAAAATTATTTTAGGCATGGGGTTCGTGCTTTTTCAACCTGTCAAAGTTAGTTTTAATCTTTACCCTGATGCTAATCCCCCCCCTTATGCCCCTTCGAAACTCCAAATCTGCGATTTGATCATTTCTCTCCCCTGTGTGCTGCGCAACCCCGGGGTAAAAGGAAAATGTTTTAACCCCGGGGTTGCGCAACCCAAAAGCCTTTTTTGCCCCATCGCTTTTTTCTTTGAAAAAACCTCACCTCTGTGTTCCTCCATCCCGTTTCTCTGCGAGAAACAGGCCTCCGGAAACCCCGGGGTCAATCGAATCGTAATTTAAAATTATTGAAGACCATTAACCCCGGGGTTGCGCAGCACACAGGGGACAGAAATTGCGCTAGCAATTTAGCAGGGGCTAAATGGGAAATTCCGCTGTAATATCCTCCATTAACCCCGGGGTAAAAGGAAAGTTATTTACTGGCGGAAATGGAATTCTTAAACGTTGAGTCATTTCGCGTTTTTCATTTTCTTTAGTTCTATAACAGTCAACCGAATATCTTCTACAACATCATCTTCCGAATTACACACTTCCTCATTTGTGTATCTAAGTAAGTAGAGGCCAAACAACTTTAAATTTTGTTCACGATCTGCATCTGAGAATTGTACTGACTTTTCTTCATGGATACTTCCATCTATTTCGATAACGAGGCTGATAGAATGGGCATAGAAGTCTGGTACATATTTGTCAAAGGGATGTTGTCTTCTAAAACGGACTCCCTCGATTTGATTATTTCGCAATCTTTGCCAAAGAATTTCTTCAGCAATAGTGGGATGCTTTCTTAAATAATCAGCATTTCTAAAAGTTGATGGCTTTGCACCATGGTGCATTGTTCTTTTTGAATATTTCATATTTCAACTGGTTGGTGAGAAATAAAATTAGGGTATTTGGCGCTTACGCAGCACACAAGATATTTGCCCCTTAGAAACTCCAAATCTGCGATTTGATCATTTCTCTCCCCTGTGTGCTGCGCAACCTCGGGGTAAAATGAAATCTTCCACCAGGGAGTAAGGGAAAAATATTAACCCCGGGGTTGCGCAACCCAAAAGCCTTTTTTGCCCCATCGCTTTTTTCTTTGAAAAACCTCACCTCTGTGTTCCTCCATCTCATTTCTCTGCGAGAAACAGGCCTCCGGAAACCCCGGGGTCAATCGAATCGTAATTTAAAATTATTAGAGACCATTAACCCCGGGGTTGCGAAGCACACAGGGGAGAGCCCGCAGGGCGAAGGGGCAAACACCGCAGCACAAAAGGGGAAGCCCTTACGGGCGATGGGGCAAAAAGAGTAGCGAACAGTGGAAGCACGATTATTGAACTACGATTTTCCGGGTCGCTATATTTTCATTTTCAGCGGTGATATGCAGGAAATATACTCCTTTGGCATAGTGCTCCATTTCAATTCTTGACTCCGCTGCTGTGATGGGTGATGAATGGAGGATATGGCCCGTTATATCCGTGATCCAAAGTATAGCCTTGTGTGGTATTACATTTTCATCGGCAAAGTGGATGGTTAAGTGATCAGTGACAGGGTTGGGATATACCATGATGGAAGAGAAAGTATTATTGTCTTCTGTCAGGTTGCTTGCATTGCATGCGATAGCTCCTACGTAGCCTCCTGTGGTAGATATGGTGCATATGATGCCATCTGGCTTTGGGGTCAGATCAAATAAGCTGCCTGGCCCGTGTGTCATGCCGTGTTGTTTGGTATAATTTGAGGCTTCGAATAATTGACTGTCGATATAATCAGCAGGCACCTGGCCGTTTGAAATATTGTCTGTGATGATATAATTGGATGGATCCAAAGGGCCACAATTCCATAGCTTGGTATAGATCAGGTTGTTTCGCATGATCCATTTTGCGTCCGGATCATTGAAGGCCTGATAGTTGAAATTACCTATACCAGTCTCAGCTATAAAAATATTGTCTTCGAAGATGGTGCCAGAGCCATCATAAGGATTTACGGATGGAGGGCTTAAGATTAGACTGATCGATTGTACATGCCCACTGGCCTTGAATCTATCGACTGGATCATCCTGGTATGTCCAGGCAGAATCTTGCCTCCCGGAGATGATGGTATTGTGCCTGAAGATAATGTCACCACCTATGTAGCTGCCCCCACCCGTACCTGGATTGTAAAAGACCTGGTACCCTTGATTGTCATAGAAGAGGTTGTTTTCAAAAAGCAGATTTGCCCGGTCATATTGGCCACCACAATCATCACCATAGAGTTGGATGCCTGGACTCCAGGTATCATGTATGTGATTATTCCGAACGATCCAATCTCTGCCTCGTATTCCAATGATACTCGCATGGGCAGTGCTCCACCCGGGAGTATCGTAACAAGGTTCGGATGTATAGAAATGCATATCGTGCAAGTGATTGTCCTCAATCAATACGTTGGTGGCCGAATTTAAATCGGTTGCAGACATCGGACCGCACAAATTCCCAATCATGGTTCCATGTATATGGTGAATCTCACAATGGAGGATCGTTGTTTTGCTCCCCGAAAATCGTATGCCCGTTCCGCTCTGAAATATTTCGCAATGGTCAACTAACAAATCATGCACCTCAGTCGTTGAATTCAATCGGTGATTGAAATAAACTCCACCACCACTGTCATAGGTATTTTCACTATGTATTCTGCAGTTTTTAAATGTTATAAAATTCACACCGGTGAAAGAGGTGATATCAATGGCGTTTCCAACAGGAGGACACGTCGGTTGTGCAGGATAAAAAATATCAATGCCTTCAAAATGTAAATAGGCATTTACCTCTGTACCTGTCACTCGTATGTATTCGAAAATCACAGATGTTTGTCCTGATGATGCGATATAGGTTATCCAATTACTTCGATTGGCTGAACCCCTATTTTCTATGTAGGCACCATAATTTCCATTCATTATAAATATGGAGTCGCTGTTGATAGCTTCGGCTATTGATTTGGATAGTGTTTTCCATGGTTGGGTGGAAGTTCCGGGAAAGGTATCATTTCCGGTCACCGCATCGAGATAGTACGTTTTAGCATGAAGTGAAAAGCAAAATGATCCAATGCAGGTAAAGCAGAGGAGAAGTGTGCGTATGGATCGTCTTGCTTTTTTCATGGATGTAAGAAATAATTTTTTGTCCGGCAGGCTCTTAGCTTACCTGCTGAGAAGGGTAGTGATGAGGAGGAGTGAAATAGATAGATTAAATGACATGGGCAATCTCGCTCTATGATTCGCGTATATCTACAATCATCATCGTCGCGGTCATTTTAGCAATCAACTTCTGTCCGGACGCATCATGCACGGTGGCTTCGCAGATGGTCAGGGTCTTGCCGGCCTGGATGACCCTGCCTGTGGCAACGATCTTGTTGGTATTGGCAGGCTTCATCAGGTTGATTTTAAACTCTACACTCAGCACGTCCTTCCCTTCTGGTGCAGCAGTTAGTGCTGCATAGCCACAGGCACTGTCGGCTATACTGGCCATCACTCCTGCATGGAAATACCCATGTTGCTGCGATAAGCTTTCATCAAACGTGCTTGAGATTTTAACCATGCCAGGCTCTACCTTATCTAATGAAGCGTTTAAGGTCTTCATGAGTCCTTGTCTGTTGAAGCTTGAATACACTTTGTCGTAGAGGTAGGACATATTGAGGATGTAAGAAACGAAGATAAGCATAGATATGTCCCAACTCAAAAACAAGGGTCATAGTGGTACCAAAGAAGATCATATGGAATAATGATTTCCATAGGTTGACACTGCCTTCAAAGATCAGATCGAAAAGGCCCATGCATAAGGCAAAGCCAAGGCCCATGCATAAGAAGGATTTCAGGAAGAAGAGAGTGATTGGTTTTATGGCGAAATTTTATTTTCTTGATTTGGTTTTCTACAGTTTTGGTACAAATAACACCGGCAAAATGAAATTGTAGTCAATAAGGTGCAATTTTTCTGGGTTGTGCAGAATCCTGCCTCACCTAGCGTCATGGCAGCCTTGATAGCCGTATCGCTGAGGCCAATGATCATCTCGAATAAGTAAAGGACTTTGACCCGAAATTGTCCGAACGAACAAATGGCCTCTTTTTGACTCCCGCACTCAACGTTTCCTTCAAGAATTGAAGTAAGGGAGTTGTCGGGACCAAAAGAGGTGTGAGCAATGTACTAACAAGCCGGAGGCGTAACAGAAAGCCAAAAAAAGACGTCATGCTAAGGTGAGTTTTTTTGGGTCACGAGGTTTTTGTTACTTTTTTCCGGAAAAAAAAGTAAACGTATACCCTCGTGTAACGTGAAATTCAGGATAGTTATGCCGTCATTACGGCTTTCTCTAACACCTGCTTGAGTTTCGTAAAGTTATTGGGCTTGGCAATGTACACATTGGCACCATGGCGGAAGGCTTCTTCTTTGTCTTTTTCACTATCGGAGGTGGAATAGATAGCGACGGAAATATCCTTTAGCTTGTCATCACTTTTGATTTCCTTGAGACATTCTAATCCACCTTTGCGTGGCATGTTGAGGTCAAGGAAGATGAAGTGAGGTAAACGGATGTTTTTCATTCGTAGCCATTCCATGAGTTGCACCCCGTTATTGACAGTATCAACAACAGTTTTGAAGTTTAATTCTGAAAAAGCTTCTGTAAAGAGAAGGCGGTCGCCTTCATCATCATCGGCCAGTAAGATATGGAGTGGTTCATTTTCCATGTGGATTTATTTTTTGGGTGAAGCAGGAATATAAATGTTAAACGTAGTTCCTTTATCTAGCTTGCTGGTGGCGGTGATAATGCCGTCATGGTTGTCAACTACTTTCTTGACGATGGCGAGGCCGATGCCGGTACCACTGTATTCTTCCTTGCCATGAAGTTTTTGAAAGACTTCAAATATCTTGGTGCTGAATTCTTCTTCAAAACCAATTCCATTGTCGGCAATCGTAATATGGCAGTATTCCTTACTTGGTGAAAGTGCCTTGATTTTTAATTTGTCGTACTTGCTGTTGCGGCACGATATCTTGATGTGAGGCGGTCTCTCCGGATTTGAAAACTTGAGTGCGTTGCCAATCAGATTGTGCAGGAGCTGGCGAAACTGAAATGGAATGATGCGGACGACGCACGTTTCAGGTGCATCTATCCGGGCGTGTGTTTGTAAAATAGTTTCGTTGAACTCTGTTTTAACTTCTTCGATCAGTATCCCGAGGTTGATGTGTTCAAATGTTCGTTCGGCAGCGCTGAGGCGGGAAAAGGCAAGTAAATCATGAATGAGTTGCTGCATCCGTTGTGCGGACTGCTGCATCAGCCGGAAGTATTTTTTTCCGTTATCGGATAATTGTTGATTTTCCTTCTCGAGTATGATGCCTGAAAAGATCTGAATCTTGCGAAGCGGCTCTTGCATATCATGACTGGAGATATAGGTGAAGGCTTCCAATTCATGGTTCATATTGACCAGTTCCTTGTTTTTATCTTCAAGCGCTTCATTGGCTTCTTTCAATTCCCGGGTTCGCTCGTCAACCGCCTTTTCTAGTTTTAGTTTTTCTGTTTTGCGTTCGCTGATTTCTTTATGGAGCAGTGCTTTTTCCTTTAGTTCTTTCTCTATGAGCAGGTGTCTGACCTCCGTAATATCCGCTATCACCAGCAGGATGAGTTGTTCGCGATGCGTTTTCTGGATCACACGGCTTGCATTGAGCGACATGATTTTCTCGCCCAGGTTCAGGAAGGTATGCTTGACTTCGTAATTATAGAATTGAGAATTCTTGGGTATGATGTCTTCCAGCAATTCACGCAGGGCGGGAATGTTCCATTGCTTGTTGCCCAGATCATAGAGGAGTACCCCCTCAGTTTGTTCTTCGGTGACACCGAATTTTTTGTAGAAGGCTTTGTTGGCAGATTTGACACGCAGGTCTTTTCCTAAGACAAGCATGGGCTCGTGCATCGTGGAAACGATGGCATTTGAATATTCGTACGATTCATTGAGTAGATCATTGCGGGTTTGCAATTCCTGGTTCGTGGTCGTCAGTTCTTCGTTGGCCGATTCTATTTCTTCTTTGGAAGTTTCTAGTTCTTCGTTGACAGTTTGTAATTCTTCATTGCTCGAAACCACCTCTTCATTCGCACTTTGCAATTCTTCGGTAAAGGCCTCCTGCTCCTGCGCCAGGGTAAGCGCATCAGCCTGGGCGGAGGCTAACTCCTGTTCAAGTTTTTTAATCCTTCGATCCTTGGCAAGCGTATTGCTTTTTCCGGTATTCCCTTGTGCCGTATAAGTTTCTGCTGGCTCCTGTTCAGTGAAAAGAATAAGGAGCAGAGGCTCATTCCATTCGATTTTAAGCGGGACAATTTCGACACTTATAAAACGGACTGTTGAATTTATTTTCAATTCAATACCACTTTTGCGAAAGCGGTGTTTTGTTTTGATCACTTTTGAAATGGCATTCCGCAATTCAAAGGCAATCTCAGGCCGCGCCATTTTTAATATATTAAAGGTGGCTTTGCCTTTGGGGTGCGTGAGGAAGACATCAGTGGTGCCGCGAAACTGCACGATTTCTAATTGGTGATTGATCACCACACTAGAGGGCATAAAATCCGATAGGAGGACGGTATCAATAGCAAAGTCCAGGCTATTGGAACTCAATGAATTGTTTTGGCTTTTGTAAGACGGAGCGGAAGAAACAGGCGTGTCAGCTGCAGTTTGAGGCGCAAAGCGAGGCGCAAGGTCCGGCAGCCGCGGTGCGCTTGAATTGATCTTGCGCGAAAATATCTTGTAAGTATTATTGGCGTTGGTAAAAAGGTGAGTCGAATGGCTGATGTTTTCTGATTTGCCAAGCATGAGGAACCCATCGTTGTTTAAAGCATAATGAAACGTGTTGACCGCCTTTTTTTGGGCAGCGGTATCCAGATAGATGAAGAGGTTGCAGCAACTGATAAAATCAAGACGAGAAAAAGGCGGATCACGCAAAATGTTGTGCGGTGCAAACACACACATGTCGCGCACGCCCTTGTTTACCCGAAAATTGCCGTCAGCTTTGGTAAAAAAGCGCTGGATGCGTTTGGGTGAAACGGTTTCCAATTCTTGCTTGGTGTATGCACCAATGCGGGCTTTGCTGATTGCGTTTTCACTGAGGTCGGTTGCAAAAATCTGAACCGGAATGGTGCTTCCCTGGCTTCCCTGTATCTCCAGCAATATCATGGCGATAGAATAGGCTTCTTCACCCGTGGCACAGGCTGGCACCCAGATGCGTAAGGTTTCTCCCGGTTTTTTCCTTTTCAGCAATTTTGGAAAAAGTTTTTCCTTCAGGTATTTGTGGGTATCTGTGTCGCGGAAAAAACTGGTTACATTAATGAGTAAATCCTGATAGAGAATATCGGTCTCTTCGTTTTTTTTGCGTCAGCAGTTTCCCATATTCTTTGAGTGTGGTTATTTTATACAACAGCATCCTGCGGATGATGCGCCGCTTGATGGTGTTCATTTTATACGCGCTGAAATCAACACCTTTGATTTTATGCAGTTGGTTAAGAATAATCTTTAAATCAGGGTTGTTGTTGTCTATCAGGTCCTCCGTATTCTGTTTTGTAATACTGGTTTTGACAAACGGATGCTTGCTGAGGCGTGCTAATTCAAGGGCTATTTCTTTTGGCGACAGGATAAAGTCAACGGCCCCTGCAGCAATAGCAGAGTGGGGCATGCTGGTGAATTTAGCACTGTCATCCTGCGCAAACGTCAATCCACCTTCATGCTTAATGTCCTTGATACCGATAGTGCCATCACTCGCGCTGCCTGACAAGACAATGCCGATCACTCTTTCTTTTTGCGCGTGGGCCAGGGACGAGAAAAGGATATCAATCGAAATGGCCGCGCTGCTATCTGACCGGGGGATTAATTTGATATGTCCGTCTGTAACCTCAATACCTTTGTTGTACGGTATGACAAAAACATTGTCGGGTTTAATCTTGTCCATATCATCAATCTCCTGCACTTTCATCTTGGTCTTCTTAGACAAAATTTCAGTCAGCAGGCTTTTGTGGTCGGGGCTGAGATGCTGGACATAGATGAAGGCCATACCCGTATTGGATGGCAGGTATTTCAGTAACTCCATCATGGCTTCCAGGCCTCCCGCTGATGCGCCAATCGCCACAACAGGAAAGTAACTGCCGGAGGCAGGAATTGGTTTGGGTTTTACGGATTTTGATTTGCTCTTTTTAATGACCATTTGGGTGGTATCAGCGTAATGTGAGTCAAATTAGCTTTAATGCAGCTTATCATTCTCGTTATTTCCAGACTGACGCAATTCGCAAGACAGAGAATTCAAGATGCTTTACTATTGATTTGCTTTCAGGTTAATCCGGGAGGTTGACGGTTTCTCCGGTGATCATAAAGTTTTCTTCAAGCGGCAAGGGACTATTTTTTTTCGTAATCAAGGTAAGAGCTTCATAAATAACCCTTTTTAGCTGCGAAAAATCAACAGGCTTGCAGATGTAATAGTGTGCTGCGTCCCTGAATACTTTTTTTATTGAATCAAGCTCCGATGAAGTGGAAATGATGATGACAGGGAGTTTCTCCAACTCCGGATGGCGTTTTATTTCTCCCAGCGCTGCAAAACCGTTTTTTCGTGGCATATTTAGATCCAGGAACAGCACATCGGGTAGTTTCATTCCCTTTCTGTTAAGCTCCTCTACCACTTGTTCCCCATTATGCACAATGGTCAACCGAGTGGCTATGGGCAACTCTTCCAGGGCATCTTTGAAAAGCATGCAATCCCCCAGGTCGTCATCGGCAAGTAGTATATGGATATTTTTTGGTGGCATTTGGTGAAGTTAGGCATTTAGGGCCAGATAACTGCCGGACCATCACCCGTCAGGGTGATTGACACCCCTCTGGAGCATCGTTAGTTTTGTTTTTCAAAAACCAACTACATGCAACGCCTCCGTTACTCACTTGCCATCCTCCTTTCCTGCCTGCTTCCCAATCTCTTACTTGCTCAACAGAATGTCGGTATAGGCACAACTACCCCTAACAGCAGCGCCATGCTCGATATCGTCTCGACAACAAAGGGTGTGCTCATTCCCCGTGCAGAGACTTCTGCTATTTCCTCACCCGTTGCAGGTTTGATCGTCTATCAGCCTTCAGACAATTCAGTCTACTACCATAATGGAACAGTATGGCAGAAACTCAGTGGCGGCAGCATCGTAGACGCAGACGGTGATACCCGAGTCACAGCATTGAATGCTACCGGGAGTGTAGACTCCATCTTGTTTGAGATCGACAGCCAGAAAAAGCTGGTCCTAAAACGCAACCCCGCAGGCGACCTGATGATGGAACCTATTGGCGGCGGCCTAAACACATTCCATGGCATCGATGCCGGGCAGTCTCTGGACTTCGGTAGTTTTAATTCCGGATTTGGAGCATTTGCATTAAAGACCAATCAGAATGGAAATTTCAATACCGGTATAGGCTACGAATCGCTCACTGGAAACACCGGTGGAGCCATGAACACAGCCCTCGGTGCATCCTCACTCAGCCTGAATTCCTACGGTAACTTCAACACCGCAAATGGTGTATCAGCTTTGCAGTTGAATATCACCGGAAGCTACAATGTCGCTTCAGGATTTAATGCACTCCGAACGAACTCGGAGGGATATAATAATACCAGTATAGGAGCTAACGCTTTGTGGGCAAATACAATGGGAAGCGGTAATGTGGCCGCGGGATCTAAGGCCTTGTATAACAATACGACTGCCAATGGAAATGTAGCTATCGGACGAGATGCTTTAGGGTCCACTACTACGCACGAGCATCTCGTAGCGATCGGTGACTCTGCACTTTATTTCAACCAAACAGGTTTTACTTCCGCTGTGGACGGTGAGGGTAACACAGCCGTCGGCAGCAGGGCGTTGTTGAAGAATACAATTGGATCGTACAATACCGCCTTTGGCTGGGATGCATTGAAGAATAATATAAACGGTACATACCACACCGCACTCGGTACAGGTGCCTTGCGCTCTCAACAGGATGGATTTGGAAATACAGCTGTTGGAGTGCAAGCCTTATATGCCCACACGACAGGCAATGCAAATACAGTCGTAGGCCTTGAATCTTTCGGATCAAACACATTTGGCTCCTCCAATATTGGTTTAGGGTGGCGCTCCGGATTCAACAATATCATTGGTAGTTATAACATCTTTATTGGTACACAGGCGGGAAATAATGAACTTGGTTCCAATAAACTTTATCTTGAAAATAGTTCTGCCGACGCAACCCAGGCGTTGATCTATGGAGAATTTGACAATAATCTCCTGAGAGTAAATGGCAATATGGAGGTGAATATTTATGCTCCGGCTAAGCCAGGTGTACGCAGTATCATTCAAGCACCATCTGGCACATACTCAGATGTGCCAGGAGTGTATGGAGAGAATATAATAGATGACTACTATGGAATCGGAGTCCATGGCAAGGGAGGCTACTATGGCGTAGTTGGAGAAGCCCCCGGCACTTCAACTGGTGTCTATACCGGTGTGCGCGGCGTAGCCTCCGGGCTGAGTGGTGCGCAAACCTATGGGGTGTACGGAGAGGCCAGTGGAGGTTCTGTAAATTATGGTGGATACTTTGTCGGCAATGGACACTTTAGCGGTGCTTTAGGCATCGGCATCGGTGGTTCGCCATCAGAACAGTTGCAAATATTCGCGACCGATGATCCGACGATTCTGATCCAGTCAGATGGGGTGGATGAAGTTTCTGGAAAACTTGCCATGAGGCAATCAAATCTCACCGGTGTGGATATGTTTTATGATGGTCAAAGCTCAGCAGACGCCATCGTCTTTGAAACATTTATCAATGGCACCAGCCAGGGCCGCAAGATGACCATGGATCTCAGCGGGAATGTGGGTATCGGTATCACCGAAAATATTGCAACAGGACATAAACTATCTGTCAATGGCAAGATCGCCTGCACAGAGGTGCGTGTTCAGCCACAAAACGAATGGCCGGATTATGTATTTGCGGAAGACTATACGCTGATGCCGCTTGATGAACTTAAATCTTCCATTGAGGCAAGTAACCACTTACCCGGTATTCCTTCCGCGAAAGAAGTGCAGGCCGAAGGAATACAGCTAGGTGACATGCAAATCCGCATGATGGAAAAATTGGAAGAAATGACCTTGTATATCCTGCAATTGAATGAGGAGATTAAAACCTTGAAACAGGAAAATCTCAAACAAGCAGAAGTATTAGCCAAATTGAAATAATCACTGGGGTAAATTTTTATATCAACGTAAAAAAATCAGTGATGAAAAAGCATTCAGGAAAATATATTGCATTCCTTCTCTTCTTCTTGCCTTTGTGGCTGCAGGCGCAGGGTAACCTGCCATGGGATCTCTGGCAAAATCCTGCAACAAGAGATTTTGCAACAATCCAGCAAAATGTAGAAGCATGGTACAGCGGAAAAGATAAGGGGAAAGGAACAGGGTATAAGCATTGGAAGCGCTGGGAAGAATTCAATCGTGATCGCCTTGATGCCAATGGGCGGATTGTAAATGTTGCTGCATTGAACCTGCAGGCGTTTAAAGACCAGAAGCCGGATAGTGATCACAACCAAAGAAATGTCGAGGGAGATTGGAAAGCATGGAGTGCCACAGAATATGTAGCCGCCGGAAGCTGGGCACCAGGCATCGGTCGGGTGCAGACAGTTGCATTTCACCCGACCAACCCTAGTATCCTCTATGTGGGTGCTCCCGCCGGAGGTTTGTTTAAGACCATCAATCACGGAGCGGACTGGATCAACATTTCAGATACACTGTCGAGTATTGGTGTCTCCGGTATCGCAGTGGATCCGGTTAATACGAACACCATCTTTATCCTCACCGGCGATGGAGATGGTGGAAATACCCGATCTATCGGTGTGTACAAAACCACAAACGATGGCCAGTCATGGTCGCCTACAGGGCTGACCTGGATGGACACTTCCAATGTACTGGGAAGGCGAATGTTGATGGAACCCGGATATCCTTCATGGATGCTTGTAGCCGCATCCAATGGGTTGTGGCAAAGCACCAATAGTGGTGTCAACTGGTCCCTTGTGCAGGCGGGTAATTTCTATGATATCGAATACAAGCCAGGCAATACATCTGTCGTATATGCCTCTACAGGAACTCAGGTGTACAAATCAACGAACTATGGCCAAACCTGGACGCTGGCACAATCGTTTGATGCATCACGAATCGAAATGGCTGTGACACCTGACGATCCCGATGCTGTCTATCTGTTGACCGGACCTTCTGATACGACCTTTACGATGAATCCAACAGACACCATTCCCGGATTCAAGGGTGTATATAGATCATGGAATTCAGGAACAAGTTTTACAAAATATGCAACCACCCCAAATATCCTCAGTGGCAACTTTGCCGGGGATAACTATAAAGATCAGACGGGTTGGGATCTTGCACTGGTTGTTAGCCCTGCGCAGGATTCCATTCTCCTTACCGGAGGAGTCAATACATGGAAATCAATAAACGCCGGACAGAGTTTCGCTATTAATACGTATTGGATCCCCGGGGATGCGCAAAACAATGGCCTTGGGTATGTCCATGCGGATATACACTATATGATCTACAACCCGCTCAACAATTGGCTTTATTCAGCTAATGACGGAGGCATTTTCTATACAACTGATGATGGAACTACCTGGACAGATATTACGGGTGGCCTGAACATCAGCCAGCTCTATCATTTTGCCGGTACCGATCAGGATGTCAACTTTATGGTCGGAGGCATGCAGGACAATGGTACCGGTATATTTACTGAAAATGATACGTTAAAGTCCATATTGGGTGCCGATGGAGGTGATGTCCTGATTCATCCACAAAACAAGAACATCATATATGCAATGACCCAATTGGGCAATCTGTTGAAATCGACTAATGGAGGGCAATCATTCAGTGGTATTTCTCCTTTTCAACATGATGATAACAATCCGGGCCCGTTTATTACAAGTTGGGATATGGATATGAACAATCCGGATACGATCTATGTCGGATGGACAAATGACACCATCTATCGCACATTCAATGGTGGAACAAGCTGGACAAAAGTCAAAATGCCAGGGGGCTTCAATCAGGAAGTCCAATCCGTATCGGTCGCATCAAACTCATCCCGGGTGTATGCCTTGACTTGCCAGGTAGCCTGGCGTTCCTCAAATTATGGGACTACATGGACACAATTTGATACGATATATGCCCCTGGTGGATGTTACACTTCCATTTCTGCCAATCCTTCGAATCCGAATAAAGCCATTCTGACACGGGGTGGGTTTGGTCCAGGATTTAATAGAGTGTTGGAATATACCTCCACCACCAATATCACTATACCTATTCTCGGCATAGGAGGTTCGACCGGCGTATTACCTGAAGTGCCTGTATCGATTGCAGCACGTCATGCCTCCAATCCTGAGGTCTATGTAGGCACTGATATCGGTGTTTATTTTTATTCTTACAACAACCCCTTTGCCGGCTGGACAAAATTTAAAAGAGGATTCCCTAATACGATCGTGCGGGATATCGAGATCTATGAAGCGGAAGGCATCATGCGAGTTGGCACCTTTGGCCGTGGCATCTGGCAATCCGATGTCTGGGACGATTGTTCGTATGAGCTCACACTTACACAAGGCAATGATCCTGACAACGGCATGCCCACCACGCAGTTCAATGAGGCTGCCGATATCATCACATCGACCAGGTTAATCAATGGTTCCAATGGAGATGTCACCTATAAAGCCGGCGACCTCATCATCCTGTCCAATGGCTTTCGGGCCACGGAAGGCAATACAGTGAAGATTGGACTGAAGCCGTGTGGTATTAATCTTAATTAAATGAGCTATCAGCTGTCAGCTGTCAGTTTTCAGCTACCAGTTTTCAGCTGCCAGCTACCAGCTTCCAGAGTATTTTAAGCTACCGCTCATGATTTGCTGCTCACGACTCACTATTCATACTTCGACTCCGCTCAGTACAAGCAACACTCACAATTCACAATTCACAATTCACGACTCACGATTCACGATTCATCAACACTCACAATTCACAATTCACAACTCACACGCTCACAATTCACCACTCACGCCTCACGATTCACGCCTCACGATTCACCACTGAAAACCGAACACCGATTTCTGACCACTGACCACTCATTTTTCACTCTTCACTTTTCACTCTTCACTTAACTTGATGTCTCTTTTAATATATTCATTAATCACCGCTTCCGTTTTTCTTTTCCTGCAAAAGAAGATCAACCGGAAAATTAAAGAGATATTTATTCTTGATAAAAAAATATCGCGTTGAGATTTCCTGCGATGCATTCCTTTGTATTGGCTATGTTCCTGGTAGCAGCAGGCTGGATCTGTGCATGGGGGCAATCTCCGGTCATCACGTATCTGCGGGAACAAGAGGGACTCAACAACAATGCTTCATGGTCTGAAAATACGCTCCACATCGACAGCCATGGCTTCGTGTGGATTGGAACCCAAAGCGGGCTCAACCGGTACAATGGTGATCGCATCAGATCCTGGAATGGTACGGGCGCTGCTCCCCACGATTTGCCGTACAATAAAATCACAGCCATCACTGAAGACCGCGATGGCCTGCTCTGGCTGGGTACCCAGGAAGAAGGGGTCATCATCTATAATCCGTGGCTGGAGAGGTTTGATTTTTTTGACAGCAAGTCGCGTTTGCCGGATAGTCTTGCCTTTGCCCAGATCAATAAGTTGATTGTCGATCCGCAGGGCCGGATCATCATCAACACGGCATTCCAGGGAATATTCCGTTATGATGCGACGGAAGATAAATTGCAAAGAATAGACATTGATGTATCCGGCCAGACCCTTAGAGCGATCAACAACACACTGCTGCTCAAAGATGGCAGATTGATCGCTCTCGCATTCAATGGTGTGTATGTCGAAGCGCAGACCGGTGGATTCCAGCATTTCTATATCGATCCTGCTATATTCCTTACCCATGCCCTTGAAATGCCGGATGGGACCGTTCGCATTTTTACCCGCAATACAAATCACCATTATATCCTCGACAGACAGCGAAGAACAATGACGCAGGAAGAGAATCCATTTTCAAAAACTATTTGCTATTCGACGATTGACTCCAATGGAAATCGCTGGACAAATCTGGAGGGTGGTTTATTGATCAGGGAAAAGAATGGCGAAAGGCAGGAATTCAACTTGTCCTCTGAAATTTATGATCAACCTGTAGTGTTATGTATCAACGGAGCATACGATGATGGGGCAGGGCGTATGTACTATGCATCGGCTGCAGGGGCAGGTAATTGGCAATACGGAGATTTGCCATATACGATAGCCACGGACAAGAGAGCACAACGGCTGAAGTCATTCAACGGGTCAATGTATCTGGCCACCGATGAAGACCTGATGAAATATGCAGATGGAAGATTTAACCTCATTCCGCTCCGGAAGAATGCCACCGGTCCGATATTTGATTTTATGGTTGAACCGGATGGTACATATTGGGTGCAATTTGATCAGCCCATTCCCATCTTTAGTCACTTTGATACAGCGGGCCACCATCTCAGGAGTTTGACCAGCAGAAGAATGTTTTCACAACTGCTGCAGCTCCGTGATGACCGGATCACGATCGGCAATCATAAGAGTGCGACAGATGACTCAATGGCCTATGAATTCATTGGTTCTTATTTTGAAAAACTTAGCGGTAAGGCTTATCCCGACTTTAAGGCGAAGTATTATACGCAATTACGTAATGGCGATGTTTGGATCGCGACATTTGCTTCCGGCCTGATCCGACTGACAAAGCAATTCAGCCAATATGAAGAAATGCCTTTTGATCCAAACGGAAATGGGCAACTCAATAGCAATAATCCCTACTATATCTACGAATCGAGGGATGGACATGTATTCGTCTGCACAGACAAAGGCATCAATATCTGGGATCCGTCTTCCGGGCGTTTTTCCTACATCACGGATGACCACATAGAACTCCAGGAAGTCAAAGGGATGGTGGAGGGAGCAGATGGCGTGATCTGGATCCTGATGCCAGGCTCTATATGGAGATATGATTTAAAGGATTCATCTACGCATCGATTCATCTTACCTGTTGAGTTCAAAGCAGTCCAGTGGATACCTGAAGATCTTGTGATCGATGAAGATGGGTATTTGTTTTATATCGGGGCCACAGGTATCGTGCGTGTTGATCCGGCTATGCTAGAAGGGCAGCCTGCGCCAAATGATATCGTGTTTACTGATTTCTATGTTGACCGAAAGCGGGTGTTTCCAGGAGACGATTCCCGGTTGTTGGACACATCGATCATGTTTCAGAATCATATCGAAGTGCATTATGCCCATCGTGATGTAGGATTTTCATTTGTCTCTCCGCATGGCAAGGATTTGAATGTCACGTATTATTACATGCTGGAAGGATATCGCGATGAATGGAATGAAGCACCGTTGGACAGGACCATTCATTTCACCAGTCTTTCACCGGGCCAATATCGGTTTATGGTTAAAGCCGTCTCAGGTAATGGTAAATGGACCCTCAACACATCTGCCATCGCCTTTCATATTTCACCACCGTGGTATCAGCGATGGTGGGCTTATGTGCTTTACGCTATTGCCTTGTCATCTGTGGCTTATGGATTTTATCGGTATCGCGTCAATGAATTGCTGAAATATCAAACCTTGCGGACTAAGATCTCGAGTGACCTGCATGATGATGTCGGGACAATACTGGGCAGTATTGCGATGGAAGCGGAAATTCTGGCGTACAACACCGATGAGGTAAAAGCACCATTGTTGCAACGACTGAGTCAGTTGAGCCGTGAAGCGATGGGCCGGATGCGCGATACGGTGTGGGCAATTGATTCAAGGAAGGATAACCTTGAATTTCTGACCGACCGGATGAAGGACTATCTTGCTGAAACACTCTCGAGGACCGGGTTTGCATATACGTGGACAGATACATCTGATATGAATAATAAAGTCCTGCCTCCTGACATACGGCAGAATGTATTCCTGATTTTCAAGGAAGCTATCAACAATGTACTCAAGCATTCGAAGGGAACAAAAGTGGATGTCAGCCTCTCCAAAGAAAAGTCCCGCTGTGTGCTGCGGATCCGGGATAATGGCCAGGTACACCAGCCGATCAACACCTCAGGCCTTGGCCTTGCCAATATGCGATTGCGTGCGGAAAATATTGGCGCCAATATATCGGTGCAGATGGAAGATGGCTTTGAGGTGGTTTTGAAATTTGACATAGCCTAATATTTGTTTATAAGTTTATAGGTTGATATGTTTATAAGCCCCTCAACATATCAACTCATCAACATATCAACATATCAACTTATCAACATATCAACATATCAACGCATCAACAATCAACCATGCAAAAGACACAAATCGCCATCGTCGAAGACAACGTCATCATCCGTGACAACGTGATGCGCTTCATCACCCTGGAAAAGGATTTTGAATCCGCCGGTATCTTTGGTTCAGTCGAGGCACTGATGCATACGGCTGGTTTGGATGCATCCTATCAGCCGGATATATTACTGCTGGATATCGGGTTGCCTGGTATGTCCGGTCTGGATGGGCTTCCGGTCATACGCGGGCGATTTCCGGATTTGGATATCATCATCCTGACTACGTATGAAGAAAGTGATAAGATCATCAAGGCACTCAGTTCTGGAGCATGCTCGTATATCTCGAAGAAATCCAGCCTGCAGGAGATCGTGGAAGGCATTAGGGTGGTACTGGCTGGAGGTGCTTTCCTGTCACCTTCTGTTGCACGGGGCATTGTTAGTCATTTTGGCGGCACCCGTACAGGAAAGGCATCGGTCATCACGGAGCGACAGCGGGAGATACTTCGACTACTGATCGATGGAAAGAGTTATGATTCCATTTCACAGGCACTTTCCATTTCTGTTGAAACGGTGCGCACCCATATCAAGAAGATGTATCGGTTGCTGGAAGTCAGCAATAAGACCGAGGCGATCGCTAAGTACAACAGGGGAGAGGTGTAGGAGTGATTGTTTTCGGTAACGCTGCTTAATGATCTTCCTAAAAAAAGGATCTCTTATTTAATCTTTGCCGGCCTTAGCACCCGGAAGCCGACCTTTTAACCAGGTCATTTGTCCGCGGTGGTTGGATTCGTGCTCGCATACATGAAACCATTTCCAGTAGGTATTTAAGGGTTGTTCCTGTGACCATTCAGGATCGACGGCCAGAAGCCATTTGTCATCCCGTTTCTTCAGTTCCTTTATAGTTTTCTCCCTGACCTCTCTGATCATGTCCAGGTAGTAATCAACCTTGTACCCTTTTATTTGCTGTCGGCCTTCTTCTCCAAGATTCATCGGTACATCCCATATCTTCTTTTCCTCTTCATTAAATTCCTGCCGGCCTTCGAAGGTATTGATCTGGTAATACTTATCGACCGCGCCAAGGTGAAGGATCAATGCACCAATCGTATTTGAATTTGCATCATGGAGGTAGTCCAGTTCCTCCATGCTCAGGGATTGTACAGTATTGATGACAGTCTGGCGATTATAGTTCAGCATGGAGACCAGTGTCCCGATCTGCGGGGAGAAGCCGTCCATAGGACCGATGACGAAGAGATCGTCGCCCTTGCTAAAGGCTGGTGTGTCTGGGGATTGAAAACTATTTAACCCTAAAAATCCTGTGGTAAGGAATGCTGAATGCATCAGGAAGTTTCTTCTGTTGCGGGAGTTAGATGATGTCATAAGTTATCGATTGTTGATTGAGTTGCTAATAGGATAGACCCCGGGCAGATTAGATACAAGTTTGTTGGTATCAGCCTGTCTTTCTGACGATGGTAATCAGTTTCAAGGTAATGAACTTTGGGTAAATGACAATGGGCATTGCCACAAGTCAGTGTGCGTATTAAAATGATCTATCCGAATATCATCTTCATAGACTGCCATCTAGTGACGCTCTCTTTGACAATCAACGCAATGACATAAAGTGCTGTTATAGGGAACAATTATAATCTTAAGATAATTTCGTCAGGATTGAAAGCAGGTATTTCACTTGTTTTGAAATCTTTCGTATTTCGGGTAACAATACAATCAATGTTGGGAACGGTAGAAGCACAAAGTATTTGAATAGAATCTTCAAAATCTCTGTGGTTTGATCTAAGCCCCTTTTTATAATATCTATATCAACAGAAATGACAGTTACATAATCGAGGAGGTCATATATTACAACTCGAAGTTCGTTTTCTCCAAGATATTTTTTCAATAAATAATGAGTTGTCGCAATTGAATGTGACGAAGTAAATAGTTGAATTTCATTAAGCTCAGCTTTCTGGAAAAGTTGGATGGTGTATTTACTGAAAGGCTTTCTGTCGGCAATTAAATCAACAAGAATATTGGTGTCTAAAAATATTTTTTTCATAAATGCTTCTTCTCCAGCCTTGATCTCAATTCCTCCTCTTCATCGAAATCTTTAGGAAGATCAACAACACCAACTATCCTTTTTAATTTCGGAGAAAGCTCAGGATCAGCCCCATCTTGGGTGATGGTTTCAAGATAATTTTCGATAATCTCTGAAAGGCTCCTTCCAGTATTTTTTGCGTAGGCTTTTGCCCTTTCAATGACAGACTTTTCTACTGTCAAGGTAAGCTTCGTTGTCATGACACGTGTAATTTTAGCAAAGATACGTACAAGTTTCGAGAATTCCAATAGGCTTGTCTGCTAACGGTCAAAGGAACTCGTTGAGAATAGGTCTTGTTCCGGGCTCCTTTAGGTTTTTCATTTCCCCCTTGCGGATGCAGGGGCCAGAGAATCAACAGTAAATTAAATGAAAATGCTCTGTAGAGCAGCGATGGATCGCGTCTCTACAGAGCATTTCAATATGGCGAGGATTTTCTAGTCTGTTTCCCCTGCTACCCAATCAATGGCTTCTTGCAAATCCTTGTGCTCGAATCCTTTAAACTCACCGGGCATCAGGTAACTAAAAAAATCTGTAAAGGTCCTGATTGCGTCTACATCGGATACAATAGCAGCTCTGTTCCATTTGGTCAGATGCTTGATCCCCATGATGGCATCTTTCATCCAGGCCCCGATCGTAAAATTCTTTACGGAGGTTTCAAGTACGAGAAGATAGTTCAGCTTGTCTGTCCGTTCAATTAGTGTTTTGACTTTTGGCATGACAGTATCCGCAAAATCTAATTCGGTGATTTCTCCGGTCGCCTTAAAGCCGACGATGTTGGAGGGCAAATCATCTAAATATTGTATCATACTACATTCTATTTTACTTCACAAAAATGTTCCGATGCTATCCCAAAGCCAGGGTTCCTTCGTTGCCGGTCACCAGATTAGTTCCACTTGCGACAGAAGCCACCAATTTGATAAAATTGATCATTTGGTTTCCGTCCGTATCCCAATAGTAAGCTGTGGTGGGCGTTACCTTGATGATTGAAATATCCGGATCATCTTTCCCGCCTTCAAACCATATCTTCGCTACAGGGTTCCAGAGCTCTTCCGTTTTAGCACGGTCGAAGATAATTTCTGCTTCACCATTCACGACCAGATAGCTGCTCTTGCCGGGATGTGCAAAAAACAACTGCACCTTTTTATCTCTGGCGATTGCCTTGTTCTTATCGCTGTCCTTTTGACTGAAGAACCACAGATTGCCCTGGTCACATACTTTCTGCGCACCCATCGGGCGACAAGTAGAACCATCATCGGTTTTGAGATCGGTACAGAAGAGGCAAATATTGATGTCGCCTACCAACTCCTTGAGCTTGTCAATCGCTTGTTTGTTTTGCAGATTTTTAGTATCACTCATTTTATGTAAGGTTTATGGGGTTATGGTCCATCACGATAGTGACTGGATTGAATATGAAATAAATGATGAGGAAGTAGGCTGCTATGCTAGTTGCATTGCCCTAAGATGAGCCAGATAATAACAAACACGACGATGGTGCCCAGGCATCCACCCCCCAGTTTGTGTGCTCCATAGCCAGCGATCAGTCCTCTGAAGATGTTATTCATTTTTCGTGTCTTTGTTTAGACTGTAAAAATGAAGCGATATCGTGCTCTACGTGTTATAGAATTTTGGAGAAAGCTTATATAATTCACACTTGCTAAGTGCATGATCTTTGCTGTGCACGTTCAGGTGATGCCACCGAAATAGATACTGGGACGGGAGATGTGTAAAGTGACTTACATCTCCTGCTATGTTTGCTAAATTCTATAGGAGGTTACTCATTAGTTCTATTCTGAACCAACTCAACTGCCACCGTATCATAAAGCCCCGGATTATCGTTTGCAAACTCCTTTATAATATCCTCATAAGATAGAAAAGGTCCTAAGCGGTATTCGATAAAAGTAAAGGAGTCAGAGATAAAGGACAAGGTGTCAATGGTTACCCTTTTGCTCTTGTGGTCGTAGATGGCAAATCGTTGTTCTGAGATCTCATCTCCACCTTGAGTCAATTCAAGGTGAAGTTCACCATCAGGAGAAGTAAGTTCCAGTCCACAATCATTTCGAGTATAGGAGTATATTTTAGAAAGGTCGGTTTCGTATATGTGAATCTCCACGGAGGCAGGACCGAGAAATTCAATTGAATCGATAAAGTAATCTGAATAGGGGACCGGAACCGGGTCATCATCAAGGCTAAAAATCCATTGATTAAATAGATCATATTCTATTCTTCCATTCTTTATCTCCTTTGGCGGATCTGTCCGTATATCAAAAACCTTAGCGGCATTCACAAAATGGTAATCTTGCACATAGAGATCATTTAGATGACAATCCATCTCCGGGCCTGTTGGGCCTTCTTTACAGGATAGGGTAGGGATGAAAAGGGTGAGGATGAGGTAGTGTTTGTAGTTCATAGGGGTTTTTCCTTTATGGTAGGCCATTGCTTTCTGTCGCTACTTTAATGTTGCCTGCTTTCGTTTCATCGATGGAATCCATGAAAATACGAGTTCAACGATCAGTAAAGGTATGATCCAGCTAATCCATTCCAATGTGGTGTCTCTGATCTCGGGCGATTCTATAAAAAAGAATAGTTTTTCCTGTGGGATGTCACCCACTAGCCGGAGGAAAACAAAAACCATAGCAAGTGCATAACTCCTTATTACAAAAAGTCTATGTGCTATTATATTTCCTCGTCTTATTGTAATCCATGCACTAACGGTCATGAATAGCCAGGTGGTCGATAAAAGTATAAGAGGAACTACAGAACCATCTAAATCTATAGTTATGCCCAGGTAGAGTGCCGTTAATCCTCCAAGTATGGAGCCGATGATATAAATTTTTCCCAGTGTCCTGTGGATAGTCACATGATTCAGTCGAAGCCATGTCCAGAATTGGAGAGGCCCAAGAAGCAAAGGAGCTATGGCTGTCGCTAAATGTGCGTAATACCAAATTTCCTTGGTTGTTAGATTTCCTTCAGTAAAAAACCGGAACTTGATACCACGGTACAAATAGTAAGCACTTAGCAATGCTACGATCAACCAAAATGCTTTATCTAAATGTCGTCTTTTCAAAACGCACTATTCTTTCGGTTAGTAATATTCATATACTATTACAACCCCCGGTGCTCCATCACCGCCTTTATTACCATTCCCAGTGTATATGTCGACACCACCACCACCGCCGCCGCCAAATTGTTTTCCATTGATTCCTTCAGTCGTGATAAACACAATACCCGGAGCTCCTTGACCCAAAAATGAGTCACCACCATTTCCGCCTATACCTAGATGGTCACCGCTTGTGAACCAGCCTCCTACTCCGTCTCCACCTGCGATTGAAATATCCCCTTGTTGACCAACACCTCCTATCCCACCTATCCAGAATGAAGATCCGCCGCCTAACCCAGTTCCAGTTCCACCTCCGCCACCAGTAGCACTACAAAAACTACCGAAGGATGAATTGCCGCCATCTTCTCCATCACTTCCTTGATTGGTTCCACCTGCTCCTCCGTCACCAACGATAACAGACACAGAACTGCCAAGCGAAGATGCTGGGATGATTCGTTTTGAATATCCTCCTCCTCCTCCTCCGGCAGCACCGCAGGCTAGTCCATTCACTCCTCCAGCGCCACCACCGCCACTAACTACTTCTACAATTACATAGAGGAGATTTGTGGGTTTAGACCACGTATCATCAGATGTAAATACCTCCATCGTTGGCACGATGGTCGATCCAGGAGGTCCTTCAGGTCCTTGCGGTCCCTCGGGTCCTTGAGGCCCTTCTGGTCCTTGGGGACCCTCTGGACCCTGTGGTCCTTCGGGCCCGGGCGCACCGTCCTGTCCATTTAATCCAGGCGGCCCTTGAGGACCTGCTGGGCCCTGTGAACCAGTTGGCCCTTGAGGTCCTGCCGGTCCTTGAGGTCCTGCTGGTCCTTCTGGACCCTCTGGACCCTCTGGCCCTTGTGCGCCGTCCTCACCGTTTAGTCCCTGTGGTCCCTGCGGACCTTGTATGCCCTGCGGCCCTTGAGATCCTTGCTCTCCCTGAGGACCTTCCGGACCTGGAGGACCAGGAGACCCACCATTACCTGCATAAAGCGCGTAGGGCACACTCAATAATTGATTGGTACCCGATATGCTAAAATTGATTCCACCATTCGGATCTGTTTCAGTTCTCAAATAGAAAACGCCTAGCTCCCATGGAATTTCCTCAAATGAACCATTGACTAATATACCTTGCCCGATTTTAAGTGTGACAAGTCCATTTGCATTGGTGTGTTCATGATGGATTTCGTTGTAGATGACCTGGCCATTTGCGGAGTCTTGCACAATGCTTGCTCGAACAGATACTAATTGGTTGTTAACCAATTTTCCATTCACGTCCCGGATCACAGCCTGGAAACTCATGCTCTGCGGGACCTGGGCGTATATATTCATCACGGAGATCAGGCACAGGCTGATCATGAATAATGGTTTCATGTTTATTTGGCTTTTATGAGTTTAATCGCATCGATATAGAGTTGATCCCTACGCAGGATCATGATATACATTCCATCAGGCCAATCAGGAAGATGAATCGAATGTGGTGTGGCATGAATGGTGCCTGATGTTTGAAGTCGCCCGGTCAGGTCCATGATCGAATATTGAATATTAAATTCCAGCGGATCATTGGCATAGAGGATCACCTCTTGCCGGAATGGATTTGGAGAGAGGGAAAAATCTAAATCTGATTTGACCTCAAAGGATGCAGTAACTGAATCTGGTATGAAAGGTTGTTGTACGCCTTCATTGCAATACCCGCTTTTACTGGTGTAGTGTTCATCCGCCACCTGTCCAAGGGAATAACTGATGGAGCCTGATTCGCCGATGGCATCGCCGCCCCATGAAAGCACTGCCTGCTGGCATAGCGCGGGGAAACTGAATTGAAGGAAAGCAATGATAAGCAGGACCGGTGTATTTCGAAAAAGAGGACTGTGTTTAATGCTCTTCATGGAGTCTGTTAATAGGGTTAATATTTTGATTTATAGATTCTCAAGATATTGATTTTTAAAAACAATTGGAGACCACCGCATTAGGAAGCTCGAAGGCGGCCCGTATGATTATGAGAATGAATATATCCCTCCTTTGTCAAATTAGCATCGAATGGCATATAAGGATTTCTACTTCGAACGCAGTCTCAACTTAAAAGGCCATTAATTGATCCATAGGATTATTCAAATATTAATTACTTTTAGGTCTCCACCCTTCCTCTCTTCCCTATTACTGCTTAACCAGATTCACTGTGATGAAACACATTACTACTTCTGCATGCGTTGTATTAGTCTTATTTCTTCTGTGGAACTCCGGGCTTGCCTCGGGCATAAGGATGCCTGACGTTGCTGACGCTCCCGTTGTCGTCATCAAGCGTGACGATCATGTAGCCACCATTGAAATGGATTTTGATCCGTCAAACGCCTATCAGCTCTGGGATGTGGGCGATGCCGGCCTGGACCCCATTGGTTATCTCGTGCAATGGTGGCTTGATGCCGCTGAAGTCCCAGGTCTCGTAGCCGAATGCGGTTGCGCGACAGATCAGACCACAGGGGATACGATCGTTGGCACAGAGGCACAGCCTCATCAAATTGTTACAGCTAACAGAGTTGCGCAGATCCAGCCAATCGCTAATAATGTTTTATACCATTTGCGTGTAACGAAATTGAATAGTTTGGGCGCTATCTGCAGCCCCGCTACTACGATGACTTTTATGGGGGGTGATCCAATACGTGTAAATTCCTTGCGGGATGCCATGACGTTCTTCGATGATTTCAATCTACCCGAGGGCCCTGCTGATGAACGCAATTGGAACAATGCAATGACACCTCAGACAGATCCTCGCTTCAATCTTTTCTTTATCAATCCGCAGTGTCATACGCATACACTCACGGGCACATCGAATAGCGCGGCAGGTGATCGCGCCCAGGTGGCTCAACGCCCAAGGAAACCAATCCTCATCGACAGTGTGGAAGAGCGGCGTATCGTCTTCGATATGGACGGCCTTTTTAGTCCTCGTAGTGTCTGGTACCTTGATCTCAACCCGGTGAAGACGGATCTGACAGGTCACATGAGTTTCTTTGATGAAAATGGGGTAGAAGGACTTCCGGCAGATGTCCTGCGGCTTCGTGCACAATACAATGACCTCAGTGTACATCTCATCAACTCACAGGGCGAATCCTATTCACAGGCTTCAGTGAATCTTGCGGACTTCGGCAGACGGCTGAGTATAAATGTCCGCAGGTCATTCGATGTCCGCGTGAATACAGCAGGAATAAAGATCTATGTTGACAGTGTACTCGTCATCGATACGGAATTTGCCCCGGGTGATTTTAAGCCCGGCATCTATGATCTATTGTGGTCTACCATTGGCTATAATACCTCCAAAGACGACAACCCTTACTTCCTATCCCATTGGGACAACTTTGGTTTCGACGGCCCCGATGTGGAACCCTACATCGTGCACAATTATGTCTCGCGTATTGACAGTACAGATTATCAGAAGTCCCAGGATTATAATGAGGAGTATCCTGTGTATACTATCCATATTCCGGATGACATCCGCCCTGTCACGCATGATGTGCATAATGATGTGTACCTGGTGTTCACATATTTCTCGAATGATTACAGTTATTTCACGATCGAGCCGGGAGATTCTGTCTTCGTGAATGGTGTCGGATTTCCACTGCCCGAAGGAGCCAATAATTCCAATCCGCTGAATCCTGATCTGGTCGGTTACAGTGGTTCCGCGATATCCAACCGTATCCACATCGGTGAAGCACATTTCAATAGTCATTCACCCTTGCATATCGGGCACAACGAAGTACAGTTTTTCGCGACAAATGCCGGGATCATCAATGTTCATGTGGAAGTCTTTTGCCCGTCTACTGCGCCGGAGCCACCCTATACGCAACCGGCTGATGTACATGGACATTTTCCAATGCATCACCATCTGCCGAAGCTGGGTATACCTGCCTACATTATTGATATCGATGATGTCGAACTTGAAGATGATGAAGATGGAAACCTGTTCGGGCCGACTGTAAGCGGCGTTGTACCTGTTGAAGTTCTGGCAGGCAACCGTCACTGGGCTAACTGGGCTCCTAATCTGCTTAATATGCCTGCGATCAGCGCTGAATTATGGAGTGCAGGGAGTACATCAGGTGTTGATTCATTGCATTTTTCATCAAACCTGCATTGGATACGATGGCTCCGGGTATTCTTTTTGCCAGTGTCAATGTGTCTGAAGATAATCCTGCTCCGCAGATCAGGTATGCATATGATTTCAATACAGTAGTATGGGCAAATGGCTTGTATGATATTTTTGTGCAGGCTATTCATCCGTCCGGCCTTAAAAGCCATCCGGCTTATGCCGGCTTCGCACACACCTGGGACGCTTCTGAGATTTCAGGTGCCTACAAGTCGGTTCGGATTGAAATTGATAATCCGGTGGTGTACAGCGAATACATTTTTACCGGTGCGGTGGATTCATTGTGGACGAATAATGCCAATTGGAATGTTGGGAAGTATCCACCCTATTATCATAATGGGGTGATACGGATCGAAGCGGATTGTGAACTACCGGCAGGTGAGTTTGTCATATTAGGAGATGGAGGAGAATGTATCCTGCAGGAAGGTGTTGAGTTATTGATCAGACGTGATGATTGATGATTACACGCCAAGGCAAGCCCACTCTTTATAAGTCTGTCACCTGAGCTCCTTTGTCCAAATTTATTTCAGTTTATTGATCGCTGTAGCTATGTTGAGCAAGCTAATTTGTAGCGAAGGCGACATTCTCAAGATGGATAGCCCTGCCTATGAGCATCCGATGTTATGTGACGAGTACTGGTAAGTTTTCAGAATCTCGAAATTTATGTTTTGCAATCCTTTAAAGAGATTAATCAGATTTTCAATTTATTCTGTAATGATTAATTTTTTTACCCCGATAAGTTTATTATTTTCTGTTATCCGGATTACATACAGTCCGCTGACCAGATGACCGCGATTAAAAGAAATGGATTGACCAACTATATTGTTCAATTGGGCCACCTCTTGTCCCATGCTGTTGTACACCTTGAGCGTTCCGTTATTTAAGAATTTAGTTGTTTGCAAAGTTGTTTGCGTGGAAAAGGGATTAGGAAATATTGTAAAATGATCGAAAGAGCCTTCAATATCCTTGCTTTTAACTATTATGGTAGATAGGGCCTGCTTCCAAATACCATTGCCATTCGTTCCGACAAATAGGGTATCATTGGCTAATAAAATCGAACGAGTGTCTATATTTTTTAAACCATCATTTATTGAAATCCAATGTTGACCGTAGTCGCTGGTCATAAAGACTCCTTCTTCCGTAGCAATAAAAAGATTAGAATTTTTATATGTGAAACCCCGAATAGAATACGATATTTCAGGCGATCCATTATTGGCCAGTGACCAGGTGTAGCCATTGTTTAAACTTACATACATTCCACGTGGTTCGACATAAGTAAATAAAGCACCTTCACAATACACGATAGATCCCGGTGGCAGATCAGTAGGTAGTCCTGTATTAGATAAAACCCAATGAGAATTGAATTTGTTTTAGTTCCCCGAACCACAGGCAGTTACATATGGAATGCCGTTAAATACTCCAACCCATTGATGTTGTTACAATACTCGGCTGATATAGATGTATTTTTCCATGTCATGCCTAAATTATCAGTAAAATATATTAATTCATCTTCTCGTGCAAAAAAGCCATTTTGAAAGCAGGTAATACGATACGGGTCATCCCTTGAAAAGGGTGGCGGATGAATCAAGCTATTCCATGTATTTCCAAAATCCGAACTATACAGAATGTAAGGCGATTGAGGCGAAATAAGAGGCCATCCATATCGGACCGATAAAAATAAGGTGTTATCACATGCTTTAACGGAAGCCCAGGAATTGTGAGGGGAGTCAGGTGAAATTACATTCCAACCATTATCCGGATCGGCGGAAAGGAAGACTTCTTCGGATGTGCTCGCCACAATATGATTGTCTAAACTCGTCATTGAATTAACCGATGAGCATATCAGCCCATTATTGTTATCCTCCCAGTGATTATTTTGATAACGAAATACACCTTTACTATTTGTACCACAAAACAAGATGGAATCATAAAAAGCAAGGACTGTTATGTGCAGATCATTTAAACCAATATCGAGAATTTCCCAGGATTCACCACGATCAGGGGAATAATAGATTCCATTCTTAATGGTTCCAACATAATACTGGGAATTAACCTTTAGAAAAGAACTAATATAAGAGGGAGCAGTAAAGCGTAAGCTCCAACTTTCACCAAAATCGGAGCTAGTATAAAGTTCATTTCCAATCGCAATGAAGAGCGTATCAGTATATGATTTTATTAACGTAATGGTATCAATAGGAAGTCCTGTATTCACGGCGGACCATCCTGCCAGATTACCTGTATTTCTAAATATTCCTTTTTTTGTGCCGCCAAAAATATAGTTTGTTGTTACGTCCAAACAAAAAAGTTTGTATAGAAGTATCGGATTATATCCCGACCAAAAGGTATCAAATGGAAGTCCTTCATTCTTCGATTCCCAGGTGCTTCCCATGTCACGTGACTTGAAAAATCCACTTGGAGTAGCTCCATATAAACAGGAATCAGAATGAGTCAACATGGTAAATGAAATGGGATTAATCATGGTTAGCGTATGATTCGGATCTGAGACATCGATTAGATTCAGGTCACTACCTCCGATGAAAAGACTGTCTCCAATTTGAGTATACGCAGTAAACGAGAAGGAAGAATCCAAACTCCATGCAGAATCAATTTCTTTTTTAGAAAAATAGCCGCACTTTGTGGAAGTGAATACTTGTGCATCCGTTGGAATGATGGCTAACACATTTGTTTTTCCATAAGGACCATTCGTTTGAGTCCACTGAGATAAGCCTATGTTGACACAAGCGATCACTAAAAGTAGAGCAATGAAGTTGCATTTCTTTTTACTAGCCTTGCACCATCTTAAATTGGCTTTCAGAATTTGCATTGGCATTATTTTTTAGATGCTCATCAATTCTACTCATTTAATTGTTGCTTAAAAAGGGAATCCGGTAGAGATAGGATTTGTCCGTACAAGTCGGATACTGCAATAAGAAATACGCTGACTACATAAGCCTTCATTGTTGAAGCTTTATGATTACTATACCAAAATACCAAATCCTCCTCATATACAGTAAGATTTACGAATTTTTGTCGGGAGGATGTCATATAACGACCAAGGATGCAGGCAGTGGCGATTCAAGTTAGTTATTTTCCAGATAGCAGTATTCCCTTCTATACAAAAAATTATCCATTCCCTTCAATATCCGCCATTGGCTACATCTGGTGTTACCCACTGTACTTCTTTCATTATTACTTTTCTGCGAAGAAATAAGTTTAGTTATTAAGTTATAAACTTACCTAAACAAATTTTAGCATAAAATGAAGGACAGAATTAATCACTGCTTACTCGGGAGACACCAGGCGGAAACCTCTATTGTCGCTGTAACCGTCTGGAGGGCCGTAGAGGCGGAAGGCTGAGCGGCAGCCGTCCGCACCACCGACGAACCAGCCACCACCACGCATCACGCGGGACAACCCCGTAGCAGAACCAGTTGGGTCGGTTTGCGGACCAATATAATAAGTTCCATACCAATCGTTGCACCACTCCCAAACATTGCCATGCATATCGTGCAAACCAAAAGCATTGGGGCTATAAGAGCCTACGGACTGTGTTTTGCCCGGATAAGTCATGTTGGTATTGGTGCAGGTGTTATATGGATATGCCCAATTATAATTGGCTTGCAGATTGTTTAGACAAATACCGGTATTAAATGTTGTAGTAGTCCCTGCACGGCAGGCATATTCCCATTGGGCTTCGGTAGGCAGGTGCCCTCCCATAAAAGTTGCAAACTCGGCAGCTCCATACCATGTTACATTGTTTACAGGATGGTTTTCGTAACCTACAACCGGAGCCCATTGTCCCAAGGCGTAATGTAAGCCCAAGTCGTAATTGTACATACTGGTATAAATCAAGGCTTCAGTTGGATAGGTTCCAGCAGCATAAAGCCCATCGCTGCCTATACTTTTGGCATTTAAAAAAGCAGCAAACTGGGTATTGGTTATTTCAAATTTGTTCATGCGGAAAGGAGTGAGCGTTACCACATGCTGGCTTTCGTTAGGATAGCGATCCACTTCTGTGATTGGGCTGCCCATGGTAAAAGTGCCTCCAGGGATGCTTACCATTACAATAGAGAGGTTAAAGGCTTGAAACGACAAAGCCGCTCCATAACCTGTGCCATTAGCATTGGTTGCATACGACCTTACATAGTAGGTTGTACCGGCGGTTAATCCACTGATTGTACTTGTAAAAGTGCTTGTACCTGGAACCTCGCTGGTTTTGCTATCGGCAATGGTGGGGGTTAGTCCAGTGCTCCAGCACACTCCTCGTTCTGTTACGGTAGCACCGCCATTGGAAGTAATATGGCCTCCGCATTTTGCACTAACGGGCGTAATCTCAGTTACGTCCGAAGTGGTTAATATTGGCACTGGTTCATCATCTTTATCACAACTTTCCGTAAGCATTAAACACATTCCCAAAACTAAAAATGAAAAAAGGTAGAAACTTGTTTTTGTTTTCATGGCATTGAAATTTTAAATTTCAAACTCATTTTTTATGACATCTATCAGTTTTTTGTTTCGGCATCGCTGTCATTTTTATGGTGGGTAACATTTGTATTGTCGTCACCAAATGCAAAAGTCCACAACTGATTCTCAGAGCTTTTTTATTGCGTTTTTTAAGATGCTCTTGGCGACAAGTCAAAGCCATCGCTGAGCGGGAGTAGGAGGATGTGCGCGTGGCAGTCGAAGCATGCGTTTTTTAAATGTATGCCACGCACATTTCCGTCGGACAACCTCAAGCGTCGATATTCTTCTGTCAGCCTGTAAGCCGGTTTCTGGTGTTAAGGTATTTGGTTCAGAACTAAAGTTAGGTATTAATCAACATACCCAGACGCCTTCCTTTTTTCTTCACGACCCTTGTTACAAGTTCACCCGGATTTCCTCTATTAGCTGATACCCCCTCATATCTCTGGGGTTATTTCTACCTTCGGCACTTTAAAACCCGCCACTTTCTTTTGGGTTATGATGAAACACCTTTACCCACTGGCCACCGCCAGTCTACTACTGTTGGTTACTCCTGTCTGGTCTCAGGTCCTGCTCAATGAACTCCAGGCCTCCAACTCCTCCACAATCGCCGACCCGGATAATGGCGAATACAGCGACTGGCTCGAACTCTTCAATGATGGCTCCAGCCCCGTAAACCTCTCCGGTTGGAGACTGTCAGACAGCGGCGACAACACGGAATGGTCCATCCCAAGCGGCACCATCTTACCAGCCGACAGCTTCCTCCTGATCTGGGCCGACGGCACTGGCACCGGCCTCCACACCAGCTTCAGTCTCAGTGCCGATGGCGAAGAACTAACGCTGTACAACAACGCCGGCACAAAAGTGGATTTCATTGCCTTTCCGGCTCAACTGACGGATGTGTCTTATGGCCGGGAAACGAACGGCGCATCAACCTGGGGCTTTTTTAACCTACCCACACCACGGAAGAGTAATAACACCAGCACCTTGTTCTCGGATTATGTTGTCCAGGAACCTATCTTCTCCATATCAGGTGGATTTTTCAACGGCACTGTCACCGTGAGTATCGCAGACAACTACAACACAGGCACACTACGATACACCCTCGATGGTGCTGTACCTAATGAAACCAGCCCCGTCTATTCACAACCTATTCAGATCAATTCCACGACGGTGGTCAAAGCCCGGATGTTTTACGCTGGTCAATTGCCAGGACCAACGGTGACCAATACCTATTTTATCAATGAAGGTTTTGATCAGCGAGGCCTTCCAGTGCTGTCCCTCTCCTCAGATCCGGATTATTTCTTTGCCGCTGACAGCGGTCTATACGTGCAGGACTTTAAGCCAACATGGGAGTATCCCGTTCATCTCGAGTTTTACGAGCCGGATGGTTTGGCAGGTTTCCATCATGACGCCGGCATCCAGGTCGGTGGACAAAACGCCTGGATCCTGCCCCAGAAATTATTGAATATCTACTCCCGCGGGCAATATGGCTCAGGCCACTTCGACTATCAACTTTTTCCTGACAATCCACGCACTCGCTTTGGCGACATCGTCCTGCGCTGCTCAGGCAATGACTGGTCATACACGATGTTTCGCGATGGCATGATGCAAGGCCTCATCGACCAGGCTACAGACATGGATGACCAGGATTTTCGACCCTGTCTGGTCTATATCAACGGGCAGTATTTCGGCATCCAAAACATCCGCGAAAAACAAGACGCAGAATACACCGAATATTATCACTCGATCGACCCGGACAGCCTTGACTATATCGAAAACAACGCGGAGATCAAGGAAGGAAACGACATCGCCTATCAGCAATTGGTCGCGATGCTCACTGCCGGCGTACAAAGCGATGCCTCCTTCGCCGCGCTCGATGCCATAGCCGATACCCGAAATTTTACAGACTACATCATCTCCCAGATCTTTGTGGCCAATACGAGCTGGGGACACAATATTTCCCTGGTGCGCAAACAATCCCCGACAGGTCGCTGGCGCTGGCTGCTGCACGACTATGACCGTGGCTTCAACGTAGACAATGCCAACGGCACCGCTATGGACTGGGCTACCTCCCTCACTGGCCCTGAATACAGTAATCCAGCCTGGGCCACGCTCTTCCTTCGTAAGATGTTGGAAAATGAGGCATTCAAGCAACGTTTTATCACCCGCTTTGCCGATCACTTGTTTATCACCTTCAATCCGGTTACGATCAACCGACGTGTAGATCTGCATGCCCAATGGATACGCCCCGAAATGCCCAATCAAATCGCCCGCTGGCTAGGTACGACGTCAAGCTATGGTGACGCGATCCCATCTATCACATTCTGGGAAAATGAAGTCGCGAAACTGAAACAGTTCGGTGTGTTGCGCAATACATTTATGTTTGATGATCTCAGTTCTTTCTTTGGTCTTGCGGGAAGTTCCTCACTGAGACTCGAAGTGAGTGATGCCGCACATGGATTTATCCGACTCCATGATATGAAAGTGCCCTCGTATCCATGGTCAGGGAAATATATTCAGAGCCGCCCCTTCACGCTGACAGCGGAAGCAAAACCAGGCTTCAACTTCGTACGCTGGGAAAAATCAAACAATATCCTCAATACGATCTTACCTGCCGGCAGTACCTGGCGATTCAGCGATGCAGCAACTGCGCCACCCGTGAATTGGAATCAACCCTCTTTCAATGATGCCGCATGGACCAGCGGCGCTGCGCAACTGGGCTATGGCGACAACGATGAAGCCACTACGTTGAGTTTCGGTGGCGATGCGGGCAATAAGACGCCTTCCTATTATTTCAGAACCACGCTTGATGTAGCTTGACCCCACTGCTTTATCTGGCCTTCATGCTCGATTGCTGGTGGATGATGGTGCAGTCGTCTATCTCAATGGACATGAAATCTGGCGGATCAACCTGCCTGCCGCGCCATCGGCAATTTCATTCGGCACCCTTGCACTCAGCTCAGTCTCCGGCACCGCTGAAAACGCATGGAATGAACTCGACCCTGCCCACAACTGCATTGGTTGCCGGTGAAAATATCATTGCGGTAGAAATTCACCAGTCAGATGTTACGAGTTCGGACATCAGTTTTGATTTCGAACTTCAGACCATCACGTACGGCACTCCCGAAATCATCGGAACGAATGCCGTGTTGGATGTCGTACTTGATACAAATGCAGTGACCCTGCGAGCAGTGCTCGAATCTGATGGTACCTGCGGCACACTTCCGGATACGATCCGTCAAAATCAAACACTGACACTCGACTGTTCGCCATACATCGCTGCAGGTGATGTGGTTGTATCACCTGGTGTAACAATGACGGTTGACCCTGGTGTGGAAATTCATTTCCCTCCGCAGGCCAACCTCTGGATACTCGGCGATGTGCAAATGAATGGTACCGAACAGGCACCGATCGTTTTGAAAAACATTGTACCGAATGAAACATGGGGTGGTATCTTTTTCAAAAACACGACTGCTTCCTCCTCCATGTCCTATGTGAGCGTCGTGCATGCATCTGCGGGATCAAACCGGTTGTATTTTCCCGCAGCCATCAGTGCCTATCATGCTGATATTCATCTTGATCATCTTGACCTGACCGATGTGGATGACAATCCAGTCTTCGCCCGTTTTTCAGACGTGGTGATGACCAACTCACGACTCAGGTCATCTGTGACAGGAGATTGCATCAACGTAAAACAAGGATACGCCGTGGTTGAAAACTGCACCTTCGAAGGCGGCATACAACCCGATATGGATGCGATTGATTATGATGGTGTGATAGGCGGGGTGATACGCAACAACCTCATCCATGATTTCCGTGGCGACAACTGCGATGGATTGGATATCGGCGAGCAGTGCCAAGACCTGTTGATTGAAAACAACCGCATCTTCTATTGTTTTGACAAAGGGATTTCTGTCGGTCAGCAATCTACCGCTACGATGCGGGACAATGTGATTGCGCATACCGCCATCGGAATTGCGCTCAAGGATGAGAGTGTTGCTAATGTGGAGCATTGTACCTTGTATGGAAATCAACAAGGCGTCTCCGCGTATGAAAAGAATCCGGGTCATCTTGGTGGTTCGGGCAGCATCACAGATTGCATCGTCAGCAATGCGTCGGTCGATGCTTATGTTTTTGATAGTTATTCTGGACTGACTTTGACGCGATGCCTTTCAGATCTCGATTCCATCAGTAGTCCTGGCAACTGGAACACCGATCCGCATTTCGTCAATCCTACACGGTATGATTTTGATCTTCTGCCCAATAGCCCAGCGATTGGCCTTGGTGCCGGGGGAAGTAATCTTGGATCCGCTTCGTTGCCGGTTTATGATGGCCGGCCCATGCTGATGATTTCCGAAATACTCTACAATGATACGCTTACCGCTACCGGCGAATTTTTGGAAATCTATAATCCTGGCACGACTGCGGTCAACCTGGCAGGATATACAATTTCAGCTGCGGTGGATTTTACTTTCCCAAACGGTGCATCCATAGCACCTGGTAGTGTGGTGGTGATAGCAAAGACAGCTTCCAATTTCAATGGCGCATCTTATCCTGTCTATCAATGGACAGATGGTAAGTTGCGCAATGAGGGTGAGGTCATTTATCTTTTTGATGGCAATGGATTGTTAGTGGATTTTGTGAGGTACAACAATCATGCGCCCTGGCCTGAGAGCAATACACTCCAGGGAAGGTCACTCGAGCTGGTGTCCTCAACACTTGACAATCACTTCGCGACCAGTTGGCAGCCCAGCGACCATGCTGGTGGTACACCTGGTGAATTCACACCGGTAACAGGTACCATTGTATTGACTTCAGAAGCATCGGTGACACTATATCCCAATCCGGTGTCGGATGAATTACATATCAATGTGACAGGCAATGCCGGCAGTTATACGATCAGGATTTGTGATTTGTTAGGAAGAGAGGTCCTCCACCAAAAAATGGCTACCGAAACCGGTACCCGTCAGTCGGTGTTGGATGTTCATACACTTGTTGAAGGCCACTATTTTGTCCTCCTGTCTGATGATCGTGGCCAGACCTTCCTGGCGGGTGGGGTGGTGGTGAATCGCTAAAAAAGTCAAAGAGGCATGAAAGCAAGGAGCAAGGAGCAAGGGGCATGGAGCAAAGGATGAATGGAGGAAGGGGGTAATTAAACTGCGTCTCTGCGTCTCTGCGCGATAAATAAATTTGGAGGATTCAAAATCTTAGAATACTTAAAGGGCTGAAGAGTAGGAAAAGAATTGGGCGTTGGAGAGATTCAAAATCTTAGAACCTTAAAGGGCTGAAGACAAGGAGGGCGAGTGCGGCGTTGCGGTGTTGCGCGAGAAAAATTAGGAGAATTCAAAACCTTAGAATACCTAAAGGGCTGAAGAGGCTAAGACAAGGGAAAAGGGGACAAACTGCGCGCGGCGGCGAGAATAATTGGGCTCAAACCTAGACTAAAGGGCTGAAGATGCTAAGGGAAGGGAAAACCCGGCGAGAATAAATTTGGAGGATTCAAAACCCTAGAATGGATGTTTGGGGATTCAAAACCTACAATACTAAAAGGCTCTGAATGGATCAAGTCGAACCGCAGTGAATACTTCGACTCCGCGCAGCACGGCGGATCCCGACAATATTATAAAATCTTCAATAGCCTGTGAATTCGGAATGTTTGGTCAAAGTAAAGGTTGAGATTATTTTTTCCAACGTAGAAGAAGCAGTCTTGCAGGTCGTCTGATAAAGAAGTCTCTCTGCTAAAGATTAGCTGCCGTTTTCAGTACGGCTCACCCTATGTTAGGATAATTTTAGCCCTATATTCTCCCTGGCTTTCTTTGAAAGCGTGTTACCTGATGACCTTATCTATTCTTGAAGTTTAAAAACCTGCAATCCATAAGGTGGTAACTCCAATACGAGTCGATTGTCACTGAGTTTCCTTAACTCCTGATTCAACAAACTACCGGCCGTTTTAAACTTCTGTTCCGGGTCAATCTTTACGTTTAAACTTTTTGGCACATCCGATAAACTAAGAACCACCAGAACGGTTTCTTCCCTCGTGTAGCGGATAAAACTGAAGAAATCATCCTGATCATTTTCTGCTAAACGATAAGCTCCATTCGCCAATGCATCGCTGGATTTTCTGAGCGCTATAATTTTTTTATAGTGATTAAAGAGCGAACCCGAATCGCCTTGTTGCTCTTCCAGTGAGATGAGGTCGTTGGGCCTCACATTCGTACTATCCCACCATGAGCCTGTGTTCTTATACCAAAACGCCATCCCGGGGCCTTCTGTATTTGCATACCACTCAAACGCCTCCCGGATCGGAATGTCATTGCCATCGGTTGATCCTTTCTGTTGTGTACCGGTCATTCCTAATTCCTGGCCGTAATAGATCAATGGCACTCCACCCAGCAGCAGGTTTAGTGTGGCGGCTGCCTTGAGTTTTTCTGTAGTCATACCCTGTACAGAAGCGATTCTGCGGGTATCATGATTCTCGATAAAAACAATCTGGTCTTTGCCTGCCGGATTCCTTGTCAGCGTGCTGTCGGCTGCTTTGATGAGTTCTTCCTTATCAAGTTTTTCAATGGCCCAACTCAAGTGAAATGCAAAAACCCGATCAACCTCTGCGTGGTTAAAATACTCATGCCCCAGCGAAAACCAGTTGGCTTGTTCGGCTATGATTTTGATATCCGGATTGGTTCTCTTTAAGTCTTGCACGAGCGGCGTCCAGAAATCACTGAACAGATTGGATATGACATGGAAATTATCCAGATCGTCCATCATGTGATCGAACCGAAATCCATCAACACCATCATCAAATTTACCATCCCGATTCGGATCCAACCAAAATTCAGTATGTCATACGTATACCTGAGTACGTCCGGATTGTTCATATTCACTACAGCAATTTTATGCTTCGATCCATCGTAGGTGGTAAACTCCGGAACATTGTAGAAGTAAAATGGTCTTTCATTCAGGCTGTCGAGGTAATACACATACTTGCTATATACCGACTTCGGATTTCCAAACGAATCTTTATACCATAGATGGTCTTGCGTAACGTACTGCATCTCAACATCCTGGTAGATCTTCATGTTTCGTTTATGAATTTCCCGCACCAGGCTCAGGTATTCTGTCATCCGACCATATTCGGGATCGATTTTTTCGAAGTCTATTGCAAAGTAGTTGTGATAAAACGCTGAATAGTACAGCGGTGTCAGCAGCACGGAGGTTACACCCAGGTCTTGCAGGTAATCGAGCTTTTGCTCCATGCCTTTTAGGTCACCATGCCAATCACCATTGCTGTCAAAGAAACTGCGTTGAAAAACATGATAAATGACTTCCTGCGCGTTACACGCGATTGAACTAAGAATGCAAAGAAGGAAAATCCATTTTCTCATAAGGTTGAAATCAAGGGTTAAACATATTTTTATATCAGAGTTGCTTTGTTCATCTTCAAGCAACCTACTTTTGAATGAAGCTCAGGCATCAGTCATGGCGAGCAAAGCAATCCATTAGTTTGCGAAAGTCTTAAATGTAACCTGCCTTAAAATAGTCCCTGCCATCGGCACCAATACTACAGGCTCAACCACCTGCTTATCCGGATTATAAAGCTCCGTTAAGAAAGAAAGTTCGTGTTCATTGGCGGTTATAGGCTTACCCGCATATTCAAATATCGTAAGTTTTCCAGGAGCATATTTCAAGTTGTAAAACCCGGGCACCGGCCATGACTTCGTTTTCTCCTCCACGCTTTCAATCGGTGTCGCCAACACCAGCGCACCCCAGGTAAAATATGTCTCGCCGTTGATATCGGTTTGAGGTAAAACTTCAGCATTAAAATTCAATCCACATTTTCTGTACCCTTCCATGTTTTATCAATCACAATAAATCCATCCGCTTCCCGATAGGATTCAGATACTGTAAACTTCTTAACCCAATCTGGCTTACGAATCTTCAGTGCAAACCGGGAGTCTGCCGTAACCACAAACCGGAATGTATTCTCAAACGGATAATTTGTTTGCTCGTCTACAACAACCGGTTTACCCTCTACGGTAGTTTCAATACGGCTTGGGCCCAATACCGAAGCCACCAGCGACCGATCGCCTTTGAGCCACATATATTGAACATAGTAAGGCGCAATGCGACCCGCCATCGGCACACAACAAACCGCTGCCTCCTGGTGCACCGGTGAATATGTATACCTGGTTTGATTTTTATCTGAGGTGTCCCCATTCAATCCCCCTGTCATGGCATAGGAGTTATCCGACTTCAGGTAAGCAATGCACCGTTGCGTGGGATGTCGTGAGCCTTGCGCAGCATTTAGAAAATCTTTTCGGCCTTGTCGGCCAATGGTTTATTGCCGGACTTGCACATGAGTTCCAGATAACTGTGCATCAATTCGTGCAGGGAACAATACTCATAACCACGCGAGGTAGCATCTGCTTTTCGTCCGCCAATCCATTCATCGCCTACGCCCGCGCCCGAAGCTGTGGTCTCCATGGTAATCTTTTCCAGAAATTGATCGAGTGCATGCTTTAATTCCGGGTTACCGGAAGCATAGTAGGCTGCAGTCAGGCTTCTCAGATGCTCATAGACATGAACTCCATGTGTACTTAACAGCAGCGTATCATTGATGAGTTTCTTATACTGGGCGGATTCATTGAGTTCATTCTCTGAAAAATCTTTGTACAGGAACAAACAATAGTCCCGGTACGCAGCATTGCCGGTGATGCGGTACAACGCCCCAAACACATCGGTGATGGCTAAACCATGAGATGTTCCGCCAACGTTGGGCTGTTTTGAATAGAACGGATGCGAATTATCCACCGGGTAGTTGTCAATCACGTTTTGCGCAGCGCGCTCAATGGCCGTCAATACGTTTTGATCGCCTGAGTATTCGTACCACGCCAGCAAGCCACGAAGCAAGGTGGCCTTGGCCCAAAGTTCTCCATTCTCGTTATCGAATTTGTAACGAAGGTCCTTATCATAAATTCCCAGGTATCCGTCTTCATCCTGGGTGGAAAGGATATAATCCCACATAGGCCTTCAGTTTTCAAGATGGTGCTGATCTTTCACCAGAATAGCACTCCGGAGGTAACCATCGCGCCAGTTACTTTGTGTTTCGCTGTTCCACCATAAAAACTGAACCTGCCAGTCGCCCTCTTCACCCAAGGCACCCACATCTTTGCTTTTAATGTTTTTGCATAACCGGTTCTCCCCATAGATTTTGTCGTCCATCGTAAGCATCGGCACAAGTGTATCCAGGCGCCCGACAAATCCATCGAGGTTACCTTGAATCTGATCCTTGATCCAACCTTCCGGTTTTACTTCCCGTATTGAAACCAACTGATAGGCTTCCGGAACCGGCCTGACCAATGCAAATGGTGATGCAGGCTCCGGCTGGCGGCTACAACTTAACAGGAACAACAAAGCAATACCAAAGCACATAGGTTTCATCAGGTAGCAGTTTACACTTGAAGATTTTGTTGGAGATAGTTTTTCATGTGCACGTTTGTCAGCCATTGATCGGCTAACGGTTTTTGTGAATAGGGTATCGTTGGCATATAAGGCACCGGCCCGAATTCAGGGGTAACGGTCATCACTGAATCGCCTGACTGTGCCCGGGTTATAAGAATCTGCCTCCACCACGATACATACGCATCCATGTGTTCCTTCCATTCAGGTGCAAACGGATCGTTTACCTGTGGCGAATGTTCGTAACCGACACGCGCGTGGATGTGGCGCACATGCGGAATGATTCTTGTCAAAGCATCTTCCTGATCCTGCAGTAGACTCTCGGATACAGTGCACCAATGCGAGAAATCGCCTGTGAGTTTAAGGTTGGGAAACCGATCGAGGTAGGCCAATAGCGAAGCTGCGTGAAACGTAAACCTACCCCGATGCGTCTCATGATAGATAGGAACACCAGAGCTTAGTGCGAGTGATTCAGCCACTTCAATGGCCCGGCAGTTATCATCATATGAAAAGTAATCCTTGCCTGTATGACTATTGATGAAATCGGGCTTTAGCGCAACGAGGTACGCGAGCCGTTTCTTCATCCGCCACAAATATTCATCAATCGACTCGTTGGCCTGCTCCAGCACCTGTTGTGCAATGAATACAACGTCATGATGACTCGACCGGAGTGCATCAAGGGTGGACTGAAAATCCGTAACGAACTTTTCATCGGACGGAAAATTGATTTCTACACCATCGAACCCTGCTTCGAAAACACGAGAGGAACAATGAAGGGCTTACGCCTTCCTGCCCCAATAGGAACATGCGTAGCGGTTTCCATCAATACAATATGGGATTGATAGGCGAGTTGATCACTTCACCTACCTCGGCCCCGGCACCAGGTGTTCCAGTCGTTAATCTGGTTATTATTTTCCGGTTGCTTCAATCGCATATGGCGATCCATGTAAATCACCGTCATGACCTTGCGCATCTTATCCGTAGTATTGGCACCCGCGCGATGAAATACCCAGCCGGAATGAAAACTCACCTCTCCGAGATCAAACGCTTCAATAACATGTTTAAAATCGGTTACCCGCAATCGCTGCTGAATGATGGTTTCGCTTTCATCACCTATCTCCAGTTCCCTGCCTTCTACAATTTGATGACTGCCTGCGCTGAATTCAAGCGGCCCCATTTCAAGCGGGGTTTTCTGTAATGGAATCCACGCCGTTACTGTTTTGTCAGTTTCCAGCGGCCAATAGTATTGATCGGCATGCCAGGGCGTAATGCCTCCTCCACCTTCTTTAAACAAGGCCTGATCGTGGTACAGCCGAACACCCTCTACCTGCATCAGGTCAGCCGCAATTTTTGCCAGCCGTTTACTGAATACAAATTGTTTCACTTCCTCGTTTTCACGCCACAGGTTAAACAGTTGAAGAAATGCTTTTCCATAGGTGTCGCGCTCATCAACTTTTGTTTTCACATGGTTCATGACCGCAACCTGGTCAGAAATAACCTGGTTAACGTATTCGGTTGTTTCCTGATCCAGCACCTGCCTTAGTTTAATGTAGCGGTTTGCCTGATAGAAATCGATTTGATCTTGCGAAAGCTCAAAAGGGCTTTTCGAGCAACTCGCGGACGGAAAGTGGTATAGCCATATGATGTAATTAATGATCAAAACTACGGATTGCTGAACAAGGTCATTTGCACTAGACAATCAAAAACTAATACTATATTGACATTAGAAATCACTTTGTATCATATTTTGCAGTATAATTGTTCTAATGAAGGCACAGTTTGAGCATATATCCAGTAAAAAAGGAACTGAGTCGTTTCTGGCATATGCCCTTACCGTACCTTATTTCGAATTCAAATGGCATTACCATCCCGAGTACGAACTAACGCTGATTACCCATGGAAACGGTAAACGACTTGTGGGTGACTCGTATGACAACTACGAAGCTGGTGACCTCGTGCTGCTGGGCCGTGAGCTTCCCCACACCTGGACGAGCGAACCAATTAAAAATAAAAGGGTATCTGCGATTGTCGTACAATTCCCGGCAGACTTCATCGAACGATTTACCGGCCTGGAGGAATTTAAGCGCATGAAAACGATGCTGGCTGCTGCGGATCGCGGGTTGTTCTTTCATGATGCTCACGCTGTGTACGATGAGCTGGAAAACTTCCGGCCCTTTCGGGAGTTGAAAGGGTGATGGCATTGCTAGCCATCTTGAATCAACTGGCAGTCTTGCGTTACAAGAAAGTATCCTCCGAATACTTTCAGCTTGTAAATGGCGAAAAGACCGAAAGCCGGATTAATAAGGTGTGTCAATATATTCAGAAGCATGCTGATGAACCGTTGAGCCTTGAACAAGTCGCAGGCTTAATTCATCTTTCAAGAAGTGCATTCAGTAAGTTTTTAAGCGCGCTACCGGCAAAACCTTTTCGGACTATGTAAATGACATTCGCATTAGTAAAGCCTGCCACTTATTAGCCGAGACCGATAAACCCATAAACGAGATTGCGCATGCAACCGGTTTCGAAAGCCTCTCTTATTTTAACCGGGTGTTTCTAAAAAAGAAAGGTGTTACCCCAAGTCAATTCAGTTCGGGCTTTGTCTAAAATGGAGGCAAACAGTTTAGGGTCTCATCGAGAGGAATAACAACTTTACGGAATTGAAACTACTTTTCATTAAGATCATTTGTTGAGGAGAAATGAATCAAAATATTTTAAACTCATCTTTAGTTCAAAATATTTAAAAGAACTTTTAGTTGATATTGAATAAGCATTGGCAGAACACTTTGCGGCTATAAGAAGTTGTCGGGTTTTACCGCAAAGGTAAAAGCAGGGCATCAGCTTTTGAGCTGCCAAAAATCTAATGGAAGGGGGCGACATAACCAATTTTTGCAGCTCCTGTTAGCTGCGGACATTCTATTCCTTGATTGGTTCAATCAGTGCCTGGTCATAATTGATGGATTCCCTGATCTGTGCTATATACTTTGTCTTGACGATGAACATCAATCAATTGCTTCCCAAAGTTGAACTTTGTGGCCTTCTCCGTCAAGGATATGAACAAACTTGCCATAATCGGTCGATTCAATATTGTCCACAATAGTTACGCCTTCTTTTATTAATTCTGCGACTAGAGCATCTAGGTTTTCAACCCGGTAGTTGATCATAAAGTCTTGCTGGGAAGGCTCAAAATATTTTGTCGTCTCTGGGAAAGGAGTCCACTGGGTCTGTGCTTTATGCGCACTGTCCGAGCTTTCATACCATTCAAAAGTCGCGCCATACGGATTTGCGTCCAGGCCCAGATGCTTTTCATACCATTCCGTAATTTTTTTCGGGTCTTTGCTTTTAAAGAAAACGCCCCCAATGCCGGTGACTCTTTTCATTGCAGTATGACTATTTGTTGTTGCAGTCGTGATGGTCTTAAAAGCGAAACCAAGACAAAAAGTTATCACAAGTGTCAAGGTTATTAAGATGGGATTCTTCATTGTTGGTAGTTAATGGTATTGTCTGTTTATTTGTCGATCGTGTCTATACGTTTGAAGAAAACGACCCTGACTAACCGTAAGCGGGACTCGTGAGCAGTATCTGTGCTTTGGCACCTCTCTTCAAATATAAGGATTTCATTTCTTATGCAGTTGTCTCTGCTGGTGGGTAGACGGTGTTATCTCACGTTATTTACATGCTTTAGTACCAATATTTCACTTTTCTTTCTTAGTGTAATAAATATAATACCCGTAAAACTAGTATGAATAGTAAAGTCATCTATTGTGTAATCTACTCTCGAACCCATTGAGTTAGATAGCTTTAACAGTCGCCAATCGTCTGGAATTGAAAAGGAGCCATTTGAGGGATTCGGAAATATTTTTGGACCATTAGATTTCTGTAGATCATTAGTTGCTGTGCCAAATTCATCATTTAATAAAATTGTTAACATTGTAATCGTATCTCCTTGTTGATCTGTAAGATTAATGCCAGAATGATAATATAATGTAATACTATCCTTTTCTTCTAAGAGCACTTCCCCAAAATCAAGAGGGTTACAACATGGAATGTCCCACCAGGTAGCAATTGGCCAATCCGTGATAAAAGACATACTAAGGCAAGCATTATTAAACGCTTCTTTGTTCCATTTTACACTTACTGGATATGATTCAGTTTTAATAAACAAGTTTATTGTAGCAAGGAATCCTGCTTGATTTGAAACAGGTATATGGGACAAACAATTCTTGGGAATAATCTCTCTTTTACCCAAATATTGAGAAAGAGTATCTAGCGAGGGATGTTCGAGATCATCAAAGTAGATTAATTGCTCATTGTTTACCTGTCCTGTCCGTAATTCGAAATTTTCCATTAATAAATCTGAGAGATCTACTTCGCCAAAAGCAGGATCAATTCCATCAGCAGCAGCAGGATCATATCCTATTGTAACACTGTCTTTCGAACCATGATCATTGACTAGATAAAATGTTGTTTGAAATTCTTGAGAAAATAAATATCCGTAAGTCGAAGCTAAAAGGAATAGAATTACTCGTAATTTCATTTTCTTCAATTTAATGTGAGCTAACGCTTAAGGATGCTCGTAGGCAGGCCGACTGATTTGAGGCTGTCTCCGGGGCTCCTTTGTCCAAATTTACATTTTCATTCTCAATGTGGATAGCCCTGCTTATGAGCATCCGATGTTAGATGACCTCACTTTTCTATGGATATACTTAAATCGTGTACCCAATCATGTTCAAATTTGGGGGTATATCTTATGTCTTCAAAATAAATACTTAAGGGTTTCTTTAGAGTTGAAAGTAGCTCTAAAGCAGTTCGATTTAGTTTATTTCCTTGGTTATTTATAGCCACTTTACCTAAATTTTCATCTTCCACAAACAAGGTGTATTCTCTAATCTGTGCTTTCAAAAATGGGCAATTATAGTAAATTTCAAGCCCATCAATTTTGTAAAATTGCTCAAGTGAAATTTTATTATCCGCTATTAACTGGTTATCGACACTTATATATGGGCGTGCTTTAACATCTACTTCAATTAGAGTTTTTTCCTGAACTACTTTCCCATTATGGAATACAAGCAAGCGAGCTGTATCTTTGACAAGAGAATTGATTTTGAAAGTGCAATTTGTCATAGATAATTTTTCATTTTGCCCTTCAATTTCAACTTTTAACTCATAGCAGTTATCAAAGAGCTGTAGGTCAATTGAGTTGCCGAGTGGAGCATAAATTATATTGCCCTCCTCCCCGTTAATTAATATCTGCCCCCAACAGGTTGTGGTAAATTGGCTTAGTAGTAGTAACTGATATAAAATTTTCATACTAACTCGGGATGGCATCTAACACGGATATATCCGCAACTCAAGATACCGCATATTTTCTGATAATCAATATGTTAATGGCGCGCTTTTCCATATATTCATTGCGTATAGCCAAACGCTTGTACTGAGCGGAGTCGAAGTATTCGTTTTTTAAATATCCTGTCCGGATTACGTTTACTTACGATTATTTACGACTCGTAAACTGTAAGTGTTAATTGGTAAACTCTAAATGTTAAATGGTTAGGTAAGCGCCTACCTCACCACATCTGGAAAATCCGTAATCCCACCATCCACTCCCCATCCTTTCAACCGATCCAGATCCACAATACTGTTGATGGTCCACGGGATGATCTTAATGCCCTGCGCATGACATTCCGTCACCGTAGTCTCCGTCACCAATGTATACAGCGGACTGTAGATGTCCGGCTTGAAGGTGAGTTTGTCAAGATTCTTCTTCAACTTTTTACCTTTTTCAACCAGGTACGCGATCGCATATTTATGTCCCTCACGTTTATTTAGCTCTTCCAGCACCTTGACATCAAATGATTGTATCGTTGTGATATTTTCTATACCCAACCGCTTGATCTCTGTCACCACGAGGTCAACAAATTTCGCAGGTTCAGGCTGGTATTCATTATAGGCTTTAGGATCCGATTTGATCTCAATGTTGTACCTCGGCTGTGCATATTTATTGTCTTCCGCAAAGCTCCTGATCATCCGCACAACCATCTTCAAGGTAGGTTTCACTGCATTGATCTTTTGCTGGTTCGGAAACTTCGGATTCACCTTCAATCCACAGTCATACCCTTGTATTTGCGGATAGTCCATCTTGTACAAGTTCAGTGTTTTCTCCTCCGCTTTTTCGATGACGATTCCACCCGGCTTCGTACAGATCTCACTCGACATCCATGGCTCGTGAGACACCACAACCTGGCTGTCAGCAGATATCACCACATCCATCTCCAGGGTTGTCACACCCAGCTCCACGGCCTTGATGAAGCCAGGCAAGGTATTCTCCGGCATGAGCCCCCGGCAGCCCCGGTGCCCCTGCAGGTCAAAGGTGGTCTGGGAAGTAGCCATATTCACAGTCAGGATGGTCGCCAGGAGGATGATGCATAGGAGGCAGAAGTTTCTCAATGGAAGGGAGGTTTTATGCGTAACGAAGATCCGAAATTAGCTAAAATTGTCGATCACAAAAGGCTGTCAGCTGTCAGCTATCAGCTATCAGTGGGTAATTGCCGTTGTTGGTGTCCCCACCAACAACCACTGATATACCCAGTAGGATATCCAGCTGAATGGCATTCAGCTGTCCCTAAGCTGGTGGTGAGGACACCAAGCCAGCGGCAGAGCCACTTTCGCCCGCTACCATCTCATCGGGAAGCCAAATCATGCCTCCCCGGGGTTTGCATGCGAAAGGTTGAGTGCAGCGCAACACAGGGGGCGGGGGCAAATTTCGCCCTCTACCATCACATCGGGAAACGAAATCATGCCTCCCCAGGGTTTGCAAGCGAAAGGTTGAGTGCGGCGCAACACAGGCCAAGCGCAGCGAAGATCCCGCCTCTAGAGAGCAGCGGGAGGGCGGGGGCAACACGTTAGAGCTGCCTGGAAGCTGGAAGCTCGTAGCTGGAAGCTAAAATGCATTCAGCTGCCTCCATGTTGGTGGTGAGGACACCAAGCCAGCGGCGGAGCCGATGTTCAGATGGTCGTGAGTACAACATACCAGCAGCAGAGCTGCAGGTCCTACGCTGGTGGTGAGGACACCAAGCCAGCGGCAGAGCTGCCTGGTAGCTGGCAGCTGAAAGCTGGTAGCTAATACTGATAGCTGATAGCTGATAGCTGACAGCTGATAGCAGCTCAAAGTCTCACCACCTTCCTCACCACCACCTCTCCATCACACACGATCTGGCAAATCATCATCCCCGCATAATATCCGATATCCTCCGCATTCAATTGCAACTTATGCTCGCCGGATGCAGATACCTGCTCTGCTGCATACAACAAGCTGCCAGATGCATCATAGATGTTGATACGCACGCGACTGTCTTGTTCCAGTTTGTAACGGATGATAGTCTGATCACTGAATGGATTTGGCATGACACCAAAGAAGGAAATGTTTGAAAGAGCTTCATCTCCTGTTTGAATGACCTCAAGGTTAGCCTCATGCGTCTGGCTTTCAGTATAGATTTCTGATGGAAGGATTTCCTCTGCCTGCAGGATATTACCTGCAAGTGATGTTGCTGAATTTGGCATCAACGTCAGGCTAAACAATACATCACCTTTGTTGATGTGCGTTACCTGATTGGTATGCCAGCTTAAGCGAAATGCACCATCATGTGTGAAGGACATATTTTCTTCAGCAATAGGTAACGTCATGCCTTGTACATCAACTAATGACATATCATTCAGTATCCATCCAAGTTGAAGTCCCTCAATGGTCATGGCTTCTGTAGCCCTGATATCTATCGTGACAGGTTTACCTGGCACCATCGGTACATCTTCAATAGATAGGTTAAACTGCTCTCCGCTACGGATTTCAATAGGCTGACCTCCGATAAAGGACGCAAGCTCACCATTCAGATCACCAATCTTGATGCCCAGGAAATCAGCCTGAGTAGTGCCGCCTTGCAAGACTTCGATGTACTGTGTCTCCTGGAAGGTAGCCAGATCATCACTCACCAGCGATTGCGGCCACACACCAAATCTCCAGCTTGTATTGCCAGGAAATGATTCGTAGATACCTAGTAATGTTTTCCGCAATGCAACGATATCCAGGAGATTCACACCGCCATCATGATTAGCATCCGCAGCAACATATTGAGCCAATGAGGTAAAAGGTTTTTTGCCAAGTATATGTCGCTGGATAGCAATCAGGTCAAGCGTATTGACTCCCGCCAGGACGCCACTGTTATTGTAACCCTCTACATAATACGATGAACCCAATACAAGATTGTTAAAAGTATAGCCTCCTTCAAAGTTTGCATCCTCCACATTGTATGGATTGAAGTCTGCAGACAATGAAAGCTGAACCTCCGTGCCCGCAACAGGATTGCCTTTGATGGTCCGTACTTTTCCTTCCACTACAGGTATTTTTCCAGGCTGTATCACACAACCTCCACTGATCACAATGTCCTCCAGGTCCCACGCAGCAACAGCCGCGCCATTGCCCACAGGACAATAGGGTAGTAACTCAAAACGGAAGGTGGTGGGCGCATCTACTTCAAACAATGAATCACCTGTAAAGGAGAAATCATGGAATGACCAGTTAGTAGTCGTTGGAACAGCAGGATCATTGTAGATCTCCGTTCCGTTTTTCAAGACGCGGAGCCCGAATAAAGTCGGATAATTATTAGGACCGCTATCCCCATCAATCCACGCATACGTAAGTGGCGCTTTTTCCTGGAATTGCAAATTGGTAATTTCAAATACAGAACTTGGATCAGGTGTGATGGTCACTTCCATGATCACAGAGGCCTGATGACCGGGTAGGTAGTTGCAACCGCTCAAGGCACTCACACACATCGCGGTGCTATTGTTAAGTCCGGGTGTGCAGGAATGTTTGTTTTCCTGCGGAGGCGTTCTGTAGAGGATACTGGCCGTTACCGAAGCACAGGTAGATATCGCGGGAAAGAATGGATCGAATTCAGAATAATCCATATTGGAGCCATTGCTCATATAGGATGTGCAATCATCCAGATCATAGACGACCAAAGGATCACAGGAAACGAGACGCAGGCTCAGGATGCGGATACTGTCGCAGCCATTCATCAGTGAAAAGGTGTCAACGTAGATTCCTGCCTGGTCATATCCTTCATAGGTTTCACCGGTGCAGATGGATGCAGCTAATTCAGTGACAGGACCACCGGCACCACCACAGGTTTTTTCGACTTGTAATGTAGTTAGTGAAGGAAATATCTCAAGTTCAACAACTTCTGGAGCAAACGTGAAGATCGTTGGCTCAATATCGTAGAAAACCGCATTTTCGATATTAGATACTCCGATATCAATGGATGTAGTAACAGTACAATTGTCATTCAAGAGTCCTTCATAGTCTGTTTTCACCAGGATAAGATCTCTTCTGCCGTTTTCCTCAGCCCAGGCAGTAAAGTAGAGGGCACTATCCATCATGACAAGTTGGGTAACCGCTCCACCATTGAAAAAGGTGTTGTCATTTGCCGTAAAATCATATGATTTTGCCCAGAGGACATCTCCGCTATGATTGATTTTAAACAGGAAGATATCACTTGGCCCTCTGTTTCTGGCCATAATGACAAACCCATCTGATGTTGCAATTAGCTCATCTGCGACATCAGCCTGCCCGGGTAGTTGATATTGTTTTATCCACGCGAGCTCACCGGAAAGATTTGTTTTTTGAATGAACATATTATCGGCTGTGACATCAGTTCCATCAGGATCTCCGTGCGAAATTGTATAGATCGCATTCTGGTCTATGACAAGGTCTGCGCCATACAAGCGGGCATTGACATTGCCGGGCTTGTGTCCAAGTTTGACCCAGGTAGGTGTGCCATCATTCGGATTCAACCTGGCCAGCATTGTTCGCATCCTTGAAGTGCCACCACCATCTGTAAATCTACCTGTGGTATAGAGCCCTCCTTCATGGACCACCATATCTGTGATAGACTGTGAGCTGCCGAGTGCATAGTGCTTTGCAAAATTGCTGTTGATCTGACCGGTGACACGATCAATCTCCAATAACTCTGCGTCCTGCGAAGTGAATGGATTGTTGGACATTAGATAGTTGCCCCCTGGTTCTTTTTCAATAAATGAATAGACATAGTTTTTACTCTTGCTGACATATTGGCGAGACCATAGGACCAATTGAGCAACAGGATCATATTTTAGTATAAATATATTCCCACCAGCACTCAAATCCGTCATTCCTGACAAGCATAACATTCCATCTGAATCCAGGATTAATCCGCAAGGCCTTTCAGGTTCCCCTGGCAAGACATCAAAAGCCCTTGCCCATAGGATGTCACCCTCAGTGTTTATTTTGAAAATCAGAGTGCTGTCATTAACTGAGCCTGCCAGATAGATTACTTTATTGATTTCATCTACGGCCATTGTATAACCGGCTTCATTGGACAAGGCCGATCCTATCGTTCTGGCAAAACTAATGTTGCAGGATTTTTGAGATAATACCATAGTGTCCAGGCAAGAAAAAATGGAAAATATCAGGAGGATTGATTTCATCATGGCAGGATGGTTTTAATGGTTGAGGTATAGGTTCAGACTCTAAAATATGAAAAAATAACCTATTTGAAAAGGGTAAATGTGATGTGAGTTGTGAGTTGTGAGAGGTGAGTGGATCGTGAAGAGTCAGACCCTGCTTCATAATGATCTATACCTGCAGCCAGGAGGCTGCAACCACAGACCTATCCTTAGACCCGGAATTTCAATGTTCATACCACCGCAGCCAGAGGCTACTGTTATCGATGATTTTAAAAAAAAATCATCGATTGGTAAATAAGTCTTGCTCCTAGCCCCTTGCTCGTAGCCCCTAGCTCCTTGCTCCCTGCTCTATGCTGCCCTCTGCCCTATGCTCTATGCCCTATGCTCTATGCCCCCTGCCAAAGTTCAAATCCCTTTGCACCGCAAAGGCTGATTTGAACTATCTTAGCCCCGACTAAAACGAAGCGATGAAAAAGATCTATGGTGGCAAACTCATCCAGCCGCTCATGGCAGCCGGGGTGTTTCTCTTACTGAGCGTGATGTATTTTCTCCCCCAGTTACAGGGTAAAGTGATCCAGCAATCGGATATCCTATCCGTAAGGGGTATGAACCACGAAGCCCTGGTCTGGAAAGAGAAAACAGGCGATGTCATCCTTTGGACCAACTCCATGTTTGCCGGGATGCCGACCTACCAGCTCAGCTCTCCTCAGAAGAACAACATGGTCAAGGTGATCAATAGCCTTCACCAGGCGTTTATCGAGCGCCCGATCGGATACTTTTTTGCCGCTATGCTGGGCATTTATATCGTCCTCCTCTGCCTGGGCGCCGGCCACTGGGCCGCCATGGTAGGGGCAGTCGCCTTTGGTTTTACGACCAACCAGATCAGTCTCTATGAGACGGGGCATATGAGTAAGTTTATGACCATCGTCTACAGCGCTTATCTCTTTGGCGGGGTCATCCTGGCTTACCAAAAGAAATACACTGCGGGAGGCGTCCTTTTCGCCCTGGGTATGGCCCTCAGTTTGTACAACAATCACATCCAGATGACCTATTATCTGGGTTTGTTCCTCATCCTGTATGTGCTGATAGCCTTTGGTTTTGCAATCAAACAAAAAGAAATACCTGCCTTCATTCGTGGATCAGCGGTCCTGCTGATCGGTCTGATCTTGTCCGTTGGTGCCTCCGCTTCAAAATTGTGGACCACCCTCGAGTTTAGTCACGATACCATGCGCGGTAAACCAATCCTGGAGACACCGCTCAACAACGCAGACCCCGCTTCCGCATCAGCCAATGTCGATGGACTCGATTGGGATTATGCGATGCAATGGAGTAATGGGGTGAAGGATGTTATAGCGATGTTTATTCCCCGCGGCGCAGGAGGCAGTGGGTCTGAGAAACTCTCCGCTAATGCCAACGTCATCAAAGACCTCAGGACTAAAGGAGTTACACAGGAAGTACCTGTGCCACTTTACTTCGGTTCTTTACCATTTACAGCGGGCCCTGCGTATGTTGGGGCATCCGTATTATTCCTGTTTGTTTTCGGTCTGTTTTATATCCGCAGATCTATTCGCTTCTGGTTAGTTGGCATTGTCCTGCTGACAGTGCTGCTTTCGATGGGTAAGCATTTCGAAGTGCTCAATAAATTGCTCTTCGATTACCTGCCACTCTACAGCAAGTTCAGAGCGCCTAGTTCGATCCTGAGTGTTACCGCATTACTCATTCCATTAGGCGCTGCCCTCGGTCTTGGTGGCTTTATGCGCGGCCACGAAAAATCCTTCCAGCGTCCGATTTGGATTGCACTGGGTACAGTCGGAGGCTTATGTCTTCTTATTGCTTTACTCGGTCCATCGCTCATGACCTTCAATGGCGCAGGCGATGCACGTCTCGGTGAAGCAGGTTGGAATATCGATGCACTCATCAAGGACAGGAAATCTGCACTGGTAGCTGATGCATGGAGATCCTTTATCTGGGTACTCCTGTGTTCAGCCGTCATTTGGGTATACCATCAAGGCAAAATCAAGCAATGGCTTTTATTGTCAGGTCTCGGCCTCTTCATCATCGCGGATCTCTGGGCTATAGCACGCAGATATATTTCTCCTGCTGATTTTGTTCCGGAGCGTAGTGTCGAATCTATCTTCGAACCTCGTCCTGTAGACCAGCAGATCCTCCAGGATCCGGATATTCATTACCGTGTCCATGATATCACGTCTAATCCGTTTACTACTTCGATGGCTTCCTATCATCACCGTACCATCGGTGGTTATAGCCCTGTCAAGTTCCAACGCTTTCAGGATCTCATCGATCGGTATATCCAACAAGGAAATATGAATGTATTGAGCATGCTCAATACCAAGTATTTTATCCTCAACGATGCGGAGAATAATGCGGTCGTTCAAAAGAATCCAAATGCCATGGGCAATGCCTGGTTTATCGAAACGATAAACACAGTCAATACCAACCGCGAAGAACTCGATGCCATTGATACCGTAGACCTCCGTCTCACCGCCTTCGTCCACAAGGAATTTGATGCCGACATTAAAGGCTTCGACCCGGTCAAGAATGGAACCATCACCCTGACCTCCTATGCACCTGATGAGTTAGTGTACCGAAGCTCAGCACCATCTGATCAGATAGCCGTCTTCTCTGAAATCTATTACGGCCCCAACAAAGGTTGGCAAGCCTACATCGATGGTGTAAAAGCTCCACACTTCAGAGCTGACTATGCACTCCGCGCCATGAAAGTCCCGCAGGGCGACCATGAAATCAAATTCAGGTTTGAACCAAAATCATACAAGATCGGAGAGATGCTATCGCTCATCTTCTCCATCCTGATTATCCTCATCCTGATTTTCGGATTATACAAGTGGCTGACAAAAGCAGAGCCTACAGCCCCAGTTGCAATTGCCGAACTAGGCCCTAAACATGCAACAAGTACGAGTCATACGGACAGAAAGCTGTTACGTAAAAAGAAAAAATAATGAGCAGAGGGCATAGAGCAGAGGGCATAGAGCAGCAAAGAGCATAGATAAAAGTATTTTATGTTCTTTTTCACCCCGGGGTTGCGCAGCACTAGGGAGAGCCCGTGTTGAAGGGGCTAAAGGAGGAGTTTAAGGATAAGACGAATTGAAATATGTGCCAGGCCTTTTTCAAATCATCTCGAATCGGCAAAGGACTGTGACCCAAAACTGAAAGCAGGAAATAGGAAATAGGAGGCAGGCCTTTTAATAATCACCTCGAATAGGTAGAATCTGTGACCCAAAACTGTTCGAACTGCGCGGACGTCTATTTTTTGGCCATAAAGCCAAAAAATAGTACAAGTGAAATAGGAACAGGCGAGCAAGCAAAACAGGAAGCCAAACAAATGCTCGTATCGCCAGGCGAGTTTTTTGGGTCACGAGGTTTTTGGTTCTTTTTGGCAAGCAAAAAGAAAACGCATTCCCTCGTGTCGCGAGGATTTTTTCTTTCTTTTTTACCAAAAAAGAATATGACAACCTTCGGTTTAATAGGATACGGCAAAATTGGCGAACGCCACGTCGAACATATCATCGCGCATCCGGAAGCACAGCTTCACAGCATCTTTGATATCAAGGCAGATCGCCTCAACTTATTCCGCAATAAGTACAAAGGAATTCAGACCTATGACTCGTTAAAAGGGATCCTCAATGATCCTGCTATCGATATCATCACGATCTGCACACCTAATTCAACTCATGCGGACATCGCCATAGCGGCGATGAAGGCTGGTAAACATGTGTTGGTCGAGAAGCCAATGGCCATCAGCAAGGTCGATTGTGAAGGCATGATCCATATCGCCCTCAAGACAGGGAAATCATTGTTTGTAGTCAAACAAAACAGATTTAATCCTCCCGTCCAAGCCGTGAAGAAGTTAGTAGACGAGAAGAAGCTCGGTAAGATCCTTTCTGTGTCTGTCAATTGTTACTGGAACAGGAATGAATGGTATTACAAATCCTCTGATTGGAAAGGTAAAAAGGCTTTTGATGGTGGTACGCTGTTCACACAGTTCAGCCACTTTATAGATGTGATCTATTATCTTCTCGGTGATATGCAAATCCTGCACGCACAGATGGCTAATGTAAGCCATAAGGGTATGATCGAGTTTGAAGATACAGGCATTGTTTCTTTCTTGCTGAAGGATTCCCATGCTCCCGGTGTACTGCACTATACTACTTCAGCGTTTCAGAAGAACATGGAAGGCAGCATCACTATTTTTGCAGAAAACGCAACGATCAAGATTGGAGGCAAATACCTCAATACCATTGATTACCAGTCGACCAACGGATTTGATATCACTGACCTTCCCGCAGGCGCTGCGTCCAATAATTATGGCGACTATGAGGGTTCTATGTCCAACCATGACAAGGTGATTGATAATGTAATCCAATCTTTGAATGGCAAAGTCGAGATTATGACCAATGCCTACGATGGCCTCAAGACGGTGGAGATCATTGAGAATATCTACCAGGTCGCAGTCCACACCGGTTCATAAGCTGATGGGGAACACAATACATCCTACTGCCATCCTTGAAGGCAATATCGAATTAGGCACCGGCAATAAGATCGGACCCTATGTCGTGATGCGCGGTAATATCCGGATCGGAGATAATAATGTCATTGGTTCAGCAGCCCAGTTTAAAAACAATCTTTCTATCGGTAACGAAAACCGTATTTACTCCGGCGCTTCTATCGGCGCAGTGGGTGAAATGGGATTGAAAGGCGACCGATTGGTAGAAGAAGGTAAAGTGGTGATTGGCAATCAGGTCACCATTCGTGAATTTGTCTGCATACACTCACCGGTCTATACGCTTGAGACAGCCATACAGGATCAGGTCTATCTGATGAATAAGAGTTACGTCGCGCACGATTGCGTGATCGGGCAGGGGAGTGTGCTGAGTGCCGGTGTGTTGCTCGGAGGTCGCGTTGTCCTGGAGGAAGGTGTTACGATCGGTATGGGTACCACGGTGCATCAGCGATGCCATATCGGTGCGTATGCGATGATTGGTATGCAGACGCCAGTTAACAGAGACATACTTCCATTTGCTACCGTGGCAGGCAGTCCTGCCCGGATCATTGGTTTCAACAGGATTGGCGCAGAGCGAAATGCCTATGAAGAAAGTTGGATGCAAGAGATGGAGGCATTCTTTAAAAAGGATGTGCTCATGGGAGGGTCATCTGATAATCCAATGATGCTATTATTACATCAGTTTCTGTTAACGCACCCTGAAGCGCTTGTGCGTGTTCGGAGTGCTGTAGATTAGTACTTGCAAGGATTAATTTCATTTTAAAAAGGAGAGTCGTATGAAGATGTTTAGCAGCATGCAGTGGTTGATGTTTACAGGTATTCTCCTTTTTGCATTTGCCTGTGAAAAAGATCCAGTTCCTCCTGTGGTCAATCCTCCTGATCCAACAGATACGTATGAGCAGTATGGCACACCATTCAGCAATGTGCCATCCAATGACAATATGGTGATGTATGAAGTCAATCTCCGCGCTTTTAGTGCCGGAGGTGATTTGCAAGGCGTCATCAACAGGTTAGATGAAATCAAGGCATTAGGCGTCAATGTGATCTGGTTGATGCCGATACATCCGATTGGCTCCATCAAGTCTGTCAATTCGCCATACTGTGTCAGGGATTACAAGGCAATAAGCAGTGAATACGGTACGCTTGAAACCCTCAGGACACTGACCACAGAAGCACATGCCCGAGGCATGACGGTCATTATGGATTGGATTGCCAATCACACATCATGGGATAATGCATGGATCAGCAATCCTACATGGTATACGCAGGACGCAAATGGTACGATCATCCATCCCCCTGGAACCAACTGGCAGGATGTTGCTGATCTGAATTTCAGTAGCAATGCAATGCGTAAAGCTATGATCGATGCCATGAAATATTGGGTCCTTGAAGCGAATGTGGATGGTTACCGTTGTGACTATGCGGATAGGGTTCCTTTTGATTTTTGGAAGCAAGCCATAGATACACTTCATGCTATTCCAAACAGGAATTTGATTTTACTTGCTGAAGGCAGCAGGGCGGATCATTTCAATGCTGGCTTCGACTTGAACTATGCATGGGATTTTTATGGAGCTATAAAGAATGCATTTAATGGCCAGTCGGCTAAAGGTGCTTTTTTAACACATACCAATGAATACAACGTAGTACCCGCTGGTAAACACTTATTACGCTTCACAACCAACCATGACCAATCCGCATGGGAAAGCACACCCATGGTATTGTTCAAAGGAAAGCAAGGCGCATTGGCTGCATCCGTAGCCACTATTTTCATGGAAGGCGTGCCTTTGTTTTATACCGGACAGGAAGTCGGTAGGGTAGCCACCGTGCCATTCTTCAGTAATGATCCGATCAACTGGAATGACAACCCGGACATGCTGCAGGCATACAAGGATATCATGGCGTTCTATACCCAATCTGATGTAGCCAGGTTAGGAACTAACATGGATTATTCAACGGAAGAAGCTATTATTTTCTCTAAAACCCTTGGTGCTGAACAATTATTGATCCTGGTCAACACCCGAAATGCAACGATTGAACCTACGCTGCCACCAGAGTTCAATAATGTGTATTGGACCGACGCGCTGACCGGCGATACCCTTCAATTTGGAGCTGCTGTCCAGATGTATAATTATCGTTACGTCATTGCCCGGCGATAGTGCCGGCATTGTGGTTGTTGGTGTCCCCACCAACAACCACACACGCTGGTGGTGTGGACACCTGGCCAGCGGCAATGCCGTTGTTGGTGTCCCCACCAACAACCATCTAAATCCCCCTCCGATATTCCTACCTTTACCCCCTCGAAATCCGCATAAATGAGTTCCTCACCCTCTCATATCCCGTTAGTAGACCTGGTAGCTCAATACCAGGCCATCAAGCCCGAAATGGATGTTGCCATCAGCACCATCATCGGTAACGGACATTTTATCGGAGGCGAACCCATAAAAGCGTTCGCCAGGGAGTTTGCAGCATATGCCAATGTGCCATTTTGTATTCCCTGTGCCAACGGAACTGATGCTATCGAGATAGCACTAGGGGTGTTGGGAATAGGGCCCGGTGATGAAGTCATTCTACCTTCCTTCACATTCGTTGCCACACTGGAAGCTGTATGTAATGTAGGCGCGACACCTGTGTTGTGCGATATTGATCCTCATCGGTACACAATAGATCCCTACAAAGCCATTTCGCTCGTAACACCTGCTACGAAAGCTTTTATTCCTGTTCATCTGTTTGGTCAGATGGCAGATATGGATCCACTGGTGGCATTTGCTTCAGACAACAATCTCTTTATTATCGAAGATGCTGCTCAGGCGCATGGAGCTATGTACAAGGGGAAGAAAGCAGGAAGCATTGGCGATATCAATACATTTAGTTTCTATCCGGGTAAAAATCTCGGTGCTTATGGCGATGCAGGTGCGATCACAACCAGTAGTCAATGGCTGTATGATAAAATATTTAAAATAGTCAATCATGGCCGAGTCTCGAAATATGATCATGAAATCGTCGGACGCAATAGCCGGATGGATACCCTGCAGGCAGCTATACTCTCTGTCAAGCTTCGCCATCTGGAGGCATGGACAGCAAAGCGTCAGAACATAGCCGCCCGTTACCGCGCATTGTTAAGCAATCTCGATAGTATCCAAATGACCAGGGAATATGCAGACAGCCCGGGAGTCTATCATCTCTTTGTGATTCGGGTGGATAAGGATATCCGTGATGATTTCAGATCGTATCTCAAATCAAAAGGTATAGAGACCGGCATTCATTACCCGATCTCCTTATCCAGACTCAAAGTGACCACCGATCAACTGAAGATAGATGTATATTGCCCCGAAGCAGAAAAGGCCAGCGAAGAAGTAGTTTCTTTACCGATCTATCCGGAGCTGACCGACCTGCAACAGGATTACATTTGCGATCACATAAAAACCTATTTTCAAAAGTAAAATCAAATTGCTTTTATGATCAACCGTTTATACACTACTCAAAAAGTGGAGGCCGTTGCAGGAGTTTGCTCCTGCAACCACCGGATACCCAGCGAAATTCCTAAGGAGATTCTAATTAGGTATTCACATGGTTGCAGGAGCAAACTCCTGCAACGGCACACTTTTTTTTTTGTGGCCAACGGGGGGGGCGAAAAAATAATTTTTTTTTATTCCCCCCCCCCCCGGGGGGGGGGGCAAAAAAGGGAACCTTTTGGATGCCCCCCCCCCTCCGGGGGGGGGAAAGGATTGAAAGCCAGTGGACAGCCCCCCCCCCCCGGGGGGGGGGAAAAAAAAAAAAAAACATTGAATAGCCCCCATCTTCAGGTGGGGGGGCATGATTATGGGAATAATACAACGTCAAGGGTTTAAATCTAGTGTCATCAGTTACATAGGTGTAGCGATAGGGGTGCTGAGCACAATGTATATCTATCCTAAGGCCCTTGAGATTCTTGGATTGTTCAGATCCCTGTTTGATGCATCCGTGCTGATCGGAATTGTGGTCATGATGGGAAGTAGCGTTTCTGCGGTTCGTTTTTTTCCAAAATACCAGGATTCTTCAACGGGACATGGAGGATTACTTAGCTGGTTACTTATGGTGTCTGGTATTGGTTTTCTGGTGTTTCTATTGGTTTTTCCTTTCCTGGACAATTGGCTTGTTGAATATGTGTTTAATGATGAAAATGCCATTTTTGCTGACCTCGTAGTTTACATCATTCCATTGACACTACTCCTGGCGTTGATCAATTTATTGTCAAGGTATATCTCCAATTTTCGCCTGATCACTATACCTGCTGCCCTGGAGCAACTGAGTATCAAGCTGACACTTCCGGTGATTGTGCTTATTTATCTTCAGGGTTGGCTGTCAGTCGAGGGAGTCGTTATTTGTATTGTGGCATCCTTTGCTTTTGCAGCATTTGGCATGGTCTATTATCTCATGCATCTGGGGGAATGGAAGTTGACAAAGCCATTGATTCTGAAAGACAAACCAGCCCTAAAGGAATATTCCTGGTATGCCTGGTATGGAATCTTATCAGGTGTAGGTAGTCAGGTGGCATTCAGGATTGATCAGCCTGATGGTCTTTAGTTTGATTAAATCCCAGGCTGCAGGGGTTTATTCCATTTCATGGGCTTTGTCTGAAATCATCATCAAACCCATGCGTTTGCTGGGGAACATTGCCGGCCCAATGCTGGCACAAAAGATAGAAGAAAACAAGTTGGATGAAGTAAAGACCATTTACCAGAAATCTTCACTCACCATGACGATCATTGGTGCGGGTTTGTTTTTTCTGATATGGACCGTTTTGCCCTTATATATTTCATATGATGCCTGAGACCACAGTGATGCAACAAGGGGCATATGTTGTATTTTTTCCTAGGACTGGCTCAGGTGTGGGATATGATGACAGGGGTCAACAATGAAATTATTTCTTATTCAAAACATTATAGGTTTACTCTTTACCTGACCTTGTTACTGGCAGGCCTCAATGTAATCGGCAACTTTTTATCCTTATTGACCTGTATGGCTTGGCAGGCTCTGCACTTGCCACCTGTATATCCATGTTTCTGTTCAATGTTGATCAAACTGATCTTTATCCAGGTTAAATTTGGCTTCCATCCATTTACTTCCCGGATTATCCCGGTGGTTGGCTTTTGCATGGGTCTGGTTGTTTGCCAGAATGTTGCCAGATGCAAGCAGTCATGTAGTCAATTTGTTTTATAAGAGCGCGGTCTTCACCATCCTGTATGGATCTGCGATCTGGAAGTTTAACATATCCCCCGACATCAACCATTGGATTGACCTTGCTATCTCAAAAGGTACTTCACTGTTGAAAAAATCCAAATGAAAAAAGTAAGACTAAGTTGCAAGTCTTAAGTGATGGTTCACCTTAACCTTTTACTTTTACACCCAATCACCGAATACTGATTACCTGATACTGATTACTGAATACTGAATACTGATTACCGAATACTGATTACCGAATACCATTTTTCACTTTTCATTTTTCACTCTTCACTTGAATGTCTTTCGACCAACTCAAACGCGATATCAAAGGCGGCCTGACCTACCCGGTCTACCTGCTGCATGGAGAAGAGTCTTATCTGATCGATGAGGCTGCTGATTTTCTCGAGCGTCATCTGTTGCAGGAGCATGAGAAGGCATTTGATCAGCAGATTCTGTATGGTATGGATTGCAATGCACGTTATGTCGTGGAGCAATTACAATTATTTCCAATGCTGGCTTCAAGACGTGTGGTGTTTGTGCGGGAGGCACAACAGATGGAAGACCTGAAGGAACTGGAGAGTTATTTTAACAGGCCTGCACCAGGGAGCATCTTGATTTTGTCCCACAAAGGCAAGTCGATGGATAAACGCCTCAAGGCATATGACGCGATCAAGAAGAATGGATTTGTATTTGCTGCAGACAAGCTGAAGGATAAAGATGTACTTCCATGGCTGATGAAGGCGGCGAGTGATCTCAAATTGAAGATAGATCCGGATGCCGGTGAAGCAATGATAGAACTCATCGGCGAAGAGATTTCTTTGTTGTATCCTGAACTTACCAAGCTTGCAGTCAACCATGCTGGTGGTAACGCAATATCCAAAACCGATATCCTTGACCTCATCGGATTGAGCAGGGAATACAATGTGTTTGAACTCCAGAATGCATTGGAATCAGGAAATGTCACGAAGACTTTAAGCATAGGCGCCCGCATGGCCGAACAAAAAGGCTACAGCATCATTCCGCTGATTGCCTTGCTGGCTGGTTTCTACACGAGAATCTATATCGTCAAATCGCTGGGTCCAACAAGTGATAATGCTATCGGCGAAGCAATCGGTAATAAATCTCCCTTTTTCATCAACAAAAATAAAGAAGCAGCGAGGAAGTATTCACTGGACACCATCGAAAAATGCATCGGCTGGCTTCACGTCTATGATATGAAATCAAAGGGCTGGCAATACAGCGGTGGCGATGACCGCGCCCTGACGATTGAATTACTCGATCGCCTTCTGTTTCCAGACAACTATCCCGTCTTCGCTGAGAATTGAGTAATAATTCATTGCTGGCGGCGATAATGTCATTTAGCGGCAATGAATGAGTCTATTCAAGGACAATCGGCCACTGGCCGTTGGATGGAGTTTTCTCCGCCAACCACCTCTATTCCTACCGCAATTCCATAGTAAATCCTCGTTGCAATCATCAGAGCTGGCGGCGAGAACGCCATCCAGCGGCAACGACAGAGTTGAGTTTAGGTTAAGTCCCATTTCGGGGACTCAGAGGAATCTCTGTGAGAAACTCAAACCCCCTCTTCTCATCATCGATGACAAAGCAATAATGTTGACTGCCATTGCTCACCAACGCATATGGCACCCTCAATTCCATATTGTAATGACCTATCTGGTCAAAGGTGAGTTGTGTCACCTTCACCTCAGGCGCTTTAAATTCAGCCAGCAAAACCGGTTTCGCAGTCTTGTCAAATATAACCAGGTCAAACCTCCGTTGCCTTCCCTGTATCATAAACGAACGCTCTACAGCAATCAGTTTCGGATTCAACTTCAAATTTTCAAGAAAATAAATGATCCACAATTGCCTCACGATCTCCTCCGGTGTTGCCCTTACATTTTTCCGACGTACCCGATCAAAAACAACAGCAATGCCGTTTTCATCCTTACCATATTTCAATCCCGATTGCAAGGAAAGAAGGTCTATGTGCTGAAGTGAAATCATTCCTGGTAAACGGTAATCAGTATTCGGTAATCAGTAATCGGTAATCGGTAATCAGTAATCGGTAATCAGTATGCAGAAAAACTATAGAAATGCGAAGGTAAGTCCCCTTTAGCGCAATTAGAGACGCGATGTTAAGTCAAATTGGATAATGTTCGTACCCTGAGAATCATATTCAATTTTAAACTCATGCTTGTTAGTCTCACGTCTCACGCCTCACGCTCTCACGCTCTCACGCTCTCACGCTCTCACGCTCTCACGTCTCACGCTCTCACGTCTCACGTCTCACGTCTCACGTTCTCACTCTCTTACAACTATTTTCTCCACCCTTACCTCCCCCTGTGCAGTACGGATCATCAGGAAGTACAGACCCGGAGGAATAGACGTCACATCAAATTGGGTATGAAGTAATCCATTGACAGGTTGCTCCGATGTATGTGCTACAAGTATCCCCGTCTGATTATAGATAGAGAGTGCAACTGCTTTTAAATCCTCAAGTGCTATGATTACCTGAAGGATGTCATCCACAGGCTTAGGGTATACGGTGATCGACTTTATTGATTTCACAATTGATGTTGAGGATATCGGATTCACAACTACAGTGATAGAGTCGACGTCAGTGCATCCATTACCACCTGTTGCTGTCACCGTGTAGGTGGTTGTGGCCATCGGATGCACTTCTATGGTCCGTGTGGTTTCGCCCGTGCTCCAAAGGAAGGAGATGCTTCCTGCGCCAGTTACATTAAGCATGGAGGTGCCTCCTGCGTCAATAGTATCGGGCGTTGCGGCTATGCCGAAATTTGGTTTAGAAAGCACATTTACTTGTACCGTAGCAATGGCTCCACCGCCTGTCCCATCAGTGATGGTGACTGAATAAGTAGTTGTCACTGTAGGAAAAACCTGCACTACGGCACCTGTCTGTCCGGTACTCCATAAATATTGTGAACCCCCGCTTGCTGTTAATATTGTAAAATCACCTGCACATAATTCAGCATCAGATGCGCTGGCGGTCACATCTGTCAGCAGATAGCGTTGAATACATTTTTCAGCAAGGGCGTTCGCATATATTTCCTGAGGAATCGCCCCGCAACCACTGCATGCAGGAGGATTATAGTTTTCATCAATTACAAAAAAGCACATCTCAGTAGCCAGGGGATCATTGCCACCACCGGTATAATCCAAGCTCCACTGACCATTGCATAATACCGGAACGGCAGGCATATCAAATGTCGGTTTGGTCCACCATCCTCCACCCACTTTGATATAAGCGGCAACATGGTAGTCACATGTGTTGAGATCGTTGATATGCCCCTTGATGTTGTCTGAACTGCCGAGTACAGGAATGTAATCCAGGATCAGCATATCCGTTCCTGCATCAGGAGCAACACGACATGACCAGGTGTTCACTATAGGTTCAATAGGCAGAAACAAAGAATCCATGCCTGGTTTAAGGGTTGCGTCATTGAAGAAAATTCCCCATCCGTCATCGTTGAGTGGAATTTTCCAGGGTTCATCAAAGGCCTCAAAGAAAGTAACATCCACGCCTGTTGTTTGGCTCCAGTCCAAAAGTTCACGATGATACCGTACTGCATTTTGAAAAGATGGAATAGCCTCGCCCACAACAGGTCCGCTTGTTTTCCAGCCGGTTTCTGAAATGATGATCTCCTTTCCGTTGGCGACAGGCAGCAAAGATTGGTATGCCTGATCAAGCCACTGCATAGCGCAGTCTATCGGCTGTCCTTCATAGTATGGATAGATATTTGGAAAAACAAAATCGCATGCATCTACTACCTCAGGGTGTGCAATCAACATCCTGTGCACATCAGCTGTTGTCACCGGAATAGTCGGGCAGGCTGCTTTTACCTGATTGATATATCCAATGAGTTGGGAAGGGGTTAAGAAGTTATTGTACAGCACCTCACCTCCAACAATCAACATGTCTGCATTACCGGCATTACCTATTTCAATTCCTTTCGCCACCTGTGCATTGTTGACAAGCAAATCCTCCGACAGGAATATCCCAACCATTACCTTCAAACCCCGCTGTTTAGCGAGCAGTGGTATCTTCTCCAACCCGTTCTGTGTTCCATAAGTCCTGATACCTTCAACATAAGGATGGATACTGTCCAATAAGGCAATGAGCTGTGCTTCAGGAATCGTTCCGCCAGGGTTCTGACCAACTTCCGTATACGGACCAAAATTGATCCATTTCAGTTTTAAGATATCTCTATTTCCTTGACCTGATAAGCCAAGGGGCATCACCTGAATGGAAAAAATTAATAGCATTAAAAATAGCAGGAATCGAAACATAGGAAAGGTTTGATGTAGGGTTCAAAGTTTTGAATCTCTACTAAAGATACATATCCGCTCGTTTAAGTCTCTGACTTAAATGCAATATGCTTTGCGTCTCCAGACGCTAGAGTCAAATCAAGCTCCACTACCGCTCGTTTAAGTCTCTGACTTAAATGCAATATGCTTTGCGTCTCCAGACGCTAGAGTAGGATCATCCTCCACTGTTGCTTGTTTAATTGGCGCCTTTTGCGCCATCAAGCATGCGGCATGATCTCTCTGACTTAAAGCCTGTATGTTCTTAATTGAGATTGAGTAAGAACTGTTTCCTGACAGTCCCTATGCCCTATGCTCTCTGCCCTATGCTATTACACAGAAACCCCCGCAAACGTATTCCCCACAAACTGTAAAATTTCGTCACGCACCCTCCGCACTTCAATATCCGATTCCATCAGCCAACCTTTAGACCAGCTGTGGATCACTTTGACACCAATCTTTTCAAGATCTTCCTGGAACTGAAGATGCCAGAGACTATTTGCAGGCCACTCACCTGTAGGCCAGAAATCACGGACTAACAGCACGAATGGATTGTTAGGTTCGAGTAGTGATTCAACAAAATAATTTTCGTCGGGGTTGAGGCTGCGCTCTGATATCTTGTAGGGCATCGGCAACGTATCAAGTACCTGCCTGTCGAGTTCAGGGCCGAGGAGCGAAATCATATTCACCCTGTGCGCTGAATAGATACATGTCTGTGAAAGGAACGGAGCAAACTGCCGTGCTATGTTGGTCAGGTATTTCAGCGCAGATGAATTACGGTTCTGACTCAATCTGAAATCGGTGAGCATAGTTGGCATATCCAACTGCTCATGAAGATATCGCTGGTTGAATGGTGGCTCACAGGAATATACATCGCAAGACATATCCTGTACTTTTTGCCAGTACATTCCCATGGAAGGGTCCTTGGCTTTGAGCAGTATATAGTTCATTAGCTGGGGAGCCTCTTCAGAGACAGCAGGCATCATACTCAATGGAAGTATCTGGATCGGGTACCATTTGCTGCGGCTTTCAATGCTCATTTCGGCAAAGAATTGTTCAGCTTCAGCACTATCCACAGAAGCTTTCCGGGAAGTTAATTTGCGGATAGCAGGTGCATATTCTTCGCAGAGATGATTGCGACGCTGACTGACTTCGTTGAGGTGTTCGGCGATAGAGTGGAGGCGTATGCGCTCGATCATCTCCTTCATGTTCTCATTCATCATCGCAGGCCATTCTACTTCAAGGGCATCACCAGTCACAAGTTGGGTGATGTACCATTCATCAAAATAGGTCAGCCAATCAGATGTTGGTGTCAGGTGAAGTGCCTGTACAATAGCTTTTGCGTTTTCAGGAAACTGGTTTTGAAAACCGGCCCAGAAAAAGTAGTCTTCAAGATGATGCTGGCGCTCTACGATAGCAGTAAGCGATGCATTCACTTCACGTAAGCCTTCAGCACTGCGATGTATACTCAGCGCCTGTGACTCAAAGCGCTTTTTGAAATACCCACTGATGTTGACATTGTTGTACCATTTCAGTACGTCCTCTTCCCATTCTTTAGTCTCAGCACCCAGGCCTGTTTGCTCAGGAGCATTATGTGAATTGAGTCGCTTGAGCTGACTGCGTATATGTGTTTCGATAGCATCCTTGGCACCAAACAATTCTACTTTCAGGGTCTGCAGATAATCTATAGCCTCTGAAAGGGTCGGGTGTTCTTTACGCTCTGCCGGGATATTGACCCATGGTTGACCTGCTTCTATTTCAGCGAGTAGTTCCAGGTATTGTGTCTTGATAGCTTTTCGATCCTGGCTGATCAGTTTTGCTTTGCGGCTGATTTGGCCTTTAAGTTTGTCTGCCAGTTGGCTCATGCTGCTTTCAAACGAAAAGGCATCGCCATAGGTCAGGTGCAGTTCACGTGCATGGGACAGCAGTTTGTCAATCTTGTTGACATAGATATTGATCTCGCGGATCCAGTATGTCTTGACGTGATTAAAATAACGAAGCATGATCCAGTCAGCACGCTTCAGCAATTCGTTAGCCTGGTCTGCCATGAGAGAGATATACTGCATCACTTCACTCTTGACAAAATCAAGGGAGTGATTGACGAGCAGGCTCACATCAAGTAAATCCATGTACTCAAATCCATCCTGGCGGAGTTTGTTGAGTTTGATATGATGCTCGATCTTGTTGCGGAGGCGTTTGTATTCCGCAGGAGATATTTCAAACATCGGTCTGCTCAACCGGTAAAAAAGCGGATTGACGTTGTTGTGGTTAAATAAGCCCGCAAATTTCTGGATGAGTTCATATCGGTTCGTGCCTGGCCACAGTTCCTGGTGTAGTGATGACCACGGCTTGCTGATACGCGCAAAGTCACCGGAGAGTTTGTATAATTCGATATGGTGGATACTCTCTGCAGGAGAGAGTGGGTTGATCACATTTTGTGGATTGTTTGATCTGGAAGCAACAGGGGTGTATATCGTCCTGTCCATTTTATTTAACGGATAGGTGCTCAGTAGGTCATTGACCACAGATTCTTCATCGTACCAGATCACCACCGGCTTGCCCTGAAGTGAATCAGTAGCGGCTGTGGCAGCAAGGAGATGCAGGTGGTCTTCCTGCTGGCTGCAGATCCAGCGCTTACGTGCTCCCGAAGGTGTGGAAAATAACTTGGCTTGCTGTGGGTTGAGGTGGCTACCCAGTATAGTTGCAGTATTCATATGTAATGATCCTTGTCCTGCAAATATTATACTTTTTTATAATATGTAATAGGTTGAAGACAAAAAATATTGCATATTTCTTCAAGGAGCCACCTTATTCCCTATTTAGGTGGCTCTACTATGCCTCCGCTGACCTTTTCCCCATTCTTGTATTGATATTCCAGGGTCACATTTCCCTCTTCATCATAATACTTGAAAAATCCGTCCTGCTTACCGTCTTTGTATTCGACTTCCTGTTTCAGCTTGAAGGTCCTGTCGTCATACGTTCTGGCGGTGCCTTCCAGTTTATCATCCTTGTACAGGCGTGTTTCCACCACTTTTCCAAATTTGTAGGCTGTCCAGGAACCATGCATTTTGTTCTGCCTGTAATTGAGACGCAGGTCGACCTGGTTGCGGAATGACATCCGCATGGAGGTTCCTTCCAGCATATTATTAACGTAGTGATTGATCAGTACGATATCCCCTTCAGAGGTATATTCAATCCATTGCCCGGTTTTCTTATCATTTTCGACAAATCCTTCGATGTGTACATTGCCCGCTGCATCAAGTCTCCTGGCGTACTTGATATTAGATCCCGGTATATCTTCCAGTATCATTCCCGCCAGATCTCCGGTGCCTTCTACGCCGGGTGTAGCGGTTTTTCCGTCACCTGGTTTGCAGGATGAAATGGATAGCATAAGAATGCTGATAATGAGCAGTATAGCGTTGTTTGTTAATGAAAATTTAAACATGGCTTAGATGAATTAGATAGTGCTGTTAATGGAAGTCTTGGTTACAGAATTTTATACTTTTGGCATTCTTTTTTACAAGGGGTTTTCATAGCCCCTGGTTGAAAAGTTTCACAAATTTGACAAAAAGAAAATGGATATTCTCATCGAAGGCCTTTCAAAGGCATATGACAACCAAAAAGCAGTAGACAATATCTCTTTCGAAGTACGTACCGGAGAGATTGTCGGCTTCCTCGGCCCCAATGGTGCAGGTAAGACCACGACCATGAAGATGATCACGCAGTTCATCTCACCGGATGCCGGCAGGATCACGATTGGTGGCAAAGTTATCGCCAAGGAAAATATCAGGGGATCCATTGGCTACCTGCCTGAAAACAATCCGCTCTATGAAGACATGCCTGTCATGGATTACCTCGCGTTTTGCGGCCAGCTGCAAGGCATCAGGAAAAATCAACTTGATCAGCGCGTACGTGAGATGATCGTCATGTGCGGACTCAATGAAGAAAAGCACAAGAAGATAGGTGAGTTATCAAAAGGATACCGCCAGCGTGTAGGCCTGGCTCAGGCCATGATTCATGATCCAGCCATTCTGATCCTCGACGAACCAACTACAGGTCTGGACCCAAATCAACGTGTAGAGATACGTGAATTGATCAAGAGACTCGGTATGCACAAGTCGGTAATCCTCTCCACCCATATTCTTCCGGAGGTTGAAGCAACCTGTGATAGAATCCTGATTATCAACAAAGGACAGATTGTAGCAAACGGAACTGCGGAGACCCTCAGGAGCCAGGCTACAGGAAAGAGCATCCTGTTGGTGGATATCGAAGGAGCACCAAGGCCTGTGATTGAAAAAGAGCTCAGATCGATGCCCGGCATCACTGGCGTCGGATTGAGTCCTGATCACCGTCTGCTGGAAATTGAATGCACAGACAGCCAGCAAACAGCCAGATCAGTTTATAAAATGTGTGTGTCTAAAGACTGGATGTTGCTCCAGATGAGTCCGGTCGAAACAAGACTGGAAGATATATTCCGTAACGTCACCCTCAACTAAAGCAAACGAAATGAGAGAATCGTGGATTATCGCCCGCAAAGAGCTCAACAGTTTTTTTGACTCCCTGGTCGCTTACATTCTGTTGATCGCCTTCCTTGGCTTCAGTGGTTTTTTTACCTGGCTGTGGGGCAGTGATGTTTTTTATCACAAGCAGGCCAGCCTCAACACGTTTTTCAATGTGGCCCTGTGGTCATTGTTCTTCTTTATCCCGGCGATCACCATGCGCCAGTTTGCAGAAGAAAAGAAGTCAGGCACCATTGAGTTGTTATTGACCAAGCGTCTTACTGACCGCCAATTGGTGATCGGTAAATACCTCGCTTGCATTTTACTGGTTGCCATCGCTCTCGCCTTTACCTTGCCCTATTATGTTTCCATAGCGAGACTGGGCAATATCGATCATGGCAGCACCATCACAGGTTATCTGGGTTTGCTGCTGATGAGTTCAGCGTATGTCTCAATTGGATTGCTTGCGTCGTCGCTGACTAACAACCAGATTGTGGCGTTCCTAATGGCCTTGCTCGCAGGAGTAGTGTTCCAGTTTATCCTCGGATCAGTTGGTTCGGGCCAAACCGGATGGATTGGTAGCCTGCTTATGGACCTTAGTATCCCTCACCATTACGATTCGATGTCACGCGGGGTGATTGATACCAAGGATGTGCTCTATTTTTTAGCCTTGACTTTTCTGGGGCTGATGTTAACTGAAGTGGTGATCTCCAAAAGAAAGTAGACATGAAACAGGATAGACGAATTTCAACAGCACTGATCATCGGCATTGTAGCTGTCATCTTTTGCTTTCGCGGCAATATTTTTTCAGGCTTGACCTGACCGAAGACAAACAATTTACCATGAGTAAGGCGACGAAATCCATTCTTCGCGGCCTTGAAGACCCTGTCGATGTCAAAGCCTATTTCTCCGACAATCTTCCTGCTGATCTCGAAAGGGTGAAGGCTGATTTTGAAAGCCTGCTCGTCGAATATAACAGCATCTCCAAAGGGAAGGTGAACTACCGCTTTATCAATCCGGGTGAAACGCCTGAAGCAGAACAGGAAGCCGCTCAAAATGGTATTCAACCTATACTGATCAACGTACGTGAAAAGGATGAGGCATCTCAGAAAAAAGCTTTCATGGGCGCCGTCATTGAATACGGTGATCAGAAAGAGATCATCCCATTTATCGGACAAGAGTCTGCGATGGAGTATGATCTCACCACCGCCATTAAAAAAATCTCCGTCAAGGACAAGCCTTCACTTGCCCTGATCCAGGGCCATGGCGAACCGCAGCCAAATCAAATGATCCAGGCCATGCAGGCGTTGAGTGTCATCTATAATATTGAAAGTTATGACCTCTCGGTAGAACCCGCTATTCCTGCGCGTTACCAGGCCGTATTGCTTTTCAATCCAGTTGATTCATTACCGTATGATCAATATGGTAAGCTCAATGATTATCTCTCGAAAGGGGGTAAAGTCATAGTGGCAGCCAATGCTGTCAACGGTGACTTATCAACCGCATCAGGTACGGTGGTCAACCATAATGTGTTTCAATGGCTTGCCTCTTTAGGTGTCAACGTCGAACCAAGTTTTGTCATCGATGCTGCATGTGCTAAAGTAACGGTCCAACAACAGCGAACTGGCTTCTTCAATTTCGCATCACAGATCAGTTTCCCCTATATCCCTTTGATGAATACGTTTCCGGATCACCCGGCTACCAAAGGACTGGAAGCAGTACTGTTTCAATTTGCCAGCCCGATCCAGTTTTCATCCGGTGTTGAAGGGTCGTTCTTTCCGATCGTAACGACTTCTGAGAAAGCAGGTGTTCAGCAAGCACCCATCACCTTTGATGTGCAACGCCAATGGACGCAGGCTGATTTCCCGATGTCAAGGTTAGTGCTCGGTGGAGTAGTGGAAGGTGTCAAAGGAAATCCTGAAGCAAAACTCGTTGTCTTCTCCGACAGTGACTTTTTTATCGCACCACGTGGTGACGCTAATGCGGATAACATCAATCTGATCGTCAATACAGTTGAATGGCTCTGCGATAAATCTGGATTATCTGAACTGCGCACTAAAGGTGTAGTCTACAGGCCTATCAAGGAACTGGAAGAAGCAGAGCGGAGCGTCATCAAGTATACTAACTTCTTACTGCCGCTGATGCTTGTTGGAGCTGTAGGCTTCTGGCGTTCGCAGCGCAATCGCAATAAGCGCATACGTCGTATGGAAGAAAAATATGTTTAATCGCCAGCTAAACTGCTCATGAGTAATCGCAACCTGCTTATTGTTTTTGTCACTTGCCTCACGGTGTTTTTTGCAGGCAAGTTGTTGAGAAATAATCGGTCTGCATCTTTTGATCCTGTAGTGGTGGCATTGGATACTTCACAAATAGATCGTATCAAATTTGTTGCGGGAGGCCCTACCCAATCTGAATTCGAATTGGTGCGTGTTGATTCGACCTGGGAAGCGGTCCAAGGCAATATTAAAGTTAAACTGGAACCTTCAGCACGAAAGGCGGTCCTTACTTCACTGGCAGGCTTGAATGCAAATAGGGTAGTCACCAAAGAAGTTTCAAAATATCCCGAATTTGAAATTGATGATACCCAGGCTTCAAAGGTGATGGTATGGCAGGGTAAAAAGCAGGTGGCTGAACTGGCCATTGGCGGATTCAGGTTTAATCAACAGGCACAGACAGCATCAACTTATGTGCGAAAAGGAGATAAGCCTGAGGTATATCTCATCGATGGATTTGCTGGTTTAGCATTAAAGGCCCGGTTTGAACAATTCAGGGATAAGAAACTGGTGAAATCTGATGCAGAAGATCTGACGTCGTTAGAATGGGTGAATGCAACAGGATACAAACAGAAAATCCAAAAAGAAGACGGTGGCTGGTACTACGCAGGCATGGAGGCGGTTGATTCCACATCTTTCAAAACCTATCTCGGAGCGTTGGTCAATGCACAGGGTGCTGATTTTAGTGATCGTACATCAACGCAAGGCCTTACCTTGGCAGAGAAGTTGACTTTGTATGGAAATAATATGAATGAACCTACCATCATCACTGCGTTCCAAAGCCCGGATACGATAGCGCCCTTTCTGATCCATTCGACTGACAATCCCGAAGCGATTTTCAATTCAGATTCGGCAGGATTGTACAAGAAGATATTCTCTGACCTCCGGCAATTCTGGCCCGATGGTCAATAAAGATATCGCCCGGCAGTTTAATCTCCTCGCCAGCCTGATGGAGCTGCATGGGGAAAATGCATTCAAGACCAAAGCTTATTCCAGTGCTTACTTGTCTATCCGGAAATGGGACACCCCCATCGAAGAGATGGCTGCCGAAGACATTGATAAGATACCAGGGATAGGCTCTTCAGTGATTTCCAAGATCAGGGAGTTGCTTTCAACAGGGAGGATTGATGCGCTGGAAAAACTAAAGGATAAAACACCTGAGGGCATTCAACAACTGCTTTCTGTAAAAGGGCTTGGGCCAAAGAAAATCAGGGTGATATGGGATGCCTTGAAAATAGAAACCCCTGCTGAGTTACTATACGCCTGCGCTGAAAACAGGTTGATCAAACTGCCAGGCTTCGGGTTGAAAACGCAGCAAGACCTGCAACAAAAAATTACCTATTTCCTCGATTCACAAGACAGATACCTCTATGGAAACATTGAAGAGGAACTTGGAGTGATCCTGAAAAAAATGCAAAAGGCATGGCCTGGTTATCAGATTGACTGGGTGGGTGAGTTTGCCACAAAAGCACCCGTCATCAGCAAGCTGGAATTGCTGGTGGCACCTCTCTTACCTGCTGAAAAACTTTCAGGCTTGGCTGGTGTGGTGATAACGGAGGAAAAGCCTGACGAAGCTTTTGAAATAGAATATGATGAGCGCCTGAAGATCACGATCCATACCTGTCCCGCTCAAGATTTTAATAATCACTGGTGCCTGTTGACCATGAATGCCGGCCTCTATGAGAAGCTGGCTGAAATGGATGAACTGAGCAATGGCCAGGATATTGAAGAGGTTCTGACAAATGCCGGGTTTGAGGGATTACCACCTGAACTTTTTGACAGGGATGAAATTGAAAGCTATCCTCCAGCATACTGGGAAGACCTTATAGAAGAGAGTGATATCAAAGGCATCATTCACAATCATAGCACTTATAGTGATGGCATGAATACGCTTGAAGAAATGTCGGTGCATGTTCGTGATGCAGGCTATCAATACTTTGCAATTTGTGATCACAGCCGCAGTGCCTTTTATGCCAATGGACTATCTGCAGAGCAGGTTGTTGAACAAATGCAAGAGATCGACAAGCTCAATGAGAAACTTGCGCCTTTCAAAGTCTTTAAAGGAATAGAATCTGACATCCTTGGCGACGGATCCTTGACTACGAAGACGATGTACTGGCTATGTTTGATCTTGTGGTCGCCTCCATTCACAGTAATCTCCGGATGGATGAAGCCAAGGCTATGTCAAGGTTGATTACAGCTATAGAAAATCCATATACCCGTATCCTCGGCCATCCCACAGGTCGGCTCCTTCTAGCCCGCCAGGGTTATCCTATCAATCACCGCAAGGTCATCGATGCCTGCGCCGCCAATGGCGTTGCCATCGAGCTCAATGCCAATCCCCTGAGATTAGATATTGACTACACCTGGCTCGACTACTGTATGGAAAAGGAAGTATTGGTTTCCATCAATCCCGATGCCCACAGCCGTGCCCAGATCGCCTATGTCAAATATGGTGTGTTGGCAGCGAGAAAAGGCGGTCTCAAACTGGATTCATGCTTGAATGCGTTTACGCTGGCAGAGTTTGAAAAATGGCTTGGCAGGAAGTGAGCAGTGAGCAGTGAGCAGTCTTCATCGGTAATCAGTAATCGGTAATCTGTATTCAGTTAGTAATAACTAAACGTTTGTTTTTTAATAAAAAACAAACGTTGTTGGTAGCCTCCGGCTGCCGACAGTAAAAGCAAATAATTCTGTGTCTTTGTTGAAGCGATGGTAGCCTCCGCCGGTAAAAAACAGACGTTGTTGGTAGCCTCCGGCTGCCGACTGAATAAGCAAATAATTCTGTGTATAATGTAGAATTGTCTCTGGTAGCCTCCTGGCTACAGTTACAAATCACTCGTTCGCGTCAGGAGACGCGAAAAATATTGCATTCAAGTCTGAGACTTGAACGAACAGTTAAAAAAAACTGGAAGCTGGATACTGATAGCTGACAGCTGATAGCTGATAGCTGAAGACTACATCATATCAATCGCCTTCACGAAATACGTGAAGAGGAAAGGCAGCGTCAGCCAGAACCATTCAGGGCTGAAAATGAGCAATCCTACACAAGCTGCCGCGGATACCAGGGTGATCAGCCAGTACAGTCCTTTGTTTTCTTTCTTTACGGTAGTTACCTCTGTTTCCATGAGTCGTTTTTGTAGGCTGCAAACATACTAATTCTTTACAATATGGCAGAAAAATAGGCGAAGGCGGAGGCTAAGGCTAAGCTAGGCTAAGGTAATATTGAAATTTGATGTAGAGACGCGATTAATCGCGTCTCTACATGATTTTTAATTTATTATCTGCCTACTGCCGACTGCCGACTGAAGACTGCCAACTGAATACTGCCAACTGAATACTGCCAACTGAATACCGCCGACTGCCAACTGAATACTGCCAACTGCCGACTGAAGACTGCTCACTTATCCCCTTCATCATCTATAATAGCGTCATCCGCAAAATCATCCTTCTTAGGCAATGGTGGCAGCTCCGTCATTCCTTCTTCAGAGGTATCGTCCTTTTTGGTGATGACAGGTTTGCCCATGGAGTAGTCTCCCTCGGCATAGCGTGAGGCGCGCTCAAAGAAATCATCCTTGCCCTTGAGGGTGGATTCGTGCTCCTTGAGTTTATCCTTTACAGTGGTATCAGCCCATCCGTCACGGTTGGCGTCTACCTTGTCTGTTTCTTCTTCGATTTTCTTGTCGAGGGCCTTGGCTTTTTCCAGCATGGAATCCACACCTTCTTCGAACTTCTGGCCTACCTTTCCAGCCACGTCCTTGGCTTTATTCCAGAGATCTTCGCTGACGGCTTCGGTCTTCTCCCAGACCTTGTCTGATTTCTCAACAGCCTTGTCAATAATCTCCTTGCCCTCTTCTTTTACCTTATCCCAGGTCTTGGCGGCATTTTCACCTAACTTCTCTCCGGTTTTGAACGCCTCGGATTCAGCTTCCGATTTTTCAACCGGTGGTGGCGTTTTTTGGGTCCAGTCGTCCTTTTTATCCCATAGGTCAGACACTGCTTCTTTGGCGTCCTGATAGCCTTCCTTAGTAGCAGTGACTATCTTTTCGCCTAGGTCTTCGGCAAAGTCTTTGCTTTTGGTCCAGGTCTCAGATGCTTTATTGGCAAGGTCTTCACTGATTTCAGCTCCCTTTTCTACTGCTTTGTCAGCAGCTGACTCGGCTACAGCCTTTTTCACCCAGAGCAGGCGTTTTACTTCATCAAATATTCCCATGAGTATTAGGTATTTAAGTCCGAAGGTAACAAGAATTGTATATCTGGGTGATAACGAACCCCTGGAAGGTTGGGTTCTATTTTAACATAAAAAGTTAAATATATTTTAAATGGTCCTCCGGCCACGATAGGATGGGGGTTAAGTCTGTTTTTATACCACTACCTTTGTTCATCTTACTAAGTTATGTGCTAATGATTCGTGTTTTCCTGATAGTTTTCCTGATGCCCTTGCTCAGCCTGGTGACCCAGGCCACAGCCCAAGTCAATTGGCTCACATGGGAAGAAGCCCAGGAAAGGAATAAAAAAGAACCCCGTAAGATTTTTGTAGACGTTTATACCCAATGGTGCGGCTGGTGCAAGAAAATGGACAAGGAGACGTTTTCAAACCCGGAAATCATCAAGTACCTCAACAAGCACTTCTATGCTATCAAGTTTGACGCGGAGACCAAAGAAGAAATCAATTTCAACGATCAGCCCTACGAATTTATCAAATCAGGTAATTCCGGATACCACAAATTAGCCGCTGAAATCACCTTTGGCAAACTTACCTATCCAACCTTCGTCTTCCTCGATGAGAAGTTCAGTATCCTTCAACCTATTCCCGGATACAAAGACGTGCCCTCCCTTGACAAGATCATGAAATACTTCGCAGAGAATTATTTCAAGACCACACCGTGGAAGAAGTACGAGGAGATGTACATGAAAAAAGATTAGATAGATGTTAAGCTTAAGTTTACTTAAGCTTGTGCGAATGCAAGTTTTAACTTGCGGCATTTAAAGTTTTTTTACCCTATCCTCCGTATCCCCACAATTCTATCAGTCCCCACCCATTCCTTCGTGATCAATCGCCCCATTACATCCGGTGCAGCAATACCTTTCGCGAGATGGTGTTGAGTTTGAATCACCCAGGATTCATCCCACATGTCGGTTTCTATTATTTTTTTCTGCAAAGAAGGGCCACCTTCTACCAGGAGAATCCCGATACGGTTTTCAAAAAGCACTTTGAGGATTTGTTGAAAATCATCTTCATCCGGGCTTAGCAAGTACGTCTTTATGTGGCTTTTTGTTAGCGATGGATTGTTGATTCTTGAAAAATAATAGATGCTTAGACCATCATCATTAAAGGCATGGTAGCGCGTATGCAATCTTCCATTTGGATCGTAGATCACGCGGAGAGGGGAACGACCTGGGAAGTCTCTTACAGTTAGCGAAGGGTTGTCTGTTTCAATCGTCCTTGCACCAACAAGAATCGCATCTGCACTGGCGCGCTGACTGTGAGACCATACTTTGGTATCGGGCTCACTTAACCAGACTTGTTCGCCGGTAGTGCCTGCGTAGCCAAATCGAGATTGAGCCCATTTCAAAAGGATATATGGTCGGTGCATGACGATATTGGTGGTAAACGGTCGAATGAGCTCTCTTCCTTCCGATTCGAGGATACCGGCGGTAACCTGGATACCTTTTTCTCTCAATCGGTCAAGCCCGGTGCCAGACACCGCAGGGTTTGGATCCCAGGTGCTTATCCTGACATCCCTGATTCCTTCCCGGATGATAAGATCTGTGCAGGGAGGCGTTTTGCCAGTAATGCAACATGGTTCTAGTGAAACGTACAGCGTAGATAGGGGAATTAAATGCCTCTTTTCGGCAGGAACATTGTTCACAGCTTCAACTTCAGCATGAGGACCTCCGTACCGCTTATGAAAGCCTTCAGAGAGGATGCGGTTTTGATACACCAGCACTGCCCCAACCGGTGGATTAGGGGACACATGTCCTATGCCTCGCCTCGCAAGGTCAAAACACCTTGACATCCAGAGGTTATCTGTTATTGTCTTTTCTTCGTTCACCGCCTCAAAGATCAGGAATTACCGCCCTAATGTTGCAATATCCTGTTTGGATCATTTCTAATTTTTCTGTTATCTCTTAAGACAAGCGGGTTTCTGAAGATTGTTGATAATTATTTCTATTTTTCACGTTGATTGATGTCGATATCAACCAGAACATAAAACGAAACACGAAATGGCAACTAAAGCAGATAATACAGGCGCTTTCCGGAGATATGTAGTGGAATTTTTCGGGACTTTTTTCCTGGTGATGACCCTTTGCATGCTGGATGCAGGAGATCACCGCCAGTTTGCCCCAATGGCAGCCGGCGTGATGCTGGTCGCCATGATGTATGCCGGATTTCACATTTCAGGTGCGCATTATAATCCGGCAGTCAGCCTCGCTACCTATCTCAGGGGTAAGCTCAATTCAGGAGATCTGCTCCCATATATCGTTGCTCAGTTTTTAGGCGGCACCCTCGCAGCCATGTTGGCCGGATTTTTATTGAATGCCAGCGGTGCTCCTGCTCCCGCTCCAAAAGAACTCGAGATTGTACCCGCACTCATCGCTGAGTTACTCGGCACACTCTTATTTGTTTATGTTTTTCTAAATCTCACCACCATCAAGAAAACGGCGGGCAATATCTACTACGGCTTAGCTATCGGATTTACGTTGATGGCGATTATCTACACCTTCGCCGACGTCTCAGGCGGGGCCTTCAATCCAGCCATCGGATTAGGCATTACCATGGCCAATTTCACATCATGGGAAACGATCTGGATTTTTCCTGTCGCCAATTTTTCTGGTGGCGTGCTTGCTGCTTTCCTTTCGCAGTATGTCAATGGGCCGGAGGCGTAGGGCAAGGAGCAAGGGGCAAGGAGCTACATGATGCAGGCAACGCTAGCATTATAAAAAGTCAATGTTAACCTTTAGTTTACTTAAGCTTATGCGAATGCAAGTTTTAACTTGCGTCTAGGCAATTTATAAGTCTGAAAGCTGATAGCTGACAGCTGATAGCTGATAGCTATTACTCACAGCTTCAGCATCTTCTCAAACTTCCCCATCCTCACATAATGCGCGACAAACTTCCGGTCTTCAGGCATCGTAGGACGCGCCTTGATATGGTCGATGACATCATTGACATGCATGAGGGGTGTAGTCTCATCCGCATATCCCCAACCCATCACACGGCCTTTGGAGATGAGAATCATACTGATCTCTCCCGGCTCTCTTCCCTGATCCGTGATCACAAAATCCTCATCAATATTTTGTTGTGTCGCCGCTACGGCCTGGCGTACACGAAGGTTGTACTCATCCGGATCTTCAAGACCAAGGCAGGCGCCTTTGCATTTTCCGACCTGGTGATAAAAGCATGCACCCGGACCGGTATCGATGTCGGTCTTTTTCATGCACAACTCAAATTTGTCAGTCAATCCCCGGAGATAACTGGCTGCCGATTTATGATCAGGTAATTCGTGGAGAATAGCTGCGGTGCCTTGTGATTCGATTTTGTTTTTCTTGCGAACTTTCATCGTCAGGTATCCACCTTCATCGAAATAGTAATAGATCGCAAACGGAAAACTCTTGCGACGTTGTGCTCTGTTGATTTCCGGCTGCAGTTTTTTAATCTCTGCATTCTCATGCAGGCTTGCGATCAGTTCACTTCCGGTGAGTGTAAATGTGATATCATGCACACGTTGTTGCAGTTTACCTGACTTATTGGAGATCTCCGTAAAATGCTGGATCACTCTTTTCTTAATGTGGATACTCTTGCCGACATAGATCACTTTGCCATCCGCATCGTGGAAGTAATAGACACCTGGCGCTTCAGGGAGACTGTGAATAAAATCCAGGGAAATAGTAGCAGGTAGCTTCGCTTCCTTGATCCCCATGTTGATGATGTCAGACATCTCCCGTTGCCCCTGACCCATGCCGGTAATGATCTTAAACACTTCAGCTGTAGCAAGCGCATCATCAAGGGCACGATGCCGTTTGTCTACGTCAAGTGAAAAGTACCGGATGAGAGAATCAAGGCTATGGGATTTTAGTTGTGGGAGCAATTTCTTACTCAGCCGAACCGTGCAGAGTTGTTTGCGTGTATATGCGTAGCCTAGTCTTCCGAACTCTTCGCGAAGAAACCCGTAGTCAAACCTTGCATTGTGGGCCACGAAGACAGCTCCTTCGGTCCTCAATACGATCTCCTTGGCAACTTCGCAAAAGAGTGGGGCATCGGAAACCATTTCGTTGGTAATGCCGGTGAGGCCGGTAATAAAAGCAGGAATACTGCGTTCGGGATTGATCAGGGTCTGGTATTGGTCAATCACCTTTTCACCGTCATGAAGGACTATGGCGATTTCTGTAATTTTGTCGCGCTTGACTAGTCCTCCTGTCGTTTCAATATCTACTATGGCGTATCTGCGTTCTGTACTCATACTCACCCGGCTGCAAATTTTCGCTTTCGGGACTCTAATATCACTGTTTTCCTTCATATGTCATGGGTCGGCTCCACTCACCACCCAGCCTTCTGCCCAGCCTATTATGCCTGGGGCCTGGGACACAGAGACTTATCTCCCTCTACTCAAAGGAAAAAGGGTCGGCCTGATCGTCAACCATACAAGCACTATAGGCAAGACTCACTTGGTCGACAGCCTGATTAGCAGGGGTATCAATGTCATGACGCTGTTTTCACCCGAGCATGGATTGAGAGGGAAAGAAGAAGCAGGCGCGCTGATCAACGACAGTATCGATGTGGTCACAGGAGTGAAAATCATTTCATTGTACGGAGAAAAGAAAAAGCCATCTCCTGCTGATTTGAAGGGAATCGATGTGTTAGTTTTTGATATTCAGGATGTAGGCGTCAGGTTCTATACCTATATCAGCACCTTGCATTACCTGATGGAAGCAGCTGCGGCGGAAAACCTTAAGTTGATCGTGCTTGATCGGCCTAATCCGAACGGACATTATATCGACGGACCATTGATGGATACATCACGATTTCAATCGTTTGTAGGTATGCATCCCATTCCGGTGGTCTATGGCATGACCATTGGTGAACTGGGACAGATGATCAATGGCGAGAAATGGATAATAAAGAAATGTGATCTGACCGTGATTGCATGTAAACATTATGATCACACAATGCCCTACGAATTACCCGCGAAGCCATCACCTAACCTCCCTAATCAAAGATCCATATTGTTATATCCCGGTATTTGTTTTTTTGAAGGTACTTCGATGAGTCTTGGACGCGGTACCTCCACACCTTTCCAGGTGGTAGGGCATCCGGATTATCCAGACCATGCATTTTCATTTACACCCGTGTCGATGACCAGTGCTAAGACTCCACCAATGAAAGATAAGCTGTGCTATGGGGTCGACTTGTCAAGCGCTGATGTAGATTCATTATTCCAACAGCGAAAAATGGACCTGAGTGTTTTGTTGAAGTTTTATAAGGTAATGGATAAAACGACCTTCTTCAATGCTTCGTGGTTTGACAAGTTGGCCGGTAATTCATCTTTCCGTAAATCGATTGAAGCAGGGTGGGGCGAATCACAGATTCGTGAAAGTTGGAAGCCTGATCTTGAAAAGTTTAACCAGCGGAGGAAGTTGTATTTGTTGTATCCTGATTTTGAATAACCATCTAAATGCTCACTTTTTCTAGCTACCAGCTACCAGCTTCCAGAGTATTTTCCCACTCACAACTCACAACTCACTGAATACTGCCAACTGATGACTGCACACTACTGCCAACTGAATACTGCGTAGGACGATACTCCCCTCCCGCTCCAGCCTCGATTCGCCTCACAACTCACAACTCACTGCAGACTGCCAACTGCAGACTGCCACTGTTAGTTTCTTTACTATTCAACTTTTTACCATTTGCTGGTGTTAAGGGTGATCGCCTTTGTCAAATTCATCTAAATTGTAAATGAAACAAATTATACTCGTAGCTGGTGCCACCGGCAATCTTGGAGAACGTATCACCAGAGCCCTTTTAGCTCAAGGTGCTGAAGTCAGGGCAATAGTCCGCAAGGGCACAGATCTTCAAAAGAAAACCCATCTTGAACAATTAGGAGCAAAGGTCATGGAGGTGGATATGTCCAATGTAGATGAAGTAGCTGCAGCATGTGTAGGTGCATCTTGCGTAGTGTCTGCTTTTGCAGGCTTGCGGGAGGTGATCATTGATGCACAGAAGATATTGCTGGATGCTGCCGTCAAAGCAGGCGTTCCTCGTTTTATACCTTCTGATTATTCCCTGACTTTACAAAGTTTCCTGATGGCTAACCGGAACCTGGACTGGGGCGTAGTTTCATACCTATCTCGATAGGGCACCGATCAAGGTCACGAGCATATATTGCGGAGGCTTCATGGATATGCTCACCGGCCAGATGCCTATGATAATGTTTAAACAATCATTGGTTATGTATTGGGGAAATCCTGATCATCCATTGGGTTTTACAACTGTTGCTGATACAGCAACCTATACCTGCAGCCCTTGACCCTTCGACTCCTCGCTCCTTATGGGTTGCAGGCGTCAACTAGTCCCAGATATACAGAAAGTAATGACAGAATTGACCGGAAAGAAATTCCGATTGTTCCATTCGGGAGGCCAGAGTTTTCTCAATGTGTTGATCAAGATCATCCGTACGATGGCACCCGGTAAAACTGAACTCTATCCGGCCTGGCAAGGCATGCAATACATGTCCAATATGATTGACGATCGGTCAAACCTGGATAGGATTGACAATGATCGTTATCCAGGGATGAAGTGGACAAAGGCCAGTGAATTACTTGCAGCATATCTGTCAACAAAGCCTGTAAGCAATTGATATTGTTATTGCTACTGAGGTAAAAAGAATCCTCGGCAGTGAATGACCTTTTAATACGCCTTAGTTTCCAGCTCAAGTTGTACATCAAGCCCCTTTAAGGTAGCCAGGAAATCGTAGAGGTGTTTATTGAATTCAAAGGGTTGTTCCAGATTAGAAACATGACCTGCATCATCAATGACCTGAAGTATGCTGCCTTCAATAGCTTTGTGCATGGATTCCGATTGGGCGAGCGGTGTGACGACATCTTCTCTGCCACATACAATTAGTGTAGGAATATCAATCTCAGCTAATGTGGAGCAAGTTTCAGCGCGCTCAGCTAAGGCTTTCAACCCCATGGTAATGATTTGTTGCGAATTCGAAAATACAACCCCCCTTACCTGCTCTACGATTTCTTTTTTGTCGGTTAAGGAATCTTTGTGAAATACACTTTTTATAAAACCTTCATTGAACCCAGTGACCCCATTGGTATTTATTTCATCGATAGTCTTGTACCTTTTTGCATTGACTTCAGGAGTATCTGCAATACATTGGGTATCACATAGGATCAACGCCTCAAATCGGTCCGGAAATCTTTTCTGCGCGTTTAGTGCAATAAAGCCTCCCATAGATAGTCCACAAATAATGGCCTTATCAATATTTAATTTACTCATGAAGACGACCAGGTCATCGGCAAACAAGTTAATGGTGAGATATGAAGTTTCATCATGGGATGCACCGAATCCTCTGATGTCACAGGCGATCACCCGGTAACCGGATTTCAGAAATTCAAGTTGCCCGGCCCACATCGATTTATCAAATGGAAAGCCATGCAGAAAGATGATAGGAATAGCCCCTTCCCCTACATCATCATAGGATAAATCAAAGTTGTTGATATGAGTGGTTAAGTTGTATCCTGTAGGTCCTGGTTTCATAATTTAATATTTACTGCAAAGGTGAGGCCTGCACCATGGATAGGTTTATACAATCACGCATAAATATTGTATGATTCACACATCAGGTTGCAAATCGATTGAAGCAGGGTAAGATTAAATGTGGGAAAGCGGGTAGGATAATATTGCCCCATTTAACAAGTTGATAGCATCTGGCAAGACACATCTATAGTAACTTGTCCGCAGATACTGGCCGTTTTGCCAGGTTGACAAATACACTCTCCAACTAAAACATCATGAGTAGATACGCCTTGGCTTCCATGATTTGCCTTCTATTTTTTTCATTTGGATCAGCACTCTCCTGTAAAGGGCAATCCAAAGCTGCTTCCATATCGATTGATTCTACAGCTCAGATTTCAGAATATATTGTTGAAATCCTTGAAGACCGGAAGGGAAACCTTTGGTTTGGAACCGTATCAGATGGTGCGGTACGCTTTGATGGTAAATCACTTACTTATTTTACCACTTCAGATGGATTGTGCGACAATACGGTCGTGAGTATGGCAGAGGACAAAGCAGGCAATATTTGGTTTGGTACACATGCTGGTGTTTCTATGTTTGATGGTAAGACTTTTACAAGTTATACAGAATCTAAGGGCTTACACGGGCCTGGCTGCAATTTATTGATCGACCGGAATGGAATCATTTGGGCCGGAACCAATGATGGACTTTTTCGGTTTGATGGCTCCTCTTTTGTTGAATTCAAATTGCCTGATCCTGAAATTACGGATCCATCCTATAAGTGGGTAAGGGGAAAGATCTGGTGTATCATGGAAGATTCACATGGCAACCTTTGGTTTGGCAGAGACGGGTATGGTGCATGTAAGTACGATGAAGAGTCTTATACGCACTTTACTACAAAGGATGGGTTGTGCAGTAACAATGTGGCGAGTATAGCAGAGGATGATCGGGGCCATATCTGGTTCGGTTCGATCACCTCCGACTTCCCTGAATTCAAGAAGGAAGGGGGACTCAGTCGGTATGATGGCAATACAATCAGGAAGTTTCCGGAATTAGAAGGCCTGATCCAAAATGACATCTATACTGTCTATAAGGATAAGAGCGGGAGCATTTGGGTTGGTGCAGTGAATTTCGGGGCTTATCGTTTCCATGGAGACAAATTCACCCTGGTCACAGAGGCAGACAGGAATGACATTATCTATAGTTTTGGTATACAGAGCATACTTGAAGACAGAAAGGGCACGCTTTGGTTTGGTTTTTCAGGAGGGCTTTTTCGGTTTGATGGAAGATCATTTGTCAATACGACCAGGGATGGATTGCTTAAACGCTGATATCTGAACCAATAAAGCAACCACTGCGATATTTCCTTTGAGGAAAGAAATATTACTTTTGAAACAGTAAATTTCTATCCTTTGATATCACAAATCATCACCACCACACCTGACAGTGAAATTGTCAGCTCCCGTATTTTTAATGCCCCGATAGAACTCGCGTTTGCAGCCTGGACGGAACCTGACCACCTTAAGAACTGGTGGGGGCCAGCCGGATTTACAAATACATTTCATGAGTTTGATCTGCGTCCGGGTGGCCGATGGCGATTTACGATGCATGGACCGGAGCAGGGTAACTATCAGAATGATGTTGAATTCCTGGTTATAGAGTGCCCCACACGCATCGCATGGAAGCGTCATTCAAAACCGCTTTTCCAGGTTGTAGCCACTTTTGAAGCTGTCGAGGCCGATAAAACGAAAATTGTCTTTAAAATGCTCTTCGATACCGTTGAGGAATGTGAAAAGCTCAGGCCGTTTGTCGTGGATAAGAACGAAGAAAACTTTGACAGACTTGAGGTAGAGCTCACCAAAATGGCTTTATAAGCCACACCTGGTATTTAAGACTAGAAAATCGAAAAACCATATCACCAAAAAAATACATCCATAGCATGAAAAAGGAATTGAAACCCAAGCAACAGGAAGAACTCCTCAAGACATTGAAAACCCGTTTTGATAAAAACATGAGCCGCCACAAGGGCATTGATTGGGCAAAGGTTGCTGCCAGACTGGAGTCCGATTCAAAGAAGTTATGGTCACTGAATGAAATGGAGATCACCGGTGGCGAACCGGATGTAGTTGGCTTTGATAAGAAGTCCGGCGAATATATTTTTTATGATTGTGCCGCAGAAAGCCCAAAAGGCCGTCGAAGTATTTGCTATGACCATGAAGCACTGGAGGCAAGGAAAGAAAACAAACCGGAAGACAGTGCTATAGGAATGGCTGCGGATATGGGTATTGAGATTTTAACTGAGGATCAATACCGTGCACTTCAAGAGCTTGGTGAGTTTGATACCAAGACCTCAAGCTGGATAGGGACTCCGGCAGCCATTCGTAAACTCAAAGGAGCCTTGTTTTGCGATCGTCGATACAATCATGTATTTGTCTACCATAACGGAGCTGAATCTTACTACGCGGCACGGGCATTCCGTGGAAGCCTTCGGGTGTAAGCCTAGTGTTTGTTGAAATAAATTTCCTTATTACTTTTTACATTTCTTCAAATGAAACAATTCATTTTGCTTTTGAGTATCCAGGTACTACTAACTATTGCTGGATATGGACAAACGACGTTGCCTGATCCCCTGGCAGCAGGTTGGAAAGGGGAGCCGGTATGTGAGGTGCTTCTGGAAAATGATAAGATACGCACGTTGAAGTGCAGCTTTCCTCCGGGAGTTGGCCATGAAAAGCATTATCACAAGGCACATTTTGGATACGCACTTTCTGGTAGTCGATTCAGGATTACAGATGCGAAGGGTGTCCGCGAAGTAGATGTACCCACAGGAACCCATTTTTACAATGAAGGTATAGAATGGCATGAAGTCTTAAATATCGGAGATAGCCTGGCTGTTTTTTTAATTATGGAACCTAAGTAGAGTTGCATTCCACCATGGCATTAACTGATTATCTTTAGTGCAACCATTACATTAACTACTTTACAATTTATGCGCACCATACCTACTTATCTCTTGAGTCTTGTTATAGTAACTACTCTTTTATTCGCTTCATGCGGAAAGGACGATCAAGCCACTCCTCCTGCCAATCCGGCATTCAGGGGAGATTTCGTCTCCGCTGCCCACCAGACGAGGGGCATAGCCACTATCGACCAGGAAAAAACGACCCTTACACTTACCAATTTTAAAACAGACTCAGGTCCTGATCTCAATATCTATCTGACTTCAAGTCTGAGTGCGATATCATCCGATTTCATCGACCTCGGTAATATTAAGGGAGTGAAAGGCAATTACAATTATGACCTGCCAGATAATCTGGACTATACACAGTATAAATTTGTCATTGTCTGGTGTGTTGATTTTGACGTTAATTTTGGTTACGCCGAACTTGTACAACAATAGCCTATACTATTTTGTGACCCCAAAAATTTTCGAACTATGTTGAAAACTATTGGATTACTCTTTTTATTTGTTCTCCCTTCGGTATCCTTTGCACAGGATGGTACCATCCTCGAGAAAACTACTTATACAGTCCATGATTCAGTGTGGCTGCAACTTCAGGCATTTGATGTTGGACTTGCTGCGAAATTGAAGGATAGTGTTGATTTTTTCCGGATCACCTATCTATCTGATGGGCTTAAAGTCACGGGATTTATCGCCGAACCAAAAGCGAAAGGTACATATCCATGTATCATCTCTAATCGTGGAGGAAACCGTGATTTTGGAAAGTGGAATCCTTTGGGTATTCTCTACTTCCTTGGTCGAATGGCGAATTGGAATTATGTGGTTGTCGCCAGCCAGTATCGTGGTAATGATGGAGGAGAGGGTATGGAAGAATTTGGTGGCGCAGATGTGAATGATATATTTAATCTCATTCCGGTGCTGGATCAAAACCCAAAAGCTGATACATCAAGGATCGGGATAGAAGGCACCAGTCGGGGAGGCATGATGACTTATCTCTGTTTGAAGCGATCCTGTCGCTTTAAAGCAGCCGTGGTGACAGCCGGTATGGCTAATGCATTTCTCAATACAGCCGCCAGGCCGGAGATGGAGAGTGGGGTTTTCGGTGAATTAGTGCCGGATTATACTACAAACAGGGAGCAAGGCTTGAAAGACAGGTCTGTTGTATTCTGGGCTGATCAGTTATGCAAGACAACCCCACTGCTGATAATGCATGGTAGTGCTGATTGGCGGGTGTTGCCGGAAGAGTCCCTGGAGTTGGTCGGTCAGCTATATGCGGCAAAGCACCCTTTGCGGTTTATACTTTTTGAAGGTGCAGATCATGGTATCCGCGAATGGCGGGATGAGCGTTTCGTCCAGACAAAAAGACATTTTGATTATTATCTTCGGGATGGTAATCCCTTGCCAATGATGGAAAAACACGGCAAGTAATATGGAGTGATGATATTCAATCAGGCCTGCGTAGACGTTTGATGAGGATTATCATTTTCGTCCAACCTATGAAATGAAATAATTACACTAACTCAAAACACATAATTCACAAACCACATGAAAAGACTTTTTACCCTCGCCATTTTCGCCTTCCTGGCCCTACATGGATACGCTCAGAAAGGCTTTACCATCGGAGCCAATGTCATGCCCCTCAACACCAATATCATCAACCAGAATACATGGGGTAACGGACGGGAATATGATTATAAACCCACGTATAATATTTCGTTTGGAGTAGATGTAGGATATAATATTACAGATCACATGGGAATTTCCACCGGCTATTGGTTCACTAATCTGGGCCAACAATACCTTGATTCCTACAGCGGTTCAGACTGGGAAAGGACACTGACGCTCAAGTATAATATGATACCGCTGATGATCAGGTTTAACGGCACTGAAAGCAAGATAAATTTATTGGGTGGTGCAGGCATCGTATTAGCTAATTTGCAGGAAGCGGAGCAGGAATGGCTTCGCGATGGGCAGCAATATTCTGAAATCATTGTAAATCCCATCACTACGGATGCCTTTGACCTGGGTGCTACGGATGTGACTGAACGCTTTAATGACAGTGACATCTTTGTCGCTGCTGAGCTAGGCGCAAGGTTTTTATTTGGAGAAAAACTCTTCCTGGATGCCACCCTTGATTTTGGGTATGGTTTGACAGACATCAATCACGAGGATTGGCAGATCCCAAATGGAAGTGGTGTTTATGATCCTTCACACAATGCCTACGCCGGGTTTAGATTGAGCCTCGCCTATGTGTTGTTTGGTGGTGAATAAAGTGTCTGTTATTAAATTTGACACATTGGTCAATTATATATGTCAATCAGCCTGTCCATGTTGAAGTCCGGCATTTGTATTATTCTTTACTGGATAATCACCATGTCGATTCAGGCACAGGCTGTCTATTATGTTTCCACCTCCGGTGATGATCTCCAGGAAGGTACGTCAGCTAGTAAAGCCTGGCGGAATATTCAACGTGCGGCCGATATCCTCCTGCCAGGTGATACGGTGTTTATCATGGCCGGAACATACACAGAGGATGTCGTCATGGCCAATGATGGTGCGCCGGAAGCATATATTACCTATCAACGTTTTGGCAATGAACAGGTCATTCTAACCCGGGATTTTAAAATTACTAAGGATTATATTACTGTCCGTGGGCTAGAGTTGTCCGGGAGCAGCCTTTGGATAGATGGCAATTATGACAGGATACTTGATAATTATATTCACCATTCCGCGGTTTGCGGCATGTTCATCCATGGTACATACAACCTGATCAGAGGCAACAGGATTGCTAATAACGGTTCGTTGTGGTGTAATCAGATTAGTACCGGATGGGGTAGTGGGGATATTCACCACATCGTCTTTGAATACAATGAAGTGAGTGATGAAGAGGGTCAGGGTGAAGACCTGATGCAATACCTGAGTCATGATTTTGTGGTCAGGGGAAATGTATTCCATCACCTGGGTAACAATGGCAGACACAATGATGTGTACCAGAGTGGCGGAGGAGAGTATAACATCTGGATGATCAATAACCGGTTTGAACATCTCAATGGTGTACAATATTTCCAGGGAGGTGATGGTGACTATGATCACATCTGGCGGGGTAATCTTTTCTTTGGAAATATTGGCTGGGGGTTTAATGGTACAACTGCTGGAATGCGCGTGACCAACAACACATTTAGTTTGACGGGGCCTAGTGGTGGAGAGAATGGGAATTGGGGTGTTGGCGGTGTTGGAAAGGCTCTAAACAATATTTTTTCTCCTGCAGGTAGTGATGGGCATGGCGGAGATGTAGACTTTAACTGCATAAGTCCAGCTCCATGTTGTTCATCGCAAGGCCCCAATGATTTATGGGACATTGATCCAGAATTTACCAATCCCGATGAATACAATTTCCATTTGCAGAGTACATCTCCTTGCATTGACGCCGGGACCTTTCCGGCCAGGACTACAGAAGCAGGAAGCGGTATCCATATACCAGTCACGGATGCGAAAATATTCATAGATGGATTTGGTATCACCCATGGTGATTCTATACAGTTGGAAGGCCAGGCATTTGGGGTAGAAATTACACAGATAGATTATGCGTCCAATATCATAACGGTCAGCCAGCACTTGAGTTGGGAAGCAGGAGCTGGGATTAGCTCTGCTTATTCAGGAGCAGCTCCTGATATAGGTGCATTCGAATTTGAACCATTGGTATCTGGTATTGATATATTAAGCGATACGGAAGGATTTGCACTTTATCCAAATCCGGCTTCCGATGTTCTCCATGTGCACATGGATAAAGGTAAGCCGCAACGTATTGAAATATTCAATTATCTGGGCATCATGGTGAGGCAAGAAACCTCTAGGGAAGCAGCGGTATTCGATATAGCTGACCTTCCTACAGGTGTTTATTTTGTTCGATGCGACAATAGCAACTTACCTGTTCAAAGGTTTATAAAATGCTAGCCATTTGAGCTTTTGCTGGATTGTTGATGGTAACTGATCAGGCTCACTCGAGCTATGTCTGTTATGGACAGGTATGTGTAAGGATTTTACGAATATTTTAACGATTACTCATTTTTTTGAGCCTTCGGCCTTTGTACATTTATGCTAAGCAAGATATACCGGAAGAAATGAGCCTCGTAAAACTGATTACAAATTATGCCACCTTCAACGAATGGGCAAACCATAAAATAGTTGGATGGCTAGGTCAATTGGATCATGAACTGCTCTATAAGGAAACTCCTTCCAGTTATTCGTCCATCGACTATACGGTACAACATATCCTGAGGACGCAACGCTTCTGGCTGCTGTTTATTGGAGAACAGGATACCACCGGGTTTGACTGGGCCGTGAGAGAAAGAGATGCGAAGAATGTGCTCAGGGAATTGAAACAAGTTTCCACCCAAATGAATGTCGAATTTTCAAAATATGCAGAGGATGACTTACTTAAAATCCTGCATTTCGACATGCCCTGGGCTAAGAATGATTTGAACCGCTATGACTATATCCTGCATATAATCAACCATAGTACTTTTCATCGTGGTCAAATAGTGACCATGGCACGTGCTATTGGAATCACCGACGGGATTGTCAATACGGATTACAATATGTTCAATACAAAGTAATATTCTCTCAGGTATTAGATTCTTCAAAGGATGTTCACCAATGAGATTAAATTGAACTGCTCATGATAGGAAGGAAAAAGTTGAATTGTTTCTGGGTGTTGATCTTTCTCTCCGGTAGACTGATAGGTCAATATGAAATTGCCGGACAAGTCTTTGATGGCGAAACGAACCACCCACTAGCTTTTGTCAACATCATTTTCAATCATAATGTGCTGACTGGCACGGTGACAGACATTAATGGAAGATTCAGGTATGCATCTCCCACATCCATTACAAGTTTAACGTTTAGTTATGTTGGCTATGAGCAGAAAACGCTGTACATGGAATCTATAGATGTTAAAGACCTCCATGCAGTAGAGTTGTTTCCCTCTGCCTTTGTTTTTGAAGAGATCGTTGTCAAGGCCGGAGAGAACCCGGCAAACCGTATCATCCGGAATGTAATCGCCAATAAGAAAATCAACAATCCTGAAAACATCACCTCCTTTAAATATAAGTCATACAATAAGGTGGTTTATGATTTTGCTCTTATTGATGAGAGTGCCCCGGAGTCTATTGAAGAACTAAAGTCTGAGGTTTTTAAAGACGGGCATGCCTTGATCATGGAGTCCGTCACCGAGCGGAAATTTATCCATCCTGACAATTCGGAAGAAGTTATTCTTGGCGTCAAGGTGTCCGGGTTTAAGAATCCCTCCTTCGCGCCATTGGCCACAGACTTACAACCCTTTTCCTTCTATAAAGAGATCATACCGATCTTTGATATCCAGTATATCAATCCCATCAGTGACGGTAGCCTGACGAAGTATGACTTCAGGATCGAGGATACGTTGTATCAACAACAAGACACCACCTTTATTCTTTCTTTCAAGCCCCAGGCAGGTAAGAATTATGAGGCCCTGAAAGGATTGCTGTATATCAATACCAGCACCTATGCCATCCAGAATGTTATTGCCGAACCGTATAGCAAAGGTTTAATTGATGTAAAAATCCAGCAGCAATATCAGTTGGTTGATGGCAAGCAATGGTTTCCTGAGCAGCTCAATTTTGAAATTTTTGTGCAAGTTGATTCCTATGAAGAGGTGGGTATGCAAGCAAACGGCAAGAGTCATATCAAGGATGTTGAATTGCAAGCTGAACTGAAGAAGAAGGACTTTTCTATTGAAGTCCTCAGGTTGGATGAAAAGGCATCCACACGTGATACATTTTTCTGGAAAGAACATAGGGTAGATCCATTGACCGCACAAGAGCTCACCACTTACCAGGTCATCGACAGCATTGGCCAAAAGTATAAGTTTGACAATATTTTAACCTTCGCTGAAAAGCTTTCCGGTAATCGGATTCCTATTGGCTTTATTGATTTGGATATTTCAAAATCGCTCATCTTCAATATGTATGAAGGTTTTCGGCTAGGCCTTGGCGCGTATACGAATGATAAATTGATAAAGAACTTATCGGTTGGCGGTTATTTTGGATTTGGATTGAAAGATGATGAGTGGAAATACGGAGGAGAGGTTATCTGGACAGTGGATAAAGAGCGTGAACTTCAGATTCGCGGGAAATATGAAAACACTCTACTTGAATCAGGCAAGACGAGGCTTGGCTTCTTTAATGAGCGGCAGTATGATTGGCGCAGTTATCTCGCTACGCAAATGGACAATATCGAGCAAAGCAGTATAGCCATTGGTATGAGGGCGTTGAAATATGCAAAGGTGAATGTTTCATTTAATCATACCCTGGTCAACCCTTTGTATGATTATATTTACTCCGTTGATGAGACGGCACAGGTCATAGACTTTACGAACACCGATTTTACCATTAATGTCCGGTATGCTCACAAGGAAAAACTGATTTCCTCGATGGGACGTAGACTCAGCATGGGCACGAAGTATCCTGTGCTGTCTTTGTCTTATACCAGAGGATTGGATGCCGTACTGGATGGTCAGTTTGCTTTTAACAAACTGGAAGCCAGGGTTGAAGAATCGATATACTTTAAAAATCTAGGCGAGTCAAGAATCAGGATCGATGCCGGACTGATCGATCAGCCCTTGCCCTATGGGTTGCTGTTTACCGGCGAAGGAAGTAACATTCGGGATCTTTCTGTATTGGTAAAGAATTACTTCCAGACGATCGGACCTTACGAATTCCTTTCAGATCGGTACGTCAACGTATTCTATGCACATAACTTCGGTTCATTATTATTTCATGCAGGCAAGTTCAGGCCCGTGTTTACAGTGGTTCAGAACATAGGGTGGGGTAGTCTTTCTAATCCGGAATATCATCAGCAGATTGATTTTAAAACAAAAGAAAAGGGTCTCTATGAAGCTGGCCTCCAGATTGACAACCTGGTCAGGATGAACTATCTCAATGTCGGTTACCTCGGGTTTGGTATCGGTGGGTATTACCGTTATGGACCATATGCGGTGGACAAGGCCACGGATAACATGGCGTTTAAGATATCCATGACGTTTTCGACGAAATAATACAAATGAGCTTTCTATGAGGCATTGGCTTATTTTAATAGCCTGCTATAAATTGTATGACGAAAACGGGTCTGTTGAATTAGATTTCTTTATGTTTAACCATTGATAAAGTCGAAACGCGATTTCAGAATTTTTAAATCTATTCAAATGTATAAACTGACCTATTTCCTACTGGCCTTTACCCTGTTCATCGGATCCTGTAAATCTGATAATTCCCAAACAGCAAATGGGCCAACCCCTACCTTTGATCAGGTGAGTGAAACGGAGTCCATCATGAGTATTATCGAAAATGAAACCTCCTGCTTTTATGCGCGCGATTATGAATGCTGGAAGGCACATTTTGCCCATACAGACTATGCTTTCCAGGCATGGAACAATGCCGACGGCACTTTTAATGCTAAAGTTGGCTGGGGCGAGATTGATGCCAGATCGAAGAAATATATAGAGGATAACCCCGTGCCACCCGATGGAAGCAGCCATCCTAAGGTAGAGCGAAGAAATATGAAAGTCAAATTTTTCAACGCCGGCCTGTCCTACCTGAGCTGGAACCAATACAACATCAATCCTGAAATGAACATGTACACTCCATCCCTCGAAACCAGATTGATGGAAAAAATAGGCGGTGTCTGGAAGATAGTCAATGTGACATCCTACTGGGATTATGTAAATCTGATTCCGGTTGCTGAGCTTAAGTGAGTTGTGAAAGTGTGGCGGAGTGGTTGTGGTGAGTGTGGGGTGAGTTGTGAGTGGGTGGGGGAGTAGGGACAGAGTGGAGTGAGTCGGAACCCCCATACTCTGGCAGCTGGAAGCTGGCAGCTAAAATGCGTGAGTCGTGAGTCGTGAGTGAAATAGTCTGGCAGCTGGCAGCTGGCAGCTCAAACACTGATAGCTGACGGCTGACAGCTGATAGCTCTTTCAATTATCAAACCTATAAATCACCTGCGCCCTGATCTCTGATCTTATATTTCCTTGTATCTCATCATTGCCACTTCCGATCGAAGTGACATCCAGTTGACGGGTTTGTGCAAACTTTATTTCCGCAGTAAGATTTCGGATGCCTTTGTACCGTACATTGATATAGAATCTTGAACCCTGGTCACTAAAAGCAGGAATAGCGTAATAGTAGATCAGATCATTTTCATAAGTATAGATACGGGAGTCATAATCGTCTGTATCAAACAAAGTGACTCTGGCACTAAAGGTCCATGGAGATGCCAGCGGACTATACACGGCATCCTGGTAGATCATAAATCCTTGTTGCTTTTCTCCGGGTATAGCATAGGAGGACCATTCCATCCTGGTCCGAAGCTGGATCCCTTTGGTGAGTATGTTGTTCATGTGCAATCGCACTTGTGAACGGGTCTGGTCCACAACTTGTGTGATGGCATCACCTGTTGGTCGTGAATTGACAGCATTACGTTTGCTCCGGTACTGTCCGTATATTTCAAGTCTCCGTTTAACAGTATAAGTTACTCTTCCAAAATATTCTGTTCCTTCCGTCGGACTGTCGATGTTATAGCGCAGCCATGGATGAGACCAGATGTCCTGGTAGAGTTGGATTTTCCAACGTCCAGAAGGAGTTATCTCTAAGCCTGTATACAATCCAGTTTCATTATTAGCCTGCGAGGTCTCTCCAAAGGCGTTTGGCGTCAAGGCCTGGTAGTCGCGGGCGTACGAACGGAATAAAACGGCGGCAGTAATATGACGATCAAGGCCTGCAAGCAAACCATTGAGGGTAGCAATAGCTCCATTGTCACTCATGGCAGTCTCGCCAAAGAAATGTAGCCCACCAAACCACAAGCCATAGTCAAGGCTTGCATTGGTCAGGTTGTCACCATTGAAATAGTATTGATTGTATAACTCAGGATTTCGGTTGAGCGGAACACTCAATCTTGAATGAAGCCCATTGATGGCCAGATGTGCACGCCGGTTTGTGTAGGATACGCTGATCCCTCCCTGCGTAAGGTCGATCGCATCTTCATCCGCTATTTCAGCCTCCGTACGATGCAGGTTGGAGGTCTGGAGACTCGTGATGTCTTCACCAATATTTTCTATCTGTCCATCTTCAAAGACTGTATCAATCGTCAGGTTCCCATCACGATTATGGTGGCTACCCAACACAGTGATCGTAAAGTTGTCAGCAGGTTTTAACGTTATCCCTACTCCGCGCAGGAAATTATTTTCTTCAACAGAAGTGTAGGGCCTGAGCGGATTGCCTGAACGCTTGACATCGGTGACGAAACTACTCTTGCCTGCACCAAAACCAGAATGCATGATCAGGCCTTGTCCGAAGTTGGCATTGAAATCTCCTATCATCAAGGCAGGCATCCATGGTTTATACTGCTGCAATGCAAAATGGTAGGAATAGAAATCAAATCCTTGTGGGTTAGAGCCACTGAAGAAAGCCTCCCCAGCATCTTTCTCCGCAGTGATGCCATAACTCAAGGTATTAGAGTTGCGGTGCCTGTAACGCATGTAGAGTTTGTCCGGACTTCCTTCATACGCAGGGTCTTCACCGAGGTACCCATCCGCCTCCTGGATTGTTCGTCCTGCTCTCAGATATATTTCATTCTGGCCGTGGATCAGCATCTGTCCAAAAGGTATTGACTGGGTCTGTGTTTCTCTGCCCTTCACAGTCGCGATAACCTTCAGGATCCTGATCATTTCAGGATCAAATCCTGATATTGATTGCAACTCAAGGAGATCCAGGAGTGGACCGGTCTGGTATATGTGGTCCTGCAGATTGCGGTAGGCATTGTCAGAGATAATTTTCCACTGTACCAGTATTGCAGCTTCAGGACTGTTGATATCGATAGGGGAGCGGCTCCAGTCATCCAACTCCTCGCCGATTTCAGAATAATCAAACTCTTCACCACCATCCTGGTTCTCGGTGATAAATTCAATAAACTGCTGGAGATAGTCCTGGGTGATTTGTGCTTCTGCATCAAATGTAATTCCCAGGAATAGAGCTATTCCGATACATAAGTTTCGTGCCTGGGGCAGGATTTTCATTGGCTACGAAGATAGGAGATTATTGGATTGCCGCTGGCCTGGTGCGCCGCAGAGAGCGAAGTCGAACTGTCCTCACCACCAGCCGGGTTTACTGTCCCTCACCACCAGCGGGGATTACGATTGCCGCTGGCCTGGTGTCCTCACCACCAGCGGGGATTACGATTGCCGCTGGCTTGGTGTCCTCACCACCAGCGGGGATTACGGTGGTTGTTGGTGGGGACACCAACAACGGCTGCGCCAGGAGGGAAATGCCACTGGTCACGGTGGCCTCACGACCAGCGCGTGGGAATAAAAAAAGGCTAAGCTGATTTCCAGCTTAGCCTCCGGCAATAAAAATTATGAGTATAAATGTTGTGAATTCCCTATTAGGAAGCCATCACTTCGGCGCCTCGTATGGTCTTGATTATCCTTGCAGCAACTTTATAAGGATCTGCATTGGAAGCAGGCCTTCTGTCTTCGAGGTAACCCTTCCAGTCATTCGTTGGAATTTGAACCGGAATACGAATTGATGCTCCACGATCGCTCACGCCGTAGCTGAAGGTATGCATGGATTGTGTTTCATGCTTTCCAGTCAGACGGAGGTGGTTGTCAGAACCATATACATCGATGTGTTCTTTGTGCACTGATCTGAAGCTTTCGCAGATCGCATCGAAAAGGTCTTTGCCACCCACTTCACGCATTTCTCCATTGGAGAAGTTAACGTGCATGCCTGATCCGTTCCAGTCACCTAATACCGGCTTCGGATGGATATTGATCTTAACGCCATATTTTTCAGAAATCCTGTATAACAAGTAACGGCTCAGGATCACCTCATCAGCAGCTTTTTTACCACCTTTTGCAAATACCTGATATTCCCACTGGCCTAGAAGCACTTCAGCATTGATACCTGTAATACCCAGTCCTGCTTCGAGGCAAGCATCCATGTGCTCTTCTACGATGTCACGACCAGCTACTTTGGTGTATCCTACTGCGCAATAGTATGGTCCTTGTGGGGCAGGATAACCTCCTGCAGGAAAACCAAGCGGCGCACCATCCAGTTCAAGTACATATTCCTGCTCATATCCAAACCAATAATCATCCGTGTCATTTGGGATCAGGTTCCTCATGTTAGTTGGGTGAGGGGTTCCGTCCGGATTGAATACTTCTGCGACCACCAACCATGCATTCTTGCGTTGTGGATCAGGGTATGCAGCTACTGGCCTGAGAACACAATCTGAAGCGTGTCCATTGGCCTGCATTGTGCTGCTGCCATCGAATGACCATTCAGGTAGTTTCTTGGCGTCACCATTGAAGCTTTCCATGTCAATGACCTTGGTCTTACTTCTTAGATTTGGTTCAGGTTTGTAGCCGTCCAACCAGATATATTCAAATTTTAACTTAGCCATAAAGAGTATTGATTTGAAGGATAATGGATGATTGATTTTCAGAATATAATGGCACAAAGCTAAACGCAGAGGTAGCCTGAAAGCAAAACAATAATTTTGGTTAACGTTATGGCTAAAACCGTATAAATATGTATATTTGCCTGTAAACGTGAATCTTGTGTTATAGCTTATTGTTATGCCCATAGCTCAATCTGAACAGTTATTTACCATCATCAAGTCCCTGACAAAGGCTGAAAAGCGCAATTTTCGCCTCTATGTGCAGCGTTTGCAGAGCAATGAAGACGTCCTGTACGTGCGGCTCTTTGATATCCTCGACAAAATCGAAGAATATGATGAAGAGGTGGTCCTCGAGAAGATGGGAGATATCCCCAAATCCCAGTTTGTCAACATCAAGCGCCACCTCTACACCCAGGTATTGAAAAGCCTCCGGCTTATCTTCGAGAATATCGAATCTATTAAAGTGAGAGAGCAGATAGACTTCTCACACATCCTGTATAGCAAGGGATTATATCTGCAGGCTTTCAAGCTACTGGATCGCGTCAAGGAGATGCTCCCGGAGGGTGGCCATGATCTCCTCCGCCTCGAGATCATCGAGTTTCAGAAGTTTATTGAGGAGCGTCACATCACCAGGAGCCGTAAGAAATCTGGGAAAGTACAAACCCTGCTTATTGAGTCCGAAAACCAGGAAGCCCGGGTCTCCAACCTGATCCTGCTGTCAAACCTCAAAATCAAGATCCACGGATGGTATATCGAAACAGGCCACGTCCGAGATGAAAAAGATCACTTTCAGCTTCGGGAGTATTTCGAATCCGAATTGCGAAAAGTTCGGACTGCCAATCTCTCGGTGACCGAAGAGATCTACCTGCAGCAATGCTACATGTGGTACTACTATATCATGCTGGATTTTGAAAAATGCCATCATCATGCAGAGCTATGGGTCAAAGCCTTTGACGACAATCCATCACATATGCGGGAGGATCCGGTGTTGTACATGAGAGGATTGTCCTATGAACTGACCTCTCTCTATAGTTTGCGTGATTACAACCGGTACGTGAAGGCGCTGGAAAAATTTGAAGCCTTTACTATATCGCACGAGAAGTTTTTCGACATGACCGGGCAGATCATCAGCTTCCTCTATTTATATACCGCCAAGATCAATCGTCATTTTATCGAAGGGTCTTTCGAAGATGGATTGAAACTCGTACCGGAGATCAACAGGCTGATCAAAAAGTACGGAAGGTTTATTGATATCCACCGGATCATGGTTTTCAACTACAAGACCGCATGGTTATACCTGGGATCAGGTAATCCGGGGCAAAGCATAGAGTATCTCAATAAAATCCTGAACCTTCAATCTGCAGGACACCTGCGTACCGATATTCAATGCTATGCCAGACTCATGCACCTCATGGCCCATTTTGAACTCCATCACTTCAATCTATTGGAGCACCTTGTTGATAGTGTAGGTCGTTTTTTTAGTAAGATGCGCGATCTCAACGAAGTGCAGATGGTCCTCTTCCAGTTTTTCAAAAACAACCTGGATGTTGGCAAACAACAACTGAATCACAACCTGCATGCATTGAAGAAAGATGTGTTGCGTCTTGAGAAAAATCCATTCGAAGGCCGCACTTTTCACCATCTTGATATTGTAGCCTGGATTGACAGCCGTATTGAAGGGAAGACAGTTGGGGAGGTGATTCTGAAGAGGTTTGAAAGTTAAGCAGAGGGCATAGAGCATAGAGCAGAGAGTCTGTCTGGAGACGGATTAACATTGAATCAATATCCAATAGCCAGCAAGGAATGAAAAGTGAGAAGGATGTTTTAAATGAGGAATCTTAACTGCGCCTTTGCGTCGTTGCGTCTTTGCGACAGGCTTTGGGGGGAATGTTTTTTTTTTTTAATTAATCAACCCTTCCTCCCCCCGCCGGGACAGGAGGTCCCCGGGGGGGGGGAAAAAGGGGGGGGGGGTTTTTTTGGGTGGGGGATCCAACCGGGCCGTGCGCTTTGCGCGAGATAAACAAAGGCATTGTCTGGACACAGATTTTGCTTTGATTCATTAACCAATACTTCGACTCCGGTCAGTACAAGTACCCAGTGCGGAATGAAAAGTGAGAAGGATTTATTTCGATAGTGAAATCTAAACTGCGCCGTTGCGTCTTTGCGCGAGATAAACAAATGGACTGCCTGGAGACGGAATTTAGCATTGACTCAATAACCAATAACCAACAGGGAATGAAAAGTGGGAAGGTTTTTTCGAAAGTGAAAACTAAACTGCGCCTCTGCTTCTTTGCGCGAAATATTCAGAGTAGAGGGACTGCCAGGAGTCAGATATTTCTCCGTGCACTCCGTGTTCTCCGTGCGAAATAATTAATAAATAATAAGTTTAAATCCACTGGGGTAATGGGAAAGCAAGGCAAAACGTAAATCAAAATTAGCGTTTTTAAAAGTAGCTTTGCCACCTTATCAACACAGGAAAAATTGCATTAAATGAAAAATATCATCGTAATCGGTGCAGGCATGGTAGGCAGCGCAATGGCAGCTGACATGCTGCAAAAACATAATGTCACACTAGCAGATCTCAATGCCCAGCGGCTCAATCAGCTTCGGACAAAGTACCCGGCACTGAAAGTCATGCCCTTAGATGTGCAGGATGCTAATGAGCTCAGCAAAGCAGTCAGCGGATTTGACCTGGTGATTTGTGCTGTTCCCGGTTTTCTTGGTTTTAAGACGCTCAGGACGATCATTGAAGCCGGCAAGAATGTGATTGATATCTCCTTTTTTCCAGAGAATGCACTCGAACTGGATGAACTCGCAAAACAAAAAGGCGTAACGGCCATTGTAGATTGTGGCGTTGCCCCCGGGATGGATAATATCATCCTCGGACGATACAACGAGATCCTACAACTCACCGATTTCGAATGCCTCGTAGGAGGTCTTCCCAAAGTAAAGAAATGGCCATTTTTCTACAAAGCCCCATTTTCACCGATCGATGTGATTGAAGAGTACACCCGTCCTGCCCGCTATGTGGAAAACGGAAACATCATTGTGCGCGAACCTCTCACCGATTGTGAGTACGTTGAATTTGACAAAGTAGGCACCCTGGAATCCTTCAATACAGATGGCCTGCGATCTATTCTCTTCACGATGCCGCATATCAGCAATATGAAAGAGAAAACACTCCGCTATCCCGGACATGTTGATGTAGTCAGAGCCCTGAAGGAAAGCGGATTTTTTTCCACACAAAGTTTAAAAGTCAAAGGCAGCGAGGTCGTTCCATTAGAAGTAACCAGCCGGATCCTGTTCAATGAATGGAAACTCGGAGAGACAGAAGAAGAATTGACCGTCATGCGTGTCACCCTTCGCGGCATAGATGCAGACGGCAACAAACTCATAGTGGAATACAATCTGTATGACGAATACAATCCGATAAGCCAGACCTCCTCCATGGCCAGGACGACAGGATATACTGCAACTGCTGCAGCCAATATGTTTCTCGATGGACTCTTCACCGAAAAAGGCGTTTTCCCTCCGGAATTGATTGGTAAGCATGAAGCTTGCTTTGATTATATACTCCAGTACCTGAAAGAGAGAGACGTGAACTATGTCAAAACCGTGAGAACGTGAGACGTGTGAGAGAGTAAGAGAGTGAGAGAGTAAGACTCACTAAATACTAAAATGAATAGCAAATCTTTTCTGTAGAGACGCGATTAATCACGTTGCATTTTTTTTAGTGTAGAGACGCGATTAATCGCGTCTCTACACAAAAAAAATGTAATGCACCTCACCTCAGCCTTCGCCTCAGCCGGTTGCTGAGCTGTCGCACCAGGAAGCGCGCCGCAGGTCGAAGCATAGCCTTTTTTTCATTATCATTGCACCGCTATGCGTCTCCGTACCTTTTTTATGATTCTCGGTTTCCTGCTTTTTGTGCTGGGAGTCTTGTCCCTTGTGCTCATACTCATTGGTGCAAACCTCAGCTATCTGGCATGGATTGACAAACCGGGTTCTCCACGGGGTATATTGATCAGAATCTTTATGATTGGCGGTGGCCTGGTGATGAGTTATATGGCACTCAATCCACCTGAGCAGGAGGTAGACGATACTACTCCCGGCCAGTAAATACTTCAGGCACCAGCGCCATCGCTTCCAGGAAGGCTTCGTTGTCAAGCCCTGTTTCAATTCCAGTCTCACTGAAATAGCTCAGCATGTTTTCCGTAGGCATATTGCCTGTCAGATCGTCTTTGGCCATCGGGCAGCCACCATATCCTTTCATGGCGGCATCAAAGCGCCTGCAACCGCTCTGGTAAGCTGCTGCGACCTTCTCTCTCCAGTTGTGCGGCTGTGTATGAAGATGCGCTCCAAATTCCACGTCAGGGTAGGGCGGGATGAGATTGGAGAACAGATAACTGATATTTTCAGGGTTGGATACACCAATAGTGTCTGACAATGCCATGATCTTGATATCCATTTCAGCCAGGTGATCAACCCATCCCTGGACGATTTCCACATTCCACGGATCACCGTATGGATTGCCAAATCCCATGGAGAGATATACGACCAGCTTGCGCTTATTGGCCAGACATAAATCTTGTATCTCCGCCACTCTGCTTAATGATTCTTCTATAGTTGCATTGGTGTTGCGAAGCTGGAAAGTCTCTGAAACGGAGAACGGATATCCGAGGTAAGTGATTTCTTCAAATTGAACTGCATCGATGGCACCACGTTTGTTAGCCACAATGGCGAGCAATTTGGAGGCTGAGCCACTTAAATCAAGCCTGGACATCAGGTCGCCTGTGTCAGCCATTTGCGGGATGGCTTTTGGTGAGACGAATGAACCAAAATCAATCGTATGGAAACCAACACGTAGCAGGCTATTGATATAGCGGGCCTTCAGTTCGGTGGGGACAAACTGATGCAGGCCTTGCATGGCATCTCGCGGGCATTCGATGAGCTTAAGCATCTGGTCCCAAAAATAGGGTATTTCCTGTTAGACGATCACTTCTGTGCGGCGGCCATATAATCCAGGGTCAGGTAGCAAAGTGTTTTGATGCCGAGAGGCATCGCACTGTCTTCTACCCTGAAGTCTGGTGTGTGGTGCCTTGGAGCCTCATTAGTATTCGTCCCTGGCTGCATACCACCGACAAAAAGAAAGAGTCCGGGAATCTCCCGCGCATAGAAGGAAAAATCCTCTGCACCGGTACTGGGCTTCGAAAGAATTACATTCTCCTCCCCACCTGCTGCTTCAAATATCGTTGGAAGCATCTTCCTGGTGAGTTCAAGGTCATTGAAGGTGACAGGATATCCTTTGTCAATGCTGATGTCTACAGTGGCTCCCATGCTTTCTGCGATGTTGGTTGCCGTGTTCCTGATTTTCTCGTGGATGATTCTTTGCATCGATGTGTCGAGCGTGCGTATAGTGCCGACCATGGTCACTTCTTCCGGAATAATGTTAGATCTGACGCCCCCGGTGATTTTACCTACGGTGATCACACAGGGCTCTTTGGTGAGTTCCATCTGACGTGAAACGATGGTCTGTAATCCCATGATAATCTGGGCGGCTGTGACGATCGGATCTACACCAAGCCATGGAGATGAGCCATGAGTTTGCTTGCCATGAACTTTCATTTCAAAACTATTGACTGCCGCCAGGGCACCTCCTGGTTTGTAACGGATTTTCCCTACTTCGAGTGCGGCACTCATGTGCAAGCCAAAGATGACTTCAACCCTGGGATCTGCTAAAACACCTTCCTTTACCATCAACTCAGCACCACCTTGTTCGCCGGGCGGGGCCTGTTCTTCAGCGGGTTGGAATATGAATACTACAGTGCCTTCAAGTGATGATTTCATAGAGGTCAGAATTTCAGCCGCAGCCATGAGCATCGTCACATGCATATCATGCCCGCACGCATGCATGACATCGACACTGTCGCCAACATATACACCACGTTCTTTACTGGCATACGGTAGGTCAACTCTTTCCTTAACCGGCAGCCCATCCATGTCTGCCCTCAATGCTATGACCGGTCCTGGTTTACCACCTCTTAAGATACCTACAACACCTGTATGTGCGATTTCTTTTCTTACCTCTAGTCCGAGAGACCTGAGATGTGCTTCTACGTAAGCAGCAGTTTTAAACTCCCTGTTGGAGAGTTCCGGATATTGGTGGAGATGATGTCGCCATGCAATGGTCTTTGATTCCATCTGGGCCGTGAGCTGGTCAACCATCGGTTTGAGATCATTCAGTTGCCCTTGCAGGTTTCCGGCGACCAGGGAAAATGCGAATACAATGGGAAGGAGATGAAGTCTCATAAGGATGTAATTGGATGAGGATAAGGCCCACAAAATAAAGGAATTTCCCTCTTGGTGGTGTCTTCATCCGATATCTGCGTTCCACGCATCAAAGTTTGGAACGCAGATTACGCAAATGAATTTTAAAAATAATTAACGCTGATTTCCTGGTCCCTGAGCTTGCCGAAGGGCAGCGAAAGCTCTCTTACGCCGCCTTTCGGTGAAAGGGCGGCGTGAAAAGGAGGTGGTTTTATCCCCTTCGACAGGCTCAGGGACCAGGCTAGATTAATGCGTATTCGAAAATTTATTCCGCAAATGATTTTTAAAAATGGTTAACGCAAGTTGGTTCCTGCTAATCACTTCCTAACCTCCTAACCCTCTCAACGCCTAAACTAACCATGTTAGAATTATTTACTTTTTAATTATATTTAAGAATCAAATCCATCCACCATGCGTCCGATCGACCAACTCCTTGAAACCTATGGCGAGAGCCATAAGAATGCCACCAACAAACTCATCCATTGGGTATGTGTCCCGGCGATTATGTTCAGCTTGTTGACCCTGTTATTTGCGATTCCTTTCTTTGTTGAAAGGTCGCTATGGGCCAACTGGGCTTTTGTTCTGTTAGTGGGTGCATGGATCTATTATGCGCGCTTATCCATGACTATGTTGATTGGATTCGTTGTGATAGGAGGTCTGATGCTATTGGGCATCATGGGCCTATATGGGTTGGCAGGATATGACGCGGGTACGCTTGCGCTCTATGCTGTGATCATTTTTGTGGTCGCCTGGATCGGCCAGTTTATCGGCCATAAGATCGAAGGTAAAAAGCCTTCGTTTCTCCAGGATGTGCAGTACCTGCTGATAGGGCCAGCATGGTTGTTGCATTTTATTTTTAAGAAGGTGGGGATCAATTATTGAGCTGTCAGCTATCAGCTATCAGATTGAGCTGGCAGCTTTCAGCTGCCAGAGTATTTTGCTCACTCACTTTTCACTCTTCACTTATATAGCTACCAGCTTCCAGCTGCCAGTGGATTCTCTCACTCACCACTCACCACTCACGATTCACTCACCACTCACCACTCACATTCTCTGGCCGCTCACCACTCACCACTCACTCTTTACTTTCCTCACTTCCGCCTAACCGCGCCGCGATCTTATACTTATTCCGATTAGGTGCATTCCGGCTGATCATTTCGGCGAGAAAGCCTGTCAGAAAAAGTTGTGATCCGATGATAAGCGTGACGATACCGAAGAAGAAAACCGGGCGATCAGAAATGCGACCGATATCTTCTATGATTTTCAGGTAACTCAGGTACGCCAGGATGCCAAAGCCAACGAGGAAGAACAGTACACCCAGGGTGCCGAAAAGATGCATGGGGCGTTTACCGAACTTGCCGACAAACATGATCGACAGGATATCCAGGAAGCCATTGAGCATTCGCTCCCAGCCAAACTTGCTGTAGCCAAATTTGCGTGGCTGATGTTTTACTACTTTTTCACCTATGCGCCTAAAGCCTGCCCATTTGGCGATGACAGGAATATATCGGTGCATCTCCCCATAGACTTCTACATTCTTGACCACTTCGTTTTTATAAGCTTTGAGGCCGCAATTAAAGTCATGCAGCTTGATGCCGCTGGCACGACGAGTGACTGCATTGAAGAGTTTAGAAGGTAGGGTTTTGCCGATCGGATCTTTACGGTCTTTTTTCCAACCACTGACCAGGTCATATTTATCAACCTGTATCATGCGCATCAATTCAGGAATCTCTTCAGGGGAATCCTGCAGATCGGCATCCATAGTGATGACTACATCTCCGGTGGCAGCTTCAAATCCTTTTTGCAATGCAGCAGACTTGCCATAGTTACGCCTGAACCTGATGCCCTTGATCCAGGGATAGGTGTTATGCAGTGTTGAAATAACCGCCCACGATTCATCTGTGCTTCCATCATCGATCAGGATTGCTTCCAGATGGTGTATGCCATTAGCTTTTACGACGCGGTCTATCCATGCCATGAGTTCGGGCAGGGATTCTTCTTCGTTGTACAGCGGAATGACGAGGGTTAAATCAAGATCTGTTGCAGACATACTTTAAATTAAGCCATAGGTACAGTTGGCGGGGCCTCATTCTTGAGAATCGAACCAGCAATGAGTGATTTTACCATTCCACCGAGTGCTACCCAGACGATGACGAATGGCGCCATAATCCATGGATTCAGGAAAATGCCTGTAAACTTTCTGGACATTTCGCGTTGTTCTTCCGGTATATTGGCAGCGTCCCATTGCTCTTCAGCACCTTCGAGGATCCGGTCACTCATGTCAGGGTCTATAAAATTCATGTATATCAACGTAAACACGGCAGAAATCAAACCACCTATCAGTGCAATAGCCATTCCTTTCCTAAAGGCGAGACCAACATTAATATAGCCTCCGAGTTCATGATCACGGATTTCTTTTACACCCATATAAATCGTAAAAAAGGTACCTCCCCATTGCAGGAGATAGATCAGGATACCAAGTCCGGCACTACTGCCACCTCCCTGCTGCAGGCCAAGCATGTTAGAGACTAAAGAAAAAATGACATACACCATCCCGGTGATCAGTCCCCATTTGAGCGTAATTGACATAGTTCGTTTTGGTTTTGATTAGGTAAAGAAGAATTATCAAATATATTAATTAATCGATAGATGATCTTTAAGTACGGTTGCGATCACTTTTCCGGTAAATGTTCTGCCGGTCATCGCGTCATTGACGGACTGAGAATGCTTAGTGCCTTTGTAGGTCCATTCGATATCAGGATCAAACAGCGTGAGTTCTGCCTGAGCACCGCGACGGATCAGCGGTACCTCTATGCCGAGGATTTGTCTTGGGCCTGAGCAGAATTTATCAATGATCTGTTCGAGCGGCATGACAAAGCGTAAGACTGTATTCGCCGCCGCAAAGGCTGTTTCTAATCCGATGGAGCCAAAGGAAGCATAAGTGAATTCACATTCCTTCGTTTCCACCTCCATGGGTGTATGGATGGAAGAGATGTGATCGATGACACCATCCTTCAGTCCTTTGATCAGTGCTTTACGGTCTTTTGATTCGCGGAGTGGAGGCAGTACTTTCAGGTGACTGTTGAAGTCACCCACATCCTTGTCTTCCAGCAGCAAGTGCATCGCCGGCACATCACAGGTGATGGAGAGTTTATCTCCTTTTGCTTTTTGGATCAGCGGAATCGATGCCGCAGCGGAAATGGCATGGAAATGCAACCTTGATCGTGTATACGCTACCAGCTGAATATCCCGCTGAACGGTGATCTCTTCTCCTACAGAAGGTATCCCGATTAAACCCATCGAAGTACTGACTTTTCCTTCATGCATCTGACCTTCTGCGGTCAGACTGCGGTCCAGCGGAAAATCGATGATCAAGGAATTGTAAGGAATGACATATTCCATTGCTCTTGTCAACAGTCCTGATTCGATCGGATGTTTCCGGCCATCACTAAACGCTACAGCACCTGCATGCACCATGTCGATCATCTCGGTCAGGTCTTTCCCAGCAAGATCCTGGGAGACGGCACCAATCGGATAAACAGTAATCGGTAGCGCATCACTGAGTTGCTGCAAGTATTCAACCTCAACTCTGCTTTGTATCGGCGGATTGGTCCGTGGAAAAGTGGCCAGAGAAGTATATCCTCCCGCACGTGCCGCCTTGCCGAGGGATGCGATCGTTTCCCGGTACTCATATCCGGGTTGCCCTGGCTGAGCCCCGATATCAAACCATCCCGGCGAAACATGGAGATTAGGCGATTCTATCACGGTAGCATCACTATCGCTTATCGCTTTAGCAATGTTAGTGATGATACCATCTTCAATCAGGATGTCCTTCTTAGAAAGCTCATCCTGCCCGGGTTGAAGTATCGTCGCTTTTTTAATTAATATTTTCATACAAAGGGTATTATTAGCTGTCAGCTATCAGCTGTCAGCTCTCAGTTTTGTTAGCTGCCAGCTTCCAGCTGCCAGAGTATATTCTCGCACTCACGACTCACGACTCACGACTCCTCACGTTGTTTCACTTTCCCTTCATTCGCTCTCACGCTCACGTTTCCCTATCCCGTTTAACCTCCACACTCCTGTTCTCACTGCTCACTTTTCACTCTTCACTCTCACTTCCTTCCACAGTCTTATCAATGCTATTTCAAAAGCAATAAAAAGTAATGCAAAGATCAGACACCATCTCCACAATTGCCTTCCCTGTCTTTCAGATTCGATGAGCTGGGTAAAATCAGATTCATCCGGATCGGTCCACACTTTATAGCCACTGTTTTCACCGAGCGTACTGACATCCGCAAGTGACAGATCAGATTCCTTTCGGTCATAGTTGAAGGCCATCGAATAGACCAATTCATTAGCCTGCATCAGATTATAAAAACCGGATGATTTGACCTGCCCCTGGACATCAAGCAATACCTTGGAACCCATCGGGGAAATGCCTGGAATAAATTCTGAGGGCCCAACGATCTGTGCAGGTTTGTCAGGATCCAATATGTTTTTATCAATAGGGATGAGGTGATCGATTCCTATCGTGTATGCAAGATCTCTGAAGTCAGAAGCGTAAATAGCGAGATTGAAAAGCAGTGGAACAAATATCTCTGGCTGCAGGACCAGGTCGTTGACTTTGTCATCAAGGGTGGTGGTGACAACACAAAAGGCACCTTTACCTGATGTATAAAATGTGACCAAATCTCCGCCATCCCTGAAGCCTAGCAAGGACTGGCCTTTAGAACCAGAACCCGCATAAGGAAAAGATCCGTTAACCTTAGGCAAGCGCATATTAGGTCGTGTACGGCTGAAAACATCCTGATAGATGAAAGCGTCTGTATTGATTTTTCCAACCACCCGTTCGCGCTTTTCCCAGGCAAGAAATTCGTTTGCCCCCATAGTTCGGAGAAGTGGGTTGTACTGATCAGTCACTCCATCAGATGAAGGGATAAACAACACATTACCTCCGTCTTCGGTGTATTTCTTTAGTCCGGCAATCAGGCCTGATGGAATCTTGCTGAGTTCGTTCAGAATGATCAGGTTGAAATCCTGGAAGCGTGCGTAAGGGATATTATTGGCCAGCGAATTTTCAACGATGAAATATTCGGAATTGGAAAATACAGCTGCGATCTTCAGGTTTTCAGATCGCTCATTGATGCTGAGGATATTCAGGTTTTCAGCCACATAGAAGGTCAGGAAATAAGTGTCATCAAAAGTGACAGGATAATCACTGATGCGTATAGCAAGGGTATGCCATCCGGTTTTCATCACCGTGATCATGGCGGTATCAATTCGGACCTGGCCTGAGAGAATATCAAAACTTCCTTCTGGTCGCTCCTGTCCATCCATATCGATGACGACGCGTATGTTGTCTGCATCTTCTGCAGCATAGTTGTGCACGGAGAAAAGCAATGCTGAAGTTTGATTGAGGGTTTGGACCGGTGATTCAAACCAGGCACTGTCAATAGCTACATTTTTCTCCTGGATGCCTACCATCGGAAGGAGATTTATGCTGTTAAGACTATCTGTGGTGGTAAGATCAAAGATTGACTTCTGAAAGTCTGATATCATCCATGAAACCGGGTTACCCTCTTCCCTGGCAAAGGATTGTTTTTGTCTGCCGGCGATAACCGACAAAGGTTTGACCAGCGGGGTATACTCCATTTCTTCCAGCCTCACCAGTGCTTCATCCCTGCTGATCCAAAGATTCTGGGAAGGCGATAGTTCATGTCCAAGGACCTGGAAACGATCTTCCTGGCCATATCCCGAAATCACTTCCTTTGCCTTTTGTCTGGATCTGTCAAAAAGGGACAGGTCCTTGCCAAAAGATTGCATCGAAAAGGAATTGTCTACGAATACGCTGACGTTCCTGATTCCGGCTTTGAGGGACTCATTGAGCGGAATGACGGGCTGGGCAAACGCAAGAATGATAAAAGCCATGGCCAAAATCCTGGCCAGCAGGATCAGCAGATTGCGCAGCCGATTGCGTGCGGATGTCTCCTCTTTTACTTCACGTAGAAAGCGTAAGTTGCTGAAATATACCTTTTTATATCGTCTGAAATAGAAGAGGTGGAGGATAATGGGTATGGAGAGTGCGGTCAACGCCCACAGGAAAGCCGGATATAAAAACTGCATCGTAATGCCAAAGATAGTATCTGGGAAAGGCATTTGAAAAACAAAAGCCTGCAGTCGGTATCAACTGCAGGCTTTTTTCGACTTATCAGGTCTTTGTCGTGACCGTAATCTTATTTAACAACGATCTGGCGAGCCGAAATTCCATTGTCAAACTGGAATTGGAGAACATACTGGCCAGGCAGGTATTTGTTGACTTTCAGTGTATAGTAGTTGTTGTTGATGCCTGAGATGAAATCGACCAGGGATCCTTTCAGGTCATAAACACCGATGCTGCGGATAGGGTATTCTTTGCTGACACCAATAAAGACTTCTACAGAAGCAGGGTTTGGATAAGTTACCATTTTAATATCCTCTGAACTGATGATTTCATTTGTACTGGTCAGTTCAAACAGGTCCATGGTAGAGTATAGACGTGGTAGCACAAAAGCCATGATACTATCAATATATTCATGGGCTTTTTCCCTGGTCATATCCGGGTTGGTCAGGTAACCAGTTGCACTGTTTACGTTGGTCGCAGGATCCCAGTATTGCCATGGTGCGCTGTCGAAAGGACCACCTGTACCGTAGATAGGGTATAAACCTTCGAGACCGTCATTTTTTGCATTTGCTACATCAGTGACCTCATATTGCAATGAGGTTTCGTTGGTCGGGTCTATAGAAAGATTATTTCCATAAAGGTTAGCCAGGTAGCTGACCAGGTATGATCCTTGAACTTCTACAACTTCGAGTGGTGGATCAACCGGTACCAAAACCAATCCCTCTTTGTATGGAGCAAATGGGTCATAAGGTGTGTGTACAGAAATCACAGGAGGTTGTCCCGGATCTACCCATGCGCTATCACCAATAGCACCACCAAGATTCACGCCTACAGCAAATTTGGAACTGTACTCAACGTGGTTTGGATAGCAAAGTGTATCTCCAACAGGGAATGGAAGGAATGGAATACCAGGATTGATACCGACTTTTTTAGCTTCGATATCACCATTGACTCCTTCGAGTACCATTGGCACAAATCCACCCTGCCCGTCAGAAAGAAGGAACTTACCATTGGAAGCAGTAGGAATCTTGACATACGCATCAAGTGCGCCTACGTTGAGTCCGACATATCCACCTGCACCTTCACCCATGTGAACGATACGGTTAGTGTCAATACGGAATGGGTTGCCAAATTCAACAACAGTCTTCTTCCAGAAACGAACGCAGGTATTTGCATCCTGCACACCGCGATAAGCAGCGTTGATGAGGGTAAGTACCCTTTCATCCTTGGATGAAGCAACCGGATTCCAGCCAAGACGATAGTCTGCAGAAGCAGCTACGTATCCAGACCTTGCCAGTCTTTTGCACATTTCAACTGCACAGCTGTCTCTTAGACTTCCTCCGATGTTCCCATTTTGAGGGTGTGGTAGAAAGTTACCTGTATGCCAGAAAATGACAAGCGGCCTCAACGGGGATACATCGCCCTGGGGCTCGTATACATCCATGATCAGCGGTTGTGGGATGGCTTGCCCTACGACCGGAAAGGCCAGGATAGTTGCATTTACACCATAGATTTGATTCGGTGTGACAGTTACATTGTCAAAAACATCTTCCAGGAATAACCTCTGGGCAGAAGCGGTAACGGTCAAAGCCAGGAATAAAGCAGCAAAGTAGAATCTCCTCATAATTCAATGATTGTTTAGTTAATTAAATGAATTTTATCAGTCTTTTTTGAAGTCGTAAAGTAAGCTAATATACGCAAGACGACCAATATCCGGCCCGCCATAGGTTTCATAGTGCTCATTGTTGAGAATATTTGATGCGCCAATCTTGATCGTCGTATTCAGACGTTCCACATCAACACTGATCTGGGCGTCAAGGAGGTCATAGGTTGGTACAAATCCTGTAAACTGGGGAGAGCCTTCATACTGGAATCCCTCTACCCATTTATAATTGATGCTGAAGCCAACTTTTTTCAAGACATCAACATCGAAAAAGTTAATATTCCTCCCGGAAATTCCGAGATTGTATTTGTGCTTTGGTGTATTGTAGGCAGGTATAATCGGATCGTCTTCATCTACCTTGGTCAATTCATTGTAGCTGTAGTTTCCATTGAGTGTGATGACGCTCGATAAATAATAATTCAAGCCGATACTGAAGCCTTGTGTATTTACCTTGGTTTTAGAATTGGCGGAATACCTGTACACGATTGTATTTTCAGGGAAAACCGGTGGTGGTGAATTCAGGTCAAGCTCAGTGGTCACGCCAAGCTGATATCCAAGGAAATGCTGATAGGAATTGCGGTAATACCCAAGATCGACAAACAATGAATTAAAAAGGCTTGTTCGTGCTCCGATTTCAAAGGTGGTCACTTTTTCAGGCCTGATGGCATCAATGTTGAAGTATTCAAGGGTGTCCCAGTTAAGATAATCAAGTCCATTGATAAAAGATTCAATGGTGATCAGGCTGTCAACAGCGCCAATATGTCCTGCCAACGTAGCTGGGCCCACATCCAGATTAAGGTACTGGTCAGACAAAGTCGGATTGCGTAAAGCGCTTGAAAAAGAGAACCTGAGAAAGGTGTTTTCCGCAGCTTTATAAACCAGACTTGCAGCGGGTGTCTGGATCCAGTTCATGTTTTGATTCTTATCCACACGCAGTGTCGCAGACGCTATGAGTTTATTGTCAAAGAATTTTTCCTGTAGCCCGGCATAGAAACCATATTCTGAATTTCTGATTGTTTCGATGCTGTCATTGAAAATCGTGCCGGCAGATTCAGGAGCATAAAGCCTGTAATTAGCACCGACCCTGATTTCGGAAATGAAATTTGGAGTGAATGTATATTCACCGTGCACATGGTAAAGTGCGGATTTGTCATAAAACCGGGTACCACCTTCATCATTGTTATAACGGCTCGTGATATCATTAAAGGCTGTATTAAATTCTTCTGTACCAGGCTTCAGAAAATCGCTGATACCTTCTTCGATGTGAATGTTCTTGGTATTGGCATAGGCCTCTGCCATCGAATGCCAGACGGTGAGGGAATCATTATAATTAACAAGCCATTGTTCAGCACCTGCCACATCAAAATTGACAGTATTGCCCGTCACCGGGTCATATACAGGGACCGGATAGCCGAGTTCACGCATTTCTTTCGGATAGTTGGCTACACCTTTCCAGAATCTCCTGTAGTCGGTAGCCCAATCCGTTGGACTCTTGGTTTGTTCCTGCAGGCGTAAGGCTGTGAAATAAGGATCATAGGAGGAACCCGCATTTTCATTTGTAGCATAAGCACGTATGAAATACTTATCTCGTTTCCTGAATTCAATCCGGTTTTGGAAAAAGAGGATGTCCTTTAAACTAAACCTGTTGTCTCCCTGATATACGGTGGTGCCGGAACCAAAAGAAGAAGAAAGAATAAGCTCAGGAGACTCAACGCCTTGCTCAGGACTTGTCCTGAAGTGAAGTGCTGCATTTGCTTTGATATTGCGTGTATCATAGTCCACCAGTTCAATTTCCTTGTACCCGGTACGGTAGAATGTACCAATGCCTGGATCTGAGATCAGGTGGGCATCACTATTGGTCACGTCAGCCAGTGGATAATACTCGTCTCCATAGATATTGACAGCATCATATCTCCCAGGATTGTCATCCGGTACCGTCACCCTGCCGTCCAATACCTGGTTATAATTTTCTGCTTGCCAGTCATCAGCCCGGAAGGCAAAGAAGTTGAGCTTGTAAGCAAAAAACTCTTTACCATCTTTATTCTTTAAAGCATCGGCATATCGAAATGAACCTTCCAACAGGTTGCGTTGCCCGGCTCTAACCATCCCAGCCAATCCCTTGTGGAAAAAAGGACTTTTAGTCTCCATACTGATGACACCATTAAATGCATTCGGACCATAATACGCCCCACTTGCGCCTACTACAATATCAACTTTGAGTACATCCAGTTCCGAAGATCCAAGGAAATTTCCAAGTGAGAAATTAAGCCCCGGAGCCTGATTGTCAACGCCATCAATGATCTGCAGGGATCTTACAGGACTAGTTGAATTAAAGCCTCTGGTGTTGATGACTTTAAATCCGAGGCTGGCTGTAGTCATATCCACATCCTTAAGTGCACCTAACCCATCATAGAAGTTAGCGCTGGGGGTGGCCTTGATAGCTTGAAGATCAAGCGATTCGACAGTGAGCGGAGATTCTTTTTGTTTTTCAGAAATGCGGCTACCGGTGACCTGTATTGTTTCAATCATAACACTCGTTTCACTGAGTCGGGTACGATTGAACATGTTTTCCGGTGTTATACCAATGGTGGTTGCTTCGTAACCGGTATAGGATATCACGATGGTCAATGGTAGTAGCTGGTCGGTGACCAGCTTGTAGTGACCATCAAAATCAGTTACCGTACCTGAGGTGGTCCCCTGGATGATGACATTAGCTCCAATCAGGGGATCTCCGGTCAGATCATCAAATACCTCCCCTCTCAATGTGTTTTGCCCTGATAAAAGGATAGGGAAACTCAGCAACATGAATAATCCAGCTTTGAAAAAGCATCTTTGCATCGGGATGATGATTTAGTTCGTAATAGTAACAGGATTTCTGGACTTATTTAAGCCTGAAAATACCTGAAATGTAAAGTTCTTGGGCTTGAGAAAGGTAAGATTAATTTTACATCCGTATCGGAAATATTAAAATCATGCCTTTATTGGCCTTGGATACGTAGGATGTGATATTAAATGCCTGTTATTCAGCCATTAACAATAGTGAACGCATATGCAAAAATCTGGTCCGGAGCTCCATATTGTGACCTTTGCGGTGCCTTTTCCGGCCAACTATGGCGGGGCGATTGATGTATGGAACAGGATTGCTGCGCTCAAAAGGGCCGGTGTAAGGATTCATTTGCATTGTTTTGTATACGGTGTTTTTTTACCACAGCCCATTCTCGCAGACTATGCTGAAAAAGTCTACTATTATCCAAGGGTGAAATGGCCCGCACTTTTTTTGCCAGGCCAGCCATATATCGTTACCTCCCGTAAAAGCAAGGAGTTACTTAAAAATCTCAGTGCGGACCGAATTCCCATTTTGTTTGAGGGTATTCATACAACGGGTTTCGCCGGGGAGTTAAAGGACCGGAGGTTATTGCTTAGAGCGCATAATATAGAACACCAGTATTATACTGAGCTGGCTAATCAGTGCAAGGGGGTTAAGTCACTGATATTCAGAAGGGAATCTTTGTGCCTCCGAGATTATGAACGAGCACTTGCAGGTAGGTTTGATATGGTTTTTGCAATTTCCCCATCAGATCACGCATGGTATACAGCACAGGGTGCTAAAACGATCTATCTGCCACCATTTCATGGATACGATGAGGTGGATATTCTGACAGGGCGTGGAGACTACCTGTTATACCAGGGTGATTTGTCGATCCAGATCAATCAGGACGCCTTATTTGATCTATTGAGAAAAATCCCGACAGATCAACCATATCAGATAGTTGCTGCAGGAAGGTCAGGAGACAGGGCTTTTGAAGATAAACTCTCCGGGTTTCCCAACCTTAGGCGCGAAGCAGATGTTACACAGGAGAAGATGATTGATCTGATCCGTAACGCCCAATTGATTTTAGTTCATGGACTTCATGGGGCTGGCATGAAGCTTAAGATTTTCCCTGCCTTATATCATGGGAGATTTGTTGCTGCCACCACTAACAGCCGAACCAATACTTCGCTGGACAATGCGATACATTTCTATCAGCCTGATGAAGTAGGCACTATCATTAAAACATACTGGTCACAGGCGTTTACCACGGAGATGGTGAAAGAAAGAGTAGCGGTACTCTCTCAACAACCGCCTGATGACGAAAAGGCCGGAGAAATCCTGCGATATTTGTGAACTTATGACCGAAAACGAAACTCACCTGGAAATACTTTCTTCTCTCGTCAAGGACGAGTCCATTTCACCGGAGTTGCATACCATTCAACAGAAAGTCATTGAAGGGACCAGGATAACAGATGAAGATGCCATCCTGCTTTTTGAAAGAGCCCCACTCGGGTTGTTAAGTGTCATGGCAGATCTGGTTAGGACCAGGAAGAATGGTAACAAAACCTTCTTCAATCGCAATTTCCACATAGAGCCTACCAATGTCTGTATCTATACCTGCAAGTTTTGTTCTTATTCAAGATTGATCAAGCACAGGGGCGAAGGATGGGAGTATACCATGGAAGATATGATGAACATCGTCAGGAAATATGATGGTCAGCCCGTAACAGAAGTGCACATTGTAGGAGGTGTACTTCCGCAATATGATCTTGATTTCTATTGTACACTTTTCAAGAAAATCAAGGAACACCGTCCCGGGCTCCATATCAAGGCACTGACACCGGTGGAGTATCATTATATTTTCAAGAAAGCAAAAGTCAGCTACGAAGAAGGTGTCGCACGTATTGTGGAGTCGGGTGTAGATAGTCTGCCTGGTGGTGGTGCAGAAATTTTTCATCCGGAGATCAGGGAGCAGATTTGTGCTGATAAGTGCACCGGCGAACAATGGTTGCGTATACATGAACTATGGCATCAGGCTGGCAAGCGATCCAATGCAACTATTCTCTATGGACATATCGAAACATATTTCCATCGCGTAGATCATATGCGCAGACTGCGTGAACTTCAGGATCAGACAAGTGGTTTCCAAACCTTTATTCCGCTTAAATTCAGGAATCAGGACAACGAGATGTCTTACTTGCCGGAGACTACTGTCATAGAAGACATGAAGATGTATGCAGTGAGCAGGATCTACCTTGACAATTTTGATCATGTCAAAGCCTACTGGCCGATGCTGGGGCGTCATATGGCACAGGTCTCCATGTCATTTGGGGTAGATGATCTCGATGGTACGATTGATGATACTACCAAGATCTACAGTATGGCAGGCTCCGAAGAACAAAACCCTTCCATGAGTACGTATGATCTGGTGACGTTGATCAAAAACGCTGGAAGAGTTCCGGTAGAACGCGATACGCTGTATCACGAACTGAAAGACTGGAGTGCAGAAACATTTGAGGAAGACAGCGAATACAAGGGGTATATCGCATTACCCACTTTAAACTGAAAGTACGCGGATGAAATATAGTATTGCACTGGTTGAATATCTCAACACCCTGCCTTTTTCTGAAGGCATCAAGCGTACACGGCTGGATTCGAAGCTGGATATACACAGGGTGATACCGTCAAGATGTGCGCAACTGTATGATGAAGGTCTGGTGGATATCAGCCTTTGTCCGGTTGGTGCTTTGCCGGATTTGCCACCGCATGAGATTCGGGGCAGGTATTGCATTGGGGCGGATGGTGAAGTTGGTACTGTGGTTTTATTAAGCAAGGTGCCGTTGGAAGATATTACGTCTGTGAGACTTGATGATCACTCTCGTACTTCTAATCTGCTGTTACAGATTTTGGCAGACCGGTTTTGGAAGAAGGAATGGACTTACTATCATGATCAGGAAGAAGTGAATCCGGAATCCTGTCTTATGATTGGGGATAAGGTATTTAAGCACAAGGATCACTATCCCTATAGTTATGATCTCAGTGCTGCCTGGAAAGAACTCACAGGACTCCCGATGGTGTTTGCGGTCTGGATTACCAGGCCAGGTATGCCTGATGAATTGATCAGGGAACTCGATGATGCTTTTGAATCGGGTTTTGAATTTGTGAAATCTGCTGACAGCGGTTTAGCTGCATGGCAGAGAGACTATCTTTTACATAACATCTCCTATCCATTGGACAAAGCCAAACGTGAAGGGATGGAACTTTATTTAACATGGGCTGCTGCACTTGAAGCGGCACCTGTCAACTTATTAAAATACAACTAAGATGATTATAGAAGCGCAGCGTTATGGATTGCATCCCGATGATATTGATTTTGTTGTCGAATGTCTGAAAAAGGGAAAACCAGGGATCGTGCCGACGGATTCGGTGTATGCATACTGTTCACTCTCCAGTGAAAAAGCAGGATTTGAAGCGATCTGCCGTCTCAAGCATATCGATCCGAAAGATGCCATGATGAGTATCATCTGCAGGGATCTCAGTCAGGCCTCCGAATATTTTACGCAGTGGGATACACCCGTGTACCGGCTGCTCAATAAGAATCTGCCAGGTCCGTTTACATTTATTCTCAATTCCGGCAACCGTGCACCAGCATTTCTAAAAAATAAAAGGAAAACACTTGGCCTTCGGATACCTCAACATCCGGTGATCAAATCCATCATGAGCAAGCTGGACATGCCGCTCATCGTGAGTTCTGTGATCAATCATGAAGATGATATGGAGCCTTATTTTTCTGATACAGATCTCCTGATCAGTCATCATGAAAAACAGGTAGGCTTCATTATCATCGATGAAGGCGCAGAACAGGAAGAATCAACCGTGGTGGATATGACGGGTGATGAGCCGGTGATCCTGAGACAGAGCAGACATGAGTTGAAATATTGAGTGAGTTGTGAGTTGTGAGCTGTGAGTGAATCGTGAGTCGTGAGTCGTGAGACGTGAGAAGTGAGTTGTGAGAGAGATACTCTGGTAGCTGGAAGCTGGTAGCTAAACAACGTGAGTCGTGAGACGTGAGTTGTGAGTGTGAGAATACTCTGGTAGCTGTAAGCTGGTAGCTCATATCACCGAGCTGAAAAGAAAAATCAACATCAGAAAAATCCAGACTCCGTCAATAAAATGCCAGTACCATGTTACATGGCGGAGTTTGCGTCTGATATGATCATCAATAAATAAAAGAGCGACAGAGCCTTGTCTTTGAGCAGAGGCGAGAGGGATCAGTACCCTAAGTAAAAAGGGTATTCCTCCGATGACATGCAGGAAATGCAATATTGAAATGGCATAGAGAAATCCATATCCTCCGGAATAGCCGGGAGTGATCTGTTTTGTCAGGAGTGTATACCAGGCAAATCCCTGCATGATCAAAAAAAGCAATGTGGTAGCCAGGGTCAGATAGCCCCACCGAATAGTCTGGTACTCCTGCCTGAGCCGATAGTATTTCCTGAACTGCTCAATACAAACACCGGCGGAAACAAGGATGACCGTATTGATCAGAAACAACCATGGAACATGTATGCTAAACATGCCCATATCAGCACGCGAGTATATATAGGCTAAGCTTAGTGCCCCAAAAAGTGTGGTAATGCCACAGAGGATCAATACCATCATCATGGAGGAGGGGTGAACTGAATATCGCCTTTCGCCTGTCTCAGTATGCATAGGGTAAAGTTATTTAATAGAAGGATACTGCGTTTAGGGCAGGTTATTCCAACATCCGGAAAATTCGTATTGTTTATTCTATAAGCGACAATTTCTTTCATTTCCAGGCCCTACCTTTGAATAATAATCATAAACAGTATGAAAAGGACAGCCATTCAGTTACAAATGATGCTATGGTTACTCATGGCGACGCACCTTGGAGCTCAGGAGCGCATGCAGGTGCCGGTCAGTGTTGATGGCCTTGAGATTGAGCTTGACTGGATTGGTGGGTTTAATGCCCCCCAGTTTTCCAACATAGATCTAAACCGTGATGGGGTGACAGACCTGATCTCATTTGATCGCCAGGGGGATATCCTGCGAACCTATATACGTATGCCAGCATCCGGTAGATGGGTCAAGGACTGGTCATATCTGCCTGTCTTTCCAAAGTTGGTCGACTGGGTAGTCATTATAGATTATGACAAGGATGGTGTTGAGGATATATTCACCAGTTCTTCAGCCCTGGGTGTCGCCGGGATCATAGTCTATAAAGGTGCTTACAGTAATGGTAACTGGAGTTTTACGAAGCTGTTAGATAGAGGAAAAGAATATTTACAGATCAATTCAGGCGGAGATCTTACCAACCTGTATGTTGCATGGGACGATATTCCGGCTGTAACGGATGTAGACAGAGATGGAGATGTTGACATTCTTGTATTTGAACCGGGAGGAAGTACGATCACTTATTTTGACAATCGTTCTGCAGAATCAGGATGGGGTAGTGACTCACTCAGATATTCCATTGAGGATATTTGTTGGGGTAAGATTCTTGAAAACCAGTTTAATGAATCCGTATACCTGAGTGATGATCCCGATATGTGTTCTGATGGGTTTACAGGCGGAGGGGAAATCCTACCCCGTCATGCGGGAAGTACTATCCTCGCGTTGGATATGGACCAGGATGGCGACAAGGATGCTTTGGTGGGTGATATTTCTTCACGCCGGTTGGTCTATCTCCACAATGGACTGACGGCAGATGAAGCCTGGATCACTGAGCAGGACAGCCATTTTCCGATCACAGATACCAGTATTGATTTGCCTTATTTCGCTGCGGGCTATAGTGTTCAGCTAGATGATGATGCAGAACCGGAATTATTAGCTGCTATCAATTCACGCTCGCTGACAGAGGATAAACAAAGTGTATGGCGTTATGATGATGATGCAGGTGCGGGATCGCTCAATTACAAGCTAACAGAAAAAGGATACTTTCAAAAGGACATGATTGACGGAGGCTCGCATAGCCGACCTGCTGTAGCAGATATCAATGGCGACGGACTCCCTGATGTCGTGATGGGTGTATTCCATTATGCAGAAGAAGAAACGTATACCCGTTTTCCTTCTCTATGGTTATTTGAAAACCAGGGAACACCTACGCAACCATATTTTGTAAAAACATCCGAAGATTACCTGGATCTTTCCCAATTTGGAATAGTCCAGCCTTATAAGTTTGAATATTCGCCTGCCTTTGGAGACATCGATGGAAATGGAACTATCGATCTGATCGTGGGTGAAACAAACGGGAAACTTATCTTCTTTAAAAATACCAACTTACCCGGGCAGCCCATGAACTTTGAGCCACTGGTGTATCCTTATATGAATATAAACATCGGTGTCTCGTCTACTCCACAGATTACAGATATCAACGGTGATGGTTTAGGCGACCTGGTGATTGGAGAACGCACTGGAAATGCAGATAACAATGGCCGATGCAGCAACATGAATTATTTTGAAAACATTGGCCAGGTCGGCACTGCTTTATTCAATGGGGATGCAACGGTTGCACCCAATACGCAATGTTTTGGAAGAGTATTATTTGATATTCCGGTAGGTCTGCCGCATTACAGCACGCCTTCTATCCTGCGCACTCCTGACGGCCTTATGTTGTTGACGGGAAGCGATGAAGGCAATCTGTTGTTGTATGATAATGTTGAAAACGGTAAGACTGGCGCTATCACCCTCCTGGATGATCAGTATGGTTCAATCGATGTCGGAAATCGCAGCGCACCCGCCCTTGCTGACCTCAATGCGGATGGTCTGTATGATCTGATTGCCGGTAATCAGCGAGGCGGATTGGAATTGTTTTCTACTGAAATTCATGTTGGGACTACTTCATTTGAAAATCCTCTTGTTACGAATGATAAGCCCTACACGTTGTTGACAATCTCTTGCAATTCGTGGCAAGTGACATGGAAAGATGGGAAGAGTGGGGAAGTGGTGGTATATGATATGCAGGGAAGAGTTTTAGAGAATTTCCCTTCAGCTTCTACCCATACAATTGATTTAGGGAATTATCCAGTGGCCATGTATATGATCCAGATGCTGCAGGAGAAGCAGGTTTTTACGGAGAAAGTAGTGAGTAGTGAGTAGTGGGCGGATACGCTTATTTTAAGCTCAGAATTTTCAGAATTTGAGAATTTTCAGAATAGCCCTATTCAAATCTTTCGAAACGCCATTTTTTGCCATAAGCGTCTTTAAAGGCGATGACTCCATAAGTGGAATTGTAGTAAAAATAAAAACCACCTCCGGAAGGGGAGATAACGTATTGCGCGTTATAAAATACTTTATCTAAACAGGTTATTGAATCTAATTCCAGAGTGGGTATAAGGGTTGGATAGGTTCGTTGATTAATGGTTTTAACAAAATTTCCAATCGTCGAAGAAATAGGATTCCCACCTTCTTGTTTGAGATTGATGCTAAGGATATCCTTAATCAATTTTTCCATTGGTGAATCAAGATATAATGTTGGAAAGATCGATACTCTTAACGTGAGCTTGAGTGAATCATTAGTAAACAGGAAGGTCTTTTTATCCTGGTACCAACAATATCTCTTCCTGGTGTAATCAGTCGAATCGGTGTGCGAATAAGAAACAGGTTGATGCATAATAATTTCAACTGAATCATTTAATGCAATTTCATTTCCCATGGAATCCTGGAAGATGATCTGATTGACACCATCATAAGGCGTGGCGGTATAGCTTTCAGGAAGTAGCTCGAAGTATCCAAGCGAATAATCGCAAGTTTTGGGAAAATCGGGATCTGCTACTTCTTCATCATTGCGGCAAGAGAGGAGGAAGCAACCAAGGATAATAGCAAATATTAATTTGTGACACCTGATCATTATGCTGTAAAATACAATTTATATAACACCAGGCAATTCGTGCTAATTCGTGTAATTAATGGTTGAAAATAATTGGCCACGAATTTCACGAATTCTCCAGAATTATAATTCTTTGATGAGTTCACGTGCGATAACCATCTTCTGGATCTCAGAGGTGCCTTCTCCGATGGTGCAAAGTTTGCTGTCGCGATAAAATTTTTCGACTGGAAAATCCTTGGTGTACCCATAACCTCCAAAAATCTGCACAGCATCGGTAGAGACCTGTACACTGATCTCAGAGGCATAATATTTTGCCATTGCGGCTACCTTGGTGCAATTCTTTCCGGCGTTTTTCAGGTCGGCTGCCTTGCGCAACAACATCTCTGCTGCTTCGATCTTGGTAGCCATATCGGCCAGTTTGAAACTGATGGCCTGGAAGTTGGCTATCGGCTGTCCAAATTGTTTTCTGTCTTTAGCATATTGCACTGACGCCTCGTAAGCTCCTTTTGCAATACCAAGTGCCAATGCACCGATCGAAATGCGTCCGCCGTCAAGGATCTTCATGGATTGGATAAAACCATCTCCTTCTTTTCCTAAAACATTGGCTGCGGGGATACGGCAATCTTCAAAGATGATTTCGGCCGTTTCAGAGGCACGCATACCCAGTTTGTTTTCTTTTTTTCCTGCGTTGAAGCCTGGTGTTCCGCGCTCGATCACAAATGCAGTCATGCCATGGCTGTCCAGCAAATCACCTGTGCGGGCGATGACCACAGCAATATGTCCTGATTTACCATGTGTGATCCAGCATTTGGTACCATTGAGGATATAATCATCGCCATCCCTTACCGCGGTGCATTGCATGCGCATGGCGTCACTTCCCGTGTTTGGTTCAGTCAGGCCCCAGGCACCGACCCATTCACCGGTCGCGAGTTTGGGAATCCATTTGCGTCTCTGCTCCTCGTTGCCAAATGTATAGATATGGTTGGTGCACAGTGAATTATGAGCTGCCAGGGAAAGGCCGATCGATCCACAGACTTTTGCGATTTCGGTAATGATGGTGATATATTCCTGATATCCAAGTCCTGATCCATCATATTCTTCAGGTATGAGCACACCGAGAAAGCCTTGTGCACCAAGCTGATGCATCAGATCCATCGGAAAATGCTGGCTTTCATCCCATTCCATCACATGAGGCAGGATGTTGACACGGGCAAACTGGCGTGCGCTATCCTCGATGATCCTGAGGTCATGGGATAAATGCTGGACTGTTGACATGGGTATTTGTTCTGTGAAATTTGAAGGCCTAAAGATAGGCAACCAAGTGGTATTTGGGATATGGTATCGGAGGGCATCCATATATCTCATGGCCCCTCAGCTAATTAGGTTTATCACAATGTTGAGTTTTTTCTATCTTGATCCGTCACCGACTTATCCAAGTTACTGGTAGAACGGTGATTTTTTTACCACCCACCTTCATTTTAATGCGCCACACTTCATTTTTGGCCTGCTTATTTTGTCTGCTCGCAGGTCATCTCAACGCCCAGTCCTATTCAGGCACCGGAGGCATTATTGCTGACGACGGCAGTATCAATGATTTTACGATCGAAATCTCTGATCTGTCTCCCGATACCCTCAGTGCAGCGCATGGTCTCGTCTCCGTATGCTTTAAAATCACACATAGTTGGGTATCTGATCTTGATATCCGTTTGATCAGCCCTACCGGGGAAAATATGATGTTGGCCTCAGGTCTTGGTGCTGATACGGATAACTATGACAATACATGTTTTACGATGACGGTCCCTGTACATATTCTTGACGGCACACCTCCTTACAACGGAGCATACAGGCCGTTTACTTCATTGGGTAATGCTAACAACGGGAAGTCAGGAAATGGTACCTGGATCCTGAGGATATTAGACACTTACGCCTATGCGGATGCTGGAGATTTGATCAGCTGGACCCTTAACTTTGGAACCAATGCGCCAGTTGCAGAAGCATTTCCGGGTACAAAGCTACCAGTGATCATGCTGACTACAGATAATATCACAATTCCAAATGAACCTAAGATCGATGGGTATATCCGGGTATTTAACAATGAATCTGGGAATCTGAATTATCCAACTGATATCCCTGTCTTTGAAAGCCATATGGCCATTGAAGTCAGGGGTTCTTCTTCACAGATGTTTCCAAAGAAAAATTTCAGTTTTGAAACACAGGATGCTGATGGTAATGACCTTGAAACCGAGCTTCTGGGATTGCCCGGGGAAGAAGATTGGATACTGTATGCACCTTATACGGATAAATCCTTTCTCCGGGATGCAATCGCGTATGAGTTGGGAAATGACATGGGGCAATATGCGCCAGGAACAAGGTTGTGTGAAGTATTTATCAATGGTGATTATCACGGAGTGTACTGGCTTGAAGAAAAAATCAAACGGGATAATAACAGAGTGGATATTAAAAAACTAAATCCTGCAGATACCCTTGGCGATGCATTGACCGGTGGATACCTACTCAAGGTTGACCGCGATGATGGGGAGGGCTCTTATTTTTTTTCTAATCATGCAGGTACGTTTGAGAATATGGCGCCCCTTATCGTCTACGAGGATCCGGAAGGGCAGGATCTGCATCCGAAGCAGAAAGATTATATCAGTAATTATTTCCATCAATTTGAATCTGCCCTTTATGGAAATGATTTTAAGGACCCTTCAACAGGTTATAGGGCATATGTTGATGTCAATTCTGCAATTGATTATTTTATCATCTGTGAGCTTGGGCACAATGTCGATGCGTACAGGCTGAGCACATTTTTCTACAAGGATCGCAACTCAGTAGATTCCTTGTTTCATTTCGGACCATTGTGGGATTTTAATCTGGCTTTTGGCAATGTGGATTATTGTGAAAGCCAATGGGTGGAAGGCTGGACGTATATCAATAGTGGTGGATGTTCAAATACCCCACGTTGGTGGGAACGTTTTCTGGAAGACCCTTATTACCAGGACAGACTGAAGTGCAGATATGATTCGTTGCGGCAAACTGTATTGAGTACTGAAGCGATTCTGCATTATGTTGACTCTACTGGTTTGTTGCTGCAGGAATCTGCAGACCGTAATTATGATCGATGGCCTATCCTGAGCAGGTATGTGTGGCCGAACTTTTTTATCGGGGACACTTATGAGCAAGAACTGGATTATCTGAAACAGTGGCTGGTCGGCAGACTCGACTGGATGGATGCCAATATTCCTGGTGAATGCACGCCAGTATCATCGATCCATGATATAAATCAAGAGGTTCTTGTGTTGTCGCCGAATCCTGCAAAAAGTTCGTTTAGAATCCGTATACTAAGTAATGACCTTCAACATTTTGATCTTCGCATCAATAATGTCAACGGCGTACTGGTAAAAGCTCAAAAGGCTGTAGCCAACGGTCAGGAAATTGACATCGTGGCATTACCGGCAGGTGTTTATATCGTAAGCGTATCTAACCTGGTGGGAGGTCAGTATCAGGAAAAACTTGTGATCAGCGAGTAAGGATCAATGCCCGAATAGGTCCTTGTTCAATGCTTCCAGCGCTTGTTGCTTGTATTGGGAATCTATAAGGACCGAAATATTGCTTTCACTTCCGCCGGAAGAAATCATGCGGATCGGAATATTCCTGAGCGGATTGAGAACCTGCACTGCAATGCCGGCATCTTCCTTACGGAATGCACCGACTACACAAATGATGGTCTGGCCTTTTTCGACAGTGATGGTTCCGTAATCCTGTAGTTCAGCGACAATATTATCGAGATTTGTGGCATCATCGATGGTGAGACTTACAGCGACTTCCGCCGTAGTGATCATGTCGACTGACGTCTTGTGGTGTTCGAAGACTTCGAAGATTTTTCTCAGGAAGCCGTGTGCCATGAGCATGTGAGAAGAGCGGATATTGATCGCGATGATGCCGTCTTTAGCAGCCACGGCTTTGACACCGCCTTTTTCAGCCAGGTTTTCGCGGTGGATGATGGTGCCTTCCGCTTCCGGGTTGAGGGTGTTGAGCAATTTGATGGGAACACCGGTTTCTCTGGCAGGTCGAACACAGAGAGGGTGGAGAATCTTGGCTCCAAAGTAGGCAAGCTCCGCAGCTTCAGCATAACTCAGTTCATCGATGCGACTTGTTTTTTTGACGATACGTGGATCATTATTGTGGACGCCATCGATGTCTGTCCAAATCTGGATTTCATCAGCAAGTAATGCAGCTCCGATGATCGTGGCAGAGTAATCACTGCCTCCGCGTCGGAGATTATCTATCTGTCCATGTTCATTCCGACAGATGTATCCCTGCGTGATGTAGATTTTTACATCACCGGCTGCAGTCATGATTTCAGGAAGTAGTTTTTTAATGGATTCCATATCTGGTTCACCTTCCTGGATGCGCATAAAGTCAAGCGCAGCGAGATACGCAGAGCTGATACCACGCTCTACGAGTAATAAACTGAACAGCGAAGTAGACATGATTTCACCATAGGCTACAAACCATTTCTCATCGCGAGGCAATGATTTGCCAAGGGCTTCACGCAGGGAAGAAAAAGTATACTCCAGAAATCGCTCCGCTGCTTGTTTGCAATCCGTATAGTCGAACAGTTCACTGACGTATTGCTGATACTGTGCTTCCATACCCTGGATGATGAGTTCACCCTCTTCAGCGGTGGCAGCAGATAGCTTAATCAGTGTATCCGTTGTGCCCGAAGCGGCAGAGAGGACCACGACTTTTTGCTCATCATCCCTGGTGACGAGGTCGGCTACGGATTTCATCCGGGTTGCATTAGCGAGGGAGGTGCCTCCGAATTTGTAAACGATCATCTGTGAGTTGTGAGATGTGAGTTGTGAGATGTGAGTTGTGAGTCGTGAGTCGTGAGTCGTGAGTCGTGAGTCGTGAGTCGTGAGTCGTGAGTCGTGAGTCGTGAGTCGTGAGTCGTGAGTCGTGAGTTTGTAAACAGCGAATATAAAACTTCTAACTGCTAACTTCTAACTGTTCACTTTTCACTCTTCACTCTTCACTCTTCACTTTCGTACTTCTCTCCCCACCAGTATTTCATTTTCGCTTCGATGTCTTTTTCATGCTTATTATTTCCAGGATGATAAAAGGGTGTGCCGGCCACTTCATCGGGCATAAATTCCTGGCGGGCAAAATTGCCATCATAGGCATGGCTGTATTGATAGCCTGCTCCATAGCCAAGGTTTTTCATGAATTGTGTCGGCGTATTGCGTAAAGCAAGTGGAACGGGTAGGGGGCCTGATTCATTGACTTTTTGCAGGGCGGCACTGATAGCTTCATACGCGGAATTGGACTTAGCGCTGGTCGCCAGGTAGATGACGGCTTCTGCCAGAATAATTCTTGCTTCAGGCATGCCAACAAACTGTATTGCGTCAGCACAAGATTGGGCAAGTAAGATGGCATTTGGATTAGCAAGCCCGATATCTTCAGCAGCCAGAATGACCAAGCGACGAGCGATAAATTTTATATCCTCTCCTCCATGCAACATCCTCGCGAGCCAATAGATCGCTGCATTTGGATCAGAACCTCTGATGGATTTGATAAAGGCTGAGATGATATCATAATGTTGATCCCCACCTTTGTCATAAAAGGCGATGTTTTGTTGAATCGCTTCCTTGACACGTTCATCATTGATGATGATAGGTTCTTCATCCTGGCTCGTTACGATTTCGAGCGCGGATAAAAGTTTCCTGGCATCACCGCCCGTGATCTGGAGTAGGGCATTGTCTTCTTCGATGATGATCTTTTTCTTCTTCAACTCCTCATCCTGGCTGATGGCCCTGGCGATGAGTTTTCGCATCGTCTCCTCATCCAGTGGCTTGAGGACATAGACCTGGCTGCGGGAGAGTAGAGCGCTGATCACTTCAAAAGAAGGATTTTCGGTGGTAGCGCCGATCAGGGTGACGGTTCCGTCCTCCACGGCACCAAGCAGGCTGTCTTGCTGGGATTTGCTGAAACGGTGGATCTCGTCGATAAACAAAATCGGGCCCGGACGGTCAAAATATCTTTGCTTTTTGGCCTGGTCAATGGCATCCCTGATATCCTTTACACCGCTGTTGATAGCTGATAAAGGAATAAACGAACGCCCCATTTCACCGGCAATGACCCTGGCAAGCGTGGTTTTACCCACTCCGGGAGGACCCCAAAGGATCATGGATGGCAGCCTGCCGGACCTGATGGCCTTCAGCAAGACCGCGCCCTCACTCAACAGATGCTCCTGGCCAAGGATTTCAGCAATGGATCGGGGCCTCATGCGCTCGGCCAGTGGAATTGTTGCCATTATTTACAAAATAAGTGAAAAAAATCCCGGCAAACCCCAACCTTCGTCCTCATAGCCTCGTATTATCACTCGAAACAGGTTAATTTAAAACCCAATTTAATGTCTATTCGTATGTTCAACAGAAAACTTTTACTACTTACCCTCCTTACCGCAATGTCATGGCTCGGGGTCATGGCACAGAATGTCAATGTGCATGGCACAGTGAGCAATGAGAATGGCGACCCACAAAGTGGCGTGAATTTGATTGTATCCGTATTTTTTGCTGATTCGTCAGCGGCTCTTTATAGCACGTACACGGATACTTTCGGCACTTATTCAGTAGATGTCGCCACGCAGGACCCAAGTTTATTGGGATTTTTGGAAGTAAGCATGGTCGATTGCTGGGGCACCACCGAAAGCCAGTATTTCACGATCCTGAACGGTAATGAAGTTTTTGAAGCTGATTTTACATACTGCCAGGGGATCGTCCAGGATTCTTGTGTGATGTTTATTTTACAGGAATGGAATCCTAATAACCAAATTCAACTTACTTCATGGGTACCACCTGGCCAACAAGTTGAATTTTTCTGGTCAACAGGAGATTCCTCTCAAACTATTTATCCACAAGTATCAGGGCAGTATTGTGTGACGGCTACATTTTCCTTCGGTTGTGTCGAGACAGACTGTATAGTGGTCAACCTTGATTCTACCGGTTTCTGTTTTGCTTACATCGTATCAACGATGAATCCAGACAGCACCACCTATGATCTCCAGGCTATCGCTGAAGGAGTTGCCCCATTCACCTACCTATGGGATAATGGAGTTACTACATCTACCTTAGAGAATATTGGTCCCGGTACCTATTGTGTAGAAGTCACAGATGCTACGGGTTGCGGGTACTACACCTGTATCATTGTCGATGACTTCAATTTCTGTGAAGTTTACATTTATGAAAATCCAGGCGGAGGCTTGTATGCAGAGGGATATGGTCAAACCCCGATCTATTACCTGTGGAATACAGGAGACTCTTCGCAAGTGATCTACCCCAATTCCCCCGGACTCTATTGCGTAACGATGTATGATAACGGTGGATGCTCTACCTCATCCTGCTATGAATACGGCTGGGGCCAGGATTCGTGTTATGTGACAGTCAACGCGTTTGTATCCGATTCCAATACCCTTGGCTTGCTGGCTTATGGTTACAGTTCTGCTGAGTCATGGTCATTCCTTTGGAATACCGGCGAGACAACTGATATTATCTATCCACAGGATCCGACACAAACCTATTGTGTGACGATGACAGATTCCGATGGTTGTGTTTCTTCAGGATGTTATGACAGCAGCAACTACTGCTATGCATGGGTTGATCTTCAGTATGTAGATACCGCTACAGCAGTCCTCACCGTTTATAATGATCCTATTTTCAATATGCCGGGAGGGATTACACCAACCTACTTATGGTCTAATGGTGCTACAACTTCTGTGTTGACCGTAACAGAATCCGGTGAGTATTGCGTGACAGTGACCATCGACTCTTTTTGTGTCACTGAATCGTGCACCTATGTTGATTTTGAAAGCCTGGGTAACGAGTGTTCAGCTTGGGTGTTTACCTATCCTGACAGCTCAGGCCAATGGTATGCAGAAGCCTATGCATGGGGATGGGGAGCCATTGAGTATAGCTGGTCAAACGGCGATACGAATTCTATCACCCTAATTGACGGACCTGCCGCATTTGCCTGTGTCACAGTAACGACTTCTTTCGGATGTGAATCCGTGGCTTGTGTAGATACTTCCTTCCTGCCTTGCGAAGCATTCATAAACGTCTCATATACATCGAACAGTACCGCAGAACTGACCGCGACTATCTGGAATGATCCTGGCCAGAATGCAACATTCGTATGGAGCACCGGAGAGACAGGGCCCACCATCACTGTTTCGGAAGAAGGCAATTATTGTGTTACCACCATGGCTGGCGGATGTGTGAAAACGACCTGCATTGATGTTTACTTCTGGAACGTAGATTCCTGTGGAGTCTATATATCATCTGATGCGTCATCAGGATCAGGTGTTGAGTACACTGCCAATGCCTGGGGCGTTCCACCATTTACATACTTGTGGTCAAATGGAGCCACTGAACAATCCGTGTTTGTAGATTTTGGTATCCATGATTTATGTGTCACGGTTACGGATTCTTTAGGTTGTGTCTCTAGCGGTTGTAATTTCAAGGGAGATAGTTGTTATGTCAGCCTCAACTATAGTACTTTTCCGGTACCTTCCATTGAGGTCCAATCCTTTGACCCTATTGCTTTTGTAAGCTGGTCTACCGGAGATTCAACTACCTGGATTGAAATCACAGAGCCTGGTGTTTATTGCGCTGATGTGACGACCATTTTTGGTTGCGTGAGCACACAATGCATTACGATCGATTCAGTCATTCCGGAAGGAAGCCAGAATATCATTAACGGATATGTCTATGGGGATACACTTTCTTCCATACAAGGACAGGTATTTGCTTATTCTTACGATGTCAATTCAGGAGAGGCCTTTGAGCTCGTTGACTCGGCGTTGATTCAGAATGCATTCTATACTTTCAACGGATTACCCGATGGTCTGTATATCGTAAAGGCGATCATGGCACCTGGAACACAGGAAGCTGAAGATTATATACCCACCTATCACTTTATCAGTGCAACCTGGAATGATGCTGTAGTCATACCATTGCCAAACTGGTTGCCAGTGACGAAAGATATACATCTGATTCGCTCGACTGATTTCACAGGCGGCGGTGTGATCGGTGGTTTTGTAACTGATCCTAATCATCTGGTTGCCGGAGGCAACGTTGAATCAAGAGGAGCAGGAATTGGCAACATTGATATCATCCTTAAAGATGCGCAGGGGCAACCTTTAAATTATGAATGGTCGCATGAGGATGGAGGCTTCCGTTTTACAGATCTTCCATGGGGTACTTACCGAATCAGCTATGATATTCCGGGCCTTACATCACCTGATATCTGGGTAACCCTAACTCCTGAAAATCCTGAGAAATTACAAGTTACCCTGATCGTTAACCAAGGTACCACCGCGGTCAATGATCCGAAACTGGAGGAAATCAAATTGTATCCAAACCCGGCAAAAGAGGAAATCAACATGCCTCTGCCAGGAGTCAATACAAATTATGATATCCACATGATCGATATGCAAGGAAAAGTTGTCTACGCAGGCAGCGTCAGGAATACAAATGGTGTCATTACAGTAGGTGTTGGTTCACTCGCACCGGGGTTATATCATATCAACCTCAAGGGTGATCAGGGCCACTTCTACGGAAGGTTTATAAAACAAGATTGATGGGTAGGATCCTAAAGATCTCTTATTGAGAAAAGGGCTGCCGGCAAGTCATTTAGAGGGAATGATGCGTCGGCGGCCTTTTCTACGTCTGGTATGAATATCGAAAAGCAATTGATCGCACAGTGTATCCAGGGAGACCGAAAGGCTCAGCTGCGGCTGTATGATCAATGCTACAGTTACATGATGTCCATCTGCATCCGCTATTGCAAGGATAAACATGAAGCGGGGTCACGGCTCAATATGAGTTTTTTAAAAGTACTGCAACATCTCGGACAGTTTGATCACACGGGATCATTCAAAGCCTGGGTTTCAAAAATCACACTCCGCAGTATCATAGACGAGTTCAGGTCACAGCAGAAGCACTACCAGCAGCATGTGTATTACGGCCAGCTTTCGCAGGAAATGGATTGGCCCAGTGAAGAAGTAAATCACCTGGCAGAAGAAACCGATCTCGATCATTTACTCGCGGTGATCAACAGGTTGTCGCCTATGGACAAGCAGGTATTCAATCTTTTTGCCATCGATGGCTACGGACATAAAGAGATTGCCAACATGTTGAATATTTCGGAAGGAACCTCTAAGTGGCATGTACACGAAGCCAGGAAAAAGATAAAAGAAGCATTGATGAAAGAGTCAAAAACAACATCATTGAAATGAAAGATAACTTCGATGATATCCTGAAAAGGAAATTAGAAGAGCAACATTTTCCGGTGGATGATACACATCGCCAGGAGATGATTGAACTCCTCAATGGCAAAAAACGCAGGGGAATATTACCACTCTGGTGGTTAGGTAGCCTTGTCATTGTTGCTTCCCTGGCCGGCTATTTCTTTGTGTCCGAACAAGAAAGCCTGCAGCCAGCCAATCCTATCCACAAGGATGCGATCCGGCAAGCAACACCTTTAACCGAGGCCCAACAAACACCCTCGATCGATAATGCACAATCATCACAAAATTCTTCTGTAAAGAATGCAGAAGAAGTTGCATCCATAAAAGAACAACAAACCCATCAACTTATCAACCCATCAACCATCAACCCATCAACTATCAACTCATCAACCGTCAACAATAAATCAACCGTCAACCCATCAACTGTCAACCCATCAACAATCAACCCATCAACAATCAACCCATCAACCATCAACTCATCAACAATCAACCTATCCACCGTCAACCCCCAATCAACTTCCGCAACAGCCCCGGGATCAGCTATTGCATCAGGCACACAGGAGAAAGAACAGGTAACCACACCGGAGACTCCAACTACATATCAGGTGGAAGGTGAAATTCTTAATACTTACACCATTGTTTCACAAGCAGTAGCAGTTACCATAGAAGATCCGGATGCATATCTGGAAGCTGAACCTGAAATTGTTTTGGAAAATGAAGCTGGTTCATTGCTTTTTCCTCAGGAAAGGGTGACTCGGTATACAGCATTCATAGATCCACTTGAAGTTGCCGGAGTGGATAATACCTCCAACACGGGGATGAATAAGATAATGCCGCAGACTGTTTTTAAAAAATTATTTTACCTCTTTGGCGAAGCAGGTGTTGGAATGGTGCTGCCATCATTACCTGAGTATACATCTGGCTGGAAATTCCGTGGAGGAGCAGGAATTGGTTTGAGGGTAAGTCCAAAGATTCAATTTTCATTCTCTGGCGGTTACCTTTTGCAGTCTGGTGGATTTGATTTTGAACGTACATCTACCATCAATCAACCTTCCTTTGGTACCAGAAGTATTGACAACAGCCTGACGCCGGATAAACTACATTTTGTGTATTCCAGAATCGGTATGCAGTATCGCCTGCATCGCCATCTCTTTGGCGCACATGGGGGCATACAGTGGCTTTATGGTGCTCAAGGCACCATTGTGACACAGGTACAGGATCAATTTGTTGCCGGGACTTCGGAATCATCCACTTATAGTTGGGTGAAGACAGATGGACTGCGTCAACTGCACTGGACAGCCGATGTATCCTATGGATATCAACTCACACCGAGGCTTGTCGCTACTGCCGGGACTGATTTTTATTTTTCCTCTATTACAGAGACGAATGCAGCACTTGCTGCAGAAGGCTATTATTGGGATGGTGCGTTCGCATCCCTGCATCCGTTTATCACCTTAAACTACCTCATCTATGGACGCTAGAACTTTTGTCAGCATAGGAGCTTTGCTTCTGTCAATAGTGATGACATCATGCGTGAAGGATCCACAGGATATCCCTGCAGGATTTTCCGATGATGGCGTTTTCGGTTTGAAGGGTACAATTGATGGAGATTCCATCGTGATTGAAGCAGGTACGGAAAACTGGACAGCGTTGCCTAGGGTGGTGCAAAGTGATTCATTAGAGGTGTATACATCTGTGTTGAGTGTTGATGGTTGCCTTGAGGAATGTTCACCATCCTGGACATTCAGTTTTTACCAGTCCGTGCCGGTAGCCGCTGACCCGGCGGTTGCTTTTTCAAATACTATAAATAGTGGTCCGAAAGAATTTGTTTTATCTGACCTTGAGGTCGATAGTTTCGACATTTCCTTGACGACCCACCCGGGGTTGTTTATGAGTGGATATAGTTATTGGGAGGATCTCAATGGATCGACCACTACTTTTCTTCACGAGTTTGGAAGTGTGATCGGTTATCAGGAAAACATCGATGTATGTTTTCAATCCTTGGCGTATACCGGATGTCAGTATACCCAATGTATTCATTTTGATCCAACCACCCTTGTGCCCTGCCTGATTTCCATTGAAGCAAAGCTAGAGACACCAAACTATGTTAGTTTAAGTGTGAGACCAGAGGGTACTGCACCATTCCAGATTGAATGGTTCAATGAATCTACTTCCTCAAGCATCGTGATACCCTTACAGGATAGTGTAGAGCAAATATATGCCGGGGTCACGGTGACAGACGCCTTGGGAAACAGATCTCAACTTTCACAGACGATCAGGGTGCAGGATTTTTTGGCAGTGGATGCATGTTATTTTCCGATTACGCTGCTCAGCACACCTATCAAAAATAGCTCTCCATCCGTATTGGCCAATAGGGCTGAGGTCACCTATAGAGATGAAGATGGCACGCTTTGGAGTAGTTCTTTTGGTGCTCAACCCGATAATTCAACAATATTCATTGACCAGGTAACTGCCTATGGGTTGTCTCCTGATCTTCAGCAGGCATATCTTGTTGACGTAAGGATTTCAGCGCTACTATACAATGAGAGTAACGGTGAATCCAGGGTATTCCAAACCCAGAGGTTGTCGATTCCACTCAGTCATCTCTGATCCAAGGTCCTGAAAGGTCTGACTTCTGGTAGCAACGAAACATTAATTATTATCTTCCCTGCCTGAAAGATTTCCTTCATTTACACTAAATCCTCGTAATGTGAATATCAGGCATCGGCTCATTGTCATGAACTTCCTTGAGTTTTTTATCTGGGGCTCCTGGCTTATATCGCTGGGTGGTTATATGTTTAGCGTACTGAATGCTTCAGGGACTCAGATCGGGGCTACCTATGGGACGATGGGGATAGCCTCCCTGTTCATGCCTGCACTGCTCGGAATCGTTGCTGACCGGTGGGTAAATGCTGAAAGAGTATTAGGGGCATGTCACCTTATAGGTGCCTTTTTGTTATTCTGGGCTTCCAGGGTTCAAGACCCTGGTATGATGTACTGGGTGATGTTCTTTAATGCACTTGTGTTTATGCCTACGATTGCCTTGAATAACACGGTTTCCTATATCGTCCTGGAGAATAAGGGCTTTAACATTGTAAAAGATTTTCCACCAATCCGGGTGTGGGGCACGGTCGGATTTATCTGCGCCATGTGGCTTGTGGACTTGTTCAACTGGACACAAACCCCTATACAGTTCCTGGTGAGTGGGGCTGCATCCATAGTGCTCAGTTTGTATTGTTTTACCATGCCAGCCTGCAAACCGGCAGGGGTGAGTAAAACGGCCTCCTGGTTGACCACTCTTGGACTGGATGCCTTGGTCTTGTTTCGTAAAAAGCAAATGGCCATCTTTTTTGTTTTTTCGATGTTGCTCGGCGCGGCATTACAAATCACCAATGCATTTGGAAAGCCTTTCCTCGATGATTTTGGGTCCAATGATGCATTCAAGGGCACCTTTGCAGTCGAGCATCCCAATATCCTGATTTCCATTTCACAGATATCAGAGACTTTATTTATCCTGAGCATCCCGTTCTTCCTCCGACGGTTTGGTATCAAGCGCGTGATGTTGCTGAGTATCATAGCCTGGTTCTTCCGTTTTGCGCTTTTTGGCATCGGGGATCCGGGTAGTGGATTGATATTCCTGGTCTTGTCTATGATCATATACGGTATGGCCTTTGATTTCTTCAATATCTCAGGATCATTGTATGTCGAAAAGGAAGCTGACATCAAGATCAGGGCGAGTGCACAAGGTCTGTTTATGCTGATGACCAATGGTCTTGGTGCCTTCTTTGGCGGCTGGTTGAGTGGATGGGTCGTTGACTACTTTACGATAGATGGTATCAAGGACTGGACGAATATCTGGTTTACGTTTGCAGCCTACGCGCTGGTGCTGGGCATTGTGTTTCAATTTGCTTTCAAGTACAAGCATAAGGCAGAGAGCATAGGGCAAGGAATAGCGAATAACGAATAACGAAGTATTAAGTAGAAGTATGAAGTAGAAGTATTAAGTAAAAGGATGTAATCAGCTCGCCATAGGTGATCATGTGTTATACTGAAAATCAAGCACCCCTCTTTCGTGGAAGATCATGCGCATACTCGAAATCATTTCAGAGAGAGGGGCCGGGGGTGAGTTAAGAAGGGAGCAAGGAATTCACAATTCACAATTCACCACTCACAACTCACAATTCACAGCTCACAACTCACATTTTACCGTTATTTTCGCCCCACATGGCAAGCAAACCTTATCTGATCGGCATTACCGGGGGCAGCGGCTCGGGCAAGACACGAATCATTCATGAATTGCGTAATCAATTTCCGGAAAATCAACTCTGTATCATCTCCCAGGATGAATATTATCGTCCAAGGGAGGTTCAGGTGTGGGATGATGCCGGTTACCAGAATTTTGATTTGCCGCAGTCTATTGATGACGAAACCTTTTCACGTGATATCAAATCGTTGATCAGTGGAAATGAGGTGCAGAAAGTCCAGTATGTGTTCAACAACCCAAAGCAGGAACCTGTCATCCTGACCTTTAAGCCTGCTCCGGTGATCCTGGTTGAAGGATTGTTTGTCTTTTATTTTGATGAGATCAGGGCGTTGCTTGATCTGAAGATATTTATTGATGCCGAGGATATCATCAAACTCAAGCGCCGTATCATCAGGGATGCCGGTGAACGAAATTATCCATTGGAAGATGTCCTTCACCGCTATGAGTATCATGTCTTACCATCCTACAGATCCTATATCCTTCCTTTCAAACACGAAGCTGACCTGGTGATTAACAATCACACGCATTATGATTGTGCGCTGGATGTGATTTCTGCCTTGATTGAGATAAAAGGCAAGGGGCAAGGAGCATTGAAAAGTGAAGAGTGAAGAATGAAGAGTGAAAAGTGATGCTTCGACTCCGCAACGAAAGAAAAGCTACATGAGTGGAAAAACCTGGCGCCCACGCCAGGAAAATTGAATTGACACGGCTTTCAAGCCGTGAACACTCATGTGCAGGGAGTAGTAAAAAGTGTGGGTCGACAATTCTCCGTAACCGAAAGAATGCAATGTGCTGGCAAGAGCTCAAAGGTGATATAACTTACCAGGGCCTGAACAGCCGTGATCTGCTCAACCAGCGGAATAGCCCTGGGACTCACCATGAGCGAAAGTTCTGGACCGGAGTTTGAGCGCCAGCTAAAACATTTCCCAGGTGAGCTTCGTTATTAAGCCCGTAAAGCTTTAACACTCCTGTTAAACAAGTGTGAAAACACCCCGATTTGGCTGCCGGCCGTTTCATTTTATTCTTAATCGGCCTATATTTACACATTATAACACCTTTGACAGGATTGTCAGATAATCACTAAATACCACAAACGATGAATACCCGACACATCATCCTTTCTCTTTTATTTTTTCTCCCTTCTTTCGTGTTTGCAGGCGAGATCTTCGGTACGATCAAAAAGGATGGCCAACCTTTGGTGAGCCAGTCTGTCCAGATCACACAAAACGGCAAGGTCATTGCGACTACACTCACCGATAAAAACGGTTATTTTTCTATGACCATTAAGGAAGTTGGTAAGTATAAACTGGAAGTGGTAGACCATGCTGGTGCCACATTTGACGTTTTCTCAACCAACAACTCTACAGGGTATACACTAACCCTGGTCAAAGCAGGTGATGTATGGCAACTAAAAAAACAGTAGAACGGCCCGAAGGTGAGAAGGATATTTGGGATAAAGCCGAAATCGTTTTACATCCTCTTGGTGGCCTGATTACCGCGATCACCATTGCGATGGTCAGCTATTACGCGTCTGATTATATCAACCGTAATCAGGAAAACGAAGCTAAGACCAGATTGTACACGGAGCTCATGAGCAGGCGTGAAGAATCTGAAAGCGCCCTCCGTAAGGATATGTTTACGTCCATCATCGGCACCATCCTTCAGAATTCCAATACGATTGATGAAAAAATCCTTCAGTTGGAATTGCTGGCTTATAACTTTCACGAATCCCTTAACCTGACTCCGCTTTTTACATATCTCAACCGTCGTAACAATAGTGAGACAACTGACAAGGCCCTACATACAAAATTTAAGAACAGGATCTACGATATGTCCAAGGAGGTGACCACTAAACAACTGGCCAGTCTCGAGGGGGTAGCTACTGTAGAAAAGTTTGTGTATTTCTATGATTCATTGGCTTTTAGTTCCAACGACACGTTTAGCTGCATGTTCATCGACTCTTTCCTGAGTGAAGATAAATTAATACCCATTAAGCACTTTGTGCACCTCAGTATCCAGGCAAAGGATACTGTCAATTCTACCGTAACAGTTGATTTGAAAGTCGGGACACGTATTCCAGAAAAGGAAGACAAGGTCCTCAATCCGGTTTTCGTAGTCGACTTCTTTGAATTTCCGATGATCGATAATACGAGGCTTATCAATGACAAGCGAGTTGCCGTGGTGCTTCGTGATTTTGATTCAAAAAATCAGTTTATCGAACTCGATTTAATCTTCTTCCCCGGATCGCATTCCAGTCTTAAGGAACGGCCGTACTATGATGATATCGTTGCGAAGTTGTTGCCGAGTAGGGATTGAAAAAGCTGTCAGCTATCAGCTATCAGCTTTCAGAGTGATTTGAGCTTCCAGCTATCAGCTACCAGCTACCAGGTTGATTGTGAAGTGCGAGATGATTTGTCCCACGCAATGAGGATTTATTAGCTTCCAGTTATCAGCTTCCAGTTTCCAGGTTGATTTAGAAGTTCTATTTGATTTCATATACGCAATGGAGTAGGGCTGGATTGTCGCTTAAAATGGAAGCATCTGTGAGTAATTGAACTGGTAGCTGGTAGCTGGCAGCTGGTAGCTCAAAATTGTTAGCTCAATGATGTCAGCTCAAATCTCGGAGTTAGACTAGACTCTTTTTAATACTCTCCGTCATCACCCTATACACATTTCTTAGCTCCGGATGATTATCTAGCAAGCCGAGATGCTTGAGGATCGTCTTTTCATCGCCGCGTATGGCCGGACCTGTCTGACTATCGCGCGGGCCTGATAAGATAGCCTTGCTGAAGGTTTCGAGGATCAGGGGTTTTAATATTTCAAATGGAAGCTGATGCTCGTTGCAGATGGATTCGGCAAGGGTCAGCATGTGGTTGGAAAAATTATTTGCAAAAACAGCGGCTACATGCAGGTTCGACTTTTGTTCCTCTGTCATTCTGTACACAGATGATGATAGTTGACCAGCAATGGTGTCCAGTAGTTCCCAGATATCTTCATCAGGGGTGGTGATGATCAGGGGAATCCATCGCCAGGAGACTTCATGATTAGGTGAGAAACTCTGCAGCGGATAGAAACCTGCTTTTCTTGCAAACGGCAATACATCAAGTCCGAGACTGCCTGAGCAGTGAACACCTATAGCATCATCAGGAAGCATGGTGTACAGCTGTGTTGAAAGGAGCGTGATGGCATCATCTGCAACTGCGAAAAAATAGAGATCAGCATCTCGTGCTATAGAATCAAGATCAGAAGTATACGAACAACCCTTTAGTTTTTCGGCCAGTGAACGTGCGGATTGAGGTGTTCTGTTATATACTTGTATGATATGGCATCCTGCTTCCTCTAAAGCCGGCATGAGTTGCTGAGCAAGCCGACCAGCTCCAATACAGACGACCTTTAACATAGGATGGTATTAGTAGCTATCATGTTTTGCGGAGTCTCTTATACAAGCCGATAAACATCCCCATCAGCATGATGAGACTGCCTGCCCAGAATAAATTGATACCAGGAAACAGAATCGCTTCCAGAACGATATAATCATTTCGCGGTGCTTCCTGTGCAATCTCCAGCGGAAGTAAAGGCTTATCTGATATTCTCGCGAGCATGAGATGAAACTCTTCTTTTTGAGGATCAATACGCTCCAGCTTCATGTGCAAACCAATATCGGGCAGATAAGCCTTCATATTCAGCGGACTACCATCACGTATAAAATACAATGGCCGTGCAATATGTGTCTTATTGTCTTTTCCCTTGATCGATATGACTGCCTGAATAGCTATATCTCCATCCATGCTCCGGTAATTGGGATGATCGATGTTTTTATCAACACCGTCAAACGTGAGGGAGAGATCTCTCCATGTTTTAGTTTCGCCTGATCTGATCACCAGCGGTTCGTATGCCAGCATATTATCAAGCGGGAACAAGCTGTCCAGAGCAGAGGCCTTGATCCGCGTCCGGAGATTAAAATCATTGACCTGATCGGTTAGGCTGTACAATAATCCTTTGCGAACTATGAGTGTAGGATATATTTTTTCACTTATTGTTCCGGTCGAATCTGTTACCGTCAACATGCCAGAGAGGACAAGATCATCTTCTTCCGGATCGTACTCCTTGTGCTTGGTTCCAAGCATGATGCTATCTAGTCTGATGTTGTAGGAACCAGCTTTCGTTGTAGCCCCCGGCGCTAGGAAATGCAATTTATATTGAAGGCTGCTGTCAATTTTCTCCAGGTTAGCCCTGTCCTGTTGTTCAGGTGGTAAGCCGGAAATAAAGGTGAATACATCCCTGTCCAGATATCGTTTGGTATTCGGATTGGCCGTCGCAACTTTGGTTAGCTCACGGTTATACAGGATGTTTGGATGCGTGGTAAAATGTTCGATGGTGTCACCTGTTTCGCTGACTTTGACAAACTCGACTTCATATTTTCTTGTCAATCCTTCCAGCGTATCTGACTTGTAGGTCACCCAATAGTTGTTCATGAACATGGGTAGATCTTTAATCAGAAACGCATTATTCCCAACATCCAATCCTTCTGCGAGTCCTTCCTGTGCAAAGCGGTTTTCACTTAGTGTCCGTTTGTTCAACCCACTCACCATGATTCCGACAAGCATGAGGGCAAAACCGCCATGCGCGAAAGCAGAGGCCATTGATGTGAGCTTACCTTTTGCAAAATTGATCATGTAATCAATATTGGATACGATTCCAAAACTGGCGGCAATGAGTAGCACGATGTATTGCCAGCTAGGTAACTGAATCCACAACGAGAACAGATAAGCGAGTAGCAAGCCAAGTACGACTGATATCCCAACATGTTTTAAAAACCGAGGTTTGTATTCAGCCCAGCCCATTGCGCCAAAGCGTAATAACAGTGCAACGCCGGAAATGATCGAAACCAATACCGCATTCCACAACTGGAATCTGTTGTGGTGATCTATCGGATCCAATGGCATGGCTTTGTGGTATGGGGTCATATCCCCTTTACCCATCAATGAGCCATATACATCCACAAGTTTATTCCAGACAGGTATGCTTGTAGAAAAGGTGATCAGGATGGCGGAAAACATCAGTACCATGGCGCCGACAAACATCCAGAACTCACGGCTTTGGATTTGTTCTTCTTTCTGTATGACAGGGATACTTTTATTCCTTGTGATCAGGAAATAAATACCAGTCAACAGAAAGAGGAAGATAAAACCAACAAGTTGCCACTCCAGTCCCATTTCTGTAAAGGCATGAACGCTTTCTTCACCGAGTATGCCGGAGCGTGTCAGGAAAGTAGAGTAGACGACTAAGAGAAAAGAGAGGATATAAAAGATGTAGGTTGTCTTGATAGATTGTCCGGTATGTCGGGCTATAAAATTTCCATGCAGGGCCGCGAGTAAAACGATCCAAGGGACAAGAGACATGTTTTCGACAGGATCCCAGGCCCAGTAACCACCAAAGCTCAATGCTTCATATGCCCATGCGCCGCCCATCAGGATGCCCAGGCCTAGTATACCGGTAGAAAACAAAGTCCATGGCATCACAGGTTTTAACCAGGCTGTATGATCCTTTTCCCACAGACCGGTCATGGCAAAGCAGAATGGAATGGTGACAGATGCAAAACCTAGAAAGAGCGTGGGTGGATGTATGGTCATCCAATAATTCTGAAGGAGTGGATTGAGTCCATTTCCTTCAATGAGCGTGAGATAATTAGGGTTGTTAAAAATCGGCGCTTGCATGGTATCCCTGAGTAAAAGGAATGGGCTGCTCCCCATGCGGAAATCGTCTGCAAAATAGACGCCGGCGATCATGGAAACGAGGACCACCTGAACAAGGCTAAGCCAGGTCATCACGCCTGGTTCCCACCTTTTTGCAGTAAATATGATGACGGATCCCAAAACTACATGCCAGAACATCCATAGGAGAAAGCTACCTTCTTGTCCTTCCCAGAAGGCAGAGAAGATATACTTCATCGGCAGATCAGCTGATACGTGATCCCAGGCGTACTGATATTCGTACATCTGGCTGACCATGATATAAAAGATCAGTCCGATGACGGCAAGGATCGAGAAGCTATGAATGCCCCATGCGATGCGACCTAGTTGAAGCCAGGAGATATCATCGGGGTGAACAACTTTTTTTCGGAAGGCCACGATGGCCAGCAGGGCAGTAACAAATGCGGTTAGAATAAAGAAATGACCTAAGCGGCCCGGGAGGAGATGCTCTCCAATATATTGAATGTCCTGCATGGATGGTTACATATTGCTTCTGACAAGCACTTCTTCGTTTTTGTATTTCGAAGGGCACTTCATCAAAATGCTGGAAGCGATAAATTCATCGCCTACAAATGACCCGGTGGCTACCACCTGTTCACTGAGTTCGAAATCCTGTGGCTTGGCTGCCTGAAGCGTGACTTCGTGAACCTCACCTTGCTGATCAGTCATATAAAACCGGAAGAGGTTAGGGTTCTCCTCCGCATTATAATACATGGGTTTGTCTTTAGCCAGCACACCAACTACTTTGGCCGTGTCGCCTGAACGCTTCACCTGGGAAAACGTGCTGTAGGTGCTCATATCCTTTGAAGCTGAAATGAGCATAATGACCCCTGCCGCCATGAGCGCGAGAATCAATACAGGCATGATTTTGAAACGCCTGGGCTTAATGATTTGAGGGTTATCCACGTTGATACTGAATCTTTGTGCAAATTTACGGCAAAATAGCCACTCCCGGGCATCTCGAGCCTAAGGATTTGTGAATAAGCAATCACCGGAATATAACCATGAAGGAAGTCGTAAGTTTAAAAAACGCTGGAATATACCAGGAAGGGGTAAAAGTCCTCCGTGAGGTCAATCTATCAGTCAGCCAGGCTGAATTTGTATACCTGATCGGGAAGACCGGCAGCGGTAAAAGCTCCCTGATGCGGACTCTTTGGGGCGATCTGCCGCTGAGGGAGGGAGACGGCCAGGTTGGTGGAATCTCACTCACCAAGCTTCAGCCATCAACAATTCCAGTACTCAGGAGGAGAGTGGGCATGGTTTTCCAGGATTTTCAGTTATTTCCCCAATGGACAGTCGATGAAAACCTGAGGTTTGTGCTGGATGCCACAGGCACTGAAGACCGGGCGGAGCAGGACAGGATTATTTCTGAAGTTTGTTCAGATGTCCAACTGACCGACCAAATCAATAGACCGGTCCACCAGTTGTCCGGCGGTGAGCAACAACGCGCTGTCATCGGACGGGCCGTACTCAACAAGCCACAAATCATCCTTGCCGATGAACCTACCGGTCACCTCGATCCGGAGACAGCCGAATCCATCCTTCAACTCATGCGCAAGCTCGCAGTCGAATATCAGACCGCCATCCTCATGGCGACCCACAATGCGCAGGTCATCGAGCGTTTTCCAGGTAGAGTTTATAGAGTCGCTAATGGTAGGGTAGAAGAAGTGGATTAAGTGAAAAGTGAATAGTGAAGAGTGAAAAGCGGAGTTAACAGTTGGCAGTCTTCAGTTGGCAGTTTTCATTCCACAGTCAGCATTGGGCATAAGGAGATAGCAGAGGCTAGGGTCTTGAGATTTTACTGGCTCCTTAGACAAGGGCTAGGCATGAGCCGAGACTCATACCGAGAAAATCTTTAGAGCAAGAGCTTTTCCAACTTGCAAATCCATGGCAAAACTGGCCGCCCAGATTGCCGGCTCAGCCGTGGACGCTCATGACAGGTAGAATACTCTGGCAGCTGGAAGCTGGCAGCTCTGATAGCTGATGGCTGACAGCTGATAGCTTACAGATAACTCAACCACCAATGCCTGTGCTTCCTCTTCATATCACTAAACCACTTGCACAAAGGATATAACGCGATCACCATCAAAATCCAGATCAGGTATACAATACCAATCGGGTAGCCTTCACCTGCAATCAGAAAACGAAATGGAATGCCTGCGGTATCCTCTATCCCTTCACTGAAAGTATGTCCACGGGCGATAAAGAGAATCATACACAGCGTGTGCAGGATGTAGAAATGAAGGATATAATAGAAGAAAGGAACCTTGCCATACACGCTGATGATACGTGTGATTTTATTCTGTGTGGTTTCGAAAAGCGCGAGGAAGATCAATGCAGGTCCGATCGTGATGCACATAAATAACAAGGAAGGAGGGTATTTATGAACATTCAGAAAAGAGAAGATAGTGGATGTGGTATTGTCCTGTAATGTCCAAGGAAGCGGGTCTCCATATACATTGATGTAGCGTAACAGGATGAAAAAGAAGATCAGGCCAGCCCCGGTATAAAGGAGTGATTTTTTGCGGAAAGCGGGATCCACAGATGGTTCATATATTTTTCCTAAGCCATATCCGAGCATCATCAATCCGAGCCATGGTAAGAAGGGATAGATGATCGTGATCTGATAGCCGGGTAGGATCTCGTGAAATGCAAAATTTCCATTGTGCAACAAGTCCCACCAAAAGCCCTGATGTGTGCCGGGGATAGAATCGAGTATGTTGTGCCCGAACACGATCGCTAGTCCTGCAATCAGGATCAACGTGTAAGGCAACCGGATGATGATGCCCATCAATACCATGCAAATACCAATCGCCCAGATCACCTGCAGGATGAAGATGCTGTAAGAGAAATCAAATGTCCAGGCAAAGGTGATGAGTATGACTTCAACTAAAATGAGCCATAGTCCCCGTTTAAAAAGGAAGGCACTCAATTCAGACTTGCTTTTTCTAAGGCTCTGCAGGTAGATGGAAGTGCCGGCCAGCAAGATGAAAACAGGTGCGCAGTAATGGGTGATAAAACGGGTGAAATACATCAGGATGTTTGTCGTAGCCGGATCCAGTGGATCGCGGGTAAATGCCTCTGCGTGAAAAAAGTCCCGCGTATGATCCAGCGCCATGATGACCATGACAAGACCGCGCAGGACATCAATAGAATAGATCCGGTGTTGAGCCACCGGTTGAAGAACGTTGGTTTCCGTCATGTGGTGAAGTTAATTTTTTTTTGCCTTTTCGGAATGCCTCTTTCCTGCATTGGCAAGAGTTTGGATTTCTTTAGTCAGGGGCGTATTGCATCCGCCCCTGACTAAAGAAATCCCATCGTTTGGGTGGTGCCAAACACTTACTTTTGTTTGGTATGAAAGATTATTGTATCACAATGATGTTGGTCTTGTTGGCCAGTAGTATTTCATTGAAACTGATCGGACAGGAGCTTCCCGCTTATCCTAACACGCAGGATGTCATGACCTGCTTTCCGGACACTACGGGTTATGTCCGAATCACTGTTGGACCTGTAGGTCGGGATTATAGAGATTTGCAGGAAGCGATTGATGCTGCTCCCTTAGGTTCTGTATTAATTCTTGATGCAGGTGCAGTTTTTAATGGAGGTTTTATACTTCCTGATAAAGGGAATGGAGAGGAGTGGATCGTCCTCATTTCTTCAAGAATGGATTTACTGTCAGATGAATTATCCAGATTAAGTCCATCTGCCTCGACAGGAGATCAGGATTTTCCTAACCAATCCAGTGCCATGCCGAAGATCATTACGAACAATCTTTCGGGTATTCCTTGTTTCAAAACACAGGCGTATGCCCATCATTACAGGCTGGTCGGTTTGGAAATTACGGCAGACAATGCTGTCATCAATAGTTATGGACTTGTCAATCTAGGTGACGCATCTTCAGCTCAAAATTCACTAGACCTGGTGCCTCATCATTTCGTTATAGACCGATGTTACATTCATGGACATACAGACGCCACTGTGATGAAATATGGTATTCGCCTGGATTGTGCCAATGCGGCCATTATCGAAAGTTATATCAGTGATTTTCACAGCATCGGATTTGATGCACAGGCCATATCTGGTATTAATGGTCCTGGCCCGTTTAAAATTCTCAACAATTATTTGGAAGCATCCGGAGAGAACATTCTTTTTGGAGGTGGTGCTGCAGCCATTGCAGGTCTTGTGCCATCTGACATTGAGATCCGGCATAATTATTTTTATAAACCGTGGTCCTGGCGGGTAGATCATCCGGATTATGCAGGAAAGCACTGGACTATTAAAAACCTGTTTGAATTAAAGACAGGTAAAAGAGTCTGGCTGGATGGAAATGTGCTGGAAAACTGCTGGGCAGACCTTCCTATTGGGCAAAGCGGATATGCTATCCTCTTGACCGTGAGGACTGAAAGCGGCGGTTCACCCCAAGCTGATGTCAGTGATGTCGTGATCAGCAATAATATAATTCGCCATGTTGGTGCAGGGATAACGCTTTCTGGTGCGGATGGTAATCAAGGTAACAGATCATCCAGGATATTGATTGCAAACAACTTGTTTGAGGATATCAATGGCCCGGCTTATGGAGACCTCAATACTGCAGGACCCAATGATGGTACATTTATCAAGATAGGTGAACCCATTGATGTAACTATTGACCATAATTCTATATTTCAAACTGGACCTATCACGTGGGCCTATCAAGTATCTGAGGGATTCAGGTATGCCAATAATCTATCGCATAGTTTTGTTTCTGCCGGAGGATACCAGGGGATTTATGGTCCGGGCCAATCACAGGGGAATAACACCATTGCCAATTATTTTCCGGATATAACGGATGCTAACCAGCACTTTCATCAGAACGTACTCATCGGTGGAAATGCCTCCAGGTATACAAACTTTAATACGATCAGTCAGAATCATTTTCCAACAGATATAAGTTCCGTTGGTTTTTCAGACTATGCGGGAGGTATACTTGATTATCATGGATATGCATTGGCTGGAAATAGTCCTTTCGCCAACGCAGGGACTAATGGGGAGGATATCGGTGTCAATATGGAAGCCCTTGACGCGGCTTTGATCATGGACAGAAGTTGTGATAGTATACCTACGAAGATATTGGAGATACCACCTTTTGAACTACCATTTCAACTCTATCCTAATCCTGCAGGTGATGAGTTTTTCATTACAACAACCTCACCGGAACAGTTTGCTTATAGCATTTGTGACCTCACAGGAAGGGAATTGCAAGCTGGTACCTATGATGGTAATAAGACAAGAATAGACGCAAGATTCATCCCTGCGGGAATGTATGTTGTTCATTTGGTGTCAAAAGATGTCAGGGGCAGCCGGATAATGGTGATTCGATAAGTATCAATATGGATAGCGTATCGATGGCCTGATAAATGGATGCGACAAATACCAGCACAGTCTTGCAGGAAACCATAGAATTAAACAACCTCCTAAGCCAATAAATTATTAATGCGGGATTCTTTTTCTCAGTAAACCATACACAAAGGTTCCGGTCATAGCGGCAATGAGGTAAACGATAAATACTGTATGACCTGCCCCGAGTAAAATGAACATGGGTGCAGGACATGCACCGGCAATGGCCCAGCCGCAACCAAAGATAAATCCGCCGATGATGTAGCGTGGATACGTTTTGGCTTTGTCCTTGATCACGATTTCCTGGCCTTCCTGGTTTTTAATTTTTCTCCGCTTGATGATCTGGACGATGATGATACCGGATATGATCGCGGAGCCAATAATCCCGAACATATGGAAACTCTGGAACCTGAACATTTCATAGATCCTGAACCAGGACACGGCTTCACTCTTATACAGGATAAACCCGAGGAGGATTCCAATCAGTATATATCTTGACATTCTCATAGAGAGCTGACGTTTGACGCTTTAAAAAAGGTAAGGGATAACAAAGTTGATCACCAGGAGGCCTCCCATAAAGAAGCCTACGACGGCAAAGAGGGATGGTACCTGCAATGCAGACAAACCACTGATCGCATGGCCTGAGGTACATCCACCGGCATAGCGTGCTCCGAAGCCAACCAGAAATCCGCCACCTCCGATCATGAGCAATCCCTGCCATGTAAGCAGTGCCTTCCAACTCAGGAATTCAGGTACCAATGGAACAGCACCCTTGGTCACATTAATATTAATTTCATTGAGGGAGGCAATAGTGACATCGCTGATATGGGCCAGGTCACCATTAGAGCCTATGAAATAATGAGAGGCCAGATAACCTCCGAAGACCGCCCCAAGCGCTACGAGCAGATTCCACTCACCAGACCGCCAGTCTATCTTGAAGAATTCATTCATATTATCCGCCCCGTCTGCAGCACACATCAACCTGAAATTTTCGGAAATACCAAATTCATGTCCGAAATACAGCAGCACAAACATCACCAGCGCCAATAAAGGACCGGCAACATACCAGGGCCATGGTTGGGCTATAAAGTCCCTGATGGCCATAAAATATACCTCAATCATGTGATTTCAATTTATTACACAAAGATATTGACTACATAAGCGATCTCAAATGATATCAGATCAGGGGTATGACTGATTGAAATCATACCGCACTTACCTGTTTAAAGGCTTGTATTCCGATGTCGGTGAGGAAATCACAGGCAACTGGGAAGCACCAATTTCTGCTGGTGGTGGAATTTTTATCATGCATAAGCAATAAGCTCCTTGGTGTTTGAAAATTCCCTTTAAATAGTAAAATCGACTTTGTCCCTTGATTTGGCTTTGCCCAGCTTGCCCATTATAGCTTCATGAGTTATTTGTCCAATGAAAGGCATGCGGTTGTCGAAGGTAAAGCCATTCAGGCTAATCTGTGAATCGCGTGGTAATCCAGCAGTTCTACTTCAGGGGAAATGTAGCTATCTTTTATAGGTTCTTCCTTCATCAAATCTGTGCTGAGGTATTTCTTATTGCTGTCACAAAATATGGTTACGACATTGCAGGTTTCAAAGCCCAATTTGCTTTGCAACTTTATGGCACCAATTATATTAGCACCGGAGGAGATACCGACTGCCAGTCCAAGTTGTCTGGCCAGCTTTTGAGCCATGATGATGGAGTCTCCATCAGAAACCTGGATCACTTCATCCATGACCTTCAGGTTGACAATGGCAGGAATAAACTCATCCGAAATACCTTGTATGCGGTGAGTGCCTATTTTATAACCGGTAGTCAGGGTAGGAGACTCGGCGGGCTCCAGTGGGTGTAAGAAAAGAGAAGGATTCCTTGAGCGAAGATATTTGCCCGTCCCCATGATTGTTCCGCCTGTACCTACACCGGCGACAAAGGCATCTGGAGTAATGTCAACAGATTGCATCTGCATCCATATCTCCCTGGCCGTTGTTTTTTCATGTGCTTCTGAGTTATACAGGTTCTCAAACTGTTTGGGTAAGAAAACAGATTTGTTTTCTCTTGCCATCTTTTGACTCAAGGCAATACTCCCCATAAAGCCTCCTTCTTCCTTGCTGATCAGGATAACTTCAGCTCCGAGGCTTTTGATGATGTCTATACGCTCCTTGCTGAGCCAGGAGGGCATGATGATCCGGACATCATGGCCCAGAGCTCTGCCGATGGCACTGAAGGAAATTCCTGTATTACCACTGGTGGCCTCGACTAAGATGGCACCGTCAGTTATCTTGCCATCACAATACGCTTGCTGCAGGATATACAATGCCATCCGGTCTTTGATGCTGCCCGTCAGGTTATAATGTTCACATTTAACATATATTTTTTTGACATCTCCCCTGAATCGATAAGTTATCTCCACCATGGGGGTGTTACCTACAAGTTGCCAGAGATGACGGAATTTATTTTCCAGTGTGGTTCCGGGTTCAGTCGGGATGATGGATTCGTAGGTCGGGCAGTATTCCACTTGTCAGAAAATATGAGTCAGGAAATTGGAGAAAGTGTTCTTTGATGATTTTGTTGTTGCATAGGTATAAATAGAAAAATGGACTTTCGATGATATGAGTCATAAAACAGACTGATTTAGATGTACTTCAATGTTTCACTTTGAAGACACTTGATAGTACATGGCGTGAAGTCACACCTGGTCCTTTGCAAGTTTGATTTTTATGACCAGGAAAATGACATAAGCATAATGGAACCAAACTGCCGATAGCAGTACAATCAAGGTGTATACCATCCATAGCGGTGCGTCGGTGTCACCAAGGCCTCGTCTGGCTTCAGAAGCTAATGGCACAGGTTTGGCCCAGTTTATATTTCCCCAGGATTCAATGTTGCCGTATAGATCATGGTCTTCAATCTTAGCAGCAATCGTGATGACGCCAAGTGTATCGCCAGGCATCTCGACAGGAAATGGTACTATAAGCTTTCCAGTTTCATCCGTGACGTCTTTGGCAATGCTGAAATAGCTGAACGTTCCTTTGATATAGAGTCCGATTTCAACAGCTGCGATAGGACTGATGGAATCGGCACCACTGGTTTCAAATGCCTCAACAGCAATGAATTTGGAGGTGTCTTCCTGGAAGAAGGAGACTTTCAGATCAGCCATTTTTACCTGGATTTCTTTTGAGGCTGATTCCGCAGTCGCACTGCCATCGTAAGTTACTTCAAAGGCTAATTGTCCGGTCGCATCCATGTAGGTTTTGTCCTTGTCCTGTAAAATGTAAACGGCCTCTCCTTTTTCATTTGTGGTCATTTTTTCCAGGAGAATCTTTGACGTGTCAGCAGCAACAAAAAAACTGACTTCCATATTCGCATACGGCTCATATCGTTCCGACTTGATTAAGAGTCTGGCGACGATGCGTTCCAGGCCTTCCTGATCTTTGTAATAAGCAGCCTGCATTTTTGTAGAGGACAGTTCTGCATCCTGAGCCCATAAAGCTAATCCAGGGACGAAGGCGATAAGCGCTGCCAGGATTATTGTTTTATACCCGCGGTTCATACAATTTCGTTTTAGGATTAGTGAGCGAACTTCTGACGTTCTTTCATTTTTAACTCTTTGATTTGCCTTTTGAGGATCCTGTCCGCTACAATCTCGCGCAGGGATCCATAGCTTTTATCTTCAGTGACCTTGACCACATTGACGATAGGAAGGAATTTTGAAAACAGGAAGAAAAGCAGAATGAACATCGCAATGCCTGCAAAGGTGAGCATCCATTCAACAGGCGTAACCGTGTAATGGATATATTCCGGTCTCATGTCCTGCAGAGGAAGTAATGGTGTTTCCAAGGTGGGTATGATGATCAGATATCTCTTTACCCACAACGCCATGACAGCTATTACAGAAACCGCAGTAATACTATTGATCGTTCTGAATCTGGGAAAAAGGATGACGATGATAGGTAATAAAACACCCAGGATAGCTGCAAAGAAAAACCACCACCAATATTCATTATAATCAAAGAGCTTGTAGAGAACTTCCATTTCCCACGTCTCTGATCCATACCAACTGGTTAAGTATTCACTAAAGGTGAAGTAGGCATAGAGGGCACCCAGGATCATCAGGATGATGCCGAGATAATTAAAATGGATTTTCGTGATATAGGATTCCAGGTGGTATACTTTCCTGAATACCCACATGGCAATGATCAACACCCCGGTACCCGAGAAAACTGCCGCCACTACGAAATAGGGGGCAAAGATGGTGCTATGCCATCCTGGCCGCAAAGTCATCCCAAAGATCCAGGCCAACACTGAATGCACCAGGATAGCTAACGGAATGATGATAGCAGACATGATATTTAAGGCACGATCCAGATACTGATTTTGCACGTGGTTTCCATTGAAGTCAACGGACATGAACTTATACAATTTAGTTCTCCACTTGCTTTTAAAAGGGTAATCCCGTAAAGCAGCTAAATCCCTGATCGAAGCCAGATACAGGAAGATGATACTGCCTGTGAGATAGGTGGAAATGGCCAGGACATCCCAAAGTATAGGAGATTGAATTCTGCCATACAAGGCCAGATGGTGTAGCCTGTCTAGTCTACCCATGCAAAGCAAAATGTAAGAAGGGCCAATCATGGTGGAAATCACCGTGATCATTTCTGCAATCCGGATGATCGGTGCGCGCCAGGGGACCCGAAGCAAATGCAAGATGCCGGATATGAGTGCTCCGGCATAACTGATGCCAATGAAAAAGATGAAGTTGGCGATATAGATGCCCCACACGACATTATCGCGCATGCCTGTCACGATGTGACCATCAATGACCTGCACTGCAAGTGCATATATTCCTCCAAATATGATGATGAGCAGTATAGCAAGTCCTAGCATACCCGGCTTACTAATCCGGACCATCTGTGCCGTAAAAAAGTGTAGTGACCTCGTCGATTTTGGATCTAGTTTCATGGCGCATCAATGTTTTTTAACGATTGAACTCTTATAGAAATCGACCTGCTCTTCGGAGAGATCATTAAATCCTTTCTCATAGTCAAACAGGCGATCTACGGGAGGCAGATAATATACGTTGGGTTCGGTACCCAGTTCAGCCATAAAATGGTAGCCGGCGCGGTCATGTACGAGTTCGCTAAAACGGAATGATTCGGAACCATTCGTTACGATATCTTCATTCTTATCGCCAAAGAATATTACCCCATTTGGACAGCCGGTGACGCAACCCGGCAGTTTGCCCTGCCTGGCCATATCCGGACAGAAATCACATTTTCCTACTGTGCCGACTCTACTAGGGACACTGGTTTCAGGAGAATATTTCGTATTGCATGTTTCTGCCGTTTTTACTTCTTCTTTCCATTGAAAAACCCTTGAAGAATAAGGGCATGCTGTCATGCAAAATTTGCAGCCGATACAACGGTCTGTATCCACAAGGACAATGCCATCTGTACGCTTATAAGTTGCTCCTACCGGACACACTTTGACACAAGGTGGCTGATTGCAATGGAAACAGGGCTTTGGAAACCAATAGGGAGCGGTATCTTCACTGTCCTGCATCAGGAAGACTTTTATCCATTCGTCTTCGGCAGGTTGATTGTGCATTTTCTGGCATTCGCTGACACATTTCCTGGCATTCTTGCACCTGGCCAGGTCAATCACCATGACAAATTTCTTGCCCGGAATCCCTTCTCTTGCTTCCTCCGGGGAAACAGGCTGAGGGGCCATGGCTGATTTATTCACCTGCACAAGCTTTCCGTCAGGGGTCAATACCGATACTTTCTCTTCATCTTCAACAGCAGGCTTGCAGGCTTCTGCCAATAATCCACCAACGCCTAGCACCCCGAGGGCAGCAGGTACTGTCTTCGAAAAGAAAGCTCTCCTGGTTTGTTCGTTTTTCCGTTCTTCCATTGTCTAAAGAGTTTATTGATATTTAGGAATCAATGCAATGAAGATGAATTGCCTCTTTTGTTAAGGCACAATACAGGGCCCGGCGTGGTGTTGTGAAGAGGCAGCAAATAATGTCAAACCTTTACTTCAATCTGCTTTCGATCGAATACGAATCATACCTGAGTGCGAAAAGCCACAAACTCAAAATATAATTCTTTGTATTTAGCTGTTTGCCGAATGAAAATTAGAATGATTCATAACGTACCTTAATGACAAGAGTCATTATGATAGATGATTGTTGTCATCAAAGTTGTGCAGCAATAGTTAGAAGTGAGAAGTTAGCAACTAGCAGATAGAAGTTAACAGTTAACAGTTGGCAGTAAGCAGTTAGAGGACCGCAGTGCAGGAGGTGAAAATCAACAGGCTTATTAATTTTCAATGGTTAATAAGAAGTATCTTCTAAACGGTTAATCCGGTCAGTCCTTGCGCGATATAATATTCCCGCAATTGTTTCACCTTGGATTCAAAGTGTTCGGTATACCATTGATTGTAACGCGCTAAATGAAAGGCTTCAGCTTCCGGCTGTTGTATACAGGAAACGACGGAAATCGCAGCCATGGTGCCCGACCATAATGCGTTAAATATCCCCTGGCCTGCGGCAGGATCCAATACACCTGCTGCATCGCCGCAGAGTACTATTCCTTCACGGCACACGGGCTGAAACATACGCCAACGCATATTGTCTGCATGCACTTCTCCGATGATCGGATAGTCTTTTAAAATGGCAGGTGGAGACAAAGATTTATCGCCTTTCATACTCAGTCTCGTCCATGCACATTGATCAGGTGGTTGCGGTGCCAACCAGGTCCACTCATCATCACCAGGTATAAAATAGGCGACATGAGGATCGAATGGATAGGATACTATCCCTCCTGATATGCTGGTCCAGCATAACAATGGTGGGGAGAAAAATTTACGATGAAGGTTTAGTTTTTTTCCCGCTATAGCTTTTTTACCACTCGCATCAATGATATAGGTGGCATACAAGTCTCCGGATTTGGTTTTGATGCCGGTTATCCTTTCCGCGTCCTGAATAAATTCTTCAACCGTTTCATTGAATAGTATCGGCACATCCTGTTCCATGGTCTTTCGGAGCAACTGGGCATTGAATATCTGGCGGTCGATATGTAAGCCTTCCCAGATACCATTTTCGTCACGGCCTAGTGAAGTATAAGTTGCCATTGGCATTAATTCCAATGTAAGTTGCGCGAGCAGCAAGTTGTTCAACGCCCTGGGCACCTATTTTTTCCAACAGCGAGGAGACCCCAGGGTGGATACTTTCGAGCGGACCTTGTGATAGGGGTCGAGACTCATCCGGTTCAGAATCCTGGGTGACAACTATTACATGCAAACCTTTTTTTCGACATATGGATGCAGCTGCTGTGCCAGCAGGTCCTGAGCCGATCACAATGACATCGTATGCATTTGCATTTTGGTTATTCACCAGGATATTCTTGAACTCTCATCCTTTTCCCAACTCGACCTGAAGGTCGGGGCTATTCAATAGATTTGGGTTATGAAATTGTCCATTTCGCTTTGCCGGATTTGATAGTCGCCATCGCAAGTTTTGGTTTTCCAACAGCATTGGCAACGACCTGGCATACATACAACGCTGTGCAATCAACCCTTCTTCGGCCGAAACCATCCCAGGTGACTTTCTTGCCATTGACATCTACAATGACATATAGGTAACCTTTGCCAGATACCCTTGCATTCGCTTTGTCTGTGACCCATTTTGTATCAGCACCGATCAGGTTTGTTGGAATGCCCCATCCTTTGGCATCTTCATTTCCGAAATCAACGGCCTCCGCACTGATCAACCACCATCTCGTGAAGGCAACCATTTTATCTGCGCTGGTATATCCTTTGAAATTGACTTTCGGCAGATGATCTATACAATGCTTCAGGCAAGTCATACGGGAAATCAATTCGCCACTGGTGAGTTCGCGAAGTTTTGACATATCGACTTTGCCATCCAGTGCATTTTGTACGACATCCGTACGACCGATATCTGCAAAATTGATTTTCCACTTGCCATCTATGTTTTCCAAAAACGGACCCTGGACACCATCCCAGCCGAAGGTTTCTTTCTTCATGGATTTACCGCCGGGTGAATTTTTATGAAAGCCGATCTCATCATCCAGCAATGGAATAGCGGTCGGGTTTCTACTCCATGGATCAAGCGAGCCTTGGTATGTCCTCGCTGCATCCGGGGATGATGCCGGCCACATACCATTGGCAGCCGCACATAGTTTCATATCCTCTACAAACGGAGATCCTAAACCTTCTGTACTCAGGTACACATCTGTACTGCCAGGCTTGTCGGCTGAGTATGTAACATCCCAACCTGGTGCAAACACAGAGGAAGCAACATCAGGTAAAAAGCCGGAAACAAAATAACCTTTAGGTAGGGTAGGGTCGTTAAATTTTCCAGCTTTGGCAGCAGGCGTAGCCGTCTTTGATTTATGGCTAAGGACTGCCGTATAGGTATCGATCGATTCCTTTATGGAAAGTAATTCAGGATTTGGAGATAATCTCGCGGTGGCAAGGCTTGCTAAACCCCCTTCATAAAAATGACTGACATTGACCGCGGTACCCGGTGCCACATCATAGACCATCAAATCAAAATTGTCTACCTGCGGGAAAAAATCAGGCGCCGTCACAATCGAATAAGCGGGCAGGCTGTTTTGGGAAATTCCTTTGAGTGCAACATTATTTCCAATGGATATCTGTGCATTGACCGATCCTTCACAGATACTGTCTTCAAATACCGGAGCATGGAACATCCCATCATTGAGTCGTTGTTCGAATTCACCCTGCTTAGGCACTTCGCGAAACCCCATTGCATTGACTGTGTCTTGTTCATGCGTGATGTTCAGGAACAAAGGTTGTGTCCTTGGTTCATTATATTGGTTTGGAATCTTCTCGTAATTTCTCCTTTGTGCATTGACCAGTAACTCAACATCCTGTACTTCCTGCGTATTGAAGCTGGTAAAATACCGGTTGCGGGAATATCCATCTTCGCCGGGTATCATCGCAGGCACCCAAAAGTAAACTGGCTCGTCACCTTCTTTTGAAAGACGTATCAGTTCGTTTGGTTGTGATACGACCAGAAATGAAGACTGAACATTTGTAGTCTTAGTGTCTTGCACAATCAGATGAGTGGAGTTGCGCACCGTTGGTTTGATGTCCTTATAGAATTTGAGATCCGTATGTTCGACGAGTTTGGCTAGTTTTTCACTGCGATGCATTTCGCTAAAGTTGAGTTTGGCTTCACCAAACAAAAGGTCGTGTTGAAATACTTTGCGGATCGGTTGTATAAAGGTGCGTTTCGGATCATCCTTGTCATCAAATTTATCGCCGGGTTTATACACGCCGGTGGTCATCAGATTGACATCTGTTGATTTTACTCTTCGGGCTATAAACAGTCCATACCTGGCTGGCACCACGGCGGAGCGTTGTACAGGAACGCCGTCTTTTGGTTTATTGGTAAAGCATCTGTTGATGCGGTCGTAGTTCATTTCATGCTGTCCGACCCTGGCTACACCGGTACGTGAATAGACCAGGTCTGCGTGCTCATGATGCGGCGTCTTGAAAGGCAGGGCGATATTCATAAGCAAAGACAGCCAGGACTAATTCCTCATTTGACTTCACGCCATAGATCGTCTTGAGATGATCCCACTCCGCAAGCGCATAGATGTAGTTTTCGAGTATGTCCAGTTGGGCAAGGTCTGGATAGGCCTGTATTTTCGGAGACCGCACCCTGGGACTCGCCAGTGCATGATACAAAAGACTGAAGGCAGGAAAGCCCGGCTTGATCAGGTTCATGCCGGCGAAATCATCAAATCCTGAATCCGGATTGTCTGTCAGTTTCTTAAGTGTAGCAGCATCAAGATCTTTAAGCAATTCTGCATTACGGGCTTCACCATTGAGCGATAGATTGACGCCTGCTACGTCCTTGAGGTAACTGACCCAGCCATTCTTAGAAAGCCATTCGACAAGGTCGGTAAATTCATTCTGGACAGTGGCACTGACCCTGGCGACATCACCGGGATTATTTTCCAGCAAGGAAAGGAGATTCATGCCGTTTCTGCCGCTGGCAAAGGTGGTGCTCAAAGGCCCGAGGGTTGCCGCAATAGCACCAAGCCTTAAAAATTCTTTACGATTCATACGTGGTGTGTTGAAGATCTTTGGAAAAAAGGGTGAGGTTTCTTCTTTTAGGATTCAGTGTAGTCCCGATATTCAGCTTTCGGGGTGATTCAAATATAAAAAGATTTGTGGTATCGTATTTCGTTTTTAACCAAGACTGATTTTACTTCGTTCCTGAAGGTCAAGGAACATCGACTCACTTCAACAGGAAGAATTATGGACCATAACTGTATCTTGTACTTTGATGATAAAGCCCGGGATTCTAAGCATCTATTTTATACTCCATTATGGATTTTTTAGCGCACAAACGCCCACGTGGCAATTATGGGCCAGTGGTTTGCCAACAGGAGTTTATCCCCGGATGACTGTAGCACCAAATCACGACATTTTCTATACGCTATTGGGTGCAGGATCTAACCTCGGCTACATTTATAAAGCTAATACACAGGACGCAACAGGTGATTTTAATGCGTTGCCTATCATTCCCAGACCGGCCACTATTCAAAACAACATTGTGGCATTGGGGTGTAATAAATGGAGTGAGCCCTTGGCTGGTATTTATCGTTCTGAAATCAATGATCCCTGGTTGTTTCGGTATGATCTTGCGGAGGGACGTTGGGATACAGCAACAGCTCCATTTAATCCAACATTAGGTGGGCACTGTATTGCAACTTCTCCAGACGGTACGATCTATGTGGGTACCCGATGGGCTAACATCTATAAATCAAATGATGATGGCAGAACCTTTGAAATTATCGATGAGACCCAGGCTGTACAATCCGCTTACCCTTGTTACTATCCAACATGGAATGGTAGTATCTATGATGGAGCTATATTTTCTATCCAGGTGGATCGCAATGGTCGTGTCTATGCAGGCACTGAAACGGCTGGTGTGATTTACTCTGATGATCAGGGAGTGAATTGGCATCCGGCTGATTTCTTCGCATGCCGCCCTGAGGATAATACGATGAAAGATAGTAACAGCGCCATGATCGCCCTCGCGATGAGTGGCAATGTAGCGGGTCTTGGATTTACACATGACAATCAATTGATCTGGACAGGTGCAGATATGTGGACACTTGGATGGAAAAACAAAATGGGATACGCGGATATGGATCTGCACACTGTTTCCGAAGTCCAGGGCTTGCCGGATTATCTCATTCAGACGGGTCAGCAGGTATCCCGCATCGTCACGACGGATCAGGGGCAAATGTTCTTCCATTCCGGCAGCTCGAATGGAGCAACAGAGATTGGTATTTATACTTCATGGGATGGTATAAATTGGTCCTTGTTCAATGATGGTATTACCGGCGCCAATGATGGCTTGTCACAAGGATCGCTTGCAGTGGATGGCAACAAAGTATTCATGGCGACCATGACGGTCAGATATGGATGTATCAGGATACTGTCGGGGTTTCCGGGACGAAAAGGTGTGAGCCTGAAACTTCCAGGAGTCCAATATATCCAAATCCTTGTTCCGATCGAATCAGCATTCAATTTACCAAAACGAAGCCTGTTGAAAACCTGCAGGTTGAAATCTATAGTTTGCCTGGCTACCTTGCGTTAAAGCAACAGGTTTTGAGGAGGTCATTTGAGGTTGATGTGTCAGGCTCGCTCCGGCATCTATCAACTGAATGTCCTGAGATCGGAGTTGGGTGAAATCAGTGAGGTGGGTTAAAATATAGGTTTGGGTGATGTTTGGAGAACCCTATAATTTTTTACCAGTGCCATCTATTCTGAAAATCATTCCATTCGTATCCTCAACTTCTGCAGATCCATTGATAAACGGCCCGGCGTTGACATATTGAGGAGGGATCACTTCCTTGCCCGATGTATTGATATATCCATAGAGTGTATAGGGATGCTTTTCCAAACAAATACTGGTTCTGGCAAAACCGTTTATAAATACGACCATCAGTCCTTCATCATTCTTATACATTGAAATGTCGCAGTTCTTATAGAGTAGGGGATCAAGAATTAATTTGCCTTCCCTATCGATGATGCCGGTGCCTTCAATGGTTGTCGGATGACCGATAAGGCCATAGTTATAATCTTCTGCCCATCGAATGAAACTGTAGTTGGCTTCCAGTACGATGTCACCATGCGCATTCCTGAGCCCAAATAATTCTCTATCATCTTTTAAAACTGAAAAGGTGACTAAATCCGGGGTTTGAGATGTTTGGGCAAATGCACAGTAATGGAAGGTGAATATTAAGGCAGATATATGGATCCTATACCAATGCCGGATGGTCATTTTTATTGTCATCTTCATATCTGTACAAAATAAGTGAGTAGTGGATACTTGGTTCAAGACTAAATATTTTGAATCGTGATTCTTCTTTTTTCTTTTAGTGCTTTAAAATGCGACGGGGTTAATCCTGTTGCTTTCTTAAACTGGGCAGATAAATGAGCTACGCTGCTGTAATGTAGCTTGTGGGCAATCTCTGAAAACGTATCATCTCCAAAAATGATTAACTCCTTGATACGTTCGATTTTCAGTGCTATGATATATTGTTCGATTGTCGTGGCTTCTATTTCCGAAAAGAAATTGGCCAGGTAGGTGTAGCTGTGGTTGAGCTCTTCGCTTAAGAGTACAGAAAACTTAACATTGGGTTTCTCGTCAGACTTGTACACATAATCAATGATCACTTTTCTGATTTTCTCAACTAAGACACCCTGCTTCTTCTCCAGTAGCTCTAATCCTGCTTTTTTGATCTTACGGTTCAGTTCCAGCTTTTCTTCATCCGTAAGCTCTTCCTTCGTTTCGATTTCCCCTAGTTCTACCTTGACCGGAGAGATATCCAGTTCTTCAAGGGCATCTTTGACCACCACTTTGCAGCTTTCACAAGCCATATTCTTTACATAGATTTTCATAGGATCGTATTTGGCTGGTTAAAGGTCTGGAATAGCATGTGGGTTTGTTTTTCTTGCCCAGGGGCTAAGGTATTGTTTTAAGAGGGTGTGATGCCACTTTATCCTGCTATCCCCTTCTGAGGTAGGGGGACTTCCCGGGATTTCAAGATTCCCATATTCCAAAAATATTGTTTAACAAATAAAATAAATAGTTAAACAAATTTGGATTGCCTGCGTTTATCCCATTATTCATTCACAAAACCTTAAAATTATGAAACACAGTCTTTCAATCATTGCCTCCATCCTGTTATTATCCTCGATCATGGTCTTTTCGTCATGCGACAAGGATGATGATAAGACCTATGCCAATGTCATGGTCATCCATGCTTCTCCGGATGCACCTGGTGTTGATCTGCTGATCGATGGTAACAAGCAGAATTCAGCGGCTCTAACGTATCCCAACAACACGGGTTACCTTGATGTTGAATCAGGAACGCGGAATATCAAAGTCAATGTAGCCGGCACCGCTACAACGGTCATCAATGCTGATCTGACACTGACCAAGGATGCCAATTATTCAATCTTTGCGATTGATTCAGTCTCCGACATTTCGGCCGTTGTATTTACGGATGACCTGTCGACACAGGCTTCAGGAAAGGCCCATGTGCGTTTCATCCACTTGTCTCCTGATGCTCCGGCAGTAGATGTTGCTGTCGCGAGCTCTGGTGCTGTAGTATTTGGTGATGTGGCTTTCACAGAGGGAACGGCTTTCACGCCACTGGATGCAGGCACTTACAATCTTGATGTCCGCGTAGCAGGTACTTCAACGGTTGCCCTGGTACTTCCGGCTATCACGCTCCAGGCAGGTAAGATCTATACCGTATTTGCCAAAGGATTTTTGCTGGGAACCGGTGCGCAAGCATTGGGAGCAGAAATTATTGTCAATAAGTAAAACAAGAGAACATCCTAATAGAAAGCCCGTGTCAAAAGCACGGGCTTTTTAGTTGGACCAATGCCTGCGGACGACGATTTTTTGCAGGTTTTATTAATTCCAGATACCATTCATTTCGGTCAGGATAATGGGGTTGCCATCCGTGACCACAATAGTATGCTCATGTTGAGCTACAAAACCCTCCTTTGTTCCCAACCATGGTCCAGCCGTCCTTTAGAGTTTCGGCATAGGTGGATGCTGTGGATATAAATGTTTCGATAGCGACGACTCCATTTTTTTTAAATCTGGTCAGGTTGTAACGGTCTCTGTAATTTGCTATTTCGCTTGGTTCTTCGTGAAGGCTTTTTCCGATTCCGTGCCCTGCGAGGTTCTTGATGACTTTGTAACCCCGGTTTTTAGCTTCCGTTTCGATCAGATGCCCGATGTCTGATATGCGCACCCCGGCTTTGATATGGAAGATAGCTTTATGTAAGATCTCTTTAGAAGCGTCAATAAGTTTTTGGTGTCCGTGTACATCTTCGCCAAGTACAAAGGAGCCGCCGTTATCCGACCAAAAACCATTGAGCTCAGCTGAAACATCAATATTGACCAGATCGCCTTCCTTTAGAATTCTCTTTTCGGATGGGATGCCGTGGCAAACCTCATTGTTCACGCTGATGCAAGTGCAGCCTGGAAAGCGATAAGTTAAGAGTGGAGCAGATTTTGCCCCAAAATCTGCGAGGATTTTTGCTCCATAGTTGTCTATTTGTTTAGTCGTCATACAAGGCTCGGCATAGCTCCTCATTTCCTTTAAGGTTTGAGCGACAGCTTCGCTTGCTTTTTGCATGCCGGTGAGTTCCGCTTCGTTGGTGATGGACATATTTGTATAATTTATTTTCGAAGATTCCAGATCGCTTAGGGGATGAAGAACTAAGCGCTTTACAAGATGTTAAAAGAACGCAGATGACGCAGAATTATTTAATAAATTTATCACGCAAATTGGATTATTGATAGTCCGGTGATCCTCAATGAGTCAGTATGATCCAATCTGCGTAAATCCTTTTTAAAATTCATCAGCGTCATCTGCGTTCTAAAAGCTTGTAGGATGAGGGGAACGCAGATGCCGCAGAATTATTGAAAAGCTAATTTTCGCAAATTGTATTTTCTATAGCCTTGTGACCATCAATGAGCCAGTATAATCAAATCTGCGTAAATGTTTTATAAAATTAATTAGCGTAATCTGCGTTCCAACAACTCAAATAGTATGTGGAACTATCCCTCGACGATTTTCCAATAGGAATCCTTTCGGATGATTTTACCATTTTTAAACTCCCATAGATCACACCCTCGCTTTTAATTTTACGCCTGAAGTGGTTGTCCCGGTGAGTGTCCATTCCGAGACACCCCGAAGCCCATCCATAGATATCCAGTGACTGTCTTCACCATAGTGAACATCCGGAATGCCTTTGAAGCGACCAGCGAGTGCTTCGCGTACCTGCGCTTTGCCGGTGTAGCGTTGTCCATATGATTCAGGTCCTCTCGGAAAATCGAAAGAACAATCTTCGGCAAAGTATTCCATTATAGCATCCAGATCATGGTGGTTGAATGCATCGAGGACTTCCTTCATTGTTTCAACAGTGATCATCATGTCAGGTGATTTGGTTAGTGTAGGAGATGTATGTTCAGGCACCTTGCTGTTACAGGCTGGAAGTCCAGTCAGGGCGAGGAGGAATACTGTGCC
>JADKHH010000009.1 GCA_016721905.1 Candidatus Opimibacter skivensis | reverse complement strand
ATGCGATTTAAATCAGCGCCATTCCCACAATCGGTTTTAGATTTATCATGGATCATGAGACTGTATTTGTGGTGGAACAAAACCGCGATGCCCAAATGAGAAGTATACTGATCAACGAACTGGAAATTGATCCACGCCGTTTGGTGTCCGTATTGAATTACGATGGCTTTCCGATCACCGCAGATTTTATCATCCGCAAGATCCACAGCCACATACCTCAACCGCAAAATGCTGTTTAACCGTTGATAAGTTGATGTGTTTATAAGTTTATCTGTTTTATTGTTTATAAAATCAATCAACCCATCAACCCATCAACCCATCAACCCATCAACAAATCAACCCATCAACAAATCAACTCATCAACAAATAAACCCATCAACAAACCAACTCATCAACAAATCAACTCATCAACAACCAATCCAACAACATTTACCATTTTAACATTTACCCAGGTTGCATGCAAGACCCGCATTCCGTCATCCCGGTCATCGAAACCAATTCAATAGGTGGTTTCACAAAAGGAATATGGAGGTGCGGTTTCACCTTGCTGCGCGGGTTGTGGTCGTGATTCTATCAGCGCGGGCGATTATCCAGGCGTGGTCGAACTTGCGATCCTCCGCATCGGATTGCGAAGATTTCCGGTATTGGATGTTCGTCAAAGACACCTACATATTTCCTTGCCAATAGCCATGGTTTCAACTCGGTGCATGGGCGTATGCCGTCGGTAGCTACAGGTGCGGTGATGGCCAATAAGGATCTGACTTATATTGGTGTAAGTGGTGATGGAGATTCTGCGTCCATCGGGATGGGGCAATTTGCGCATGTCATCCGCCGCAACCTAAACATGATATACATCGTGATGAATAATGGTTGCTATGGCCTGACGAAGGGGCAGGATTCTGCGACGGCAGACCCGGGCTCAATCGGCAAGGCTGGAGTGGCAACGCAGTTTAGTGCAATTGATCTCGCTGGTCTTGCACTTGAACTTGGTGCTGGTTTTGTAGCACGTAGCTTTTCAGGAGATAAGGATCAATTGATTCCGTTGATCAAAGCGGGGATAAGCCATAAAGGATTTGCGTTGATCGATGTATTGTCACCTTGTGTGACCTTTAACAATACGAAGACATCTACCAAATCCTATGATTATGTGAGGGATCATATGGATACCACCTCCATGGCGGACGATGTGCCTGAGAAATCTGAGAGCACGGCATCAGTAGCCCTGGAGAAAATAAATATATCGGAATGCATGATGGATCGAAGATCCATTTGCGTTCACTTGCCTCAGGTTGGGATCCGACCGATCGGCTGTCTGCCATCAATGCAGTCCACAATGCTAATAAGAAGGGAGAGGTTTTGACTGGTCTGCTCTTTGTTGATGAGCATCAAAAGGAAGTCCATGAGGTCTTGAATACGGTTGACACGCCACTCAATGTGATTGATCAGACCTTGCTGATGCCGGGGTTGGAGGCGTTGGAGGAGATCAATGCGTCGTTTAGATAGCAGTCTTCAGTGGGCAGTCCTCAGTGGGCAGTCCGCAGTGGGCAGTCCACGTTCATTCTTAGAGATTTGCGCCCATTACGATTATTTTTTCAGTTGCCAGGACTTGTCTGTTATCTGAAAGTGTTAAAACATATACTCCCGGGGCTATATCACTTTGCAGATCGAAAGTTTGCGTTTTGCTAAGTATGGTTTCTTCTAAAACGGTATTCCCTTGAATGTCTGTCAAAACAAGTGTCATTGGCTTTTCTTTTGTCCAGGGAAGTGTTACCGTAAAAAAATCTGATGCCGGATTTGGAGCTATCAGAAAGTGGGTATCCGGGATGGGCTCATGTGCGCTGCTCAGCAATGCAGGGGAGAAGACCGAGGGCATGTTGATCGAAACTTGTTTGGACCGACCTACAGACGAATGGGAAGTGACACCGGTGGATACATCAATCTTATGCAGTAGTCTCGCATAATCTGCCTCAATAGGCACGAGCATAGTGTCACCGTTTACGATTTCATTTATATCGAGGGATACTTTCCGGTAATTTTCGTCCGCGATGGTGTGGATCTGGAAAATGTTATTCACAAAACCAGGTGTATTTCCAGCGAGACCCTCAAAAGCGATGAAGCGATAACCGCCTGCCCAGCCCCAATGCATCGATGGATTCTTTAACGCCAGTGGATGACCTTCCAGGGTACAGTGCCGGATCCAGATGGTTGGTGGCTGAATCAACTCCGATCCAGAATTCGATTTTTTCAAGATCCGTCACCGCGAAATTACCAAGTGCGAAAACTGAATCTTTTGCCGGATCCACCAGGAGATAGTAATCGGTCACAGGGGTGATCTGCCCGCCATCATGGATCAGCGTGATTCCTGAAATATAATATTGCAGTCGCGTGGCTTTAAAGTAAAAGCCTAATTCAGCCTGGGTTGTCTGATCATAAGCGAAAGGTTGTCCTTCCAGTAATTGCTCCATCTGCAGTACGACATTGGTCTGAGCTTGGCTAGCAGTGCACATACCAAGTAAAAAAAGAAGGGACCACCTGGTCTTTATGTGAAATAGGCTTGAAAACGTATACATGATCTGCAAGAGCTTATCGGGAAAATGTAGTTAAAGATAGGCTTTTGGAGGAATTTGGATTGTAGGAGAGGCTTTATGGGTGGCGGAGGTGTAGGAGAGGATTAAGGTCTGTAACTTATAGGACAAATGATAAATCACCTGAGCAGCGTCACCGACCCTTATACACCCTATTATCCCCATTGACAAATACCACTTTTGCCAACCAGGTAAAAGCCCCTGAGGTAAGTGCTCTCCTGTGTGTTATCAAGTTGGCCATTCCAGGTTTTGGATAACTTCTGCTATAAAGATTACTTTTATCCTTTACTCCAAAATACAGATAAATGGTAACTATAAATCTTGGAAGACCTGACGCTAGAAGATGTTAGTAAGGTCTTTCAAAACCATCGGGAAGGCAATACGATTGAATACAAAAGGGATTTACAGATTTATTCGGAAAAGGAAACAAAGGAGTTTCTGGCTGATGTTTCCTCTTTCGCAAATGCAAATGGGGAACTATTTTTTACGGAATTGATGAACAAGACGGACTGGTTGGGATAGAAATCCAAGAACTTGACACTTTTAGACTTAGGGTACAACAGAAGATTGAAGATGGATTTTACCCCAGGCCGGGTTTTAAAATAAAATTCTTAGAGACTTCTGAAAATAAGTACATTTTTATCATTCAAGTACACAAGAGTTTTTCTGGGCCGCACGCCGTAAAATCCAGTGATCAGTATTATTATCGTAGTGATGCAGGTAAGCGAAGGATGGATCACTTTCAGTTAAAGAATGCATTTCTGCAATCCAATGCACTGAAAGAGGAAATTGAGAAGTTTTGCAATAGGAAGGTTTCTGAAATTCTGTTAAAAGAAACCCTGTTCAGCTAAGTGATGAAGCTGTCGTAGCAATGTTCCTCATACCAATCAATTACTGGAATGACGAGATCATTTTTGACCCTGCAAAATTGAAGGATCGTTCATCAGGTTTTCAAATAATGGATTATGGTAGTGGGCAAATAGAAAGAAATTTTGATGGATTTATTGCAAGTGTGCATAACAAGGGATACCTTCAACTATTCAGAAATGGCACGATCCTGTCTGTTTCCAGTTCTATAACAACCCATGAAGCCGACTTAAAAAAAGCATATTCCAACTACATTGCTGCAGGGAGAAATACATCAGGCATTTAAAAGAGGTTTGCATTTGTATAAAAATATAGAAATCCAACCACCTTTTCTTGGGATTTTGTTTCTTATCGGAGCACAAAATTATTTTCCACCACCCGCTGTTATTCGCGACTTTCGTGGGAAGGCGTTAGGTAGAGAGGTGATCAGATTTCCTGAGGTCTATGTCACTGAATATCCAGAAGCTTTTGTAGTATATACTCGAAAATGGTTTGACTTTCTGTGGCAAGGATTTGGTTTAGATAAGTGTCCGGATATTTCTGACGATGGAAAACTCAAAGGAGGTCGATTAGGAGAGTTGCTCTAATCTTCTATTTGCACATCACTTTGTATTTCGATAGTTGCCCCATCTGCATTATGCACATCATATCCATTGGGCGAATTATTAAACCGGAAAAATGCAATTCATCATCCGCAGATCGGCACCCGAACCAATGTTGTATATAGCCGCTCCAGTTGATGCTGCGGAATTATATTCCACAACCACATCTTTGATTTCAGCATTGCCTAGGGAATGTATGCCTGCGCCTTTGTCCCTGCTATTAATTGATCCACTTGCATGTCCGAGTTTGATGGTGAGTCTGTCCAGATAGCAGCCCTGACAAGTAGAGTCAATGACGACAACATGATATGTATTATCTGTACTGTCGTTTGAAATTCCAATATCACCAGAGAGGACTACAAGTGTAGGATCGGATGTGCGTTGATTGCGGCTTGTCTCAGTCCCTGTGAAACCTCCATAGAGTTTAGTGCTGTCAGCCCATGTAAAGCTGATAGTTCTGTCACCATTGGAGGTTGGTTTGCTATAGTCCCTGGGCTATCCATATCTCCTGGATGGTGTCGTATAAGGTTGCTAACATTAGCGCTGGTTCAAGTCTGTTATAAGCGTTTGTCCATGAGGTGCCGATGTTTGCTCGGTTGCATCCCAATCTACATAGACGATGGGGCCCAGTATATAAATGGTAAATGGTTTGACAATTGTATACCCCCAATTTCCCTGATTATCTTTTCCGCGGACATATAGATGATGAAGGCCTGGCGTAAAAGTATCAAGGGCAATATCGTAGAGGGCAATTGAATTGGTGTCGTTATCAAGTTGAAGAGGTATCCCTAATCCAAAGCCGGGATCTGTATCAATAAAATACTCCAAGTCAGTAAGAAGTCTGTTTGGAGTTTCACTTCCTGGTCTAATGTAGAACAGTTTACGTGAGGTGTAACTCCAGTTTCCTGCATTGTCCTTTCCACGAACATATAGGACATGAATACCCGGATTTATTGTATCGATAGGTAATAGGTAAGAATCAATCGAATTGGTGTCATTTTCGAGGGTTAGGGGAGGTCCCATACCGACACCAGGATCTGTGTCGATGAAATATTCGAGATTTGTTAGCAACCTGTTTGAAGTTTCATCTCCTGGTCTAATGTAGAACAGTTTACGTGAGGTGTAACTCCAGTTTCCGGCATTGTCCTTTCCACGAATATAAAGGACATGAATGCCTGGGTTGATCGTATCGAGAGGTAATAAGTATGAATCAATCGAATTGGTGTCATTTTCCAGAGTCAGAGGAGACCCCATCCCAAACCCAGGATCGGTATCAATGAAATATTCCAGGTTTGTGAGCAATCTGTTTGAAAGGCCGCTACCAGGCCGTATATAGAATAGTTTACGCTGGGTAAAGCTCCAGTTTCCTGCATTGTCTTTTCCGCGTACATATAAGACATGAACACCCGGGGTGATGGTTTCGAGTGGTAATAAATATGAATCAATTGAGTTGGTGTTATTTTCCAGTGTGAGCGGGATGCCTAAACCAAGTCCAGGATCGGTATCGATAAAATATTCCAGATTGGTAAGAAGTCGATTCTGACCTTCGGTCTCGGGTCTGATATAAAAAGTTTTCTAACGGTATATCCCCATTGACCCAATTCATCCATCGCCCTGATATAAAGTATATGGACCCCGGGGCTGAGTGTATCTAAATTGATAGCATGATTTATGATCAGGTTATAACTTGAGGGGTAGGTATTGTTGAACCACTGCCATATCCAGGGTCAGTATCAATGAAATATTCAAGTGTTTGGATAACCGTTTCTGTGCTATCCCCGTTGCATTGAAGGCCCTCAACATAAATTATCCTGTTACAATCGTATGGCTTGCTTGTATCCTCAGCGATTACCAGAAATTCTTCGCCTGAAGGAATATTATTAAATGTATAATCTCCACTTCCTACATTATTAAAGGTATTTACTCCTTCTATTGTGGTATATAAATCAATTATCGTTGAGGTGTCAGCATCAAGATTTATTTTGAGACTTTGCGCACCATCTACGCAATAATTTGTGATAATGGAAAGTTCTATTTCAGAGCAGAAGACACACCGAGGTTGTTCAATGCCAATCCCATGGTAACAATCGTAAGGCTGTAATTCATCTTCAACAACTACTGCAATGCTGGTGTTTGTATTAAGAGGCCCAAGCAAATAGTTGCCTTGAGATATATTATTTAAAGAAGTTATAACACCCATTGTGTCTTCCGCCCATAGATCATAAGTGTGTCCTTGGATCCCAAATATTTCTATATCCACTATATAGGTTGTATCAGATACACAAATTAAACTATAATCACTTATGATTAAGGAACAATTTGTTGTGTCTGTATAGTAAACAAATGGTGTACAATTTGATACGTTGCCTTCGTAATCAACAGTATTAATTTGAATTTCAATAGAATCAAAAGGGGCAATATTAGTGAGTCTGAAAAAATTGTGCTACCTCCATAGATATTTAAAGAATCAACATAAACTATGGTGTTTAGTCTATTTCTTATTGTAATTTGATAATATTGTGCGCCATCAACACCACTCCATCTAAAGTAAGACCTGTTATTTATTCCATAAGAATTAGGAGATGGTACTAACAATTCAGGACAATCAAGGCTTCTTTTAGTGGATATAATGTTGTTTGAGTAGAATGCAGTTGGTTCATTATTCCACGGAATCCTACATCTATTAGCTTCCCAATCTTGATCCTTTGTTGAATATTAATTATTGCTTTTTGGTTGGTATTAAATTTGTAGTCTATCCCGCCGCAGATTTCAAAGGTATTAATATCACTTAAATAATAATAATTATTACAATTCCCACCCCATCCAAAATTAATATGAAATCTACCTTCATTATCAAATGAATCTATCACCATATAATGCCCTCCTTTTCCACCTTGATCCTGTGCTAGAAGAATTACTACTCGCTTAGCATTTATTTCATTTCGTATCTCTTCTTCAAAGGAAGCTGAATTTAAACAGGAAAATCCATCCTCACAACATCCAGTACTTTCATCACATTTTTCAATTTTGTACACATTGTTATAATCATAAATTTCTTCAATCGCAAACTCCATATTAAATATATTATTGCTAACACCCACTTCCTTCCCTGTATTACATCAAAATCGAATTTAGAGTGAATACTTACTCCGGCAATATACACGGCCTCCAAAATTTCACTATTGCTGGTTTCTTGGCATTCCCAAATAAATTCTCGACTATTTAAGTCTTCAATTAGCGTATAATATAGACCACCTTCATTTTTTCTTCTATATACATATCCAATAATTCCAAAAGTGGAGGTAGGAGCTATAACTGCTTCAGGATACTGATAATAATATAAAACTTGAGCAAGCGCAATAGCCCCGCATCCAGCTAAACTCTGCCCACAATTCATGTTACTTTCACCACATAACGTAGGTGCGAGAGAGTTAAAAGGGAAATCTTGTTTCCACTTTGTACCCATTAAAGGTCCGATTTGCCCTTCCAATAAAGAAATATCACCCAAAAGCAATAGGGTATTAAGTATGATTCTGATACTAATTTGCATATAATAAGAGTATAATATTCTCTAATCCTCCGCCTTCACTTTCACAGTTATATTCAAATCACTTCCATCAGGCACATACGGTGGCACCGTTAGCTCATAAATCAATGGCCGACTGAGGATTCCGCTAAGTTTATATGGATACTGGCCGTCAAAGATGCCGCAGTCTACGCCATCTACTCCTGCTCCGAGGGCAGGTGAGTTTTGAGCTAGCTGCCAGCGGCTGTCGAAAGAGTAAGATCCTTGAGTAGGGTAACCTACAAATACATTTGTTGCTCCGTAAATATTCCCATTTTCATCAGTGCCTGGTGTTCCAGTAAAGAACACATTATTGCTGACCAAATTCATTTCTCCTAAACTATTACCACTGGTATAGATATTATTGTATAGGAATGAATTTAAAAGGGTTGTATTACCAGAGAATATGTTATTAGCTGCCACTGTATTAATTGTTGAATATCCTGAAGTTGTAATATTGTTTGGTAAATTTAGATGTGAAAAATACAATTTTCAATCACATTATTCGACGAACCGTCTAGACGAATATGAGTAGAATGAGGAGGGCCGGAACCTCCTAAAAACAGCTCCGAAAGTAATTGTTTGAACTAACCTCTAAATTAATCATAGATGTAGTTTCGCATCGAAACACAACGCAGCCACTTACATTATTCATATTCATTGAGCCTAATAGTAGAGATTCTGCTGTACTGTTGTCAGACCCACTATTAAAGTTTATATGGCCTATCACAGCACTATACAGAAATGTTTTAATCCCTAGCGAAGGTTGCGAGATTGGATCAGCGTGATATCCAAGGCCTATAAAATGAATTTCTTTGGTCACAGTTTGACCACTGTATGTATATGGGCTAGGGTATATAATAATCGTATCACCTGGACTAGCTGCATTGTAAGCTGTTGTAAGATCTGTGTAATCCACCACTACTCCATCATTTCTGTTACTCACATACCAAGTGGTTTGCCCCAAAAGAGTATACTGTTGTGTCACTAGGATTATTAGAAAGTAATATATTTTCATTAGTCAATTATTTTAACACGAACAGTGATTTCCATCTCATCATTATAGGTACTTGTTGGAGCTACTAATTCAGAGACTATTGGTCTGGAAGTAATTCCTGAAAGCCGGTAGGGAAAGTCTCCATCAAATACGCCAAATCCACTCCGTTAATTCCATAATCTCTGGCGGGTGAATTGGGTAGAAGTTGATATTTGTTATCAAAACTGTAGGACCCCTGTGTGGGTAATCCAACGAATATAGAAGCAGTGGGGACATTATATAGATTTCCGGGTGGACTCCCGTTATAGGTGTTTGTTGAGACATTGTTGGTAATTTCGCAATTTGTGTGAACTATGTTACCCAGAAAATGGATGTTATTATTGAAATCAGTATTATTTATATAAACATCATCATTAAAAATGCAATTCTTTACAATTGCATTTCCACAATCAGGATCAATAAATAGATTATGGTAGGTATTGTTGCTATGATAATGTGAAAAAGACAATTGCTTACAATTATACCATCAGTATTGAGAGAGTAAATATTTACTTGACCTACGTTTGGGGCACCATTGTAGCCAACGCCTATGAAGCAATTTAGAATTGCAGCATTTTCAGAGTTTTCAATATATCCAGATTGGATGTAAGAACCTTTTATATTGATGTTGAGGGCATTTGATATTATTAGGTTTCCCATATATAAACCTTTTATGGTAACATTTTCTACTCCGGGAATATGAAGTGTGCCAATAGTTGCATTGTAGTTTGCAGTCTGGATATTTAATGCAGGCTGTAAGAAATTATTAAATTGATACCCCATTCCTTCAATAGTTAAGGACTTGTCTATTGTAATATTATTTCCATATGAAAACCCGGTTGGATAAACTAGTAATGTGTCGCCAACCTCTGCACTGTCTATTGCTTCCTGCAGGTTGGAAAACTGTACAATTTCTGCATCAGAAGGATCATTACTTATCCAATACGTTGTTTGTCCTGAAATGGCATTCCATATAGGAATACTCATGATTGCTGTAAGAATGATGTAATGGTTACTCATTTTGAATGCTAATATTTTGAAGCTTTTCAAGGGTTGACACCTGATCACTACCCGGAATCAATGGGTCAACTGGGAATCTTTGATTTTAAGCAAATGGTTTATGGGGTTTCTGGAATGCCTTCTTCAAATATTGACATTATATCCGGCTGATTTCTCATCGTGGCATGAGGGCAGTGTACATGATCATAAAACCCCGCTTTATCTCTATAAAACCTTTTGCTTATAAGGCCCCATTAGAAATGACAAGGTTTTTACTCACATTAAGCCAGCTTTTATGCTCCTGGTACTTTAAGTTAAAGGCGATATCTTACTTTTAACTGCACATGACACTAGTCTTCCGACTTTCACTCCTCCTCCTCTTTGGCATCCTCGCCTCACCCCTCTATGCCCAATACAACCAGTCTGAGTCCTTCACATTTGATGATGGACTGGCTTCTAATGTTTGTAATGCCATATACTGTGACCGGGAAGGACTGATATGGGTCTATCATGAGACTGCAGTTATCTCGGTATTTGATGGAAATGGTTTTCGCCACATCCCGCCGGAAGAATCGGGATTAAGTGGCCCGGGAGCCAGGTTCGTTGAAGATCGTCAAGGACTATGGATCTACCCGGGTGGACATACCCTGACCTTGTATGCCCATGGGAAATGGAAGGTGTATCGCCATCCAGCCTTTATTGAAACAATCGTCAATGACAGAAGTACTGATCAGATTGTGGCGATAGACACCCTTGGCGATATGTACAGGTTCCTCGAAGCAGATGAAAGATGGGAGCTTTATAACCGTTTACCAGAGAAACGTAACGGCCGGTATTTTAGAGTCTACCCGGGCCATGGAAGGAAGGATTACCTCCTCTTGTATTTTACCATGCCTACTGAAAATAAAATAGTACAAACGTATACGACAACATCACTACAGGAGCCGAACTGGATTGAATCCACAGATAATTTAGGCCCATCACTGGACTGGCAATTCCATTGGTTCAACCAGAATCACTTTCAATATTTGAATTATTCATTTCCCAAGCCAATGTCTGATGCTGCGGTTCAGGGTATTCAATCATCTGAAGAGATTATTTTTATTTATCACAGCAATCCGGTCAGTGGCGAAAACTACAGGATATTTGAGGTCTTCACCAAAACAACCACGACCCCGCTAACGCTCTTTGTCCGCTTTCGTCTCAAAGAAAGTGTGATTAGTATGACTCTTGACCAGACTGGCGAATTGTGGGTTGCTTCACTGCAAGGACTCACGAGGATATCACCGGGTATACTGGAATGTATGGATGATCAACCCGGAATGGTTTCCTCTTTGTCCACCCTGCAGGAGGATCTCATCGGAAACATATGGTTTGGAGGATACGGAAGTGGTATGTGTTATTTCGATGGCAACAGTTTTCACCCCGGACCCGCATCGATTAATCAGGTCAAATCTTTCTTACCCGGAAAGTACATAGACCCACAAGGCAACTTGGCTTTCTGGACTGAAGACTATGGTTTGGTATCCTTTACAGATGGACACTGGCTGGCTGGGCCACATGCATCGGTGGATCATGAGTATCAAACCGGATATTTTTTTACACCACTCAAAAACGGAATGGTTGCCGGCGGATTTCAAAATTTCGGTGTGGGCATCGCCTCTTTTCCAATTAAGCCGCAGACTCAATGGAAGTTTGTCGATAAATCAAAAGGTCTAAAACTGGATAATGTCCTCAACATCGCTGAGGATTCCTCTGGCAAACTTTGGTTGGGCAGATATTCTCAAGGCCTTGCATTATACGATCCGGTTCTGGATACCGTAAAAACCTGGCTTCGTAAGGGCGGTGGCCTTGATAGTATTCATTTTGGAGCTATGAGCACGGTGCTTGATCCTGACGGAAGACTATGGCTTGGATGCCAGGATGGCCTCCGCGTCATTGATGATCCTGCAGGATTCCGGATTCTAAATGACAATCCAGGACACGCAGCAAAAAAGATTGAAATATTCGAAGCCGGCAATTCTATGGTGAATGCTATGACCATCTACAAGAATTACCTTGTTTTCGGAAATTCTGTTGGATATGGATATCTGGATCTGGGCAGCTATTCCAAAAATCCCGATCGGCCAATGGTCATGTTTATACACACCCGAAAGTTTGGAGGTGGGACTAAACAAAATGCCATGTTGGTGGATTCAAATGATAGGTTATGGATAGGTCAGGATCGGGGAGCCATCAGGATTGACCTTGATCTGCATCAATTGGATACTTTTTCCGCACGGGTCTATGCCCAAAAGATTACCTACAGGCACAGTCAGGATAGTATCGTCAGCATAGCTATTGATAGTTCAATGTCGGTCCGCTTACCTTTAAAGCGCAGGAGCATTACCCTGCTACTTCAACCTTCCTTCAACCGGTTTCTAATTCAAAATACAGGAATACAATACAGGCTCATTCATGATAGATTATCAGATACATTATGGTCAGCCTACACAAAGGACTTTAATGTTTTTCTGGATTATTTGCCTCCGGGAAAGAATGTCCTTGAAGTCCGCCTGATAAAGAATAATTTAGTAGCAGATCAGATTTCTATCGATCTGACAGTCCCGCGCACCTTTGATGAAAGCATCTGGTTTTATCTTGCAGTATTCGGTAGTCTTGGACTCGGGATCATTTTATTCATTCGCTTTGTCTTCAAAGAAAAACTAAAACAGAACCAGCTTCAACTTGCTCTTGCCGAACAGCAGCGTGAAAAGCAACAGTTTCAGATCCAGGCTGTAGCAAATGCACTCAATCCCCATTTTATCAAAAACACGCTCAACTGGATCCAGACCCGCTTTAGAAAGGATGATGAAGTCGTCGATGTGATCAACCGCCTGTCCGAAAATATAGGTACTGTATTCACGCATAGCCGTAACGGTGAAGCCTTTCATTCGTTGGAGGATGAAATGAAACTGACCGAAAACTATCTAATGATCCAGAAAACTAATTACGGTGATTTCTTCACTTTGAATTTTCCTGCAAAAGAAGAAATAAAGCGCTGGGGCAGGCTGGTTGTACCTCTGCTACAGGTGCAAATACATGTAGAAAATGCAATCGAGCATGGGCTGAGGATGTTAAATGGAAACAGGGTACTCGATATACGGCTGGAAGATCATGACCAATTTGTTCACATCGTGATTACGGACAATGGCATTGGCAGGGCAGCTGCAAAAGCGAAGGGACGTAAAAGCACCGGACAAGGCATAAATATGCTTCGTAATATTTATGATATTTATAATCCGGCCAATCAGGATCATTTTTCATACACTTACGATGACCTGATTAATCCTGTGACAAAAGCTGCGACAGGAACAAGGGTCACTATCCGTATCCCTAAACAATACAAAATCCAGCTTTCATGAAAACCATTAGCTTCATTGTGCTCGAAGATGATCCGAAGTTTAGAAATGAACTGATTACAGAATTAAATGCTACTGAAGGTTGCGAGGTTATTGGTGCATCTGATAATGTAAGCGAAGGCTATGAGCAGATCATTCGGTTAAAACCAGATGCACTCATACTTGATATCGAGCTCTTCGGTGGCACAGCTTTTGATTTAGTGCGCATGATGAAAACAAATGGCGAAGATGTGCCCCCCATCGTTATCATTACGGCCAATGTAGTTTTTGAGGCAGCAAGTGAAGCATTGGATGTATGCGGCAGCTCGCTTGTCAAGTTAATCGGAAAGCCATTCTGGAAAAACTGGGAGGCAGAATTTCCCGCTATCAAGGCAGTTATTTTATCAAGGCTCCAAAAAGGGAAAGTGAGGATGCTAATGCAGGACTTTCCTTAAGCCCTTCTAAGGATGTTTTGTATATCAGGTCCAGCCAGGTGACTCATCGCATCAAAACTGACAATATCCTCTATCTTGAAGTCATGGGTGAAGGACAAACTACTATTGTCATGAACGACCATCGTCAGGTTCCTGTACGCAAAACCCTCACCGTACTTATGGGCTTATTGCCTGATCACATCTGCCAGATCAGCCGGTTCAATGCGATCAATATCCACCGCCTCCTTCATATCAATCACGAAGACGATACCCTTATCCTTGACGGATATCCAAAACCATTGACTATCGGAGAAAAGTATAAGGACTATCTGAGGGGTATGTTTTCCTGATAATGCTAAAGATTCTGATTTCATCCTGGCATCATAGGGGATAAGTTATCTAAGCAGCGTCACCGACCCCTTATACACCCTACTATCCCCATTTACAAACCCAACCTTTGCCAACCAGCTGAATGCACCTTGTGGAAGTGCCTCTCCTGTATTGTCAAGCTGACCATTCCAACTTTCGGAAGGATGTTGATCGACGATGGCTGTGCTATACCATACACGCTGACCCCAGGGTGAATAGACGGATATTTCAGACTCAGCGAGACCTATGCCTACTGGTTTGAAAACGCGAACAAGATCTTCGCCATAGTCAGGACTGAAAGCATTAGGCGCAAAAAAGGTAACCAACCATTCAGGTGCGATATTTTTTGAAATCGTGTCTATGCAGGTAATGATTCCTCCATTATCATTATAGGCGTATAAGATCACCTCGATATCCCTGTTGATGTCATATTCGTGGAATGGGTTCAATTCGACCGATGTATTACCATCACCAAAATCCCAGTTGAGTCTGTCAAAGCGCTCAGATAGGTTTTCAAACTGAACATCACCGAGAATGCTTTCCTGTTGATCTATGATGTATGAGAAATCAGCATGCGGAGTAACAAATACTTCAATTCCCTGGGCCAGGGTAAATGTATCCTGACAAAGCGCATTATACTTAGCTACCAGGGAAAGGCTGTATACACCAGGATCGGGGATCGACAAAGTCAGGTCTGTGGCCTCTGAATATAGTTCTCCATTTAATAGCCAACAGTAGCTCAGCGCCTGATTTGATTGGTTGATGATGTCAATGGGTGCATCCTCACAAAGGATCTGTGCTGGAATTGAAAATCCTGCAACAGGCTGTTGGTAGATTTCGACAATGGTTGATATGGAATCCTGACAGCCATGCATATTTTCTACAAGCAGGTCTACTGGAAAATTTCCATCTGTAGTATAGGTATGATCCGGTTGAGTCACATCTGACCCTTGCCCGTCACCAAATGCCCATGTATAGTCTAATCCTCCGATAGATTGATTGGTGAAGGAAACGTTCATTGGAACTCCACAGGTTTCTGCTTTATCAAAATCGAAATCAGCCATGGGTACTGGAAAAACATTGACCGATGCAGTGGCCGTGTCATTTGGACAGCCATTTGAATGGCTTGCTATCAAGGCGACAACGTATTGTCCACTGTCTGTAAACGTATGAACAGGAGTAAAATCCAAAGATGAATTGCCATCGCCAAAATTCCACAAGTAATTCGTGCTACCCGTGGAGTTATTATTGAAATCCGAAGTCAGTGGTGCACACCCTTCATCATCCGTGATCTGAAATACAGCGGTGGGAGATGGTAATATCTCTATAGCTGTTGTTGACGTATCCCTGCAACCAAAACTGTTCTCTGCCACGAGAGAAATCGTATACGCTCCATACGTATCCGGCACATATACTAATGGATCTGCACCGGTGATATCCCCATTGACAATCCAATAATAAGAGGACGCACCAAGCGAATTATTTTGGGTAAAAATGGTATCATGCCGTTCGCAGAATCGTTGATTTATGATGTCAAACCGACTCTCTGGCACTGGATGGATGGCTACAGGAATGTTTACAGTATCACTTAGGCAACCAAAATTATCATACGCAAATACCTCAACCGTGAATATGCCAGACTGGGTAAATGCATGTACAGGTGCAAATGCGGTATCCAGTGGACTCCCATCCCCAAATAGCCAGACATAGGATATATCCTGAGGCCCTGTATTTTGAAAAGGAATACTGTAAGGTGGACATCCACTTTGTGGCTGAGTATCAATTTGTAACTGCGGTTTTGGCAGAACGTCTGTTTGAACTGTTTTATTATTAGGACAATTGTTGACCAACGAATTAGCGCTCAGGGTAACTGAATAGACTCCGGGAAGAGCATAGCTATATATTGGATTGAAATCGTTTGATTGACCACCATCACCAAAATCCCACAATATGCTGGTTACGTCTTGCGATAAATTTTCAAAATGAAGTGTTTCATCCTCACATATTACATTATCAATAACGAAATCAACAATGGGTGCCGGCAACACATCAACATAAGCTGTGTCAAAATCCATTCCGCACCGAGCCGCTGTTAATATGATGGTATGTATGCCGGATTGGTCAAGTACAAAAACAGGATCTACCTCAGTACTTCCTGTTACCTGGCCATCAGGTCCGATCACTTGCCAGCCAATAATAGCACCTGGAGTGGAAATAGAATGGGCCGGTACAGTGAGTGGTTGACATCCAGTAATGGTGTCTAATTGTATAAATGCTGTTACATCTGGAGGATAGACCGTAATAGTTTGTAGCAATGTATCTGCACCGCATGCGTTGGCGGAGATAAGTTCAACATTATATATGGATACACTATCTGTTGGTGTGGTGTAAAGTTGAGGCATAGGTATTGAATCTATCGAAGTCATACCATTACCCAGATCCCAAAACCAGTTTTCAGGATTTCCTAAAGTAGCATTTCCAAATTCGATAAGTAATGGTGAACAACCCTCATCGACATTAAATCCAAAATCAACTACCGGATATGGATGAACTAAAATGCTGTCAAGGTGAGATACGATGGCACAGCCATTGGATATTTGTAATTCAATGGCTACTATAGAATCAGCATTTAAGCCATCAATGATGATCATCCCTGGATTTATACCCACTATGGAATCACCTCCAATAATCCAGATTTGCTGGTCAATTTCACCAGAACTCATGTTATTGATCTCAAGTAAAAAGGGAGCACAACCTTCGTCATCGACCAAAGTAAATAAAGCGACAGGAGGAGCTGTTACATGAATATTTAGGGCATGGTTGTCTGTACATCCATATTGAGATACAACATTAGCTGTGACCAGGTAATCTCCTGCGATTGAATAGGAATGTCCTACAGAGCAACCTGATGCCATGTTCCCATCTCCCAGGTTCCATGAATAAACGGAAGAGACATCACATGTATCAGCAGTCAGATTGAAGGGAGTGTTTATGCAGGTTGTTCCATTAATACTAAAATCCGCCACGGGCAAAGAATGGACAATGACTTCAACTTCATCACATGCCATACAGGAAACTAACATCGGGTCCTCAAGGCAATACGAATAAGTGTAAACAGAATCTGGAACCAGGAGTGTTACATCTACCATCCCTGTGGTAGAATCTACTATACCTGCACCGGTCCATATTCCACCTAAGGGTGTAGCGCCTGAGAAAGTGTAATTGGTAATTGTTCCAAAACACAGAGAAACATCAGGTCCTGCACTCAGGCTGATACCCGGATCATTGATGGTAACCAGCACATTGTCTGTCTGTTCGCAACTCGTCCCTGTCTGATGAACAAAGGTAAAAGTGTGTGCTCCTGCTCCGGCAACGGCTAAATCAATAATTCCTGTCGATGGGTTAATGCCAGCACCTGACCATGAGCCGCTGAGATTGCTTTGTACCTGATAGGTTCCATCGTAGATGCAAACGATCGTATCGCCTGACAACTGTAATGGAACAGGAGTGATAAATTCAATAACAGCAGAATCGATGATCGAACAAGCTTCAAAAGTATACATCAGATGAACCGGATAGAACCCGGTAAGACCCATACCATTGATTGTACCATTGGATGGCATGCCATTTACAAGCCAGGTAGTATCACCCCCAGCAGGAGTGAGGGTGAGTTGCAACACATCTGATAGAGAGTTGATGATATTTTCATTACACAACACACTCGTATCTGTCATCATGGAGACAGGGAAAGACTGGATAATAACAGTGGGTGATACATCGATCATACATCCATTTATATCCAGGTAATGATAGACCGGGTGGAAGATGCCGGTATCTGAAATGGCCGGATTGAAAAGCCCTGTAGAACTGAGCCAGGTGGTGTCATTCCATATGCCACCCATAGGGGTTGCTACAAGATTGAAGGGGGCTGCATCTTGACAATGCTGGGCATCCTGTACAATTACCGTTTCAGAGCTTACAACAGATACGGAGACTGTCCCAAAAGCTTCACATTCTCCATTCTCAGCCATATAGGTTAAGGTATAGGTGGAATCAGGTTCCACATCTCCTGGGTCGAAAATCCCACTGGACGATATACCTGGGCCTGACCACATTCCACCTGGTGGTTGGGCGATCAAAGTGTCTGGCATGGATCCGCTGCAATACACCATAGGCACAGGAGGCATAATGATTACTGGTATCGCATCTATTATAACTGTTGTTGATGTAGTAGCAGGGCCGCATTCACTTTGGATAGTCAAAGTCACAGGAAAAGTTCCTGGATTATTGTATGCTATGCCAGGAGGTTGAGGTAGTGAAGAACTAGTAGGAGTGCCTCCTGTAAAGTTCCATAGATATGACTGGATCTGATTCTGCCCACCATAAGTAACTACAGGATTGTAAATGGCATTATCCTCACAAAATCTAGGGGCACTCGATAGGGATACTGTGGGACCATCAAGCACCACAATACTTTGGGTAAATATATCCATACCACAGGCATTCGTTGCACTTAAAGAGAGCGTGTATGTGCCCGTTTGCTTAAAAAGTACTTCAATTACATTTGAATTGAAATTCATAAGCGTATCTGTGAACATCCATTTATTGGTGTCAAAAGGAGTTAGGTTCCAGGTAGTTGTAGTGCCAAAGGGATCTGTGATGTCTGTAAAAGAAAAAACCTGGCCTATGCAGACTGTATCATCTGCAGGTTGCCAATTGACTTCAGCTATGGGATCTCTAACTATTAGAACCACCTGATTCGTAGTATCAGCACCACAATCATTAGTGACAATGAGCTGGACATTGTAGGAGCCTGGTGATGTGTAGGTATGAGATGGATCTTCGTTTGTTGAAGTATTGCCGTCGCCAAAACTCCAAAAATAGTTCTTTGCGTTGCAAGATGCAGATGTAAAACTTACGGGGGATTCTATACAGTATTGAGGCTGAAGATTTATCATCGCTAATGGACGAACCTTTAAAGTAAATCCAAATGAAGCCCAGGCACAACTAATATTACCACTGCCACATTCTAGAACACCTTTAAAGCAAACTTGCATTCCTATATTTCCATTACACAATAAGGAATCAGGAACATGATATTGATGAAATATTGTGTCACCTATAGGTATATATAGTGTGTCTTTATCTCCATCAGTCCAATCAACAACATAAAAGGTAAAATCAGTTGGGCTATTATTTATAAGCGGTACAATAGCATTTTCACAAAAGCTGACTCCTCCTGATGGTGTAGCAAATGTGACATTCACATCCTCACATTCTTCCTCTGTACAAATTTGTATGCCACATTGACCCCAATTTTGAGCTGTACTGATATTTGTTGATAAAAAAATTAAAATAGCACAGACGGATATTTTTCTACTTATACCACACATTCTCATAAATTTTCTTTTTCGCCGGTGAAATCCTTGAATACCTGCACACAGGCTTATTGCCATAATCGACATCATCGCCTTTGCCCATCATCCGGCACACCGGACTGTTTCTAAAGTGCTTTTTTAAACCTATTTCCATAAGCGGCGATACCGCGTTACGCAATCCTGAAATATTAAACGAGTATGTAAAATGAAAATCTATTCTGCTCTTGCCTATATATGGCCGAAACAATGTGGTCGCAGAAAACCAATTTGTGCTGACACGCGCATCAGAGAAATTTTGCTGATGCATATATCCTCCAATGCGCAACGCATTTGATATTCCGAAATCAACGCCATATTGGATGTAGTGCAGGGCTTGCTGCTGTTCAAACAAAATGAGCGGACGGATACTGATAAACTGATTGAAAGCAGCTCCCGGGATAAGTTCAAAATCCAGGTGGGCCGAGAATTTTGGAGTTTGTTCCGGGAATAGACCGAGTACCGACTTACCATACCCTACATTCTTATTCTGGCCGAATCCGTATGCATTATGAAAACTGGCTCCAACATTGATAATGACAGCATTCATTTCTTGCTGGTTCAAAACCATTTGAACGACACCCCCTATAGCCGGCTGGAAATAACTGTTTGAAAGGTTTTCATCAGGAGGGATAAAGGAGGTTGGAAATATATTCCCGTATTTGGGATGAAGTTGGTCTGAGAAAACCAATTTAGAAAAATCAACCCGTTGCCAACCAAAGCTAAGTCCTCCACCTAATCGTAAGTTAATCTGATGATTTCGATTATTGACAAGAGGAAGATTAACAGATACATTTGGTGAAAGCTCATAACTGGAAAGTAGGCCTTCACCTTCCTGGTCCCATAGCGCGCTGATGCTATAGTCGATTACACTACATGGCAAGCTTTCCTCATAATTCAGGACCCCTGTTTGATATCCGGCTTTGCCATTGTTTTGCCATTCATTTCGATAGGCAATACTGATGGACTGTGAACCGCTGCCACCGGCAAGTGCTGGGTTATAAAGGGCTCCTTGTTGACGGAAAAGAAATCCGGCAGGATCTTGGCTTATACCGACAAGGGGGCATATAAGCAGAATAGCTTGAATGGTTTTTTGGAGGTGTCCCACGGTGATGAACTTAGGATTTGGGGACACAAGTTAGGCAAAACTACACCGTTTAGTACCTAACGTTCGTTATATTGCATATTGCTCTATTCCTATTTCAACAAATTAAAATAATGACTCACCTTGATCGCCTGCGCCTTGGAAGTCACATGCAGCTTCTCATAGATATTGGAGACATGCTTCTTGACGGTGTTGTAGCTGATAAATAGTTTTTCTCCTATATCCTTATAGTTATAGCCTTCGACAAGGAGCTGAAGGACATCTATCTCACGGGAAGAAACTTCGAGTGGTACGGGCAGGCTGCCATCCTGGGGTTGTGCTTCCTTCCGTTTGGATTTATGGATGAGCAACAATGCTTTTTTTGCGATACTCGGACTCATAGGCGCGTCAATACCCTCATACAGATTGCGGATGTGTTTTTCAACCACATTGATCTTTTCATCTTTCAAGAGAAAGCCCGAAGCACCTGCCTTGATCGCGCGGAAGAGCAAATCTTCATCATCATACATCGTGAGCATGAGGAATTTTATGCTGGGGTAAACGGATTTGGCAATAGATACAGTATCGATGCCATCTAACTCCGGCATATCAATATCCATCAGCACGATATCCGGTGGCGACTGATCTTTTGTCTTTTTCAGATAGTCCAGGAATCCCATTCCGCTATCGCAGACCTGCACCACCTCCATTTCCTTGCAGTAGCCGAGTAGCTCATGCACCGATCGTCGTGTATGAAAACTATCATCTACCAGTGCTATCTTGATCGTGCTCATGTGTCAATTGATTTGTTTGCGTTTTCAAGTCGTTCGATGATGACTTCCAGGCTGCTTCCTTGTGAAATGCCCCGGTTAAAATACAGTGTCGCGCCGATCTGAGCAGCGCGATGCTTGATGTTGCCCAATCCAAATCCTTCATGGATCGCTTCCATATCGAAACCTACGCCATTGTCGCGTATGGTCACTTTGAAATAATCTGCATTGCCTTCAAAGGTTACTATCAATTCAGAAGCACCGGAATGTTTAAAGGCATTGTTGAGTGTTTCCAGGCATATGCGATGCAGGTTGAGTGCCAGGAAAGGACCGAGTATAACCTCTGTATCACACCGCTCTTCATAGATCAACCGGTATGCGCTTTCTTGTCCAAGTGTTTGAAATACGTAATTCTTGATCCGTGTGATAAAATCAGAAACCGAAATATGTTCATTCTGCGTAGCCCAGATGGTATCACGCAATTCCTGGTTGATCTGTGTGGAAATCCCTTCGAGATCGAGCATCTTGATTTGAACTTGCTCTTTCGGCAGGTTGTCCAAATGGTTGACCAGGAAATTGATATTGCGCTTGACGGTCGCCATTTGAGCGCCAATATTATCATGGAGCTCCCGCGATATGCGCATGCGTTCCTTCTGGAGCTTTTCATTCAATTGATACTCGTACATAAGCTTAAGCGTCTGTTTTTTCTTGTGTTGAATAAATAGGTAAATACTGGCGCCAAGGATACTAAGCATCGCTGACGTAACAAACCACCATCGCTTGTACAAGGGCGGGCGGATGATGATGGTGAAAGCATCTTCAACGATAGCGTCAGGATTGAATATGTCGCTGACCGTATAGTAAAAGGTATAGGTGCCTGGAGTAAGATGGAAATTTACCTTTGTATTCCTACCCATATCGATCCAATCCGGACTTAGTCCTCTCATCTTGTATTGATAATTATAACTGGAGGGTGATTTCCTGCCTTTGCCTAATAAATCAATTTCAATATTGCTTTCCCGATAAGAGAGTTTGTATGCAGGATTGTCGCTTGGTTGAATATAGCGGGCCAATAAACCGCTGGATGTGCTCAGGCTACTGACGTAGGTGAAAATATGATCTGTAGCAGCAGCGATCTGAGTGGGATAGAAAGCCGTAATGCCATTGACACCTCCAAAGAATAATTTGCCAGATGGACTTCGGTCCCCCGAATTGGTATTGAATTCATTTTCCTGAAGCCCGGCTTCTTTAGAAAAATGCATCAAACGAAATTGAGCATCTAATCGAAATAACCCATAATCCGTGCTAAACCAAAATTCACCTTTCGCTGCCCCTGGTTGAATATCATAGACGATTTTACTATAGAGTTTTTGTCGCACAATCGCTGTATCACTGACCTCGATCAGATACAACCCCATGTCAGTCCCTAATAAGATCTGTCCTGGTCGGTATTCCGCCATGCATCGTACGTACCCAAAATCCGGAATAGTCAATTGGCTGCGTACTTCCTTCATATTCCGTTCCATAAAAAGTAGTTGCTTATTGGATGCCATGAGGATGTCATCACCAAACGGAGTCAGTGCCAGAGATTGAGGCACATACCCGGAGAAATCAAATTTTAATTGTAGTGGTGTTTCAGGTACAATGGTAAGGAGGCCATTTCCTGTTTGAATTAGAAAGAGTCCTGTAGCCTGATCTTCTATAATATCACAGTAGTAAGACACAAAATCTGTTTTCATAAATGGAACAGCCCGTATCTCATAAGTATCGCCATACACCAGCAATTCATATACTTCATCACCAATGATGACATACCTATCCTCTGAAAGCTGAATGATAGCGCGAACAAACCACAGCTCAGGTGTTTCAATGCCCCGGTAGTATTGTTTTTTAAAATTTCCCAAGGTGTCAAACAGGAATAACCCATCCTGCAATGTGCCCATGAGCACCAGGTTGTTTTTTTCAGAGACACGGATATTCTTTACAAATTTCTTTTTTCATCCTGTATGCCCAGATATTGAAACCCAGGTTGCCGCGGATACAATTTGATCAAGCCGCGGTTGAAGTCTGCGAAGTATAGGTTGCCAAAAGCATCCTTCAGGAGGTCGCGAATTTTGACATCAAAGACTGCACTGCCACCCACTTTGTGAAACTTACAGGTCCAGCGCATCTGTCGCAAATCAAATTCATAGAGATTATCCTTTAAGGCCACCAGCAGTTTATTAGGCCCATCGAGCAAGAAGTATTCACCTGCAAAGTCTTGCATAGGAGCAGGTAATGGAATGGAATAACGTCGAGCCGGCGTATGTATTAAAAGTTCAGTATCGCTGAAGGTAATCAAGGTATCGGGTGCAGCAATGGCTATATTGCCGGGTGCATCTGTATCGGCATATGGGTATGTTGTTTTTCCTGTGACCAGATCAAGCTTTACAAATTGTCGCTTGTCACTAATGTACACGATAGAGGTAACAGGAGTGGCGGTCTTATACACATCACACAGTCTATATGGATAATACGGTCTTTCAGCAAGAGAATATGTCTGATCGACCTGCAACGTGCGTTTGTCAACTTTGTACAGACTGTCATTTGGATGCGAAATGTAGAGGAAGGTAATATCTTCAAAAAGAATACTAGCATCACCGCTGTCAGGAGATACTGGTAGACTTAATACATTGTTTTGAATTGGCAGATAATTACCTGTATTCAGTCTAACCAGGTCGCGATCATTGAGGAAAAATAGTTCTGGAGAAATTCCAAAACTAAAGGTGCCCTGTATTCTTTCGGATGGGATCTGATCATTCATGATAGTAAAATTTTTACCATCAAAGAGCTGAAGATTATTGATGGTGTGCACCCACAGCAGCCCGTTCTTGTCTATCTGGAAATCACCAATGACACCGTGTTCCAATCCATCTTCCATTCCAAACAATTCACTGTGGAAGTAATAGTCCTGCAGCTGCGCTGTGGTACGCATGACACCCATGGTGATAAAGATTCCTAACAATACAGATCTCACGGATATAACATAAAGTGCATGGAGATAGATACGGTTCTGTCACTAGGTGACAGCATGGCAGCTGCTCGTATCAAATGTAAAGTAAAATCCACTCAAGCCCCTTCCATTATCTGATTTATGCTGAAAATCACCCGAACGTGTTATTGATAGCCCTTTTGCCCAAAATTACCTTTACCACAATCACAGACTTCAACCTGAGAGCTATCCTTATGCGGATCGGGTCCTGGAGCGTAACAACCATATTAATGCAGATACCCGATATGATGCGAAGTACACGGATAGCCACAATAGTGAGTTTCTGGGCAATTCTCTTCCTGGGTTCCCGGATAGGTAATGGGCAGGCGTATTTCGTGATGCAGGATAATGGTGCATTTGATCTGGTATTTGAATCACCCACGGATGTCACCATTAATGACAATAGCACAGAAGAGCTTCCGATTGGGTTTGATTTTACTTTCTTCGGCAACACCTACACTACCTGCCATCTTTCCGAGAATGGCTTTATTCAATTTGGCAGTTCACCAGAAGGTGGTTGCTGCGCCGGTCAATTTCTCCCTTCTGCAACTAATCCTGACAACCTGATCGCCGCGGCATGGATGGATGGGTATTCATTTAATTGTTGCTACCAGGGCGATGATTATAGTGTTTTCCAATATGAAACCATCGGATCTGAACCCAACAGGGTATTTGTCGTCACTTTATCCCTTGAAGAAAATTGTGGTGCTTACTACTCGGGACAAATCAAGTTGTATGAAGGAGCCGACATTATAGAGATCCACACCGATTCCTGGGCAGATGGCTCATCACCATGCTCGAATGTCACGCAGGGAATTGAAAACATCGATGGTACGGAAGCATATTACCTGTTTGATCGTAATGCCAATACAAGCTGGAATGTCCCATGCTGCGGTGATGTAGTAAGGTTTACCCCTTCTTATTCGCTACCTCAAAATGATGCAGGTGTGTCCTATATTTTCAATTCCCCACCTTGTGAAGGCACTCAGGCGATTGAAGTCCTGGTCACTAATTATGGAGCATTACCTCTTGATTCTGTAGTGCTTGATTGGACCTGGGACAATATCGCACAGGACAGCTTATTTGTTGATTTGGGTTTTCCCCTGATGAACGGCAATTCTACAGTGATCGAAATTGGCTCACAGTCTTTTGTTTCAGGAGAAGAATACGACATCACTGCATGGACCCGGCTACCCAATGGAGAGTCTGATGATTATGTGTGGAATGATACGATAAGTTCAATCATAGCAACTGGCGTACGTGATACTTTTACGATCGGGGGTACAAGTCCTGATTTTGCAACGTTTACTGCTGCGATTTCATTTTTGCAAACAACAGGGTCTGCGATACCACATGGATGTTGGTCAGGCCCGGCACCTACAATGAACAGCTTACCGTACCCTGGATTCCAGGTGCTTCATTCTCACAGGTGATATTTACAGCCGAAAACGGGGATAGCAGCTCTGTCATACTTCAATTTGACCCAACTAACACAAACAAGCATGTTGTAAAATTGGAGAATGCTTCTGGCATCACCTGGGAAAAAATGACCTTCAATGCGTTGGGTACTGACTATGGCCGTGTCTTTCAGTTTAGTACCCATAGTTTTGATAATCGAATTCAACACTGTGCCATCAACGGTATCAATACCTCCGGAACGACAAATGCACATTCGTGTATCTATTCGGATGGGACTAACACCGACAATTTATTTCAGTACAATACAATAAAGCATGGCTCTTACGGGATACAACATGAGTACTTCTCTTCTTTTGTGAATGGCTTTGAGGTGCGTCGCAATCGAATAGAAAATTTCAGTGCTGCAGGTCTGCAGTTTGCACATACTTCAGGCCTCCAGATAGATGGAAATACAATCGTTTCCACCAAAAATGCAACCAAAGGGATAGATATCTACAATGAGAATGACACACTTGCAGTCTCCAATAATAAACTGGAATTGTCATCCGGCCAATACGGTATACTCCTGGACAACATTGAACCTGTAAGTGCACGAGCGCATATCACAAACAATATGGTTTATGTGCAGCATGCATCTTCTGCTGCTTATGGCATTAGGGCATATACATTAAGCAATACAGATGTCATTCATAATACCCTGAAAGTGACAGGCCCGAACAGTGCAAATGTTACGCTGCAAATCGATGTTGCAACTCAAGACTCGATTTTCAACAACCTCATCACTGCTTTTGGTGGAGGTATAGATTTTTATATGGGAGAAGCCACACTGTCCATGATGGATAACAATGGTTATTATCATACCGGTCCGATCCTTGGGAAATATAATTATGGGGCCATAACCCTTGATGATCTGGCCGAATGGCAATCCCTGACAGGGTTTGATGCAGATGCGGTTTTCTATCCACCTTTTTATTTGTCCGAAACCAATCTCCATCTGGGTAATTCGTATTTAAATGGTCAGGCATCCCCGGCATGGGCATCGACCTATGATATCGATGGAGATCTACGTAACAGTACAAATCCGGATCCTGGAGCAGACGAATTTGATCCACAACCCCTTGATGCGTCCATAGCCGCCCTCCTTTCCCCTGCGGTATCCTGCGATACGTTCCAAAATATTAAAGTTGTGTTGATCAATCTGGGTAATGATACACTTACGGATGCCAATATACACTGGACACTCAATGGCGATATACAAACGCCGGCGACTTTTTCCGGACAGCTACTGCCAGAAGGGGACACTGCGCATATATTGGTGCAAGCTACTGTCCCATTTAATGATCAGGCAGATACCTTAAGTTTCTGGGCGGAAGACCTCAATGGAGATGATGATTTGTTTATGCTCAATGACACCTTGACGCGCACGTATAGTTTGTCCCTCAGTGGATCGTATACAATAGGGGGGGTGACTCCTGATTTTGCAACCATCGCCGATGCCGTGTCTGCCCTGCAAACATTTGCAGTTTGTGGACCTGTAACTTTTTTACTTCGCAATGGTACCTACACAGAGCAGTTCTCTATTGATTCTATTCCAGGTTCTTCTACCCTCAATACCATCACCTTTAGTTCAGAAAACCAGGACAGCTCCCTGGTGACCATTCAGTTTAATGCCACAAGTACTGCCAATTACATTGTACAACTTGATGGTGCAAAACACCTACGTTTTGAGCATTTGGGTTTTAAGATTATAAACACCACCTATGCCAATATATTCTTCCTGCGAGATGGGGCTGGAGATGTTCGGATTGAACATTGTTATCTGGAAGGTAGAAGTCCAACCATAAGCTCCGGAAATAGTTATTTGTGCTATACCAATGATGCATTTGAAGGCGATGTAGAATTGCGGAATAACTATTTTTTAAATGGAACACGCGCCATATACCTGTTAGGCAATGTCACACCTGCTGAACGACAGGATTCCTTCATCATCGAAGACAATCGTTTTGTGAACCAACGGACCGGGGCTATACTGGCCCAACAGCTAAAGGACATTTCAATTGAAAGGAATAGTGTGGTTTCCAACACAACGGCAACTTATACCGGTATTCAATTGACTGCCAGTCATGGCACCAATGCGGTTGCCGGTAATAAAGTCAATCTGACTGCTACCGGGGATGGCATCACCATTAATGGTGTCAACAGTGAAAGTAGTCTGCCTGGTTTGTGCAAGGTGTACAATAATCTGTCCTCCGTGGTCAGTGGATCAGCTTGTACATTATCGACTAATCGGCGAGTGCAGTTTGTCTACAATACCGGATACACTGCCGGCACGACGGCTTCCAGCCACCACGCTATCAAACTCTTTGGTGGAGATAGCATTACGGTGCAGAATAATATTGGAGTTGCCAATGCAGGACGTGCATATTCTGAAACATTTTATATACCTATCGTCAATGGTGATTATAATAACTACTACACAAGCGGTACTGAATTAGCCTACAGGGCAAATACACCGTATGCTGATCTGGCTTCATGGCAGGCAGGAACTACGCTCGACTCAAATTCATTTTCGATCAATCCATTGTTTGTCTCCAGTGCGGATCTCCACATACTTAATTCTGCTTTAAATGCGGTTGCACTTCCTCAAATGGGCATCACGGCAGATTTCGATGACCAATTACGTAATCCAACAACTCCGGATATCGGAGCGGATGAAATAGGTACTGAGCCTGGTGATGTTGGTATTCTGGCCGCTTTGCCTGACATGCCTTTTGCTCATGGATTGCGGGATGTGAAGGCTGTCATTAGAAACTATGGTTCAGATACGCTGATGACAGCGGTGATATCATGGACATTGAACGGCGATCCACAACCTGATTATTATTATACGGGTGAATTACCTTCCCTGGGTCAGGATACAGTTGTCCTTGGCGAACTTGATTTTGAGCTAAGTACAGCATATCAGCTCACGATCTGGACTTCGCTGCCAAACGAAATAGCTGATTCAAATCCGGCTAACGACACATTGAATCAATCTGCCATCTATCCCGCAGTTTCCGGGACGATTGTTATCGGCCCAACCGGTGAATTACTGACGATTGCTAATGCCGTGAATGCGATGACACAGGGCGGAATCCTGGATAGTGTTCGGTTTGAGATTCAGACGGGCACCTATCATGAATCGATTTCGCTGAATTCCTTATCCTTCCTGGATTGTAATTCCCAAGTTGTATTTACTTCAGTCAGCGGAAATGCTGAGGATGTGGTGTGGGATAATTTAGGTACAGGCACACATACCATTTTATTTAATGGTGCTGATGGAATTGAGTTTAGTCATTTGACCATCAATACCGTGATTAATGCCTTTAATGCAATAAAATTTCAAAATGCCTCAACCTGCAATACCATTAGCCATTGTATCCTCAATGGAGTTACGACCACGAATAACACATCTGGTTATTCAGTTATTCATGGTGTGAGTACAGGCTCCACAAATTACAATCATAATATCACTATAGAGTACAACACTTTTTCCAATGGATCCTTCGGTGTTTATTGGGATGGGGCTACGGGCACCACAGGGTTACATGTTGCACACAACATCCTGCAGGATGCATACGCCATGGGCATGCTTTTTTATCGATTGAAGGCGCCTCAAATCACGGCTAACACTATTTCCTCCAATAGCGCTATCAGTATCTTTTATGGTATTTATGCTGAGGCGTGTGCTGAGAATGCTTCCATTTCTGCGAATCAGGTGCTACTGCATGGAAAACGGAGCCTCGGGATCTATTACTATCTTTCTAGTGGGACTGCGTTACTTCCTGGACGTATATCCAACAATTATATCATTGGAGGACAAGGAGCAGGAACATACGGATTACAATTGAACAATTGCAACTATGTCCATGTATATCACAATACCATCCGTATTTCAGGCGGTGATAATACCGGAACAAATATCCTGAGGCATTCTGGAGGAAATATCCAGTTCCTGAATAATATCCTTGACAATCAAGCCAATGGTAAGACCATGCAATTCAATGGATCGGGTACGCCATTGACGACTGATTACAATACACATTACACTGATGGCACAAACCTGATCAACTATCTGGGTACTAATTACACAAGTCTGGCCGCCTGGCAGGCTACTGGCCGGGATGTCAATTCTCAGTTTATTGAGCCGTTATATGATGAGGAAGATCCGCTGGGATATGCTATTGACAATGCAGAGATGAATGGTAGTGCCATACCTGGAACCAATACGCCGATTGATATTGAAGGTATGCCAAGGGATCTAACCATGCCGGATATTGGATGTGATGAATTTGATCTCTTCACCCATGATGTAGGGTTAGTCTCTATTTCCTATCCTAAAGAACCTTTTCCATCAGGTACAAATACGGTGTATATCAAGTTTATCAATAATGGAGAAGATACATTAACATCCATGATGGTGGATTGGGAAGTCGATAGTATCCTGCAACCAGGCTATTTGTGGACCGGGCTACTTCCTTCTGCAGGCACCTATGACTCCCTGGATATTGGTGAGTTTGATTTCACCTCACGTGAATATCATTCCATCAAGGTTTGGTTGAGTGAACCAAATGAAATGCAGGACGAACTAGCCACAAATGATACCATTTATGTAGACAGTCTCTATCCCGGACTTCATGGTACCTATACGATTGGTGGGGTTGATCCTGATTTCGAAAGCATCACGGAAGCTGTTGATGAATTAAATAAAGGTGGGGCTTATGCACCCGTGACATTCAATATACGATCAGGTACTTATCTGGATACCATTTTATTACATGACTTCCCGGGATCGGATTGCGATAGGCCGGTCATATTCCAATCGGAGTCAGGAAATCGGGAGGATGTACTCATCACGAATCTGGGGTATGATGCACATACCATTGTGCTCAATGGAGCTGATGGTGTTATTTTTCAAAATTTGCAAATTGCATCGGTTAACCCGGCTTTCCGACATGTGGTATCCTATTACAATAGTGCGCATTGTAACCAATTTACAAATAATACGCTCATTGGTTTTGAAGGGAACACCTCAGCTTCATCGGCTGCGGTGATCTATTCGGAATCGGGATTAGATACACAGAATGTCTTTTCTGCCAATCTCATCCAGAACGGATCCTATGGTTTATATCTATACGGCGCCACCACGGGAATAGCGGGCACTGTTATTGAAGGAAATACATTCGATCAACAATTTAGCACTGGCGTTTATGCTGTTTACGAAAAGAATATTACGGTTGATCACAATGTCTTTCATGCTGCAGACAATGATCTGATAGGTGTTGTCTTATATCTGTGTCATAATTTTGAAAGCGTATCCAATAATAAATTTGACTTGCCCGATGGAGGTTATGGTTTGTATATTGAAGATTGTGACAACCTGGTTTCAAGTCCGGGATTGATCGCTAACAATTTCATTAGTATAGGAGGGACCAGTATTGCCCGTGGTATTTACATGACAGGTTCCAGCTATCATCATATCCTGAATAATAATTTTCATATCACGAACACACACAGCGGACTATCTGTCGGGACACCATTGTATTTGATCAGTAGTCCTTCGCTCCAGGTGTACAACAATAATTGTTCAAATGCAGGAGCAGGTTATGGTATTTATGCGAATAACAACACTACTTTTCTAGCTGACCACAACAACTATTATGTATTGGGTGAACATGTAGGTTATTGGAACGGGACCTCCAGAACTACCCTGTCCGACTGGCAGACAGCCACCGGACAGGATGTAAATGCGGTGCAATTGAATCCACAATATATGTCTGACGCCGATTTACATGTTAGTAATATCTTGTTGAATGGCGCCGGATTGTTTCAGGCACTTGTGCCGCAAGACATCGATGGAGAAAGCAGACAAAATCCACCTGATATAGGTGCAGATGAGTTTGATCCCTCAATAGCGAATGATGCCGGCGTATTTATGGTGGTCGGTCCACATGCTCCTTTCGCTCCCGGGAGCCAACCTATTGATATTGCTATCAAGAACTTTGGTGCAGATACCCTGACCAGTGTCAATGTGCGATGGGTGGTCAATGGGATTGAACAGTCGCTCTATGCATGGACAGGGTCGTTGCCTTCCGCCCAATGTGATACGGTCACCATCGGTACCTTTAACTTTCCCGAGTATACTGCACATGATCTGATTTGTTGGACCGAATCCCCAAATAATATTCCTGACAGCACCAGTGTCAATGATACCATTCATTTGGCCAATGTTTATGCTGCCTTATCAGGTCCCTATACAGTAGGAGGAGTGTTGCCGGATTTCAATCTCTTTTCGCAGCTGGAAAATGCCCTGCATTATGGTGGTATTTTAAATGATGTCACTTTTTCCATTCGAAACGGAACGTATGCGTCTCAACTTTTAATCCAGAACTTTCCAAGATTGTCGTCCGCACATTCAGTGACATTCACAGCTGAATCAGGGGATAGTTCACTGGTCAGTCTGACCAGGAATTTTGTCATTACCGGCGACAACAATTATACGGTGCGACTCAAGGATGCCCATGGCATCAGGTTTGAAAACATTTCTCTTGCCTCCACAAAGGGTCGTGTGCTTGAAATGATAAATGGTACAAGTGATGTGGCGGTAGCTAATTGCCACATAAAGGGTGTTCAATTACAGTATGCCTACAATGGCTATGAATTAATATATAGTGGTACCACCAGTGAAGACAGCATTACGATTTCCAATAATTATTTTGAGTATGGAGAACAGGGTATTTATATGCTTGGAAGTAGTGGTGACAGAGAGAAGCATCATGTCATCGAGTATAATCAATTTCATAACTGTTTCTCCCGTTCGATTTATTCAAGATATACCCAGGACCTTCAGCTCAATCATAATACGATAACCAATTCATTAAACCTTCATCAGGGCATTGTGGTCTCTTTTCTTACCGGAAACATATCCATCAGTAGTAATGATATCCGGCTTTTGGCAGGTGGAGGCTATGGTATTAGTATCTATGCTTCGGACGGAACAGCGATGTTGCCAATACAGTTGAATAATAATTATATACTGTCACGAAACTCAATACACACTACCTATGGTATCGCCCAGGAAGACTGCGATCATGTCAAGTATAATTATAATACAGTCCGCCTGGAAGACGTAGGATCAGGCAGTATTGGTTTTAATGATATTGGTTCCTACTACAATATACACTTGCGCAATTGCATCTTTTCAAATGAGAGTGGGGGTAAAGCAATCAATGCATCCTGGTCACCCTACTATACAAACAATACCTATAATCATTGTAATTTTTATACAACAGGATCAGTGCTGGCCTATCTATTTACGAACTACGCTGATCTTCAGGCGCTACAAACAGGTACCAGCCAAAATCTGCAGGGCGTCAGTGTAGAGTCATTGTTTGATGGAGATGGTCCCGATGTGTTGCAGGCAGCATTGGATGGTGAAGGCATACCTGTCAGTGGTGTGACGACTGATATTTACGGTGCAGCACGAAATGGATCTACGCCCGATATAGGAGCAAGAGAATTTACGTTGTTGGCGCATGATATTGGTGCTAAGCTGTTACAGGCACCAAAGACCTACTGCGGCTTCGGAGCGACGGAGGAAGTGACTATACGAATCCAAAACTATGGAGCAAATCCTGAGACAGGGTTTAATGTCTCCTTTAAATTCGGTAACAATACATGGGTCACTGAAAATATTGGAGGGCTGGTGGTTCAACCTGGAGGAATACTGGACTATACATTTACCCCTACGGTTGATCTGAGTCAGGTAGACATCTACACTTTTTCATTGGCCACTTCTCTGTCCGGGGACCTTAATTCGACTAATGATACGATTACGAATCTTGAAGTTATTCACATTCCAGCCCTCGTTGAAGGTGTTGATAATATGTTACCGGTGCACAATGCTATTGATGTAGACAAAACTGTAAACCTGTCCTGGTCTCCCGCTCCAAATGCAACGAAGTATGATGTCTATATATGGGAAGTAGGGGATCCGGAACCGATATCACCACAGATTTCTGACCTTGCACAGATCAATAAAAATTATTCAAGTGTTGCTTATGGCCAGACTTATGAATGGAAGGTGGTCGCTAAGAATAGTTGTAATCAAATGGTAGGTAGTGTGACCCAGGTATTTACGGTGCGCAATCTTCCTGACCTCGTTGTGGATACTGTTATTGCCCCACCTACAGCTTTTACGGGTCAGTCAATAGAAGTAGAATGGGTTGTGCGCAATCAGGGAGCTGGGTCAAGCCAGGGTGTATTGTGGTCCGATGCGGTTTACTTATCTTCTGACGCCACGCTCAATCCAAGTCTTGATTTTTACCTGGGCTCAGTACAAAACCTGACAGCGCTTGACAGTGGAATGTCCTATACGAATGAAGCCACATTTACACTTCCGAATTATTCGGTCGGAAATTATTACGTCTTTGTATATAGTGATCGTTTTTCCAATCTGACAGAGACAGATAATAACAACAATTGGGAAAGATCTGCTGCGGTCAGTATGATCGAATTATCCCCATTGCCAGATATGGATATGGTGGTGGTAACAGCTCCGGAACTTGCCCTGTCCGGCCAATCGATATCCGTATTGTATACTGTTGAAAATAGCGGGACGGCTGCAACAGGTCTCAGGACATGGCATGACCGAGTCATGCTAAGCAGTGATCCATTCAATCCTGTGGGTTACATTCTTGGGACTTTCCCGCAAACAGGTAATCTGGAGCCAGACAGCTCATACACAAAGACCATCCAGGCGTATATACCAAATAGCCTTGATGGAATCTATTACATTTTTATTCAAAGCGACTTCCACAATGTGATCTATGAGTTTGCGGCAGAATCCAATAATGTCATGAGGAGTGATACGATGGAAGTCGTGCTGACGCCACCAGCAGATCTGGTCATCACGGATATCCAAATTGCCGATACCATCTCCAGTGGGTATCCAAATGTATTTTCATGGACCGTCTCCAATATGGGTGCCGGACCAAGTCTGTCCGGAAAATGGAAGGATCAACTTTACATCTCTCCTGCGCCGATCTATAATCCAAATTTCAATTTACCGTTTAGCAGTCAATATCGTATACAAAATGTGCTATCACAGGATGAGTATACATTACCAGCTGCTACACTGTCCTTATTGCTCCCTGCAGGCTATTATTATCTCTATGGAAATACAGACATCTACAACGATGAATTTGAGTTCAATATGGAAGCGAACAATCAATACGCACATCCTGATCTCGTTTACCTGGCCAATCCGGATCTTCATATCAGCCAGCCTGTTTTCCCTGATACAGTAGATGGTACATCTGCGTTTACACTTTCCTGGTTACAAATTAATGACGGCGGAGGGCGCTATATCAATAAAAATGTCAAAACAAAAGTATATGGTTCTAATCTGCCTTCCTTTGATCCGGAGAATGCTACACTTTTAAGAGATGAAATCAAGTGGGATCAAGGTATGGCCGGTATCGACACCCTGGAAAAATCTGCAACCATCTCCTTTCCTCCTTATCTGCAGGAAAACGTGTATTTGCATTTTCGAATAAATGATAATGGGGCGGTGTTTGAGGCAACAGGTGATAGTAACAATATATACAGCGCTCCACTTCCTGTGTATGTGATAGGTCCACCTGTACCTGATATGGAAGTCGTGAGTTTTTCGGTTCCGGATACAGTGACCGCCGGCATAACATGGACACTTCAGTATGCTTCATTGAATAGAGGCAACTTGCAAACCACCTTGCCCTGGGATGATGACGTATTTATTTCTTTTGATTCAGTATGGACACCTCTCCATAATACGAAGTTGGTGGACATCAATCAAAGTGTAATGGTGTCTCCTTCCGACACTGCGCATACCTCTGTTCTCATCACACTTCATCCTGAGACCAATGAAAATGTGTATTATATCTATGTCAAGACTGACGAGAAAGATATCATGTTTGAAGGTCCAGGAGAAAATAACAATATCAAGCGGAGCGGTTCTTTTTATGTGAAGGGTGCTCCATTTGTGGATGTGGCTATCGATACGGTTGAACTTGAAACTACTGCTTTGATGTCAGGATTACCGTATGATATATCCTGGCGCACATCTATCCGCAATGGGGGCACACCAGTGATTACTAATTGGAAAGATCATGCCTTCCTGTCAAGCGATCAGGTTTTAGATACCCTGGAAGATATTCGTGTTGGATTGTATTCTCCTACGACCAATCCTTATACATTCGGACCTTTAATACCTTATGACCAATCCGGAGAAATTCGCATTCCGGTAGGTGTTTCCGGGAATTATTACCTGATCGTAGAGTCTGACTTTACGGTACTACATTTTGATTCGATCAGGCAAAATAATATTGAACTGCTCAGAGATTCGCAAGGAGCACCGCTGCTTCTGAATATCCAGCTTTCGCCGAGTCCCGATTTATTTGTATCCGTCCTTTCTGCGCCTTCATCAGTGGTGGTAGGTCAGCCATTTGAGATTCTGTTTTGCACGGAGAATATTGGCAATCAAGTAGCAGCGGGAATCTGGCAAAATCAGATATATCTGTCAGCCGATCTTCAGATCAATTCCGGGGATATTCCACTTAGCACTTTCAATTCGTCTCTGCTCAATGGATTATTTGAATTACCTCCGGATAGCACATTCTGTTACCCACTCCAGGTGTTTATTCCAGCCCAGTATGCGGGTAATTTTTACATTATTGCCCGCACGGATCCTACAAACAAAGTCTACGAACATAACGGTGAAAATAATAATGTCACGATTCGTGAAATAGAGGCCACGCTGCCACTTCCCGCAGACCTGATCATCAACCAGGTGACCTTGCCACTCGAAGCGATAGCGGGCGATGTCATCGAGATTAGCTGGAATACCCACAATCAGGGAAGCAACCCAGCCTATGGTGTTTACAGGGAAATTGTATACCTCTCTGCTGATTCCCTCTGGAGTGCAGATGATCCGGTCTTTGGTATAAAGGATACCACTGGTTATATACCTCCTTTATCCACTGTTTCATCAACCATGTCTGGTCCAGTTAAGGATGTGGTTGAAGGACTATACTATGCAGTAGTCCAAACCGATGTCCGACAACAAATCATCGAATCGGATAATAACAACAACATGAGTGCGTCATTGGATCGAATGGAGGTAGAAGTGAAAACCCTAATTATTGATTCGCTGATGACAGATAGTTTATATCTTAACCAGGAACTTTATTACAAAGTGAATGTCCTTCCTGGTATGGAAGGGGAAAGCATGATCATCAGTCTTCAAGGTGATTCAGCTACAGGCTTCAATGAACTCTATTGCAAATTTGGTACTGTGCCATCACGTGGGGATTTTGAGTTTGGTCCTCAGCAGGCCACAGGTGCTTTTCAGCATATCATCATTCCAGAGCTTCAGGTAGGAACGTATTATATCGCCGGGTATGGTTCGATGTCCACTGGTGAACCGCAACCAATCGAATTATTGGCGAGGATAGTCCCATTTGAAATCCATTCCATCTCTCCCAAGCAAGGTGTGAAGGATACACGTGACTGTTGAAATACGAGGTATTAAATTGGACAATACAGAGCGGTTCAGGCTGCGTCAGAACAATCCGTGGGTTGAACGAATAGCTGAACAGGTATTTGTTTTTAATGAAAACCTAGTCTATGCTACTTTTGATTTGACAGATATGGCTGTTGATACCTATGCTATTGATGCTGTCAAGGCTGATAGTACGATGGGTATTATAGAAAACGGGTTCAGGGTGATAGAGGAAGGCAATGAGGAATTGCAAATTAATGCTTTCGCACCGGGGATATTCTGGAGGGCTCCCAGATCAGCATCCAAAATCGTCATCACTTTTATCAATACCGGAGATGTGGATATAGAGAATGCCATTGTGGTTGTTGAATCACCTGGTGGAAATCTCATTGCCCCTACAATTGAATTGCTCAGAGCGAATGAAGGACTGCCTGTGCTTGAGGTCATGCTGCAGGAACCTAATGGGCCTCCAGGTATTTTGCGTCCTGGAGCAAGTGGTACAATAGAAGTTTTTGTCTGGGCATTGCCTCTTCCTTCCTTTGTAGTCGGTTTAAAATAATATGCGAACATGAAATTTACATTAATAGTTATACTGATATTATCCGCCATGCATGCGCAAAGCCAGCAGTATGCCGGTGAAGAAAAAATATGCTGTTCCGGAAACGGGGCTGCTATCGGTATTGACAACCCGAATCCAGATCATTGTTATGTATGGGCGGCGGCAGATGGCCTGACAGCAGATCAGGTAAATCAAAAGACACCTATTGTCAAACCGGACAAAACAACATGGTACAATGTAACAGTCACCGATCAGTTTTTTTCTTTTAAAGCGATTGATCGAGTCAGGGTGGTCGTGTACTTTGGTGGAATTAAATTTTATCCAACGTATATATACCCCAACGGTGAGGCGAATCAAGCGAAAGCTACCCTAACAGAGAATGGATATGGATCTCTTCCTCCGGAGCCCTTCACATGGAGTGTTCATGCCGATCCTGATAATACGGAGGCTACTATCTCACAAGCAGGATGGATTTCCGGTTGCGTGCGTTCAGGTAAAGTGACTATTCGGGCGACCAGTACCAGCAACCCGGAATGTTATGATGAAGAAATCATTGAAGTGAATATCGGGGTGAAGGATGTTATCGCCAGTGATATGGTGAATGAAGAGCGTAAGGCGCAAGCAGGAGAAACACTATATATTGTTAAGCCACTTGCAGGCATGCATTTAGTAGAATTTCGCGCCATACCTAACGACGAGTCCACTTTTCCTGCAGGACAACCCGACTGGTCAGGAAATCCCACTGCTCCACCTGAAGCGGCTGAATCATGGACCGCAAGCCTGGGTCCTTTAGCAGGTTACTATACGGTTACGGCTGGTGATAAGTCTGTGACAGTTGCCCTCTCAGTTAGTTCCCCGGTAACTATTCAAAAAGCCCTTGATCTTTCCCAGGTGAAGAAATTTAAAGAGAAATTTTTTAATTCTTACTCTTTTCCTTTGCAGAGCGCCTACTGTACGCCCATACCTATAGGATTAACCATCCCGGCAGATAACATCACACTTGGCGTGGCACTGGAGGAGGTGAATAAATACCACAACCCAAACCTTGGCAATAAGATTGATTTTGCAATAACCCTGCCAGCGATTGGGGCAAGTGGCTGTTTGCCTTTATATAATTTCCTTTTCATTGCGAGTGTTCCCGGATTAGCTGATGTCTATGTCTTCCCTTATGTACGTGCAGCAGCGGGTATAACAATCGTAGGTAACGTAACCAGGGATCCTTCCATGCAAATGAGTGATTGGGATGGGACATTAAATGTTGTTGGAAAAGTTGAATTGTTTGCCGGCTTTGCAGTTGATGCTGCTTTTGGCCCCTTCAATCTTTCAGTGTCCGGTGAAACAGGATCTGACTTGACTATGAAAGCCAGACTCCAGGAAGGAAAAATAGAAACGAATGCTTCTGTAGGAGGTTTGCAAGTCAAATTTGCAGGTTACGTTTATGTTGGATCACCCTCTAATCCTACATTTTCCACCCCTACTTTTGAGTTGGGCCCTTATAAAGTAATTGATGGCTATGAATCGCCATACGTCGAATTCATTGACTTAAATGTTGACTAAACCATGAAGACGCTATTCATACATTTTCTACTCTTCTTTTCTTTCAGTATTCCTGCCTGGAGTCAGTTTTCGCATGTATTTGATTTGAAACTTGATTTTCATTCTGGCAAATACAAACTGCAGAACGCCACCTTTTATGCCTCACCTTTGGCTGCCGCAGGATCGAAAAGTGATGGATCTAACTTGATACCAGGTAGTTTTCAATGCCAAGACTATCAAACGTATACTTCTTTTTTCTGCCCGGTGAATGCCATGTCACGATCGAAACGTTTGCTGCATGGAAAGAACAATTTGGACAATATACGCCACTGTTGCACAGTCACTATGTCTTGTCCGCCGGAGAAAAAAAATATTCTGTCACTAAATATGTGCTGCGCTATAACAATACAAATTATATTGTCTCCAATGCGCAGAAAGAAATAAATGGAAAATGGTATTTTCTAAATCTCGAAGAGAATCTGGAATTTCAACCAGTTCTGGTGTTTTTCTCATCTGCACAGAAAGAATTCTTTTTAGCAATCAAGGACAAGAATTCCATATACTATCCAAACAAAGATGTTTTTGAAGGAGAAGTGCTTCGTGCAGAGTTTCTGACTTCACATTGTATGGATAAATACAGAATTGAATCCCCATACTATAAATTAGCAAATGATGTTTTCGAAAATTTAATACAACCCCTGAATAGGAACGATGCAGAAAATTATCCTGAATTCACAAACTATTTGAAGAAAGCTCCTCTTCGTAAAACTGAATACGATTATATCATCAATCTGCTGCACGCCTCCTTGCCAACGAACGCTATAAGACACTTGTTGGAGCAAACAGGTTTGACCTTTGAACAGTTTATTCAGGATTGCCCTAACGCATTAACCCCATGAAAATTCATAGATTGATATTTAATATCCATTTGATGGTGCTTTCCTTTTGCTCCTTATGCACGCTCGGGAATGCGCAAATCTTCGCAACCAAAACAGATGTTACTTGTCATGGAAAGCATGACGGATCTATTTATGTTTCTGTGCCGAATGCAACGGCTCCCATTCAATATGCCTGGAGTGATGGGTTTAGCGGACAAAATAGAATCAACATTGCCGCAGGGACATATACCGTCACGGTCACAGATGCCACCGCTTGTGATCATACTAAAACGGTAGTCATAGAAGAGCCGGATTCAAAACTTGTCATGACCCTTGAGTTGCTGGAGACACCCAGGCCTTATGAATGCCACACACCTATTCCTGTCTACTACAGAGTAGGTGCCACAGGTGGTACGCCACCATATACCATCCAGGGTCAACGGGGAATTAATCACAAAGTCATTAGGTTTGGTTCGACAACGGATTTTACCTTTAGTGTCAGTGATGACCATGGATGCCGGGAGGAAAAAAAACGGCATATTCTGGTTGGCCAATTTCTTTGCGCATATGACCCTAATGATATTGCTGGTCCTTCTGGCTATGGTCCTCCACAGTGGGTTTCTATCCAGGATACATTACCTTATACCGTACGTTTTGAAAATGATCCTAATCTGGCTTCAGCCCCTGCGAAAAAAGTATTTATTTCGCATGATTTTGATGAGGATATCAACCCATACACCTTTCGTCTGGGCACTTTTGGATTTGGAGACCTTTCCTTTGATGTCCCGGTGAATGCATCGTCGTTTCAAAAACGATATGATTTAATCACTGAATACGGATTTTATGTAGATGTGGTGGCAGGACTGGATGTACAAAACCGTCGTGGATTCTGGCAACTCACTACCATTGACCCATTGACCAATCAACAGCCAACAGATCCACTGATAGGATTTTTACCCATCAATGATACCCTCACCCACTCCGGGGAAGGGTTTGTCACTTTCTCTGTGAAAGCAAAGACCAATACGATGACAGGTGACACCGTCCAGGCAATAGCCTCCATCATCTTTGATGATAACGACCCGATTGTTACCAATACCTGGTCGAATCTAATTGATGCATTTCCCCCAACGACTATCCTCGAAAGCCTTGATACTATTTCGGAAGACAATATTCTTCAGCTTTCCTGGAGCGGAACAGATGATCCCGGAGGAAGCGGTTTAGGTTCTTTCGAAATCTATGTTTCAAAAGATGAAGGGCCATACGTAAAAGCACTGGTCACTGTAGCAGACTCATTAACACATGCGTTTGTCGGCGAATACGGATCACACTATCGTTTCTATATCATAGGCATTGATAACACCGGAAACCGGGAAGTAAAAGATTCATTAGAGGCCAATGTGTTTATACTTCCAAAATGGGAGATTAATATCCAACCGGCGATACAGGATGTGTTTTGTATACAGGATACCATTAATCTTGACTATTCCACTATCATGGCCGATCGGGTAAATTTTGTCATGACTATTGATAGTGGTGAAACCTTTATCACATTGGTAAGTAACATTGACACATCGATGCATCCATTCAGTTGGGTATTGCCAGATTCATTAGCGGGCTTAACCGTGAGATTTTTTGTGATCGCCACGGATTCCACCTTGATACAAGATACCTCACAATATTTCTTAGTAAGAGGATTTCCTGTGGTTGATGCAGGAGATGATCTGGAAACATGTCCAGGAGAATTACATTATCTCAATCCAGATGGAGCTAACACCTATTATTGGTATCCGCAAATTGCACTCAATTTCCAGGAGTCTTCCATCCAGGCATTGCTGACAGATACCTCTACCTTGTACTTTGTCACAGGGACTGATGAATTTGGTTGTGTCAACACCGATTCCATCATGGTCAATGTCCATCCAACCTCCCTTGATACCCTCATCCATATGATGTGCAACCAGGACAGCATCTTTGTCGGTGGAAGTTATCAAACGGAAGCTGGATTCTATACAGATGAACTCACTTCTGTCTTTGGCTGCGACAGTACGGTGGTTACCGAGGTCATCCTTACAGGGCCATGCATATTTCCTTCTTCCCAGGTATATGTCGACAAGGACGCTACAGGGTTAAACAACGGGACCTCCTGGGCAAATGCATTTGTAGAATTGAAAGATGCTCTTGAAGCTGCAAGGGAATGGGCGAATGCTGACGAAATATGGATAGCTGAGGGAATATATTCGCCACATCCTACACGCCGTGATACAAGCTTTATCCTGCATGATAGTATCAGCATATATGGCGGTTTCATTGGAGTCGAACTGACACGAGCTGAGCGGACCAATGATCCTGAGCTGGTGCAAATAAGCGGAGATATCAATATCGCCGATACACTTTCAGACAATAGTTACCACACACTTGTTTTGACAGATCAATGCCTTGGTTGTATAGTTGATGGCGTCACCATCACCTACGGTCATGCAGATCACGCCAATAATCCTGACAACATAGGAGCCGGTGTCCTCAATTTAGGAACCGGCCATTTTTTAAATGTGATTTTCGAACGCAATTATGCCACCGATCAGGCTGCAGCCCTTCTTTCTACAGGCAATACCGCTAACCTGATTATTGAAAATTGCATCTTCAGACTCAATACGTCAAGCCTTGGCAAGGACGTGGTCAACCTGGCAGGAGCACAGGTGGAGTTCAGGGGAGCAAATGGTATACACTAAGCTATCAGCTGTCAGCTATCAGCTGCCAGTTGGCAGTCTTCACAGTCGGCAGTTGGCAGTCTTCAGTCGGCATTGTCATGAGCGCAAAAACCTGGCTTTTCAAGCCAGGCAAATTGAATTGCCCCGACTTTCAAGTCGCGGGCTGCTCATGATCAGTCGGCAGTTTTCAGTCGGCAGTTTTCAGTCAGCAGTTGGCAGTCTTCAGTCGGCATTGTCATGAGCGCAAAAACCTGGCTTTTCAAGCCAGGCAAATTGAATTGCCCCGACTTTCAAGTCGCGGGCCGCTCATGATCAGTCGGCAGTTTTCAGTCGGCAGTTTTCAGTCAGCAGTTGGCAGTCTTCAGTCGGCATTGTCATGAGCGCAAAAACCTGGCTTTTCAAGCCAGGCAAATTGAATTGCCCCGACTTTCAAGTCGCGGGCCGCTCATGATCAGTCGGCAGTTTTCAGTCGGCAGTTTTCAGTCAGCAGTTGGCAGTCTTCAGTCGGCATTGTCATGAGCGCAAAAACCTGGCTTTTCAAGCCAGGCAAATTGAATTGCCCCGACTTTCAAGTCGCGGGCCGCTCATGATCAGTCGGCATCTTTCAGTCGGCAGTCCACAGTCGGCAGTTCCTGTCTTCAGATTACTGATTACTGATTACTGATTACCGCCAGGCAAATGCAGGATTTGACGTGATCATGAGCTAAGAAAAGGAGGGAAACCTTCTGAAAATGACCACTTTAGGCTGAAAAAGCGACTTTTACCCGAATTGTTAAAACTAATTTGATTTGGTATATTTCAATAATGTCGCATAATCATTGGAAAACAGCGAGTTAGCAGAATATTATATGCTATTGCCTTTACAAAGAAATTTTCTTCTGTCGACTATATTAAAGTTTAAAATTCTGTTAAAAAATCCTGATTATTAGTGGAATATGCCTTACATTTGCGCCCACAATTGACAAAAACACAAACAACATGAAAAAACTGTTATTATTCGCCCTTCCTTTACTGATGATTTCTTGTAAAGGCGTTGAGCAATACCGTGCCGGTATCGAAGAACTTTCTGGTAACTGGGACAACACAACCAAAGCCGTTACTGATTTCTCAGGAATGGTTAGCAATGACCTCACAGGTTATACAAAGGCTCTGGCTGGCGTACAACTGGATGAAATGACTGCTAAGAAACTGAAGCCAGAGCAAACTGCTGCTTGGGATGCTGCTAACAAAGCAGTAACTGATGCTTTAGGTGCTTACGCTCCTCTTCAGCAAAACATCAACGACTTCGTAGCTACCTGGACAGAGAAATCTGCTGCAGTAACTGCTCTCAAAGACGGTCTTGCTGCAGGCAAAATCGAAGGTGATGTTACAGCTCAGTTGGCTGAACTCGGTGGTTTAGTAACAACCGCTGGTGACAACCTGAAAGCATGGCAAGGTACATACGGCACTGTTAAAGGTGGCGTAGATACAGCAATGTCTGCCCTCACACAGTTGATGGGTTCATTTGCTCCTGCTGCTCCTGCTGCTAAGAAGTAATTCTTACCTCAGATCAAAATCTAAAAAGCCTCTGCTTCATTGCGGAGGCTTTTTTATTTGTACACCCGCCGGTTCATTCATCTAAAGCATTCCATCTATCTTTGCGCTATGTATAAGGATAAAAGGTAGTCGTCGTCCTGCCTGCATATAATGCATCCCGCACCCTGGCCAAGACCTATGCGGAAATCCCACGTGACATCGTCGATGAAGTTATCCTCTGCGATGATGCCAGCCGGGATAATACAGTGGAAGAAGCCCGCGCGCTTGGTATCCACCACATCATCCGGCATGAACAAAATAAAGGATACGGCGGTAATCAGAAATCGCTGTATAAAAAAGCCCTGGAGGTCAATGCCGATATCGTGATCATGCTCCATCCTGATTACCAGTATACTCCACTCCTCATCCCGAGTATGGTCAATATCATCGGTGAAAATTTATATCCGGTTGTACTAGGTTCAAGGATCCTTGGCAAAGGAGCTCTGCGCGGAGGTATGCCGATCTATAAATACTGGGCCAACAGGTTCCTCACCCTGTTCCAGAACATCCTGGTCAATTACAAGCTGTCAGAATATCACACTGGCTACAGAGCATTCGGAAGTGATGTCCTACGCGCCATTCCTTTTGAAACCAATTCTGATGATTTCATCTTTGACAATGAGATGTTGTCCCAGATAATCTATGCTGGATTTCAGATTGGAGAGGTGACTTGCCCTACCAAATATTTTGAGGAAGCCTCTTCTATCAACCTCCCAAGAAGTATGAAGTATGGAATTGGTGTGATGAAAGTTTCTGTCATCCATCTGTTTCAACGCATGGGCCTAATCAAACATCCGCTTTATAAAGGCATTATAGTAAGAAAGCCCTCTTTTGAACCTGTGCGGTTGTAATTTTAGCTGTCAGCTATCAGCTATCAGTTTTTAGCTACCAGCTTACGGCTACCAGTTCATGACATAAGACTTATAAAAAAACCCATTCACCACTCACGACTCACGCCTGACGATTTTAAACTCACAACTCACCATTCACAACTCACATGACCAAAACCGACATCAGGACCCAAACCATTGCCGAGCTGCAAAAATCTTTTGCAACGATGGGGCAGCCTGCCTATCGGGCTAAGCAGGTTTTCGATTGGATGTGGAAGCTGGGTGCCAAGGGATTTGATGATATGTCAAATGTTCCCGCCGCACTTCGTCAGGAACTCAGTGACAGGTTTACTTTTGAAAGCATCATTTTGGATGTACGACAAAACAGTGCTGATGGTACTGTCAAGTCACGGTACAAGCTACATGATGGTTATAAGATAGAGACGGTCATGATTCCAGTGCCGGAAGACCGCCGTTCGACTGCTTGTGTTTCTTCACAAGTAGGATGCAGTCTTACCTGTAGCTTTTGTGCAACCGGTCAGATGGGAAGGTTACGCAATCTGACGGCAGGTGAAATCTATGATCAGGCGTTTGATACTAATAAACTCAGTCAGGAGATGCTGGGTTATCCGCTTACAAACATTGTATACATGGGCATGGGTGAGCCACTGCTCAACTATGGTCCGGTGATGGAAAGCATCCACAAGATTACCAGTCCGGAAGGCATGGCCTGGTCTCCACGACGGATTACGTTAAGTACTGCCGGGATTGCCAAGATGATCAGAAGACTCGGTGATGAAAAAGTGAAATTTAACCTCGCACTTTCATTGCACGCAGCGGATGACAACAAGCGTAACCAAATCATGCCCATCAACGAAACTAACAGCCTCCGATCGCTGATGGAAGCCCTGGATTATTTCTACAAACAAACCGGTGGTCGCATCTCCTTTGAATATATCGCCTTGAAAGGCTTTAATGATAGCATCGAAGACGCAGACAAACTCGTCAGGTTATGTCGCGGACAATTTCCCGTCAAGGTGAATATAATTGAATACAACCCTGTTCCCGGTGTTCCTTTTGAAAGAGCCGATGAAAGCCAGGTGGATAGGTTTGCGCGTCACGTGCGAAATAAAGATGTGATGATCACAGTGCGTCGCAGTCGCGGCAAAGACATCGATGCTGCCTGCGGGCAGCTTGCTAACCAGAAATAAGGCGAAGGCGAAGGCGAAGGCTAAGGCGAAGGGCAATTCTGTCCACAGTTCCTCCGATGTCCATCACAGTTCATCATCACTCCGTAATGAGTGCGGATTGTTTTCGTATCACCATACATAAAGGCCTGAAAGGCCGCCATCTGCTAACCCCGGGTGCAGCCCGGGGATTTTACCAAAACCAGTGCCCACCACATCAGATCCGTCGACCAGACATCAACCTATCAACCTATCAACCTATACAAGCCATAAGCCAATAAGCCTTTGCACTATATTTGTCAACAAAGCAATACAACAATGCGCACCAACAAAACCAATGTCGCTGACCTCATTGCGGAGATGGAACCCTGGGTCGAAGAGCTCTTACTGCTGCGTGAAATAATTCTATCGACTGGACTGAAGGAAGAAATAAAATGGGGTGGACCGATCTACACACTCGATGGTAAAAATGTGCTGGCCATTGGTGGGTTTAAAAATTTCGCGACGATATGGTTTCACCAGGGTGTTTTTCTGAGTGATCCAAAAGGTGTTTTGGTAAATGCCGGCGAGGGAAAAACAAGAGGCCTGCGACAATGGCGATTTACATCATTGGAGGAAATCAAGCCTGCGCTGGTAAAGAAGTATATTCTCGAAGCCATTAAGAACGCAAAGGAGGGCAAGGAAATCAAGCCAGAGAAAAAAGCTGCTTTGCCCCTTCCTCCTGAATTGCAAACAGCTTTTAAGAAGGATAAAAAATGCAAAGGCCTGTTTTGAAAAAACTGACTCCTGGCAAACAGAGGGAGTACCTCGAGTATATCACTGAAGCGAAGGGCGAGGAGACTAGGAAGCGAAGAGTGGCGAAATCGATTCCTATCATATTGGAGGGTCGCGGGTTGAATGATAAGTATAAATAGCTGGCAGAGGTCAGGTAGGGGTTGGGGTGTCTTCTGAAATTGGAAGTTATTTGGGAACATAGGAATGGCTTGAGCCTCTTTAAAATGCTGATATAGCGGTAAAAACCTAAATTTTAAATATACGTCTGGTTTAGTGTTTTAACTAATATGTAAATATTTGATATTATGTGAATTGAATAAATTAACTGAGTTTTAAATCACCACACTTCCACCTCAAAATCATACCCCAATTCTCGCCCCTGAAACACAATACCCCAATTCTCCCAATAAACCCCTAACCCCCCTATTCCCCCTGTACCCCATCCCCTTTTTCCCTACCTTTGCGGACTAAATACCTCGAAAAGATGGCATATAATAATGCAGTCACAGAGAACAGGGTCTTCAAAACCCAATTCTCGAAAAATTAACCCACACACACATCGCCTGGCCACTATCCATCTTTTATGGTATTGGTGCTATTCTTTTAGGATACACCATTTATTATGGTATCCTTGCACCAAGTGCCAGTATCCTTCTTTTTATCGCCGGTTTCTTCTCCTTTACACTCGTGGAATACCTGATCCACAGGTACACGTTCCACATGGAAGCGAAGACACCAAAAAAGGAGCGCCTCCAGTATGTCCTCCATGGCGCACACCACCATTTTCCAAAAGACAAATCACGCCTGGCCATGCCCCCGATCGTGAGCATCGTACTCGCTTCTGTGTTCTTTGCTTTTTACAGATTGTTGCTAGGCGAATATGGTATTCCATTCACAGGAGGTTTTGTTGCCGGATACGCCACATACCTGTGTGTACATTATTCAGTGCACGCATTCCCACCACCTAAAAATTTCATGAAGGTGCTTTGGATACATCATGCATTACATCATTACCAACAACCAGATGCTGCCTATGGCGTATCCTCCCCATTCTGGGATCATATCTTCCGCACCATGCCGGAGAAGAGAGGCTTCAGCGTAAAGACAAAGTCGGGCTATATCGATGACAGACATGATCAGATAGAAGCTTCACACTAACACTTCTTTTCTACTAAAAATACATGGGCCGTCTCCACAGAGATGGCCCTTTTTTTTGTTATGATTCTTTTTTTTTACAACATACTTAGAAAAATTATAATACCCCTCTCTGCTCCTGCATAACTCACCCCCGGCCCCTCTCTTAAAAATGATCTTGTGTACGCACATGATCCACAAAAGAGAGGGGAGCCCTTTTAAAATTTCATATTAATGAAAAAGAGAGGTCTGTGTCTACAGTAAAATCTAACACCCCTCTTTTCTGAAAATCATTTTCGTACCGCAGATCTCTTGACAAAAGAGAGGGGTCGGGGGTGAGTTTAGAAAAGATGGAGTATTCCCATTCCCTGCTCCTTGCACAATCATTTGTTGTATGGTAAATCATGCCTCCCCGGGGTTTGCAAGCGTAAGGATGTGGGTAGCGCAACACAGGCGCTGTACTGAGCGGGCGAACGAGGAGGCGTGAAAGGCAGTCGAGGGTGCGAACTACAGCTTCAAATGCTTCATGATTAATTCCTTATACGTCCTCCCGATCGGAATCTGATGACTCCCGATTTCAATCAGGTTAGCACTATACGCCGTTACCTTATCCAGGTTGATGATATAAGACTTATGAACACGCAAGAGTCTGGGAGATGCCAGCAAGGTTTCGAATTCGCCGATCTGAAGCTTGGTGACGAGATACTGCTGTGCCGTATGGATTTTGACATACTCCTTCAAACTTTCGATGTAGAGGATATCATCAAAGTACACCTTGACCTGACGCTTGTCGACATTAAAGAAATGAAATGTTCCCTTCCCACCTGCCGACTCCACCACCTCTCCCGACACCGGACGGGTTCTGTTGATTTTCTGAATGGCCTGCAGGAAGCGACTAAACTCAATAGGCTTGAGTAGGTAATCCACCACATTGAGGTTATATCCTTCAATAGCATAATGATCATACGCCGTGGTCAGGATCACCTGGTATTGGTTCTGGATCGTCTTGATAAAATCAGTACCCTTTATTTTGGGCAGATGGATATCCACAAAGAGCACATGTATCGTATGGCTCCGCAGATATTCCGTCGCACTCATTACATCTCTGCACACCGCCACCAGATGGAAGTCAGAGACTTCACGGATATAATCCTGCAGGATCTCAGCAGCTAAAGGCTCATCTTCTATGATCAGGCAATTATACATAGGCATACGAATGTAAGGCAATGCGCAGTTCTACTACAAAATCATTTTCGTGTTTGGTCGCTGAAAAGGTGTAATCCTTGTAAAGGATGGCCAACTGACGTTTGATATTGCTCAGGCCAATTCCATCCTTGATGATGGGATCGCTATCAGGTTGTTCGGACAATGTGTTTGAAATAGAAAAATTCAAAGTGCCTGCTGCCACATGCACTTGCACTTTGATATGCGTATCTAATCCGTTACTGTGTTTAAAGGCATTCTCTACAAGTGGAAGAAGTAGCAAAGGAGAAATGCCTGCATTTTCATCATCAAGTTCTTTCGTAAACGTGATCTTCAGGTGATCCTGGAATCGCAATTTTGCAAAGCGATATACTCCGTGATGAGGGCCAGTTCGTCACGGATCGGATTCGTCTTGTGACTTGTCTCATAAAGCATGTACCTCAATATTTTCGACAAGTTCATGATAGCCGTTGGCGTATTGACATCCTGCTTGCGACTCAATGCATAGATACCATTGAGTGTATTAAAAAGGAAATGTGGGTTGGTCTGCGCCTTCAGATACTGCAGTTCTGATTTTACTTTTTCGTGTACCAACATCGTCTCCTGCTTCAAGGCACTGATACGGAGTTGTACAAATTTGATCGCCACCGCTGTCAATATGATCGGGATCAGATCGAACAAGGAATACAAATACCTGGACAACAGACTTGGTGATTGTCAGTTCACGGATTTCATTTCCAAATATGTGAGGCCACACCACATACTGGACGATCAGGCGTATAAAAAGGTACCTGCAAGTAGCGTCAGGATAAATTCAAACAAGTATTTAAAACTGGATTTTCCGGCAGCCCGCAATGGATTGATTGCAATCGATGATTGATTTGCTGACCACCGCGGGATAATACTGTAGATGCAATAATAGACTACCAATACTTTTACTACGTAGATGAGGCCCTGGGAGAGGGCTACTTTTAAAAACGTATCCCAATCCGGATCCGACGTAAAGCTGCTGGAGAAACTCAGTTCATTAAACAAGCTGGTGCAGAAAAAGACTGCCCAGAAAAGAAGGTGCCTTAAGATCCTTTTGGATTGCATCATGATATCATTCGACGCGCAAAATAGGACATTTTACCCTGTGCACTAACCCATTTCCCTCAAGGTAGGTTTCCACCTTCCCAACGACTTTCTCCTGCTAACGAACGGCACTGGTTCGACGGATATCGTTGTGTAGTGGCAACAAACCCCTATAGTATATTATGCATTTGCGACCTCGGGATTCTGTTTTGTTTTGTCATTGATAAGCGCATATGCCTAAAATCAACGCGCTATGGTTAACTGGTTATAAAGCAAAATGACATGAGATTTATTTCTTTTCTACTGCTGATGGCAAGCTCCGGAATGGTCAACGCCCAGCTCTTTACCAAGGTGACTGATTCGCCACTGAGTACCATCAAAGGGGATTCGAGAAGTGTCAATTGGGTCGATGTCAACAGAGATGGATTTGTTGATTGCTTTATATCCAACGGCCCTCAGGCGGGGCAAAACAACATGTTGTATATCAATGATACGAACGGAAACTTCACGGCGGTGGCAGATGATCCGATCGTGATGGACGTCATGCCTTCCGATGGGGCAACGTTTGCAGATATCGACAATGATGGTGACCTGGATGGATTTGTGGTCAACTGGTATAACAAGAATAATCTGGCCTATATCAATGATGGGAGTGGAAAGTTTACGCAGGTACTCGATGGTATATGGGTCAATCACTTTGGCTATTCAGAGACCGCAGCGTTTGGGGACTATGACAACGATGGTCTCGTGGATCTGTATGTCACAAACAGCGCAGGTACGAAAAAGAATTTTATACAAGAACATCGGAGGCAACAACATGGAATTGGTGACAGGTATTTCTCCGGTGACAGATTTATTTTCCTCCAGGAATGTAAGCTGGTCAGATATAGACAGCGATGGTGACCTGGATCTGTATGTCACCAATGAAAATGGAGAAAAGGAAAATCTCTACCGCAATAACGGGGAGGATCATTTGAGAAAATGACAGACCTCATCATCACCACCGATGGGTTCAATACGATGAGCAGCAGCTGGGGAGACATCGACAATGACGGCGATCTAGATCTTTTCCTGGCTAACGATGGAAGCAAAAATCAACTCTTCAGGAACGAAGGCAATTTCGTTTTCTCCAGGATTCTTTCGACAGATATTTCAAATACGAATGCAAAATCATTTAGCAGCGCTTGGGCGGATATTGACAACGATAGTGACCTTGACCTCTTCGTCACTAATGCATTTCAGAATGGCCAGCGATTAAAAAACAATCTGTATCTGAATGATGGTACGGGGCATCTGACAGAAGTAACCAATGAAGTTGTGGTCATGGATGAAGGCTGGTCTTATGGATGCGCCTTCGGTGACTACGACAATGATGGATTCCAGGACCTGGCGGTGGCCACTACAAGGTTTGGAAATGTTGACGAGGCGGATTACCTGTACCACAACAATGGAAATAGTAATCATTGGTTGATGGTATCACTCGAAGGCAATGTATCCAACAAATCAGCCATTGGTGCAAAAGTCAGAGTGAAGGCGATCGTAAATGGCACGGCTGTCTGGCAGATGCGTGAGATTTCAGCGCAGAGTGCGTATTGCAGCCAGAATGATATGCGGGCTCACTTTGGTTTGGCGGATGCAACGTTAGTGGACAGTATGGTGATCGAATGGCCATCGGGCATCAGGCAGTATCGAACAGGTGTGCTTCCAAACCAGATACTTGAAATAGAGGAAGATCTGGTCAATGTCGTGAAGGAAGAGCTTCCCGGCTTTGGATTCAAAGTGTTTCCCAATCCAACGAATTCAGTACTACAATTGGAAGCTCAATTCAGCGAAAGTATGAAAGTGTTGATGGTCGAAGTCTTTGGAGATACCGGGAAGGTAATATACAAGACTACGTTTTCAAATGTAAGTGGTCATTGGCAACATCAAATTGACTTGAGGAAATTTCAATTGACACCCGGCCAATATATTGTGAGAGTGGGTAATGGCCTTTCTGCAGAAGAAAGGAAAATCATCTATGTCTACTAACAGAATGGTTTTGATTTAATCACCTAATAAAACAAACGACATGACAGACGTGCTCAAAATTGTTTTACTGCTGTGTTTCTATTTTATTCCTTTACTGATCGCCATCGTAGATCCGATCAGGAGGATTAAATGAGGAAACCAGGTTACCTACGCATGCTTCAGACGGAGTGCTGGAATTTGACTTTGCATCAGCGCACAACTTCCGAACAGAACACCTGAGTAGACAAGATCGCCAAGTAAGGTGCCCTTCAGGAAAGGCACACCGGCTACATAACATGAGAGAAGCCCGGATATGTTTTGGCCATACATCGGATTAGCTAACCAGCATCCAAAATTGGAGACCAGAAAGAAAAGAGTAGTGGCGGAGAGTGCTCCGGCTATGACCCTTGGCATTGAGACTTTCCTCAGTATAAAAAAGCCTAAGACGGAGATGAGGATATAGCTTCCATACTGCCAGTAGAAGCCGCTGTAAAACCAGGTGAACTCAGGATAATATCTGGCATAGATGACATTGTTGATAAACAGATCACTTACCCATGTAGCGAGCAATGGAATCAACACTCCCTGCCATTTTTTAGCGAAGTATGCGGCTCCAAACAATGCCATGGCACCCAGTGGCGAAAAGTTATGCATATGTGGAATGACTCTGCTAAATGCACAAGCAAAGATCAGGAGGATCAGGATGGGGTAGCGGAGTTGAATCGTTTTTTCATAGCAAATAAGAATTATAAAATGCAATCAATACCTCCATGGCCAATGCCATGAGGATTCGTTCTGGACTTTACAATGCTTGTGTGATAAGAATACGATAAGTAGGAACGATAGGAAAGGAGCGTGCAGGTTGAAATAAACCTGGTAAACCTATCGATGCTGACCTAAAGCTTCTGATCGCGAAAGCATTGTCAATGCTGCCCTGGTGAGGCAGATGGAAGAGGCAGGTCTCCTGACTTGTAACGGTTCGGCCACCCTTCCCATCCGCGGAGGAGCGGACAGTGGGCATGATCGGCAGAACGTGGATGTTACTTACAGTTGCGCGACAGTTCGTGATTCTCACACGATTCCCTATTAATGCACTGGTATATGCAACCTATTCCGATTGATGAAAGAATACAGAAAGAACTTAGTAGAACAAAATTAAACTTTTCCCGATGATCAATGATGTTGCCATGGCGGGATCAGCCCCTATTCCCTGAAAGGTGATCTTGCCGGAATCGGGATATTTCTGGTCAATCTTCAAGGCGACAAGGCGCTCAAGCATTGTTGAAGTATTTTAAAAATATACATAGTTATCTGCATATCAATAACTTATATAGACTCGTCTTTCGTTTTAAGAAAGTTGCCTCTATTCCTTTTTTCAAATAAAAATCCCCTTATATTTGCCGTCCCAAATTGCCTCCTTAGCTCAGTTGGTTAGAGCGCCGGACTGTTAATCCGTAGGTCCCTGGTTCGAGCCCAGGAGGGGGCGCATATATATTTTATATCCTTGTAGCTCAGGCAGTTACAAGGATATTTTTATTTCAGGTGTCGCCTCAGGTGTTTGTTTTCTGGATTTTATCTTTAATTATCTTTAATTCAAACTTAGTGCCTAATGTCTAACCTGCTGGACCAAATACCAAGCCTGAAGATTCTACTCGACTTTGACGGTCTGACCAAGAATACCTCTATCTATAAACTCCAAGGAAGACTTCAGTTCTTGTTGGATGCTATAACAAGAGAGCTTGGTGATTTCAAAGTTAATGCTAAAAACCCTGATTTGGTTGAAAAAGCCTTGGTAAACCATTTTCATGACGCAATGAATTTTTCTGGTGGTAACTTAAGTTCGGTAAAGCCAATGATACTTAACATTTTTGGCTACAGGTCTTTCAATCTCAAGACAGATTTTAGTATAGAGAAAGAGAAAATCAGGCAGCTCCTTATTTGGTCTCCTGATTGTACTTGGAGTTATAATGAATTATGGGAGGAGTTAAAGCCTAAGACTCAATCCTCACCAGAATCGTTTTTATCAGCCCCAGAAGTGAGACGATATGCTTTCGGCCTTATATACCAAGAAGCCCTGAAGAGTCTGTTAGTGTCCCTAAAAAGCCCACCAGAAGGAAAAGAGCTTGAGTCAACCTTGGAAGACCAAAAGGAAGACAAGATTTTGACAAGAGAGGAGTTAGCCAGGTATTTGAATGTGTGTGTTGGGACTATTGATAACCGGGTGAAGCATGGGTTATTGGTTAGAATTAAAGATGAAGCTAGTAAAAAAGGAGCTGTGCGTTTTCGTCTGAGTGATGTTGAAAGATACCTTGAAAGCATGACAGGCCGAAAGGGAAAACGACAATCCAGATATTAGATGTCAGGTAATCTTGTATTGATTTGTTCCAAGATTAGACCTCAACTATGCCAGATGTAGCGAGTATGGGGGGGAGGCTAAAAAAAGCCTTTATCCTCTAGCCTGAAACGACTTGGGAAGTACGTCCTTAGGACTAAGACTATTTCAAAATCAGGACATAGGCTATATTAAATAATCACCTAGAGCTATTTACATCATAGATCAAAAGACTTCCCCATTTCAGGGTTAAACGAAGTGATCTTGGGTTTAACTTCTTAAAATTGATTGACAAAATTGTACCACAATTTTATCAGGGTGAAGTTAGGGCTAAACCAGTTTTACTTCGTTTTGAATAGCATTTCGTACTTTTACTAGTGATAAAACAAAGGCGTTAACCTATTTCGGCTTCTGAAATCGCCAGTTTCTTTTTTGCCGTCAGAAATAGTCCAAAGCGTCCCTGTACAGGGCGTGGACTGTTTATGTGACGGCATGGTGTCTGGCGATACCTAGAAGCACATAGTTTACAGCTTCACGCCTTTTCATTTAAAACTGTTCTTTGGAGCTGGAGACGAAAATGCAATATTATGGTGTATGAATCCAGAGAGCGACAATCGCTTGGTTGTCTATCAATATTACTTTCTTTAATAATTGGGTATAAGTTGGGAATCCTTTGGGGCATAGGATTTTTTTTTGTATTCAATTTAATAGTAGCACTAATACTAAAATTGTTTGGTAGGTAATATAATACCTATAAGTATTTTAAGCATATTAAAAAAACATTAGAGATGGAAATTTTGATTTTTGTTGGATTCGTCACTAAGTATTAAAACTAATCTACCTGCTATGGAATTTGTGGATTCTCTCTATTTCATGGGCTTCTTTCTGGCTCTATTTATTATCAGATTGATTCGTAAGGAATTTTTTCCTTCTGAAAAAGAAATTTGGGAAGATTTTGACTCAAAACCAAGAAACGAGGAGAATATTAAGCCTTAAGACTCATCTAATAAATCATGCAAAATTGAAGGGTGACATTGAGTTGTTTAAAATTATCAAAGATGATGAATTGAATAAACTTAGCTATAAACAGCTTCTTAAAATTGCAAAGAAAAAAAATATAGAATTATGAAGTTTATCATTGGTGGTGCACTTATCATATTTGTATTCATGTATATAAGTGGAAGGAGACAATCAAAATGGATGATGGAGTTCAACAGGCTCTCCCCCTCTGAGCAAAAATTAGAGGAAGAAAAGTTATTGTGGGAACTCATCGTCTACTTTGAAGGTGTTGGAGATGACACGACTTTGGGAGACTTGTATTCTGGAAGATATAACTACCGTCAAATGAAAGTTTTGAAGAAACGATACCTGAAGGACTAAGAAGAGATTCTTAATGAGAATCGTCCTAATTTACAAAAGCCCTTTTTGAATCTTTGATTCATCAGGCATATTTTCAATCGAAAATTTCTTTGTATATTTGAACTGAGTCATCAATCAACTCCCTATAGGAGTAATTCGGATTGCCTCATTTTATCATATTAAAAAACTAATGTTTTCCAAATAACCAAAATTACAATCATGAATAAATTACTTTTACTATTGCTTTTCGTATTCACAATCTTCTCTTGTTCAAAAGAAAAAGATTCATCACCTACTTGTGAATTTATCGGTAAATGGTGTCAACCAAACCCTGCAACAAATGATTGTCTTTTAGGGGTTGAACTTGAATTTCGTTCTAACGGTGAACTCTATCAATTTGGAACAACAGCCTTTACTTGGGAATCATCTGATTGTGAGAGAATCGACATAATTCACAATGTATCTGGAATGAAATCAGCTGAGTATAATGTTATTTCAATATCAGGTGATAATATGACTATTGATATAGGTATTGGTCCAACCGATATGATACGAGTTCAATAATAAATGGAGGTCAAAGTATAATTAAACAGTATTATACTCATGTTACCCCTAGAGTAAACCGACCCTTCCCCAATAGTCGCTCAAGTTGACTTGTGATGCATTTCATGACATCCGTAAATGACCCTTCTGGGATAAGGAATGAATCATGCTTTGAAAGTACACTGAACCCCTCGTAATTGAGCTCTGCCAGAATGCCCTCCACAAAGATTGAAGACTCCAAGATTTGCATGGCAATCGAGAAATAGTCACTTCCTGCTTCAGTTGGCGTCTTCTCACGATAGTCCCGAATAGAAGAGTCATATGATTTACGTGTCTTTGTCAAGGCAAGTAGTTTTCTATCATTTGTTGACTCGTATATCTCCACCATGTACTTTTTAAAGTTATTGATTAGGGACATTAGATTAGGGTAGTGAGTCCAAAAATGTTGGCGGAGGTCTCCCTGTGAACCGCTAGTCTGTATTTTTTCAGGAATATATGGACCATAGAAGATTGAAAAGCACTCTTCTTTGATTTGGTCTCGATGTAAATTTTCATCGTATCTATCTACCCAAATAGTCTTACCCAAATCATTGTATAATGTTCCTGAAAATGAAGCAGTTATAAAATTTTCAATGTCTAGGGTGTAGGACAGCATATAATATACAGAGCCATATGTCATTTCACCATCTCCCTTACGCCTGAATTTATTTCTTTGAATAGGAGCCTCTGGCTCCATTATAAACCTTGTACAGGCTTGAGAGGTGATGTAGTCATATAGATGCATTAGAACTGGTTTGCCTGATTGAATCAATATTGCTGGACTTCTTAAGACATTGGCCAATAGACAAAACTGTGAGTTCCTCAAATCCACCTCCACCAATTTTTCCCATTTATAATTAGGTGAGGAATAATGAATTTTGGAGTATAGGTCAACAAATGATTCAACCTTCCATTGACCTTAGATAGTTTTGGGTCTGGAATTTCGGTAGTTGGGTGATGTGTGAACTGATGTAATCTTGTTACATAAATATTTAGGGTACTATGCACCCTGGATTGTATGTACTGCTCCACCCTCCAAAGTATTCAATGTCTACCTTTACTCTTTTACCATCCTTAATTTTGAAGTAGTCCAATTCGTCAGATTCTAACTCAGATGTATACTTCTCATAGAGTCTGACTCTCTCAGGCTCTAATACTTCCTCAATATTTTCTGGGGAGGTATTATTCAGCTTAACCTTCTTGATCAGACTCTTGGTCTTCCTTTCAAGTGAATTGAGTATTTGTTTTTGTTCTTTCTCGGTATCCTCATAGTAGACCCATTCATAATCACAGTTAGTAACCAATTCGGGCTTGAATTTGAAGGCATAACAGGAATCAGTTTTCCAACCACCTGCATTCTGTTTTACTTCACTTTCCTCAAGATTGTCTTCTAGTGTTCCTAAGAACAAATAACTTAAGTCTTTCAATTGGTCAAAAATGCCCTCCTTGAGTTTTTTTACCCATACATTCTTTACTCTTTCGGGGTTCTTCAGTATTGCGGATATATACTCATAAGGGACAGGGATATACTTATCAAGCTCTTGCTCTGCTTGGAAGTATTTCTCAAAGTAGATTCTGCGGACAAGCTTTAAAGCCCAGTGTGCATTATGATCTCTTTGCTCATCTGAATATAACTGTTCCACTGCTGAAATCAGCGGAATTGGGAGACGGACATTTTTGAGATAGAGTTTGACACCTGACCTTTTTGGTTGATATGGCGTTCTTGAAAAGCTCATTTTACTGATTGAAGAATGGAGTATCAGCATACTGAAGAGCTGAGGTAAGTGAATCAACACGAACATATCCATCAAAGGTCTTTTCACTTTTATGGCCTGTCATAATCATAATAGTCATTTTTGGCATACTCCCTTCTAATATAGCATTTGTAGCGAATGTTCTTCTAGCTGTATGTGTCCCAATTAATTCCCATTTCTTGTATACTTCCTTTTTTTGCACACCAGCATGGTATTTCCTAATAGTTATATCTGAATCTATTCCGGCCAACGTACAAACTTCTTTGAGATAGTCATTCATTTTTTGATTTGAGATAACTCGCGGGAATCCACTATACTTCGTTAGAATCTCCTTGGTCCTTCGACTTTGTGGGATAATGACCTCTTGGTCTGTTTTACGGGTGAAGACTTGAATCATAGGTATGTTTTGTACTGTTTTCAAAACCAATTTATCTAATTGTTTCAAATCATTGTAACGAAGCCCAGTATCACATTGAACAATGAAAATGTCCCTGACTCTTTCTAACTTCGGCGTTGAAGAAAAATCAAATTCATATAGTTGCTTCAAATCGTCGGTACTAAGGTAAATCATGTCGGATGGGGTTTCAGTTGGAATCAACTCAGTCCTGAGAAAAATTTTATTTGAGTGAAGCCCATCATCATGAGATTTTCTCATGACAGCGTATAGTCTCCTTACAATATCTCTTACATAGTTTTGTTGATAGTTTTTACTGTATAGGTGCTTGATAAAATTTCCGATGAAGTCCTTAGATACATCTTCAAAGTGGAAGTTGTCATGTCTGATGAAGGCCCTTACCCTTGTTCTAATCCGGGTAAGGTGGTCGATTGCGGATTTGGAATTGGCCGTTTTACGGGTTTCTTCAATCCGATGGTCTAAGTATTCAATTAGCTTCTTTGACTCGTTTCTGTTACTCCCATTGACAAGTTTTGAAGTCTTAGCCTAAATTGATTTACTGTAGGAATAACTGATTCATCTTCAAAGGAGCGCAACGTGTCCTTAGCAGAGCTATCAAGGTTATCCAATTTTCGGTTATATCGGCTGTAATCAAGGAAAGAACTGCTGGTCTTAACCCTCATCTTTTTGGTGTTCCATAAGTTAGTAGGAATCACCAATCCAGTACCCATAACCATTCTCTGACCGAAGAATCTAAACTCCATCCGTATTGAAGACTTTTCCTCATTGGGGTAATGCAAATAGAATTTGGCTGTATTCATTTTTGATATAAAGATACAGTTTTAAGTTTATAGGTGTCTGTTCAGGTGTCTGTTTTGTTGTGCTTTATTATTTTTTAATGTGAAAATGGTAATATAAAAATCTGTTAATCAAGCCGTATTATCACAAAGAATCACAAGGAGTCATAAAAGGTTATATACCAGGAGGGGGCGCAAGTAAAAAGCAGACGAATAATGTCTGCTTTTTCTATTTATGGCCAGTTGTTACATCCTATATTCTGAATCCATTGATAGGTATTATATTGGAAGCACATCCTTACCATAGGTGATCGCCTTGCAAGGCATAATGAAGGGTATTACGAAGGAGAATGGTCCAGAAAGGGTATTCCATGGACATTGTTTATTTCTATAATGTGTGAATCCGTTTCCCAAGCAAGGGCTATTGAGAAACACATTAAGCAAATGAAAAGTCGGACATACATCAAGAACCTTAAATTATATCCGGAGATAATTGACAAACTAAAATCTAGATACCAAGCGTAGGAATGATCTTCGGGAACAGTTAGGAAAGAATATATTTAGACCAATGGGACATATTTTAGCCAAAATGCAAGAGCGTAAATACATACAGGATATGTTCGAAAATGAATACTTATACTTCAGTTTTCAAAAAAACTTCAGGGAACAGCCAAATGACCAAATCGGGAGATATGACTCGCGAGACGGTAACTTATATACGGCACAAATACAATGGATAGAGATTCAATTACCTGATGGTACTACGCAAAAATTTGAAAGAGGAATAAACTTAGGACACGCAGATCATTCCGAAAACTTAGAAGATCCTCAGTTTAACATATGTTGCTTAACAATATGCCCACTTAATGAAGAATTACAAGTGACTGGTTTAAGTGATAGAGTATCTGAACTGGGAGATAGCGCACTTGTAATTTTCAATACAGAGAAATTTTATGACACCATAGAGAAATCTATTTCCGATATGGGGATGAAGTGCGAGATGAGACCAGTTAAGTACTACACTTACAAAGAGCACAATGGAGAACTTTCATTATTCCATAAAGATGTCGAGTTTAGTTTTCAAAATGAGTTCAGGATCATTGTGGGACCTAATCTGAAGGGTGACATTTCAGTTCCAGTGCCTGGGCTCAAGTCTATGAGTTTTATCTTAGAATCTACTCGCCTTAGCAGTTTGAGATTTCATATCGCTCGTACCCCTCCAATTGACTAAATGAAAGTTAAGCCTATTTAAATTCAACTTTAGTTGGTTTCAGGATGACTCAATTCACCAAATTCCCCTCCGCATCCCATTCCGCCACTACCGCCCTCTTCTCCTGATCAATACATTTAGCCAGCCACTCCTCCTCATACGCAAGCCCATGTTTGGCAAGCACAGTATCAGGGACACCATCCCACGTATTCGGTGTATTGCCCTGGTAGCCCAGGTCATCGATTCCCATCCGGGAAGTGTAATATCCGGTGAGCACGAGATTGCGCATTAGTGTAAAGAACTTGACTCCCTGCGCTGATTCAGGTGCAGCATCTTCAGGATAAGCGATTGTATCAAGAATCTGTTTTTGTTGATCAATACTACATAATATAAAAGCCTGGGTAAACCGCTTTGTGGCCTCATGATCCAGCCACATCATACCACCGCGCAACGGAAGCTGATGAGATTGGATGTCTCGGGCAATAAAGGATATAAATTCAGGCACACCGGCATCTACTGCCGAACCAGCAGAAGCGGACGCTGGCAGGATGAGGTCACATAGCACTGCAATGGTAGCAACTTCATGTTCATTAAAGAAAGTTTCACCCATTACCTTCAGGTCATGGGCTTTTTCTTTTTCGGTTCTGCCGTAAAGGCCATCTGAAGTTTCACCGCTTTTTTTCTTTTCATCTGCATCCGGCTGGCAAGCTGAAAGGATAAGCCCGCCTGCAATGCTGCCGACCAGCATGGATTTAATAGTATCTCTTCTGTCCATATAATTAAGTGTAAAATGGATTAGATATTTCTTTTTTTCAATTGATCAACGATGTAGTCAGAAGTCCTCCATGCCAGGGCAAGGATGGTCCAGGTAGGATTCTTATCCGCTTGCGAGACAAAAGGTCCACCATCCACGACAAACACATTGTTTGCATCATGGAGTTGTTCGTATGCATTGGTCACTGATTTATTGGGATCATTTCCCATACGGGTGGTCCCGACTTCATGGATGATACGCCCCGGGGCAGCAAGTCCGTAATCATCTTCTTTACCGGGTTTTTCACCCAGGATCTTTCCACCCATGGCGTCCAGTATTTCTTCAAATGTATTGTGCATGTGTTTTGCCTGAAGGCGCTCGTGTTCCGTCCAGGTATAATTAAATCGCAAGACCGGAATTCCAAATTCATCTACGACCTCAGGATCGAGTTCACAATAATTGTCCTCGCGTGCGATACATTCTCCCCGCCCTGAAATACCAACAACAGAGCCGTAGAATTTTTTAACATCCGCACGCAACTGCTCACCATATCCTCCCACCTTCTCACCGATATGTTTATTGAGATCGTTTACATTAAATCCGAATCCATAAGACGGCATGCCCATCCCTCCCCACATTTCCAGATGATAACCTCTCGGGAAATCAAGCTTGCGGTTGTCTAGCCACCATGGCGTATAGATGTGCATACCACCAACTCCATCTTCATTATAGATATCGCGATTCATCAGCGCAGGAATAAAGGCTGCCCGACTCGCGCCGGTGGAATCATGCAGATATTTTCCAACCATCCCACTGGAGTTGCCTAGTCCATTTGGGTGTTGTTTGCTTTTTGAATTCAGGAGTATACGGGCGGAGCTACATGCAGAAGCAGCAAGCACGACGACCTTTCCTTTCAATGAATATTCCTTGCGGTCGTCTTTACTGATATAGGTGACCCCTGTGGCTTTGCCTTCATCATTAGTGATCACTTCTCTTACCACCGAATTGACATAGAGATCGATCTGACCACCTGCTTTCTGAGCGGGAAAAATCAAGCAAGTGCCAGCAGAGAAGTCAGCATAGACTGAGCACCCTCGGCTGCATTGCCCACAGTAATAACAAACACCGCGATCGTTGTTGATCTTTTTGGTGAGCATGGACATTCGCGCCGGGATCACGGGGACTCCTACTTTCTTCGAACCCTTGATAAAATAGAGTTCGTGTAGTCTCGGTTTGGGAGGTGGAAGGAAATAACCATCCGGCTCATTTGGAAGATTTTCTTTAGTGCCAAAGACCCCGATCAGTTTGTCTACCTTATTATAGTACGGCTTGACATCATCGTAACCTATCGGCCAGTCATCTCCGAGTCCGTCTATACTTTTATGTTTAAAGTCATTGGGTCCGAAACGAAGAGAGATCCGTCCCCAATGGTTTGTTCGCCCCCCTAGCATGTGGGAGCGGAACCAATCAAACTTAGTCCCGGGCACACGAGTGTACGGTTCGCCATCGATTTCCCATCCGCCATATGCGCTATCGAAATCACCAAAAGGCCGTTGCGAACCTGCACCTCGCCGGGGCGATTCATAGGGCCATTTCATTTGCGTGCGTTGGGCAGGATCAGCTGGATCAAAATGGGGCCCGGCTTCGACCACCGCTACCTTCAATCCCGCTTCACTGAGCACCTTGGTCGCCATCCCGCCACCCGCTCCGGATCCAACGATGATGACATCATATACTTTAGATGAGTTCTTGTCTTGCATAATCCCTGATGTATACCTCTCAAGATAAAAAAGTAAAAGATATTCCACTCAATGGCATCTTTACAATCGATTTATCTGCCATCCCTTCTGATTGTGCAGGAATATATATTTTTAAAGAAACAATCCGCCATGGCTTACAACGAACATCTCGCAGAGCGCATCAAACAAAACCTGGAATCGCGCAAAATAAAATACATCGAAAAGAAAATGTTCGGCGGTGTCTGCCTTATGGTCGATGACAAGATGCTCATGGGTGTGATGAAAGAGCAACTCATGGCTCGTGTCGACCCGGAGGTAGATGCGCCTAAGGCATTGAAACGAAAAGGCGCCGTCACGATGGACTTTACCGGTAAGACCATGAAGGGCTTTATCCTGGTGGACCAAGAGGCGATAGATATGGAGGAAGATTTTGATTATTGGGTGGCCTTTGTCTGAAGTATAATCCAAAGGCGAAGGCGTCGAAAAAGAAGGCTAAGGCTTAGGCGGAGGCGAAGTATAAGCAACCAGCTAAAAAAATGGTAGAGACGCGATTAATCGCGTCTCTACCATTTATTGGCTAAAGCTGAGGGGCAAGAAGCTATTCCTGGTCATCCAATCTTTAAATGATTTTCTGGAGGGAGTATAAGGTGTTGAATACCAGTATCTAAAAACTTCTAGTTGCTAACTGCTAACTGCTAACTGCCAACCCCCTATCTTTGCCCCCCTTAAAGAAAGTCATCATGTCAGCCGATCTGTTTAAAGACATCGTATCCCATAGCAAAGAGTATGGTTTTATCTTCCAGTCCAGTGAAATCTATGACGGCCTGAGTGGCGTCTATGATTACGGATCCTATGGCGTAGAGCTCAAGAACAATATCAAGGCATACTGGTGGAAAGCCATGGTCCAGAACCACGAAAACATCGTCGGACTGGATTCGGCCATTATGATGCATCCCCTGATCTGGAAAGCTTCAGGTCACGTAGATGCTTTCAATGATCCGCTGGTAGATAGTAAAGCTTCTCAAAAGCGGTACCGCGCGGATGTCATGATCGAAGAGGCCCTGGAAAAAATCATGGCCAAGGCAGATAAGGAAATCGAAAAAGCCCGCAAGCGTTTCGGAGATGCCTTTGATGAAAATAAATACAAGACCGAAAATCCACGTGTAGCTGAATACATCCAGCAATACAACACGATCAATCAGAAGTTTGTCGACGCGATGGGTAAAGGCGATATGCCCGCCCTCAAAGCTGTGATCGAAGAACTCGAAATCGCCGACCCGGTCAGCGGCTCAAGAGAATGGACGGATGTGCGGCAGTTTAACCTGATGTTCCACACGCAGTTAGGGAACATCGCAGGTGAAGAAGGTAAACTCTATCTAAGGCCTGAAACAGCTCAAGGTATATTTGTCAACTTCCTCAATGTACAGAAGACCACGCGTCAGAAATTACCTTTTGGTATAGCCCAGATCGGCAAAGCTTTCCGTAATGAAATCATTGCCCGTCAGTTTATCTTCCGCATGCGGGAGTTCGAGCAGATGGAGATGCAGTACTTCGTGCAGCCGGGCACCGAAATGGAATGGTACAACTACTGGAAAGAGACGCGTATGAAATGGCATCGTGCACTGGGTACGCCTGAATCCAAACTCCGATTCCATGATCATGAAAACCTCGCTCACTATGCCAATGCGGCAGTAGATGTGCAGTTTGATTTCCCGTTTGGTTTCAAGGAACTCGAAGGGGTCCACTCCCGTACCGATTTTGACCTGAGAAGCCATCAGGAATTGAGTGGCAAGAAACTCCAGTACTTCGATCCGGAGACCAATGAAAGTTATGTGCCTTATGTCGTGGAGACTTCAGTCGGACTTGACCGTATGTTTCTCGCGCTGTTGAGCAACGCTTATACCGAAGAAAATGTACCTGATGCAGACGGAAAGGATTCAACACGTATTGTATTGAAGTTTCATCCTGCCCTGGCACCAGTCAAATGTGCGATACTTCCTTTGTTGAAAAACAATGATGATCTCACTGGTTTAGCCCGTAAGATATTTGATGATCTCAAGTTCAACTTCCTCTGCCAGTATGATGAAAAGGATGCGATCGGTCGTCGGTACAGGAGACAGGATGCGATCGGTACACCATACTGTGTGACCATTGATCATCAGAGTCTCGAAGACCAGACGGTGACGATCCGGGAGCGCGATACGTTAAAGCAGGAGAGGATTCATATGTCGAAGATCAGGGAGATTGTGGCGGATGGTATTGATTTCCGTCATTTGTTTGCTTAGCAAACCTCAGAAAACGGGCAATTAGCAGTTAGCAACTGCACCTAAAATAGAGTTGAATTAGCAACTAGCAGTTAGAGATCTGTATTTAAGGGAGCAATTTTTTAAACTTCTAACTGCTCACTTCTAACTGCTCACTTCTAATTTCCACTCTTCACTTCCCTTACATCCACGACTTCTCCTCCATCTCCACCCGATACATAATATAATCTCTCGCCTGTCGCGCAATCGTTGCATTGAGATATGGAAATGAAATATCACCTCCCGCTGTAAATACATGCAGTGAGGTAAGCCCTCTGCGGCGTTGCATGGGTGAGCTTTCAATATGTACACTCTGTACTTTATAGATTTCGATCAACTTATAGCTGTTGCCGAAAATACCACCTTCGGAAACAAGAAAATCAGGATGGATCTTAAGTCTTCTTTTTCGCTGGTACAAATATCCCATCCAAATAGCAAGTGGAAATACCAGTGTCAGCAACCACTGCATCATGCCTTCATTGTACCACGCCATCAATCCAAACAGGACGGCCGGAATAAATCCAAACAGGAAGACCATCAGGCGCACAATGGATGGATGCATCTGATGCGAAGTAAAGACCGCATCTTTAAAGTCAGGCACAATCGTATCCAGGGTATGATCCACTTGCTGCTGATAGCATCCCGGAATGACCAATGACTTATCCTGGTTCTGATCCACATTGGTGGCCTGATAGATATTCATCTGGTAGATTCCGAAGATCCTTTTCAGCGGAGAGGTAACCCATCGGATCACCTGGATTTTTGATTTCTGAATCGATTTTTCATTTCGGGTAAATAGCCCGCTCACCACTTTAAAACTTTTTCCTTCACGCCAGAATTTGAGACCATAATATTTCAATACCGTCCTGATCAGCGTAATGGAAAAAGAAATGCCAATAAACAAAGGTATGGCCAACAAAGTAGCCACCAATCCAAAGATGGACATGGCGGTTGTTGTATTTTCAAGCTGACCATAGATGTCCCAACCCAGCAATTGATCCAGGTCATCGGCAAGGCCCAGGAAAAACGCAAAGATGATCGCAGCCGTACGCAGATGGTTTTCACTGATACCGATCTTGATCAGGTCTTTCGGTGACAAAGAAAGTATCAGCTCCGGTGCTTCCTGCACAACAGGAATCGGAGGTATAGGGTCTGCGTTGTCAATGTTGGAAACATGTTTTTCCCGCTTATAGGCCAGTACGATCTCCCGCAATTCTTCCGCACGTTCGAGTTCAATGGCATCCAGCTCAAGTTCGCTGCCTTTCGATCCTGCCGTATCCACCTGCACGCTCACTACATTCAGGAACTGGTGGACCAGATTGCGCTTGAAGTCGACGGATTGTATGCGGTCAAAAGGGACATTCAGGACGATTTTCCTGAAGACACCGGAACGGACGCACAACTCATTATTTTGAATAAAAAAATAATAGCGCGTGTAGGCTACCAGTGAATAGATAAGCGAAATGAACGCAATGCCTAATGCAATGATCGTGATGATGATGCCTTTACCACTGGTCGGATTGATCAAGACAATCAGCAGGATGGGCCACATCTGGCGCACGATAATCCGGATATACTTTAACAATATCAGGATGACCGCCTTGGGGGACTGCCGTTGTGGTTGATAGAGATTTGAGGAGCTGTCCATCTGCCTATTCCTGCTCGATGGATTGTTCGGTAGACCTCAGGATAAACGCCTTGAGTTTCTCGGCAGTGTCTGGAAGCAAACCCGGAATCATCAGGTCCGTACTTTGTCCGCCGGCCGTATAGATCGTCAGCTTTGAAAGACCAAATCTGCGGTCAAGGATGCCTTGTCGTAAATCACAATGTTGTACGCGGTTGAAAGGTATGGTCGTCATACTTTTCCAAAGCCAACCGGATTTGTAGGTGATGTCTTTTTCCCTGATAGCATATCCCATGTAATGGAAGACAAGTCCATTATAGTAAACCATCCAGGCGGCAAGCATCGTCACCAGGCCAGCACCAATATATCCATAGGGTGATAAGTCGGGTTGAAAGAAAGCAAAAACCCAGACAGCGAAGATCATGATCACAGCTACAAGCGCTGCTGAAATGTAACGAACCTTTTTGTAGGCAGGTTCCAGCGGAATCATCTCCATCTGCTCCGCTTCCGGTAGTCCGGAGAGGTCAATCTGGGCATTGGTGAATAATTCGTTGATCTGGTTCATTGGCCTCTAGACAGTTTCTTGTTCAGTCATCTGCTGAAGTGAAAGTAAAAATTCCCTGGCAGACTTCATGGATTTGATTTTCTCCTTGATCATTAACAATCGGGTAGCGGATTGTTTCAATTGAATGTCCAAAACTCTACCCTTGGAGCCCAGTAATTTGATCAGCCTGTCAAAAATAGCGCTCTCATAATAAGCAGATTGCGCGTTTTTGTGGAAATAACAACGCAGTACGGTAGTCTTCAAGGTTACCCGGTCAAAGCCAAGCGATCTGGCGATCCACCGCAGTCTCAAGCCTTCAAATAATTCCTCAACGACCCGGGGCCTTGGACCAAACCTGTCTTCAAGGGCAAGGGCAAATTTTTCAATGCCTTCTTCTGAATCTATATTATCGAGTTCTGTATAGAGCCTCAGACGTTCGTCAATATTAGATACATACTCATCCGGAATGAGCATTTCCATATCGCTGTCGATCTGCACATCCTGCACATATTTGCGGTCCCGCTCCATTTGTTCTTTGAAGAGATCTTTAAAGTCACTCTCTTTCAATTCCTGGATCGCTTCTTCAAGTATTTTCTGGTACGTTTCGTAGCCGATGTCAGAGATAAAACCACTTTGCTCGCCGCCTAAAAGATTACCTGCGCCTCGAATATCAAGATCCCGCATCGCGATATCAAACCCACTGCCGAGATCCGTATATTCTTCGATGGTCTGAAGTCTTTTTCTGGCTTCATGTGTCAAGGAACTCAACGGCGGTGCAAATAAATAGCAAAATGCTTTTTTATTGGAGCGCCCCACACGGCCGCGTAACTGATGAAGATCACTCAATCCAAACTGATTGGCAGAATTAATAATGATCGTATTCGCATTAGGTATATCAAGACCTGTCTCGATGATATTGGTACTGACCAATACATCGTGCTTCTTATTGATAAAGGCCAGCAATGTTTCCTCCAGGTGATCTGACTCCAACTGGCCATGCGCCATCGCGACATCAACATCCGGGCACACGCGTTTGATTAACGCAGTGATCTCAGGGAGTGTCTTGACCCGGTTGTGCACAAAGAATACTTGCCCACCCCGGTTGACCTCATAGTAGATCGCATCCCTGACGACCTCTTCATTGAAGACTCTTCGTTCGGTATGGATAGGCTGCCTGTTTGGTGGCGGTGTGCGTATGATCGATAAGTCGCGCGCAGCCATCAATGAAAACTGAAGGGTACGTGGTATCGGCGTTGCTGTCAATGTCAAGGTATCGACGTTGACTTTTATTTTGCGCAACTTTTCTTTAGCGCTGACACCAAATTTTTGTTCTTCGTCAACAATGAGCAGACCAAGGTCTTTAAACTCGATTTCTTTTCCCAGAAGCGCATGTGTCCCGATCACGAGGTCGAGCTTACCTTCCTTCAATCGCTCCATGATTTCTTTTTTCTCCTTAGCGGAGCGGAACCTGTTGACGTAATCTACACTGGCGCCCATGGGGCCCAATCTTTCCTTGAAACTATGACTGTGTTGAAGCGCGAGAATAGTCGTCGGTACCAGCACAGCAACTTGCTTACCATCCGTAATAGCTTTGAAAGCTGCACGAATAGCTACTTCCGTTTTTCCAAATCCTACATCACCGCAGATAAGACGGTCCATTGGATGTGGTTTTTCCATATCCTCCTTGACATCCTGTGTTGCTTTAAACTGGTCCGGTGTATCCTCGTAGATAAAGGATGCTTCGAGTTCATTCTGCAGATAACCATCAGGAGCAAAGGCATGTCCGGGTGCATTCTTACGCAGCGCATAGAGCTTGATGAGCTCGCGCGCGATGTCCTTGACTTTGGACTTTGTCTTTCGCTTGAGGTTCTCCCATGCATCGGAACCAAGTTTGCTGAGCACTGGTTCCGTTCCGTCTTTACCTACAAATTTTGAAATCTTATGCAGCGAATGAATGCTGACATAGAGGATGTCATTGTTTTTATAAAATAATCTTACCGATTCCTGCAGATGTCCTCCGATGTTGATTTTTTCAAGTCCGGAATATTTTCCGATACCATGATCGATGTGGGTGACGTAATCTCCTGGTTGCAATTCACGCAGCATCCGGACATTGAGGGCCTGGTCTTTCGTAAATCCTCTGCGTAAATGATATTGATGGAAGCGTTCGAAGATCTGGTGATCCGTATAGCACACCACTTTGGCCGATGTATCTACGAATCCTTCGTGAATCGACTTGGTGATCGGTGTGAATTGAATCTGGGCACCGAGGTCTTCAAATATTGCGTAGAAGCGCTCTACCTGTCGCGCATTGGCTGTGAAAATATAATTGGTGCGCCCTGCCTTCGTCTGGCTTTTCAGATCATCGATGAGCAGCGGAAAGTTCTTGTTGAAACTCGGCTGCGATTTCATCTTAAACGTAATCACCGAAGACGGCTGCACAAATTCATTACCATCACCTTCGATGACTACCCGTCTCGATTTGAGCGCCTCGATAAAGGCAAATGTGGGCGTGAATTGTTTTTCTTTTATAAACCGTTGTACAGTGAAGAGTTCAGGATCTACATCGATGATGCTGATTGAAGACAGTCGTTCGAATGTATCCTGGTAGCGATCGATGATCAGACCGGGTTCCTGAATCCAGACAATTGCTGAAGACGGAATCGCATCAAGTAGAGGGATATATTCTTTGCTTTCGAAGTGGGTCTGCACATTGGGGATGATATTGACCAATGCAAGATTGCGCTGCGATAATTGTGTCAGCGGGTCAAAGAGCCGGATGCTTTCCACTTCTTCATCGAAGAGTTCGACACGATAAGGCCATTCATTTCCAAAAGAGAAAATATCGATGATACCGCCGCGGATCGAAAACTGTCCTGGTTCGTATACGAAGTCAACGCGCACAAAACCGATGTCGACCAGGAGAGAAAGCAAACCATCTACACCCAGGTTTTCGCCTTTCTTGATCTGGATTTGTTGCTTCGAAACAGAGGTGGGTGATATCACTGATTCCGTCAGTGCTTCCGGATAGGTCACGGCAACCATGGTCGCTTTCTGATAGCCTATCGTGGCATTCGAATGCAGTTTGTTGACGGCTTCGGTCCGTTCCATGACCTGGCTGGAGATGATTTCCTCGATCAGGCCGGGGCGTTTGAAGCTATCCGGGATAAAGAGGATATCCGCATCGGGTAGTAGAGAGGCGAGGGTATTGTGGAGGTAAGCGGCGGCTTCTTTGTCTGGCGCGATGACCAGCCAGGGGCCGCAGCCATTGAGCATCAGTCCGGACAGGGCAAAGGATTTCCCGCTGCCAGCCAATCCGGACACCCCTATGTGTGCCTGATCCGCCAGCAGAGCCTGTTGAAGCAATTTTACAGTAGCATCCTGACCATACAGGTCAATCAACCGCTCCAGGTCCGTCATGGGAAGGCAAAGTTAAGTGAATGCTTCGACTTGCCAAACTCAACCTTGTGCGACAGCTCAGCAACCAGTGAAGAGTGAAGAGTTAAAAGTGACTAAGGCATAGTGAATCGTGAGGCGTCAGTCGTGAATCGTGAGATGGGTATAATGGATTTCCCTGGATAAATTATGTATCCATGCCCCGTAGGGCATCTCTAGTACGCAGGATCAAATTGAATAGCCCCCATTTTCAAATGGGGGAAGAAAAATCAAGCAGGGTCATATAGCCCCTATGGGGCAACATTGAATCGCAGGATCAAATTGAATTGCCCCGACTTTCAAGTCGGGGATAGGAGTAATAAAAAAAGAGCCCTGTTGGAGGGCTCTTTTTTTATACTAGAAAATAATAGTTGGATTAATATCCTTCGTTTTGTTCCATTAACGGATTGGTATCCATCTCTGTCTGGGGTATTGGAACCACCAACTTTGGACTGTCATAAGGAAGGCCGGCAACAGATGACTGGGTGCGCTTTATGTCATAGATACCGAAGCCTTCAAAGGCAAGCTCACGTTGTCTTTCAAGAAGGATGTCATTCAAGGTAACATCAACCAGAGGTGCTGCACTACTGCGCTGTCGAATCGTGTTGATATCATCAGCAGGTGATGCGCCTGTTATGGTACCTAATCGGAAATTGCATTCTGCACGGATTAAAATCATTTCGGCTAATCTGAACATGGGTACATTTCCAAATTGATTGGTGTACTTCCCGGATAAACGATCGCCTTTAGCATTTTCATAAAAGAATTGACTTCTTTCATCATTACTGTCGTCAAACAAATCCAGGTATGGCTGATTGATAGAAATATCACCGCCTCTTCCTCCATTCTCTTCGGAAGCATACATCTGTATCAATTGATTTTCCCCACTTTGAGAGGTAACCTGCATGCTATAGATATCCTCTTCTCCATCTTCGTCATGATTAAAGGCGTCTGCAAAGCTAGCGGAGAGTGATTTGCCACTCGTAGCGATAATCTCTTCGGCAGCATCTCGTGCCTCTTCATAGTGACCCAGGTATAATTGTACTCTGGACAGTAATGCTAAAGCTGCAAATCTATCAGCATATACATCATTATCCTCAGGTAAAAGAGAAATAGCTTTTGACAGGTCATCCAGAATAGCAGCATATACGTCTGATGTTGCTGCCCTGGCGATGGAAAGATCACTTCCATAGTCGGTAATGGGATCCAGTCTGAGCGGAACGCCATGTACGTCATTGCCAAATAGTCTGACAAGGTCAAAATAATTTAATGCACGTAAAAACCGCGCCTCACCTTCGACTCTGCCCTTTTCTGCATCGTCAGTATAGACATCAAGATTTCCCAACACAAGATTGCTTTGGCTGATGACTTTGTAGGTATTTCTCCAAGAATCTTCAAAGAGAAAATTAATAGCATTCATTTCTTTCGTTAAGGCTTCCCTTGGTTCAAAAAAGGTGCCGTTCCACGAGACTTCCTGGTCAGCCCCCAATAAATCAGAATAGATTTGAATATAGCCGCCATGAGAATATGCATTGCCGTCTATCTCATAGGCGCCAACCAATAATTTACTCACACTGGCGGAGGAAGAAAGTGCAGTTTCTTCTGAGATAGACAGGGTTGGTTCCACATCAAGCCTATCATCGCAAGCGGGTAGGAAAATCAGTGACAAGAATGTCAGTATATAGATATATTGATTTTTCATGATTATTATTTTTAGCATGTTGTAATTAAAAATTAACATTGATACCTATGGATGTTGTCTTGGCCTGTGGAGCAGAATAAAAATTCCATCCATGGTCAAATCCATATGAATCAAAATCCGCCCTGGCTTCCGGATCATAGCCTGTGTATTGGGTAAAAGTTAAAAGGTTGACGCCAGAGATAAATATCCGCGCATTTCCGACGTTCACTTTCTCTGTAAGGGATTTAGGCAGATTATAGCTCAACATGACATTGCGCAGGCGGATAAAGTCCCCTTTCTGTAAATAGCGTGTTGATGGTCCTGTACCGTTTTGTCCATATAACCGGGCCTGGGGAACATTGGTGATGTCACCTGGATTTTGCCACCTGTCAAGCTGGTCGATGGTTTGATTATCAAAGTAGTCAGCACTGGAGGATTGATACACCCCCCCACCATTGAAAATGCTGGCTCCCCATTCACCAATGAAGGTAAAACTTAACACCAGCCCTTTAAAGTTTATCTCATTGGTCAGTCCGCCAATCCATGTGGGTTGGGAATTCCCTACAATGATACGGTTGGCATCTTCATAAGCATTGGTGGTCGCGGATCCGGCTCCATCTGTATAATACAACGCATCTCCGGTAGCAGGGTCTGCACCGGCAAATTCAGGGAGGAAGAAGGAAGCCACGGATTCACCTACTCTGTTGATAGTCTCACCAGTGATGATATCTGCATTCCCATTCGGAAGCGATTTGATTTCATTCGTATTGTTAGCAATATTAAAACTGGTAGTCCATTGGAGATTTTTCGAACGTATATTTTTGCTGTTTAACACCACTTCAACACCTTTGCTTTCCACGTTGCCAATGTTTTTATTAAAGGAAAGCTGTCCTGAACTTCCAGGCAAAGGGACACTGAAAAGGAGGCCATCCGTATTCTTGGTATAAAAATCAACCTCTCCGGTAATGACATCATTAAACAATCCAAACTCTACACCTAAATCTATCTGCTTGCTTTTCTCCCAGGTCAGATTATTATTGCCTGGTTGTTCAAGGCGGATGCCTGAGATTTTATTATACGAAACACCATTATACAAGGTTTGGGACGCATAGTCTCCAATTTCGGAATTTCCCAACTGACCAAAACTCCCTCTTACTTTTAAGAACGATAGGGTACGGTTATTCTTCAGAAATGATTCTTCACTCACGATCCATCCTACGGAAAATGCTGGAAAGAAACCATATCGTTCATTACTACCAAATCGGGACGATCCATCTCTGCGGATACTTGCTTTGAGATAATATTTGTCATGTAGGTTGAGGGCTGCTCTGGCAAAATAGGATAGAAAATTATAGGTGGTGTTGGCTCCGGTGCCGGCAGTAATTTCAGCAGCACTGGAAATACTTTGAAAATCATCTGAAGGAAACTGAGTGCCCGTTACGGTTGCAAAAACACGATTGGAATTATTGAATTCCTGACCTGCGACTACAGTGAGAAAAGCACTTCGGGAAAGTTCATTTTCATAGGTGAAGTAGTTAGACCAGATATAATTTTCAGACGTAACATTCGAGTTATACGCATAGCCATTGGTAGACATAAAAGGGGTAAGGGTACCCCGGTATTGATCTTCCGTCTGATGGCTATTGTCATATCCAAAATCAGTATTGAACCTGAAGTTTTCAATAAATTTGTATTCAGCGAAAACCTTCCCTGTAATCCGCCTTAGTTTGGTTGTATAATTAGCGTATAAATCTTCCAACAGGAAATTCGGATACAATGTATTGGCGTTTGGCGTGCCATCATCATTGTACACTGGGGATAAAGGAGATTGTGCAATCGCCTCGACTGGAGAAGTAAATGAATTGTCGTTGTCTACGCGTTCTATCTTAGCCCCAGACACCCCTATATTCATTCCTGCAGCAATCTTTTGGCTGAGTTGATGCTTTATATTCATTCTCGCACTTATGCGATCCAGGTCATTGCCGACCAATATCCCTTTTGTTGTATTCCATGCGCCTCCAAAGTAATATTGTGTTTTGAGGTCACCCCCTGAAACAGCGAGATCAACATCTGATTGCTGACCATCCCGGAAAATAATATCATTCCAATCCGTATCGACCTCATTATTTCTCCAATCTGTACCATTCGCCAGATAATCGAAAAGGCCTTCTATTTCAGCTGTCCCATCCTCAGGTCCCAGTGTGTTAATGGCTGCTTCGGTAAAGAGTTCCTTGTATTCAGCTGTATTCAGCAGTTCGATGACGTTGGTTGGAGAACTTATGCCGGTAGACATATTCAGGGAGACTAAAGGTTTACCAGCCTGGCCTTTTTTTGTGGTGATCAACACTACACCATTGGCTCCTCTGGCTCCATAGATGGCGGCAGAACTGGCATCCTTTAAAATATTGATCGACTCGATCTCTGATGGACTTAAGGTAAGGAGTGGATTCATCGGAGCTCCGTTACTGGATTCGTTCACATTGATGAGGGGCATACCATCAAGAACATACAGCGGTTCTCTGCCTGCACTGATACTGGAGGTGCCTCGAATAGTTACGTTAATCCCGGCGTCCACTTTTCCACTGGTTTGGTTGATGCGGACTCCGGCGGCTTTACCAGACATGGTGCTCTGAAAATTGGAGACAGCTATATTCGACAAATCTTCGGAGTGGAGCAATGCCACATTATCAGTCAGGTTTCTCTTGCTCGAATTTCCATAACCAATGACCAGCACCTCATTTAAGAGTGAAACATCTTCTTCTAATGAGACAGATAGATCACTTGTGGCTCTTGAAATGACGACTTCCTTAGCTGCAAAGCCGGTAAAGGATATGACCAAGGCTTGTGCGCTTTCGGAGAGGATCAGTTCAAATCTTCCATCGGCATCCGTGACCGTTCCATTCGTGGTGTTATTTTTTTCCTGAACGGAGGCACCGATAAGCGGTATTTCATTTTGGTCAGTGACCCTGCCTGTCAGGGCCCACTGGCCAAAAACATTTGCACTAAACATGCAAATAAAAAGGAGGAGAGTTGGTCTCATTGATTTTGTTTTAAATGAGTTAAAAAATGGGCATAAAAAATTGGCGGATATCCGCGTATGGATATCACCTTAGTTATGATAAATTGGAAAATGGTAACAATGCAATACCCAGTTCGGGCTGGGTGGTGGGGCTCATTGAATATTCTAAATGAATGATGGCACCTGGGAATAATAATATAAGGTGGTGCTTACCATTCGTTTGTTAAGTGAAATATACATAATTTATTCACTTGTATATCATTTTGAAGATTTGATGGAGATAGCATGAGCGAAATTAAACCCACCCTGCCCTGTAGGGACACTACACGACTACCTCGATCTTTGTCTTGACTGTGAAAGGATGTCTACATAGAAGACACGGTCCTGGAAGTAATCAAGTTGTGCCCCTACAGGGCACGAGAGATTTTTTCGGGCCCACGGTTACCGACATATAGCCCCTACGGGGCATCATTGAATCGCAGGATCAAACATGCCCCGTAGGGGCTACATGTCGGTAACATCGAAAGAGCCAAATCCATCGTGGCCTGTAGGGGCACAACACGACTACCTCGATATCTGTGTCTTGACTGTGAAAGGATGTCTACATAGAAGACACGGTCCTGGAAGTAATCAAGTAGTGTTTCTACGGTGCTTCATTTACCTCGCTAGCTTTCCCAATCCGGAAACTCCCTCCAAATACAAAATTCACCTGCCCGAAGAGGAAGTCATGACTGGCCTTGTCAGCAGTCGACATAGTCGTTCTGACAGATGGCAGATTAGCATAGCCACCGATAAGCTCTGATTGGATAAAGAAAATTTCAAAGAAAGTCACATTGAGTCCGAATATGCCATTCAGGCCGAAGCCTGCAAAGTGGAATTCATCATAACGTTCGTTATTGATCAAGGTCACGTTTGATTTTGGAATGATCACACCTCCACCAATACCTTCAATCAGGTTGATGCTGACATTTTTAAAAGCGGATATTTCATGCTGCCTTCTCAGATCAAGGTTGATGTAATTCAAACCATCCGTGTGTTCAAATTTTAAGAAGGTACTGTCTATGATGATATCATCATCTGAATAAATGCCGTCATAGTAGGTTTCGGTACCATCGATGTAGCCGGATATTTTTGCGACTTGTCCTTGTTTGACTACATACTTCATATGATCAACACCAAATGAAATGTTGTAATGATCATTTATAAAATAGCCTACCCTGAAATTGTATTGAGCGATGCTGGCCTTGCCGGGATTGAAATAGGGACTCAACCCGAATTTGATAGGCTTATCAACCGCCACCACATCCCTAAGGGTAAAATCGTAATCCGGTCCCTGGAAACGAATAGCAGAGTGGCTGAAGGCATCCCTGTTCCAACCCCAGTATACATACATCAATCCCTTACGTTCTTTTTGAGCGGCAGGTAATTGAGTTTGAGCCAGACTGTTATAGGAGAACAGGAGTAGAAGGGCAAACACCCATGCGTGTTTCATGGGGCAAAACTATGACTAATCCCTGATACAACGAACAGAAAGTCCAACCCCTTTATTGAGGAAGAGATCATAGAGGGTGCTGTTTTCGAAACTCAATGAGTATACATTGGCAGTGACTTCCCCATCTTCAACTGAAGTCCACCAGTATCCGGTACTTCCTACACCAACAAAAGTTCCAAAACTATAGTTGAGCCCACCGGGCAATCCGTTCCAACCGCTTGAATTAGTTGCCTCTGTGTTTGGGCTTTTCCAATGGGTCATGCCTTTTTCTTTCAGTTTGCCACCTGCTTTCTCTCCACCACCCAGGGAGGAAGACATTGTATTCCAATCCTGAACAGTGGGTATATGATATCCTTTCGGCGCTAATCCTCTAGGATCATTTACAGCATACCAATTGTACAATTTGCCATACGTCTTTCCCTGATCAGTGCTGTTTTCATAATAGCACCAGGCTGGTTTTTGCTCAGTTCCGGCTTTTTCCCATGCTTCATCAGTGGTCACTTCAGGGATAGGGTCTCCATTTCTGAAATGACTGGTATTTAGGTTTTGCCCCAGCCAGACCTGTTGATTGATTTTGATGGTGGTATAGGAGTTGCCATCCACATCAGCGACAGACTGACCAGTAGTTAATATTGGCAAGCCTAAGGTCATGGTAAAAAACAGGATGACAAGTATCTTTTGCAGTTTCATTGGAGTCATTTGAGTTAATCTAAATTAGCCAAATCCATTGAAACTAAAGTAAAAATACTTTACATGCTTTCACCTTAGCCTAATTGATGAAAGAAAGATTTTTAAAGATGTTCAATTTGTCTTCACCACCTCCCTCACCCAGTTCCGCTGACCATCCGTGCCATGTAGCACATACATGCCCGGAGCAAGTTTACTAAGGTCGATTTCAGTTGTTGCATTTCCTGATTCGCTTCGATACGTTTTTGTAAACATGATTCTGCCGTTCAGGTCCACCAGTTTGAAAGTCAACTCTTTTCCTTCAAAGCCGAGCAGGTCAATTTTCAATTCATCCATCGTCGGATTAGGATACGTACTGAAGAGTTGAAAGGACTGATCGGTATCTTCCGTAGCAGAGATGAGCGCACCTATATGAAAGTCATATTGAACACCAGCCCCAAAATCCGGTTCGAAAGAGTACACAGTAACCGCATTGCCATTGGGTAATTTGCGTTGAATCCGTAAACTACCATTCCCATTTTCAGGAAAAAGCCAGAAGGATAATCCATCTTCACCAGAGTCCCTGAAGTTGAGTGTATAACATCCGTTCGGGAACATCAGGTCATCTGTGTATACTGTATTGCTGGACATATTATTGCGTAGCAAAACAACAGCACCTGCTCCATCCTTGATGGTATAAAAATAATCACCGCCTGTAGCATTGGTCGCAACTCTCAATTGTACCGGATCAACATAATCATATACCCTGGCCTGATCAAAAGTCGATTGCATGATATTGTTTTCACTGTTGCCATCAGCGACACCATTGACTTCAACTATAGTGGCGGTAAATAATCCACCTTCTTGCCAAAACCCAGCAGGAGGCTGAGGCAAAACAATTTCGACGGAGGCCTGTGGCTCTATGTCTCCTACCCAAAAATATGTTTCCGCATTCCATGGAGCAGTACCATAACTGATTTTCACAGATTCAATCAATTCCTCACCACTGTTTTTTACAAGCACGGTTGGTGTATTACATGCCGGATTGAGTCTTGCGTATTCCACATGCGTATTGTTAGGACGCACGATCGCCTCAATGGATGCATCCAGATTGAAGTTATAGGCACCATAGGTGACCAGCAAATTATTGACAAGGTAATTGGCCGAACCCATCGCTGGTCCGTTGACTCCATAATCAAATTCGACAGTTTCACCAGGCTCGACAAAACCATCCAGTGAAAATTCATGCACATCCGTAGCCATACCAGGACACCAGCCTGCGCGATCAAAAATCCATGTACCTCCTTGCGGATAAATCGGATTTCTGCTACAGGATTTCCAGACATCAAAGAGGAATTCCTGCGAACCTCCTTTGACATTGATATAATGTTGACGTGAAACAAACTCCCCGTTTTGTTCATGACCTGTGATGGCAGATCTGACTTTATAATGGGTAGCAAAGGGCATCAATGGAACTTGTCGTGGTTCGAAACGAAGGTCGGATTGTATCTCATTAAAGTATCCACGGGCCTGAGGCCAGATAGGTTGTATATCAAGTACATCACGTTCAGGAGTCCCGGTGATAAACCAGAATGTGATATCAAGTTCTTCCTGGTTTTCACCACCAAACTCTACAGAGAGTTTACGTCGGCCTTTCAGCACAGGCCCAAAATCAGTGACATCAAATGTGAAGGTCTTGCCTGCGGGACCGAGATCAAGACGAATGCCATAAGGTGTGACCAGCGAGAGGAGTTCAAACCGAGCATGGTTTTTTGCATAATAGGACAACGTACTTATGTCAATGATACCGGTTGGAGGAGCATGTATTTTGTCTATCAACACACCGTATTCATCATATACAGGTCGATCTCCGGCTGGATATACAAACTGCGTATCTAAACGGACCAGGTCGGTTCCTTCAACGCCATAATGGATCACCTGATGTAGTGTGCTTTCGATCGAATCCAAAACGGTCAATGGAGTATCCAGGATGGTAAAATCTCCCTGGAAAAATGAAGCGACGGGTGTCAGATTCGTTTTTGAAAAATTAAGGTAAAGTTGACTTCCTCTGGCTTCTCTCCATGATGGAATCGATATGGCTGCGTCGTATCCGTTGTCTGATGCATCATGGGCAACATTGCCTGTTCCTTCGTTCAGGTTAAAATAATTGCGAAGATGCACATACTCAGGATGACTGGCATCAACGGACTTGAACATCCAATCCCGGATGGTAGCTTCATCAAGTGCTTTATCCCACACCTGGATCTCATCCATCGCCCCAAACCATGGATTACCATTTCCGAGGTTGAGACCAAAACGGAATGCATTGAAATCCATTTTTTTTGTGCGACCACTTCCGCTATGAAAAAGTTCACCATTCAGGAAAATATTCATCTCACCCGTGGACGTATTTTTCGTGAAAGCCCAATGGCTCCATTTGCCTTCAAAATCCTCGACAGGAACTGATTTGTTTATTCTATCATACCCAGTGCCGTCATTGCCGCAATCCCAATAAACAACACCGTCGCTCCAGGGCAGGTGAATCGTCGCCTGACGTTGTCCTGCCTGATCCGTGGCATCAACAATCTGTGTATTTGAAGGCAATGCAGCAGGGTCTCCATACGCCCAAAAAGCAACCGTTATTTCGTCCTTGATATTTTCAATTGCAGCTTTTTGCAGGTCCACTGAACTGGCACCACCAAAAACCAAATGATGTTCGTCGGCTCCAGCTTCTGATTGAATGGCTCTGGTATCAAAAGACGATTCAAAAAATTCAAAAGCAGGTACACCAGCAGGATCCTCCGTGGTAAATGAAATATCTACCAGCAGATTTTCCCCTGTCCAATCAAAAGCCTGGTAAAAAGGAAATACGATGCCATTGGAAAAATCAGTTGTCTTGTGATACACTTCCTGCAATCCTATTTCATCAGGATAATCGCTTGTAACAGATTGAGTGGTGTTTTTTAACCTGATTTTGAAAAAACCAACAGTCGCGCCAGGTTGTAAAATATTCATTCGGATACCATATACAGGACCTACGACCATGCCTCCGGTGACGAGATGATCTGAGGGAAGGATCACCTGATAACGATAAGTTTTTGATGCCGGAGAGAAAGGATAAATGGGTCCTTGCGGGGCGAAAAATCCTTCACTGGAATTTATGCCTTGTTCTATTATGGTTTCATGCTGAGTATAGGATGTGTACTCGTACGTTGGTACAGCACTATATGGAAAGCTTGTTCCTGTAAAATTGGAAATGGTATAGTCAGGGGCTGAGGCACGTGAGGAGTCAGTGCGTGTGGGATCGGTGACGAAGGTGTTACAGCTATAATCCCATTCGTAGCAACCTGTACTTCCATTGCCCACGACTGCGTCATGGCACCGCATATTATACTTCATTAAAATCTTGCGGTATTTCTGATCCGGGTCATCCGGAAAGTCGAAAGAATCGACGCGGTGATTATCATCCCAGGTAAAGGTCTGGACCTTGATAGTGTCCTGAGCACGAGCTATAGAAATCAATGAAAGGGTGAGAATGAGAAGGAAGGACAGTTTTTTCACTACGACAGTTGATTTAAGTAAACGGTATGAGATAGGTCGATGAAGGTAGAGATTTTATTAAAAATGGCTAAAGAGGCTCAAGAGGCTCAAGAGGCGAAAGGCAAGTAGCAAGCATAGGGGGCATAGAGCATAGAGCAGAGAGACTGTCAGGAGGCAGATTTTCATTAGCGTGAATTGGCGCAAATCGAAGCGCAGCGAAGATCCCGCTCCGTAAGGGCGGCGGGATTAGCGGGTAAACCTGACCAGGGGCGCTGCGGCGTTGCGGCGTTGCGCGAGAAATAAACTTGCAGGATTCTGCGTCTCCGCGCGAGAAATTGATTTGTGGCCTTTTATTCAGCCAATTTCCAGTCCAATTCAACCTGGTTTTCAAGGGCCAAAAACCGGGTTATTTTCCAGCTTTCCTGACAAACCTGACAAACGCCTCACATTAAGGAAATAAATAAGTTTATATGACTGAAAATCAGCAAAATATACTTTAGAACCCATTAGGTTTTCCGGTGTATTTTCCTTACTTTTGCACCTCAATTTTTGATATCGTTTTATGAGTGAACAAAAGGGTAATTACGGCGCCGACAATATCCAGGCGCTGGAGGGATTAGAAGCCGTCCGTAAGAGGCCGGGCATGTATATCGGAAGCACGGATGTAAAGGGTCTCCACCATCTGGTCTGGGAGGTCATCGACAACTCGATCGACGAACATCTGGCAGGGTATTGCACCCACATCGAAGTGATCATTAATAAAGACGGTAGCCTCACGGTCGTAGACAATGGCCGCGGTATCCCCGTAGGCATGCATGAAAAACTACAGAAATCGGCCCTCGAGGTCGTCATGACGATACTTCACGCAGGTGGAAAATTTGACCACGACACCTACAAAGTGTCCGGAGGTCTCCACGGGGTAGGTATCAGTTGCGTGAATGCACTCAGCCAGAAAGTCCGCGCCGAAGTCCGCCGCGAAGGCAAAGTCTGGAGACAGGAATACGAACGTGGCAAGCCAACGACAGCCGTTGATGCTATCGGTGAATCAAATCAAACCGGAACCATCATCACCTTCTGGCCCGATCCGGAAATATTTGAAACACTTGAGTTCAAGTATGAAACACTGGCCAATCGCCTGCGTGAATTATCCTATCTCAATAGCGGCCTCTATCTCAACCTGAGAGATGACCGCGAACTGGATGAAACCGGCAATCCAAAGCAGGAAACTTTCTTTTCAGAAGGTGGTCTCCGGGAGTTTGTCCGTTTTCTCGATGAAAGCCGTACACCGCTGATCGACAGACCCATCTATGTCAAGGCAAAGGAAGATAATGTCGAAGTAGAAGTAGCCATGCAATACAACACCGGCTATCAGGAACATGTCTTTTCATTTGTCAATAATATCTCTACCCGCGACGGAGGTACACACGAAGCAGGTTTCAAACGCGCGATCACCCGTATCTTCAAAAAATATGGTGACGACAGCGGCTTGTTTACCAAAGCTAAAGTGCAACTCTCCGGTGAAGATTACCGTGAAGGACTGACAGCCGTTGTCTCCGTTAAGGTACCAGAGCCTCAGTTTAAAGGCCAGACCAAAGGCGAACTTGGTAACTCTGAAGTAGTAGGTATCGTGTCCCAGTGTGTAGGTGATGCGCTTGCTACTTATCTCGAAGAGAACCCATCAGATGCAAAGAAGATCGTTGAAAAAGTAATCATCGCTGCACGTGCACGTGATGCTGCACGCAAGGCGCGCGAACTGGTACAACGTAAAAACATACTGACAGGAGGAGGATTGCCGGGTAAACTGGCGGACTGCTCTTCGCGTGATCCGAAGCAATGTGAGATTTACCTGGTGGAGGGAGATAGTGCCGGTGGTACGGCCAAGCAAGGTCGTGATCGTAATTTCCAGGCGATACTTCCATTGCGTGGAAAAATCCTCAACGTAGAAAAAGCGATGGAGCATCGTATCTACGACAATGAAGAAATCAAGAACATGTTTACGGCTCTTGGCGTCAGTATCGAAGAGAAAGATGGTGCCCGTATACTCAATATTGAAAAGCTCAGGTACCACAAGATCGTGATCATGTGCGACGCCGACATCGATGGCAGCCACATTGTGACGCTGATCCTTACCTTCTTTTTCCGCTATATGCGTCCGCTCATTGAAAACGGCCACCTATATATTGCAGCACCACCCCTCTACCGGGTTTCTAAAGGTGCAACCCAGTTCCAGTATTGCTGGAATGAAGTAGAACGCCAGGCGGCAGTCGATGGCTATAGCGTAGGTGATAAAGGTGGCAATGTCAAAGTGCAACGATACAAAGGTCTCGGTGAGATGAATGCTGAGCAGCTTTGGGAAACCACTATGGATCCGGACAACCGTGTTTTTCGCAAGGTAGGAATCGATGATGGTCAGGAAGCAGACCGTTACTTTAGTATGCTGATGGGAGATGAAGTTCCACCTCGTCGAGCCTTTATCGAAGCGAATGCGAAATACGCTCGCGTAGATGTTTAAGTGAAAAGTGAAAAGTGAAAAGAAAAGCGGTGTGCTGAGAATAGTCTTTGCCCCGTAAATCAAATAGGATCACAATTAGATGGAATGGTATAGGCTTAAGAAGCTTTACCATTCCATTTTTTTTACTGCCGTTGCAGGAGCAAGCTCTTGCAACGGCAAAGGGATAGATTTCTTTTGTCAGGGGCGTATTGCATCCGCCCCTGACAAAAGAAATCCCATCGTAGGGGGCGGATGCAATACGCCCGCGACGATGGGATTCTACTGGGAATTACGGAAGAGATTACGTAAGTATCGCGGTGGTTGGCGGAGAAAATAGTTCGACTTCGCTCACCACGACGCTCCATCCAACGGCCCTACCGTTTATACACAAATCGGAATTGGCCTGATTTTAATTTCCGTAGGAAATAAAATCGCCGCTGGATGGCGTTCTCGCCGCCAGCTATGTGAGTCCAAAGAGGGATCTTTATGGAATTGCGGTGGGTCTCGCGGTGGTTGGCGGAGAAAACAGTTCGACTTCGCTCACCACGACGCTCAATCCAACGGCCGAGGGCTTAAAGGGGGATTTAGTAAAATCACTTTTCCTCATTCCCGAAAGGTTTTATTACTTTCATTTCCCAAACCTCTGGAAATGGCTTGTTGGCCAGAACTTCCCAGGGTTTTTATTTTCAGTACCCTATTGTAGCTAATGATTTACCCGATCGCACCTTTTGACCTGCCGTCAGATTTTTTTGCTCACTTGAATAACCTGTTTGGATGAAGCAACTTATTTCTGCCGGTGGACTTGTAACCATGATGGTTATCCTCACTGCTGCATCCCTCAGCGGACAGAACTTTGTGGTCAATGGTAATGCTACCTCCCTGGGAGGTGACTGCTATCAACTCACGGCGGATTCACCTGGGCAGGCGGGGTCTTTTTTCTCACAAAACCCCATAGACCTGACACAGCCCTTTTATGAAGAAGCAACTTTCAATTTTGGATGTAAAGATGCTAATGGTGCAGATGGGATAGTCTTCATCCTGGCTACCACGAATACAGCACTTGGTGTTGGGGGTGGTGGAATTGGCTATGAAGGCATAACTCCATCCATCGCCATTGAAATAGATGACTACTTCAATGGCGCCTTTGGTGACCCCACAAGCGATCACATGGCCATAGTTTCGATGGGATCGGTCAACCATAATGCCCCTACAAGCCTGGTGGCACCTCTTAATATCGTCAACATCGAGGATTGTATGGACCATTGTTTCGTCATATCCTGGGATCCGGTAGCCATGAGACTTACAGCAGCGCTTGACGAAGAACAGATTTCCTACGCAGGCAACATCGTTGCAGATATTTTCAGTGGTAATGCATCGGTCTATTATGGCTTCAGTTCCGGCACAGGGTCACTTTCCAATTTGCATACTGTTTGTTTCGGACCTCCTGAACTTGAGCCGATGGCTGACGAAACGATATGTGAAGGAGAAAGTATCGATCTTCAAGCCGATGCAAATGGGATTGCATGGACATGGGCACCTGATCCTACGCTGTCTGCACTGGATGAAAGCAATCCTACAGCCACTCCCTCGCAAACAACAACCTATACAACGCTCATCGAATATCGATGCGGATATTTTCATAATGATACTGTGGTCATCACCGTATTACCTCCACCTGATGTGAGTGCATCGAACAATAGCCCTGTATGTATCGGTGAAACCCTCAATCTCATGGCCGACGGAGGCACCGCGTATGAATGGGATGGACCACTTAATTATTTTTCAACTGCACAAAATCCGGTCATCAATAATGTAACCATCGGCATGGCCGGCACGTACTATGTGACAGTGACGGATGCATTTGGTTGTACGGCTGTCACCGAAACGGAAGTGGAGATTGATCCAGGACCGGATATTACCATAGATCCTCCTATCGACCCTATGTGTGAAAACCTCGACCCGGTTCAATTGACAGCGGATCCTCCCGGTGGCACATGGAGTGGCGGGGAAATAACAAGTGATGGAATCTTTGATCCCGGGTATGCCGGAGAAGGGGATCATGTAATCACGTATACCGTTAGCAACGCAAATGGTTGTTCGAATACAGCTGAAGTAACAATCAATGTTGTCCTGGTACCTGAAGTACTCATTGATGATCCGGGCATCCTATGTGAAAATGCCAATCCTATACAAATGACCGGCACGCCATCTGGTGGAATTTGGGAAGGCGAAATTACAATTGGTGGATTGTTTGATCCCGCAGATGCAGGTGACGGTCCTCATCTGATCATCTATACAGCAGAAGACGGAAACGGATGCTCGAGCTCAGCAGAGATCGTGGTGGAAGTGGTGCCCGGACTCACTGCTGATATAGAACCGACGGGTCCGTTTTGTGCGAGTGATTCTGTCATTGCACTGATTGCCATTCCGCCCGGAGGTGCATGGGGAGGCGAAGCCAACAGCTCGGGTTTTATTTTTCCGTCACTCCTTGGTCCGGGCTTTCATGAAGTAACGTATACGTTTAACGATGCACAGGGGTGTTATTTTGGCGCTATTGATATTGAAGTTTTAGCGGCACCTCCCATCGTAATTGATCCCGTTGCTGCGCTTTGCCTTAATGCCACACCAATTACGATGACTGCAAATCCTCCGGGAGGTATATGGAGTGGTGCTGCTGACCCAGCTGGCCAGGTTGACCCGGCTTTATTGGGCACAGGCATACATGAGGTGATATATACGCAGACATTTGGTGGTGGCTGTACGAATGCAGATACCCTATTAGTTGAGGTACTGCCTTCAGCCCCCATCCTGGATAACCTCAGTACAAATTGTGATCCTACGTCGACTTTTTATACTGTTACTTTTTCTATCACTGGAGGTGATCCAACGACCTATGTTATTGAAGGTACCGTCTCCGGTGCATTGATACCAGGCAATCCGGCCATCTTCATCAGTGAACCAATGCTCAGTGGTACCCCGTATGTCTTTTGGGTCAATGATGCCAATAATTGTGATCCGGATACGGTGAGTGGAGTAAAAATATGCAACTGCCTCACGAATGCAGGCACCATGAATTTAAATCAGATTGCTGTATGTGAAGGAGATACCATTTCGGTTATTCCTCCTCTAGGTGTTGTGCTGGATCCGGATGATTCATTGGTGTATGTGCTTCATCTTGGATTCCCGGGCAACATCCTGTTGATCAGTGACACGCCCGTTTTTTCTCTGGTACCTCCTTTGATGACGGGGGTCACTTATTTTGTTTCTTCTGTTGCAGGTAATGCTATGACAGGCACTGGTGTCGACCTTACGGATCCTTGTTTATCTGTTTCCTTTGGGACTCCTGTGATGTGGGTCGCAGAACCCTCAGGGGGTATTGCAGGCACCACAGCTGTGTGTGAAGGTGATAGTGCAACACTTAATTTTTTTCTAACAGGAACCGGGCCTTTTGATATTACATACTCTGATGGAAGCAATACATATGTAGTCAATGATATTTTGCCAGGCCATTCTATCACTGTGTTTCCTTCGGTCACTACCGTTTATACTTTAACTGCTATTGCAGAAACTATTCCACCTTTTTGTACAGGTCAGCCGGGTACAACACATACGGTTGAAGTTTTTCAAACGTTCATTCAGCCGCTTTCTGCTCAAATTTGTTTCGGAGATAGTATATACCTGGGAGATGCATATCAAACCACTGCAGGTGTTTATTTTGATACGCTCCAGTCAATTGATGGATGCGATAGTGTTTTGGCTACGACACTGACTCTTTTTTCACTTGATACTATCTACCTTACAGATACATCGTGTGACCCGATGCAGACAGGAGTCTTTACAGATGTCACTACGGATGACAATGGATGTGATAGCACGACGATTACTACCGTCACGTGGGTGTTGGCAGACACCACACTACTTCAATCAAACACTTGCGATGAGCTATCGTCCGGTGTCTTTACAGATTTATATACAGGCCAAAGTGGATGTGATAGCATTGTGATTGAAACGGTAACATTTATTCCACCGGATAGTACCTGGATACCAAGTCAAACCTGTGATCCATTTATGGCGGGCACCTTTATCAGTGTGTTACAGAATACCAATGGGTGTGATAGCTTTATCATTGAGACCGTCATGCTGATCCCAGCTGACACCACTATATTGACAGGCGAAACCTGTGAACCATCGATGGCCGGTGTATTTGCCCGATTACTCACCAATGCAGGAGGATGCGACAGTACGGTGATAGAAACGATTGTATTGTTGCCTTCAGATACTACGATTGTACAACAATTGACTTGTCAGCCACAAGAGGTCGGGACTGTAGAACAGGTCTATACGAACATCTTTGGATGCGATAGTATATTCTGGACCATTACGATTCTTGCGCCAGCAGATTCATGTATCGTGCCGGAAATCCACAGAGAAATATTTATTCCCAATGTATTCAGTCCGAACGATGATGGCATCAATGATTTCTTCTTCATATCGAGTCATCCGGAAGCGGTAACCGATATTCCTATTATGCGTATTTATGATCGTTGGGGAGGACTTGTCTTTGAAAGTGTAGGTCTTTTGCCAAATGTTCCTTCTGATGGATGGGATGGCAAAGCCAATGAAGAAGATATCAATCCTGGTGTTTTTGTGTGGGTTGCCGAAGTAATCTATGCAGATGGAAAGACGGAGACGTTGTATGGGGATGTCACGTTGGTTAGATAGCAAGGAGCAAGGGCAAGGAGAATGGATAGATCAAATTGAAATGCTACGTCTTTAAGCACGAGTGATCTGTTAAAGGTGAAGTCAGGGTACAGCTTGTTCTGTGGATCAATAAACAATAACCAATATCCAATGACCAATTAAAGGTGAAGTCAGGTTATGGCCTGTCTGACCCCCTACCCCCTGAAAGGGGGACTTGATGTGGTTTATGTTTAATTTTTCTTAGAAAGAAATAATGGAAGTAAAATCAGCTCCCCCTTTCAGGGGGTAGGGGGTCTACAGGATCAAACTCTTTCTATCACCACCGCATACCCTTGTCCCACACCAATACACATCGTGACCAGTGCATATCGTTTATCCAATCGATGCAATGACCGGGCTGCATTGAGGATGATCCTCGCACCACTCATGCCTAGCGGATGACCAAGGGCGATAGCTCCACCGCATACATTGATGCGTTCATCATCAGCACTCAGGCCGAGGGCTCTGGTGCAGGCCAATACCTGTGCAGCAAAGGCTTCATTGATTTCGATGACATCAATTTCGTCAAGCATGAGTCCGGCTTTCTTGAGTGCACGTTGGGATGCACCGACCGGGCCGATACCCATGATGCGAGGCTCCACGCCTACAACTGCAGATGATAATATCCTGGCGATAGGGTTCAGATTGTTTTGACGGACTGCAAAGTCAGATGAAATCAACAATGCAGCAGCACCATCATTCAACCCACTGCTATTACCTGCCGTGACTGAACCATCTTCCTTGAAAGCAGGTTTCAGCGCAGCCAAGCCTTCAAGGGTTGTATTTCCTTTTACAAATTCATCCGCATTAAAAACAAGCGGATCTTGTTTCTTCCTTGGGAGTGAAACCGGTGTGATATCTTCAGCGAGAATGTCTGCAGATGCTGCTGCCTTTTGTTGAGACCAGACTGCAAATTGATCCTGATCTTCCCTGGATATGCTGTACATCGATGCCAGGTTTTCAGCCGTTTCACCCATGGCATCAGTTCCATACAGCGCTTTCATCTTTGGATTGATAAATCTCCATCCGAAAGACGAATCATACATCTGCGCATCACTGCCGAAAGGCTGACTGGATTTTGAAATCACCCAGGGTCCTCGCGTCATATTTTCAACACCTCCTGCAATAAACAAATCACCATCGCCTGCCTGGATGGCACGATGCGCATGAATGACCGCTGACATTCCTGAAGCACAAAGTCTGTTTACCGTTTCACCGGGTACCGTATAGGGTAGTCCTGCGAGTAACAAAGACATCCGCGCGACGTTACGATTATCCTCACCTGCCTGGTTGGCGCAACCCATGATCACATCATCGATCAAGGCCGGATCCAGGTCCTTGTGTTTTTCCATCAGTGCCTTGATGACATGCGCGCCCAGATCGTCTGTCCGTACACCAGATAATGTTCCCCTGAACGAACCAATGGCGGTCCGGATGCCATCTATGATAAAAGTATCCTGCATGCTTTTATGGGTTGATTGTTTTTTGGGTCGTAATGCGTGCTTTACAGCAACCGCTCAAAAATACGACCTGAAACCTTCTCTTTCAGTATGAGTTTTTTAGCCCCATAGTGGGTGACTTCTTCCTTGACCAGCCAATGATCCTGATCATAGGAGGTTAAAACACTGGTTTCTTCCTGTTGTTCAGCACCCCTCCATACGTTGAGCACGACTGGTTCCCATTGCTTGCTTTTGACAGACAGATAGGCTGCATCCATGATGGCATTGACGACATAGCCATCGTAAAAGGTTTCTTTAGGAGCCATGTTTTGGTCCAGGGCGTCAAACATGTCAGTAAACATATGGTTATAACCAAGTTCATTTAATTCGTCACCTGCCGGAAAAGTCCACCCCTGATCAGTCTCAGCTTTCTCCGCCATATACCCCGTTCCTTTTCCACTTGTGAATACTTCAAGTCCTGTGCGCATAAATCCATTGCTCCAGATCGTGCCTTCACTCCCCATGACTTCGTCCCGGAGATCAAGGCCTCCGCGAAAAGTCCAGCTTACTTCAAACTGACCAATCGCACCACTTTCATACTTTACTAACCCAATGGCATGATCTTCGGCATCGATGGGTTTGACCTGTGTGTCGGCCCAGCACATGACTTCAACAGGTCGGATATCTTTTCCAATGAAGGATCTGGATACTTCAATGCAATGACAAGCGAGGTCTATGATCGCACCTCCGCCGGCAAGTTCTTTATTCCAAAACCATTCACTGTGTGGTCCCGGATGTGCTTCCCTCGATTTGGCCCAGAGTATTTTACCAAGCGCGCCTGAAGCAATCACCTGGTGCGACTTTAAAAATTTTGGTGTATAGACCAGATCTTCGAGATATCCATTGAATAGGTGCGCAGCTTCAACAGCCTCCAGCATCCGGTATGCTTCTGCTGCATTGCGGCCAAGCGGTTTGGTACAAAGCACAGGCTTATGATATTTGATACAGGCCATGATTGCCTCTTCATGCAGATGATTGGGCAAGGCAATGATGACTGTATCTACCTCCGGATGCGAAACTGCGGTTTCTATTTGTGTAGTCCAGTGCGCTACATGGTAATGATGGGCAAACGAAAGACAACTTTCTTCCTGTCGTGATTGGATCATGACGATGCGATCGCGGTTGCGGTATCCCTGAATCGAATCAGCATAGAAGCGTCCGATAAATCCGGAACCCAGCATGGCGATTTTTCTCATTTTATTTTGTCCAAGGTGCCGGGTGCGGCGCCACCACGCAATCGATCTCAGCATTGATTTTTTCATTTTTAAAAACCAAGGCATACAACACCATTACAGCAGCAGCAATAACTGCCGGAATCGTCCAGATCATTTTCCAATCCTGTGCACCCGCGACATCTGTATAGTGGTCATAAATTTTTCCGGCGAGCCAGAAACCAATGAGCATACCGACTCCATAGGTCGCCAGCGTGATCAGTCCCTGTGCGGAGCTCTTGATTTTTTCACCGGCCTTATAGTCTGTGTAGATCTGACCAGAGACAAAAAAGAAATCATAACATATACCATGCAGGATGATGCCACTAAACAGCATCCATACGCCGGTGCCGGCATCACCATATGCAAACAACAAATAGCGGATGGCCCAAGCAGCCATACCCACGAGCAGCGTGGTCTTCAGCCCATATCGTTTTAGGAAAACAGGAAGAAGCAACATAAAGAACACTTCCGAAACCTGGCCAAAGGTCATATTACCAGCCGCGTTTTCCATTCCGGCATTGTTGAGATAGAGATTTGCGTTTTGGTAATAGAAGGCGAGTGGAATACAAATCAATACGGAAGAGATCAGGAAGACCAGGAAATTTCTGTCTTCGAAAAGGCGCAATGCATCGAGGCCCAGGATTTCACGCAGGGAAGGTTTTTTACCTGCCTCATATTTTGGGGGAGTGTCCGGCAGTAAAAAACTAAAGAAGCCCATGAAAGCGGAAACACCTGAAGCCATGTAAAAGGTACTTTGAAGCATTCCTTTCGATTCCCATTTAAAGAGATAGCCAATCAGCAGGCCTGCAACTATCCATCCGATCGTGCCCCACAACCGGATATTGGCAAATTCAATCGAAGGGTCTTTCATCTGCCGGAAGGAAATGGAATTGACCAGCGCGATGGTAGGCATGTACAGGATCATGTAGATCAGGATAAACGGAAAAAAGGAAGCGAACTCTCCGGACTGCGCAGCCAGGTACATCAGCACGGCTCCTGCAAGGTGGAGAAATCCTAATATCCGCTGTGCTGAAAAAAACCTATCAGCGATCAGACCGATGATAAAGGGAGCAATAATAGCACCCAGAGATTGAGTAGAGTAGGCAGCTGAGATCTCATCACCATTGGAAGAAAGCACTGTCGATAAATAGGTGCCCAGTGTAACAAACCATGCTCCCCAGATAAAAAACTCGAGGAACATCATGAGGGATAACTTAAAGCGGACAATAGGAGGCATAGTTGGTATGATTTGCTTTTAAGTGAACAGAAGGTCTAAATTGAGAAAAAATGGCTACAACTGATCCGAAAAATATGGTTGATGGCTATATTGCTGATGTACAATCTTTACGACAACCCACTTTTATGAAATCTAAGGTCTTTTTCAGTCAGGCTGGTCTGCTATCGATTTCCGTAGTAGTCCTTTTTTCTTTCTTCTCCTGTTCATCTTCCCGTGCGTTTAAGTCGTGGGATTTAGATGATGTGACTGCTGGAAGGATAGATTCATTGTGTGCCGCGCAAATGCAACAAGGTCATTTTCCGGGATTAGCTGTTGCGGTCGTGGATGGAAAGAAAAATATCTGGACCAGTGGATATGGATATGCCAATCTTGAGAAAAAACTACCGGTTGATCCTGAAGCGCATCTTTTTAGAATAGGTAGCATTTCTAAAACGGTCACGGCATCTGGTCTGGCGCGACTCTATGAGCGTGGCGAGATCAATCTGGATCTGCCGATATCCACTTACTACAAGGACTGCCCTAATGAAGTACGCAACCTCACCCTTCGTCAGGTCAGCGGACATCTTGCCGGTATCAGACACTACAAAGGTCTTGAATTCTTGAGCAATATCCATTACGACAATGTGACAGACCCGCTGGAAGTGTTTATCCATGATACGCTCCTGTGTCTACCGGGCGAGAAGTTCAGCTACTCAACCTACGCATGGACACTGGTGAGTGCGGTGATGGAAAAGTCAATACAGAAACCTTTCACCGCGATCATAGCCGATGAGGTCACTAAGCCTTTGCAGATGACTGATCTGAAACCTGACTACAAAGATTCTACAGACTTCAGCCGTGTGACCTTTTATGAATTTCGGGATAGCATTCACCAGGTATCTCCTGTAGTAGACATTAGCAACAAATGGGCAGGCGGAGGTTATCTCTGCAGCGCAGAAGATCTCGCTAAGTTGGGTTGGGCAATAGCGGCCAGCCGGTATTTGAAAGAGGACACGATGCTCGAGTTTACGCGTAGTCAAACCACGAATGATGGAACCAGGACTAATAATGGAATCGGATTCTTTAGTGGAAAGGATGATAAGGAAAGGAATTGGGTTGGGCACAGCGGCGGTTCAGTTGGTGGAACCAGTAGGCTACTTATCTACCCTGAACAGGATATTGCTATCGTCACCCTGGTCAACTTCAGTAGTGCGCATATGGATGACCTTGCTGAAAAGATAGCTGACATCATCCTTTCTGCCGCAGCAAAAAAATAAGTGTTGTTATAGCAGGTTAGTCAATCTTCGAGACAATCCGGTTGATCTGTTTTATATGGTGAGCCATGTGATCGTTTAAGAAGATGAGCATCTGATGCATGGTCATGCGGCCTGCGAAGGGGTGTCTGTAGACCATATGTGATCCGAAGGCTTCCTGATGTTTCTCTATCAGGGTGATCATATCGGCCCGGAGTTTACTCCAGTGTTGTTCCAGATCTGTCTGTGAGAGAATGGTCTGCTGCTCCCACATATTGATGGCGACAGGAGCTTTGCGCTTATAATTGGACCAGAGTGCCAGTTTGATCAGGAAGACGCCTCCCCAGGATTTGATCTGGAATGGAAGAAGTGTATCGGGATAGGAAAGTTTTTTGCGGATATACGCTGTAGATAACTGTTCGCTCAGGAAAATGTGATTAGCTGCCTGGGCGACTGACCAACTGCCGGTGGATGGTTGTTGGGTGTATTTTTCATCTGACAACAGAGTGATCAGGTTCATCAGCGCTTTTTTCTTGAGCTCCAGTTTCTCAAACTGATGATGTATCTGTTTCATTGATCCGGCCATGACTTTGTACTTTCGATGATCGAAAATAGAGAATAATAAAATAGTAACCATATGTCAACAGATGAGCGCAGACGGTCAGAAGAAAAGATTTACCAGTTTGATGAATCGATTTTCAGACCACGGACGGAGGATCGCATTGCATTGCCGGATGATGAAGAAGTCATTTATGAGGAGGTGCAGCCTTTTGATCAGCTATGGATATGGCTCCTGATGGGGATGGAGCTTGTTATCCTGGTCATTGCATTGATTGCAGCAGGCCAGGCGATCTGGACTGTTGGTTTAGGTTTAGGAGCGATGACATTGACGATGGCACTACTGAGCTCGCTGAAATTATACACCAGAATAGATGCTATGGGGGTTCATTTCAGGATGAAGCCATTTCATTTCAAGGAGCAGACGATAGCCTGGGAAGACATTGATCAGATCCATGTGCGCAAATATTCACCGATCCTGGAGTATGGTGGTTGGGGTATGCGATATGGCAGAAATGGAAAGGCCTTTAATGTGCGAGGCAACTACGGAATCCAGATCGTGAAGAAAAATGGGAAGAAGGTGTTGATCGGAACACAGCGTCCGGAGGATGCAGCCAGGCAATTGAGTGTGCATCCGCTGTTGGTGTAGGGGCAAAAAAAAAGAGCGCCGAAGGGTATCAGCGCTCTCAATTCTTCTCTTGATGTACGTTCGGGTGGAAAAAAATATTCCCTGTTCCCGTTGCCGGTTAAGGCAAAAGTAGGTTTAGAAAGCTTACTTCTTAGTAGCTTTCTTAGCTGGAGCTTTCTTAGCTGCTTTCTTAGGAGCTGCTTTCTTAGCTGGAGCTTTCTTTGAAGGAGCTGCTTTAGCTGCAAGAGCTGTCTTAGTAGCAACTTTCTTCACAACTGCTTTGCGAACTGCTTTCTTAGCAACTTTCTTAGCAACTGCTTTGCGAACTGCTTTCTTAGCAACTTTCTTAGCAACTGCTTTGCGAACTGCCTTCTTAACAGCTTTCTTAGCTACTGCTTTCTTAGTAGCCTTCTTAACTGCTGCTTTCTTAGTTGCTTTCTTAGCAACTGCCTTCTTGGCAACTTTCTTAGTTGCTGCCTTCTTTGCTGTTTTAGCCATAATGAATAATGAGATTAGTTAAATAAATTAGATAGAGTCGCTGCCTACACCGGGGCGTCGAAAGGACACCTGACACAGGCAGTTTTGTAATCCGTGGAGAGATGATGAGATGATCTATATGAGAGGTGTATGGTCATATTCCAGCACAAAAATACACTTTAGATTTATTTTGTATATATTTTTTGAAAAAAATTTGAAAATATTTTTATCACGCGCGTACGGCATCCAATCCTTCTTTGAAAAAGAAAATGCAAAAAGTGATCCAAAATTTCCGGAACCACTTCGAACCATCTTCACGTTATGCAGAAAGTAGATTGATAAAAAAGATCGCATGTCGTTCCGAAATCTGACACCATCGACCATCATGTCCACCCTCCGTGGGATGGTGCGTCACATCAGTGCACCACTCTTGTATGCCGCCTTGTTGATGTACTATGCATTCAGGCGAAGTGATACGCCAGCCTGGGCGAAGCGAATTGTGATGGGTGCATTTGTATACCTCTTTTCCCCCATCGATGCGATACCCGATATGTCTCCATTCATAGGCTACACCGATGATCTGGGCGTTCTCATGTATGGATTGGTGATGATCGCCGCATACATTAACACGGACGTTCGTGCCTCTGCGAGACACACTTTGTTCACCTGGATTGGACACATTTCAGAATCCCGTTTGCGCAAAATTGACGATTTGCTCTGATGCGTTTGGTCGATGTCAGGTATCTTCGTCAGATGAAACCGACAAAGCACCGAGGCCATTTTTTAAAGTCTGCTATCACTATTTTTTGCCTGCTTCCATTCCTCTGGACCGCATGCAAACCCACTTCTAAATCATCCGATGAACTAATTTCCGCACCTCAAATAGTTGGTGAAGCGATCAGTTTTTTGGGTGATACACTCCTGCGTCCGGAGATCGAAGTAGAAAAATTTCTACAAAATGATAGCCTTTTGGAGGAAGCCAAGGCGGTTTTTCTTGAAGACAGTACCGATCTCAATGCCATTATCTGGTATGGAAGACGGCTTGCCTATCTGCACAGATACAAGGAAGCCATCGATGTATTTACCCATGGAATACTATTGCATCCCGGGTCTCCCGAACTCTTTCGACACCGTGGACACCGCTATATCACCGTCAGACAAACTCAAAATGCCATTCAAGATTTAAAGCGAGGCGCAACGCTTGCAGCGAACCGGGAGATGGAAGTGGAGCCAGATGGCATACCTAACAAACTGGATATACCACTCAGCAATCTTCATTTCAACATCTATTATCACCTGGGTCTGGCCTATTATCTCCAAGCAAACTATGCCGAAGCCATCACTTCTTTCCAGACCTCCATGCAGTACGCCAACAATCCTGATCTCGTGGTAGCGGCGACCTATTGGTTGTACTTAACCTATCTGAGAACCGGTGATCAGGATACTGCGAAGCGTTTGCTCACGAACATTCATCCTGATATGGAGATCATCGAAAACGAAGCATACCTTCATCAACTCCTCCTTTTCCAGACCGGACAAAGCGAGTTAAATGAATCTGATTCATCTCCTGAATCCACTTCATCTGAGACGCAGCAATATGGAATCAGTTGCTGGTATGAAGCAAATGGCCGGCGCTCAGAAGCTGATTCCATCCGCAGCATGATCCTCGCAGAGGACGGGTGGCATTACTTTGGATATATTGCAGCGGAGGCTGATGCTGCCAGAATGCTTGCCCAGTAAATACATATTATGCGTTACCAATCCATACCCTCGTCGCTGTTTACTGACCGGAGAAAAGAATTTGCCAGGAAAATGGTTTCCGCTTCGGTTGCGATTTTTTGTTCCAATGATCCAATGCCCCGCAGCGGAGATCAATTCTATCCCTTCCGTCAGGATGTCGCGCTTTTTGCATTGTCCGGACTCGATCAGCCAGGCACCATCATCGTGCTCTGTCCCGACGCGAAAAAAAAATCAAATCGGGAGATCGCCTTCATCCTTCCGCAAGATCCTGAACATTTGATCTGGCATGGTGAGCGATATTCACAGAAACAAGCAAGTGCCGTCTCGGGTATTTCTACGATCTACACCATCGATCAATGGGATCGTATCATGCCTTCCCTGATCAGAACATCATCCACCATCTATACACATCCCCGACAGGCAGATCGGTCGGAGACAGAAGTGAGGACAGAAAATGACCGGATGAATGAAAAGCTGAAGCAGCTTTATCCCGAACATAACCATCTATCGGCACATGCGATACTCACCAGGATGTTGATGCTTAAGCATCCGGCCGAACTCGACCTGATGCGAAAAGCAGTGCAAGTGACAGGTCGTGCATTTGACAGTGTGCTTCATGACATCAGGCCCGGGATGTATGAATATGAAGTAGAAGCCCGACTCACGTATGAAATTTCAAGACATGGTTGTCAGCATGCATTCGAACCCATCGTGGCTTCCGGAGGATCAGCATGCACTCTTCATTACGTACGAAATAATAAGTTGATTGGAAAAGATGACCTGGTCCTGATCGACTTTGGTGCCGAATACGCATGCATGGCATCGGATATGACACGGACTATACCGGCGTCCGGGAGATTTTCGAAACGACAGAAAGCTATTTATACATCGGTGCTCAATGTGTTGAACGAGGTCACTTCTATGATGCGACCTGGTGTAATGCTAAGCGACCTGAATAAAGAAGCAGGCCACCTGATCGAAGGAGAACTGGTCAGATTGAAGATTATCTCCAACAGGGATCTTCGACGACAGGATCCGGCCCATCCGTTGAGGAAGAAATATTTTATGCATGGTATCGGGCATCATCTGGGATATGATGTGCATGATGTTTCCGATCGTCGCGCGCCACTGAAAGCAGGCATGGTCATCACTTGCGAGCCTGGCTTGTACATCCCCGAAGAGCAAATAGGGATCCGCCTGGAAAACGATATCCTGATCACCCGGGGTAAGCCAAAGAATCTGATGGTTGATATTCCGATTGAGCTCGAGGAGATCGAGGATATTATGAACTAGTAATCGGTATTCGGTAATCGGTATTCGGTAATCAGTCATCGGTAACTTCAGTTTGCAATCTGTATTCAGTTAGCAGTTTTCATTTTTTTTTAAATTGCCCATTGCCCATTGTATACTGTATACTGTATACTGAATACTGAATACTGAATACAGATTACTGAATACTGCTTACTGCCTCCTATTTCCTTCCTACGGATTTAACTAAATCTTAAACTCTCCTTATTACACCTTAACAAGGGTAAACGTGTCTTAGTGGTATAGATCAAAAAACATAAATGATGAAAACGCTGACCGTAACCCGTAACAAAAGCTTCGAATGGAGTTTTGGACTGCACGCAGGTATCCTGTTGATTGCATTTCTACCTTTTGCCCACAAGGCGATGGAGAAGAAACCACTTGAGTATATTCTCGAAATAGGCTACATGGAAGAACTCCAGGAAGTGGCTTCCGGTAGCGAAGGTCTCCAGGCGCGTAGTCCTGTCTTCAACGAAGAGCCAGAGCCTACCATGGACAAGCCTGCTGAAGAGCCAATCCCAGTAGACGAAACTGAACCTGTCGAACAAACAACGATAGCAGAAAACGACAGTGAAGTCATCAGTGATGTTACTGCCGAAGACGCAACTGATGTTGTCGCCAGTGAAACTTCTGCAAGCGGATCCGATACTGAAACCAATGCCAGTGGTGGTGGAAATGGTAGCCCTATCGAGGGTGACCAGGATGGTGCGGCGATGGATGGCGATGGTGGCGGTGGCGATGGCCTCGAAGGTGATGGTATCATCACCCGTAAAGTCATCTACCGTGAAAACATCACCAGTGTAGCTAAAATGAACGGACGTGTCACCCTGGATATATGTATCGACAGAGCAGGTAAGGTCATCTATGCGGCCTACGATCCTGAGAAGACTACGATCACTGACAATGAGATCATCAAGCAGGCAACTTACCTCGCGGTACGTTACAGGTTTGAAGCCAAGTACAATGCACCTAAGAAAGAGTGGGGAGAACTGACCTTCATCTTCCGGATTGATGAAGATATCGTAGCTAAGTAAAAAAATATCGGGGCTAGGTTAAAAGAGGTTTGATAAGTTTGAGTGCGCGGGCAATGCCTGCGCACTTTTTTTGCCCCGACCCCCGGGAGGCATGATTGGTCGTACGAAAAACATTTATACATTCTCAGTAAAGTACAAGCGGCCGCAGGCCGCTAAGAAAAATCGTTGAGCTCAGGTTGTACCTGAGCTCGCGTACGTTAGATCAAAAAGGGCTGTGAAAGGTTAACATCATCGATGGTCGTCTTTGACGACAGGTAGAAATTATACTCAACTATGCACATCAAAACTGTTTCGGCTTCTCTCCCTTCCCTCCCAGTTCCGCAACTTCATTAATCCGCCGCTGCCGCGTCTCCGGCAGTTTGGCCGAACCGATCCAATAAAGCATTGCTTTTTTGACCGATTTGCTTAGACCTGTGAAGAAAGCTTTTGAACCTTTGTGCAGTTTGAACGCTTTTTCAAGGTCCTTTGGGATGATGAGATCTTCGAATTCATCGAGGGATGTCCATGAACCATTTTCCTTAGCGATTTCAATGCTCCGCATCCCAGCCTCAGTCATCAGGCCATCAGCGATGAGGCGATCTATTTTTTCCTTGTTGATCCTGGACCAAACACTCTTAGGCTTGCGTCTTGTGAAAAACTGCTTGTACTGGTGTTCATCCAAAGTCACCGCTTTGCTATCGATCCATCCGAAACACAATGCCTCATCTACTGATTCACTCCACGACAGCCCACGCTGACCCGTTTTTACTTTGTTGAAAACCACCCATACCGATACCTTGATATGGTGGTGTTCGATCAGCCATTGCCGCCAGGCTTTTCGATCGGTGGGATGGAAGGTGTCGGGGGTGTGGGTGGACATGGATGATTCAATTTTCAGTGACGAAAATAGAATTAATTGTTACCTGCCGATGGAATCGGCTCATATGATTATTGATTTGTATTAATTTTTTTTGATTTGACGTACGCGGGCTAAGGTGCAACCATAGCCCAACGATTTTATTAAAACCTCACCCCCATCGCCAACGTCCATCCTCTCAACTTCGAATCATCCCTGTTTTTTAAAGTTGGTTGCAATCCATAGTGATATTTTACTTCAGCGGTCAGGAAGGAAAATAGTTCAGCATGAAGCATGGCCGTCAGATTGGTCGAGACACCGATGAATCCATTATCATCAAACCCGAGGTTGTTGTCATCGACATCATAAAAGAATACAACTTCTCCACCACCCACGGCAGACAGATTGACGATCGCATCTTTAGTCAGTTTGTATCCAGCAGTCAGCGGAATCATAAAGTAGTGGGCATGATGATGTTCACTCAGATCAAAACTGAAGTTCTGGTCTTCATTCTGGAGCGAAATAAGGTGATAATGGAATCCCGGTACAAAAACAAACCGGTTGTCTTCAACAAAGACATCAAACCCGATCATCTGGCCTGGATGATTGGACTGCCCGGTCATCTCTGCTTCATCCTTAAAGGACCATGCTTCTATGCCGATTATGGCATTAAAACCAACCTGTGCAGTGGCAATACCATATGAAAACATATAGAACAGACAAGCTAAGCTGATCCGCTGGAGGCTAATATTCATTTTGAGAATTACGTTGAAGGGGGAGATGCTCTGTAAAGTTAGCTTATTTTCGCTGCTCTATCTATTCACTGACCGTAACCTGCTATGTATCCGGATCTTTCCTATTTGTTCCATGACTTACTCGGCACCGCGCCTGACAACTGGCTCAGTGTACTCAAGACTTTTGGTGTTTTTCTCATCCTGGCCTTTATCGCCAGTGCTTATGTGCTCAATCTGGAACTCAAACGAAAGGAGAAAGAGGGATTATTGCAGGGATTTACTGAAAAAGAGCGCATTGGGTTTCCCGCTACCTGGCAGGAGATCGCCACCAATGCACTGTTTGGCTTTATCATCGGCTTCAAGCTACCTTATATAGCACAGCATTTTGAAGAATTCAGGCCAGATCCCGCCAGTATCATCCTCTCTGGCAAGGGCACCTGGCTATGGGGCATCGTCGCGGCCGCTGGTTTTGGGTTTTTCAAATATTGGGATGCTAAAAAGCGGGCACTGGCTAAACCGCTGATCAAGGAGGTCAAAGTCATGCCTCACCACCGGATCGGGGATATCACCATCCTCGCTGCGATTTCCGGAATCATCGGAGCACGTCTGTTTTCGATCATCGAGAGCGAAGAAAATATCAAGGCTTTTATCAAAGATCCATTGGACCAGTTACTCAGCGGAAGTGGTCTGGCCATCTATGGAGGTTTGATACTAGCCTTTATCACCGTATACTGGTATATCTATCGGAAGGGTATGAAGCCTATACATGTCATGGATGCTGTCGCCCCTGCGCTGATCATGGGATATGGGGTCGGAAGGCTTGGATGCCAGTTTTCCGGCGATGGCGACTGGGGTATCGTCAATACAGCACCAACACCGGGTTGGTGGTTTCTTCCTGACTGGGCCTGGGCCTACACCTATCCACATAATGTGCTCAATGATGGCGTTCAGATCGAAGGTTGTGTCTGGGACTACTGTCGCCAGCTTGGTGAAGCGGTATATCCGACACCATTGTATGAGACCTTCTTTTCCCTGGTCATTTTTACGATTCTCTGGGCACTACGCAAGCGCTTTAAAGTGGCTGGTATGCTCTTCTTTTTATACGTCCTCCTCAATGGTATCGAGCGGTTTTTTATCGAAAAGATACGCACCAACCCGGATATCAATATCCTCGGGATGAAAGCGACGCAGGCGGAGTATGTCGCCGGGCTGTTGATTATGATAGGAATTGTGGGAATGGTTTATCTGTGGATGAAAAAAAACCAAAACATAGAAAATTACGTAGAGACTCGATTAATCGCGTCTCTACGTAATTTTCTTTGTTTTTGAGTCGGTTCTCCTTAGCCTTAGCCTCAGCCTTCGCCTTATTTTTTTTACTATTTTTGCAACATGAATGCAACGATAATCCATATTATTATCAAATAACAGAACAAAGTAATCTGAGCTTATACAAGCCCCGTCAGATTACAGTCGGGGCTTTTTTAATTTAAAACACTGATATCCTACATGAGTCTGTATCCGGAATATAAAGGAATGAACCTCCCAGCCATCGATCAGGAAATGCTGAAATGGTGGGACGATAACAACATTTTTGATAAGAGTGTCAACCAGCGACCTGAGGACAAGCGATGGGTTTTTTACGAAGGCCCTCCTAGTGCCAATGGTATGCCAGGTATCCATCACGTCATGGCCAGGGCTATTAAGGACCTCTTTTGCAGATATCATACCCTCAAGGGATATCGCGTAGAACGCAAAGGCGGATGGGATACACATGGCCTGCCGATCGAACTGAGTGTAGAAAAAGAACTCGGCATCACAAAAGATGATATCGGCAAATCGATTTCGATCGAGGATTATAATATTAAATGCCGTGAGACTGTCATGCGCTATAAGGCAGAATGGGATGACATCACACGCAAGATGGGCTATTGGGTGGACCTGGATAATCCATACAACACCTACGAAAATGATTACATCGAATCTGTATGGTTCCTTCTGCAGAAGCTGTATGACAAAGGACTGCTCTATAAAGGTTATACCATTCAGCCATATTCACCTGCTGCAGGTACCGGACTGAGTTCACATGAGCTCAATATGCCCGGTGCCTACAAAGAGGTGAAGGATACAACTGTGGTTGCTTTATTTAAGGTGATTAAAAATGAACAGTCATCTTTTTTGTTTGATGACCTGAATGAAGATGTACGAATTGCTGCATGGACTACTACACCATGGACGTTGCCATCCAATACGGCATTGAGTGCTGGTCCGGATATCAGTTATATCAAAATCAAAACATCAAATCCATACACGCATACACCTGTGAGTGTGGTGCTCGCGGAAGCATTGGTGCCCAATTGGTTTGGTGGAAAAAATCAATCCACAGTTGAAGGCCAGTCAGCCGCTTTCAAAGGCAGTGAGATGAAGGGCATACGCTATGAGCCATTGCTTGATTTTGGAAATGAGATTGAACCTTTACTTGGAGGCACGGATGCTTACCTGGTATTGACTGGTGATCATGTCACTACTTCTGATGGTACGGGTATCGTGCATACTGCACCTTCTTTTGGTGCGGATGACCAACGTGTTGCAAAAGCAAATGGTGTTGGAACACTTACGCTCGTGGACCAGACCGGAAAGTTTAAAGAAAACGTAGGGCCTTATTCTGGTCGCTATGTCAAGGACTATAAAGATGAGCCCGGCTATGTGGCAGTTGATATAGATATCGCAATCCAGCTGAAGACCGAAGGCAAGGCATTGAATGTCCAGAAATACGAACACAACTATCCGCATTGCTGGCGGACAGACAAACCTGTACTCTATTATCCGATGGATAGTTGGTTTATCAAATCAACGGCTTGCAAGGATCGTATGATTGAACTCAACAAGACCATCAACTGGAAGCCTGCACATACAGGAGAAAAGAGATTTGGTAACTGGCTTGAAAACCTGCAGGACTGGAATCTCTCGAGATCAAGGTTCTGGGGCATACCATTGAATATATGGCGTTCGGAAGACGGGGCTGAAGAAAAATGCATTGGTTCCATCGCTCTGCTTGCCAAAGAAATTGATGCAGCAAATGCGGCTTTGAAAATGACGCAAAATGTTCCCGGCGATTTGCACAGGCCATTCATTGATGAAATCATTCTCGTTTCATCAACCGGACAGCCGATGAAGCGTGAAACTGATCTGATCGATGTGTGGTTTGACAGCGGAGCGATGCCTTATGCTCAGTGGCATTATCCGTTTGAGAATGAAGAGAAATTCAAGCAAAACTATCCTGCAGATTTTATTGCCGAAGGTGTCGATCAGACGCGTGGTTGGTTTTTTACATTACATGCCATTGCCACGATGGCCTTTGATTCGATTGCTTTTAAAAACGTCGTATCCAATGGCCTGGTGCTCGATAAGAACGGGCAGAAAATGTCAAAGCGCCTGGGCAATGCTGTTGATCCGTTTAGAACGATCAGCAAATATGGTGCAGATGCTACGCGATGGTATATGCTCTCCAATGCGCAGCCATGGGACAATCTTAAGTTTGATGAAGAAGGGATCGTAGAAAGTACGCGTAAGTTATTTTCTACTCTGTATAATACATACTCCTTCTTTGCACTCTATGCCAATCTCGACAAATGGAATGCAGATGATGCTGGCGTGATGCCGGTGGACCAGCGCCCGGAGATCGATCGATGGATATTGTCCAGGCTGCATACACTCATTGATGCCTATCAGGCGGATATGGATGATTTTGATGTGACCACCGCATGCCGTCGCATCGAAGTATTTGTCAATGATCATTTGTCAAACTGGTATGTGCGGCTCAATCGCAGGCGTTTCTGGAAAGGCGAGTTGTCAGATGACAAGCGAGCTGCATACGCTACACTCCATGAGTGTCTGATGGTGATTTCGCAGATGATATCACCGGTTGCTCCTTTCTTTAGTGAGTGGTTGTACCGCAGCCTCACTTCATCCTCCGGTAAGCATCCGGAGAGTGTACACCTGACAGATCTGCCGACACCATCGCATGATCTGCTGGATGAAGCTTTGCTGCGTCGCATGGATTATGCGCAACATATCAGTTCGCTGATCCTTTCGATCCGTAAAAAAGAAAAACTGAGGGTTCGCCTGCCATTACGTCGTATACTTCTGCCTGTGCTTGACGAACGTTTCCAATCAGATATAGACCAGGTCAAAGAATTGATACTGTCAGAGGTCAATGTCAAGGAGATAGAATACATCACGGACACGGCGGGGATGGTGAGTAAAAAGGCGAAAGCTAATTTCAAATCACTTGGAAAACGTCTCGGAAAAAATATGAAGGTCGCAGCTGATATGATTCAATCGTTGGATCAGGAGGCTATTGCCCGGTTTGAAAAAGGAGGCACATTGACGATCAACGTTGAAGGTGAAGATTATGCACTCGAGCGTGAGGACATCGAAGTGATCTCTGAAGATATCCCTGGATGGCAGGTGGCCTTTGAAGATGGCATCACGGTAGCACTGGATGTGACGCTCGATGATGATCTGATCTCCGAAGGTACCGCACGTGAGTTAGTCAACCGCATCCAAAATCTGAGGAAGAGCAGTGGGTTGAATGTGACGGATCGGATCCATGTCAGAGTGGAAGCACTAGAAGGGATTGAGGCAGCTATTCAAAAATTCGGTGAGTATATCAGGACGGAAACGCTGGCATTGACTTTAACCCCTAAATCCCCTGAAGGGGACTTAAATTTTACTAAGGTAGAATGGATGGATGGAGAAGAGATAGGGATTTCAATTGAACGTTGATTAGTTGTGCGTTTAATTACAACGCTTTCATTATCATCTTCATCAATAGATGACAGTCACGGTTCCAGAAATCGGATCTGTTAATCCTTCTATGACTACCCTGTAGGCATAGACTCCTGACTGGACTAGTTTGCCTCTTGACCGACCGTTCCATCCACCGGAAGTAAGATTGGTTTGAAGGTCTTCCTGATGGAATACGATGTTGCCCCAGCGATCATAGATCGACATGGTATATGCTTTGGAGGGTGAAGCTGTAAAAACAGAAAAGACACTATTGTCTGAGAGTTCCGATTGAGGATTGAAAACATTGGGGATGTAATAGGCTTTATTTTCTTCGATAAGCACTACTACGGTACCAGTAACTTCACAGCCATTGAGATCAATTGCGATGTAATCAAAGGTCTGCGATGCATTTAAAGTTGCAATAGGGTTGAGGCAATTGTCACAATCTAAACCTGCTGATTGCATCCATGAAATGGAATCAAGTGCACCGATAGGTATGAGGTTAAATTGAACTGGTTGGCCAAGTGTAGAGGTATATTGATGATCGCCGGAGATGTAAAAATCATCGGATTGGGTCACTGTAATGGAAGATGTCTGTGTACAATTATTTTCATCAGTTACGGTCACACTATATTCGCCAGGTTGTGCTATTTCTATCTGAGCAGTGGACGCTTGAGTAGACCACAGAATCTCATCAAAATTGTCCAGGACACTGAGGCTGGCTGTATTATCATTGCATAAAGGCCTACTCAATTCTATTTCTACTAAAGGTGGTGGCGCAACCGAAAGTTCGATAGTATACAAAAGGCTATCGCATAATTGTAAACTTTGAATCACGCCTGTGTGGATACCAGGAGTATCAAAATCAAGCCCTGCAAAATTAAAAACATCACCCTCGCAGATAGTCGTGTCTATATATACCTCCTCCAGTGTTGAAAAATTCAAATTGACTACGATTATACTGTCACAACCGAACATCCCCAGTCCCGGCAGATATTGGGTGTCATGTGGAAATGCATGCGTATACGGAATGCAATTGATAATAATGGTATCATCGTAGCACACATCCTGATTGTAAAGAGCTATGGCTGGTGTATAAAAAGACAGCGTGACATAGATAAATGAATCACATCCGCTCACGGCGGGTATATCAAGCTTGATCTCTCCTTCCGGACGGGCTTCTGAGAATGTTTCGCCAAAAAGGTCAACTACAGATCCTGCACAATAGATCTCCTGATAATAGAAAGTGGCTTCTTCACGTGTTGTCAATTGGAAGATAGTGTCATATGTAGTTTGACATTCCTTGTCGGTGCTTAATAATAGTGTGTGTTCATAGGAATGTTTTCCAACGGGGAGAAATATTGTGTCTTGATTTTCATTTGATAAATTCTTTCTTCCATTGAGAAAACAAACCTGAAGGATATTACTACGGGTGAAATTTTCACTGAGCATCAACCAATTCAAAACGGAGATATCCTCGGCCGACCCTGTTAGCCACAATGCGAAGTAAGGATCATCATCAAGGAAATGAATACGGAAACTTGTACATTCTCCTTTGCATAAAGTATCAGGTCCAACTCGTTCGGTTTGAATCTGTATGACATCCTGAATCCGGATTGTGATGAGTGCGGTATCTCTCTTTCCAGAGGGGTCAGTCAGTATATAATAATAGACCAGGGTATCAGGAGTTCGGCTATCTATGAATACATGCTCATCCCATTGACGAAATGGGTTACCTGCAATTTCGACAAAATAACCTCCAAGACAAAAAGCAGGATCCTTCTCGAGATTGACTGCAAGATGAAAAAGTACATTGTCATGCTGAGGGTGTGTACAATACGTTTCTATAAAATCAGGATTTGTACAATCATCTGTAGTAATCACGGTCATGATGGCTGTATCCGGAATGCATGGAAACCTAGTGGTATCTATGATATAAAATTGATATTCACCCACTGGATATGATCCCGTTTGAAATACAGTGTCTGTGAGTAACAATGGATTGGTTTCAGTTGGGATGATTCTGTTTCCATGTTTAGGTGTATTCCGCCGCAGGAGTAAAGTGTCGACATTGTAAGAATAGCCCCTGCATACAGTCACCGTAAAATCTCTGTAGGCTTGTGGCCTGGGTGTATAGTGAATGTTCCATACTGTTTCATCCACACATGCCGTGCCTGGAATATTGTCATAGATATACAAAACAGGGTAGTTGATCGCGTTGTGATGATCACCCGCTTCATAACTTGTTCCTTGCCCTGCAGGAAGTCTGTAGTAGCGTGCAAACGAAGAAACTAAGGGTCCGGAGATTTCTGGCAATGTAAAGCCTGGACCACAAATAAATGTGTCCTGTTTCGTACCTAAATCGAGATGATCAACAATGATAACTTCAAATTCTTGTTCCGATCTACATACGCCATTAGTAGTATTGATTGTCATTGTTTGACTTTCATTGATCATATCCCCTACCTGGTATGTTTGAGGGCCCTGTGTAAAAAATACTTGATCCGCTTGCACTTGTTCACCGGGAAAGGGGACTAGCTCATAACTATTACATCCGTATTGATCAGGTATGTCATCAAACACTGGTAGGGTGTCAATAGTGATGTGTATTTCTTTTTCGACAAAACAATTGTCATATCCATCATACACAAACAAACTTTCGGAGTAAAACAAAGTGTCACCTTGTTGAAAGCGTACACCACTGGCCTGTGGGGCTGTGTAATAACCTGCAAATCCCGAAACAGAAGGCGTGGTGAAATAAGGAAGAATATAATACTGGCATGCTGTATCATCCTCAATCGTCGCCAGGTCTGGTAGGTTATTGATGATCTGTAGATAAAAGCACTCTTCATCACTTTCCACACCCAGTTGATCAAAAGCATAGATCACTGCAGAATTGAAAATGGTATCGCCAGGAGCATACATATTTCCTGTGCCGGAATGGCCCGAATAATAGGCTTCATTTCCACTTAAGTCCATTCCCCCTATTGGCGGAAGTACATAATACATACACGATATCTGGTCTGGAATTGGATCCAAATCAATAGCAGCACATGCGATACCCGTGGATATCAACACAGCTAGTATTCCTAATATCGTTCGCTTAATAGTATGCATTTGGTTTTTGGGCGCGAAAAATACCATAGGCCACTTTGTATGACCATTCTCTTCAAATTTAACTAATATTTACATAGTACCAAATAGACACGATCTGGTGTTGGGAATAAATTGAAATATGGGATATCGCCCATCCATTTTCTCCAGCTGTCCATCGTCCGATATGCAATCCTCCTATAAAATGTATCTAAAGGAAAGTACGTTTATAGTAATTTGAGCTAAATCTGACGTCAAGCCACACCATGCCTCCAATCAGCGCAACAGGATTTTCGACTTCATGGTCCCTCAGGGCTTTGATTTCCTGTGCTTGCATGTTGACATGGGTCAGTGGCTATGCGGATGGTAGGCCAGAGATTGATCCTGCAGATGGCATGCTGTGCAATCTATCTTTTCCCCAGGCGGCCATTGCGGACGTCAATACCATCTATATACCCTTTACGCTTGTAGGCCAGTTGATCATGGTTGAGGCGAGGGTGGATACTGTCTCCGGCTTCTTTATGCTCGATACCGGGTCTGAAAAGCTGGTGCTCAACAAACAGTACTTTGAAGCCGGAGAAAACGGTCGTGCCATCGCCGCCGTCGGGAATACAGGCATGGTCAATGCCGTCATTGAAAAACGAGTAGATAGCCTGCAACTGGATCAGTTGGTCCTCCGGGATATAAGGGCCCATCTCGTGGACCTGCATCACATCGAACTCAAGAAAAATACCAGGTTAATCGGGATTCTTGGTCACGATGTATATCAGGACTTTGAGGTTTTTATCGATTTCCAGAGCAAAGTCATCGTACTGACCAGAGTCGATAAAAAGGGAATACGGATCGATACATTGGCGCCGTATGAAGTACCATATGATAGTATGGAATTTGAGCTCCGGCATCACCTGATCATCGTTGATACAAAGGTCAATGCGGTGCGGTTGAAGATGATACTTGATTCAGGGGCAGAGCTGAACCTTATCGACCGGCAGGTCAACCGCAAGGTGATGGATAAGTTTACCATCATCAAACGGGTCAATCTGCTGGGTGTCGGCAATAAGGAAGTGGAGGTGCTGGCCGGGGTGATGAATGAGGTCCAATGTGGCAACCAGTATTCAGAAAAAATGAACACCTTGTTGACCAGTCTTGATGAGATCAACCAGTCGTTCGATGTCAATGTACAAGGCGTGCTCGGATATGAATTCCTTAAAAAAAGAAGGGTAATGATCAATTATCAGAAAAGAAAACTCTATTTTTTCAACCTTGTGCGGTCGTAATGTCATGAGAAGTAGAATAATACATATCATCAGATTCAGTTTCCTGGTATTCGCCTGGACGCTTTCCGCTATGGTGGGAAGTGCTCAGGATAATACTAATCCTTATTACTTTGAAGGCGAAGAGGTGGTGTTTGTGTTTGATGTACGCAGTTATGCCAAGGCCTTGCTCGGAGAGAATGCACTCAAAGTTGACTTTGCAGACCTGGGGATTTATGAGGTCGCCATCACCGGTGAGTTTAATAACTGGAATAAGAAAGGGTGGAAGATGACAAAGCGTGATGAGTTCACGTATGAATTGCGGAAGCGCATACAGGATTTCAACGATGCCTTTCCACTGGACTTCCGGTATATCATCAATGAACGCCTGATAGCAGATGTGGAAGGACAAGTGACCGATCCACGGCAGTTTCAGGATGACTTCCTCAAGGATGTGTACAAAGTGGATTTGTCAGTCATCAAAATCGTAGAAGATGGCAATGTAGAGTTCCTGCTCAATGAGCATTATAGTGCAAACGAGGTCATTCTCACTGGTTCGTTTAATGGATGGAACGAGCAGGAATTGAAAATGAACAAAGTACCTGAAGGCTGGAGATTAAGTGCTGAGCTTCCACCGGGGCGATATGAATACAAGTTTATCGTCGACGGAGAATGGATGCATGATCCGGTCAATAAGGAAAAAGTAAAGAATGAACATGAGACCTTTAATTCAGTCCTGTATGTCACCCTTCCTGTGGCGTTTAACCTGAAGGGATACCAGGATGCGAACGAAGTTTTCCTTGCCGGATCCTTTAACAACTGGCATGAAAAGAAGACGCAAATGTCAAGGAGTGGAAATGGATGGACAGTTACAGTTCCTCTCTTTGGTGGCAAGCAAACCTATAAGTTTATCATCGATGGCAAGTGGATCACTGATCCTGCCAATCCAATTGTCGAGGATGACGGGCATGGGAATAAGAATTCGGTGAGGTTTGTGTATTGAGCATAGGGCATAGAGCCGCAAAGGGTGGGCAGTCCGCAGTCCGCAGTCCGCAGTCCGCAGTCGGCATGGGGCAAAGAGTAAAGCACCTTCGCCAAGGCTTCGGCTGATTTGGTGGTATCATGTTCTCACGCTCTCACGTTCTTACACTTCTATATCTCCCTTCAAATACAACACTGCTTTACCACTGATGAGTACCCGCTCTCCACGCAATGTACATTTAAGAAACCCTCCTCTCGAAGACACTTGTCGTGCCGTCAGATCTGTTTTGCCAATCTGCTTTACCCAATAGGGTGTGAGCGTGCAATGTGATGATCCTGTCACCGGATCTTCAGGTATAGCGTAGGCAGGAGCGAAGAATCGCGAGATAAAATCAACATCTTCTCCCCGGGCTGTAACGATCAACCCACAATGACCAAGTTGAAGAATGGCAGATTGATCAAACGAACTATTGATGACTGTATGCTGATCTTCGAGGACGATCATAAAATCCCGCGCACCCCGGTATGCTTCTTTGATCGGGACATTGGTGCAATTTTTCAGCGTTTCAGTTATATCAATCGGATGATGATGGTCAACAGGAAAATCAAGGGTGAGCCAATCACCATGCTTGCTGACGGTGAGCTGTCCGCTTCTCGATTGAAACCTGATGATATCATACTTATAGCCTAATTGCGTAAACATCACATAGGCAGTGGCCAGGGTTGCATGACCGCATAGATCAACCTCCACACCGGGGGTGAACCATCTGATCCGGAAGTCATCGTCTTCCGGAACGACAAAAGCTGTTTCTGCCAGATTGTTTTCTGCTGCGATGGATTGCATGAATTCATCCGAGGGCCAGTACTCAAGAGGTACAACCGCTGCGGGGTTGCCTCCGAATAATGTATCTGTGAAGGCATCGATCTGATATAGGGTCATGGAGTAAAAATACTAAATGCTGGCGGCGAGAACGCCATCCAGCGGCCAGTTTTCTTTCGTTAGGGGCGTATTGCATCCGCCCCTACGAAAGAAATCCCATCGATCGGGGGCGGATGCAATACGCCCCCGACGATGGCGTTCTCGCCGCCAACCCGTTACCGTTTTTTGATGCTATTCGATGAATAGGTAACGTAAATGAAAACGTACTTCCTTTTCCGTATTCACTTTCCACTTAAATGTCCTCCCTGCGCTTCAATAAGCTCCTTACTGATAGACAATCCTAATCCGGTTCCTTCTTTTTTCGTGCCCGGTATACGGAAATATCGATCGAATACCCTGTTGATGTATTCAGGGGCTATACCTTGTCCGGTATCCTTGACAGAAAAACGTAAATAATTTCCTTCTGGCGTTATGCTCAGCCAGACGATAGATTGATCATAAGAATACCGGATGGCGTTTCCAACCAGGTTGGACAACACCCATGTGGTTTTGTCTTCATCTGCATTGACCTTGGGGTTGTTTTCCGGAAAAGCAAATTCAATCTTTATTTTTTTCTGATCGGCCATCACCTTATTCATCCGCACAGCATTGTTCACGATGATATTTGGATCAGTCGCTGTTATGTCCAACTGAATATTGCCGGTCTCCACCTGCGAGAGGTTGAGGATTTCACCTGTGATCTTGAGCAGCCGATTGGCATCGTCCTCTATACTTTCCAGCAATTCTTTTTGCTCCGCAGTGACGGCCCCTAATTCCTCCTTTTTCAATAAATCCACACTCATGCGTATGGCGGCAATCGGTGTTTTAAATTCGTGAGAGAGCGTAGCTATAAAATTCGTTTTGGCTACATCCAGCTCCTTGTAGCTTGTTACATTACGAAGGATAATGACATCACCAATGTCGATCTTTGTTGCTTCGCCGGTAGGGGTGATACGGATCGGAATGATTTCTTTTCGAAAAACTCTCCTTGCCATTGGCATATATCTTGATCGGAACCTGATCTCCGACACGCGGCTCCCCTGTGATGAGATCCTTGATGAGTAAACGCATAAGGTCATTGGTCACCGCGATGTCCTGCGCTGCATGCCCCAGGATCTCCGGTTCTTTAGCGCCAAATATTTTCAATGCTTCTTCATTGACAAAGATGACTTGCTTGTTTTCATCAAGTCCGATCACCGGATCATGCATATTGTTGATCAGCATGTCAATGCGTTTCTTTTCAATCATGATTCTGGCCAGATTGCTGTTGTTGTATTCCTCGAGCTTTTTGGCCATGACATTAAAGGATTGGGCCAGCTCTCCAAATTCATTATGCCCTTCAAAATGAACCCTTTCAGAATATTTCTCTGAGGCGATTTGTTTGATGCTATCGGTCAGTTCCTTGATTGGATTGGCGATGTTCCCCGGCAGATTAAACAACAGGATAAACGCAATCATAAAGCACAAGGCACCCGTAGCCGGAATCAGTAGGATGGCCTGGTCTGCTGCCTGGGTGGCCACTTTACTTTTTCGTTCGATAGCATCCAGGTTGATTTTCATGATGTCATTCAGGTCTTTCCGAAAGCCTTTGAGCACCATGGTATCTCCTGGGCTGGTCAGGAGTTGGTCATAATGTACTCTTAGACTTTCGGTCATTTCATCCTCTCCGATTTCAGTGATGTTTTTTTCCTGCGCGATGAGATGTTGTTCGATTTTTTTTAACGCATCTTTTTCAATTCCATATTCATCAAGTGCCTTCAGCATGTTTCTCGAATAGTCGAGGGAGTTGTAATTGGCCACTAGTACTTGTTCACTGGCGTTGGCCAACGAGATGATCTGGGTGATCCCCATCACGGCCAGGAGTATGATCAGGGCCAATAATAGCCCAACCCCCATCGTGAGTTTGGTTTTAATTTTCATTAGGATAGAATGATAAGGTCAATATCACTGGTGGATAGCTTTTTGAGCAAGTTGCTAAAGATGTTGGTGGCCAGGATCACTTTTAAAAGACTGATATGTGGCTTGCCGATGCAGATCGTAGTGATGTTTCTTTCTGTTGCTTGTTCCATAATAGCGACAGAGACCCGGTCATGCTCCACCTTGATGATCTCTGCACCCAGTTCAGTAGCCAGCTTGAAGTTATTGATGAGATGCCGTTGTTTGTCTAATGCGATCACATCTGAGCGTTCGCTGGGTGTTTGAACGTATAGTACATACCACTTGCTGTTATAGTAGTTGGCGAGCCGTGCTGTTTTCCGGATGATGTTTTTCGCTGTTTCTTCATTTGAACTGATACAGGCCAGAAATCGCTCATGACGGAGGGTGCTGGGTTTCCTGACTTCAGACTCCACTTTGCGTTCGACCTGCGAAGCTACTTCTTTTAGTGCCAGTTCACGAAGCTGAAGGATGTGTTCACTTTTAAAGAAATTATTGAGCGCCCTTTCGATTTTATCAGCAGCATATATTTTTCCTTCTTTCAGACGGGTCACCAGCTCATCTGCGGTGAGGTCGATATTGACGACCTCATCCGCAAAGGCCACGACACTGTCAGGGATTCGCTCTTTGACTTCAATACCGGTGATCGCCTTGATCTCCTCATTGAGGCTTTCGATATGCTGGATATTGACCGCACTGATGACATTGATTCCATTGGACAGGATATCCATCACATCCTGCCAGCGTTTTTCATTTTTACTTCCCTCGATATTTGTATGCGCCAGTTCATCGACGATCACGACCTCCGGCCGCAGATTGATGATGGCTTGCACATCCATTTCGTCAAGTTCCTTTCCCTTGTAGAACAGTGTTCTGCGGGGGATCACCGGAAGGCCCGTCAGCAATTCCTGCGTCTCCTTCCGGTTGTGTGTTTCGATATAACCTATCTTGACATCTATGCCATTGCGCAACAAAGCATGGGCTTCCTGCAGCATGCGGTAGGATTTGCCTACCCCTGCACTCATGCCGATATAGATCTTAAATTTTCCGCGCCTTGACTTGCGGATGAGCTCAAGAAAATGTTCGGCGTTTTGCTCTTTGTTGCTTTCTTCAGGCATTAGAATGAAATGGCAAGGGATGTCGTAACTGCGGTGTTTGCATTCGTAGCGACTCCAGCAGCATCATTAAATATGTTGTCTTCACTGTTCAGTAATCTTCCTTCGATTCTCCAGACTGCATTGTCTCTGATCCTGCAATCTAAATTGAGGGAAAAGCCTGTCGTCTTGAATCCGTTTTCAGTGCCTGTAGCAATGATCACTCCGTTTTCATCTGCATAGTATTCACCTCGGGCTGCCACAGACCATGTATCATTGAGATCATACCTGACGATGACGACAGGACTATACCATGAATTGAAATCACTGCTTCCTTTTGAAACCTGCTCCATACCATAATCAAACCCGGCAGTAATATGAAACTGGTCGGTGAGGTGGATGATCCCATATAGGTTATGGAAATAGCGCATTTGCTTGACTTCATCCGGCTTGTCGTTTCCGATAAATGTACTGTAGTTGAGCGTGACCTTGGATGAAGGTGTAAAGGTGATTTGGGTTCCGAAAGCAGGTGTGTTGTTGCCTTCAGGACGCTGAATGTGCTGCCAGCCGTTGAGCCATAGACCACTTAATAACCATTTGCTGTTACCGGTGATATACGTCAGCTTAGCACCGCTTTCATAGTAGGGAGAATTTTCAGCAAGCATACTTCTTGTCAGGGTAGCGCAATCTTTTGAAACAGCACTTTCAAATCCAATGTGGGAAGCAAAGATTCCAGCATCCAGCCATAGGTTGCTGTTTTTGCTGAGCTTCACACCACCATTGGCTTCAAAGACATTTTGTAGTACACCGGGTTCAGCGGCATAGTTAGCATTCATGTAGGTACCTGCGGCAATCGCGAGGTTTCCACGTAAACGATCAGCGTTATAAGCTGCCTTTACGAAACCCAGGTTAAGGTTAAACTCATTATGCCGGTTGTGGCTATACAGGAATGATGGCCGGTTGTGGTTTTCCGGGTTGCTGAAATCATATGCATAGTACACTTCAGCATAGCCGCTGATCGTAAAGGTGGATGCTGATGTATCTATTTGAGCTGAAACGAATCCACCGAATAGCATAAAGAGTGGAAGGATGTATTTTTTCATTTTTGATTTTATTTGAGTTGATCTAAAGCGATATTGATTTTTAAAACATTTACTTGTGAAGGTCCAAAAATTCCTAACAGCGGACGTTCACTTGATTCCTTGACCAGTGTCCTGATTTTATCTTCGGGAAGATTCCTTACAGATGCAATCCTTGGTACCTGAACTAATGCTGCTTTTGGTGAAATGTGTGGATCCAGGCCGCTACCTGATGCCGTCACCATTTCAACCGGAATATCCGACTTTTTGATGGCAGGATTATGCACCAGGAAAGTATCAATGCGAGCCTGCACCTGGGCCAGGTAGTCAGCATTGGTAGGTCCTTTGTTGCTGGCGCCCGATCCAGCTGCATTATAACTCACGCCGGAAGGCCGTGACCAGAAGTATTGATCGGCCGTGAAAGCCTGACCGATATTGGCATAGCCATAGGTTGATACGCCTGTTGTAGTGGTGTAGTTGACCACTTCTCCTTTTCCGGCGTTTGGTGCGATCACCTGACCAAAACCCCAAATGACAAGGGTATACAGGAGTACAAAAAATATGATACTGACCAGGGTGAGTTTGATGGCGGGAAATATATGCGATTTCATATCTCGAAGGATTATGGATGATTAAAGAAATAGGGATACCAGCAGGTCAATCACTTTGATACCGATAAACGGAATGATCACACCTCCCAGACCATAGATGAATAAATTGCGCTGCAACAGCGCACTTGCCCCGATGGGTTTGTATGCTACTCCTTTAAGCGCAAGGGGTATCAGCATAGGTATAATGATGGCATTGAAAATAACGGCAGAGAGGATGGCACTTTCCGGCGAACTCAACTGCATGATATTCAGAGACTGCAAGGCGGGAATAGATGTAATAAACAATGCAGGGACGATAGCGAAATATTTAGCGACATCGTTAGCGATTGAAAATGTAGTGAGCGTTCCCCTGGTCATCAGTAATTGCTTTCCGATCTCGACGATTTCGATCAGTTTGGTGGGATCATTGTCAAGGTCCACCATATTTCCTGCCTCTTTGGCAGCAGCAGTTCCGCTGTTCATCGCGACACCTACATCTGCCTGTGCAAGGGCAGGAGCATCATTAGTGCCATCGCCCATCATAGCGACAAGCTTTCCGGATTGTTGTTCATTGCGGATGTAAGCCATTTTGTCTTCTGGTTTGGCTTCGGCAATAAAGTCATCGACACCTGCTTTTTCGGCGATGTATTTTGCAGTCAGCGGATTGTCTCCGGTGACCATGACGGTCTTTACGCCCATTTTTCTCAGGCGATCAAATCGCTCATGAATACCGGGTTTGATGATATCCTGGAGTTCGATGACGCCTAGTATTCTTTCATTTTCCGCAACGACCAACGGAGTGCCTCCATCTGTGGAGATAACTTCGATTCTCCCGGCTGTTTCCAATGGAAAGTTATAACCTGCAACTTCGGCCATCTTACGGATAGCGTCTGAAGCACCTTTGCGATAGCGTGTTCCATCCGGCATATTGACACCACTGCTTCTTGTTTCAGCAGTGAATTTTACAAAGGTGGCACCATCGATGGAGACATTCTTTGCCTCTTTTCCAGCCAATTCGATAATGGATTTTCCTTCTGGCGTTTCGTCAGCGAGCGAAGACAGTACACATGCTTTTGTAAAATCGCCAGGAGTTACACCCGGTGATGGATAGAAGTTAGTTGCTTTACGATTGCCAATGGTGATCGTTCCAGTTTTATCAAGTAATAAAGTGTCGATATCACCTGCTGTCTCCACAGCTTTGCCGGACTTGGTGATCACATTAGCGCGCAGCGCCCTGTCCATCCCCGCGATACCGATAGCAGAGAGTAGACCACCGATCGTCGTCGGGATCAAACAAACAAATAGCGAGATGTAGGCTGCAATCGTAATCGGTGTGTTGGCATATTCTGCAAAGAAATATAAGGTGATACACACGATCGTAAAGATGAGTGTGAAACCCGCCAGCAGAATAGTCAAGGCAATCTCATTAGGTGTTTTCTGACGTGATGCACCTTCTACTAATGCGATCATCTTGTCCAGAAAACTTTCGCCCGGTGATGTGGTGACTTCCACTTTTATCTTATCGGATAGGACTTTAGTTCCACCAGTCACAGAGGATTTATCACCACCTGCTTCGCGAATCACAGGAGCACTCTCACCGGTGATCGCGCTTTCATCTATCGTGGCAATACCTTCTATGATCTCTCCATCTGTTGGAATCGTATCGCCCGCTTCACAAAGGAACACGTCTCCTTTCTTCAGCGTTGAAGAACTCACGATGGTAAAGTTATTTGAATAAGATTCCCCTGAGCGTTGTACGACTTTCGCAGGTGTGTCCTCCCTGGTTTTCCGCAGGGAGTCTGCCTGTGCTTTGCCTCTTGCTTCAGCTATCGCTTCTGCAAAATTGGCAAACAGCAGAGTCAACAACAGGATGATGAAAATAGAAAGGTTGTACCCAACCGATCCTTGCGAGCCATCCGATGAAACCATACTGTAGATGGTGACCAACAGCATGATCGCAGTACCAATCTCCACGGTAAACATCACCGGGTTGCGGAACATGATCCGTGGATTCAGTTTTACGATGGACTGTACCAGGGCCTGATTGACCAACTCTTTCTGAAAGAGTGGTGCTTTTCTTTGTCGCTTTGACATATTGCTGAAATTAAATTTATACAGGGATTAATGCATGGAGAAAAATTCTGCAATCGGGCCCAGGGCCAGTGCAGGGAAATAAGACAAAGCGGTCAGGATAAAAATGACTGCGAAAATCATAATTCCGAATGTCACATTATCGGTCCTCAGTGTACCGGCACTTTCAGGGATATATTTCTTATTGGCCAGAATGCCGGCGATCGCTATAGGGCCGATGATCGGAATAAAACGTCCAAGGATGAGTACTATACCCGTACTGATATTCCAGAATGGATTGTTATCTCCGAGTCCTTCAAACCCACTGCCATTGTTAGCATTGGCAGATGTAAACTCATAGAGCATCTCGGAGAATCCATGGAAGCCCGGGTTGTTTAACCATGGAAGCGATGGATCAGCAGTAAACATATATGCTGCAATGGCCGTCCCACCTTTGATCAGGATCGCGGACATCAGTGTGACGATCACTGCAATCTTCACTTCTCTGGCTTCAACTTTTTTACCGAATAACTCAGGAGTCCGTCCCACCATCAGTCCGGATATAAAAACCGCGATGATAACGAAGACGAAAAAATCAACATGCCGACACCAACACCTCCATAGAATCCATTGACCATCATGGCCAGCATTTGATTCATACCAGACAGGGGCATGAAACTGTCATGAAAGGAATTGACAGATCCGGTAGAGATCACTGTCGTGAGTATACTCCAGTAGGCAGATGCGGCTGCTCCAAATCTGACTTCTTTTCCTTCCATCGCTCCGCTGCTCATATCTACACCCATCTGCGCTATCTGCGGATTGCCTTGTTGCTCCATCACAATATTAGGGATGACCAGGCAAAGGAATCCAACAGTCATCACGCCGAAAACCATCCATGAAAATTTCCTTTTCTTCAGGTAGAAGCCAAGTGCAAACACCATGGCCAAAGGGATGATGAACTGGGCCACCTGCTGTACAATATTGGTCAGATAGTTTGGATTTTCAAACGGATGCGCTGAATTGGTGCCGAAATAACCACCACCGTTGGTACCAATGTGTTTGATCGGTACAAAAGCAGCAACAGGTCCTGTGGAAACCTGTACAGTATCACCTTGCATCGACGTGATCGTGTCTTTACCTTCAAGCGTCATGGGCATGCCATTAAACAGGAAGATGATGGCGACAACGACAGACAATGGAAGTAATATCCTTGTGAGGGATTTGACAAAGTAATTGTAGAAATTACCCAGCTTATCCGTGGTCCTTTCTTTCAGTGCATTAAATAAGATCGCTGCTGCGGCTAACCCCGTCGCTGCTGAAACAAATTGCAGGAACATGAGGCCAACCAACTGTGATAGATAGGTTACACCCGTTTCTCCTGAGTAATGTTGAAGATTACAATTGACCATAAAGCTGATCGCCGTATTAAAGGCCAGGTCAGCCGTCATCGATGGATTGCCGTCCGGATTTAAGGGCAGCCAACCTTGTGCCATTAATATAAACATGGCAAATAGGAACCACACCATATTGATGGTGAGTAAGGCAACCATACTTTCTTTCCAGGTCATTTCGCGTTGGGCATTGATGCCGCTGATGCGATAGAATAGATTTTCGACAGGAGCCATAAAGTCCAGCAAGGATTTTTCTCCATGGTAGACTTTTGCGATATATCGTCCGAATGGTATGGCCAGCAATAGGGTCAGACCAAACATGAAGACAATACCAAGTATTTCAGTATTCATAAGATTAGAATTTTTCTGGATGGATCAATACATAGCACAGGTATACAAATACCAGGCAAGCCAGGACAAAGAGTGCAGTCATCATAGGATTAGATATTTTCGAAAAAATCAATGGATCTGTAAAGAAGGGCGAAGCAAATCAGGCCCGCCATGACCAGGAGGATTGTTGTCATCAGTAGATTATTTATTGTTTTGAAATAGTGTATTAGCTTGTGCCATATGACAGGTCAATGCCAACATCTGTACCATGGACGCCATAGATATTTCAACCCATTGTAAGTGAGTTCTTTATCAGAAAGGAACAGAAATGAGGACCTTAAAACCCTTGCGAAATGAAAGGGTAGGGCATAGCGTTTCGCTATGGTTTGGGGCGTTACTAATAACGACCATAAATTTATACTCGATTCTTACAATGAGCTTAGGAACGAGGAGACTCTTTAATCGAAATGCAGTTATTAGACACGCCCTTTAGCTGATATGATATTCTTCCAGTTTGCGGTACAGCGTGGTGATGGCAATATTGAGCAGCCTAGCGGCTTCCGTTTTATTGCCCTGGGTATAATTCATGATCTTTTGGATATGCAATTTTTCAGCGGCAGCCAGTGAAAAACCTGAGAGTTGCTTTTCGGCATCGGCAGGAGAAAAGGCAATAGCCAGTTGTTGGATTTCGAGGGGTAAATAATCGATTCGCAAAAGATTATTTTCCATCAGGATCAGGCTCCGCTCAATGACATTTTTCAATTCGCGGATATTGCCTTTCCATGAGTGAAGTTTGAGGAGGTCGAGAAAGTGATCCTCGAAAGTAACCTTCACAGTTTTTGTCGTTGATTGAAAATGACTGATAAAATAATGGACGAGGAGTTCGATGTCAGAGGTTCTTTCCCGGAGGGGTGGTAGTTTTATACGGAAGGCTGAAATGCGGTAAAAGAGATCTTCCCTGAAATGGCCTTGTTCAATTTCTTCTTCAAGGTTGCGGTGTGTGGCGGCGATGATGCGCACATTGACTTTCGTTGTTTTACTTTCACCTACTTTGATAAATTCTCCGGATTCGAGGACGCGGAGAAGTTTGGCTTGCAACCCGGGGCTCATTTCGCCGATTTCATCCAGGAAGATGGTGCCTTGATTGGCTTCTTCAAAAAGGCCTCTTTTGTCTTTTCCAGCGCCGGTAAAAGCACCCGCTTTGTAACCGAACATTTCGCTTTCGAGCAGGTCTTTGGAGAATGCGGAGCAATTGATGGCCACAAAGGGTTTTTGGCTTCGGTTACTTTCCTGATGGATAGCGTGTGCAAATATTTCCTTGCCGGTCCCGGTTTCACCGGTCAGCAACACCGTGGTGTCTGTAGGTGCGGCTTTTTTGGCCAGGGCTATCGCTTCTTGGATGGCTTTGGAAGTGCCAATGATCTTATCAAAGGAGTGCTTGTCCTTCAGTTGGTTTTCAAGGGTCGCTACACGTTTGGCCAGTTCTGCTTTTTCCATCGCCCTGTACAGCAGCGGGATGATTTTATTGTTGTCATCCCCTTTGACGATATAGTCAAAGGCACCGTTTTTTATCGCCTGGACGCCGTCAGGAATATTACCATATGCGGTGAGCAGGATGACTTCGATGAGTGGGTACTTCTTCTTGATGGTAGCAAGGAAGTCCACACCATGACCGTCGGGCAGTTTGACATCACAGAGTACGACATCGATATCGTGTTGTTCGAGTTTTTTACTGGCAGTCTTGCAGTCCGGGGCCTGGATCACCTCAAAACCTTCCATGCTGATGAGCCGGGTGAGGAGGGAGCGAAGTTTCTCTTCGTCGTCAATGAGGAGGATGTTTTTCAAAGGGCCGGAATTGAATTTGTTGAAGCAAAGGTAGTGTGATAGAAATGAAAAATGGCCGCAGAAACATCTGCGGCCATTTATTAAATACATCTGCGGCTTCCGGGTTTAATCGGTCTTTACCCAAACCTTTGATTGGATGCTATGCAGGTTTTGAATACTGACGACAAAGATTCCCGTGGCTAAATCAGACATATCCAGTAAGGATTCATTTTGACCGATAATGGCCTCTATGGTTCTTGTCAGGATTGTTCTTCCAGTGAGGTCAGTGACCCGGATGGTTATTTCTTCATTTTGGACTGAGTTCCAGAAAACCATAGCATATTCCTTACCTGGATTTGGATGCAGGGAAGTAAATTGAAAATGAGCAGGATCTTCCAGAGATCGTATACTGAGCAGATGGGTTGGTTCAACAGGCAAATTATCAACTTCCATGGCTATTATTTCCGAAGGTTCCATCATACACCCCGGAGAATTAATAGTGACCGTCTGAATAGCTATGCATCCATTTGCATCCTTAACTTTTACCTGGTAAGTCCCCGGGTTGAGATTAGTCAACACGTTGCTGACCTGCCAGCTTGTGCAGTCAGATCCTGAATGGTTACATCTGCGATACCTATACCCATTATTGTAAGGTGTACCTCCGGTAGCGGTCACCGTGATCCTGAATTTTCCAGGGTGAGCCGGGTCAGGACTTACAATAGTATTGGTGATCTGCAGCAGGGTAGGTTCCTCAACATAGGCTACTCCTGATTTTGTACAACCATTCTCATCCGTTATAGTCACGGTATAGGTTCCCTGGTAGAGGCCTGTTATCTTCTTGGTCGTTTCTCCATTACTCCACAGATAGGTGTATGGTGAATTGCCTCCATGTACATTTGCTTTTGCCGTACCATCATTATCTCCATGACAACTGACATCCGTAGAGGAAACATTAAGGTTGATAGCAGAAGGTTCATGGATCTTGAAGGTTTTTTTCTTGGTCAATCCCTGTGCGTCAGTGACAGTAACTTTATACGTACCTCCGGAGAGATTTGAGATGATGGAAGAAATACTGCCATTGTTCCATACAAATGAATATGGTGGAAGTCCGCATTCCCCGGTAATGGAGATCATACCGGAAGCATCACCATGACACAACACATCCTGTTCAATCAGCACCTCTATCTTTAACGGATCATCAATCTTATTGTCGCAATCATTGTCGATGAGATCACCGCATATTTCGGGCGCGCCCGGATAAATGGTTGGGTCGAAAGGAGCACAATCATTGTAGTCGGGTTTTGGATCGTTATCATCATTGGGATCACAGGCATCGCCAATACCGTCATTTTCATTGTCGGCCTGATCAGGGTTGTAGGTGTATGGACAGTTGTCATAGGTATTGCAGATTCCATCTCCATCGCTATCCATGACGCCTTCATCCACCAAGCCATCACAATCATCATCCAGGTTGTTGCATAACTCAGGAGCACCTGGGTGAATGGAAGGATTCAAGTCATTACAATCTCCGTTGCAAGGGCCATAGCCGTCGCCATCAAGATCAAAGTCTTCATCGATCTGACCATTGCAATTGTCATCAAGACTGTTGCACAATTCCTGGGCGCCAGGATGGATGTTTGCATTGGTATCTTCACAATCATCATTGTTGGAGGAATAACCCTGTGGTGCACTGCAAGCCAGTATGGTTATCATAGGATTACCATAGCCATCCCCATCCTGATCAAGGTAGAAAAGCAACTGTACGCCTTCATCTACAACTCCATCACAATCATCATCGACTTCGTTGCATACTTCTGTTGCTGACGGATTCACTGCCGCATTGGCGTCATCGCAATCGTCATTGTTACCTGTATAACCAGGAGGAGCTGTGCAGGCAAGGATAGTAGAAGTTGGGCTTCCAAATCCGTCGCCATCAGTATCCGCATAGAAGGTCAGCTGTACGCCTTCATCAATATCACCGTCACAATCATCATCTATAAGATTGCATGTTTCTGTCATGGATGGGTTGACGTTAGGATCAGTATCATCACAGTCCATTGCATTGTCGACATATCCTGCAGGTGGCCGGCAATCGAGGATTGTATTGGCCAGGTCGCCGTACCCATCATTATCCAGATCAGCATAGTAAATAGTCTGAACGTCTTCATCCATCTGGCCATCACAGTCATCATCGATTTCATTGCAGAGTTCACGAGCGCCCGGATTGACATTTGGATTCGTATCATCACAATCATCCCCATTGGATACATAGCCTGGCGGCGTTGTGCAAGCCATCTGGGTAATGGCGGGATTTCCATATCCGTCACCATCAGCATCGGCATAATAGGTGTTGAGTACACCTTCATCAATATCCCCATCACAATCATCATCAATAGTGTTGCAGATTTCTATGGCTCCTGGATACACATTGACATTGCCGTCATCACAATCCTCCGAATTACTGACATATCCGGTAGGCAGAGAACAAGCCCATACCGGGGATGCAGGATTACCATATCCATCACCATCCCCATCGATATAATAGATGTTTTGTACACCTTCGTCTACATCGCCATCACAATCATCATCGATCAGATTGCAGGTTTCAATTGCTCCCGGGTGGATTTCAGCTACGGCATCATTACAATCATCATCATTTGCTACGAATCCTGAAGGAGCAGAGCAAGCCAGCGTTGTTACTGCCGGATTTCCGAATCCATCATTATCCGTATCTGCGTAGAAAGTAAGTTGTACGTCTTCATCCACCATGCCATTGCAATTATCATCCATCAGATTGCAAGTTTCAGGGGCTCCTGGATAGATGTCTGGATTCTGGTCGTTACAGTCAAGTGCATTGTCGACAAATCCAGGTGGTGAAGTACAGGCCTGGATAGTGTTTCCCGGATCGCCATATCCATCTCCGTCATTGTCTGCGTAGAATGAAGATTGTACGCCATCATCGGGCACACCATCGCAATCATCATCCACAGCGTTACATATTTCTGTGGCTCCGGGATGGATATTTGGGTTAGTATCATCACAGTCATCATGGTTTGACACAAAGCCGGAGGGTGGGGTGCAGGCAAGGGTAGTGGATGCAAGATCACCGTATCCATCGCCATCAGCATCTGCAAAGAATGTAAGTTGTACATCTTCATCAATGTAACCGTCACAGTCATCATCAATGAGATTACACATTCTGCTGCACCGGGAAATACGGATCCATTCAGATCATCACAGTCATCCGCTATCCCAACAAATCCCGCAGGGGGTGAGCAGGCCAGGTGCGTCACGCCTGAATTGCCATATCCGTCCTGATCGGCATCCTCATAATAGGTCGACTGCACACCTTCATCCACGAGGCCATCGCAGTCATCATCGGTTTCATTGCACGTTTCAATCGCACCTGGGTGGATGTTTGGATTCTCGTCATCGCAGTCATCGGCATTGGCAACATATCCAATAGGCTGGTTGCATGCCAGGACTGAATCGTTCGCATCACCATACCCGTCATTGTCAGTATCCACATACCAGGTGGATTGCCCGGTAATGCCTGGATCATTATCGTCGATGAGGCCATCGCAGTCATCATCCAGCGAATTGCAAATTTCATTTGCTCCGGGATAAATTTCAGGATCACTATCATTACAATCGATCCCGGCATGGTACCCGTCATTATCGTTGTCCGGTGGAGCTGATTTATTTAGGATGACTGTCTTCAGTCCGTCATCATATATTATAGAATATCCCAGCGGAGCATTTAGGGTGCTAAAGGTACCTGTTCTCGTTCCGGTATAACTCAGGATGGTATAATTTCCATATGGTGCTCCGCCATCTGTGACGTTGACCGTTCCGGCATTAAGAGTTACATTTCCTATTACATGAAGTTTATCATTGCCGGTTCCTGGTCCGGCATTGGAATTAACATCCACATTTAAATAGGTAATTGGAAAATTGAATCCGGATTTTTCCATGGCAAAAACTCCAACACCGGCAATACCCGGACTATATGTCATTCCGGACATAGTAAGCGTTGTAGCCGGAGCTGCATAATAAGATCCATTGCCTTCAAAAAGGCAGTTTGTAAATGAATGGCTTCCATTAAAGGAGGCTACATACGTACCCAGCAGAACTTTCATCGCCAGGCTTGAATGAGTGCCTGGATTCTGAAGATCTATTGAGCCTTGGTTGACAACTACATTACCAGACATATTGACAATGGGGGATACAAAATGAGCCTGACCCGGGCCATTTTTTATAAGTGTGCCAGCTACACTAATGGTGCCACCAGCGGTCCAGCCATGCCATGGCGCATATCCGGAAGTGAGAATGGTGAAGGTCTTCCCTGAGGGAAGATTGATCTGACACCCGCCATGCACATAGAAGCGACCATTTGCTTCCGTATAGCCACCGCCATTCATATTGATGGTTCGATAGAACAAATATGTTGTATTCAATAGCCGGGTTACTCCGGTCACATTCATACTACCTGACCCCGAAAGATTTCCGCCAGAACAGGTCAGTGAACCTCCGATATTCCATGTTCCGTTATTTTCAATAGTACCATTTGTGAGTTGTACACTGTCGAGAACCGTAAAATTTCCAGTTCCATTGAGTATGCCTCCTAAATGTCTGTAAGTGGGTAATGTTAAGTCTTGTCCCAGCGTCATCGTACCATCATGCATACGGAGATGAAGGGTGTTGCTCCAGGTATTCCTGTAAAAGAAGTTACATTGACATTGCCATACAAAGGGACGGATCCGGTACCAGTGAAATTGCAATTGGTAATCGTATGGATTCCACCGGCAAGGCCGAGGTAGGAATTTATCCCGTTGATGACAATATCGGTACCTGTATGTGTTCCATTGCTCGCCCAATCAATAGATCCCTCATTGATAATAATATTGCCAGAGGTGATAAATGACTGATATAAAAAGTGGGCAGCACCGGGGCCGTTTTTAATTAATGTCCCCTCGAGGATGAAAGTGGCATTGTTTGCCCAGCCATTCCATGGGGTATACCCACTTGTAGTCATAGTGAATGTCTGTCCCGCAGGAAGGATAAGTTGGCAATTCGCATGCGTATAAAATCTTCCATTCGTTACAGAGGATCCACCGCCGTTCATATACAGACTCCTTGAAAAGAGCGATGTGTAGTTGGTTTTAAGTTTGGTAGTACCATTCACATAGAATGTCCCTGAACCGGAAAGTGTTCCGCCCGTGCACGTGAGCGAACCAGCCACATTCCATGTACCTGTATTTGCAATCGTCCCACTGGAGAGCGCTACACTGTCAAGCACATTTATATTGCCGGTTCCATTGAGGGTTCCACCCAGATGGGCATAGGTGGGTAGCGTTAAATCCTGGCCCAGGTTCATCGTGCCATCATGCATGCGCAGATGCAAAGATGAGCTCCATGTATTTCCGGTGAAGGAGGAAACATTGACATTGCCGTACAACGGAACACTTCCAACCCCGGAGAACGTGCATCCAGTAAATGTATGCGTGCCGCCGGAGAGGCCCAGGTAAGCAGAATTTGTTGTAATATTTATCGAGCTGCCTGTATGTGTTCCATTACTTGGCCAATCAATAGATCCCTCATTGATAATAATATTGCCGGTGGTGATGAATGACTGATATAAAAAGTGGGCAGCACCCGGGCCGTTTTTTATTAATGTCCCATCCAGGATGAAGGTGGCGTTGTTTGGCCAGCCATTCCAGGGGGTATATCCACTTGTAGTCATGGTAAAGGTTTGTCCCACAGGTAGAATTAACTGGCAATTGGCGTGGGTATAAAACCGGCCATTTGACGATGAGGATCCTCCACCATTCATGTAGATAGATCTTGAGAACAAACTCGTGTACGTTGAAGTCAGGAGTGTTGACCCATTTACGATGATGTCCCCGAGTCCACCAATGGTTCCCCCACTACAAGTCATACTGCCAGATAAAGTAATATTAAAGTTCCCATCTAATGTTCCATTGTTGATGGTAAAGGATTGGATGCTCACAGCGGCATCCAGGGTGCATGTGCCTCCGTTGATGATGGCAGCATCCGATGCTCCAGGTATGCCATTAGGGATCCATTTAGCAGTTTCACTCCAGAGGCCTACAGTGCCGTTCCAGGTATATGATGTGGCGAAAGATCCATACGAAAGAAAAACGGTAATAATCCACAGATAGTAATATCGTTGCTTTTGGTAAAAGGATTTCATAATACAGGGTTTGATTAGTTGAAAATGAATGAAAATGATGTTTGGGATTTTCAGCAAGGACTATTAGACGTGAAAACATGCCATTAATCGATTTGTATTCTTGGGACTTAAATCTTAATATGGCATTTTCGAAAGTAAGAGGACAAAACGGGTGGTGCCTTATAGGAAGACAACACCCATCACTGTGCCTGGGGTTACGGTTACATCAGGAAGCTAAGGGATGTTTATTGCACAGTAAGTGTATAATTGACACCTACTCCAAAATTCGGGAACCCACCAGTGAAATGAAGAGAATGCGATCCCGGACTGAGCGGCTTTAGCATGATCCAGTAGCCATCAGCCACTGCAGGTTGTGACTCACCATTGATACAATTATCAAAACAGCTTGCGAGGTCTATATTGCCTGTGTAATAAAATAGGTCGCTGGTCACCCTGTACGATTCAAGTTCTTTCAACTCTTTGCCATCAAGATTGCAGGAGAGATTTTCTGCAGTATCCATAAAATAAGCGCAAACTTCGGTCAGGAATTCCTTCATGGTTTGACCTTGGGTAGGATTATCACCAAGCGGGGTAGAGCAAGGATTTTGCCAGTAACAATTGACCAAAGGAAACAATATTGGTTTCCCGGCCGGGATCGTTGCTGTTCTATTGACGGTACCACCGGACGTGCCAAAGAGGAAGTAAACAGGTCCACTCTGATTTACACCTGTGTTAGCCCCCGTCTGATCATTGAGTGGATTGGTGGCGCAATCAAAATCTAATACATGCTGCCACCATATTGTGGTCCAATCTCCAATAGATTTACCTTCAACGGTTTCAGTGGGAGCGAATACGGGTGAGGAAGGAGTGTCATCATCCTTATTGCAGGAGGTCATCGCAACATTCATAGCCAGCAAGGCAACTAAGAAGAATTTAGGAATGTAATAGTTTTTCATGAGTTAAGATATATGTCGTTAGTGCCTACTCTCTTCAGGGATTTTCGGCATGGTCCCTTGACAATCATAAGCTGACTGTCAGGGATTAATGCGAAGAGAAGAGAAATCTTAGCAAAAAAACATGAGATGACATTCCGATAAAATAAAAGGAGGGTACAAGCAGGTCGCGACCTGACCGTACCCTCCTTTTATTTTATCTCTAGAGTGCCCAGGCTGATAATGATTCTGAAACAAACCTCCGATGGGACCGAGAAACTGGAATTTCTTTTCTGTTGTGAAGGAGAAGTGTCCCGTCGCTTTTATTATAGCATTGGATATGCTGAGGATGTACTAAGTAGGATTGGTGCACCCTGACAAATCCCAGGTACCCCAGTTTACTGAAAACCTGCTTTAATGTTTTGGCCAGCATAATGCAATTTCCCTGCAGCGTATGGATGCGGATATAATTGCTTTCCGCTTTTACGAAAACAATATCTTTCACAAGGATAAACTCGATTTTTCCCTTCTGACACATGGATACGAAGGGATCCTGGTAAACAGAATTATTGGATGCCATGAATAGCGGACCTGTTCTCTTGTGGTCGGGATTTCGCTCCCTGAGCGAAAAGATCAGCGGATGATTTGTTACGGGTTCCCTTTGCATGGAAGGCTGTTTTTAAATGGTTTAATATGTTATCAAATTAATGTACCTGTAACGATTTATTTTTCTAATGCCTCCATTCGTTCCAGCAATTGCTGAATCAGAATTTGTTGCGCCTCGATCTGAAGTTGCTGCTCCTGAATCGCCTTCACCAGGGGCACGGTAAATTCAGCATAACGCAGGCCATAATAATCCTCTTCATTTTTCGGCTTGTCTACGCCACTGAAATCATATCCTGATTGTTGAGCAGCTGTTTCCACTTCCTGGGCAATAAACCCCGTTTGTCGCAAGGGTTCATCAGCGGGAGATTCCAAATCGCCAGATATACCCAGATGGGCATTGAGTAATTCCCGGTCCATGGTATACGTGACGGGTCTGAGTTTTTCAATGAAGGACAATCCGGGCACATCTTCCTGCACGTTTGCTTTAAACCGGCCATCACTGACGTTGGTCCACGCAGCAAACCCTCCTATACTTGTCACACTGCTGTTTCCGACCCTGATCTGGTTACTTGCTGTGATAGCCGAGTTGTAGCCAACAGCAGTTGAATTGGAGAAGGCTGTTCCCGTGGCAAAAGCATGAGCACCAAGCGCAGTATTTTGATTTCCTGAGATATTCGCCTCCAGTGCATTCTGGCCTATGGCCGTGTTGTCATCACCGGTGGTATTTTGTCCGAGGGCGATATGGCCTACTGCGGTATTGTCAAAGCCGTTTGTCGTGGAATAAAGCGCGTTATTACCTACGGCGGTATTCTGACTGGCAGTAGAACTGTTAAAGAGTGACCAGCTTCCTAAAGCAGTGTTATAATTACCTGTTGTGTTCCAAAAGAGTGCATTGAATCCAGAAGCTGTATTATCATCGCCGTTTGTATTGTGATTAAGGGTGCCGCTGCCAAGCGCAATATTTTGAAATCCTATCGTATTGCTATACATGGCATTATTGCCAACTGCTGTATTGTGTACAGCGGAAGTATTGCTATACATACTCCAGCTACCCACCGCGGTATTGTAGTTGCCGCTGGTATTGGAATACATGGCATTCATTCCAATAGCGCTGTTATCATCTCCATTGAAATTGGAATGCAGGGCAAAATTTCCTATTGCTGTATTTTGGAATCCTGTGGAATTGGTATAAAGTGCATTTACCCCCATAACCGTATTGTAATTGCCTGATGTATTATTGTAGGAACTCCAGCTGCCTACTGAAGTATTCCAGTTACCAGATGTATTACCATACAAGGCATTCAGGCCCAGGGCTGTGTTGTCCGTCCCGGAAGTATTCATAAATAGTGCCCATGCACCGGTAGCGGTGTTTTGATCACCTCCAATATTATTATACAGCGCATTATTGCCCAGGGCCGTATTGAGCAAACCATCAATATTGTCATTCAGTGCATTGCTGCCGATCGCAGTGTTTTGTTCCCCGGTGGTGTTGGATAACAGTGCGCTGTCGCCTACAGCAACGTTCCAGTTTCCGGTCGTATTCGTTTTTAGGGCACTCATGCCTACTCCGGTATTTCCATAAGCTGTGTTATTGTTACCTGCCTGGTATCCCAGGAATAAAGGACCTGTGGGATCTATCCGGCCTGCTTTCTGATTATTTACTTTTAGATTGAGTGGTACGTTGTCAGTTGTACCTATATAATGGGTTCCATCTATCATTCCAGTATTGCCGGTTGAAAGCCACGCACTGTTTCCGTTCAATAGCTTCACCCATTTTGTGCCGTCCCAGGCCCAGAACCCAAGGCCCATGGTGGCATTTGTATTATACACCATCAAGCTGATGGCCGGAGCAGGAATGGTAGTAGCATCTGTTTCGGAAGTTAAATTAACCCTTGGAAGGAGCAGTCCTTTATCTGTATAATTCACATCAAGTCCTGCAGAAGCATGGGGCGGAGTTCCAGTAGGGTTGATACCTATATTTTGAGCATTTACCATCACAATACTGATAAAGAAAAGAAGGCCAATACTTAGTTGTCGGACATATAGTACAACCAATGTAGACTTCTTTGATATTTGATTTTGATGTGGTAAAGGCTGGCTGGAACTTGAAAATAAAGTTGGTTTCATGACAGATGAGGATTTGCATCAGGCATTCCCTGAAGGTTTCAAGAAGAAAGAATCCTACATCAATACATATACCTATGGAAATCTTAGCAATAGAGGAAGGTGTGTCTTAGCATAGTAAAAAGAGTACGGACAGGACGGGTGTGTCAGAGAATAGAAAGGTACGGACAGGACGCGTCCTGTCCGTACCTTTTCTATTCTCTCGGACAAAGTAAACGCTATGCCCTATGCTCTATGCTTATTCCACCAGTACCCACCCGGCCCAGTAGAAGGGCTCAAATCCATCATCCCTCAATTCTTTCTGTGCTGTGTATAAAGCTTGACGTATCGTCATCTTATCTTCGAGCCAGTGTTTATAAAACGAGATCATGAGTTCTGCTGTAGCGGCATCCGGCACTTTCCAAAGGGACATGATCAAATTCTTTACTCCCGCGATTTTAAAAGCACGTTGTAATCCATATACGCCTTCATTCCCTTTGATATCCCCCAGACCGGTTTCACATGCAGAAAGGACAACCAATTCCGTATTACTGAGATCCATCTGGCTAATTTCATACGCTGTAAGTATTCCGTCTTCCATACCCGGCTTAAAGGGATGTCCATGCTTCCAGGCATAATTCCCTCCGGCGAGGATGAGGCCAGAGCGGATCAGGGGATGCTCTGAAGTTTTGAATATGGGATCCTCGTTCTTCCATATTGCTGATGACGTAACTTCCTTTTTATCCGGGAAGAAATAGCCATGGGTAGAAAAATGGATTAATGTTGGTGATGTTTCCTCTGGTGATTTGTTACCAACTTCTTTAATCTTTAATTCTGTTGCTGCCGTGTCTTCAAAAACAGTGTAATTAAATCCTTTCGAACTTAGTAATTTAGATATAGCATCTATTTCATGTATGGTTCCTGGTAATGATGTCCAATCTTCCGATGGGTGCATCAATCCACGAAGTTCACTATCATGGCTATTGCTGGCCATACTGATATCATTAACGCTGGCAGTACTATCAATTGGGTTCAAATCATATGAGATGCCACCTACTAATAATCCTGTAATATTGTCAAATTTATTGTCTTGCCAGTTGAGGATATCCCGGGTACTATTCACATTTACAATAGTGTATTGATCTGCTATTGTTTTATTTTTATTCACCTGCATGGCCCCTATATTTATACGGTGCAAAATTCCTGATTTTGAGACAAAAACCTTTTTCTTCGATTTGAGGTAAGGTTCAAGTGGCCTCCAAAAGAGCTCATAGGCTGACGAATGAATAGAAGCATCAGCTTCATACAGTGTATTGATGCTTTCAGATTTATTCATACCCTTAGCCATCAACATTGAGGCCAGCGTATCTTGTGCACACAATTCGATAAAATCAGGATTAACCGAATTTTGGGTTAATATGAGCGCTCCTAGCATTCGCTTATTTATTCTGGAAGCGGATTGACTGTCATATTCGACAAACTCGATGGCGGCAGCATCTTTATCCAGATGTTGTATAACTTCTTTATAGGATGGGTTGGGCAAATTCAAATTGATAGCATATTCGTTCATGATCTCTTTATGCATAGCTTTTGTCTTTCTGTTCAGTTCCTCCACTAGAACAGTGTCCTTGGCCAGGATTGCATTAAAATATCGGCTGTTTAATTGGCGTAAGACTATTTGTTTTTCGCTCAAGTCCGGGGATTTTATTTTTTCCGCGTTCATAAGGCTTCGCCACTTCATAACAGAATATAAGATCACACCTTTGTAGAACAAAGCCTGATCATAAGCAATGGCAACCAATTCATTTTTTTGATTGATATCCAGCGAGACTAATCTATTTGTGAGATTAAGCCTTTCTTCAAATACCGTTATATAATCAGAAAGCTCTTCTTCTGTCAGATAAGTGATTGATGAATTGATCAATGCTTTATCTTCTTCGGTGTATTGTTTTATAATGGCGTACTGCAGATCCCTATCTCCGGTATAACGGCGTATTTCTGCTTCAAGAGCTAATAGATCAATATACCAGGTGTGCTTGTCACTCAGGATTTGATATACAATTGACTTGGCGTTGATCACATCTGCCAGGGCTTGTTCATAGTGGGACATTCCTAAATTACACCACGCTGAGTTTTGAGCTACCTTAGCCAGGCCACGGCCCTTTTGTCCTTCAATTGCAGTTAGTACTTGCTTTACCTCTTCTATCAACGCTTCAGCCTCCTTGAAATTTTCAGTTCGCAAGAGATAATTCATGATATAAAGTAAGGAATTAGCATATTGTTGGCTTTGTGGCCCAAGCCTTTTTAGAAGGATGTCCCTTGCCCTGTAATAATCTTCTGGTTTTTCAAGTTCCGGATTGATGTTGGCTAAAACTTCATTAGTGGTCAGAAGTATTTCTGCATAAATATCAATTTCAGTATATCCCGCTGATTCCATTATGGATTGCGCTTCATTCAATATGTTTCTGCTTTCTGCATACCGACCCATTCGCATCAGAAAGTAGGCATACTGGTTTAATGCAATAGCATATGGATAACTGTCTTTGCCGAAAATCTGCTCCATTGATCCCAGATATTCAAGCATTGTAATCTCTTCGTTTCTATAGTCCCCAAGCTCTCCATAGACGGTCGCTATTGAACTTAAGACTCCCATTTTAAATCGCAATCTATCTGGAACTGGTATCTCTGATATTTGTAAAGCTTTTTGTAAATAGGCTTTTGCAGTATCCAAATCGTTGGTGTATCTATATAGATTTCCAAATTCAATTAAATGGAGAATATACTGGTTGCTTAAGGAGTCTTGATTTGCTTTGAATATAGAATCTGCCCTGAGGTGTTGTACTTTAGATTCTTTATAATAGCCCATTCTGCGATAAAGGCGCCCAAGGGTTACGGCGTTAATGGCTATGTCAAAGTAAGGTCGTTTCCATGTTTTGAAATACTCATTGTGCGCGAGCATTGTCTTTTCGGCCAGTGCTAATCGATTTGTCTCTTCATAGATAAACTCAAGACCAAATAGAACTTGTCCATAAATCCATTTGGTCCCTACACATTGCTCCTGTAAAGTTTTGGTTTCTGTATATTTAATTTCGGCTTCCCAATAGCGACCTAAATTGATAAGACCTTCAGCTGACCAAAAATTACATTTAACATAAGCCCAATTACATTTTCCGATGGTCAATTCGACTAGTTCTCTCATGCTATCAAAGATGGCAATGGTGTTTTCAAGTTCTATGCCATTTAAAATATTCTTGGCATAAATCTTTACAAGGCTATCGGTTTGTTGAGTAATTCTGATGGAATCTACCTTTTGTCCAAGGATAGTGGTGACATGGGCGAGGACAAGCACTGGTAGGATAAATCTTAAACTCCTGGTTGGTATAGGTGCTTTTTTCATAAAGCTGCAGATTTTCATTTGAAAGAAACTTTGAAAGTAGATTCAATTATTTCAAATAAATAAGTTGATTTAGATTATACAATGTTTATAAAATGTTTCTCTTCCAGCATAATATCCAGGTTTGGCTTATACACAGTGATGTATAACAAAGGGGTTACTCCACGAGCACAAATCCCGCCCAATAAACCGTCTCCAACCCATCATTTCATCACTTTTCCCGCACTAAATTAATATCGATCAAAATAACTTTTTAGGTTTAATACGATACTTCATTTTTCTTATTATACATCTATTCAACATTCAGCAAATACATCACATCCATCACCCACCCTACTTTAGGATAAGAAGCCTTGTACTGTAATTTATGTCGCCCCGGAGACAATGGACGCAGCATGATCCAGTATCCATCGGCCAGTGCTGGCTGAAGTTCACCTGTAACGCAGGCATCGAGGCAGATGAGTTCGGGAAGGGCATTGAAGTAGAATAAGTCTGTCGTAACCCGATAAGGTAAGAGGTCAGTGATACGCCTATCATCTAGTGTTACGGAAATTAGTGTGCCCTGGTCAACCATCTCCATGGCCTTGCGCATCAGAAAATCTTTAAGGGATTGACCTGGTGCGGGTTTAAATCCCGCATAAGGACATGGATAGGTAGCCACATAGTTCAACACAGGAAAGAAAATCCCTTGGTCCGCTGAAATGGTAGCCGTCCTTTCAATTGTTCCACCCAGGGTTCCGGCTAAGAAGAATACAGGACCCTCTTGGTCGGGGTCATTTCGATTTTCTGTTGTTATAGCAAGTGGATTTTGGTCGCACGGCGTAGAATAAATATGTTTTACCCATGCTTCACACCATGAAGCATAGGCACTGCCAAAGGGCTCCTCAGCAAGTGAATAGGCTATTTGCGCTTCGTATTGCTGACTGAACGTAACCTGGTCAAAATTGGATAACGTTGGATATTCACCCTGCTGTTGACTTGTCAGGTGCTGGGATGAAAAAAGACATAGAACCATACACAATACGAGCGTATTCAACATTCGAAACTGCACCATGATTTTCTGCTTCTATTTAATTTTTAATGCCGTATACTGTATTATTCGATCAGGACAAATCCTGCCCATTCATAAGGATCATACCCATCGGTTCTCATTTCTTTTTGGGCCTGCAAGAGTGATGTGCGCACAGGCTGATGGTGTTTTAGCAAGTGGGTATAAAAGCGCGTCATCAATTCAACAGTCGCGGCATCAGGCACCTGCCACAACGACATGATGATATAGCGCACTCCGGCAATTTTAAAGGCACGCTGCAATCCATACACACCTTCATTGCCATCAATGTCTCCAAGCCCGGATTCACAGGCGGATAACACCACAAGTTCGGTGTTACTCAAATCCATTGGAACGATTTCATAAGCGGTCAGAATTCCATCCTCCATCCACGGGCGAAAGGGTTCACCTTTTTGCCATGCATAATTTCCTCCTGCAAGGATGAGCCCGGAACGGATCAGCGGATTGTCAGCCGACTTAATGGTATGTTGCAAGTTGCCAGGCAAGGCAGTAGTTGTAGGTTCATATAGATTTGGATAAAAATAGCCGTGTGTAGATAAATGAATAATACGTGGAGAATTCGGTCTGTCTTTTGACCTGCTTAAGTTTTTAAATTGCTCTTCGGTTGCCGCGTATCCTTTCCATGCGATGGCCTCCAGTCCTGCTTCCCCGAAGAGAGGGAATATCTGATCTATTTCTGCATCCGAACCCTTGAGATACGTCCAGACTTTGCCACGAAGTATTGGATCCGGTTCGGGTAAATCATTTATTGTAAACCCTTCCTGAACCATTACAGACTCATTAATGGTATTGGAATTGTATTGCGTGGTGTCAAATTCATAATTTATTCCACCCATCAGAGTACATTCAGGCGTTGTAGAAAACGGGTCGTTCGTAAGCAATAACTGACTTGTTGTAATCAACTGCACAAGATCATATTCATCTGCCAGAATCTTATTCCCGGCAGTGGGTATTGCATTGAGATTGATGAGATGTAATAATCCACTTGAAGAAAAATAGATGGTTTTAACATCTTGCAAATAGGGTGCAATAGGTGCCCAGATTAAATCATACAGGCTGTGACCATCCTTTGTATAGAGCTGATTCGCATAATCACTGCGATTTCTCAAGGTGTCAGTCACATATTGAGCCAGCTTACGGGATTCGAACAAAGGAATTAATACCGGAGACGCAAGGGACGGGTGTATCAGGATGGCACTGTAGTAGGTACTATCCTTAAAGTCGGGCATGAAGTACTTGTATTCCACAAATTCAAGGGCGACTTCATCTGATTTAAGAACCTTACGGATTTTTGCGGTCTCACCTGCATGAACGTTTGGTAAGGTTACTTTTTGCGACAATGCTCTTTCAAGCGAACCAATTTCATCTTCGATGGATTTTGTATCCTGCCGCTCTGCCGGAAGTTTAACTAGCTGTTTGGCCAATAATTTCTTCTGCACATTAAGATCATGATACAATCGAAGTGAGCCGCAGTCCCATTGTACCTGGTTTCGGATTTCAATATACTTATCCAATAGAAACCCTTTGAAAAACAATACCTGATCTGAAATATCATTTCGGTCAACATCATTCAGGTGAGGGGAATGAAAGGCAAGCGATAGATACTTGTCCAGATAATATTCAGCGGTTTGTAAATATGCAAATAGTTCATTTTCTGAAGTATATCCGGAAATGATCGGGATGGATTCCCTGTAGTGATGATTGATGAGCTGTGTAGTGTGAAATGCGGTTTCAGGTTCGGACAATTTTATCTGCACAAGACTTAACAGATCAAGGCAAGTGATATAATTTTCGTTACGGGTGATGTCCCGCTGTTCATAAAATAATTTTTGCTGCTCCAGGAGAAGCATTGCGGTATCTAATTGATTTTTGTAGATCAGTGTCCTGGTATAATTCAGCAGGGTGGAGCTGTAGTCCGTACTTTCAATGCCGATAAGTGATTTTTTAAGTTCCAACGCCGAGCCCAGATAATCAAATGCCTGATCGTAATTTCCCTGGTAGCATGCATTAAGTCCCAGGTTGTTAAGCACCCAGGCATATTCGAGAGAATACTGCTGCTGCATCTCATATATACCCTTTGCTTGTTGCAAATAATAATTTGCAGAGTCATATTGAAGCGTACCTCCAAAAATAGCTGAGAGCAATGTTAACGTGCTGGCAACATCCTGATGATAAGGACCATAAATGGTAATTTTTCCCGCTAAAGCTTCTTTGGCAAGGGAAGTAGCCATTTCATAATTTCCCAGTCGCTCCTGAAGTAAGGCCAGATTATGTCTGGACCAGTAGTACAATAAATCATTAGCCCCTTTTTGCTTTTTCCAAATTTCCGAGGCCCTAAGGGCAGTTGCCTCATAGCCTGCAAAATCACCAAGTTGATAATAAGCACCGGAAAGAACCACCAGCGTTTGCCCTATATCGGGATCGTCTACCGATAAATTTGCCTGTTTAACACGAAGTGCTTCTGTCAGGCATTCCACGCCTTCCTGATCACGACCTATTCTGTTGTATAGTTTGCCAAGGTTGTGTTGAGCCCAACTGCACCGATAGTAATCCCTGCCAAATGCGCCTTCCCAATTGGTGCGTGCATCGATGTAATGAGCTTCAGCCAGCGCATATTCTCCTTCATATTCATACATGAGGCCAAGTCCGTTGAGGGTAACGGCCAGGGAGGCGTTAGGTGGTAAGTAATTTATTCGCCTTATACGTAATGCTTCCAGATAGTAGGATTTAGCTTCATCTTGTTGCTCTTGTACCATGCGCACATATCCAAGGGTATGGGCAATGTCCCCCGCTAATAAATGATCTTCTCCCAATTCACGTTTTGTGTAGTCCAATGTATATTTCAATAGTACCAGCGCACTGTCAAGTTGTCTACGGTTGATCATTGCGCCTCCCTGATCTATGAGTTGCTTGACCTCTGTTTCAACACTATCTTTTTCCGCAGTTTGTGCGTTCACAACGAGCCAACTCAGTTGAAGGAAAAAAAATACCAATATTCGACTTGACATAATAGGTGCTTTGGGTGTGACCATAAACAGTTATGCAACTACCTACTCCTTGAGCTTAGATATGATTTCGTTGGCTTGTTCCTTTTTCCTGGCTTTATCAAGTTTTACATAGCGCATCAGCCAATCATTGGCCTGCGCAATATTTTCTTTACGCAATTGGCACATCGCCAATCCGAAATGGGCCTCGGCAACATACCTTGACCGATTATTTTGAATGATAGATTCAAGGATGGAAATGGCCTGATTGGTTTTCCCTGTTTCCAGCAAAGCATTGGCATACGTAAATCTGTAATTATCATTTCCCTGCTCATCAGGTGTGAGTTGCGGGAATAACTCCACTGCTTTTGGATATTCTCCATCCCAATAGGCCTTCTGATATTTTTGAAGCTGAGATAATTCTTCATCACCCCGAGTAGTAGGGTCCATCATGGCATCCGTATACGGTTCGAAATACGCTGCGAAAAGTTCACCCCCTTTTTTTGATTTTACGGCCATATCGGGTTTATTTTCCCGGGTAGGTGGGATGTGTTCCTTAACCTTTCCTGAGTCTCTAACCATAAGGGTATCCGAACCGACCGCCGGAGGCAAAGCTATCTCGAGAGAATCATTGGAGCCGGATGCTGATGGTATACCCGCTTTGTCTGGCAACAGAAGAAATTTCCAAACCACCAATGCTATGACTAGAGCCGCCGCCAGCCAAATCCAATAAATACGGTTACGTCCCGGACTGGGGACTTCCGGTTTTTTTTTATCCAGAATTGTATCTCGTTCGGCAAATCGCCGCTTTAATTCCTCCCTTTGCTTCAATTGCAAGGCTTTTCGGGCTATCGAATAATCCAATAGCGCTTGCCGGAACAAGGGATCTTCTTTTTCCCGCTGTTCGACATCCAGGCGCTCAGCTGCTGTGAGCTCCCCGGCCAGGTATCGTTCTATCAGGATCTGATCTCTTTCTTCCATGTTCTTTGTTGCACCATTCGTTCACCAATACTATCCTTGAGCTTTTTCAAGCATCTCGATAACGTCACACTTACAGCATTGACGGAGGTATAGCCCATAGTCTCCATGATATCAGATACAGATTTGCCTTCGACAAATCGCAGCATCAGTATCCTGCGACTTTGTTCAGGCAGTTCATCAACGGCCTGTATTAACAGGGTGCGTCGCTCATTATCCATCTCTTCGGATTCCAATGTATTAATACTTTCATCTATCTGAATATTAGCATTGAGTTCATCTACCAGATCCGTTTTTTCCGCCGCTTTGTGTATCCGGATGAGCCTTCTGTACCCAATAAGGAAGAGGAAGGACTTCAGTTCACACGTCAGATGGGTCAGTTTTCGGTCCCGCACCTGCTCATAAAACATGATCATCGTATCATGCCAGGCATCCAGTAGGTCAGCCCGGTCGGCCGATTGAAACCTGGATTTGGACCATCGGAGGAAATCATCCCTGTAGGTATCGTAAATCTGGTCAAGCACGGCCATATCCCCATCCGAGAGGGACTGCAGTAGGAGATCGTGATTTGGCTTTTCGGCTTCCATACCTGCACAAACCGGAGGGCCGACATTGGGTAGAACAATCTACCCGGGCAGACAGCCGGATCGTTCTATTTGGTTTGATCTATTCAATGGAAAAGAGTGCGGGTCTTGCCAGGGAATAGTATAGGAAATATACTAAAATTCCTTTTAAAGGAAATGAAAAGGGAGTAATTGAATCTACAAGCCCCAGGGAGCTAATGATCTCAAGACCCATTTTTTTTTGTGATTACAGGGGTATTGCATATTTCAAATTATTCCATTTACTTTGCAATACAAAGTACTTTGTAATATGAGCCAAAATCAATATTCCGACGACCTCGCCCACATCAGATCCATGATGGAACGGTCCTCCAGATTTCTATCCCTCAGCGGCTGGGCCGGCATTATCCCCGGACTCTTAGCCCTGGCCGGACTCGCCGCCGCAGCATGGTTGATAAAGGCATCCAAACTCACCAATGGGGATACGAAATCGACCAAAACCACCCGCTCATATTGCAGCTCACCGCTATAGCGCTGGCAGTCTTGGTCCTTTCCATTTTTAGTTCGTGGTATATGTGTATGCGGAAGGCACGACTGGAAAACCAATCTGTCTGGACACCCGCCATCCGGAATATGCTCCTGCATTTTCTATCCCCTTTTTGCAGGCGCCATTATTGCCGGTTGGATTTATGAAAAAGAACAATGGGAACTCCTCTCCCCGGTGTTATTGTCCTTCTACGGCCTGGCCCTCGTTCTGGTGTCCCAGTTTACGTTGCGGAGTGTATTCTGGCTGGGTATTGTTGAAATCACCCTGAGTATCCCGGCAGGCATTACCGGATGGGATCTTCCTGTGCTTGCCCTCGGTTTTGGAATGGCACATATCGTATATGGCATCATGATGTTCAACAAGCCAAAGGCATGAAAGAATTGATCGAGGCATTGGACAAAACCTTTGACAGCCGAATACGGCTTGGCATCATGTCGGCCCTGATGGTCAATGATGCCATTGATTTCAATGCCCTCAAGGAATTGCTCGATGTCACTGACGGCAACCTGGCCTCTCATCTCAAGAGTCTGGAAGCCGCAACGTATATCACTGTACAGAAATCCTTTATTGGCCGAAAACCACTGACACGCTACAAGGCCACAAAGCAAGGCCGCAAAGCTTTTGAAGCACATATCACCGCCCTGGAAAAACTGATTCGCTTCAAACCCTGATGCTTCCTTTAAGCTCACTCATCTGAAGGACATTCAATAACATAAATGCTTTAATCCACTTTTAAATAATACCACATGGAAGAGTACACATCAAATGAAAAAAAGCACTGGACCGAAAATGTCTTGTTTAAAGTAGTCATCATTGGATTCCTGATCCTCGTGCTGATGATCCCGAGTATAATGATCAACGAACTGGTCCGTGAACGGTCGTCCAGAAAAATGGAGGTGACCAATGAAGTCAGCAGTAAATGGGGACAATTGCAGACCATCACCGGGCCATATATTGTCATCCCTTATCTGGAAGAAGTTAAGTTTACCAATCAGTCCAGTGAATGGCGTGAACAGAAATTATTTTATTTCCCGCAAACACTGGAGATGTCCGGGGACCTGACCCCTGTCGTTAAAAAGAGAAGCATTTTTGAAGTCATGCTGTATGAAAGTGAGTTGAACATCCATGGAAGTGTTTCCTACACGGATCTCAACGCACTCAAAATAGCGCCGGATAAAGTCATGTGGGACAAGGCAAGGTTACATCTGTCCATTACGGATTTATCCGGTATTGCTTCAAAGGTAAATCTTGAATTAGGGGATGCATCAATTCCAATGACAGCAGCAGTACCTGCAGGGCTACAATTGCCATCCGGTTTGATGTGCAGCCTTCCGGATTCTGTGGCTGAAAAGGAAAAAATGGATTTCCGGATTATGCTTTCCCTGAAAGGAAGCCAGGGCATTTATTTTTCACCTGTTGGAGGACAGAATAAAGTTAAGCTTACTTCATCATGGCCATCACCGAAGTTTGAAGGCCAGTTCCTCCCGGATACCAGCACGATTTCCGCCAGCGGTTTTGAAGCCGAGTGGACCATCCTGGATATCAACCGGCAGATTTCACAACAGTGGACTGAAAGCAATCCACAGGCTTTTCAAAATGTCAATCCTGTCAGGTATGCGGATGCCTATGAAAGCACTGCTAACACCAAACCTGTATTTGGCGTGGAGTTGCTCAACACAGTGGATCATTATACTAAAAATGAGCGCACCGTTAAGTATGCCTTCCTATTGATCACGCTCACCTTTGCCGTCTACTTTTTCTGTGAAGTACTGAAGAAACAGAAAGTTCATCCGTTGCAGTATGGCCTGGTCGGAGCAGCGTTAGTTATCTTTTTTATTCTGCTGTTGTCCTTATCGGAGCATTTAGGTTTTGATCCGGCGTATGGCATTGCTTCCACGGCTACCATCCTATTGATTACCTTATATAGCAGGAGTATATTTTCGGAAAAGAAGTATGCTCTTGTCGCGGGAAGTTTGCTTACGGCTTTATTTGGGTTTATCTATATCATTTTGCAGCTTGAAGATTATGCATTGTTGGCCGGAAGTTTAGCTTTGTTTGTCATTATTGCGATGATTATGTATTTGACGAGGAAGGTGAGGTGGTAGGGGGAGGGGAAGGCTAAGGCTGAGAGTTTTGCCTATGCGAAATAGCTTCGGTAGCCAAAGAAGACGAAGGAAATAATTTGTTACGGTGGTTGTAATTCAGTTTGTCAGGGATGCTTATTATTTGTGAAGACGTTAGTATCTGATTTGCTTTTTATCGTACAATATTCTGTCAAGTTCCCAGTCAGGTCAAGTTGCCACTTACCATTGGTGCATGCTATTACTTTTGATTATATATTTTTTCAAGATTCAATCTTAATTTATTATAGTTAATAATCTTATTCTTCATCTCTTTAGTATCAATATACTCATAAGTATACAAATTGTTTAGAGTTGATTGATTATCATAATAATTCTTTCTGTCTTTAATATAGATGTTAAAATAATTTTTCCATTCTACTGAATTCAACTTAAGAATGCCATCATACCAAACACTTTCAGATGGCAAAACAACTTTAATTTCCGTCCTATTAGGGATTAAAATTCTTAATGATGGCTTCACAATCATATCGCAATCTAATTCTTCTTCTGCCATTCCTACAAATTTTCAATATGCCTTAATTAATGCATAGTCAATTCCAACTCCTCCAGGCAAATCAGCTAAATATGAAATTGGAATGTTATTATAAAAGAGAAATGTATCAAAGGAAAAATACGTTTTATCTGTTACATTATTCAAATAAATACTTTCCAAGGTTTCAGTACCGTCTGTCAAATGTAGAGCCGTTTCGACTACCTCTTTATTTAAGACTTTATTTCCCTTAATTAGGAATCCAGGGTGACCTAAAAAATGAAATATTAGCTTTTCCCAATCAATCCATTCCTGTTTTGGAGTGCTTTTAATCCATTTCTCATCCGACCATCTAACCATTGCGTCAACAATATGCCAATGAACCGTCTTTGCACAGTTAAACATCTCCTTATATAATGGTGAATCAGGCATATCTTTTGATAATAGTGAATGCGAACCTATTCGATTGCTATTAATTCTTGTAAACAAAATTTTCGATATACTTTCAACTTCTATCAAACTACTTGCAGAAAAATTGAGAGTCTTACTAATTCTATAAACACCAAATGTTGCATTAATTAAGAATGAATAACTTTGTAAAAGTGTTTCAATAGACTTAGTTATTACACCGAAAGTTGAATCAAAATCAGACAACCTGCTAAGAACATTTTTAATTAACCTAATAAACCTCACAAAAACAACTCCGCAACTATCCATTGCCGAAAATAAACTAGTAATAATCTTGCCTATATCTTTTTTGATAGTTGAATGCGTAGAAATTGTATGCAAGTGGCTATTGATTATATTTTCCTTTACATCATGAAGGGCATTTCTAAATATAGTTACCATTTTAATACTACTCCCAACTGTCACTGGTGGTTTAAATTCATTAATTAATTTGATGGTAATTTCAAACATTGTATCCATAAATTCAGAAAATATTTTATCGACAGCTGTTTTATCATTGTCGGATTTAGGAACAATTAAATTTAAGATGGAATCGAAAATTGCTAGAAATGCTTCTTGGACATCAAAATATCCAGTAACTATGTTGTCTTCGATATCTTGACCATTGGGAAAAGGAGTTTCTTGTGCATGATACTTTTCAAGCCGCTTTTTAAATTTTAGCACATTATCTGTAATCCACTCAATTTTCTTTATTTCTTCATCTGAAAGTTGGTTTCTACTAGTTGCTTTGTTTTGTAAAGCATTATTTAAAAACATCTCACTAATTTCATTTGCATTTATATTCAAAACCGCAATTTCAATAAAATTACTATGAGCAAAAAAATCTTCTATAAGGTGCAAAATGTGACCGAATTTACTTAAACCCAATTGCCATTCTTCACTGCTAAAATCTATTCTTTCTTTGCCTGAAAATAGAGGTTTTGCCCACTCTTTATCTAATTCATGAAGCTGACCAATAATTACTTTAATGGCATCAACAATATACTTATAAACGTTTTCTCTTTCGTCATCAACCTTATCAGCATAGTGAATGCCTGTATGCGTAGAAATTGAATGTTCTTTTAAGGTTAATTTAGAATCTGGGCGATCTAAATGCTCATGTGGATAATATTGGGTAAAATAAATATTAAATATTTTATTAAATATGTCATATTGTATTTTTTCTCTAGACTTGCCATTTTCAGGTCGAACAAATTTCACATATGCTTTGAAATGGATGAGGTGTTTAATGAATTCATTAATTTTCTTGCTTGTGATAAATAGATCCAATTTATTGACAATTTCCTCCTCAACAAGATCGAATAGTTCCTTTATTTCAATTTTTAAATAGCGCAGAGTTTCTGAGGTCCATAGCTCTTTTTTTTCCTTACTAACTTTTGGAAGCTCATTTATATAATCAATAATAAATGACCCGAGAGATTCTTCAATAAGGGGCTTAAGTTTTAAAACATTTTCAGATACAACCTTTTTAATTGTTGTATTTCCCCTTTTGTTGCAGCTTCAAGTATTCCATGAGGATCTTTAACTTGGCTTAAATCAGCAAGCCAATTGCCCAGATAGAAAGCATCTAATCCGGAGGGATATGTGTTTTGTGGCATCTGGGGGCTTTCTAGTGCTATTTTAAAACGCCATATACCAGCCTCTTCCGCGACTTTACTATGCCCGTCTGGCTTCACTGTAGACTATTTTTTAGGAAAATTTTGATCAAATACAGGTAATTCAGAGCCATTCTCTAGCATAACTAAGGACGTAGGTAATACATATTCCCACGAATCACCCTCAGGAACGGCACTATGATATTCATCGGTTTGATTTCTAAGCTCCTCATAAATTGGGATGTACATTTCATCCCCAATTACCGGGATGCTGCCCCCGTTCCATGGTTCTCTTGTGTATAAAAAGTGCATGACAGCTTCCCTGTGAGTATTCCTTACTGGTGCTAATACCCTAGCATACCCCGCCCTTAAAAATGCTACGAAAACTGGATCTTTTGGCTCATTGTCGATATGATCATAATTATCCATCCAACGACTTTTATCTGCATAGAAATAGGGATAAAGTAGGTAGGAAATTTTGTCCCACTCAAAGGCTTGCTCAAAGAATTGAACAAATTTCCCCTTTTTCTTTGCGCTTTCCAGGTTTGTAATTGGATGTATCTGACAATCCACTTCCGAATCATCTATTACACATTTACTATCCATGACCCTTGAAACTCTTTTTATCTTTGGTACAGACTGATATTCTATTGGATTCTCTTTAAGAAAATCACTTTTTACGTCTGTATCAAATTCCTTAGAAAAAAGCGATAAGGCATGTTTATGTAGTTCTTCTTCTATTATTAATTTGTTTACATTAGGGTTTCTTCCCTTTATTTTAACTATAGATTCAATTTCCTCAAGTTTCTGTCCTTTTTCAAATTCAATTTGTTCAACATTGCATTGCTCATCAATATCGTCATTGTACTCCTTTACTCTAAGATTAATTTCCTTAAAATCTTATCTTTCCAATCATTAATTACTTTAGTGTCTTCGCTTTCTTGAATTGTTATTACAATTACATAGAATTGGCAATAAGAACAATTAGCTTTAAAAGTAAGATTTGTTAATAAATTATTTTAAAAGTAGGTATATTGTGGTTTATTAATTGTGCATCATAAATTAGATTTATTTTTTCAGCTATATTGTATTGCGAATCTCTTCTATACTTAGATAAACTGTGGATTGCTCTATTGGGTTATTTTCATGTGCTTTATGTCCTGAAGAAAATATATTGGCTTTAATATTTATTTTTGAATTTGGTTGAGGTATAAATAAGGTTATACTTTCTTGGGCAAAAGCAGAATATAATTGCGGTGAAATACTAAGTTCATGTATTATTTCATCTCTCTTTTAGGGCTTGCATTTATACTATTTTTGAGCTTATTTATTTGATTTTGCTTATAGATCCACGAATGCTCATTTGGTGCCCAATGGTTTAAGCCTCCTGCATGTAAATACATCACTTTAGGTGTGGTATCGATTTCCTTTTCATATGGAAATTTGTCAAATGAAATATTTAATAATTTTGCATAATAATCTACCCAAAATTGAGAAAATTGGTCTTTAGAAGTAATTCCATTTTCTTTAAGTGTTTTTATTTTTTTCAATGAACAATAAAATTTATCCTTTTCAAATCTATTTTTATTCTCAATACTCTTACGATAAAACTCTGCCGGTTCCGGAATGAGAAACTCAAACATTAGCCTCTCACCATAATTAAACACCTGTGCTTTATATCTTTTATTAATGTAGCGATAAATACCAACAACATTTTTGTCTTTACGTGCATTATCTAGCTTATGCACATTCGTTTCTTCAGTTTCACTCGTCCTTCGCGTTGTCCTTATACTTTGGGTTCTTTGCAGTATTCTTTCTACAGATATTTGTGTGATTTCACGGGCAAAATTCTGAGCATTGCGTGTGCTTTCCTCCTTCGATTTATCCCAAGAAAAGCCCGTACTTAAAGAAGCATCTACAAAACCTTTATAACTAATTGACGCATTCACATTTGTATTTGAGGTTTCATTAATCGTTTTTTGTGCTTCTTTTTGCATTTCATTTCGCTCCGCACTCTGATTTTCCTTCGAACTCTCGTTTTCATTTATTGTGTCATCGGAAATGAAATTCTCGATTGTCTCTAATTTGCGATGTGTGCGTTCCTTACTTTCCCCCTTTAAAATATTCTCAATATGGGCTATTTCCCCAGCTTCATATTTTATCAATATTTGTTTTACAATCTTTAAGTCGCATACACCAATTGGACGAATATCATTAAATGGAGTATGAAAGTGGCTTAATTTAGCGAAAATGGAATGAATCACTGGATCAACACTATAGAATTTTAATAAATCATTCTGATCACTGATATAGGGATAGTGAGCAAGTATACCTGAAGTATTAAATTGGTTTATATCGCAATCTTTAATTATTTCCTCTCCCTTAATTTCATTTGGCTGGGTTTTCCTGGGGTCTCCAGCTAACGATTTTAGAGTCTTTTTTGATTGAGGCATTTCACTTTCCTCTTTATAGCAGTTTTTGGTATATTTGTGGAATTACTAGGGTAACTTATATTCACCTTTGTAAAAGTATCATACCCCAGAAATTCAATTACATGAAGAGTTCTGATCTGATCAATAATAGTGTCAAGATTGATTGGAAATTTGCGTTTTGAAACGTAAAGAAAATATAGTATATCAAATAATTGACCTTTAATATTTTGGAATGTCAATTTAATATTGGAGCCTTTAGGGGAAATTAGTTCAGATCCCGTAACAAAATTGAAAAGTGTACTAACATTAAATGTTTTTTCAAGTTGACATATCAAAATATCTTTTTTAAAGTTTTTAAATGAGATTCAATTATCCTTTTGCAAGTTTGAATGATAGCAGAAAAAAGTAGACTGTGTTTTAAATAATATGTATACTGGAGTATTATTAACAGAGGCATGAAATATGTATGAATTGTTTCCATGTAAACCCGTACTTTGAGAGTTTACTTTCTAATTTATGCGGTATAGAATCACACTCAAACTTAAATTTGTAACCAAATGGTTTGAGTTCTAATAATTCGTTAACAATTGTATCGTTAGATTTGGCTTTATTACAATACACCTCTTCAAATATTTTCCCGCCGATAGGAGATACGTCTTTATCTGATATGTTCCTGTCAACAAGTGTAAATGATGGGTTTTCAGTATAATTATCCTTTGCATATGACAGATACCATTTATCCTTGTTGGGTGATTTTGGAGCTCTGAGTGATGTAAATCGAAATACATCTTCTGGGTTTGAAGTTGCCATATCCGGAATATTTATTGATTGGTTTACAATAGAGTTAGCATTTATAAATAGGATCTTTTAAAGCACAAAAGGTATTCATAGAGTTTTGCGTTGTAACCATTGTTGATCGTCATGCATATTCATTTTAGATTCTTTATTAATATATAATATGCTACTAGGCCTTAGAGAAGTATCAATTAAATCTATACAGAGAATGTCCCTAGTCATTCTCATTGATTATAATTTGCCTGAGCACCTCCAGGTCTTTTTCAATTACAGTTATTCTATCTGATTTTCTGGTTAATTCTTCATTCTCCCTTTTAAGTTGATCTATCATCTCCTGCTGCTCCTTTATCGCATTGATCAGCAAATACGTCATAGCGGAATTATCTACTGTCAGGTAAGGTGAACCATCCTCAGATTTTATCGGAGATTCAGTAACCATATAAGGAGCGATGGGTTGCAGTTCCTGGGCAATAACACCTATGTGCTCAGCATCAGTATCATAACCAGACATTTCATTGTAGTGATAGGTGACAGGATTGATCCTGAGCAGGGTATTTAATCCATCTGTGTATGGTCTGATGCTCTGCTTAAGTCTGCTATCTGATGTGGCTGTCCAGGAACCTCCACCGGGTTTAGCTGCGGTTCCATTCACTTCCAGTTTGAATGCCGGGGAGGAGGTGCCTATACCCACATTACCCTCATTCAGGATTACCATTTTTCTGGTGAAGTTTGTGTAGAAATCAAGACCCCATTGGTTGGTGCCAGTGGTTCGTTGAGATCCAATGCCCTCTCCACTGGCAGAACCTAAAGTGATATCCGGTGCAGTTCCTGAATTTGTACCGGCATTATCTACGATCAATGTTTGCGCAGCTTTAATAGCGCCATTTACAGTAAACTTCGTGTCAGGACTATTTGTACCGATTCCGACATTACCTGCAGCATCAATCTTAAATCGTCCGCCTGTTATCCCAACCGCATCTACTTCAAAAACGCCAGATCCTCCCATTTTAGATAATCTTCTATTCGTGCACCACCATTTACTTTTAGTTTTGAGTCAGGATTGCCAGGACCAATGCCGAAATTTCCACCCCCATTCTGAGAATTCAGGATGATATTGCCGGAAGTATTCATACCCATATAAGTTAAATAATTACTATTAGTAAATTCTATTGTAGGGAAATCATCATGAAGTGATAAATTACCATCAAAATATCCACTTCCATTAACGATAAGAGCACTTTCGCCATCAGCTACGTTTTGACACGGTTCTCCAATGTTTACCCTAGAAAAGTAGGTCAAGCATGATTGCACCATATGCTGGACATTTAACCCATGGTAAATTGACGGAGTTTCCATTTGAGATAGATAAAGACTGTCCATCTAAAGAAAGTGTCTGAAGTTCATTTGTTGCATCGGCATCTGTATCTCCAGTATTTGAAATGACATCTCCAGCTATTGAAATACCTGGACCTGCAGTATAAATGGTATTTTCATCTGGTTGAGGTATCCAGCTAGCACCATTCCATTTTAACACTTCATCATTTAACGGTGTGATATTTGATATTGGATTGCTTTGAAGACGAGTTACATTGAGATTGTTAAAAGTGCCAGTTACATCTCCTCCTGCATTGGAGGTATTTGTCAGATCGTCATTTGGATTAAGGTCGCCAGTATTTGATATTACATTACCGGATATTGAAATTCCGGGACCAGCTACAGGGGTCACAGCAGGAAGTTGAACAGATCCACCTCCAGATGAAAGGCTAAGTGTATCTCCATTGAGCGAAAGGGTTTGGATCTCATTTGTGGTGCTATTGTCGATAGGAGCGGGTGTTTCAATTGTGAAATTTGGATAAGTGCCTGTTACATTAGTAGCCCCACTTCCGGTCATACTGATAGGCTGATTTGGTGACGTATTGATGATTGTATTGCCGGCATCAATGGCTATCCCTGCTCCGGCAGTATAGGCTATGTTTTGAGAACCGTCTGCAGGGACCCATTGGTTGGCGTTGTCATCCCATTTCAAGACTTGACCATCTGTTGGAATTGTGGCCGAGACAGCATTACCTCCAATTTCAGAAGCATTCTGGCTGTGAATGGCGTACGGTACACTTAGGAGTTGGGTGGTACCATTGAATGAATAATCATTTCCGCCATTAGGATCGATTTCAATTTTTAAAAAATTGTCCTTTCCATCCCAGAGGATATCCTCAAAATCACCAGATATGACTATGCCTCCTCCTATAGATAGGACAAAAAGCCCCAATTGATTTGTAGTGACCGTATGGGTTTCGGAATATTGAATAGATCCGTCTGGAGCATCGCTTAGAATGTTTGCCCTGATGCCGATATTGCGGTTGGGCATAACTTCGCCGGTAGCCTGTCTGGCCACACCCTGGTAATTGAATCTATTCGGCGCTTGTGCCTGTAATGAAAGAAGGCTGAAAAGTGCGCAGATGAGTAAAGCAGTTTGTTTCATGTGAGTTATGCTTTAATGATTTTGAATGAGGTTATTGGCAGTCCCTTTTTATCAATTAGGGTAACAATATGTAATCCGGGCTTTAGGGTCTGTAAATCAAGTTTAGGCTGAAAATCAGTTTTCAAGATTATTTTGCCTGTTACATTGTAGATTTCAATCTGCCATTTGTCGATAGACTTTGCCGATAAGTACATGTAGTCTTTTACCGGATTTGGGAAGACAAGTATGCCAGCCTGTATGGCAATGTTTTCTGTCCCCACTTGCTTTTCCAGATTTGGTTGTAGGAAACCCTGCGTGACAAGGTGACTAGAGTTGCCGATGGTAGCTATGCTCATCTCGCCGAGGGACCATTCGATGAGCATCTCTGTGTCCCCGAAGGAACCTGCTGTGGTGTTTACAACGGAGGGTTGAATAGTCTGTGAAAGCAATAGTGTCGAAAAATCGGATAGAAGTACTATCAGGAGAAATTGCTTCATGACAAATACCATTTAACAAGTAAAAATTATTTAATACAAATCAGATCATGGACATATTAGTTTCGATATGAGCATAGGTTGTTTTCATTTCGGCTAGTTTAAAAATAAAGATTATTTCTAACCCTTAATAGTGTATAAGTTGATAATAGATATGGTCCTGGCGAAAGCTTACCAAGAAAAGCAGGGAAAGCTAAACCTATGAGGATTTGATATTCTATTAGAATTTGGTCGATACTTATGGTAGGAGCCTGTCCCTCACTTGCTCATAAAACATGATCATCGTATCATGCCAGGCATCAAGGAGACTCACGGAGGGCTGCCGGAAATTTTGATTTGCCCATCGGAGGAAATCATCCCTGTAGGTGTCATAGATCTGGTCAAGCACGTTCATGTCACCGTCCACAAGGGATCTGATGAGGAGATCGGGTGACTGCTTATTATCTTCCATACGGTTCCTACAAGGTAGGCGTATGGAAGCAAAACCATTTACTCCCCTAGTCTACCTGGGGTCTTAATCGGTAGTGGTGACTATTCTATGGAAACCGGGATTGGTTTATCCGGGGAATAGTATTGGAAATATAATGAAAATTCCTTTTTAAGAATAAATATTAAATTAAAAAATCCTGTAAAGTTCATTTGGCTTAAAGCCATTAAGGGCCCCATAGATTTTAGAGTCCCGGGATTGAAGAGGAGTTCTCAGGTGAATATTATTGGATTCGAGGCCGAGTGGACCATCCTGGATATCAACAGGCAGATTTCTCAACAGTGGACGGAGAGCAATCCACAGGCTTTTCAAAATGTCAATCCTGTCAGGTACGCAGATAGCTATGAAAGCGCGGCTAACACCAAACCTGTATTTGGAGTGGAGTTGTTAAACACGGTGGATCATTATACTAAAAATGAGCGCACTGTGAAGTATGCCTTCTTATTGATCACGCTCACTTTTGCCGTCTACTTTTTCTGTGAAGTACTGAAGAAACAGAAAGTTCATCCGTTGCAGTATGGATTGGTAGGCGCTGCGCTCGTGATCTTCTTTATACTCTTGTTGTCCTTATCGGAGCATATAGGCTTTGATCCGGCCTATGGTGTTGCTTCCGTTGCGACTATTCTTTTGATTACGCTTTATAGCAGGAGTATTTTTTCGGAGAAGAAATATGCCATGGTGGCCGGAGGTTTGTTGGTCGTCTTGTTTGGCTTTATTTACATCATCCTCCAACTTGAAGACTACGCCCTCCTTGCCGGAAGTATCGCATTGTTTGTCATCATTGCGTTGATTATGTATCTGACAAGAAAGGTGAAGTGGTAGAAAAGGCGGAGGCGGAGGCGAAGTATGAAAAGTGGTTGGGACATAAAAAGTATACCATGTAGGGGTTCAATATTTTGAACCCCTACATGGGTATACTTTTTATTAAGACAGCGATTTCAATTATTTATAATCCGGATCCATATCCGGCGTGCGCAATCCGGCTACTTCATTTGCCATGAGGATGAAGACATTCCAGCACAAACCACGAGTGGAGACCCACCAGGTATCTGTTGACGTCCATTTTGTAGGGATAAATTCTTTGCTGAAAGGCCATTCAGGATTAAGGTAAATCTCTGCCCATACCCTGTTTTCCATCATGGTATTGGCTTTAGTCCATCCGTGTTTCAACCCAACTACATAGGCGCAATACTCAGCCCTGAACCAACTACCTCCATTGTAATAATAGCCATCACTTTGCCGTTGCTGTAATTCTCTGCACCAAATTTTTCAAATGGCTGATAATCTCCACTGAGATAAGCGAACCCGGGAGCATCCTTGATGAGCCGCACACAGATAGGGGCAGTCGTCCCATATTCAGGATGAGGCGCATTGGGTACTTTATTGAGCAGTGGTATTTGGTCGAGATGATTTTGTACCATTTTATCTGTGAGTATGGGCTTGTCAAACAACCATAATGAAAAGAATTCCGGCTCCAGGTCAGTCAGGGTGATGATATCAGGATAGTTTCGATCAAACAGCAAATGCTTTTTTTCCGCATCATAAAAATTCCGGTACTCTTCTTCTGCTTTTTGAATATAGGATTCAGCAATATCAAAACCCAGTTCCTTTATCGTCCTCAATGCGATAGCCAACATCCCCTGGTTCACACCCAGGCGATCTGTCTTAGGATTAAAATCAACGATGTCCACCTGGCTTAAGGAAAAGTGAGATTTGCATTTTCCGTCCCCGTCTTCATCAAATTCATTGAGTACATAGGCCACAGCCTTTTCTATTTTGTCTTGTGGCAGCGTGATACCAAAACGACGTTTGTTGAGCATAGCCCATATCAGCCATTCGATGGTGGCCTCATTGTCTTTTGCTTCGACTGATCCCATGAGTGGTGTAATGATCGTGCCGATCCCTCCTTTGGGTGTTTGTGTCTTTCCCCATTGCTCCCATAGTGAAAGGTTGAGCTCTTTGTTGTAGGTAGATACGGCCGCAAAAAAACAATCCCGGTTGTACATATCCGGTGCGTAATTCATATTAGGCACATTGAAGGGTGCAAAATCTTTTGTGTCCGTGATCCAGGTCAACATATTGAAATTGGCGTATAACATTTTTTCAAGCAACGATCCTTTAAATTCCTTCCCTTCAGCAAGTCGAGATTGAGCCGAGATCATAAATTGCTGATGCGTAGTCCAGGGCTCGACGAAAACATAGGTTGTTTTTTCGACCTTTTCGCCCATGGGTAAGATGTTATAGGGCTCTATGGCTGGTTGGTGCTTTGCGATCTCAAGCATCATGATCTCCACTTTTCCCACCTTGCCGGCGGGTGTGCCGATAAAGACCGAGACACTGTCATTTTCAATATACGGCACCAGGATACTGCCTTCAAAAAAAGCCCATTCGTTTTCAGCGCCTGGAAATTGATCAATGTATTTTACTCCATGCTCCAGTTCTATGGTCTTAACACCGTTTTTAACCCTGAATAATTTTAAAGTCACAGGGGTGTTCCCCTGGCGCCAAAACGAAATCGTATAGAGGTTTTGATCCTTCAATGGTGCAATGAATTCAATCCCTGCCCGGTGATCAGCTGCGCTGGTGATCGAAATTCCATCCCATCTATATACGACTGCTTTTCCTTCAACGGTATATTGTTCAGGCATTGGAAGGATGTCTTCACCGCCGTCATCAAGATTATACATTTCACCAAAGGTCTGTCTGATGTATTGATTATGAAGAGATTGTTCTGAGCCAGTAGCTACCGAAAACAAGTTAACATCCGGTAGGCGGCGCAAGCCTACAAAACCACCTCCTCGTCCGCTAAACCGACGACGTGTATTTCGGGTATATTGATTTTTGTACCCGGCGTCTGTTAAAAAACCAACGACATCATTATCCGGCGTAACAAAGCCTGCCGCAGGATAAATTTCATGAACAAAGCCACCTGGGAAGCTATCATGTTCAAAGGTGACATATCGTTGTGGTTGTACCGCAGGTTTGTTGGTTTCTTTTAGAATATAATACAGGCCCGGCATGGAGGGTTGAAACAACTCCACCGTTTTCCTGATGACATGATCATTGATGACCTCGTAGGTGACACTGACCGAAAGGTTGGAGTCAAACTCCTTTACATACGAATCTCGTTTCAACGTGATGCGCTTTTCGTTTCCTGTCCAGGTTTCCCCCGTCCATTCTATAATGGCTTCGGTGCTTAAGTCCAGGTTAAAGAGCTGTATGGAGAATTCTTCGGTGTTGGCCAACACTTTTTGGGGGCCATTGTAAATATCCACATGGAAACCTGCAAGACCATCGCCAGCTACACTAAGCGAAAGGGACTGGCAGGTGGCGGATGAAGAATTGAATAATGTAAAAAGACATACAAAGCATGTCGGAAAGTGGATTCTACAGATAGACATATGGAGCTATTGGTAGCTCAATCTAGGCATAATACGTGTCAGGTATCATGATTGCCTGTACAAAGTGCTTTTGGTTTGGCAGTAATTGCCAGCACGAAATGGCTTCGGCGACAACGGAAGGCTGTTCAGAAGGCTAAGGCGAATGCTGAGGCTAAGGAAATCACCAGGAAATGAGGCTGGTATTCAGCCTTTCAAATATGCTTGTGTCTGATTAAAGAGTCGTAACTAAAGTGTGTTAAGACGCCTTAACATTAGACCTTTTTCGTTTCATTTCAATTCTTCTCAAATATGCATTCCTCTTGGGTTGATTAAGAATATATAACATGTATAAAAAAAATATATTTGACTGATAACCATATGTATTTTATATTAGGTTAATTTTTTACCAAGACCAAAATTGACCTTTTTTACACTTCTTTATTTTTATAGCGCCAACCCTACTCATTTTTCCGGATTGACTCTATTCGGTTTATAGGCCTTTTATGGTTTCGGCTTTTCATTGCATAACATTTATTGCGGGGTAATTTGATTTTGTGGGGTACTGTCACCTGGCAGTAGTTGTATTCTTATTTTTTTTCAAAAGACTATTGGAAGTGAAAGACCAATCACAAAACAGTTCATCATCGCAATTTCTGAAAACAGATGGAGGAAAAACCAAATCCAATGCGATTGAGGTTCCTTCCATTTCTTTGCCTAAAGGTGGTGGGGCAATTAAAGGCATCGATGAGAAATTTTCAGTCAATGCAGTGAATGGTACATCTTCATTTTCAATACCGCTTCCTTTTTCACCTTCAAGAGGAGCATCGCCTTCATTAAGCCTGTCTTATAGTTCAGGAGCTGGTAATGGAATTTTTGGTTTGGGTTGGAGTTTAAATTTAGGATCAATTAAACGTAAAACAGACAAAGGGCTGCCTCAATATCTCGATTCAATTGATTCTGACACATTCTTATTTTCTGAAGCGGAAGACTTAGTTCCTGAGTTTAATAAGAATCCTGACGGGAGTTTTCAATTAGATAGTGATGGTGAATACATCATTAACGAGAGAAATTCAACAGATGGATTGTTCAACATCAGAAATTACAAACCCCGCATAGAAGGATTATTTGCCCGTATTGAACGATGGACAGAAAAATCAACAGGAATAGTAAAATGGCGTGTAATTACAAAGGAAAATGTTACAACGCTTTTGGATGGAACAATAATTCAGTAATTGTCGACCCAGGAGATAAAAAGGGATTAAAGATATTTGAGTGGCTTCCGGAATTTGTTTTCGATGATAAGGGAAATTGCTCTAAATACATTTATAAAAAGGAAGACGAAATTGGCTTTGACAGCACATTATTGCACAACCGCAATCGGCTTGAAAGCGGTAAAATCACTTATGCCAATCTTTATCCCGAAAAAATCCTTTATGGAAATAAGACGCCATACCGACAATTTGGTGATGTGTTTCCTGATGAAACAGATTTTATGTTTCATACATATTTTGATTACGGGACAACCGATTTAAATATTGAACCATTTGATAAGTTAAACCCTTGGGACTTTAGGCCCGACGCTTTTTCCGATTACAAAGCCGGGTTTGAAATCAGGACTACTCGATTGTGCAGACGTGTTTTATTGTTTCATGTATTTGAGGAGTTAGCTCAAAGACCGGATAAGTCTGACAAGAAAACACTGATTAAATCGGTCAATTTTGAGTATGACACCTCGACTGAGCAAGATTTTACATTTCTAAAAAGGATTACCTCTTATGGCTACATTAAAATGCCGGCTGGAACTTACTCCCATAAAAAACTTCCACCAATGGAGTTTGAATACCAGCCGCATGAATGGACCAGTGAGATAAAAGCGGTTTCCCAAGATGCATTGGTACATGCACCGGGAGGAATAGAACAAGCTCCTTACCAATTTGTAGATCTTTATAATGAAGGACTCTCTGGTATCCTCTCAGAACAAGCCAATGGTTGGTATTACAAACACAACCGGGGAGTTTGGAGTGATGAAGAAAATTCTGAACTCCTATTCGAACAAGCTAAGTTGGTCACTCCCAAGCCTTCATGTGCAGGATTGGGAGGGCAGTTGCAACTTGTTGATTTGGATGCTGATGGCGGCAAACAATTGGTAAGTTTTGAAGCAGAACCGCGAGGCTATTTTGAATTGGATGATTCCAATGAATGGCTTGGACTACGTTCATTTAAAGCTCTGCCCAATCTTGATTTTGGTGATTCCAATACCCGAATGCTCGATCTGAATGGAGATGGCAAACCGGAGGTGGTTATTTCAGAGGAGAATGTTTTTACATGGTATGCCTCTGAAGGCCGGGAAGGTTTTGCACCTGCCCAAAAGACCTCAAAACCCTTCGATGAAGAAGCAGGGCCGCACATTGTTTTTGCCGATGTAAAACAAACCATCTATCTGGCGGATATGTCCGGGGATGGCATGACAGATATTTTACGAATCCGCAATGGAGAAGTATGCTATTGGCCCAATTTGGGTTATGGTAAATTCGGTGCGAAAGTCGCACTGGACAATGGGCCTGTGTTTGATCATCCTGATTCCTTTAATGCTGCCTATTTACGATTGGCTGATATTGATGGTTCTGGTACATCGGACATTATTTATTTAGGTAAAAAGAAATTTACCTGCTGGAAAAACCTAAGTGGCAATCGTTTCAGCTCCACGCCTTTTGAAATAGACCCATTCCCTGAAATTCATTCTCAATCTAAAATAACGGTAATCGATTTATTAGGAAATGGTGTTGCCTGTATTGTTTGGTCAAGCCCTTTATCTAAAGATGCAAATGCTCCCTTAAAATATATTGACCTGATGAACAGCAAGAAACCGCATGTCATGGTTTCTTATAAAAACAATATGGGCAAGGAAGTTTCACTGGAATACACTCCATCAACCAAATTTTATATTGAAGATAAGCTGGCTGACAAACCCTGGGTAACCAAGTTGCATTTCCCCGTGCACTGTGTTTCCAAAACCACAACGGAGGACAAAATATCAGGCTACAAATTTGTTAGTAAATATAAATACCATCATGGTTACTATGATCATCCCGAAAGGGAATTTCGCGGTTTTGGCATGGTGGAGCGAACAGATGCCGAAACCTTTGAACATTGGATAAAAAGCGGGGCAACAAATATTACTGATGCCACTTTACACCAGGAACCGGTAGTTTCAAAATCTTGGCATCACACAGGAGCATTTTTGCAGAGGGATAAAATTCTCAATCAATTTGCAAAAGATTATTGGTATGAGGAAATGCAGCGGCAGGGATTCATCGCAACGCATCATGAAGTAGCACTGCCTGATGCCCGATTGGTAGCAGCACCCGGAATTAACCCTTCCGTTATTGATCATCTTTCAACTCAAGAATGGCAGGAAGCACTAAGGGCATGCAAAGGAATGGCGTTACGCTCGGAGACGTTTGCACAGGATGCTATAAAGTATGGCAACACACCGGCTGCTATACAAAAAGAACTTACGCCTATTTCAGTAGCTACGCATAATTGTTTAATTGAATTACTGCAGCCCAAAGGAAATAACAAACATGCTATTTTTGTAGTAAAAGAAAGTGAAGCCATTGCGTATAGCTACGAAAGAAATTCTGAAGATCCCCGAATAACGCATAGCCTGAATATTAAGTTGGATGAATATGGTAATGTATTAGAATCTGCATCAGTGGTTTACCCAAGGATTGAAGCAAAGATTCTGCAGGTAAGTTTACTGCCGGAAGAAACAAAAGAAGAGCAAAGGAAAACGATTATTATATTTACTAAAAATCAATTTACCAATGATGTTATTGATGATGATATACATCGCTTGCGATTGCCTTCCGAAATAAAAACATACCAACTGAAAGGTGTAGCTAAAGCTGATACATATTATTCAACAACTGACTTTACAGACATACTTTCTGATGCAAAATCAGACACAGCTTTTTATCATGAATTAAACAAGGCTTTAGTGGGCAGTAAAGCACAGAAAAGATTGATCGAACATATTCGTTCAACATATTACCGTAACCTTTTAACTGGAGCTTTGCCCTTGCATAATTTAGAATCTCTGGCGCTTCCTTTTGAAAGTTATCAATTGGCTTATACACCTGAATTGGTTACTTATATTTTTGGAGCAAAAGTCAATGCTGCATTATTAACGGAAGGCAAGTTCACCAACAGCGAAGGCGATAGCAATTGGTGGGTTCGATCCGGTACAACACAATTTAAAGCTATTGCAGAAAATCAGTCTGATGCACAGGATAGGTTTTATGCTCCCATTTCCTATACCGATCCTTACGGCGCCATCACCAAAGTAAAATACTATAGCAACTATTTTCTGTTTATTAAAGAAACAGAAGATGTTTTAGGAAACAGAAGTTCGGTTGATCTTTTTAATTTCCGTACGCTTTCACCTAAACGGATGAAAGACATTAATGGAAATCTGTCGGAAGCAATTAGTGATGAATTAGGTTTAATAAAAGCGGTGGCGGTAATGGGCAAAGGCAATGAAGCCGATGAACATACCGGCATAACCGAAATAACTGATGCGGCAGAATTAACATTGGTTACAAATTATTTCTCTGCTCCCGATTCAGTCCAACTGACCAATATTGGCAAGCAATTATTGAATCATGCCACTGCGCGATTTGTATATGAGCTTGATGAGTATAATAAAATTGAAGAAGCGAATAAACAACATGTTGAAAATGGAGAACCCGAAAAAGTTAAACCCCTACCTCCTGCTGTCATTGCTTCTATTACAAGAGAAACGCATTTCCGAATGCCCAATGGAATTCCAAATCCTGTTGAAAGTAAAGTTCAAATTGCATTCGAATATTCCAATGGCATTGGGGAAGTGGTGATGAAAAAAGTGCAGGCTGAACCGGGTCTTGCCAAAGAATTAGTTGTAAATCCAGGCAGTACCATAACTATAAACGAAATAAATACTGCTACTGCAGTACCCAAACAACTCCGTTGGATTGGAAATGGTAGAACCATCAAGAGCAACAAAGGCAATGTAGTAAAGCAATATGAACCTTACTTTTCGGTTTGCTGGCATTTCGAAGATTATAAAGAACTGGTGGAAGCAGGGGTAACACCCGTTATGTTTTATGATGCGGTAGGACGATTGATAAAAACCAAGATGCCCGATGATACTTTTTCGAAAGTGGAGTTTGATTCGTGGAGGCAAATGATCTATGACGCTAACGATACGGTGAAAGACAGTGATTGGTACACAAAGCGAATCGGATTACCGGCAAATGACCCTGAAAGAGAAGCTGCCGTAAAAGCTGCCGCTCATTATAATACAGCTTCCCAACTGCATTTCGATACGCTGGGCCGGCCGGTATTGCAAGTTGAAAACAATGGTAAAGATTCATTGAATGTTGATATTTTATTTAAAACGAAAATTGAATTAGATGCGGAAGGCAACCTTTTAAAAGTAACCGATGCAAGGGAATTGCCAGAGAATAATAATAAAGGCAATCCAGTGATGCAATACAAATACGATATGCTTGGCAATTTGGTATATCAAAGCAGCAAGGATGCCGGGCAGCGTTGGTTGCTCAACAATATCCTTAGTAAACCGCTTCGTACCTGGGATGAAAGAAAACATGAGTTTCAATACTTGTATGATATTGCCCAACGCCCTACGCATAGTAAAGTCTTAGGAGGTGATGGCCCTGCCCCACTTGACAATATTTTTGATAGGGTGATGTATGGGGAAAGTCTTTTAACCGGAATCAGGACCGATGCCAACCGATTTAATGAAGCTGCACTACAAACGAGGAATATATTAGGGCAGGTAATACAGCATTACGATACCGCAGGTATTGTTGATACTCCAAACTATGATTTTAAAGGGCAACCTTTAACAACAACCAGAAAACTATTCAAAAATATAAAGAGGTAGCCAACTGGATAGATAGCAATCTGGTAAATGATTTGGAACCCGGAACAGGATTTACTTTTGCCACCCAAACGGATGCTTTGGGAAGAATCACCCAGCAAACAGCACCAGACTGAAGCATTATTACACCTTCTTATAACGAAGCAGGTCTATTAGACGGAGAAAGTGTGTTGCATCCTGGAGCAGCCAATCCTTCTGTTTACATCAAAGACATTGACTACAATGAAAAAGGGCAACGCCATAAAATTGTATATGGTAATGATGTAAACATTAAATTTTATTACGATAAAGAAACATTCCGACTAAAAAGATTAGAAAGCAAACGGAACAATGGCGACTTACTTCAGGATTGGCATTATACCTACGACTCAGTTGGAAATATTACCCAAATAGAAGATAAGATTGCTCCGATTGTTTTTTTGAATAGTTCTGTATCCTCCCTTTGCACTTATACGTACGATGCCCTGTATCGCTTAGTGGAGGCAACCGGAAGGGAAAACAATGCGGCATTAAGTTTTGGAACTTGCGACAACTGGAATGACAAGGCCTTTATGCAAAGCTTGAAATCGGGCGACCCTATGGCTATCCGAAATTATACCCAACGCTATCAATATGATGCTGTAGGAAACATCATGGAGATGAAACACCTGGCTGCAGGTGGTAATTGGACCAGAGGTTATGAATATGAAATTACAAATAACCGGTTGAAGCGAACATTTATTGGAGATAATGGCAGCCCTGTTAATTATACAAAATACAACCACCATGCGAAGCATGGGTTTATGGAAGAACTACCTCATTTGGAAAAGATAAGCTGGAATTTTAAAGAAGAGGTTGTGCTGACTGCCCGACAGCACTGTGCTGATGATAATATCCCGGTAATTACTTACTACCAATATGATGGAAGTGGGCAGCGAATTAGGAAGATTTCGGAGAATCAGGCAAATGTAGGAGACACTCCTTCCAAAAAGGATGAACGAATTTATGTAGCCGGTTACGAGTTGTATAAAAAACACACTGGCACTCATGCAGGTTTAGATAGAGTGAGCCTGAGCCTCATGGATCAGGCGCATCGCTTTGTGATGGTTGAAACCAGAAACAATATAAATGATGGCACCGTAAAACAATTAGTGCGATATCAGTTGCACAACCATCTCGGCTCTGCTGCATTGGAGTTAGATGGAACAACTGATGCCAAAGTAATTTCCTATGAAGAATACCATCCTTTTGGCACTACTGCATATCATGCCAAAAACAAAGACATAAAATCTGCGGCCAAACGCTACCGTTATACAGGAATGGAGCGGGATGAAGAAACGGGGTTGGAGTATCATAGTGCAAGGTTTTATTTGCCTTGGATAGGGAGGTGGTTAAGCCCGGACCCTGAGAAACTCATAGAAGGTTCAAATGAATATATATATGTCAAAAATAGCCCCATACGATTCAATGATAAAACCGGCAAATATAGTTGGGGAGAATTTTTTGGTGACGTTTGGGAAGGAACTAAAGGGTAGCAAAAGGCATAGCGGAACCAGCCCTAGTAGTTATGGACTTTGGCCAAATGAGTGCCGCAATGGTTACTAATGCTATTACAGATGATCCATCGGATTTAGATGTTCAATTTCTAAGTGGAACCGGAAAACGAATTGCAGCCTCTGATGGTTCTACGACGGAGGGTCTACGTGCAGGATTAGTTCTCGCTACTGCTATACCCACTGGAGGTGGCACCGTATTAGTTGATAATGTTGCACAAGTATTTGAGAAAGGAATGTCGCCTGAAGAGGCTCGTCACTTTTTAGTGCAAGGAGCCGTCTCGCAAGTGGTCGGAACAGGAATAGGGGTAGTCTCATCAAAAGCATCAGGTAGTGGTTGGACAGGCAGAGGAAAAGTTGGAGGGGCACCTCAAACAACTATTGAAGCTACTCCTAAACCTAGTGCACTTTTGATTGGTGCAGAAAGGTCAAGTGAATTTTCCCGTGCAGGGAAACTAGCATCCGAAGGCTATGATGTAACCGTAGCTAATCCAAGAAAAAACTGTTGCTGCGGGAGGCATTTGAACAACAAGGTGGAAAGTTTAAAAATTCAAGAGTTCAAGATATCGAGAAAGGACAACAATTTGAATATGTAGAAGAGAATTTTCCACAGCCTAAGGGAAGAACATTGCCAGGACTTGAAGAAATTCAGGCTCGCTTTGAACGTGTGGCTCCTGGTGGAAGACTAAGGATCATTACAGAAGATGCCGCTGTAAAATCATTTGTCGTGGAAGAAGCAACTGCAAGAGGTTATACATTTCGTGAGAATTCTGCTGGCTACTTAAGTATAGACGCTTTCAAAGCAGCAGGCGGAGAGCTTCCCTCTTATATTGAAACTGCCGCAAGTACAGGAAGAGTGAAAGGAGTGTGGGTTTTAGATTTTAATGCTCCGAAATAAAATATCAAGAATATAATTTATAGAAATAATAACACAGATCATCATCGAAGGCGCTCTTATAAATCGGCTCCTATAATTTTTGATCATCTCAGTAGAATTACTAGGGAATTATTTTGCTGCAAAATAATATCTGGCAAATTAGAAGAAATTACTTGAAAATTATAATTAATTAACCAACAAATCAAACAGATGTGGAGTTTAAATTAAATGAGTATTTTATTGGTATGATTGGATTTTATCATCATACTGTTGCCGATTGCGTTGTTGGCACTTATTCTTTTGTTGGTAGAGGTGAACCACCCGGTGCAAGGATATCAAGAAATATCACAAGAATTAATAATAAATCAGAATGACAAAATTTAAATAGATTCATGAACAATGAGACTTTTTTAGAAAAATTCGTTTCCACCGAAATTGGAGGAAAAAATACTGCAATACATGCATACGATAAAATGATGTGGATGGTTCGAAGCGGTTACTTAACCCTCGTTTTTGCAGGTTGGGGTTTTGTTATAAAGGCGGCATTGGAAAATAGTCTTGATATACAATTTATTAAACCATATATCCTTTTGCTTTCCTCTTTCTCAATAGTGCTTGCATTTGGTGCTTTCCTTATTGACCGCAATTATGCAAGAAGGAAATTCAGGGTGATTACTGCCGTGAATGAAATTATTCAATTGGTGCTTACATGACATCAACAAAGCAGACCTAATGTCCAAACTAAGCTAACATTGTTATTAAGTATTTCGGGCGATGCGGATAATACAACATACCAAACGCCCGCATTCAGGAATGAGATGTTTGTTAGTAATTTAATCTATTTAATTCCATCCATACTCATCAGCATTATTTCATTAGGATATACTATAAAATATTAACGATATGGACACCATTATCAAAGCGCAAAATCTTACAGAGCAATATTTTGAAGAGGACTGTTATATTACAGAGATAGTCAATTCGGACGAGTTCCCAACTGTTTCAGTTTCACAAGCCAAGGTCAAACCGAATGTAGCTACAGTTTTGCACCGGCTTAAAGATACTGATGAAAAATATTACATCCTTTCAGGAACGGGCAAAATGGAAGTGGGCGGAAAAGTGATTGGCAATGTTCAACAAGGCGATATGGTGATAATTCCCAAAGACACATACCAGAGAATAACCAACATCGGTTCCGGTGATTTGGTTTTTCTGTGCATCTGTACTCCACGATTTGAAATAAAAAATTACGAAGCGAATTAGGCACTTCAAAGTTATGTTATGAATACACTATTTGAAATTATAAAGGTGAAAAGAGTACGATTACTTCCGCACCAGATGGTTCTGAAATAAGGTTATTGGCAAAAATAAATTCCGGCGGATTTTGCCACTGTACCTTACCTGTCGGTAAAATATCCATGGCGGTGAAGCATAAAACATTTGAAGAAATCTGGTATTTCCTTTCAGGTGAAGGCGAGATGTGGCAAAAGGAAGTCAATGATGGCGAGCCAATCAAGGTTAAGCAAGGTGATTCAATCAACATACCTCTTGGTAACAGTTTTCAGTTCAGAAATACTGACACTGAGAATCTATGCATTTTGATTGCAACAATACCCAACTGGCCAGGTGAGGAAGAGGGGAAAAGGGAAGCATTACCTGTGGAAGGGGTATTGGAAACATTCGATGAATTAAATCACTTAATATGAAAAAATCAGACCATAAATTTTGGCCTTACAAATCCAAGATAAGTATCATCTTCTCGCTAATACTATTAATTGTTTTGATAATTATAGTATCCATTCTCCGTTCAACCATCGGATGGCCGCCTGATTCATCTACCAATACCATTCTCCTTGGCATTTTGTTGCTGAGTTTATTGCCGGTATTGCTTGCTGTTCTTGACGTGATTATTGATAGGGGAGGAAGTATTGGCTACAAAGATTTTAAGATTGATTTTGGAAAAGTACAACAGTCAGGACTTTCGGGATTCACAATTCCCGCTAATATCGGCGTGCCGGGTATTCCTGTTACCGATAGCGATACCAGCAACATACTTGAATTATTGAAGCAAGCAACTGCAACTAGTATCGTTGTAGTTGACCTTGAAGATGGGCATGCATGGTGGGAAACAAGGTTGTTGGTATTAGTTTCAGGTGCTGAGCGCCTAAAAAAGCCGGATAAAATAGTTTTCGTGGCTAATGAAGCAGGGAAGCAACGGGTTTTTCAGGGATGGGCAGAGCCCGAAGATCTTTTACAGCAGTTATTAAAAGAGGATCAACAGTATTTGAGATCCTTCTATTCTGCAAGGGCTGCGGCAATGCAATGGATGCTATATGGGCCATTGGAGAAGATTCCGCCAAATACCTATTATCAAATACCTGTACCTCCACTTTGGATGCAAGAGTGGTCTCGCCTCAAATCATTCGTGGATGGCTTTCTCAACCCAAACCGGCTTACCTAATGAATTGCTGGCTGAACAATACTTACAAAATGAACTTGGTAGCGAAATAGAACAGCAGCCTGGAGGATCAAAGCATATTAGTATTATCCGTCTGAATGAGATATTTAAACCTGTTCTTATCAAACAAGCCATTGATATGACATGGGCAAATGAAAAACAAACCAATGTTTGCCTTGGAAGTGATGCGAATTTTATGGCAATAACCGAGGATGGCAGATACTCGGCATTGGTATCAAAACAAACTCTTGTTAATGAAATGTTGAAAACTTTATTCAACAACCAAGACAAATAACATGAAAACCTGTAAATAATGAGAAACATCCTTGAAATGGTTTTAATAATAAACTCCCAACACTCTAAAATTTAGAAACTATGCAACCGATTACCTCACCTATACTTCCTCAGTCGAAGGGAAAAGAAGTCGCCAATTTACAGGCTGGACTGTTGTTGCTTTTACAAAAAGACGTAATTAAAGCCGTAGATACTCCAAATAGACCAGTTTCTGAAGAATTAGAAAAGTTAACCAGCATTTTGCAAACGGAGTCCATGGATTCAGTTTATGGAGAAGCTACCAAGGCACTGGTGCATATTTTTCAAATACAGCAGCAACTTAGGGATAGTCTCAACGGTGTAGTGGATGAAGCTACTGCTAAGAGATTAAATATATTGCTAAAGGAATTGAATGCGTTTGATGCCACTAACGATGCAAAAGAGAATATGTATACGGTTAGTGGAACAGTATGTAATAATAACGGAACGCCTCTAAGAGATTTCAATGTCGAAGTATTTATCATAACACTGGATAGAGATATTGCTGCTGGAGTTGCTATCACCAACAGAAGTGGTCAATATAGTATCAGGTTTAAAATTACTTTGGGGCAGGGCGATCCCGATATTGAAGTGCGGGCTTACAGAAAGGGGGAGGAGAGAAACTTCACAAATTCGGAGGTTAAATATAATGCAACCCGGAATGAAACATTGGATGTGGTGGTATCAGCGCAGAAGGTCTCTTCGCCTTCTGAATTCGAATCATTGCTGAGTGAAGTGCAGCCACACCTAGGCCAATTAAAATTGAACGATTTAAAGGAGGATGAGAAAACCCATCACATCACATACCTTTCAAATAAGACAGGCTGGGATGGTAGAATTACCGCAATGCTGGTGGCATCGCATCAATTGGGTGAATCATAAAAATAACCCCCTCACATATTTACGCACTCCTGAGGTCAGGCGTTCCGGGAACTGCAGGGGATTGCAATCTCTGCCGGTAACAGTTGCAGAAACTACAATAAAAACAGCGATTGAAAGAACATTATTCCCGCTACCGGACATATACAGGAAACACTGAAAAGCTTAAATACGCAATCCATCAAATATGCGCTAAGCAGTAAACCATTTGCTTCTGTATCGAACATGAACGAGATGTTAAAGCCTGCGGTTAAACAATGATCAAAAAGATATTTTTATACAGTCCTACAAAGAAGTGGGTAGCGATAATGGTGCCCTCTGGACTGCATTGCAAGAAAAAGGTTTTTCCACTGAGCAGGTTTCTAAATTACAATTGGATGGCAGGCTGGGTTTTCTTACTGCTAACAATGCAACCCTGATAAAAAACTTTACGAGAATTTTAGAATCAACAATGACATAGAACTGGCAGCAAGCGGCCTGTACAAAGCCAGTGAATGGAAAAAAAATCATAGGCCAGGAAAAAGCCGGCAGAGATCAGCGCCGATGAATATGCCATGCACCTTGCTAACCAGGTAAAATGAGTTATCCCACAGCAGTGGCTGCAGAGATAATAAAGCGCGATGAAGTAAACCTTGGGAGCCAAATTCCCAAAGAAGAAGTTGTTAATTTTTTTATATTAAATCAAACAAAAAATATACTTGGGACAAACCCAGTAAAAACCTGGGATGGATTTGCAAGGCTAAGCCCCGAAGCTAAAGCCACAGCTAAAACTTATGAAAGGCTCTACCAGCTAACGCCATCAGAAGAAGCGTTGGCAGCGCTTGCGGATACTGGCTATCATTCGGCATATCAAATAGCTAAGTACACAAAGAACGAATTTCTCATGGCGCATGGCGAAAGGTTTCCTGATATGAAGCAAGCCGAACTCACCTATACTAAGGCCAGTGAGGTTTACAGCGCTTCGTTGGGCATTGCTACAACTTATATTACCAATCGTGCCATGCCGAATATTTATGCCATTACCGGCAGGCTGGAAAAAAAGGTTAACGAAACTATTGCCTACCCAACACTTGAGGAGCTTTTTGGTAATATGGATTATTGTTCATGCGATCATTGCAAATCTGTTTTAAGTCCCGCAGCTTACATGGTTGAATTGCTTGAGTTTATTGATCTTGCCGGCGTACCTCATGCAAAATCCAATCCCATTGATGTGTTGCTGGGAAGAAGACCTGATATTCAGCACATCCAACTCACTTGCGAAAACACCAATATGGCATTGCCATACATTGACCTCGTAAATGAAATACTTGAACATTATATCCTCAATGGTGACCTTACCAATCTAAAGGGCCATGATGTTGCAGAAGAAACCAAACAAGCCGAATTACTTGCAGAGCCTCAGTTTGTGGAGAAGACAGCATACGATTTGTTGAAAACAAAAGTATATCCTTACAACCTTCCTTTTCATCAGCCTTTAGAAATACTCAGGCTCTTGTTCCAGGCATGGATCTTTCTTTGGAAAATGCTTTGACAATATTTTCCACGGCGTCATCTTTCAGGAAAGAAGCATTAGCATTAAATGAAGATGAATATAAAACGCTGACAGATACCAGTTTCAAAAATCTACCGGAGTATTTTGGCCGCCCGGCAGGAGATAGCATAGCACAATTAAATGCTGCCATTGCCAATGGAAAAGCATTTAGCAGAACCGTTGGCATAAGCTATGAGGAACTTGTTGAACTATTAAGAACCAATTTCATTAACCCAGGTTATGCATTGGTGCCTCTATTTCAAAAGCTACAAGTAAGCTTAGCCGATTTGCAGAAATTTTATGCAGGCACTATCAGCGACAGTGAAATGGATGCACTCATTCCTGCTGAAATTGTTTCGGCAGATTATGGCGGCGACGTAAAAGCATGGTTAAGAGATAATCAACCATTGATCATGGGGCTGATCACCCTATCTGATATTGGACCGGATGCTGCGGAATGTAATTTTGCAGAAGTAGAGCTCAAGTATAGCTTGCCTGACAATACTGCAAATAGTTTGACTTCAATTGCATATCATAAATTTCATCGTTTCTTGAGGATACGCAGGAAAACCGGTTGGAGTACTGCAACAATTGATAGTTTATTAAAGACCCTTCTACCTGTGCCATCATCGCAAATTACTGAAGCTAATATAGATGCATGTTTTGTGACACTTTTAAACAGACTGGCCAATTTCAAAAAACTGGCTGATCATCTTTCTTTTTCTGAAAAGAAATTCCCCAATTTATTATCGATCCTTGATGGGTCATTAGCTTCGCATTAAGACAGGAGCAGTGCGCACGGTTATTAAAATTGAGTATCCCTGAACTAACTGAACTTTCTGCAATCACGGGCATTGATCCACTTGCAGATGATCTTGAAACGGATGAACCATCCCTGCAAAAACTTTTTATGATTGCACAAAAACTAAAGGTGCAATCATTAAAAGTTGTTGACCTTGCTTATATTCTTCATCATAATGATTTGAATGGCAAGCTAACACCAAAGGAAGAATCGCTACTGAAGAATATTAAGATACTCAGGGATACCATTAATTCAATTGAAAAAGAGAACAGTGTTGCGCCCGATAATGCAGATTTCAATTTTGCAAAAAGTAAAATGCTGCTGGTATATGATGCCGCAACAACGGATGAATTCTTTGGATTGTTATTGGGCACAAAAACGTTTGTGGCGCCTTTTTATTACGGATGAAGAAAACCTTCCTGCACCAGTTTTGATTGCTGATGCAAAGCTTGGCTTTGATCCGTTTAAAAAAGAGTTGACCTATGCAGGGGTTCTATCTGCCTCTGCCAGGACAGTTTTGGAGAATGCTGCAGATTCTTTGGTTTTGGGCGATATGGACATCATAACCATTCAGCCGGACCTGGATACTTTTATTGCTGATTTTAAAACTGCCCTTGGTCTTATTTCAACCGGTAGCAATAATGAGCTGACTACCTTTGGCGATAGTCAGCCTGAACTTAAAACAATTTATGATAGCGTAATACCAGAGACAACGCCTTCGGCACAATCGCAAAATTAGTCAAGCTCATTTTACTGGAATTAAAAGCCAGCTTACAAAACAATGGATTGCAGCAGGCGCTGATTGGTATTTTAAAATCAAGTCCCGAAACTGTTGCAGTATTAACGAACAGGAAAGAAAACATAGTGTCTGTTGCTGATGCTTCAAAATCTGTCCTGTATGATTTTACCCAACTGGAAGCAAAGTTGTTGTTTGATCAAAACCAGACTTATAATTTTACATAGATGTACCTGTAAGTGATGATTTTCTACTATATGTTTCTGCGTCGCAAAATACAGTGGTTACTTTGGTGGTTGATGGGCAAACCATCGTCAATAATATTACCATTGGCCCAAATAAAGAAGTGAAAAATGCAGTGCCTGTTTCTTTAAAAACAGGTATTATCAAATCAGTATCATTAACCCTTTCGTCCCTGCCAGTGGGAGAGGAGGCTCAACTTTTGTGGAGAACAAAAGGCATTACAAAATCAATAATTCCTGGTACATCCGTTTACTTGAGAGACAAAGTGAATTTTGCAAAAACATCACTGATACGATTATCAAAAGCGGCTCAATTGCAAAATCTATTCAAATTCACTGCAGAAGAATTGGATTATTTTTCATCAATAAATACTGAGACAAAAAACTTCTTAAATGATTTGGATACAGATGGTTCTATTACTCCTGCAAACCTTGTAGCGCTTTGGAAAAAAATTGAATTGCTGGTATTTTTTAATGCCATTAAAGGAGAGAATGAGCCTGAAGACAATACCTGGTGCAGGTTTTGAAAAACCCTTCTGTAGTAAAATGCACAAGCACAGTTATTGCTGGAAAGTTTTAATTTCTGGAAGGAGTCGGATCTTTCCCAGGTGCTTGCTCATTTTGCATTTAACCGTGCAGATATTTCGAAACTAAGTGTGTTGCAAAAAGTCATGAGTGCTATGAACCTTATTTACACAATTGGTTACCCTGCGGCGTTGGTTGAAACATGGATTACCAATGACCCATCTTATGATTTGGTTGCCGGCATTAAAGACAAGATAAAGGAAAATGTTACTGAAGCATCCTGGCTGGAGACCATGCAAACAGTGAGTGATCCTATTCGCAATTTATTAAGAGATGCGCTAGTTAGTTATATCCTTCAATACAGTAGGCCTTCTCCTGAAATTATTAATTCAGACAAGCTTTATGAATATTTTTTAGTAGATGTAGAAATGGATGCCTGTATGAAAACCTCAAGAATACGGCTTGCACTTTCCACACTGCAATTATTTATACAGCGTTGTTTAATAAATCTGGAACCACTTGTTGACCCGGCATCTATCAAAGCAGAACATTGGGCATGGATGAAACGATACAGGGTTTGGGAGGCTAACCGGAAAGTATTTCTGTTCCCTGAAAACTGGCTGGAGCCCGAACTGAGAGACAGCAAGTCTTCTATTTTCAAAGAATTTGAAGGTGAATTGCTGCAGGGCGAGGTAACAGATGAATCTGCGGAGCTGGCCTTCCTCAGTTACCTGAAAAAGCTGGATGATATCTCTAAGCTTGAAATGGTGGGAACATTCCTTGAAGAGAACATAGCTAATAACCAGTATGATGATATCCTGCACGTGTTTGGCCGAACCAATGGTAACACCCGTCAATATTATTATCGCAGGTACGAATATGGTTACTGGACGGCATGGGAAAAAGTAAGCCTTAACATTGAAGGTGAACATATCTTCCCGATTGTATGGCGAAAAAGATTATTCGTTTTCTGGCTGAATACTTTGGAAAAGCCTGCGATGGTTGCCACCAATAAATCTGCGGAAAGTATGCGTAATGAACAACTGGGTACAAATGCAAGAATAAATGTTGAGGTAAATATGTGCTGGGGTGAATATTACAAAGGTAAATGGACATCGCCAAAATCAACTGACTTAAAGCGATCAATGACCATTAATAACCTGGGCAGATTCGACAGTAATACTTTATTGGTTTATGGCAGGATTGAAAAGGTTGAAAATCCTGCGGGGAAATTCAGGGAACGAGTTGTTTTCTATTTAGGTATAGAGGGTCAAGTGTTGGATCAAACACAAAAGCAAATGACGTATTCACATTTACGTCAAAAAATGCAGCTCCTTATTTAAGATATGAGGATGATAATGTGCTTTATAATAAGGTAAGAGACAACCTCAATATTACATTTTTCAATCCTTATGTTGGTTCAGGGCAGTCGGTTGATTTATTTAACACCAATTTCTTAATGCCGGATAAAGTTTTCAGGGTAAATGTAAAGCAGCCTTCAGGAGCAAATAAAACCGAAGTAACAGAAAATGTATTGACCAAAAAAAATATGCTTACAGATGGGTTTGCCATTTTACCCACATGGCACCCTGTAGAAAACCAGTTTGAAGCGCCCATTTCTTATGCAGATGAACACAGTAATTTTTTCATAAAGCCCGATGAGGATTTGTTTATTCCCATCTGGAGGTTTGATGGCTATTACCCAATTGCAGAAGTTTCTATTCGTGTACGCATTCCAGAGTTGGTGGAAAAACCCATTAAGGGTTGGCCGCCGGGTGAAATGATCAGGAAGGCGACTTCGTAAGCAATCCATGGGAATGGAGCAATATCATGTAGATATAAATAAAAACTATACAAAAATGCTTGCGACTGAGGAAAGCTTCATTTTCAATGGCGTTGAATTTGGCACTGCCGGTAAGCATATAACAACAAGATAAAATTCAAACTGAACATTTTTAACTTTGTCATCATGGCTTCAAAAACTAATTTTCACACTACATCAATAGTACAACTGGCTACTGTGTCAGAAAAATATAAAGGCTGGGTTTTACAAAGAAAACCCAGGCGTAATATTAAGTATAAGTTTTCCACGCACTATCATCCCTTTACCGATGAGTTGATTGAAACGCTTAATCGTGATGGCCTTCCGGCATTGCTCGATGCAAAATATCATGAAAGTCTTACACAGGAACTTACGCATTGGTACATACCGGGGAGCTTTGCTCTTACACCATTTCCAAAAGAAGACATTGATGAAACTGATGATGGCCCATATGCGATTTACAACTGGGAACTATTCTTTCATGCGCCACTAACAGTAGCTGTTCATTTAAGCAAGAACCAGCGTTTTGACCAGGCACAAAAATGGTTTCATTTTATTTTTGATCCTACCTGCAACGAAAAAACCATTCCTTCACCGCAGCGATTCTGGAGATTCCTCAGGTTCAGGAACGAAACAAAAACAGAATTCATACAGGAATTGCTGACAGAACTTGCAAAAGGTGACGACAATGTTTTGAAGGCAAGAATGGAAAAAAGCATACAGGCCTGGCGTGATAAACCTTTTCAGCCTCATGTGATAGCCCGTACCCGTTACCTTGCTTACCAGCTTAACGTGGTGATGAAATACCTGGATAATTTAATTGCATGGGGTGATAATCTTTTCAGGCAGGACACCATAGAAACATTAAATGAAGCCACCCAGGTTTATGTACTTGCCGCAAATATCTTGGGACCAAAGCCACAGAAAATTCCACCAAGAGGAAAACGCAGCACAAAAACATACAAACAATTAAAAGACATTGGCATTGATGCTTTTGGAAATGCTCTTGTAGATATTGAAAATGATTTTCCTTTTAATACAAGTCCCACCTCTGGCATTAACGTAGATGGAGGCGCTACCGCAGCAGCATTCGGCATCGGCAGGTCATTGTATTTCTGCATTCCTCAAAATGATAAACTGCTAAGCTACTGGGATACAGTTGCGGATCGTTTGTTTAAAATAAGGCACTGCATGAATATTGAAGGCATCGTGCGCCAACTGCCATTGTTTGATCCACCAATTGATCCAGGTATGCTGGTAAAAGCTGTAGCTGCGGGTCTTGATATCGGTAGCATTATCAATAATATCAATCAGCCATTATCAACAGTACGTGGACCATTGTTACTGCAGAAGGCGCTGGAAATTTGCAGCGAACTAAAATCACTTGGTGCGTCTTTGCTTACAGCATTAGAAAAAAAGGATGCGAAAGCCTCTCGCTTTTGCGCCAGCATCATGAATTAAATATATTTAAGCTTATGCAGGACATTAAGTTTCTTCAATGGAAAGAATCCGAAGCATCAACCGAGGCATTATTGCGCAGCAGGGCAACAGCTTTTGAACGGTACAGGCATTATAAAAGGATACTGGGATCTTCCGATTCAGATATTGATAAACTAAAAACAATTGACCTCGCAAGAAAGGATTTGACTGAAGAAGTATTTGATGAAGTCTATGCAGAATTTATTAGCCAGTATGCTAAGGTTCTTGGCAAAGAAGATTACCGCAAAGAAACTTCGGTAGGCGGAATAATGGAGTTTGCAGGGAATCTTGTAACCGGTCTTTTTGGAGGACAACTCGGGAAGACCCTGCCTTTGAATAAAAACGAGAATGCAGAACTGAATATCTTCCTGCCTACATATGATACCTTCAGTACACTTTCTACCGTGTTGAAATTAGTATCTCCGATAGTGGCCTTGATTCCTCAGTTTGATGCACATGCAACGCCACTGGGCGTTGGTGCTAAAGTGGGCTTTGGCGGTGTGCAGCTTAAAGGGCTTGCAGACAGCGGAGCAGAGATTGCACAGAAAGCTGCAGCTGCATTTCTTACCAGTGCAGAGCGGGCTTCTAAAATGGCGGGCTATTACCGCAGGGCAGAAGATTATGTGTTACAGGCCAACTCGGCAACTGCAGAATTGATGCAATATGGCCGGCAGATTATTTCATCTCTTATCAGGGAACAGATTACAAAGAAGGAGTACCAGAATCAAATAAAGCAAATTGAACAATCAGAAGAAATACAGGCTTTCCTACAGGGTAAATTTACCAACGAAGAATTGTATTCATGGATGCAGGGAGAGCTATCAAAAACATTTTTCGCTTGTTACCAGTTTGCTTTTGATATTGCCAAAAAAAGTGAGCAAACCCTCAAGTATGAATTGATGCGTAAAGAATTTGATGAGCTGGACCTGATCAAATTCGGTTATTGGGACAGTGCACGTAAAGGATTGCTTGCAGGCGAATCGCTTTACCTTGATTTGAAACGGATGGAGTTGGCTTATCATGAAAATAATAAACGGGAGTATGAACTTACCAAACATGTTTCTTTGCACAGGTTAAGCCCATTGGCGCTGTTGAAACTAAAAGCCACAGGCTCATGTGAAATGGAATTACCCGAATGGCTGTATGATATGGATAGTCCGCCAGTTCAACAGGCGCATTAAAACCATTGCGGTTTCTATCCCCTGCATCACCGGGCCTTTTACAACTATTCATGCTAAGTTATCATTGCTGCAAAGCAGCATACGCATCTCTTCATTGGTAGGCGATGATTATAAACGCTCAGGAACTGAAGACAGCCGTTTCCGTGATTTTAATGGCGCCATTCAATCTATGGTGACCAGTACTGCACAGAATGACAGTGGCCTTTTTGAAACTAATTTGCGTGATGAACGCTATCTGCCATTTGAGGGGGCAGGCGCTATCAGTCGCTGGAAAATAGAGATTCCAAATGCTATTCCGCAGTTTGATTTTGATACCATTTCGGATGTTGTCATGCACATACGATACACCTGCAGGGAAGCCGGTCATTTAAAAAAAGCAGCAACTGATTATGTGCAGGATGATATATTAAAACTACCGGAAGGCGGCTTATTACAACTATTCAATGTATTGAATGAATTTACTGGTGCATGGCAATCGTTCAAGTCAGTAGCCAGTAAACCTGCAAGAGTATTGACAATTGCTGTTGATAAAAACAAATTCCCTTACTGGACAAAAGCGCTTGGCATGGAGGATACACTTACAGCAACATTCTGTAGCATTGATCTGAAAAAGAACAAACTGATTGTGGCGAGCCAGAATATAGATTTTCTTGGCGATGCTGATACAGGCTGGAGCCTTACTGTTGATAATACCATAAATGCAGTATTGAGTTTTCTGAATTCAGCGGTGGATAATAACAGGAATGTTTATATGGTGGTTTCATACAGAGAGAAAAATTAAGTTAATACTAATTACAAAAGGATAACATGAATATGAATTAAGATTGAACTGTATCGGTCAATTGTCCTTTAAAATACTAGTGATATTAGCCGTGGAGATTAGAATTTACATTAGCAATTAAGTATTTTGATTACTATAGTATTGCCTTTATCATCGTTCTTCTAAAACAAGTTGTAAGACAAGTTGTTTTGGGGTTTATAATTCGGCAACCAATACAACACTAATGAATTAACTTGATACAATGAGACTTGGTTTAAGTCAAACTGTGTTACACGTAATTCTCAACATGAATCATGTTATGCCCAACAAATGGCACCTCTTGAAAAGAATGGTATTAAATACTTAACTCTTGATAAATCAAGAATTCCTTACATGGTTCAAACCTAAGACACTACAGAGACGGCAAGTGTAATGTTCGTTGCTAGAATAAAAGATAATCCTGTCGCATTCACTATTAATGTAAATGTTGCTGCCACGAATCTTCTAAGAATGAATGAGATAAAGCAGTGTAGAGGATTTAATTTGAACATTGACTTAGATACTGCTTTTATCCTTTCTATATTAGATACGGACAAAGTCAAGTTAGAGGAGCTGCTTATGATTGTGAAGTATAAGTCTTAAAGATTGCTATCAAAGGCTAATTACATATGGTTAGCCCATTATCGTTTTATTTAGCGCACTAGTCTAATGAAAAATGGTAAAGCTATCAAACCAATCTACTTTTGATACGGCGGAAGGATTAAAACCAAATTGATATTAAGGCTACAAAGCTTGCTAGGGAGGCAACAAAGATTATGAAGTGGTGAAAGAATTTAAATTGATTACTAATTGGGAACATCATTATTTGGAGCTTACCTCACCCTCCCAAACCCCAATATCTTATCCAACCTCGTCTTCACATAGGAAAACCCTGTCACATTGGCGGCCTTATTTCCTTCAATCGTATACATGAATCCATCTTCAAAATGATGGACAATGCCGACATGACCCGAACCAGATGGCATACTTACACGCCACCAAGCCACGATATCACCCGGTTGCGGAGTAAAGTTTTCATCAGGTGAAAGAAAATGCCAGCCTTTGTCTCTAAACTGGTTATAAATATTCCTCGCACCGGCTGTGTACTTAAAAGGCATTTTTGACTTGTCGCCTTCAGCAGCCTGCAGGAAACACCAACTCACAAAAGCCGCACACCAACTGCTGCCTTCGGGTAAACCAGTAGGTTGTAAATACTTCTTTACCCATTTGCCTCTATTATTCCCGCCTATTTCACCAGCTCCTGCTTTCAACTCTTCAATAGCAAAATGCAAGGCACGTCTGCCGGTAGGGTGACCACCCAGGTCTAGCCCCGGCATGACTTTATAATTTATTTCCGCATTGGTGACTATACTGCGAGGATTTTGCAAGGCCCACATGGTAATCGCACCTACCTTTCCATCTACTTCGAGCGGTTTTCCATGTTTATCCAGGTGGGCGGCCTGAAATGTGCGAACCGCATTGTACGTGGCGGTATCAAAAACACTTGTTACGGGTATATCGAAATCCAGTTCATGCAATATTCGTTGTAGCTCATTCACTCTTGGGCCGGTGCTGCCTTTTTTTAATAATTCCATAGTCAGAAATTAATGATTTCAAAATGAAGTATTAAATATGTTGACCTGATTCAATGTAGTTTCGATTTAAGATCTTAGACAGCCACATTATACCACCCTGTAAGTGGGAAGAGGTCAATAGATAAAAAGAGTAAGGATTTACCTTTATAGTTATATATCATGGCTGGCTAAATAATTTTAAAGTGAATTTATACAGAATCCATTTTTTATCCTTGCCCACCACTCGGAGGCGGTGTAAATGTTTGTAATTGCTGCAAACTCTCAAGCACTGTACTTGCAGTATTATCAGAAATGATTCGCTTTTTCAAGCTCAGGAATTCCTCTTCATCAATAACCCTTTCTCTTTAAGCCTGCTAATCTGGCGTAGCCGTTGCATCATGGTATCCTGCTGTTTTTCGCCAAAAGGGTAACGGCCAATGCTTTCAGGCGTTCCATAAACTCCTGTGCACCAAATCCCGCCACGATAGCCAACGCAATGTAGGTAATCAAGCCCTGGAAACCTACCCTTTCTGAGGGAATCAGGGTAATAGAAGTGATCAGGAGACTGGCCACAAAATAGATGAAGATACCGCAAACTGCTGCTGTGAATGGACGTGTCAGGTAAGGTATATGCAGTTCCTCAGGTAGTTGATTTTCATCCCGGTAATAACCAAAATACCCCGCAGATTACATAGGACACCACCTAATGAACCTGCGATCAACATCATTATCAGCACATCATAGAATGTTAAGGTCGCTTTCCGGATCCGTGTGTTGGAAATAGCTTTTTGGTATCCGACTTATTTGGTTTATTCGCCTTATACGTACCTTTTGTTTGTAATTCCGATGTATCACCAGCTGTTCCTGTTTCCGATGCTGGTAAAGTTGTGATGATGGTTCGCAAAACGAGGGTATAAGTCGTATCGCTTATCCATAAGGTATCCTGTACTGTCTCCACCTTTTCATCTGCAAACACCCTGTTATTCTTGAGGTAATTTAAGTGATGCATCAATAACCAAATGGCAACAAGTGATAAGCCCATATTTAAAATAGCAATCCAAAAGGAACGAGAGCGGGGGCTCCAGGTAGGCGTTGCAGAGTTTGGGGTTGTAGAGTCAGCCATGCAGAGTAAGTATTTAGCTTCGCCCTTTCAGTCCCAGGAGGAACCGTGATTTGATGGGGAAGAAATGAAAATCTTTTTTTAAGATATGGATCAACTTCTTGAGGAGAGATACGAATATCTTAGATAGGGTCAAATTAAAATACTCTTCTTAATAAAACAAACTTTTTTATCTATATTTTTAATCTTAATATGAATGACGATCTGTTTTAAATAAAACAAACTATTGCATTGTAACATATATTTAGCCCTATCTACCGTCAGCTCCCACTTTCCATGCCCCTCATTCCAGATTTGAATCTTCCAGTCAGAATATATTGAACACAGTCCTCATCCGACAGATGAGAGTATTTACCAAACTACCGATTGAATATAGTTTTCGTGACCTACAACTGGCTCATAACCCTCTAATCTCCTAACCTCCTAATCTCCTAACCTCCTAACCTTCCCTCTCTCTCACCCCATCGAGCTATCTCATAAAAGAAGGACTGCCAACCGAAAATCATTTCCAATTGGCAGTTAAGTGCATCAGCACTCTTCCAGGGTTATGAAAGACTTTTCAATTAGTTATGTATATGCTTGATAATGGAGTTTTAAGAATTGTAGGATTTCCCGACATAATGGTTTGGTGTACTGTTCGCACATAGTTTGGTGGTCTTTCACTACAGCTTGACAACTGACTCGGTACGTACACCAGTTGTCGTGGCGATCGATAACGTATAGGTTCCAGCTGGTAGCGAAGCGATGTTTATCTCCTTTGTCCAAGCACCATCCAGCATCTTTTCAGTGCGGTATACCAGCTTACCGCTGATATCATTGATCAGGATCAAATATCGATCAGGGGCTTCTGCAGTGACACTGATTTTAATAAAATCAGAAGTAGGATTGGGAGATACAAGTAGATCTATCGCCAATGGCTTTGGGTCCAGCAGACTTGTGAGAGGGGAACCAATGTAATTGTAAATGAGAGTAGGGGAGAGATCTTCAGGCATTTGCCATTTTCCGGCAAATCCTGTTTCCGCATCAGCAAAGTCAATAACAAGCGTATGCGCGCTGTTGTCAATGGAGGTCCAGGAGTCTCCACGATTATAACTGATCCATGTTTCAAACAAACCAGTTGAATAGCCTGCATTGACTGAAGCGACGATCGTATTCGTACCCGGCACTGGTTCGATGTCAAAAATCCACCAGCCATTGTCGAGTGGCGTTATGTCTTCCCAGGAGATACCATTGTCTGATGATCTGTATAAGGAGGTGAGTGGATCAGAGCCATCGGGATTGTCAGACATAGAATACCCCATATAAACCGTTTTCGCATAGTCCACAGCCATTAAAAAAAACGGCATCGGTAACGGACCGTTGATCACGTTCCAGGTATTTCCGTAATCCGGCGAATGAAACACCCTTCCTGCGGTGCTTTCAAACCATATTTCTGATCCTACCACCTCATAGAATCCAGCATAGGCGTATTCATCAGGCATAGATGGAGGAATAGTATTGTTATCAACCCTTGTCCATGATTCTCCACCATCAATAGTGGTATAAATCTCAAATCCTAAACTATCAGGATCTCCCATCACAACACCTGTATTTTCATCAAAGAAATGAGCCAGGTTGATCCATCCGCCCACGTATATGGGTAGCTGTGTCCAGTTAAGACCTCCATCCGTGGTTTTCAATACTTTGTTCCCTTCAGCATAGTCGACATAGGCAATCCAGGCGACGTCCCCGTTTAATGCAGAAAGACTGGAGAAGTAACCGGGTTCTGTGTGTGGGAAAGAGATGCTTTCCCAGGTCTGTCCACTATCCGTTGTGCGCGAAAGGGTATAATTGACTTGACTGAATGAGGTAAACGAGGAGTCATATTCAAAGCCAAAGGTCCATGCATCTGTCGTGTTTGGGCATATGACATCAAAGGGTGTGGTTTTGTAGGGGAAGTTGGGGTCCTGAGTCTGCCAGGCTTGAGCGTGCATTGCATTATTGCAGATAAGGGTGACAAAGCAGAGTGTAGCGATAATAATTTTCATAATCCAGATTTTAGTTTCTTAAAGCCAATAGTGAATTCCATTTGAGTTAGTAGCATTGGTCAAAACTATCGGGGATCACAGCGGCGGGCAATACCGCAATGGGGTATTCTTTAAGTGAAGAGTGAAGAGTGAAGAGTGAAGAGTGAAGAGTGAAAAGTGAAAAGTGAAAAGAAAAGTGAAAAATAAAAGAGGCTGAGGCTAAGGCTGAGGCGAAGTATGATGGTTCGACTACGCTCACCAGCCGAAGAAATTAAAAATTGCATGAGCAAAAACATGGCGCCCACGCCATGCAAATTGAATTGCCACGGCTTTCAAGCCGTGAACGCTCATGCATAGAAGGCAAAGGCTGAGGCTAAGGCGAAGTATGATGGTTCGACTACGCTCACCAACCGAGGAAATTAAAAATTGCATGAGCAAAAAACATGGCGCCCACGCCATGCAAATTGAATTGCCGCGGCTTTCAAGCCGTGAACGCTCATGCATAGAAGGCAAAGGCTGAGGCTAAGGCGAAGCATAATAAGAGTAAGCCCTGAAGGGGCGTGGCAGTAGGAAGGGGGTTCAGCCCCTGACGTTAAGTGAAAAATGAAAAGTGAAAAGTGAAAAGTGAAAAGTGAAGAGTGAAAAATGAAAAGTGAAATATATTAAGATGGGACTCTATACGTCAGCGACAATCTGGAGCCATGACCGGGAGATGATTCTATGCGAAGTGTTGCTCCAATTTCTTTTGCACGGCTATGCATATTGTTGAGGCCGTTACCTCTCTTGACAGTTTCAATATCGAATCCGACACCATCGTCCTGCAAAATGAATTCGAGATTTGGTTCTGCTGAGCGGATCGTTAAGGATATGGAACCAGCCTGGCTGTACTTGAAGGAATTGTTAATGGCTTCTTTAAAAATGAGATAAATATTTCTGCGTACCTCCAGCTGCAACTCAATAACTGAAATATGGTCGATGATATCTACGGATACGGCTACATTTTTATATTCCGCAAGCTGCCGGATATATTCTTCAAGTTTTTCTACGAGTTGTTGCAGACGTGCTTGTTCGGGATTGAGTAGCCAGATGATGTCATTTAATTTTTTAACCATGTCACCCGAAGATTCCTGCATGATGTTGAGTGAGGATAGCAGGTCAATATTGCTTTGCGCTTTTATTTGCTCTTTAGCGATATGGCTATACATAGAGATCCCACTCAGGGTAGCACCCACTTCATCATGCAGATCACGGCTGATCCGGAGGCGCTCATTGAGAATGGATTGTTTTTGCTTTGATTTTTCCTGCTCTGCACGTACGATTCTTATTTTTTGAAATCGCTGTGCATAATATACCAATGTGAGCAAAAGAACAGCATAAAGCAAATAAGACCACCAGGTCAGCCACCATGGAGGGCGAATGGAAAAGGGATAGGTAAGCTCATCACTCCAGAATCCATCTGCATTCATCGCTTTTACTTTGAAGGTATAGGTTCCGGCCGCTAGATTGCCGTATACGGCTTCTGTGCGAAGAGTCACAGCGCTCCATTGTTCATCATTGCCTTCCAGGATGTATTGATATTTAACTTTTTTTGGTTGGTTCATGGTGATACCAACATAGTTGAAGGCCACATAATTATTGGAGTATGCAAGGCTCAGGTTATGTGGCACACTATACCATCTGGAAATACTGTCAAATGCAAAGTTTTTAATCGTGACCCCATTACCCAATTTCAGTGCGCTATCCTGATGCTGCTCCAGGTTGCTCCATTCAATAGACTCATTATAAAGGGAGACGCCCGTCAGCTGGATATTGGGTGCAATGCTATCAAATGTTGTTTCTGTCACCAGTGGATGACAAGCAGTGAGTCTGTCATTTCCACCTACCCACACGATGCCACCATTGTCTTCATAGATGGCGTTAATCGTACACCCTACACCCAGGAATCCATTTTCATAAGTGTAATTCTTAAAAAATATATCCGACTCTTTTGTAAGGCCGGATTTGATTTTCTGGGAAAGTGATGCCAGTTTTTTTGAGGTAAGAATGCTAAGTCCCATTCGGGTGCCGAACCAAAGGTTTCTTTTACTGTCTTCCAGTATGCTGAGTACTGCATTATTGCAAAGTCCTTCTTTTTCAGAAAAATGAATAAATGATGCAGGATGGCCATCACGACCTTGCACATATTTAGTCACACCACTCGTTTCGGTACCAAGCCAAATATTTCCATCAATATCCTCCATCATGCACCGAACGATATTGTCTGAAAAGCCCCCTTTTTCATTAAAGTGGGTAAAGGAACCATGTCTGTCAGCGGTTTTTGGCTGGAATTTTGTAACACCACCCCCGTATGTTCCAAACCAGATACTTCCTTGTCGGTCTTCCAGAATGCAATTCGTATAATTATTACTTAGTCCTTCTTTTTCTGTATAATAGGTGAAGGATTTACCATCATACTTGCATACACCAGATATAGTGCCGATCCAGATATTACTATACTGATCTTCACACAAACTTAAAACGATATCATTTATCAAGCCTTGTTCTTCTCTAAAGTGGATAATGGTGCCAGATTGCTCAAGAAGATTTGGAATGTATTTGAATACACCATTTCCATTGGTGGCTATCCAATAATGGCCTCTGTGGTCTTTTAATATAGCTTTAATAATCGTATTTGATAGCCCTGCTGTGTTGGGGAGGGTGGTCATAAATTTACCATCAAACAAATTTATTCCCCCATCACTTCCAAACCAAATCCTTCCATCCTGATCTTGCAAGATGCTTGAGACCTCATTGCCGGCAAGTCCCTCATTTTTGGTAAAATAGGTAAATAGGTTTCCATCATATTTGTTAATACCGCCGCCATAAGTCCCTATCCAAATATTCCCCAGATAGTCCTCAAGAATATTGGTCACTATAGCATTTGACATACCCTCCCTTGATGTAAAATTTTCAAAAGTTTCTACAGATGTTCCAACAGTATCAAA
>JADKHH010000008.1 GCA_016721905.1 Candidatus Opimibacter skivensis | reverse complement strand
CCGGTACAGTGTATCTTAATGCCAACAGGCTTGACTCGTCGTTGATCTGCCAGCAACGTGGCTATGAACATTCGTTGCAGTTAAAGTATGAGAACCAATCGCGTATATCCTCACCAATCTATAACGGGCGGAGTGCAGATAATTGGGAAACCGCACTAGCCGTGACCTATTATCACATAGCTATTCTAGCCTTGAAAACAAATCATACCGGTATGAAAACCTCGCATACACGGGATTGCCGAGCATTATAATAGTCTTCAGCAAATAGATTCATGCTCTGGTACGCCAAGAAAGCAGTACGGGTCGTTGAGAATTCAGTTTTTCGTACCTCAGTATGAAGCCGGCAGCATGTTGACGCAGTTGTACCAATACCAACTGCGATAGCACCCTCAAGTATGCCAGGATCGCTGAGTGGCCAATGACAGTCTTTTTACAACAGGCAGGCTATCCAGCAGATCCAGCTGATGACCTTGAAGAGGATATGCGACAGTTGGAAGAAGCAAAGGAACAGGATTTGCAGGAATACCGGCGCCAGCAGAATATTCAATATGCCTTGTTGGCACTCAGTATCATCACCGTGGTATAACGCTCTTCCTGATCCTCAGCCATAGTTTTATTACGAGGAGCGGTTCATCCATTTTTCAGCGTGGTGGCGATGTTGATGGTCTTTGAGTTTCTCAATTTGGTGCTTCATCCATTTTTAGGTAATATCACCAACCATACACCTGCCTTGATGTTGCTGGGGTTGGTGTGCATCGCGGGGCTTCTCGTACCATTGCATCACAAACTGGAGAAGTGGGCTACTGAAAAGCTAGTGGAGAAAAACAAGCGGGTTCGACTTGAGATGGCCCGGAAGACAATTGAAAAGCTAGGTGGTGAGGTGGATGGAGAGGCGAAAAATGATTAACAGGGCCAAAATCCCATTCATAAACCATTCAAAACCCACCCATATTCACCTTGAAAATCCACCGCAAATCCCACTTCAAATCCCCACAAAAAGACCTGGCCTGGTTTGATGCCTGGGTGCATAAACTCGAAGAATCCAATGGCCGGAAATACGAGCGCATCATCGTCGAGACCGCCCTGGGAAAAACACACGTCTGGGGTCTAAACACCCACGATGAATCACTTGACACGCTTGTCATTTTTCCCGGAGCCAGGACGACTCCCCTGATCTGGGACTTTGATCGAGGCCTCGATTATTTGCACCATCCACTGCGGATAATTATGGTGGAGACTAATGGGCTTCCCAATCCAAGTGATGGCAATACTCCCGATATCAAGTTACTTGATTATGGCCACTGGGCAGCAGAAGTCATGCACAAATTGAACATCAGCCGTGCCTTCATAGCCGGCGCTTCTTTCGGTGGATTGATCTGCATGAAACTCGCGATCACTCACCCGGACAAAATCAAAGCCGCCTTCTTGCTCAACCCTGGTTGCCTGCAGCCATTTTCTATGACATGGGATAATCTTTATTATAATCTCCTTCCTATCCTTTCTCCAAAGGCTGCCAATGTTTCGAAGTTTCTGGACAAAGCGGTTTTTTGTAAACCCAACCATCAGCTTTCTGACTTTGCAGAGCAGATGCTGATCGATTATGAAGTGTTTGCTATCTCCGGTACAAGGACCGGACGCAGAAGCCCTATTATATGGATGCCCAGTTGGCCGAAGTGAAAGCAGACACCTACCTCCTGGTCGGTGAAAAGGATTTGTTGTTTCCGTACCAACGATCTATCGACAATGCACGGAAATATATCAAGACCTTGAAAATGGTTAAGGTATACCCGGAAGTCGGTCATGGCATAGAGACATATGGCGAAGCGATGTATACTATTGGCCATGTGATGAAGAGTATTTATGGACTGAGGCGCCTCTAACCTCTTGATAATTAATTATCCGTGTTTATTATCAGCAGATTATAAAAGTTATAACTCCCTTTTAGATAGTTATTAGAAGCGCCCTTGATTTGCTAAGCTTCTCTTTAGGGCGCTTCTAATAACTATACATTGTTTAATTTTAAATTCCATAAAGCACTGGTATTTAATTTGCCTTTTTTGTCCAAAAGCGGTTATTAGAGGCGCTCTATACTTTTGTACGTCGTTACCATTCCCTCCACTTTTCTATTTAAATCCGTACTCTTTAAGTCAGGCGAATTATGAAAAATCTGGTTTTATGGCTACCGATAGCCTTATTGATCTCCGCATGCTCAGATAGGGGACATAGCACATTGGATATTAAATCTCCCGAGGAAAAAGTGGGTATTCGTTTTCATCTCGATGCGGAGGGCAAACCCTTTTACCAATCATTGTTCAATGATGATCTGGTGATGGATACATCCTACCTGGGATTTGATTTGAATCAGGCTGCCGGACTCAAAGGTGATTTTGAAATCATCGGTGATGCGCAGGCCACCTTTGATGAGACCTGGGAACAACCTTGGGGAGAACAACAGTTTATACGCAACCAATACAATGAACTCAAAGTATCCCTGCAGGAAAAGCAGGCCCTCAAGCGCAAACTCGATATTGTCTTTCGCGTCTATGATGATGGATTCGGTTTTAGATATGAATTTCCAGAACAGGAAAACCTGAAGCAAATCGAAATCCTGGATGAGTTGACAGAATTTAATATGACCGGGGATCACACCGCCTGGTGGATTCCTGGATTGGAAGCCGATCAATATGAGTATCTGTTTCGGAAGACCAATATTACCCAAATAGGACTGGCCCATACACCTGTGACCTTCCGGTCAGCTGATGATGTCTATATCAGCATTCACGAAGCGGCTTTGAAAGATTATTCAAGCATGATGCTGACAGCCAATGGTACTACACGATTGAAATGTGCTTTAGTACCCTACAGCAGGACAGAAGAAAGTAAAGCATTTATAGCTGCACCTGGTATCACACCCTGGCGCACTGTCCAGTTGGCATCTAAGCCTGGTGACCTGATTACATCATATCTTATCCTCAATCTCAATGAGCCCAATCAGTTAGGGGATGTATCCTGGTTTAAGCCATGTAAGTATATCGGTATATGGTGGGAGATGCACATCGGGATAGGCACGTGGGCAACCGGTGCATTGCATTCCGCTACTACGCAGAATACAAAGAAGTATATAGACTTTGCTGCTCAGCATGGATTTGATGGTGTATTAGTAGAAGGCTGGAACACCGGCTGGGATGGAGACTGGGTCAAAGAAGGCGGGCTTTTTAATTTTACAGAGGCATCTCCTGATTTCAACCTGCCGGAGCTCAGCGCCTACGCAAAATCGAAAGGTGTATATATCATAGGGCATCATGAGACCGCAGGTTTTATAGATAACTACGAACGCCAGATGCAGGATGCATTCCAACAAATGGAAACGTATGGTATAAAGGCGGTGAAGACAGGGTATGTAGAACATGGCAGTATCCTCAACAATGGTAAATATCATCATGGGCAGGCCTACATCGATCACTTCAGGAAAGTAATACAACTTGCAGCACAGCACAAGATTGCGGTCGTAGCCCATGAGCCCATAAAAGATACTGGCGAAAGAAGAACCTTTCCCAATATGGTCTCGCGTGAGGGCGCACGAGGACAAGAGTATAATGCATGGTCAGCCGATGGAGGCAATCCGCCAGATCACGAGACCGTCCTTCCGTTTACAAGAGGTCTGTCGGGTCCGATGGATTTCACACCCGGTGTATTTGATATTTCCATTCCGGAGAAGCCCGACAATCAGGTGAACACAACACTGGCTAAGCAACTCGCTCTGTATGTCACCATATACTCCCCTGTGCAGATGGCATGTGATCTGCCTGAGCATTATGAGAAATATCCTGATGCATTTGAGTTTATTAAAAAGTAGGGGTGGACTGGGGAGACTACGAAGGTCCTCAATGCTGATATCGGTCAATATATCATCGTCGCAAGAAAAGAGAAAGGTTCAGGGGATTGGTTTATTGGAGCTATCACTAACGAGCAGCCGAGGAGAGTCAGTGTGAAACTTGATTTCCTGGATACTAAGCAAGCCTACCTGGCTAAAATATATCGTGATGGAAAGAATGCTCACTACAAGACAAATCCGGAATCCTATTCTATTGAATCGATCAGTGTCACCTCCGAAAGTACCATCGAAGCTCAGCTGGCGGCAGGTGGGGGAATGGCGGTTACTATTTTTAAAGTGAAAAAGTAGGAGATAGGACGCAGGAGATAGGATATAGGAAGCAGGAGATAGGAAATAGGATACAGGAGATAGGAATTAGGAGCCAGGGATAGGCATGGGAGGATTGCGGGATTTGATGTAAAATTATATTTACATTGATATACATTTCTCAACTAAATCAACCGGACAGTTTACATAGACTTTACATAGTCATTCGCTGCCAGAAAGGCAAGTAAATGGTGTGCGAACAGACTTACAATTTTAATATATTGAAATTGAGGGTTCTATGAAAAATCCCCAATGTATAAGGATCCCCCGGGAGTTTAAAATCATATTGTCTTAAAAATGTAATTTAATTCCATCCGTATGACTCACTGGTTGAGGCACCCTTGGCCGCTTGAGCATTAATGTATCTTTGCGCCGCTTTCAAGCCCGATAGAATGGCCCGATACTATTTTATCAAGATTGATAGCAAGTGGCTGTTGACAAAGGTCATCACCCCGGAATTATTTCATACAATCTAATGCAATCGATCATGAATAATGCCCGAATACTCCTCGTATTTGTTTTTGCCTGCACGATGTTTTACGCAGGTGCCCAGGTCCCTAACGAACCAAAACCTGAAGAGCCAGTAGCCAAAAAAGTGCACTGGTATGACAACCTGCAGATCCGCGGATACATGCAGATACGCTACAACCGACTGTTGGAAACCAATGAAAAACTGAAGTGCGAACAGTGTGATAAGTCATGGGGAGAAGATGGTGGTCTCTTCATCAGACGGATGCGCGTCATCCTCTACGGTCAGATCACCAAGAAGATCTACGTATACATCCAGCCCGATTTTGCAAGTGCCGCCAGTTCAACAAGTCTTCATTTCGCCCAGTTGCGCGATGCCTATGTTGATATTGGTTTTGATAATGATAATGAATTCAGGTTACGCCTCGGACAAAGTAAAATCCCTTATGGATTTGAAATCCTTCAATCAAGCCAGAACAGGCTTCCACTCGACCGGAGTGATCCATTGAACAGTGCGCTTTCCAATGAGCGTGATCTTGCTGCTTTGTTCTATTGGGCACCGAAAGAAAAAAGGGCCATGTTTTCAAGCCTTGTCAAAGATGGTCTTAAGGGAAGCGGTGATTATGGTATTGTTGGCTTTGGTGTATTCAATGGACAGACGGCTAACAAGCCTGAGTTGAATGATAACCTTCATGTCGTAGGTCGTGTGACCTATCCATTCGAATGGAAGGGTCAGATTTTTGAACCAGGTATCCAGGCTTACTCAGGAAAATTTACCATGCCTAAAGATCAGATTACCTCTGGTGTCAAGACCAATGCGGATGCCACTTATGCAGATGAGCGTGTTGCTGCTAGCATCGTCATGTATCCTAAGCCTTTTGGTTTCCAGGCGGAGTATAATATCGGCCAGGGGCCGGAGTATAACCCTGTCACGGATTCGATCGAGACACAGGATCTCAAGGGCGGTTATGTGATGGTCAATTATAAATTGGATCTGGACAAGGCGGTGTTGATACCTTTTGTCCGCTACCAATACTATGATGGAGGTAAAAAGCACGAGAAAGATGCCAGGAGTTATGATGTCAAGGAACTTGAGATCGGACTTGAATGGCAACTCAATAAAAACTTTGAGTTTGTAGCGATGTACACCATTTCTGACCGGCGGTTTGAAGACGGTGCACTGCCCAGCAATCAACAAGAAGGAAACCTGTTGCGTATGCAGGCGCAGGTCAATTTTTAGTAGAGACACAGAGTCATACCCCGACATTAACAACAGCCTCTATCCTTTGATTCATTTTTAACATGGATCCCGGGATGGAGGCTTTTGTTTTAAATATGCCTACTCATAGTATGCTGTATCTTTATGTAGTAAACATGATGGTACAGCATATTTTATGAATGCAATATTTGGCTCAGACGCTTTTTCCCCCAGGGAGATCGCAGAAAAAGTAGAAAACATAGGGGTTGTTAAGGCCCGGTTACCATTAGTGCCCATGATTATGCTTGGCATCCTTGCCGGCGTTTTTATCGGACTGGGAGCTATGTATTATGTGGTAATGGTGTCAGATCCTTCTCTTGGATTTGGCATGAGCAGGTTGTTAGGCGGCCTTGTATTTTCACTTGGGCTCATCATGGTTGTGGTCGCAGGTGCTGAATTATTTACAGGCAATAATTTGCTGATGATGGCCTGGGCAGACAAAAAGATTTCTTTCTATGAAGTCCTCCGCAACTGGGTCATCGTTTGCATTGCCAATTTTGTCGGTGCTGCCGGCCTGGCCGTTTTGGTGTACTTATCAGGGCACTACGAAATGAATGGCGGATTAATAGGGGAGACCTATACAAGGATAGCGTCCGTTAAATGCAACCTTTCTTTTCAACAGGCTTTCTTCAGCGGCATGCTGTGCAACGTTCTGGTTTGCCTGGCTGTCTGGATGTCCCTGGCCGGAAGGTCAGTCACCGATAAAGTATTGGTAATTATTTTTCCGGTTTCCGCATTTGTAGCAGCCGGTTTTGAACATAGTGTAGCCAACATGTATTTGATACCCATGGGGTTGTTGATGCAGCTTGACAGCCCGGTTGCAGCAGGAGCAGAAACTATCTCATGGATAGGTTTTATAAAGAACCTCATCCCTGTTATTCTTGGAAACCTGGCTGGAGGAAGTGGATTTGTCGCCTTGTTTTATTACTTCATCTACGGGCATAAGCGAAATGTTCAACACGATTTGCCCGGGCAGGAGTAGGGGAACCCAGGTGTGATAAATCCGGTTTGCTGTCTTTCATCGTATTATCAATGCGGGACCTTTCAAACAGCCTGTCAAGTCATGAGAAATTATTTCCTTTTATTCATCTTCTCTTTCCCATATATGCTATGGGCGCAGGGTTTAACGATTCAATCACCATTGAGATACCTCGCATTGGGGGACTCGTATACCATTGGACAGAGTGTCTCACCGGTGGCAAGGTGGCCTGCACAGTTGGCAGATTCACTGGCTCTCCGCGGTTATGAAACAGAAGCCCTGAGGGTAATTGCCACTACCGGATGGCGGACGGACAATCTGATCAATGCCATCAGGAATCAAAATCTTGAAGACGAAAATTATAATCTGGTCTCCATCCTGATCGGTGTCAATAACCAATACCAGGGTCGTCCATTTAGTCAATACATCGAGGAGTTTCCTGCTCTCGTGGATTCAGCGATACGCTATGCGGGAGGGGATAAGGACAAGGTCTTTATTGTTTCCATTCCTGATTATGCCTATACCCCTTTTGGTCAGCAGAGCTCTAACCCTGACGAAATCAGTATGGAACTCGACCAGTATAATGCGTTCAGTAAGCATATAGCGGATAGCATGCAGATCACCTATTTCGATATCACACCGATCTCAAGGCAGGGGCTCCAGATTCCATCCTATGTGGCGAATGATGGTCTGCATCCGAGTGGAGTACAGTATACAGAATGGGTTAAGTTGATGCTTGAAGTTATTGATCAACGAATATCAGCAGTTGACGGATCAGATCAGTCAACAACACTTCACGTCCGGATTTCACCAAATCCGACATCGGAGATGATCATCATAGAAATACCGGAAAATGAGTTTTCAAAGCCGTGTCGTATTTCAATCTATGACATGGATGGAAAATTAATGATGGAGAGACGATTATTGGAAAATATATCTGAGGTTAGCATCAACACATTGGCAGATGGAATTTATGTTGTTTCGATTCAGGCAAAAGGTACCTTTGCTGTTCGCAAACTAATCCTCAAAAGAAGTTGAATGACGGCTAAAGGTAACATGGTCCCTGAGCTTGTCGAAGGGTATAAAACGAAGCCCTCTCCCCTCGCAGCCCTCTTCGCGCAGCGAAGAGGGCTGCGAGGGGAGTTGTCATTTTCCTCCCCTTCGACAAGCTCAGGGACCGTTGAATACCGAAAGTTATTTCATCGAATAGTTGAACCAGACCTCTGCAAATGTTGAAAACGTTAAATTGAAAATCTAACATGGTCCCTAAGTTTTCGCTATAAAAAACCTGTCATGACCACACCGTCTTCTGTACCTTCGAAGCCTTACGCTGATGATGCGACAAATTCCATTTACGAATTACTCTTTTGCGACAATATCAATTTATACAAACCAGATGCATCCGCATTGTTGGCTTATCCATGGAACATCCTGTTTGATCCCGAACCTGAGCAGGTAGATTTAGAAAAAATAGTTTTTGACGACCAGGTGGAATCAAGGATCAAGCTATTGGCATATGATGCTATGCGTAGGCATGGCTTGCCGATAGAAGAAAAGGAATTGCTTGGCGTGATTGTAGAGGTCGGACTTGATGAAGGGCTGGATGTATTGGCTTCCTATCAGGATGGTACCGCACGTTATATCAACTACACTGGTAAAATGATTTTATGGGATGTCACCGATCAAACATCTAAAGAAATTACAGCACAGTTATTCAGGGATAGTTTGAGCATCGTACATCGCATTGGACCATGGACCCATCCAAGAAAGCCACATCCTGTCAAAGGGAATGTGCGCATCTCTTTTCTGGTTTCCGATGGCCTCTATTTTGGTGAAGGGCCGATCAATGTTTTATTTAATGATGCGCTTGCTGCGCCGGCCTTGTCTTCGGCCACGGCGATGATGCAATACCTGACCGGAAAAGTAATATCATGAGATATTGAGATTTCATTCAAGCTGTCGCGGGATGTAAAATAAATTGTAGGGGTTCAAAATTTTGAACCACTACAATTTTATTTGTCCAAACGCAAATTTTATCGTAGGGGTTCAATATTTTGAACCCCTCGATAAATTTGCACCACGATTTTAAAACTGCTATGTATTCAAGGATTGGATATCCGCACATTTAAAACCACCCGATCACCACTTTCTCCGTGAATATATTTCCCCTCAATCGCAATTGAACAGAATACACCCCTGCCGGTAATCCGGTGAGATCAATTTCAAGGGCATTTTGAAGCGAGAGGGTGGGCGTTGAATACACCTTTGTACCCAAAGTGTTGAAAACTTCCAGGCTTGCACCAACTATCTCCTTTCCATTTTCTCCTGCGTTGATGGTAAATTTTCCATGGGATGGGTTAGGATACACCTTGAATAGCATGTTGTGATCAACGTGTGCAACACTTGTCAGGTCGCAAGGAAATGTATAAGCGTCACCTGGCGTTCCTTCCGGACATCCGTCAATCCAATTGGCCGCATCACAACAGTTACCTTCCGGATCCAGGATTTGAAGGGTGTATCCATTGCCTGCAGCGCCCTGTGGCCAGGGAGATACAGTGCCATACACTAATGATTGATATAAAAGCCCAGATCCATCATAGAGTCTCAGCGCATCTCCAACGCTACCCAAACCAAAGTCGAAAGGACCAGCTGCATTGTTTACCGATGGGAACCGTGAATTGAACTTTTCAGCATTATTATACAGTACATAAAAACCAGATGAAGGTATGATGGTACCATCTGGTATGGTATAGAGGTGGTCATCATCATCATCACTAAAGACCCAGCCGGAAAGATCGACAGCAAGGGGACCATAGTTTTGAATTTCTATCCAGTCACCTGCATCGGCAGTATCTGCAGAATTATAATTTATTTCGCTGAAAATAATTTCTGCTATGCACGGTATGTATGGAGTACCAGGCGAACCACCAATACAACCTGCAAACCAGTTTTCTGCCACAGCAGGATCTGCATCGTCTACCTTCAATTCCATGGTTCGACCATATCCATCTGCGGCTGCAGGCCAGGGGTGAGCATCATCATACGTCACAGAAACCACTGTCTGACTGCTGTTGTTGATGACGCTTAGTGTTTCTGTTGAGTTACTAAATTCAAAATCCAAAGGCCCCAGCGCCTCTACACCAGGATGCTGTGCATTGAATTTTAAAATATCCTCTGCAAGCACCAACCGCGCTCCCGATGCGAGCATCGTACCCGCCGGGAAAAAATATTCATTTGCACTATCTGTAAATTTCCAGCCTGTTAAATTGATCGGATCTGATCCAAGGTTCATTACTTCAATCCAATCTCCCGCATTGCGTGTGCTATCGCTATGATAATTTAATTCACTGATCGCCAGGCTAGGCAAAGATCCTGAGGTTGTAAATACTGCGCGAAAGGTCTCATCAGTGGGGATATTCAATTCAATGGAAGCATTAAAATCAGGAGAGGTAAATATGGAATTGGCATCCCAATAGACGAATGCATAACCGGGATTTGGCGTGGCTGTTATGACCACCGGATTGCCATCAAAATAGACGCCTGTCCATGGTAGTGAATCGGGAGTCACTGTGCTGATTTTAATCGTTCCTGCTCCGGCTGGAAATGCATCAATAGTCACTTCAACCTGACCGTTTAAGCCTAAGTCGGCTTGAATATGATTGCGCACCTGCCCGGTCCTTTCACTGAGTTGGAATTGGAATTCATGATGTCTGTTGACGAAATCAGTCATTTGCTGAGCGACATTATTCGGGTCACCCCATCTGCTATATTCACGTGGCATTTCCAGGACAGTCTGATTGAACATACTTTGTTCTATCGCGGAGATACGTTCTATCTTGTATGATGTATTCATCAGGTCCGCAAACCGATTGATGAAGTAATTCCTGAACCTTGGATTTTGCATTCCTTTCAACCAGACATTGATATATGGGTTGTTCGGATCCTGCCCGAGCATATGATTGATATGATCAAAATAGCAATCCGTCCATCCATTGGGGAGTAGGCCAAGTTCCATGTCAAGGAGACAGAAGCGCCACCTGTAATTCGTCTTGTCAGATCGGTATATCCTGATATTGTTTCCAGGCCAGTCCGTGTTAGCCATCCAGGATTCCGCTATGATGTAGTCGACATACCAATTCATGTCAAAATACTGATCAGCAGCGTCCCAGAATTCCGGGCTCGCAGGATCAAGTGCATTGAAAGCCTGGGCATCATCATAGAAAGGTTCAACGGATCCCTCGATGGCGCGCAGGACACTGTTGTTCCAATAGCTTTGTGACAACAAGTCAATTGATTCTTCTTCTGCTTCTTCATGGACAACAAAGAATTCTTCATCCATTTTTTCACGAAGTTCATATAAGCCAAAATAATTTCCATTGATATAGACGGTCACGGGTCGCCATCCGGAATAGTACGAATTTATTTCACCTCCCATAGATTCGAGCTGGCAAGCATCTTTGTAAGGAAGAACTAAATACTGGTTACTTCCATTCCGAAGGTAAAAGTTGCTATACGTGGTTCGGTCAGGTTTGTTCGGAATCAATGGATACTCGATCGGACCTTCACCCAATACAGCATGATCCAGTTCTATGCGAAATGAATGTTGCGGATGTGCCCGGCTGCCTCCGGCGCCTCCATCTATTTGCATTCCCGCTTGCTGGGAGAAAATGAGTTGTTGTGTCGAATCAAAATATTCAACGTAAGCATTCCTTTCCCAGTCAAAAGCCCAGTTATCAAAGATCCCATTGGCCCCATACAGATTTGTCTGATCGGTCACCACCGATAAAACCGGGGTGGTATGACTGATGCCCAGCAGATAAGATGCTACAGCTATCGGGCTTGGTAATATACCATCTGCAAAAGCTCTTGCTTTCAGGACACTAGAGTAGAATATCGAAATAGGTTCACCTGTATACTCCGGTGAGTCCGGAGTCGGATCATTACCATCGGTCGTATAATGAACATGGGCATGGAGACTGTCATAATTGGTAATGCGTACTTCAACTGCCTGATCATATAAGCCAGGTGCGAGAGAGAAGATGGGTTCTGTCAAATAGGTGGAAAAAGTATCAGATAAATTGTTCGTTGCAGCAGGGCTCGGTAGCTGGAACAGTGTAATATTTTCAGATGCATCAGGAAAAGACCCAGTGCTGTTGTCAGGTGCATCGCTGTGGACATACAGAGAGCTGAGGAGAGCTTGTGTGGGTGAAAAGAGAAATATCGTTTCACCTGAACTGGATATTTTAAAATTAGTGTGCAGGTAATTATTTGTATCCACCGTTTCAAACGAAGAGGTGAGTGCTTCGGCGGATACGAGTTTCATATCAAAGTCAATATAGTCATAGACGGTATTTGAATCAGTCCACACTACATCGAAGGCCAGGCTTGTGATATCCCCTGCTACCAGTCCGGCTTCCGCAAGTTCAGAGCCGCGAAAAAGCATTTGATGTTTGGCTGCCCAGTACCAGTTGCCATACGGTGCAGGGTAGTCTGTAGGTGTATTCTGTATGATGCCTGTATCAATCGGAATATCGTTAAACCGGATATTAGGCCTCACATTTGATCTGGATCCATATTCCGCAAAGCAGATGTTGGGACTTCCATCCTGCACTGCAAAAATCGTGGCAGGATAGGTTTTGTCGGTTTGATTAAAAACAGAGTTGACGGTATAGCCAACAGAACTATAAGAGCACATATTCAGCAATATATTGGAGGTGCCGTCCCAGTAAAATGGGGTACTGAATTGATGAGTGTTCCAGCCCGGCACTGCCTTGAAAGTACTGGCTGTCAGTACATGCTTGAAACCAGTTACCGGTTTGCGATCGTTTCCACTACAAAAGACAACCTTAAATTCGCCAGGGGCGAGGCTTACATTTGGAAAAACCCATCTGGATGGAGCTGAGATATCATCAGTCAGCGAGTAACCTGCCAGATGGACAGTGTCAGAGCCGGGATTATAGATTTCAATCCAGTCTGGGTACTTCCCATCTTCATCTTTGTAGCTCAAATAGTTTTTATTGGAGCCTTCATTGATCACCACCTGGGCAGTGATTTCACCACCAATATTTAGGGTGAGCAGTATCGTAAATGCAAGAATGGATTTCAAAGAAAAGGTAGGCAGTACCGGCATAGGTTGGATGTGTGATGTGGTGAAAGAAAGGTTGCTAAAGTATTGAAATAACTCAAGGTGCCGTTCAATATTTTATTTATCTCAACGCTGGCTTCACCGGTCTTATCTTCGTGTACAGCGATGATGCAATACCTGACCGAAAAAGTGTAAAAAGCGCAAATTTGAAATTTAGTTAAAAGTGCCCTGGCGGTACTGACAATCAGGTAGTTAGGACAGTGTGGCACACCTAGGTGTGCCACACTGTCAAAATCGACTACTTTTGACCCAATATTCCTCAGCTTTGAAGCCGTCCCACACACCCATCGCTGGGTCATTTTCGTACCATTTCAGGTGCATTTTTAAGCATAAATAGCATGTCAAAATATTCCGTAACGATACTTTTTTCAGTCATCTCCACAATCGCTTTGGCCATCCTGGTGATGAGCATCGGCTGGTACCTCCCGATTTTTACTGTGCTGATACCCACGATCATCATGCATATCCTCGCCGGCCTCAAGGCGTATCAAAAGCAACCGGAATTCAATGTCTGGATCATCCTCTCCGCAATCGCGATGCTGGGGTTTGTATGGTTCAGGCCGGATACGGATGCCCATGGAGGTTACACAGGCTATAGCTCCCTGATGTATCATCTTGGATTGAATGAAACACAACACACCGAGCCCTATGCTTATGCACTTGAACTTGCATTAGTACTCCTCCTTGCCCAGATTTTTGCAATACGGTCATCCTGCTGCGTAAATCAGGTAAGATGAATTAAATTCAGTTCATGTTTGCATTTCTCCACCAAGACCTACGCTATGGCTATTCCCTTCCAGACGATTGATTGGCGTACGATACCAAAGACCGAACATCCCGGCAGCAGCGGCATGGCTACATGGCAGACGTTGCAATTTTCAGGTTTGCGTTTGCGCTTGGTGCATTATTCGACAGACTATCAGGCCGACCACTGGTGCGAGAAAGGACACATTGTATATTGCCTTGACGGCGAATTTGTTTCTGAATTGCATACCGGAGAAAAGTTTGTGCTGGCCAAAGGACAATCCTACATCGTATCCGATGGATTAAGCTCCCATCGTTCCTCCAGTGCGGAAGGCGTCACGCTCCTCATCATAGACGGAGATTTTCTGCAGGCCTGATCATCTGCCATATCCTCTTTTTAAAGACCATCGCTGTCGACCACTTGTCTGCCATTATATCTTAAGCCAATCTTAAGCGTAACCGAACCCTTTATTAATGCGATCAGGGAGATCTTTGCTGCATAAAAAAAAATAAAGCTATGATTTCAGCAACGCATCTTCATGCTATGATCGTTCATTTCCCGATCGCCTTACTGATGGCAGGTTTTCTGTCCGAAGTGATTGCACTCTCCACGAAGAAGGAGTTTTTCAGAAATGCAGCAGTTTACCTATTGTTTCTCGGAGCGATGGGCAGCGTAGCCGCTTATTTCAGCGGCGATTTTGCCGGCGAGGGAATTGAGGAAGGACCGCTCGAAGGACCGATGGAACTGCATGAGCAAGCTGCTACGGTTACTCTCTGGCTCTCCATTATTACAGCCTTGTTCAGGGTCGGTGTATTTTATTTTAAATCTACTGTGACATGGACCCAGGTGGCGGGCATCCTCTTGTATTCTGCATTGATAGGGTCTGTAGCCTATACAGGGTATCTGGGCGGGCAACTGGTATACAGGCATGGTGCAGGTATCGAACTCGCACTTCCGGATTTCAATACAAGCGCTGAAGATGACGACTAACTATCGCTATCTTTGGACAGCTACTGATTTGAAATAGATACTATGCGCATTCTGATAGTTGAGGACGAAACCTCTATTGCCAATTTCATCCGTGATGGTTTGGCAGAGGAGGGATTTGCAGTAGATATTGCAGATAACGGAAAGAAAGGATTGCAGCTTGCGCTGGATAATCTGGCGGAGTATGATGTGATTTTACTTGACTGGATGCTGCCCGGTCTCAATGGAATCGAGATATGCCGAAGCATCCGGCGTGAAAACGAGATCATCCCTATTATATTCCTGACGGCCAAGGATACCGTTGATGATGCTGTATTTGGATTGGAAGCAGGAGCCAATGATTACATCCGTAAACCATTTTCCTTCGAAGAACTCCTGGCGCGTATCCGTGTGCTGATGCGAAGCCATCAACAAGTATCTACGGAGTTTGAAGCAGGAGATATATTGATGGATGTTGAAAGACATATTGTTTCAAAGGAAGGTAAGCCGGTAGACCTCACACAAAAGGAATTTGCGCTGTTAGAATATCTCCTTCGCAATAAAGGAAAGGTTTGCCGCCGCACGCGTATTATCGAGAAGATCTGGGATATTCATTTTGAACATGACAGTAGTGTGATCGATGTGTATATCAATGCTCTCCGCCGAAAACTCGATACCCCCGGTACACCTTCGCTGATTACCACGGTAAGAGGTGTTGGGTATAAAATTGAGGAGGCACCATGAATTTAAAATTCCGAAACCGGATTGCCTTGTATACCACCCTCGCGGTCGCGTTGATGACAGCACTGGTTTTTGTAATCATTTATACCGTAGTCCATCATACAGCTTATGCCCACCTGGACAAGGAGATCCTCCAGGGAGAAAGAAGAGGTCACTAACAATCTGGATTGGAACAGCGATTCCATTATTATCCACAAGATGCCCGAGTGGGATGAGGCCGAACACAGCAAGGTTGAAGTGAATCCAACTTTCTTACAAATCGTGGATTTAAAAGGCAAGGTCATTTTTCATTCCACCAATCTCCTCCATGATCAGTTTCTGTATGGACCTGATATCGATCAGGATTTCTTTTTTAACGGCGAACTCAGCCTGCAGAAAATAAGGCTGGGACAGTTTCCGATCAGGAATGATGCAGGTAAAATATTAGGCCATCTCACCATCGCCATTTCCAGGCAGGAGTCTTATACGGTCCTGCATAACCTCGTCCTGGTTTTTATTATTGCTTTTCCATTTGTCCTGATCATCCTCTTTTCGCATCCTCTGTTGCTGCGCCAAGGCGATCGAACCTGTGATGCAATTGATCAGGACAGCATCAGGGATTACGGATGCTACGATGGGCACCCAATTACACCTGCCGTTGCACAAGGATGAGTTTTATGACCTGACCCAGACGATCAATGACCTGCTGGGGCGAATTGAGGAAAGTATGTTGCGGCAAAAGCAATTTACAAGCGATGCTTCGCATGAGATCCGCACACCGCTGGCCGCGATAAGGGGAACGCTTGAAGTACTGATTCGTAAGCAACGTGAACCAGCGGCCTACCAGGAGAAAATATCAGGTATCATCCAGCAGGTTGACCGTCTTGACCGGTTGCTCGATCAACTCCTCGAACTGGCCCGGATAGAATCGGGTATCACCAAGCCAAAACATGAACCTGTTCCGCTCGCAGCATTAGTATCCGGCCTTTATACCAAATGGAAGGATGCTGTTGAAGTAAAAGGCATTTCGTTATCGGTCCGTATCCCGGATGATGATCGTCACGGTGACAAACTCTTTCTCGAAATCATTCTTGACAATCTTGTACACAATGCCATCAAGTACGGAAAGGAGCAAGGTCATATTCTTATCGATTGGGATGAGGGGCAGCGATCACTTTTGTACGTGATGATGGCCATGGCATTTCCTGAAGAACATCTACCCAATATCTTCAGTAGGTTTTACCGTAGATCCATCCAGGAGCTCCAGTATCAAAGGAAGCGGGCTTGGACTCTCCATTGTTAAGAAACTTGCTGACCTGCAATCCATTGCCCTGGTGGCACACAGCAAGCCCGGTGAAGGAACTGTTTTTACGATGTCATTTCCCAACTGATTTTCTTAAGGGCGCTCTTAAGCCGATTTTAAGGTTTGCTAAAGAAAGGCTGAAGGTACACCAGCCCATCTTTGTACTGTCAGTTATGTAGCTGATTGATTTAAAAAAACATGGAGAATATGCAGGAGCCTACAAGGGTGAAACGACGGTAAGGCTAAATATGCTGAGTACAGCAAGAAAGCAGAGCAGGAGGGCTACTTCCCCAGATCGCCATGTTATTTAAGGCGGCATCCGTTTCTGAAAAGACGCATGCAAACAATCAGCAGGGCTGTATTGGAAGAAGCTGGTCAGATCGTACCACAGATTACACCTAAGTTTACTGTCCTTTCAACACAGGAAAACCTGAAAGATGCGATAGGTGAGACCTATGAGATTACCACCATGTACCCACAGTTTCTTACCAATGCAAATGCAGTTGGAAACCAGTTCTCACTGATCAGTCTTGAACTATGCATACAAAACTGAACAAAAACACAAACCATTGTATGAAAAGGCTCTTGCTGCACTAGGTAACAATACCGAGAAGTCCTTGCCTGCTGTATACTATGTATGCCCTACATGCGGGAACACCTATGAGACAACAACAGCGCCTAAACGGTGCGGGATATCAATGACGGGTGCGGAGAAATTTGTAAGGATTGCCTCGTTAAACTCGTGATTTTAAAAGTGGTGTGGATTTTTTTAATGAGGCCCTGGAGCAATCCGGGGCTTTTTTGTTTAGAGGTATGCATGCTCATTTTTGGGTGTGCTATAAACCTTTTTTAGAGCGAAATGTTTGTCACTTATCTTTGACAACTTTCAGTTTCCTGAGGTTTGTTGACGTGATCACCTATATTTTCCATCTAATTACAATCTACCAATGTCACAGAAAAAAATTATTGCAGTATTTGGCGCTACAGGCGCACAGGGCGGTGGGCTGGCCCGCGCCATCCTTCATGATCCCAACAGTGAATTTGCAGTGCGGGTCATCACACGGAATACAGATTCTGATAAGGCCAGGGAGCTTGCCGCCCTTGGTGCCGAATTGGTATCCGCGGATGTGGACGACAAAGCAAGTATGGTGAAAGCCCTTCAGGGCGCATACGGTGCTTTTTTCGTGACCTTTTTCTGGTCCCATTTTTCTCCCGGAAAAGGAAGGCCAGCATGCAAAGGATATGGCAGAAGCCGCGAAAGAGGCAGGCGTCAAGCATGCTATTGGTCCACCCTCGAGGATACACGCAAGTGGATACCTCTCGAGGATAACCGTATGCCAACCCTTATGGGCAGTTACAAAGTGCCTCATTTCGATGCCAAGGGCGAGTCAGATCATTACTTTACAGATGCGGGCGTTCCTGTCACCTTCATGCTCGCTTCCTTTTTACTGGGACAACATGATTTATTTTGGCATGGGCCCGAAACCCGGTCCGAACGGCGCACTGGGCATCACCTTCCCTATGGGCAAAAAGAAGATGGCAGGCATCTCAGCGGATGATATAGGCAAATGCGCTTGTGGCATCTTTAAGAAAGGCCCGGAAATGATTGGAAAACAGTAGGCATCGCAGGTGACCAGCTTACTGGTGATGAAATGGCTGATGCACTGACGAAAGCCATTGGCCAGCAGGTGAGGTATAATGAGGTGAGCCCTGAGGTGTACAGGAGTTTCGGTTTCTCCCGGTGCTGGAAGACCTGGGCAATATGTTCCAGTTTTACCGCGATTTCGATGAGGTCTGCAATGCCACCAGGAAATGTGGAATATTCAAGAGAACTCAATCCGGAACTCAAATCTTTTGACACGTGGCTGGCGCAGAATGCCAAGTCGTATACCAATGGACTGATCTGGCGCCAAAATGCTATAAATCAGTCAATTGTCAGTTGAAAAGATCCTGTAGCATTTGATGTTGCAGGATCTTTTCTTTTTCTTTCTATCGCCATGTGAATGAACGTTGAAAACCCCGACTCAATTGCAGGAAGACAACTTTCGTATCTTTATTGAACCAAATATGAAACGCGTGTCGTTGAGAATTGAACTTATAACTTGATACGACCGCATTTTAATGAGCATAGGAGATAGTGTTACATCTTCATTCTATACCTAAGTATATTCCACCAGTCCAGTAATCAGCATATCCAATGAAGCTCTATATAAAATACATGGTATCGATCCGTTGCAAGATGGTCGTCAAAGCCGAACTGGAAAAGCTCCGGACTGACCTACGGAGTCGTGGAGTTCGGAGAGGGTGAAATAGCGGAAAAGATTTCGTCAGCAACGCGTGAACAACTCAAGAATGGATTATTAAAGTCGGGGCTTGAATTGATGGATGATAAGAAAGCCATTTTGATTGAAAAGATCAAGTCCTGATCATTGAAATGGTCCATTATGCTGATGAAGCCGAAAAACAAATTTTTCAGATTACCTCACTGAAAAAACTGAGTTATGACTACAATTTTATCTGGCAAACCTTTTTCAGAAGTGACCGGTGTCACGATCGAGTATTTTATTATCGCGCACAAGATTGAACGGGTAAAGGAGTTGCTTATCTATGACGAACTCCAACCTGACTGAAATCTCCTATAAAGCTTAATTACAGCAGTGTCGCTCATCTCTCCACCCAGTTTAAGAAGGTGACGGGCTGACCCCTTCTTTTTCAAAGAATTGAAAGAAAGAAAGAGTACAAGTCGCAATGTGTGAAAATATAATGATCGCACAGAATAGTATAAAGTATTGCATCTTTTTTAGCTCAACTTTGCTGTAAGATCAGCTTCCCATCCAGGTGAGGCTTTGACCTGCAGGACAAACCTGGAAACCTTGCTGTCTGAATGTCTTTCCGGATGATCTTCAATGCATCTTCCGGTTTACATTTTCGGTATACGCCGGAGATGAAATTGTTTATGAGGTAGTGTCTGGTTTCGGGATCATAATACAGATAGGGAATATATGATGAATAATATGCTAAATTTTTCATAGCCATATTGGTGGTTGGATGGCTCATTGATTCGTGGCTTTGGACGTAGGCGGACTGATTCATATGCTGCTGGTGGTAGCGGTGATTGTGCTGCTGTTAAAGTTTATCGCAGGATAGGTTTGTTTTAGAAATCTAATTTACAGACCCGCATGAACACAAAAAAAGCACCATTCCTTTTTATATACAGTGGCCACTCTGCTGGTAGGGGTTCTATGTTTTGATTAGCATGTTGTCCATTGGATAGACGATCCTCCTGCCACTCATCTATGTTCGCTTCTGGCAGTGTTGATCAGTCCGCTTGTCAATTACCTTGAAAAAAGGGAAATAAACAGAGGGCTGGCTATAGCATCTGTCCTGGCTCTGGCGCTACTGATCTTAGGCGGTGTCATCTTCCTGATCGTTTCCAGTCCAATCTCCTGATAAAGCAATGCCCGAACTTTCCAAGAAACTGCAGGGTACTACATCAGTTTGCCGAATGGGCATCAGGTTATTTTAACGTCTCCGTCAGGGATATTGAATCCTGGTTTGAAAGGGAAAGGTCAACTTCTCAAGAATAGCAATTTAGGTATGGAACCACCTTGACCACTGCAGGTAGTGTACTTGCCACCATTTTCTGACCCCTGTGTACATCTTTGATCCTCTTTTACCAGCCGCACATCGTCGTATTTTTCTATAAACTGTTTGGTGTAGCCAACGAAGGTAAAGGAGTGAAATCCTGGGGGAGACCAAGACAGTCATCCGGGGTTATCTCGTGGGTCTTTTTCCTTGAGTTTGTCATCATTGCTGTATTGAACTCCTGGGATTGTTATTGCTGGGGTATCGAGTATGCCATCATTTTGGTATAGCAGGCCCTTCTCAACGTGATCCCGCAATGGAGGACTTGTAGCTGCTGGTGTTTTTGCCATGATAGCCCCTGGTGACTAAACCGCCAATCTATGTAGCTTATGTGATGATCTTGTATATGGTCATCCAGTTTGTCGATAATAACTATATCGTTCCTAAGATAGTAGGTTCAAAAGTCAAGCCAATGCCCTGTTTTCTATCCCCAAGGTCGTATCCGAGGTGTTCATGGGGTGTCCCGGGCATGTTTTATCGATCCCGCTGATGGCGATCATCAAGCTGATTGCTGACCGCATTGATCCTTAGCAACCATGGGGGCAGCCTGTCGTGGAGCGCTATGCCTCCGCTTATAGAGTTGAAAGCCAAGAGATTTAATACGAGGACCCGACAGATTTCCCATCTGTGAAATCACGTAATTTATGTAGGAATTCTGTAATCTTTTTGGAGTGATTTAAGGCTGAGTTTTGCATCATAAAATATCTCCTAATGAAAACGATCTATGATCGAATCACAGACACTCCAATTATTGGGTACCAAAATCAGCCTGAGCCAATACGAGATCCTTGATGTCGATCGAGTAACCATTTACTGAAACATACCAGATCAGTAGTCTGCCACCCCGTTTATAATCACAAGAATCTTCAACAACATTTGTTTAACTAAATCCTATGATACAGAATCTTACTCCACTGTATGGGTGTCCGCATGAGTGGCTTGTCCATGTTGCAGGCTTAAATCCACACTACTTTAGTATTTATATGCATAGAAGATCTGAACACACCTTAGGTTTGTAGGGAACCTGATGATAGAGATGTGTTTCGATACCTATTGCTCTCTACAGCGGTATCATGTCAGAAAGCATGATATGATCCTGTCATAAGGTTTGCATAACACCAGTTACTCGATTGCCTTTGGCAGCAACTCCTGCCGAAGTGCGTTATCCTCCGTGTAAACTTTTTATGATGAAGGTATTTTCAAAAATTGTTTCTGGCAATTTACTTCTATTCCTCGCCTCGCCATGATGATGCCAGTCGCCTGATCTGGTACTACTCTTCCTTTGCCATGTTTACGGGCAGCCGGCGCATTTAACAATGATGGCTTAATTGTCGTTACTTTGAGATATCGGCACCGACGTAGGAGCCTTTGCTTTTCGATTTCTCCATCGTTATTGGTAGCATTCATGTTGCAGATGCGGTAACAGCACAGGCAGCAACTGATAAGTATAGCCTATAGGTGACTTTGTGTTACCTCATATGTGGCCGGCCATTGGTACAACATTATATGGCCGATACCACCCCAATATATATTGCCTAGGAGCATCGGTACTCAATGGAGATTTAGTCCCGACAGCGAATGCGATCCTCTGCTTTCTTTTTATTTTCCAGATCGATGGGGCACTCGTCTACAGCGGTCCGCCACCGTCACCCTGATCAATGCGAGCGTCATTAAAAAACGGCATTGGCAGGTCAACGGAGCCGTTATGCAATAGGGTGACGGAGCGATCCTTCATGAACGATCGCAGCAGGCGCGATCACCTTTATCGGAAGGATCCACCTCAAATGGTCGTGGATTGACGATCGCAGGCGCTATTGAGATGCATGCCAATTTAGTTTTCGAATAAGCATCTGCGTCTTCAGATTGTAGCGATGGACTCACTCACTCTTTGCACAGGTGACAGCGTCACCTTTGTCTGGAAATTGCGGAGGTAAATTTCCGAGCACAGGTGCTACTACATCATCCATCATGCAAGCACAGGCGGCGATTATTTTATAACTAATTCAAATGATCGCAGCAGAATCAAAACCATATCATCATTACGGTTAACCCTTAATTTCTGTATGCACCATCTGGTGTTTTTCATTGTAAAAGTAGGCCAGACAAACTGAGTTGTAGTAGTTGGATATAATGTACCTATGCATGGAGCACAGGAGGCACGCTCAATTGTATCACAGTCGGTTCCTCAGGGGTACGTATTCTGTAACTTGCCACGTGACGCTAATGGATGTACGCGCACTGCAGCCGTGGATGTTTCAACTGAAGATCTGGTATCACCCTTCTATCACTCGCGCCTTCGGATATTCAGCATCGAATGTGACGCGGATACCAGCCGGATAGGCACCGGAACTGCGATTGCATCTGATGACGTGATCCTGCACCGGCAGTCGCATTTAGTGATGCAACGATTGCGGATTATGCACGCAGGATTACACGAATAATAGACCGATAGCCACTTGATGCTGCAGGTAATACAGCAACATGCGTGCAAACTATCAGCATAGCAGATAATACACCTCCTGTCATCACCCGTCCGGTGGTGCTTAGTCCAA
>JADKHH010000007.1 GCA_016721905.1 Candidatus Opimibacter skivensis | reverse complement strand
CTCTGCTATGCCGGATGATATCGCTGCGACTCGACTCAATCGCATCAAGGTGGAAGATGGCGACATGATTTACTTCGGATGGGCCGGATCGGTTAAGATGGGCGAACCATTATTACCGCATCCAGGAAAAACATTCCATGTCGAGTTTGACAAAACGCAAAACATGGCTAATCATATTCACATGGTCTGGCGCGATTTTGATGATGATTTTGGGGAGAATCCACAGTTGGAGCATTATCAGCATGAACATCAGCATTGAGCTATGGCGCCCAGTAACTTTGAAAGGGATGATCCAACTGGCAGACGATGTTTTTGCTGTCAAAAACGATCCTGACCAACTCGATGTTAATCAGGATGTGTTGGATCAATTGCGCCGCATTCATCCGGCGACCGTATCAGAATTTGATGACGGTCATGGACCAGTCGCATGGGTCCTGCTCATTCCTACGACACTCGGGTTGATGGACCAAAGCCTCAGTCACAGCATTTCAGAGAAGGAGATGTATGAACAGACACCTCTGGATGCAGCGTATGAGGCTATATTATCTTTGTTCTGCCATGGTTTGGAAGAATACAGGAGGAAGGGAATTGCAAGACAGCTCACATTGAAAGCTATTGACAGTATTCGGAAAGACCATCCGATAAAAATTTGTTTGTGTGGTCATTTACTACAGAAAGGAGATATAACAGCAGATACGATCTCTCAGATAACTTCATTACCATTGCTGAAGAGATGACAATTCCATTTTGAGATTTGACGCTTTATTAATTCAAAGAGACCAGGTACAACTGTACACCACTATAAAATTTAAGTATGCATAAATATCTAACCCTCCTTACGATTGCTGTCTTCCATACAGTTTTTCCATCGACCACCTCCGCTCAGATAGCAGGGCCTAAAGGTGACCTCATTGTAGTTGGAAGGATTGACACGATACATTCCGTCATTCTTGGAGAAGATAGGGCAATATGGGTCTCTGTTCCGGAATCGGGTATTTTTCCAGATAAAAAATATCCGGTAGTGTACCTGCTTGACGGAGATGCCCACTTTTATTCCGTGATGGGCATGATCCAGCAACTAAGTACGGTCAACGGGAATTCCGTTTGCCCTGAAATGATCTTAATAGGTATACCGAATACAGACAGAATGAGAGATCTTACACCAACTTACGTGACGGAAGCTATGGGTGATACACTTTTTAATGAGACAACCGGAGGCTTAGTAAATTTTACTTCTTTTATCGAAAAGAGTTGATGCCTTTTGTTGAATCTCATTACCCTGTATCGCCCTTTAAAATGTATATAGGACATTCTTTAGGAGGTTTAGCCGTAATCATACGCTGCTGACACGCCCTTATCTTTTCAATAGTTGGGTAGCCATTGACCCAAGCTTATGGTGGGATGATCGGCTGATCAATACGATGTCAGATTCATTAAAGCATAAGTCTAAATATGCTGATGAATCACTTTACCTGGCGATCGCCAATACGATGCCAGAAGATATGGCCGTCGATAAAGTTGTAAAGGATACCAGTATGAGCACCGAACATAACAGATCTATCCTGAGTTTAGTGATGTTGCAAATAGGAAAATGAAATCTAATGGGATGGAGTTCAGATCGAATTATTATGATGCGGAGGATCATGGCAGCCTGCCATTGATTGCAGAAATCGATGCACTCAAATATCTCTTTAAGTGGTATGCTTTTGGCTTTAAAGACCTTGAGAAATTTATGGATCCCGGTAGCGCTGCTGACACTAAAGAATTTTGTTGATCTGGTCAATCATCATTACAAGGAAGTCTCTGATCACTTTGGGTTTCAGGTGTTGCCTGATGAGCGCTTGATCAATTCCTCGGTATGAATTTCTTGCTCAACAAAAAGTGAATTGTCGTTTGTTTGTTTTGAAATGAATGTTAAGAATTATCCGCAAAGCTCTAATGTATTTGATTCTATGGGAGATTATTACATGACGATAGGAGAGGATACAAAAGCTTTGGATTGTTTTTCGAAAGCACTGGCAATAGAAGAAGTGCCATTGACAAGGGAGAAATATGAGACATTAAAGAAAAAATAGGTCCCGAATATAGAAGATCAATACTACAAGGAAGTCTTTCAAAAATTTATGCGGTATGATTTTATCCTTCTCCCTCCACAAGTCCCCTGACTTCATCTTTGATTCTTTGACCGATATGGACAAGTTTGCCTCCTTGCACCCGGTGATCACGAAGATTGAAGACGGCCGTGAGAACAAATTTCTGGTGCATGAGACCTTGAAGCTGGGTTTTATCCCCTTCTCATTTACCTATTCCGTCACGATCGAAAGTGAGGTGGCAAATAAAACGGTCTCAATAAAAGCCACCGTCATGAAAATGACTCACATTGAAATGAACTTTTCCATTCGCCAGGAAGGGGATATATCTATTGTTGAGGAGATCATCACCTTCAAATCAATATTACCTGTAAAAACGTTTATGGAAAAAATATTCCGGGAGCAGCACACCCTTTTGTTCCAAAACATGGATCGGGTAGAAACTCCTTTCTACTTTTTTACTTTCTTGATGGTTATTCAGTATTCCTTTTTGCCCCCCCCCCATATTTCGAAGAATCTAAGTATCGGCATGAGTTGATGTCAAATTTCTTTTACAACACAGACTTCTTACTTTTCCTTCCTTGTTGGCTATTGGGTATTGAGAATTAGCTGAATCTGTTTCCAGACAGTCCCTATGCTCTCTGCCCTCCCGCCCCCCCTCCCCCGCCCCTGGGGCCGGTCCCCCCCCCCGCTTCGATGCTCTCTGCCTTTTCGCCCCCGCCCTACTTCGACTGCCTTTCACGCCTCCTCGTTCGCCCGCTCAGTACAGCGCCTGTTTCACCCTTTACGCAACCTAGCGCATGTGAATCCCGGGGAGGCATGATTTCAAATGCAACACAAGATGATTACAGGCGAGGTGTTGATGCTCTTTTTCTGTAGGACACAAACTTCTCATTTTTACTTTCTTGTTGGTTACTTGTGCTGAGCGAAGTCGAAGTATTGGGTATTGAGTATTAGCTGGATCTGTTTCCCGACAAACATTTTTCATTTTTCATGCTTCGGTAACGCTCAGCACACCGCTTTTCACTTTTCACTTCTCCTTTTCCTTCCTTGTTGGTTATTCGGTATTGAGAATTAACTGAATCTGTCTCCTGACAGTCACTATGCTCTCTGCCCTATGCTCTCTGCCTGCAATTTCCTTCATCCGCTCACCTTGTGTATTTTAGTGCCCTAATCGTAAAAACCGAGTATATCCATGCCTAATATTTCCTACGACGAAATGGTGCAGAATCGCATCGCCCATGAAAAACTGGCCACCCGCTCTATCAAAGCCATCAACGACCTGTGGTATGACAAGGGGATAGAGATGGTCCTTTTCCGCAACCAGCTCATTGATAAGCGGGCTTCAGAGATCCTGAGCCTCCACAATTATGCCCACAAGATGGTCGGTAAGCCTATAGACGTTGAGGCAACGACTGCTCGGCTGGAAGCCATGCTGACCCTTGACCTCTGCCCGGCCCGGATGGATATCGGCCGCCTCGCCTCCGAATGGCATGAAAATGGTGGCCAGGCCGGATCGGAAATAGCATTTTTAGAAAAACAACTGGCCGGCTTTATCGGACCTGAAAATTATACACCGACCCAACCTAAGGACGTGGTGCTTTACGGATTTGGCCGCATAGGTCGTCTTCTGGCCCGCGAACTCATCATGCAGGATGGCCGCGGCGAGCAACTCCGTCTCCGCGCTATAGTGACCCGTGACAAGGGCACCGGTATGGCAGAGAAACGGGCTTCCTGCTCCGGGTGGATTCTGTCCATGGTGCTTTTCCCGGCACCGTTGAAGCCGATGAAGAAAACAACGCCCTTATCATTGATGGCCACATGGTCCATCTGATCACCGCTCAGCAGCCCGAAGACATCGACTACACCCAATACGGCATCAATAATGCCCTGGTGATCGACAACACAGGTGCCTTCCGCGACAAAGAAGCACTCAGTCGCCACCTGAAAAGCAAAGGAGCCAGCAAGGTGTTGCTCACCGCTCCGGGGAAAGGAGTACCTAACATCGTGCATGGTGTCAATCAGACGATGTTTAATCCAAAAGAATCAGACATATTCTCCGCAGCTCCTGCACGACCAATGCTATCGTGCCCGTTTTGAAAGTAGTTAATGACATCCTCGGTATTGAGAAAGGCCACATCGAAACCGTCCATGCATTCACCAATGACCAGAACCTGGTGGACAATATGCATAGTAAATATCGCCGCGGTCGAAGTGCTGCCACGAATATGGTGATCACAGAAACAGGTGCGGGATCAGCTATTGATAAAGCCATTCCAGGCCTGGGTCCGAAGTTTACTTCCAATGCAATCCGCGTACCCGTGCCGGATGGTTCACTGGCTATCCTCAATCTGCAGGTGAGCAAGCACACGACGCTTGATGGCATCAACGAAATCATGCGCAAGGCTGCACTCGAAGGTGATCTGGTCGAGCAAATCAATTATTCGATCAGCAATGAACTGGTGAGCAGTGATATCATCGGCAATAGTTGCCCGGCTATCTATGATTCGAAAGCAACGCAAGTCCATCCCGACGGGATGAGTGTGGTGCTCTATGTGTGGTATGATAATGAATACGGCTATACAAGACAAGTGATGAGGCTTAGCAAGTATATAGCGCAGGTGCAGCGGAAGAGATATTATTGAGAAAAGGCTAAGGCTGAGGCTAAGGCGAAAGGCTGAAGGGCTGAAGAGGCGGAATGCAAGGGGCAAGGAGCAAGGGGCAAGGAGAAAGTAAGAGACGTATAGATAGATACTCTGGAAGCTGGTAGCTGTTTGCGAAAAGGCAAAAGAGGCGGAAGGGCTGTAGAGGCTAAATGCAAGGCAGAGCAGAAAGCATGGAGTCTGTTTGGACACAGATTTGAATTGTTGCGATTATATATGAGATAATACTCTGGAAGCTGGAAGCTGGTGGCTGGTGCAGGACAAGGTTGAGGGTTTGTGTTTATAAATTTGAATTATGAAATGTAGCATAGCGTTTTTCTTCATCCTCTTCAGCCTGCAACAATTGGTTGCCCAGACCGCTTATGTCGATTCATTGTTGCAACTGATTGCGGTAGAGAGGGATGATGCTAAGCGTGTAGATCTGATCATCAGTATTTTCTCACCAGAGTTTGAAACCGATCCGGGTCTCATCATTGAGACGGGTCGGCAATTACTCAACCAGGCCGAAAACAATGAAGACCTGATCAGTGAGGCTGTGGCTTATAGCTTTTTCGGCCATGGGTACAGGTTGTCCGGTAATAGCATTGAAGGCCTGGACTATCATATCAACGCATTGCAGCTTGCGGAAAAGTGTGGTAACCAATCTATCCTTGCCCTGGTCAAAAGTCAGATGGCACACATATACAAGGACAGGGAAGAAAACGGAAAAGCGATCCGGCTCTATATGGAGGCCGATGCGCATGCCAACAAAGGCACTAATAAGATTATGACCGTCTGGCCGTTGGTCAATGCCGGTGCAGTGTATCTTAATGCCAACAGGCTTGACTCCGCGTTGATCTGTCTGCAACGTGGCTATGAACATTCGTTGCAGTTGAAGTATGAGAATCAACTCGCGTATATCCTCACCAATCTGGGCGGAGTGCAGAGTAAATTGGGGAATACAGCCCTGCCGTGACATATTATCATATGGCTATTGCCCAGGCCTTGAAAAACAAATCAAACCGGTATGAAAACCTCGCATACACGGGATTGGCGGAGCATTATAACAGTCTTCAGCAAATAGATTCATGCTTCTGGTATGCCAAGAAAGCAGTACGGGTAGTCGAGAATTCAGTTTTTCGTACCTCGGTATGAAGCCGGCAAGCATGTTGACGCAGTTGTATCAATACACTAACTGTGATAGCACGCTCAAATATGCCAAGATCGTCAAAGTGGCAAACGACAGCCTTTACAACAGGCAGGCTATCCAGCAGATCCAGCTGATGACGTTTGAAGAGGATATGCGGCAGTTGGAAGTAGCGAGGGAAAAGGAGTTGGAGGAATACCGGCGCCAGCAGAATATTCAATATGCCTTATTGGCACTCAGTATCATCACTGTGGTGTCGCTCTTCCTGATCCTCAGTCATAGTTTTATCACGAGTGAGCGGTTTATCCATTTTTTCAGCGTGGTGGCGATGTTGATGGTCTTTGAGTTTCTCAATTTGGTGCTTCATCCATTTTTTAGGAAGTATCACTAATCATACCCCTGCCTTGATGTTGCTGGGGCTGGTGTGCATCGCGGGGCTTCTGGTACCATTGCATCACAAACTGGAGAAGTGGGCTACAGAAAGGCTGGTGGAGAAAAACAAGCGGGTGCGGCTGGAGATGGCCCGGAAGACAATTGAAAAGCTGGGTGGTGAAGTGGATGGAGAGACGAAAAATGATTAACAGGGCCAAAAACCCATTCAAAAACCATCCAAAAACCACCCAAATCCCCCTTGAAAATCCACCGCAAATCCCACTTCAAATCCCCTGAAAAAGACCTGGCCTGGTTCGATACCTGGGTGCATAAACTCGAAGAATCCAATGGCCGGAAGTACGAACGGACCATCCTCGAGACCGCCCTTGGAAAAACACACGTCTGGGGCCTAAACACCCATGATGAATCACTTGACACCCTTGCCATCTTTCCCGGAGCCAGGACGACTCCCCTGATCTGGGACTTTGACCGCGGCCTCGATTATATGTATCATCCACTGCGGATATTTATGGTGGAGACTAATGGGCTTCCCAACCGAAGTGATGGCAATACACCCGATATCAAGTCATTGGATTATGGCCACTGGGCAGCAGAAGTCCTGGACAAATTGAACATTAGCCGTGCCTTCGTAGCCGGCGCTTCATTCGGTGGATTGATCTGCATGAAACTGGCGATAACCCATCCGGACAAAATCAAAGCCGCCTTCTTGCTCAACCCTGGTTGCCTGCAGCCATTTTCTATGACCTGGGATAATCTTTATTATAATCTCCTTCCTATCATTTCTCCAAAGGCTGCCAATGTTTCGAAGTTTCTGGACAAAGCGGTTTTTTGTAAACCCAACCATCAGCTTTCTGAATTTGCAGAGCAAATGTTGATCGATTATGAAGTGTTTGCTATCTCCAGGTACAAGGACCGGACGCAGAAGCCCTATTATATGGATGCCCAGTTGGCCGAAGTTAAAGCAGACACCTACCTCCTGGTTGGTGAAAAGGACTTGTTGTTTCCGTATCAGCGATCTATCGACAATGCACGGAAACATATCAAGACCTTGAAAATGGTTAAGGTATACCCGGAGGTCGGACATGGCATAGAGACTTATGGCGAAGCGATGTATACCATTGGCCATGTGATTAAGAAGGAGTATTTATAGACTTGAGGGCGCCTCTTGATAATTATTCCTGTTTTACGCGTTTAAGTAAACCCGTTATACTTTTGTGGCGCTTATTTGTTACATTCCCTCCACTTTTCTATTTAAATCCGTATTCTTTAAGTCAGGCGAATTATGAAAATCTGGTTTTATGGCTACCGATAGCCTTATTGATCTCCGCATGCTCAGATAGGGGACATAGCACATTGGATATTAAATCTCCCGGAGGGAAAGTAGGTATTCGTTTTCATCTCGATGACCAGGGCAAACCCTTTTATCAATCATGGTTCAATGATGATCTGGTGATGGATACATCCTACCTGGGATTTGATTTGAATCAAGCTGCCGGACTCAAAGGTGATTTTGAAATCATCGGTGATGCGCAGGCTACATTTGATGACACCTGGGAACAGCCATGGGGAGAACAACAATTTATACGCAACCATTACAATGAACTCAAAGTGTCCCTGCAGGAAAAGCAGGCACTCAGGCGAAAACTCGATATTGTCTTTCGCGTCTATGATGATGGATTTGGTTTCAGATATGAATTTCCTGAACAGGAAAATCTGAAGCAAATAGAGATCATCGATGAATTGACAGAATTCAATTTGACTGGTGATCACACCGCCTGGTGGATACCAGGATTAGAAGCTGATCAGTATGAATATCTGTTTCGGAAGACCAATACCACCCAAATGGGATTGGCGCATACGCCTGTGACGTTCAGGTCAGCAGAAGATGTGTATATCAGCATCCATGAAGCTGCATTGAAAAATTATTCCAGCATGATGCTGACAGCCAATGGTGCTACACGATTGAAATGCGCATTAGTACCCTACAGCAGGACAGAAGAAAGTAAAGCATTTATATCTACACCTGGTACCACACCCTGGCGTACTGTTCAGCTGGCTTCTGCACCTGGTGACCTGATTACATCATATCTGATCCTCAATCTCAATGAGCCCAATCAGCTAGGGGATGTATCCTGGTTTAAGCCATGTAAGTATATCGGTATTTGGTGGGAGATGCACATCGGCATAGGCACGTGGGCAACCGGTGCATTACATGCTGCTACTACCCAGAATACAAAGAAGTATATTGACTTTGCGGCAAAGCATGGATTTGATGGTGTATTGGTAGAAGGCTGGAACACCGGCTGGGATGGAGACTGGGTCAAAGAAGGCGGTCATTTTAATTTTACACAGGCATGCCCTGATTACAACCTGCCGGAACTCAGTGCCTACGCTAAATCAAAAGGTGTATATATCATTGGACATCATGAGACCGCAGGCTTTATTGATAACTACGAACGCCAGATGCAGGATGCATACCAACAGATGGAAACGTATGGTATAAAGGCGGTGAAGACAGGTTATGTAGAACATGGAAGTATCCTCAACAATGGTAAATATCATCATGGGCAGGCCTACATCGATCACTTCAGGAAAGTAATACAGCTTGCAGCACAGCACAAGATTGCAGTCGTAGCCCATGAGCCCATAAAAGATACTGGCGAAAGAAGAACCTTTCCCAATATGGTCTCACGCGAGGGCGCACGAGGACAGGAGTATAATGCATGGTCAGCCGATGGAGGCAATCCGCCTGATCACGAGACCGTCCTTCCGTTTACAAGAGGTCTTTCAGGTCCGGTGGATTTCACGCCTGGTGTATTTGATATTTCTATTCCGGAGAAACCCGACAATCAGGTGAACACGACACTGGCAAAGCAACTCGCACTGTATGTCACCATATACTCCCCTGTGCAGATGGCATGTGATCTGCCTGAGCATTATGAGAAATATCCTGATGCATTTGAGTTTATTAAAGAAGTGGGGGTGGACTGGGAGACTACGAAGGTCCTCAATGCTGATATCGGTCAATATATCACCGTCGCAAGAAAAGAGAAAGGGTCAGGGGATTGGTTTATTGGAGCCATCACTAACGAGCAACCGAGGAGTGTCAGTGTGAAACTTGATTTCCTGGATACTAACCAGGCCTACCTCGCTAAAATATACCGTGATGGAAAGGATGCTCACTACAAGACAAATCCGGAATCCTATTCTATTGAATCGATCAGTGTCACCTCCGAAAGTACCATCGAAGCTGAGCTTGCGGCGGGTGGGGGAATGGCGGTTACGATTTTAAAAGTGAAAAAGTAGGAAATAGGAGGCAGGAGATAGGTCGCAGGAGATAGGAAATAGGAAGCAGGAGATAGGAATTAGGAGCCAGGGATAGGCATGGGAGGATTGCGGGCCTTGATGTAAAATTATATTTACATTGATATGCATTTCTCAACTAAATCAACCGGACAGTTTACATAGACTTTACATAGTCATTCGCTGCCAGAAAGGGAAGTAAATGGTGTGCGAACAGACTTACAATTTTAATATATTGAAATTGAGGGTTCTATGAAAAATCCCCAATGTATAAGGATCCCCCGGGAGTTTAAAATCATATTGTCTTAAAAATGTAATTTAATTCCATCCGTATGACTCACTGGTTGAGGCACCCTTGGCCGCTTGAGCATTAATGTATCTTTGCGCCGCTTTCAAGCCCGATAGAATGGCCCGATACTATTTTATCAAGATTGATAGCAAGTGGCTGCTGACAAAGGTCATCACCCCGGAATTATTTCATACAATCTAATGCAATCGATCATGAATAATGCCCGAATACTCCTCGTATTTGTTTTTGCCTGCACTCTATTTTATGCAGGCGCCCAGGTCCCTAACGAACCAAAACCTGAAGAACCAGTAGCCAAAAAAGTGCACTGGTATGACAACCTGCAGATCCGCGGATACATGCAGATACGCTACAACCGACTGTTGGAAACCAATGAAAAACTGAAGTGCGAACAGTGTGATAAGTCATGGGGAGAAGATGGTGGCCTCTTTATCAGACGTATGCGCGTCATCCTCTACGGTCAGATCACGAAGAAGATCTACGTTTACATCCAGCCCGATTTCGCAAGTGCAGCCAGTTCGACAAGTCTGCATTTCGCACAACTGCGAGATGCCTATGTAGATATTGGTTTTGATAATGACAATGAATTCAGGTTACGACTCGGACAGAGTAAAATTCCTTATGGATTTGAAATCCTGCAGTCCAGCCAGAACAGGCTTCCACTCGACCGGAGTGATCCATTGAACAGTGCGCTTTCCAATGAGCGTGATCTTGCTGCTTTGTTCTATTGGGCACCGAAAGAAAAAAGGGCCATGTTTTCAAGCCTTGTCAAAGATGGTCTTAAGGGAAGCGGTGATTATGGTATTGTTGGCTTTGGTGTATTCAACGGACAGACGGCTAACAAGCCTGAGTTGAATGATAATCTTCATGTCGTAGGTCGTGTGACCTATCCATTCGAATGGAAGGGCCAGATTTTTGAACCGGGTATCCAGGCTTACTCAGGAAAATTTACCATGCCTAAACCCCAGATTACATCTGGTGTCAAGACCAATGCGGATGCCACTTATGCAGATGAACGTGTTGCAGCGAGCATCGTCATGTATCCTAAGCCTTTTGGTTTTCAGGCAGAGTATAATATCGGGAAAGGGCCAGAGTATAACCCTGTCACGGATTCGATCGAGACACAAGATCTCAAGGGCGGATATTTGATGGTCAATTATAAATTGGATCTGGACAAGGCGGTGTTGATACCTTTGTCCGCTACCAATACTATGATGGAGGTAAAAAGCACGAGAAAGATGCCCGGAGTTACGATGTCAAGGAGCTTGAGATCGGGCTTGAATGGCAACTCAATAAGAACTTTGAGTTTGTAGCGATGTACACCATTTCTGACCGGCGGTTTGAAGACGGTGCACTGCCGAGCAATCAACAAGAAGGAAGCCTGTTGCGTATGCAGGCGCAGGTCAATTTTTAGTAGAGACACAGAGTCATACCTCGACATTAACAATAGCCTCTATCCTTTGATTCATTTTTAACTTGGATCCCGGGATGGAGGCTTTTGTTTTAAATAAGCCTACTCATAGTATGCTGTATCTTTATGTAGTAAACATGATGATACAGCATATTTTATGAATGCAATATTTGGTTCAGACGCTTTTTCTCCCCGGGAGATAGCAGAAAAAGTAGAAAACATAGGGGTCGTTAAGGCCCGGTTACCATTAATGCCCATGATTATGCTTGGCATCCTTGCCGGCGTTTTTATCGGACTTGGCGCCCTGTATTATGTTTTAATTGTTTCAGATCCTTCTCTTGGATTTGGCATGAGCAGGTTGTTAGGCGGCATTGTATTCTCACTTGGGCTCATCATGGTTGTGGTCGCTGGTGCAGAATTATTTACAGGCAATAATCTGCTGATGATGGCCTGGGCAGACAAGAAGATTTCTTTCTATGAAGTTCTCCGCAACTGGGTCATCGTCTGCATTGCCAATTTTGTCGGTGCTGCCGGCCTGGCTGTTTTAGTGTACTTATCAAGGCACCACGAAATGAATGGCGGATTAATAGGGGAGACCTATACAAGGATAGCGTCCGTAAAATGCAATCTTTCTTTTCAGCAGGCTTTCTTCAGCGGCATGCTGTGCAACGTTCTGGTTTGCCTGGCTGTCTGGATGTCCCTGGCCGGAAGGTCAGTCACTGATAAAGTGTTGGTGATTATTTTTCCGGTTTCCGCATTTGTAGCAGCCGGTTTTGAACATAGTGTAGCCAACATGTATTTGATACCCATGGGGTTGTTGATGCAGCTCGACAGCCCGGTTGAAGCAGGAGCAGGAATTATTTCATGGATAGGTTTTATAAAGAACCTCATCCCTGTTATTCTAGGAAACCTGGCTGGAGGAAGTGGATTTGTCGCCTTGTTTTATTACTTCATCTACGGGCATAAGCGAAATGTTCAACGAGATTTGCCTGGGCAGGAGTAGGGGAATCCAGGTATAATAAATCCGGTTTGCTGTCTTACATCGTATTATCAATGCGGGACCTTTCAAACAGCCTGTCAAGTCATGAGAAATTATTTCCTTTTATTCATCTTCTCTTTCCCATATTTGTTTTGGGCGCAGGGTTTAACGATTCAATCACCATTGAGATATCTCGCGCTGGGGACTCATATACTATTGGACAGAGTGTCTCACCGATGGCGCGGTGGCCTGCACAACTGGTTGATTCGCTTGCGCTACGTGGTATTGATACAGAAGTACTGAGAGTCATTGCCACCACCGGATGGCGGACGGACAATCTGATCAATGCCGTCAGGAATCAAAATCTTGAAGACGAAAATTATAATCTGGTCTCCATCCTGATTGGTGTCAATAACCAATACCAGGGCCGGCCATTTAGTCAGTATATCGATGAGTTTCCTGCACTCGTTGATTCAGCAATACGCTATGCCGGTGGTGATAAGGATCATGTTTTTATTGTTTCCATTCCTGATTATGCCTTTACGTCTTTCGGTCAGCAAAGTTCGAATCCTGCCGAAATCAGCATGGAACTCGATCAGTATAATGCGTTCAGTAAGCATTTAGCCGATAGCCTGCAGATTACCTATTTCGATATCACGCCGATCTCAAGGCTAGGGCTCCAGATTCCATCCTATGTGGCAAGTGATGGCTTGCATCCGAGTGGAGTACAGTATACAGAATGGGTTAAGTTGATGCTTGAAGTTATTGATCAACGAATATCAGCAGTTGACGGATCAGATCAGTCAACAACACTTCATGTCCGGATTTCACCAAATCCCACATCGGAGATGATCATCATAGAAATACCGGAAAATGAGTTTTCCAAGCCGTGTCGTATTTCAATCTATGACATGGATGGAAAATTAGTAATGGAGAGACGATTATTGGAAAACATATCTCAGGTTAACATCAACACATTGGCAGATGGAATTTATGTTGTTTCGATTCAGGCAAAAGGTACCTTTGCTGTTCGCAAGCTCATCATCCAAAGAAGTTGAATGCTTGCGAAAAGTAACATGGTCCCTAAGATTTCGCTATAAAAAACCTGTCATGACCACACCGTCTTCTGTACCTTCGAAGCCTTACGCTGATGATGCGACGAATACCATCTACGAATTACTCTTTTGCGACAATCTCCATTTATACCAACCAGATGCATCAGCATTGACGGCTTATCCATGGAACATCCTGTTTGATCCAGCACCTGACCAGGTAGATTTAGAAAAAATAGTTTTTGACGACCAGGTAGAGTCAAGGATCAAGATACTCGCATATGATGCGATGAGGAGATATCGCTTTCCCATAGAAGAAAAGGAATTGCTGGGCGTGATCGTTGAAGTCGGACTAGAGGAAGGCCTGGATGTATTAGCTTCATATCAGGATGGTACTGCCCGCTACATCAATTACACAGGAAAGATGATTTTGTGGGATGTCCCTGATAAAGTATCTGGTGAGATTACAGCCCAATTATTCAGAGACAGTTTGAACATCGTCCATCGCATCGGACCGTGGACGGAGGCCAGAGACCGCATCCCTCTGCGGGAACAGTCCGCATATCTTTTCTTGTTTCGGATGGCCTCTATTTCGGCGAAGGGCCGATCAATGTTCTATTTAATGATGCGCTTGCTGCCCCCGCTTTATCTTCAGCTACAGCGATGATGCAATACCTGACCGAAAAAGTGTAAAAATCGCAAATTTGAAATTTAGTTAAAAGTGCCCTGGCGGCCCTGACAATCAAATAGTTGCGACCAGTGTGGCACACCTAGGTGTGCCACACTGTCAAAATCGACTACTTTTGACCCAATATTCCTCAGATTTGAAGCCATCCCACACACCCTTCGCCGTGGTTTTTAAGCACCATTTCAGGTGCACCTTTAAGCAGAAATAACATGTCAAAATATTCCATAACGATTCTTTATTCAGTCATCACCGCCATAGCGCTGGCTATCCTGGTGATGAGTATCGGCTGGTACCTCCCGATTTTTACCGTGGTGCTGATACCCACGATCATCATGCATATCCTCGCCGGTGTCAAGGCGTATCAGAAGCAACCGGAGTTCAATGGCTGGATCATCCTCTCCGCGTTCGCAATGCTGGGGTTTGTATGGTTCAGGCCGGATACCGATGCTCATGGAGGGTACACAGGCTATAGCTCGCTGATGTATCATCTTGGATTGAATGAAACACAACACACCGTGCCCTATGCTTATGCACTTGAACTTGCATTAGTACTCCTCCTTGCCCAGATTTTTGCAATACGGTCATCCTGCTGCGTAAATCAGGTAAGATGAATTAAATTCAGTTTTTGTTTGCATTTCTCCACCAAGATCTACGCTATGGCTATTCCCTTCCAAACGATTGATTGGCGTACGATACCAAAGACCGAACATCCCGGCATTAACGTCATGGCTACATGGCAGACATTGCAATTTTCAGGTTTGCGGTTGCGCTTGGTGTATTATTCGACAGACTATCAGGCCGACCACTGGTGCGAGAAAGGTCATATTGTATATTGCCTTGAAGGTGAATTTGTATCTGAATTGCATACCGGAGAAAAGTTAGTGCTGACCAAAGGACAATCCTACATCGTCTCCGATGGATTAAGCTCCCATCGTTCCTCCAGTGCGGAAGGCGTAACGCTCCTCATCATTGACGGTGATTTTCTGCAGGCCTGATCAACCTCATTCTACGTAGAGGAATGAACATCTCTGGTTCAAATTTATCCCGGAGGACTTTCTTAAGCCAATCTTAAGCATAACCGAACCCTGTATTAATGCGATCAGGGAGATCTTTGCTGCATAAAAAAAATAAAGCTATGATTTCAGCAACGCATCTTCATGCTATGATCGTTCACTTCCCGATCGCCTTACTGATGGCAGGTTTTCTGTCTGAAGTGATCGCACTCTCTACAAAGAAGGAGTTTTTCAGAAATGCAGCCGTTTACCTATTGTTTCTCGGAGCGATGGGCAGCGTAGCCGCCTATTTCAGTGGCGATTTTGCCGGCGAAGGAATTGAGGAAGGACCACTCGAAGGGCCGATGGAACTGCATGAGCAAGCTGCTACAGTCACGCTCTGGCTCTCCATCATTACAGCCTTGTTCAGGGTAGGTGTATTCTATTTTAAATCCATCGCGACATGGACACAGGTGGCGGGCATACTCTTGTATTCCGCATTGATAGGGTCTGTAGCCTATACTGGATATCTGGGCGGGCAACTGGTATACAGCCATGGCGCCGGTATCGAACTCGCACTTCCGGATTTCAATACAAGTGCTGAAGATGACGACTAACTATCGCTATCTTTGGACAGCTACTGATTTGAAATAGATACTATGCGCATTCTGATTGTTGAGGACGAAACCTCTATTGCAAATTTCATTAGGGATGGTTTGACGGAGGAGGGATTTGCAGTAGATGTCGCGGATAATGGAAAGAAAGGATTGCAGCTTGCGCTGGATAATCTGGCAGAATATGATGTGATCTTGCTTGACTGGATGCTGCCCGGCCTCAATGGTATCGAGATATGTCGAAGCATCCGCCGTGAAAACGAGATCATCCCTATTATATTCCTTACGGCCAAGGATACCGTAGATGATGCGGTATTTGGATTGGAAGCAGGAGCCAATGATTACATCCGTAAACCTTTTTCCTTCGAAGAACTTCTGGCACGTATCCGTGTGCTGATGCGAAGCCATCAACAAGTAACTACGGAGTTTGGAGCTGGAGATATAAGGATGGATGTTGAAAGACATATTGTTTCAAAGGAAGGTAAGACGGTAGACCCTCACGCAAAAAGAATTTGCACTGTTAGAATATCTCCTTCGCAATAAAGGAAAGGTTTGCCGACGCACACGTATTATCGAGAAGATATGGGATATTCATTTTGAACATGACAGCAGTGTGATCGATGTGTATATCAATGCTCTCCGCCGAAAACTCGATACCCCCGGCACACCTTCGCTGATTACAACGGTAAGAGGTGTTGGGTATAAAATAGAGGAGGCACCATGAATTTGAAATTCCGAAACCGGATTGCCTTTTATACCACACCTGGCGGTCGCGTTGATGACAGCACTGGTTTTTGTCATCATTTATACCGTAGTCCATCATACAGCTTATGCCCACCTGGACAAGGATATCCTCCAGGAGAAAGAAGAGGTCATTAACAATCTGGATTGGAACAGCGATTCCATTATTATCCACAAAATGCCCGAGTGGGATGAAGCCGAACACAGCAAGGTTGAAGTGAATCCAACTTTCTCCAAATCGTGGATTTAAAAGGCAAGGTGATTTTCATTCCACCAATCTCCTCCATGATCAGTTTCTGTATGGACCTGATATCGACCAAGATTTCTTTTTTAACGGCGAACTCAGCCTGCAGAAAATAAGGCTGGGACAGTTTCCGCTCAGGAATGATGCAGGTAAAATATTAGGCCATCTCACGATTGCCATTTCCAGGCAGGAGTCTTATACGGTCCTGCATAACCTTGTCCTGGTTTTTATTATTGCTTTTCCATTTGTCCTGATCATCCTCTTTTTTGCATCCTCTATTGCTGCCGCGAAGGCGATTGTACCGTTGCTGCAATTGATCAGGACCGCTTCAGGAATTACGGATGCTTCGATCGGCACTCGATTAAATCTGCCGGTACACAAGGATGAATTTTATGATCTGACCCAGACTATCAATGATCTGCTCGGACGCATCGAGGAAAGTATGTTGCGGCAAAAGCAATTTACCAGCGATGCTTCGCATGAGATCCGCACACCGCTGGCCGCGATAAGGGGAACGCTTGAAGTACTGATTCGTAAGCAGCGTGAACCAGCGGCCTACCAGGAGAAAATATCAGGTATCATCCAGCAGGTTGACCGCCTTGACCGGTTACTCGATCAACTCCTCGAACTGGCCCGGATAGAATCAGGTATCACCAAGCCAAAACATGAACCTGTTCCACTCGCTGCATTAGTATCTGGCCTTCATACCAAATGGAAGGATGCTGTTGAAGTAAAAGGAATTTCGTTATCGGTCCGTATCCCGGATGATGTGATCGTCACGGGTGACAAACTCTTTCTCGAAATCATTCTTGACAATCTTGTACACAATGCCATCAAGTATGGCAAAGAGCAAGGTCATATTTTTATCCAATGGCATGAAGGGCCAGGATCACTTTCTATACGGGATGATGGCCATGGCATTCCTGAGGAACATCTTCCCAATATCTTCAGTAGGTTTTACCGCGTAGACCCATCACGAAGTTCCAGTATTAAGGGAAGCGGGCTTGGACTCTCCATTGTTAAGAAACTTGCTGACCTGCAATCCATTGCCCTGGTGGCACACAGCAAGCCCGGCGAAGGAACTGTTTTCACGATGTCATTTCCCCGCTTATTTTCTTAAGGGCGCTCTTAAGCCGATTTTAAGGTTTGCTAAAGAAAGGCTGAAGGTACACCAGCCCATCTTTGTACTGTCAGTTATATAGCTGATTTATTTAAAAAACAAACAATCATGAAAGGAATATCCATCATCACCACAGCCATATTTTTGGTTTCAATGCTGATCTTGCCATCGTGCAATTCAAATGCACCTGGACAGGATGAAATGAAGAAGCCAGTATCAACCGCGCAGGATTCAGCAGCCATCAATGCTTCCCTCGGAGAGCAAGATGATGATGAGGGTAATGACGCTAAACAAGGAAAGGCATATAGCGGCGGAGCCGGAAGTGCAGTGGCTTTAAACATGGAGAATATGCAAGAGGCCTACAAGGGTGAAACGACGGCAAGTGCTAAATATGCTGAGTACAGCAAGAAAGCAGAGCAGGAGGGCTATCACCAGGTCGCCATGTTATTTAAAGCGGCCTCCGTTTCTGAAAAGACGCATGCAAACAATCACAGGGCTGTATTGGAAGAAGCAGGTCAGGTTGTGCCCCAGATTACACCTACGTTTACTGTCCTGTCGACACTGGAAAACCTGAAAGATGCTTTAGCGGGTGAGACCTATGAGATTACCACCATGTACCCCCAGTTTCTTACCAATGCGGATGCAGTTGGAAATCAGTTTTCGCTGATCAGCCTCAACTATGCATACAAAACTGAACAAAAGCACAAGCCATTGTATGAAAAAGCAATTGCTGCGCTGGGGAATAATACCGAGAAGACTTTGCCTTCTGTATACTACGTGTGCCCTACATGCGGAAATACCTATGAGACAACAGCACCTAAACGGTGCGGGATATCAATGACAGGTGCGGAGAAATTTATCAGGATTTCAACGCTGAACTCGTGATTTTAAAAGTGGTGTGGATTTTTTAATGAGGCCCTGGAGCAATCCGGGGCTTTTTTGTTTAGAGGTATGCATGCTCATTTTTGGGGTGCTATAAACCTTTTTAGGACGAAATGTTTGTCACTTATCTTTGACAACTTTCAGTTTCCTGAGGTTTGTTGACGTAATCACCTAGTATTTTCCATCTAATTACAATCTACCAATGTCACAGAAAAAAATTATCGCAGTATTTGGCGCTACTGGCGCACAAGGCGGTGGGCTGGCCCGCGCCATCCTTCATGATCCCAACAGTGAATTTGCAGTGCGGGTCATCACACGGGATACGACTTCTGATAAGGCCAGGGAGCTTGCCACCCTTGGTGCCGAATTGGTATCCGCGGATGTGGACGACAAAGCAAGTATGGTGAAAGCCCTTCAGGGCGCATACGGTGCTTTTTTCGTGACCTTTTTCTGGTCCCATTTTTCTCCCGAAAAGGAAGGCCAGCATGCAAAGGATATGGCAGAAGCCGCGAAAGAGGCAGGTGTCAAGCATGCTATATGGTCTACCCTCGAGGATACACGCAAGTGGATACCTCTCGAGGATAACCGTATGCCAACCCTTATGGGCAGTTACAAAGTGCCTCATTTCGATGCCAAGGGCGAGTCAGATCATTACTTTACAGATGCGGGAGTTCCTGTCACCTTCATGCTCGCTTCCTTTTACTGGGACAACATGATTTATTTTGGCATGGGCCCGAAACCCGGTCCGGACGGCGCACTGGGCATCACCTTCCCTATGGGCAAAAAGAAGATGGCAGGCATCTCAGCGGATGATATAGGCAAATGCGCTTATGGCATCTTTAAGAAAGGCCCGGAAATGATTGGAAAACAGTAGGCATCGCAGGTGACCAGCTTACCGGTGATGAAATGGCTGATGCACTGACGAAAGCCATTGGCCAGCAGGTGAGGTATAATGAGGTGAGCCCTGAGGTGTACAGGAGTTTCGGTTTCCCCGGTGCTGAAGACCTGGGCAATATGTTCCAGTTTTACCGCGATTTCGATGAGGTCTGCAATGCCACCAGGAATGTAGGGTATTCAAGAGAACTCAATCCGGAACTCAAATCTTTTGACACGTGGCTGGCGCAGAATGCCAGTCGTATACCAATGGACTGATCTGGCGCTAAAATGCTATAAATCAGTCAATTGTCAGTTAAAAAGATCCTGTAGCATTTGATGTTGCAGGATCTTTTCTTTGCTTTTCTATCACCATGTGAATGAACGTTGAAACCCCGACTCAATTGCAGGAAGACAACTTTCGTATCTTTATTGAATCAAATTTGAAATCCAGGTTGTTGAGAATTGAACTTATAACTTGATACGACCTCATTTTAATGAGCATAGGAGATAGCGTTCCATCTGCATACAATATTTAATACATATTCCGCAATTCCACTAATCTGCATATCCAATGAAGCTCTATATAAAGTACATGGTATCGATCCGGTGCAAAATGGTCGTCAAAGCCGAACTGGAAAAGCTCGGACTTACCTACGGAGTCGTGGAGTTCGGTGAGGTTGAAATAGCGGATAAGATTTCGTCAGAAGCGCGTGAACAACTCAGGAATGAATTATTAAAGTCGGGGCTTGAATTGATGGATGATAAGAAAGCCATCTTGATTGAAAAGATTAAGTCTGTGATCATTGAAATGGTGCATTATGCTGATGACAAGCCGAAAACAAATTTTTCAGATTACCTAACTGAAAAGCTTAGTTATGACTACACCTACCTGGCAAACCTTTTTTCAGAAGTGACCGGTGTCACGATAGAGTATTTTATCATCGCGCACAAGATTGAACGGGTAAAGGAGTTGCTCATCTATGACGAACTCAACCTCACGGAAATATCCTATAAGCTCAATTACAGCAGTGTCGCTCATCTCTCCACCCAGTTTAAGAAGGTGACCGGTCTGACCCCTTCTTTTTTCAAAGAACTGAAAAAGAAAAGGAAAAGTACGAGTCGCAATGTGTGAAAATTATAAAGTTCACACAGAATTGTATAAAGTTGTGCATCTTTTTTAGCTCAACTTTGCTGTAAGATCAGCTCCCCATCCAGGCGAGGCTTTGACCTGCAGGACAAACCTGGAAATCTTGCCACCTGAATGTCTTTCCGGATGATCTTCAATGCATCTTCCGGTTTACATTTTCGGTATACTCCGGAGATGAAATTGTTTATGAGGTAGTGTCTGGTTTCGGGATCATAATTCAGATAGGAATATAATTATGGAAAATATGGTCAATCTTTTTATAACCATATTGGTGGTTGGATGGCTCATTGGATTCCTGGCTTTTGACGCAGGCGGACTGATTCATATGTTGCTGGTGGTAGCGGTGATTGTGCTGCTGTTAAAGTTTATCGCAGGATAAGGTTTGTTTTAGAAATCTAATTTACAGACCCGCATGAACACAAAAAGCACCATTCCTTTTTATATACAGTGGCCACTCCTGCTGGTAGGGTTCTATGTTTTGATTAGCATGTTGTCCATTGGACAGACGATCCTCCTGCCACTCATCTATGCTTCGCTTCTGGCAGTGTTGATCAGTCCGCTTGTCAATTACCTTGAAAAAGGAAAATAAACAGAGGGCTGGCTATAGCATCTGTCCTGGCTCTGGCGCTACTGATCTTAGGCGGTGTCATCTTCCTGATCGTTTCCCAGTCCAATCTCCTGATAGAAGCAATGCCCGAACTTTCCAAGAAACTGCAGGGTGTACTACATCAGTTTGCCGAATGGGCATCAGGTTATTTTAACGTCTCCGTCAAGGATATTGAATCCTGGTTTGAAAAGGAAAAGGTCAAATTTCTCAAGAATAGCAATTTAGGTATTGGAACTACCTTGACCACTGCAGGTAGTGTACTTGCCACCATTTTTCTGACCCCTGTGTACATCTTCATGATCCTCTTTTACCAGCCGCACATCGTCGTATTTTTCTATAAACTGTTTGGTGTAGCCAACGAAGGTAAAGTGAGTGAAATCCTGGGGGAGACCAAGACAGTCATCCGGGGTTATCTCGTGGGTCTTTTCCTTGAGTTTGTCATCATTGCTGTATTGAACTCCCTGGGATTGTTATTGCTGGGTATCGAGTATGCCATCATTTTGGGTATAGCAGGTGCCCTTCTCAACGTGATCCCGTATGTCGGAGGACTTGTAGCCGTTGGTGTTTTTGCCATGATAGCCCTGTTGACTAAATCGCCCATCTATGTAGCTTATGTGATGATCTTGTATATGGTCATCCAGTTTGTCGATAATAACTATATCGTTCCTAAGATAGTAGGTTCAAAAGTCAAGCTCAATGCCCTGTTTTCTATCCTGGCGGTCGTATCCGGTGGTGCTCTATGGGGTGTCCCGGGCATGTTTCTATCGATCCCGCTGATGGCGATCATCAAGCTGATTGCTGACCGCATTGATCCTTTACAACCATGGGGGTACTTACTCGGGGATACCATGCCTCCGCTCATGGAAATGAAAGTCAAAAGATTTAAGACGAGGACCTGACAGATGCCTCCATCTGTGAATTATGCAATTTTAAAGTGGAATTGTATAACTTTTTTGGAGTGATTTACCTGAGTTTTGCATCATAAAATATTCCTAATGAAAACGATTCAGGATCGAATCACAGACACTCCACTATTGAGTACTCAAAATTGTAAGCTCAGAGCCAATACGGAGATCCTTGATGTCGATCAAGCAAATTTATCTGAAACACACCAGATCAGTATTCACCACCCCGTTTATAATCACAAGAATCTTCAACAACATTTGTTTAACCAAATCCCAAGGATACAGAATTCACTCCACTGTATGGGTGTCCGTATGCGTGGCTTGTCCATGTTGCAGGCTTAAAATCCACACCACTTTAGTATTTACATAAGCATAGATGATCTGAACACATCTTAGGTTTAGAAGGGAACCTGATGATAGAGATGTGTTTCGATACCTACTGCTCTACAGCGGCATCATGTCAGAAAGCATGATATGATCTCGTCATAAAATTTTGCATAACACCAGTTACTCGATTGCCTTTGGCAGCAACCCTGCCAGGCGTTTTATCTCACTGTGTAAATTTTTTATGATGAAGTTATTTTCAAAAATTGTTTCGGCAATTTCATTTCTATTCCTCGCCCCCGCTGCGATGACTGGCCAGGCGCCTGATCTCGGTACTACTTCTTCCTTTGCCATGTTTACGGCAGCCGGCGCATTTAACAATGATGGCTTAACCGTCGTTACCGGAGATATCGGCACCGACGTAGGAGCCTTTGCCGGATTTCCTCCAGGCATCGTTATTGGTAGCATTCATGTTGCAGATGCGGTAACAGCACAGGCAGCAACTGATGTTGCCACAGCCTATAGTGACCTTGTTACCCTCACATGTGGTCAGGTCATTGGTACAACCTTAGGCGGCGGCCAGATACTCACCCCCGATATCTATTGCCTCGGTGCAGCATCTGTACTCAATGGGGACTTAGTCCTCGATGGTGAATGCGATCCCTCAGCTTTCTTTATTTTCCAAATCGATGGGGCACTGTCTACAGCGGTGCTGGCTACCGTCACCCTGATCAATGGAGCTTCCTTGTGCAATGTATATTGGCAGGTCAACGGAGCTGTTACTATAGGTGACGGAGCTGTCTTTCAAGGAACGATCATAGCAGCAGGTGCGATCACCTTACTGGAAGGATCCACCTTAAATGGTCGTGGATTGACGACTGCAGGCGCTATTGAGATGCACAACAATTTAGTTTCCCTCGAAATGCTACCCGCAGCCTCTGTGATCGTAGCTGATGGACCCACCACCTTTTGTACAGGTGACAGCGTCACCTTGTCTGGAAATTGCGGAGGTACCTGGAGCACAGGTGCTACTACATCATCCATCACGGTAAGCACAGGCGGCGATTATTCTATAACTAATTCAAATGACTGCGGTGCAGCAGAATCAAACCACATCATCATCACCGTTAACGCCTTGCCGGAATGCACCATTACAGGTGTTTTTTCCATGTGTGCAGGCCAGACAACCGAGTTATGTGTAGCAGCCGGATATACCACCTATGCATGGAGCACAGGCGGTACGCTCAATTGTATCACAGTCGGTTCCTCAGGCACGTATTCTGTAACCGTCACGGACGCTAATGGATGTACAAGCACCTGCAGCCAGGACGTTTCAATCGAAGATCTGGTATCACCTTCTATCACCTGCCCTTCGGATATCAGCATCGAATGTGACGCGGACACCCAGCCGACAGGCACCGGAACTGCGATTGCATCTGATGATTGCGATCCCGCACCGGCAGTCGCATTTAGTGATGCGACGATTGGTGGATTATGCACGCAGGATTACACGATAACACGGACCTGGATAGCTACTGATGCTTCAGGTAATACAGCAACGTGCGTGCAAACTATCAGCATAGCAGATAATACTCCTCCTGTCATCACCTGTCCGGTGGTGCTCAGTCCAATACCCTGTGGCACAATACCTTCTTTTGGTTTCGCCACAGCTATCGATGCCTGTGATGGCACTGTTTCCTTTACGATGATAACGGATTCTTTTCCCGGTACCTGTGATCAGGCATACACACTGGTCAGGACGTGGACAGCATCTGATGATTGCGGTAACACATCAACCTGTAGCGCAACGATCGTTATAGAAGATACAGCGGCTCCGGTGATAACCTGCCCTGCAGATGTAACTGCCTTTTGTTCGCTATCCACTGATCCGGTGATAACCGGTTTTGCAACAGCAATAGATATTTGCGATCCGACCCCACTCATCACCTATGCAGATGACCTGGCGCAAGGGTTTTGCCCGATGATCCTCACGAGGACATGGACAGCAACCGATGATTGCGGGAATACATCTACATGTGTTCAGATCATTGAAGTGTCTGACAATACGGCACCCGAAATCACCTGCGCGACTGTGACCTCTCCAATAGAATGTGGATCACTCCCGGTCTTTGGCACACCGACTGTCATAGATGATTGCGATCCGGATGTAACTATTACGTTTGTCACGGATTCCATAGCAGGTATTTGCGGGCAGGAATATACTTTAACACGCACCTGGACTGCTACGGATGACTGTGGTAATACAGCAACCTGCAGCAGTACAATTGATGTGCAGGACAATACAGCTCCCGAGATCACTTGCCCTATCGCCCTGAGCCCGATTGAATGTGGAACAACACCATCCTTCGGAACCGCTACAGCGATTGATGCATGTGATGTGTTACCGTTGATTACCTTTTCAGATGTCAGCGCTTCTGGTGTCTGTCCGCAAGAATATAGTGTAACCCGAACCTGGATTGCAACAGACGAATGTGGCAATTCATCCAGTTGTTCAGCTACGATCTTTATACAAGACAATACCGCTCCCGTCATTACCTGTCCAGTGGTAATCAGTCCGATAGCATGCGATGCTATTCCTGACTTTGGAATAGCCATTGCGATAGATGCATGTGATGCGGTAGTGGAGATCAACTTTTCCGATTTCACGGTTGAGGGTTTATGCCCACAGGAATATAGTGTGACCCGGACATGGACTGCAACAGATGATTGTGGTAATACGCGTACATGCAGTGCAACTATAGCAGTAGAAGACAATCTGCCACCTGTCATCACCTGTCCGGTGGTGGTCAGTCCGATTGTATGCGGCGAGATTCCTTCCTTTGGAGCAGCTACAGCCATCGATGGCTGTGATGGCAACGTTTCCTTTACGATGATAACGGATTCTTTTCCCGGTACCTGTGCTCAGGCGTACACACTTATCAGGACATGGACAGCATCTGATGATTGCGGTAACACATCAACTTGTAGCGCAACGATCGTTGTAGAAGATACAGCGGCTCCGGTGATTAGCTGCCCTGCTGATGTAACTGCCTTCTGTACGCTATCAACGGAACCGGAGATCACCGGTTTTGCAACAGCAATAGATATTTGCGATCCGGCCCCTCTCATCACCTATACAGATGAACTGGCGCAAGGATTTTGTCCGATGATCCTCACGAGGACATGGACAGCAACCGATGATTGCGGGAATACTTCCACATGCGTTCAGGTCATTGAAGTTTCAGACAATACGGCACCCGAAATCACCTGCGCGGCTGTGACCTCTCCAATAGAATGTGGATCACTCCCGGTCTTTGGCACACCGACCGTCATAGATGATTGCGATCCGGATGTAACTATTACGTTTGTCACGGATTCCATAGCAGGTATTTGCGGGCAGGAATATACTTTAACACGCACCTGGACTGCTACGGATGACTGTGGTAATACAGCAACCTGCAGCAGTACAATTGATGTGCAGGACAATACAGCGCCCGAGATCACTTGCCCTATCGCCCTGAGCCCGATTGAATGTGGAACAACACCATCCTTCGGAACCGCTACAGCGACTGATGCATGTGATGTGTTACCGGCGATTACCTTTTCAGATGTCAGCGCTTCTGGTGTCTGTCCGCAAGATTATAGTGTAACCCGAACCTGGATTGCAACAGACGAATGTGGCAATTCATCCAGTTGTTCAGCTACCATATTTGTACAAGACAATACTGCTCCAGTCATTACTTGTCCTGTGGTGTTGAGTCCGATCGAATGCGGAACAACTCCTTCCTTTGGCACAGCCACTGCGATTGATGCCTGTGATGCAGTAGTTGACATCATCTTTTCCGATATCACCATAGAGGGCTTATGCCCACAGGAATATGGTGTGACCCGTACATGGATAGCTACTGATGATTGTGGTAATACGAGTACATGCAGTGCGACTATAGCAGTAGAAGACAATCTGCCACCTGTCATCACCTGTCCGGTGGTCATCAGTCCGATCTCATGCGGGGAGATTCCTGTCTTTGGGGTCGCGACAGCAACAGATGCGTGTGATGGTCTTGTAGATATTCTTTTTTCGGATGTGTCTGTTCAAGGCATGTGCGCTGCAGAGTATAGCATAACCCGTACATGGATCGCTACAGATGATTGTGGCAACTCAGCTTCCTGTTTTGCGACGATAGATGTTGGTGGAATCAGTGGATTGATTATCACCTGTCCTCCAGGGGTTACGGTGCCATGTGCATCTTTAGTGCCTGCTATCGATATCACGCTTGTACAAGTGAGTGGTAACTGTGGTTTGGTCACTGTATCTCATTTGGGTGATGTGATCACTAACCAGACGTGCTTGAATGCCTTTACACTGACCAGGACCTATCAGGCTTTGGACGTATGCGGCAATGTGGGTACCTGCAGCCAGATCATAACCGTTCTGGATGATATAGCTCCCGTCATCTCCTTTATCAATCCATTGATAGCCAATGGGGACACTTTAGAGACCCAGTGTTACGGTCAGGATCCTGAATGGGATATTCCTTCTTTCGGATCAGGTAATATCACTGCAGCAGATGAATGCGGAGGTGAAGTGACCATCACTTACGCCAGATCACTTGAGGATGAAGGCGATTGTTCAGTAGATGGATATATTAATCTATACAGACTGACATGGACAGCAACTGACTTGTGCGGTAATAGCAGCAGTGCATTTGCTTTCTTAGCATTGGTGGATACCATAGCTCCTGTACTTGTGGGCATCCCAGCTGATACAACTGTAAACTGTGATGATTTGCTTCCACCCGTACCCGTGTTTGCTACGGACGAGTGTCTTTGTGCATGTGTGGTATTGTTTGAGGAATTCGACAGCACGCAGACTCAATGTCAGGATGGCCTTGTGATCTTCAGAACCTGGACTGCAACGGACAGATGTGGAAATGTGACGATTGATACGCAACGTATCACGTTGATAGACCGGGAAGGTCCGGAACTCTTTTTCATGCAACCGGAGATGGAAGGCTTGACAGATGGTAGTGTGATCGAGTTCAGTTGTAATGACGGTGGAATACCCGATTACTTTGATGCACTGGATGCCCAGTCCATCATCGCCAGAGGTACTTGTGGCGGATCATTTGAGGTGGTCTTTGCAGAAGAAACTGATGTTCAGAGGAATTGTGAATTTTTCGGATACCTCGAGCAACGAATTTACCGCTGGACCGCATCGGACCTTTGCGGCAACTCGACCAGCTTTACCATCACCATTCATGCTATCGATGAAGAAGCGCCTGTGATATCCGGAGTACCAGCCATGGCCTGTATCTCAGATCCTGCACTCAACAATATAGAAGTGACCGACAATTGTGATCATGTCGGTTTGAGGTACTGGGATGTGAATATTCCAAATCCATGCGGTGAAGGGATGGCAATACGAAGAACCTACGAAGCGGCGGATGACTGTGGTAATATAGCTCTTGATACAGCGATTATACTGCCTGAAATCGCGACAGCACCACTCATCGTGTTTACGAATCCGCTAATCATTCAAATGGATTCCGGCATCGTGATGAGTATCAATTGCGAGGCAAAGAATCAGCGCTATACTAATTTTGGCGTGGCTGACATAAGGGTGGAAGGTGCATGTTCAGAAGGGACCGTCATGGGATTTTCAGAAACAGTACTAGCCACCGGGGATTGTCAGGATGGTGGATTTGTTGCCGTCGTTCAGCTCAGATGGACAGCAACTGATGTCTGCGGTAATTTTGCAGAAAGAATGTTGCAAGTCAATATCGTCGATGAATCAATGCCGGTTTTCGTCAACTTTACTCCGGTCCTCTTTATCGGTTGCAATGATAGCATCCCCGAGATGACTGCTACAGACAACTGTGGTGAAGTCATCATGTCGCATACAGATAAAATCATCCCAGGGCTATGTGTCTATGAATATACAATAGAGCGGCTTATTTCGGCCACAGATGCATGTGGCAATACGATCACACGCCTGCAACTCATCCATGTCGGAAATAATGGCGGACCAGTCATCACCGGCGTAGAAGAGGAGATCTGTGATGATCTCACGATCCCTGTAGTGACAGCATATGATGAATGTGCGGATCAGTTTGTCGACGTCACGATGATTCAGGATACCCTCGATATCACCTGCAGGGACGGGCTTGTCATCCAACGTATATGGTCAGCTACAGATGCATGTGGTCATACTACCGTTATTTATCAAACGATCATTACACATGACGAGACACCTCCTGAGATTTATATTCCTACCTATTCAGTGATCCTTCGTTTCCTTGACAAGGAAAACAACCTGGTCTACCAGTCCCAAACGGGTATTATAAAGTTGTTGAATGAACTGAATGATGAGAGTGTACAGATCTATGATGATTGTGATCAGGAGATCATCCCGGTTTTGACAACCGATACCTTGTTCGCATTAGATTGCGAATTGGCAGGGTATGCCTATCGGGTCATTTATACATGGACTGCAACAGATATCTGTGATAATACAGCCTTTATAACCTTTACAGTGGATATCATGGATGACCTGGTTCCGGTATTCATGGAAATGCCGGCAGATACAATGATTGTCTGTGCCCCACTGCCTCCGGTACCGAATGTGGTGCTGTTGGATTCACTGGAAAATGTAACGATCGTCTATACGGAAACAGTGGTATCAGGACCTGGTGCCGGACAATTTACGGTGACCAGAACCTGGACGGCTACAGATTCCTGCAATAATGTAACGACCTACATCCAGACCATTCTCTGGCAACCTGAATCAACGCTGGAATGCAGCATTATTCTTCCGGAGGTGGTACAATGTAACTCGCACGGCAATATCATCACCAGTGTGATCATCGGTGGAACCGGACCTTATATTTATGAATGGCGGATCGTCGGAGAGAAATGCTTTATACAGGGTGGTCAGGGAACGCCAGAGATAGCTATCTATATGGGATGGGCAGATGTGAAAGTTATATTGACCGTAACGGATACGTTTGGCTGCATTACGATGTGTATGACCCTCCTGTCTTGCATCGAAGCTTTCGAATTACCGATTGCCGGCAATATAGAGACTGGCAGTAGCCTGGTACATCCGGAACCCATGGAAACCCCTTCAATATTGAAAGCTAAGCATGAAACGAGTCGGGGAATACAAAAATTCACCTTGTGGCCAAACCCTGCCAAGGAGACCATCAACATAGGCTTTGAATCCGGACAAGAAGGAATGGTTGATTACAGTGTGATGGATTACCTGGGCCAGACGTTGTCAACAAACAGGATACTTGCCCATAAGGGGTATAATATTCATCAGGTTGACGCGGCAATCCTTTCAAGTGGAAGCTATCTGGTCCAATTGCGGTCAGAAGCGGAATTCTATACAAAGGGGATCATGATCATCCGAAATGAATAGAATAAACTTTAGGTGAGAAGAGCCTGGGATTTTGTTCCAGGGCACGTCAGAGGGCCTCTCCTTACACAGGGAGGCCCTTTTTTTATGCTTCAACCCGGGCATGTGATGTGAATTATATAAGACTTTCCGGATATTATGTAATGGTTATCCTTGCTGATCTATCCATCTTTGGTAAAGTTAAAACACGTCACTGACCGGTACCTGATGGAAAATCCTGAATTAGAAAAATCAATAGCACACATTACCGTCGAGATCATCGAGTATGTTCCCAACGCTGTAGTGATCAAGACGATCCTGAAAAAATCAACCGGCAATATCAGTGTCATGTCCTTTGATGTCGGTGAAGGCTTGACGGAAAAAACTTCTCCTTTCGACACCTTCGCCCAGATCATTGAAGGAAAGGCAGAAATCATCATCGCCGGAAAATCCAATTTTCTGCTCACCGGAGGATCGATCATCATCCCGGCGCATGCATCTCATCATATCAAGCCAGATGGACGTTTTAAAATGATCCTGACGGTCATCAAGAGCGGATACGAATAATGAGAAGGCAACTACCCACAGGCATCAATGATGCTGACCAAACGGTCTCCGGCAGACAGACTTTTAATGAAGGCAGGACTATCCAGGGTAAGCCAGCGCATACATGGATGTCCATTACACCTAACGAGCCAAAACCACTTAATCTTACTCCTCAAAGGGGCGCAGAACTGAGGCAGTATTCGCCTTCAGAAAATAAGCTACGGGCCACTGCATTTGCTGCGCGGGTTCATAGCCTGAAGTATTACATTTGACTCATCGGGGCAAAATGCATTATCTGATTATCTTGCCGGGCAGGATTCCGCCTTTTCCCCCAATTCAGCCGACAGTATAAAGAATAATTTTAGAGGTCTATGAATAAAATAGAACGATCAGCTTCCAATATTCGATTGATCTATGTCATGACGACCATCTTTATGGTGGGTCTTTCTATCTATTCCTTTGTGCAGATCAACAACCTCTTTAAATCTTCCAACCTGATCTATCATACCAACCAGGTCAAGAATGCCCTACGTAACATATCTGCCTCCTTGCTGGAAGCCGAGACGAATAAGCGCGGTTTCCTCCTGACCAGGGATTCATTGATGCTGCACAAGTGCAACAATGCATTGCGCTCACTGGAGAAGGCACAGCATGATCTGGATAGCCTGATCAGCGGCAATGCTGAACAAATGTTGCATGCCTCCTTCCTTTTCAAGGCCATTGAAGAAAAAAAGAAGAGTATCCGTGAGACTGCTATAGAGGATGTCCCCAGGGATGTCCCAGCCAATCTGAAGGCACATATTGATGAATCCGCACGGCGAATGGACAATGTCAATGCATTTCTGAATGAGATGACCAGGGAAGAAACTTCATTACTCGAGCGACGTACCCAGCGGTATACCCGGTTGTCGCTCATCGCACCGTTTTATATCATAGTGCTATTTCTCGGGGCGCTCCTCATCCTTTTCTTTTCCTATTTCAAGTTGAATAATGAGCTTTTACATCACAGAAGCTGCATGCAGCTTTGGTCAAACAGGACGAGGACAGGGATGCATTGGCCGAGAAATTAATCCTCGCTAACCAGGAGCTTGCTTTCCAGAATGAAGAAAAGGAGAAGCGCGCATCCGAACTGGCTGTCGCCAACCTGGAACTAGAGTTCCAGAATGAAACCAAGGAGAAGCTGGCGGGAGAATTGATCATCGCCAACCATGAACTCGCCTTTCAGAATCAGGAGAAGGAGAAAAGAGCCGCAGAGTTGGTGGCAGCAAATAAGGAACTGCAATTGTTTTTAAATATTTCCAGTCATGACCTGCAGGAGCCGCTTCGGAAAATTCAGATGGCTGCATCGCGGATAGAGACAAGTGATTACCTGGCCTTGTCAGAAAAAGGGAGGGTCCACTTTGTAAAAATGCAGGAGGCAGCCCTCAGTATGCAGACACTCATTGAAGATCTGCTGACCTATGCCCGGACTAACTCTGATGAGCGAAAATTTGAAAATATAGATCTGGGCATCATCATTGACGAAGTCCTGGATGAACTCAAGGACACGATCGAAGAAAGGAACGCGGTGATTGAAGTGATAGAGATTTGTGAGGCTAATGTCATCCATTTTCAGTTTCGTCAGCTCATCCATAATATCATTTCCAATGCGCTTAAATTTTCTATTCCGGGAAAGCCGCCTCACATCCGAATCTCTGCCGATTTAAAACCAGGCAATGCCTGCCTGAATGATCAACTGAAACAGGATCTGGAATATTGTCACATCCGGATTGCGGACAATGGCATTGGATTCGAGCCCATATACCGTGAAAAAATATTCGAGGTGTTCCAGCGCTTGTATGGCAGGGAAACCTACAAAGGGACGGGAATTGGGTTGGCCATTGCCAAGCGGATTGTAGAAAACCACGATGGTTGCATTACCGCCACCGGAGAATTAAATAAAGGGGCTACTTTTGATATCTATATACCGACCCTTAAAAAGCCCCAGCATGGATAGCAGCCAGTTAATTGTCCTCCTCGCGGATGACGATGCAAGTGACCGTACGAACTTTACTGATGCCTTGGAGGAATCCCGGATCAAGACTGTGGTCCATGCTGTCAAAGATGGCGTAGAGTTGATGGAATACCTCAAAAAGGAAGATACACCAGTGCCCCACATTCTGTTTCTTGACCTCAATATGCCCATGAAAAACGGACTTGCCTGCCTGAAAGAAATAAGGAGTATGGATAAACTAAAGGATGTCGCCGTAGCGATTTATTCGACCTCGTCCTATGAAAAGGATATCGAAGATACCTTTCAGTATGGTGCCAATGTCTATATCAAGAAACCCACAGACTTCGACACGCTGAAGAAAGTACTCTACAAAGTATTGAGTGCAGCCTACGTATATCGCGAACCGCCGTTCAGTATAGAAAATTTCCTGTTGAAGTTATGATGTGCCCGACAACCTGTCACAGGATATCCGGCATCCTGAGTGGAGCAGGAAATCCTGTGATCAGTTGGCATTGGATTACTTAGTGGCCGCCATCAACGGTGGTGTAGCTTCAGGTACAATGTTCTTGATCGGCTTTGTAGACTTCAGGTATGCAAATACGGCTTTCAGTTCATCATCCGTCATATGCCTGTACATCTGCCAGGGCATCGGGGGCAACAGCGGTCTTGAGGTTGAGATGCCTTTAAACTTTCCTTCGCGGATCGCGGTGATGAAATTACTTTCCTGCCAGGTACCTATTCCTGTTTCATCTGAAGTCAGATTAGCCGTATACGAAATGCCCCAGGGACCGATCCACGCTGTCATCATGTCTGTAGCCGCAATCCCTTTACTCTCCAGCAGCTTCCGGTCAATATCAGCGACAGGCATGCCTGCAGGATGTCCGGACAGTAACCGGGTACTATCGAGCTCAGGCCCCATCGGACCCATTTTCTTAGGCGTATGGCAATCGTTGCAACCGCAGATGGTAACGAGGTGTTCGCCCCATTTGACCTGGTTTTCGTAGCCTCCGAATGTTGCTTTCATTTCATAAGGTGTTTCGGCTGCAGCATCAGGATTTTTTGCACATCGAGGTAACAGCAGGACGGCTGCCACGAGGAGACATAGAATGGCAAAGGAATACTTTTTCATATTAGTGGTGGTTGATGAAAAAATTGGATGTCCCTCTGAAATTACAATGATTCAACTATTCCACGCATAGCCAGTTCGACTTGCCACGTTTATTTTACAAAAGATAAACGAGCAATGCAGGCAATTGGAGTCTGCTGAGGTTGTGTACGATGACTGTTACCTTTGCTCAAAGAGCACCAGCTCCTTGCCGAAGGTCTTTATCTGATGATACATTGTATCGAGGGCCGGCAGCATGGGATTGTCAGGCCGTAGATTATCCTTGATGAGGATATAGCGCGGTTTTTGTTCCAGTATCTTATGCCATTCTTCATTCCGCTCTATCCCGAGTGCCTTGCTGTTGTCCTTGTCCCAGATCAACGATGGATGCACATAAGGAGTAGGACTATTGGTGCCCGTCAGGAGATAGATGATCTGAGGCGCATTAGCGGTGTAGAGGATATCACCTGGCTGCAGATGTGTGTTTAAGTAGGTGGCTGCCTCAGCAGCGTAATCCGCTTTATCAAAATAATCTGATTTCTGAAACGCCATATTAACGATGATGAGTACAATCAGAATTGGATAGCCGATGGTTGGCTTTCGCATCCAAGCCAATGCGCGACCTGGCGTACGTCTCGGATCAAAGAAACTTCCGGCAAGCAGACTAAATGGAAGCATGAACTGGATAAAATAATGGGCAAATAATTTGCCGGGTAGTAAGATGATGATGATCACCAGGCTGCCCCAGAGCCATGCCAACAATGGCAATCCCAATCCGGTCGTGCGCCAGTGCCACGAACAAAAAACAAACCATACCGTCACCGGTAAAAATCGGAGCAGGCCATCCATCACATAGCGGATGTAATCATACCATGCCGCATCGATGATATACCGGCCACTGAGTTCAAAGGAAAAAAACATAAAGGTTTCTTCCATACCCAATTGCCTGTAGTACATCCATGCACATAGGAAAGGGATGATAAAGCCAGTGGCCATCAGCGTTCCTCTTAAAAACCAGTACATCCATTTGTTTCCTGCACTCACTTGCCGCCATACATAAAACAAGCCAATGGCCAGCGCATCAAACAGCACGACATACTTGATCATGAAGCCCAGCCCTAATAAAGCACCGGCGAGGAATATCCATAATACGCCCTGATACCTCAGGATGAGGAATAGGGCTGTGATGGTAAACAGGTTGAAGAAATGTTCTGTATTCGGGGAGATACCGTAAAAGGTGAAAATAGAAATGATAAAGACATAGATGACGCCGCTGGCCACCGGACCGGCATTGTGTTTATATCCTGGACTGTCTTTGATCAATTCGCGATGCGCGAGGTAGAGCATCCACGCTGATTTGCCAAAAAAGAGCTGGAAAATGGCGAGGAGCGTAAAGATGCCGATGGGTTTGGTATCGATCACATCCCGCAGGTAGACATCACCATTTCGCAGCGCATCGGCGATGACCAGATACGTGGATTCATCATGATCCATCACGGAAGGAAAGAAGGAAAAGAACCGCATCACCGTGGAGAGCACTGTTAGTGCGGCAAGGATCAGAAGGGGATGATAGTTGGCTAGAGCCTTCAGGTGTGCGGACATGTGGATGTGAAAATAACATTCGGGTAGTTACCACAGCACATTGGTCGGTATTTTCAGGAAAGCCGGCATGATTTCAATGGAGTTGACATCCATTTGCGCCCCAAACTGTTATCTATGCACTTTATTTTGATTTTGGGCCACGCTACTTTAATCTGATCCATGGAAGAAATACAGCCTGAGGCAGTTGCTGCACCTGCTGGTAAGGCACGAAAGGAAGTGATCCCTTTTACCGGCTACCAGCAGTTTATAATACTCATCCTGGCCTTGTTGCAGTTTACGATCATCCTTGATTTTATGATCATATCTCCACTGGGAGATATCCTGTTAAAAACGCTTGGGCTGAGCACTTCACAATTTGGATCCGTGGTCTCGGCATACGCCATTAGTGCCGGTATTTCCGGAATCCTGGCGGCTGGATTCGCGGACAAATTTGACCGGAAGAAACTGTTGTTGTTTTTCTATTCAGGCTTTATCGTCGGTACGGCGTTTTGTGCGCTGGCCTACAACTATCAGACCTTGTTGCTCGCGCGGGTTGTGACGGGTCTTTTCGGTGGGGTGGTGGGATCTATTTCGATGGCGATCATCACCGATGTGTTTACACTCAGCCAGCGGGGGCGTGTGATGGGATTTGTGCAGATGGCTTTTGCCGGCAGCCAGATCCTGGGCGTGCCGATTGGTTTGCTGCTCGCCAATATATGGGGCTGGCATGCCACCTTTATCATGGTCGTCATCTTGTCGGTATTGATTGGAGTAGCTGTTGTCACCAGGTTGAAACCATTGACAGAGCATCTTAAGTTGCAATCCGATAAAAATGCATTACACCATCTGTGGCATACGATCCAGAAGCGTGATTACCGGATTGGATTTATGGCGACAGCGATGTTGTCGCTCGGTGGCTTTATGCTCATGCCGTTTACCAGTGCATTTCTGGTCAACAATGTAATGATCGCGCAGGCGGATCTACCTGTGATTTTCTTTTTTACCGGTATCTCTTCGATGATCATCATGCCGCTCATCGGTCGCCTCAGTGACCGGGTGGATAAGTTTAAAATCTTTGTGTTTGGTTCAGTCGTCGCGGCTATCATGGTGGTCGTGTATACCAATCTCGGGCCGGTACCGATCTGGATGGTGATTGTGATCAACATGATCTTGTTTATGGGCATCATGAGCCGCATGGTCCCTGCGACGGCACTAAATTCAGCAGTGCCCGAGATGTATGACCGTGGCGCGTTTATGAGCATCAATTCGTCGCTCCAGCAGATGGCCGGTGGCGTGGCGGCGATGTTTGCCGGCCTGGTGGTGGTGCAGGCAGCGGAGAGCAGTCCGTTGAAGCATTTTGATACGCTGGGGTATGTGATGGTGGTGATTATGGTGATATGTATTTTCCTGGTGTATCGGGTGAGTAGGGTTGTGAAACGGAAGTTACCAGTTAGCAGTTAGCAGTGAGCAGTTTCCAGTAAGCAATAATTGTCTTGTGCGTAATGAAGATACTCTGGTAGCTGGTAGCTATTTTCAGTCGCCAGTCTTCAGTCGCCAGTCAGCAATATTTGTCTTGTGCGTAATGAAGATGCTCTGGAAGCTGGAAGCTGGTAGCTCAAATCAGTTGGCAGTCAGCAGAGCATAATTCTATACATGGTTGAATATCATTAATGCCCCATCGGGGCTACATGTCGGTAACAAAGAAGCCAGGAAAATCCTATCCCTGCCCTGTAGGGGCAGAACCTCTGTCGGTTGAGCTTAGATCTAGCATAGAGCATAGAGCAGAGGGCATAGAGCTGCATAGGGCAGTGAGTAGAGGGCTGTTTGGAGGGTAGTGATGAGCCCACATTTAGCACACACTTAGCATTATTATATAGTGAGTAATGAGAATACGCTGGTAGCTGGAAGCTGGTAGCTCAAATCAGTCGGCAGTCCGCAGTGGCCAGTCAGCAATATTGTTTAGTGTGTAAAGCGAATACGCTGGTAGCTGGAAGCTGGTAGCTCAAATCAGTCGGCAGTCCGCAGTGGCCAGTCAGCAATATTGTTTAGTGTGTAAAGCGGATACGCTGGTAGCTGGAAGCTGGTAGCTCTGACCATTCAGCATAGGTAGGAATGCAATTAGCGAAAATTAGCGTGAATTAGCGGAGGCATATTGTTTGTTTTGGAACGCATAGTTCGACTGCGCTCAGCACAAGGATGCCGCAGATGTATTTTGAAAAAAATTACACAGATATGATCCTCTCTTATACTGTCTGACCTTCCTGGAAAAGGGCTAAACCCCTTTCCTAATCGTGCGCCCTTTCAGGGATTTTGGAATTACGTTATTTTCTTTAAGCCCTGAAGGGGCGGTTTGTAGCAAAGGGGTTCAGCCCTTTGCTCATAATTCTGGAGGTTCTTCAAAAATAAACTTGCAAGAGTCAATACAATCCACCTATCTTTGTAAGTGAATACTCACTTACCTTATAGATCCAATCAAAATGAACGGTAAAAACAACATCGCAATAGGCTTTTTGACCATGGGGTTTTTTATGCTGTACGGTTTCCTGTTAATCTATTTGCGTGACTTTGCGCCGGGTAAAGAAGAGTGGGCAAAAGCGTACAGTATCGGAAAACACTTTGAAAGCAGACTGGCGCACGTACATGGAAACTTGTTCGCATTCTTAAACATCCTGATTGGTTATTTGCTGCTGCATTTCAGAGGTAAGCTTCAAAACATAAAAACCATTTCCTGGTTGGCGCTGACAGGATTGTTAATGCCCATAGGTATACTCTCTGAGGTGTATTTTGGTTTGCCTCCTGCTTTAGTATTAATCGGAGCCATGGCGATGACAGCTTCTGTGATTTGGTTGGGAGTTGCTTTTTTTAAAATGAAAAATATAAACGAATAATGACAACAACCATTTCTGATAGACAACTTGAAATTATCGAAGCGGCAGGAAAAATACTGACGGCCTCGGGCATAAGTGGTTTAACAATAAAGAACCTTGCCAGGGAAATGAAATTTTCTGAAAGTGCCATCTACAGGCACTTTACCAGTAAGGAGGAAATAATTATTGCCTTACTCGAATACCTGGCTAAGAGTATGGATGATCGCTATACGCATGCCATTTCCAGCACGCAATCACCCGAAGAAAAATTCACAACGCTGTTTCAAAATCAGTTTGCCTTCTTTAAAAAGAACCCTCACTTTGTCGTTGCGGTCTTTTCGGATGGACTCATGGAAGAAAGCCAACGCATCAACGAGACCATATTGAAGATCATGGGGGTAAAACTAAAACACTTAATGCCCATTATTCTGGAAGGACAACAGAAGAACGTATTTACCAATTCAATAGCATCAGATGAGTTAATGCATATCGTGATGGGCACGTTCCGGTTACAGATGTTTAAATGGAGAGTCGCAAACTTTCAATTTGACATAAGTAGCAATGGAGAAAGAATGATACAATCGGTTTTAACTCTCATCAAAACTACATCGAAGTGAAAAAAATGCTGCCATATGTATTCGCCACATTGTTAGTCGGGTTTGGCTTGCTGACGCTTTTCTTAAGCACATCAGTCATTTTTGGTCATTGGCAGGCATTGTTTTGTTTGTTGTTTGGTCTAATTTCATCAGTAGCCTGCTTTACCTGGTCGCAGCGTATGGGTTAGTAAGGGTAGGAAGTGGACGGCTACACTCCTGGGCATTTCAACAACCATACTGATAGCCGCTTTTATCGGGCTTATGATTCACGTAAGTGCAGGCGGTATGCACGAAGCGAAGACAATCAGCGCAATGCTTTTTAGAATCGCTGTCACGCTTGTATTTACAATCCTTGCTTTTTTCACAATCACAAAAAAGAAAATATGAAAAAGTTAACATGCTTACTCACTGTCATCAGTTTGTTCCTTTTAAGTTGTACCAACACGACGAACGAAAAGTCAAATGAAAAGGCGGAGGCCGCAACACAAGATGAACATCAGCACGATGATGAAAGTGCAGCCATTGAACTTAACAATGGCGTCAAATGGACTGTGGATGCCCATATGCTGACACATATTCGAAATATGGAAAACGATGTTCTTTCCTTTACTAAGGTTGAGCATAAAGACTTCAAATCATTTGCGGGAATTTTACAATCCAATATTGAATTGCTAACGTCTAATTGCACCATGAAGGGCAAAGCCCACGATGAACTGCATAAGTGGCTATTGCCCTACATCGATACCGTCAATGACCTCTCAAAGGCTCAAGACGAAATCGAAGCGTCAAGACTATTTGAAAACATTCAAGCTTCATTCATCATATTTAATACCTTCTTCCAATGAAGAGGGTATAAATGAAGCACGTATGCCAGGTGAATATGTACACGTTGAACCAAAGGTAAAACAGGTAGTGAAGGAGCAATGGAAAGCGATTTATTACTCATGAAGTAGAAAAAAATTTGACCAATGAAGTTAGTGAGCATTCACATACCGGCGTTGTTACTGCTATTCTTGTTAACAGGCGCTTATACCATTCAGGCTCAAGTCTGGACGCTGCAACAATGTATTGACACAGCACAGGTGTATAATAAGAATCTGCAAATGAGCAGAAACAACATGGTGATAAGTGAGCAAAAGGAGAAAGAAGCAAAAGCCAATTTGCTTCCAAAGGTAGCTGTCATGACAGAGTACAAGTATTTTACGAATTTGCCTTACCAGTTAATGCCTTTGTCAACATTTATTCCGACAGCGCCAGCAGGTGACTTTAGAGAAATACAATTTGGTGTGCCTCACAACATCAATGCAAATATTCAGTTGACAATGCCTTTGTACAATCCGCAAGTGTACGGAGCTATACAAACAACCAGGATAGCCGCTGAGCTAAGCCTACTGCAATTGCAAAAGACAGAAGAGCAGATCTTTTTTGAACTTTCTAGCCTCTATTACAACGCACAAATATTGCAGCATCAGTTGGCATTTATGGACAGCAATTTGGTGAATGCTAAAAAACTACTGGGGAATATGGAAATTCTCTACCAACAATTACTAGCCAAAGGAACAGATGTAAGTAAAGTAAAATTGCAAATAGCTCAATTGTCCACGCAACGCGAAAGTGTAAGTAGTACGTACGCTCAAGTGTTGAATGCATTGAAATTGGCTATGGGTATCTCCATTGACCAAAGCATCCAGGTTGACCCGACGATTCAACAGCAAGAGTCAGTTGAATACGCTAGCGCAACAACATTGGACCTTCGTATGATATCCGTGCAAAATCGAATCATCACCAATGAGCTGAGCATTTTAAACAAGTCAAGGTTTTTGCCTTCGCTGAATTTATTCGCCACCTATGGCACTACGGGCTTTGGCTACAGTGGCCAGTCTGAAGGTTTTTTAGATTTTTATCCGATTGGTTTCGCAGGTATCCAGTTGTCTTATCCTTTGTTTAACGGAACGGTGACTCAACGGAAGTTGGATCAGAAGGCACTTGAGCTTAAGAACAATGACCTACAAACGTCATTGGTATCTGAACAAAATGAGATGCAAGTGGAAAATGCAAAAATGCAAAGGGAAATAGCCGGTAAAACGGTAGAAAACACAACGGAGCAAATCAATCTTGCACAATCTATATACGAGCAAACGATATTGCAACAGAAACATGGTACTGCAAATTTAACTGATGTTTTATTGGCGGATAACACCTTACGGGAAGCTCAGCAAGCATACCTGTCTGCTCTTGTTGGCTACCTGAAAGCAGACCTGGAACTAAAAAAGCTGACTGGAAATATTTCAACGCACCATTAGTCCTTACGAAAATGAATTGGAAGAAAATAATCGCAATCGTGGCTGGCCTGGCCCTCATGGCCTATGCTGCATATGTACTCAAAAGTAACAAGGAAATAGCACAAGGTAATGTCTATCAATTCGATAAGGAGCAAGCTATCTCCGTGCAAGCCGATACCATTCACCTTGAACACCTTAATGACGAAGGTTTTTATGCTGGCACATTTGAACCTAACAAGGAAACCAGAATCAGTGCAGAAATACAAGGTAAAATCAACAAAATATTGGTGGATATTGGAAGTACTGTGCAAAGGGGACAAGCATTGGTACACCTGGATAACACTTTATTGAAACTCCAATTACAATCGATTGATGTCCAAATAGAGGGTTTGGAAGCGGATGTAAACCGCTATACGATATTAGCAAAAGCTGATGCTATTCAAGGTGTTCAATTGGAGAAAGCAGTATTGGGATTAAAAGCCGCAAAAGTTCAGCGAGCCACTGTAGTTGAGCAGATTAACAAAACAACGATCAAGGCCCCATTTAATGGGGTAGTCACTGCAAAACTCAGCGAAGAAGGAGCGTTTGCAGCGCCAGGAGTTGCCTTGCTCCAGATTACAGACATTAGCCAATTGAAATTTACTGCAAATGTGTCTGAAAATGAATTGGGCAAATTTTCACTTGACCAGACCTATACCCTGGTCGGTGATGCTTACCCTGAAATTTCATTAACCGGTAAAGCGACGATGGTGGGCAGTAAAGCCAATATGGGAAGTAGTTTTCCAATTCAGTTTACAGTAAAAAACACTCCGGATATGAAAATTAAATCAGGCATGTTTGGTAAAGTGTATTTGAAAGACGGAAGTCAGGAAGCAGCTATCATCATTGAGTCGTCTGCCATACAAGGCACTACTAGCCAGCCGCAGGTTTATCTGATACAAAATGGTAAAGCAGTACTTCAGCAGGTAGTAGTGTCACAACGACTCGGTAATAAAGCAGTTATCTCCGCTGGTGTCAAGGAAGGAGATGTGCTCATCTCAGGTGGCTTTATCAATCTTTTTGATGGAGCAAATGTAATAGCACAATAAAAACCAGCGAGTTATGAATATTACTGAAATATCAATCAAGCGCCCTTCCCTGATTATCGTGCTTTTTAGTGTATTTGCGCTATTGGGAATTATTGGCTACAAAAATCTGAACTATGAGCTTATGCCTGATTTTAATCAGCCGGTAGTGGTCATAAAAACAGGTTATCCGGGAGCTGATCCCGATGAAGTAGAAACTTCTGTTTCCCGAAAAATAGAAGATGCCTTATCTAATTTGGAAGGGGTAGATTATCTGGTAACAAAGTCATTGCCCAGCGCTTCAATCATCATTGCCAATCTGAAATACGGAACAGATCTGGATAAATCTATGCAGGATGCCCAACGCTACATAGACAATATCCGTAAGGATTTGCCGCAAGATATTTTGAGTCCTGTCATGAGTAAAGTATCGCCAAACGATTTACCTATAATGTCTGTCAGTGCTACAAGCGAACTTCCAGCCACTGCGTTTTATCAAAAAATGAAGGATGAATTTCTTCCTCAGGTACAGCAAATAAATGGAGTGGCGGAAATTACAATTTTAGGTGGCGAAGAGAGGGAAATTCAGGTAAAAATAGATCAGGATAAACTGAAGCTTTACAAGATTTCAATGGTTCAGATTGTTGAAGCCATTAATCGTTCGGGTTTGGATTTACCGGCAGGGAAGATTCAGACAGATAAGGAGAATACTTCTGTTCGGTTAACTGGAAAGTTTACAACTTTAGTTGATATCCAAAATGTTCAGGTAGCAATGCCTGTGGTAGGCAGTCCTGTTTATGTAAAGGATGTGGCGAAAGTGATAGATGGTATAAAAGAAACAACTTCGATCAGTCGCTATAATGGTGTAAATGGAATAGGGCTACTATTGAAAAAGCAAGGTGATGCAAATGCTGTGGATGTTTCAAAATTAGTGCGGGAGAAATTCAAAGCTATTGAACAGCAGTATGCGCATGCAGGTGTGAGTTTCATTATAGCTGACGATAGTACTGACAATACAATTGCGGCAGTAAATTCCGTAGTTTTTGATTTGATGTTGGCTGTCATCCTTGTTTCCCTGGTCATGTTTCTATTTTTAAGGAGTTTTAGGAACGCTATCATCGTGCTGGTGGCCATTCCTACTTCACTCATCACAGCATTTGCGGTGATGTGGCTTTTGGATTATACCCTCAATCTAATGACTTTGTTGGCCATGTCATTGATCATTGGCATTTTGGTGGATGATGCCACCGTGGTATTAGAAAATATTCAGAAGCATCTGGACACGGGGAAAGACAAGCGGAAGGCTGCCATGGATGGTCGAATGGAGATTGGCTTTGCGGCATTGTCGATCACATTGGTTGATGTAGTTGTTTTCTTACCTATTCTTTTTTTGCAAGTGTTTGTAGCAGATATGCTCAAACAATTTTCGGTGGTGGTCGTAACATCAACACTAACAAGTCTGTTGGTGGGGTTTACGCTTACGCCCTGGTTGGCGTCACGTATCGGGAAGAAAGAAGATTTGCAACCAACGAATTATTTCAATCGGTTTTTACTTTGGTTCGAACATCAATTAAAGCAATTCACGAATGGGTATGGCAGGCAATTGGAATGGGTGTTGAGTCATAAAATTCTTTTCACAGGCATGGTATTGGTTCTTTTTGGAGTGACATTAGGTATCATGAAACAAGGGATTATTGGAAAAGAGCTTATCTCAACGGGAGACCAGGGGAAATTCAGGTTGGCTTTGGAGTTTGATAAAGTAACGTCTATTCAACAAAACAATTTGATTACTCAACAGGTGGAAACATATATTATTCAGCAGCCCGAAGTAGCAACGCTATTCTCTAATGTAGGCGGACCAAGCACAGGTATCGGGAGTTTGGGAATAGGCGCTGCAAACAAATCAGAATTTACGATTCAGTTGAAGTCCAAAGAGGAGCTTAAGAATATGCCGACTGAAAGGTTTATGAAAGACCTAAGAGAAGATTTGAAAGCAAAATTTCCGGGCATAAATTATTCGATGGCCGCTTTAGGCCTGATACCCCGATCAGCACCGATTGAGATTACATTAAGTGGAAGCAACTTAGATTCGGTACTGATAAGCGGAAATGAATTAAAGGCTATGGTTGAGACAATTCCGGGCGCAGATAATGTTCGGTTATCAGTAGAAGGCGGTAGTCCTGAGTATATTATTATTCCTGACAAAGACAAAATGCAACGGTTGGGGTTAACAACGGCTTATTTGGGACTCAACCTAAGAACAGCATTTACAGGTAATGACGATGCAACATTAACAGAAGATGGTACTGAATATCCTGTGAGAGTCAGTTTAGATGAGTTTGACCGTCAAAACTATGATGATGTTCAACAGCTTTCTATTATTAACCCGATGGGTTTGCCCATAGAAGTTTCCCAATTTGCAACCGTTCAGCAAGACAATTCCCCTTCTTTATTAGAAAGAAAGGATCGTCAACCAGCGGTTACGCTAACTGCTGACGCATTGGGCAGACCATCTGGAACGGTAGCTGATGATGTAGTGGCTTATCTCAAAGAGGATCCACTTCCAAATGGGATACAAATGACATGGGGGAGTGATATCAAAAGGCAAAATGATAGTTTCGGAGCATTAGGTTCAGTCTTGCTCATTTCATTTTTGTTGATTTACCTGATTATGGTAGCACTTTATGACAGCTTTGTGTATCCATTTGTAGTTTTGTTTTCTATTCCTTTAGCCGCCATTGGGGCCTTTATCGCCTTGAATTTGTCATTAAGTAATTTGAGTTTGTTCGCCCTGCTAGGTCTGATCATGTTGATGGGATTGGTCGTAAAGAACGCTATTCTAATTGTGGATTTTACCAATCAACTGAAATCAGAAGGAAAGCATTTTAAGGAGGCTTTGATCATAGCTGGAAAAGGTCGAATGCGACCCATTCTGATGACCACGCTTTCAATGGTGGTGGGCATGCTACCGATTGCGTTGGCAACGGGAACAGCAGCTGAATGGAAAAACGGTCTTGCGTGGGTTATTATAGGTGGACTTCTTTCCTCTTTGGTTTTGACTGTATTCTTAGTCCCAATGGTTTACTATTTGGTGGACACTGCGAAAGAAAAAATGAAACGGAAGAAAATATCCGGTGTACTGGGGATTACTCAAGCTCCATAGCACTCGATGAGAAGATGAAAAACGGCGTCATTGTCCTGTCCAATATCTCTTCCTGTCACAGTCAGTTTGGAAATGTAGATAAGATGTGATTCTCCTTACTCCGTTCCCTGGAGTAGGCATACCCTTTTGCCTAAAGGTTCCGGTGTTTTTACGCATGATCCAATGGTCATTGACCTTCATTGAAAATCTACGATCCAACGTTTACAAAACTTGTTATTTCTACTTTGAGGCGAAGCAGGAGGCCAGGCGATTCAGTCTGAAATATGCGGCCTGTAAAGAGGCGTTGGAACACCATCCTTTTCATCGTTAACAATGCGTAACTTGCAACCCTAAAATTTGCACAATGAACAAGAGCGGCCCCATTGTCATCATTGAAGATGACACAGACGACCAGGATGTTTTAGCTGAGATCTTTAAAGAACTTAATTACAGCAATAAACTTATTTTCTTTAGCGATAGTGCGCTGGCTTTAGAATATTTGACAGACACCGAGATTGAACCATTTCTGGTCTTGTCTGACATCAATATGCCTAAATTGAATGGCATGGAATTGAGGGAGAAAATTCACAACAATGAGGATCTCCGAATGAAATCAATCCCATATCTCTTCTTTTCAACAAGGGCCGAGCAGCAACATGTCATCGACGCTTATTCCAGGTCAATTCAAGGGTTTTTTATCAAGCCAAATAGTTATGATAGGCTTAAAGAGATTATGGTGAAAATTGTAGAATACTGGAAAGAATGTGAATCACCCAATTATATTAAGAATGCGCAACAATAAGCAATAACTCCAAAATCCAGATCATGACAGAGCAACAAAAATCATTACCACTATGGATCCTTATCGTATCCGGACTCTTTGCCTTACTTGAAATCCTGGTGAGTTTTTTAATCTGCTTTTCACCGCAATCTGTTTTGGAAACTGTAGACCTTACGGCAAAGGGCGTTGACTACCTGATGTACATGTGGGCGGCCCGGCAATTTGCCCTGGGTTTTATCTTTGGTTTTGCGACCTTAAAAAAATCAATCCCGATGCTGACCATAGCCTATATTTTCTTTTTAGTCATGTTTGTCGGTGACTTTTTGATAGGCATTTCACAAAAAGAAAATTCACTTGTCATGAGTGCAATCGTCATGTGTATTGTTTCTTCAGCCATGTTATTTGTTATCAATAGAAGAAGATAATCTCTGTCTCTTGCTCATGCAAAACTCACCCCCGCCCCTTTTAGCTAGCAGTGAGCAGTGAGCAGTGAGCAACGCACTGGAAGTTGGTAGCTATTTGCGGGTACGCATGTGATCCGAAAAAAGAGAGGGGAGCACCTGGAAATTTTTAAATAGAGAATAAGACATAACTGTGTCTACAGAAAAATCATGACACCCCTCTCTTCAGAAAATCAAACGCGTACCGCAAATCACCTTGAAGAAAGAGAGGGGCCGGGGGTGAGTTGTCCGGAAGATCAAAAAGGATCTGTGTCTACAGAAAAATTAAATCTCCCCTCACTTCAGAAAATCAAACGCGTACCGCAAATCACCTTGAAGAAAGAAAGAGGCCGGGGGTGAGTTCTGCAGGAGAAAGAGGGCAATGGAGAGAAGGTTTTTCAGAGGATTTTCATCCGGGTAAGGGAAGGACAACATTTCTAAAACCATCCTATGAAGCGAAGACTGATCCGCCACATCTTCTTGTTTATTTTTTTCATTTAAAAGGATAAGTTTACCTTCACCTTCCGCGGTAAGATAGAAGCAAAGAACAAAGGGATGCTCAATATGTATTTTGTGGAAGAGTAGGGGGTGTCAAGGTTGCCCGGTATTTCAAGCACACCTTCATTGAAAAGAAAAGCTAATCGTTATTGCATGAATAGTTGGATCCGAATAAAGTCTGGTATCATGGCTCTGATAGCCGTGGCGTCTGGTTCAATACCTTTATCCGCGAATGATACGATTCAAATTCTTCCGCAGCAGTACTTCATCGATGTGCAGCATCATCTGGTCCTGACCAACCTGGATGTATCATCCGTAAATTTAATGTGGACAGATATCAAGTCACATGTTTTCCTGGACGAGCCATGCGCTTTTTCCACTCCCATCATTCATGCGGAGGTGGGCATCGCGTATGAGGTTTTTATACCATCATATAACTCGGTTTTTGCATTGTATTTTACAGAACTCCCTATCCTCAGTATCTCCACCCCTTATGAAATAGTAGATGAACCGTATGTGCATGCACATTTTAGAATGATAGAAACAAATCAAGCGGCTGTATCGTCATTCATTGGAATCCAATACCGGGGAGGCTGGACCCAGACGTTACCCAAGAAGTCAATGGAGATTGAATTCTGGAGCGATAGTACAGGAGCAGAAACGCAGGATGTTTCATTGTTAGGCTTGCGAACCGATGATGACTGGAATCTGCAGGCGATGTACAATGAACCCTTACGCATACGCAGTAAGACGAATAATGATTTATGGCGCAGGATTCATACCATCCACTACCAACAAAGTGAACCTGAAGCCATGAATGGCATCCGCATGGAATATGCAGAACTTTTCCTGAATGATGAATATCAGGGCATATACTGCATAGGGGAGAAAATGGATCGTAAACAATTGAAGTTAAAAAACCACAATGGCAGCATCAGGGGAGAATTATATAAAGGGGTTGGCTGGGATGGGGCCACTACCTTTCATTCCCTTCCTCCGTACAGTAATCATTCCTCCGTATGGGGTGGCTTTGAATACAAGCATCCTGCGGAAGAAACGGACTGGGCTCACCTGTATGATTTTGTCGATTTTGTTAAGAACGCCCCGAATAGCCAGTTTTATCAGGAATATGATAGCCGGTTTGAGATCGATAACCTGGTCGATTATTTTATTTTTTTAAATTTACTGAGGGCAACAGATAATACTGGAAAGAATATATACATCGCCAAATACGATACAGATGATAAGTACTTCTATGCACCCTGGGATTTGGATGGCACTTTCGGCACGGTGTGGAACGGGACATATGATGCAACCACCAATGATGTTTTGTTGAATGGCTTTTATAGCCGTCTCATGTACGACTGTCAGGCACAGGGATTCAGGGACAAACTCAAGGCCCGATGGCTGGAACTGCGCTCCACACACATCACCCATGATTCTATTTTGTCCATGTTCATGTCCAGTCATGAGTTGTTATTGAATAACGGAGTGTATGAAAGGGAATCACTGAAATGGCCGGATTTTACGTACAACAGTTTGGATATCGATTATATTTCTGATTGGCTGTCGGACCGGTTGGAATACCTCGATGGAAGGTTTACAGAAGAATGTATACCACTTTCTGACGGTGGAATTATTGCTGATAAGCGTTTCTTTACCATTTTCCCTAACCCCACAAACGATGTGTTATCCATTATCACCGAATCATCTGGACCTAGTCAAATCGCAGTTTATAATTGTTTAGGTCAGTTGGTGCATAAAGATTGGAATGCCGAATCTACGTTTTCGATATCTCTCGGGCATCTGAAGGAAGGTATATTTTTTATTGAACTGACATGTCAAAACCATGTTGAGGTCCACAAGGTAATCCTGACGCATTGACGTGCATTCCCGAAAAAGTCCTGAGCGTATGATAGAGGCCTCATTGAAGGAGAAGTAAATTATTATTTACTGTCACACTTTATTAGCTTTACGACCTTTAAACTAAAGCGGAGGTTATATTAACGACATAAGTAGTATCTTTTATGAGCAAGAGAGCAGAGAAAATATTCGAACAAATCATCTTTGCCAGCCGTTGGGTGCAGGCACCTCTGTATTTCGGACTGATCGTCGGAGGTATTTTATATGCCTATAAGTTTACCGTAGAACTGATCCACCTCTGCCAGACGATCAATGAGATATCTGAATCAGCACTGATGTTGGGCGTACTCACCCTTGTGGATATCACGATGGTCGCTAACCTGCTCGTGATGGTGATCATCGGAGGCTATTCCACGTTTGTAAGCCGCATCGATATTGAAAACCATGAAGACAAACCCGATTGGCTTCAGAAAGTAGATGCCGGTACCTTGAAAGTCAAGCTGGCGGGTTCCCTGGTCGGCGTTTCAGGGATACATTTGTTGCAGACCTTTATCAATATCAAAAATCACCAGCAGGAGCATGTGATGTGGCAGGTGATCATTCACGTGGTGTTTTTATTCTCCTCCGTCATGCTGGCGTATTCTGAAAAGATATTGCATGAAAAGCATCATAGTTGAAATGTAGATGGATGATGAGATCCCTTAGTTACCTTTATCGTGCATTTACGAAATAAGCCATTTCCATATTAAAATATCCTGTTATGAAATCTATCAGATCCATGTTGTTGATTCTTTCAGTGGCATTCAGCATCGTCGCCTGCCAGCACGCTATCGATAAGAAAATGCTCTTAGGCGAATGGAAGGGTGCTCAATGGCTCATCGAAGGCCAGACTGCCGATTATGACGCCACTTCCACCTTTTTCTCATTTCAGGATGACGGTACCTACACTTACAGATACACCGACATGGAAGAGAAAGGTAAATATTTTGTCAGCCGGGATGAACTGATCACTACGCCGGATGGAGGGATCAAGATGATGGTCAGGATCGAAAAGCTGACTTCTGACAGCCTCGTCATGAATATGAATAGGGGCGGCACCGCGGAGACACTTACGCTGGTGAGGTAAATTTTGAGCTATCAGCTATCAGCTTTCAGAAATAAGCTACCAGTTTCCAGCTTCCAGAGCATTCGTTTTTCCTTCCTTGTTGATTTCCTGAAAATTCTGTATCCCGATAATCCACTTTTCACTCTTCACTTTTCACTTCTCCTTCCTTGTTGGCTATTGGGTATTGATCATTCGATGGATCTGTCTCCAGACAATCCACTTTTCACTTGGTTGCTGAGCTGTAGCACAGGGATGAGCCTCAGCAGGTCGAAGCATCACTTTTCACTCTTCACTTTTCACTCTTCACTTCTCACTCCTTCCTTGTTGGTTATTCCTTGTTGATTTCGCCCCCGCCCCCTGTGTCACCCTTTACGCAACCTACCGCATGTGAACCCCGGAGAGGCATGTTTTCAAATGCAACACAAGTTGATTGCAGGCGAAGTGATGATGCTTTATTTCCGTAAAACATGGCCTTCTCACTTTTACTTCCTTGATGCCTACTTGTACTGAGCGTTTTCTATGACATAACCAAATTGTATTGATAATTTTTTTGATACATAACCCCATCTCGGACCACTGCAAAGACCCGGTGAATCAGCTTGTTTCTGACTGCATTTATGACTGACATTTTATTCTTTCCCTGACCCACCTTTCTCTGGTAGAAATCTTGCAACTCACCTTTTCTGCTGATGGCTCCCAGCGCGCACATATGCAGAAGAGTTTTTAAGTCCTTGTGAGCCCGATGGCTAACTCGTGTTTTACCTCTCACACTTTTGCCTGAGGTATGCTCGAACGGGGCCAGTCCCGAGGTACAAGCGAACTTCTTAGCTTCTCTAAAGTCTTGAAATTCATTTGTTTTTACCAATATTGCCAAGTGACCATGCCAATACTAGCTACAGAAGTGACCAAATCATTTGTCTTTAAGGTTTTCATCACTCTTTATCAAAGCTTCAATCTCTTGTCTGCCTTTTTAATATTTGACTCTATAGCGTTTATCGAATCCTGGGTCCCTTTTTTAAGCAGCATATACTCATTCTTGCCGAGGAACCTTCCAGCTTCCTTGGTGTGACTATTAAGCACCTTGAGGGCTTTTACCAATCTGGAGCGCATCCCATTGAGGAGCTGCAATCTTTCCAAAACCTCCCGCTTTGGTTTCCATTGTTTAAGCCGATCGGTATAGCGCATAGCATATTCAGCAATCCGTCGAGCGTCCACCGATCATTCTTCCCTCGCTGCAAACCAAGTGATAATTTGATATTTGAGGCACCTTCAACACACACAATCAATGATCGGGTATAAAGCGTGCGCATCAGAATCATCCCATAGATCCCGGTATGCTCCAGGCAAAAAATGACACTGGATAAATCCACATAAATCTGCTTAAGTTCTTTAAGCCATGCCTGGATGGCCTTCTTCGAATTGCTAACCTCTCCTTGGCAAACAACTTTTGATTGGTCACGTAGGCAAAAGGCAAACGTGTCTTGGGCAATGTCACATCCCATAAATAGTTTAGTTTCCATAACTTTGAATTAAGAAGTTAATTAAAAGCTAGAGTTGAAACTCTAAGGACAATCAATACCTTACTAACGGGCTTGGAGTCCCAATTTTCTATTTGATGTTTCCTTAGAAGGCCGGGAATGGAATAAAACGCTCAATAGGTTTCTAACCTCAACGTCGAACTTTAGTGCCACTCCCGGCTTCAACTTTAGTTATCCACAAAATTCGTGTGTAATCCACAAAAGAAAAAAGGTAGCCAAAAAAGAAAACGTATGATGATTATGATCATATGATCTTTTTGCTTGCGAATGCAAGTCTAAAGGAAGTCGAAGTATTGGATATTGAATTATTGCATTATTGCATAATCTGTCTCCTGACAGTCCCTCTGCCCTATGCACTATGCGATTTGGTAATTGAATCAAAGTGCAATCTGTCTCCAGACAAATACTTCCCACTTTTACTTCCTTGTTGGGTATTGGGTATTGAATTTATGGAAGTCTCTTTCCAGACAGCCCCCTTGCCCCTTGCTCCTAGCTCCTTGCTACTTCATAGAAGCTAAAAGCTCCTCCAAATGCTGCTGCTTCCTTTCGGCCCGGTTGGCAATGCAGTAGTCCGTATGAAAATGATGCCGCCGCATAAAATTGATTTGGATCTCATTAAATCGTTCTACGGTCAATTGAGGATCATAGTGTCTGAATTCTTGAAGCAGGTTGGTGCTGATGGGATAGAATTGATCCGTGCCAAGATATTCGAGGTCGGCATCCGCCACTATTTTTTCGAGTAAGGTTTTTGGTTGCTGCGGTATTTTGGTTGCCATGATCATACCACATACGCTGCTGATCTCTTCGGCTGTAAAAAAATGCTTTGTTAGTTTTTCAGCACACATTTCACAACCGATCTCTTCGTGGTGGTGGGTCTGACGGATGAAGCCGATGTCATGAAAAAAGCGGCAATCTTGACGAGGTACAATTCGCGGCCATCGATATTTTCCTGGCGGCAGATATATTCAGCCATTTCGATCACATGCGCCGTATGCGCAGGAGAGTGATAAGTGAGATAGGAAGGAAGTTTATTTTTTAAGATGGCAAATACGTCGTCATGGAGGTCCTGGTATATACTCATGTCTCAGTGTTTAACTTTTCGTTTGATGATCCCTCCTGTGACTTCCTTGATACTCTGTATAAATATAAATGCGTTTGGGTCTGCTTCGAGGATGGCGAGGCGCATCCGGTGGATTTCAAGACGGGTGACGATTGTCATGACGATATCTGTGTCATGCTTGACATCAAAGCTTGTCGGCAGATAGCCCCGTTCTCCTTTGTAGACGGATATCGCCTTGTTGAAATCATTGACGATGATACTCTTGATCATCTCGTGCTTGCCGGAGATGACGGACAGCGCGGTGTATTCTTCAAATCCATCAACGACATAGTCCGATATTTTCATTGCCGTGAAATACGTGACAATCGAATACATCGCCTGCTCGGTACTTAAAAAGATCGCGGCGATGATAAACAAGGTCGTGTTAAACAACATGACAATTTCACTGGTCGAAAACCCTGATTTCTTGTGGGTATAATCCGCTACGACTTCCATCCCATCTAATACACCACCACCTTTGATGGCCAGGCCAATCGCGAGACCTACAAAAAAACCACCAAACAACGCGACCAGCAGTTTGTCTTCCGTTTGAATCCCTTGAAAGGGTATCAGATAGAAACAAAGGTTGAGCAGGATGATCGCAAAGGTGGTCTGGACAGCAAATGATTTTCCGATTTTCCTGTACCCGACGACGACAAAGGGAATATTAAACAGGATCAGGGAAATGCCAACCGGTACTTCCAGCTTTTTATAGAGCAGGATCGAGATACCGGTGACCCCGCCGTCCAGGAATCCTTTGGGCAGCAGGAATCCTTTTAGTGCAAATGTCATGCATAGCACAGCCCCCATGGTAAACAGGACAGATTGTATGGAGAAGATCCCCTTCCAGTCAATGGTATCGGTATGCGACATAAGTAAACGAATGGTAAAAGTTACAAGCGGGTAAAAATAACCTTTTTGGGCATTTCTTTATTCAGGGGGCTGTTTAAGTGGGATGACTGATATTAATTGTTTCCGCACTGCTGGGTTCTGTTTGCTGTTTGATAGCGATATCAGGTGTCATACGGCAAGGGCCATGAGTACACTTAAATGACATGACTACCGTTTACTCAGTTTTCTGACTTTTATAAAGGGTTATTGGGTATAAGACATTATCTTTATTTCAGACAAACCTCAAAAGGCAAAGAATAGTATTTCGTGCACAGATGCTATTCTTCAGCCCGGTAGGTTTATGGCCGGGAGTAAAATCCTGCAGCCTTATATTATTTGTTTCACACCAAACCCAATCAACATGAAAATTTGGCTTATCCCTTTTTTCTGTGGCTTTTCCTTTCTGCATCATCTCTCTTCACAGCAACTTACGCCAGTGGTCTTATCAAGCAACGGAGGTGTCGGAACTTCCGGCAAATTGCAGCTTGAATGGACGCTGGGCGAATTAGCAGTAGAGGGGCTGATCGGACAACCAAGAAGTTACACTGAGGGCTTTCATCAACCCACACTCCAGGTTGAACAAGTAGAGATGGTCTATCCACCCATCAGGACCGACAGTGATCACGAGAAACAAACCTTGATCACGATCTCACCAAATCCGGTAGCCACAGAACTCACGATTCGATTTGTATCAAACACAGAGGAACAACTCTACTGCCAGGTGCGGGATGCAAACGGTGCTTTGCTCTCCGACAGGACATTGAATACACAGGATGGTAATACTCAAATCGACGTGACTGACCTTGCGCCCGGATTGTATTTCATCCATTTCATCGCTACAGATGACGGCACTGTCACTGTTTTTAAAGTCGTAAAAATCAGATAACCCTCACCCAAATTCATACAATCATGAAACTTTTCACACCACTTTTTTTCGCATTCTTGCTGATCGCCCTGGATAGTCAGGGCCAGAGTGTCCCACAGGGTATGAAATACCAGGCTGTAGCCCGTGACCTCAAAGGCCAGGTCATGGCCAATCAGTTCATACAATTAAAGATAAGCCTCTACAGTGATCCTGTCCAACGGGATGTTGCGTACGTGGAAATCCATAAAGTGTACACCAACGAATTCGGGCTTTTCTCGTTATCCATCGGAGAGGGAATAAGTTTCAAGGGAAGTTTTGAAACCATACCCTGGAGCAGTGCAGAAGTTTGGATGGAAGTAGCCGTCCAGACAGATGATGAAACGGATTTCATTACTATATCCGATAGCAGAATGTTATCAGTGCCTTATGCATTCCATGCGGCTACCGCAAATGAAATCATCGGAAATGCCGGGGACAGAAGTCCAGGTGATCCCTATACTAAAATATGGAGCCTGACCGGTAACGCGAATACGAATCCGGCCCGGGACAAACTGGGTACCAATGACCTGGCAGATTTGGTGATTGTGACCAACGACATCGAAAGAATGCGCGTCCTCCAGTCAGGTGACATCAATATGGTCAACAGCCTCAGAGTCGGAAGGGATCTCGATGTCAGGAAAATGTCTACCTCAACACGGACACCATAACCAACCCACATAATGCTAATAATATTCCCGGACAGACCATCAACTACGGAAATTTTACGGTTGCAAAACAAAGCAGCACTTATCTGACTGGAACGCTCACCGTTGATGATCATACTGAACTCAATAGTTCTCTCAATGTAGATGGCCTTGCGCGAGTGACCAATATGACACAATCAACTACAACCGGCAATGGAGCGCTTGTCGTGGATGGAGGAGTGGGTATTGCCAGGCGTCTAAATGTTGGCGATGCAACGAATCTGGCAAGCACGCTCAATGTTCAGGGCGCCACAACCATTAATAATACACTTGGGGTATCAGGGATCACCACGATCACCAATATCACACAGTCCATATCTAAAGACATCGGCGCCCTCGTCGTTGAAGGCGGTGTTGGTATTGAGAAAAATCTATACGTGGGTGGAAGTGCCAATTTTGGAGGTTCCACAACCTTTGGAGGCATAGTGCACATCACAGACCTGACACAATCTACGAATACGACCAATGGAGCTTTGATCGTAGATGGTGGAGTAGGTATAGGCAAGAACCTGAATGTAGGAGGTACATTGGGTGTGAAAGGAACTAACACCGGATTTCTGGCCAGAATTGATAATGCGGACGCTGGCACAGGTGATGGCCTTGAAATAAAACTTGGAAAGACGCACCCTGCATGGAATGGAAGTGATTATCTCCATCTCACCAGCCCGGGCGCAGAGTTTTTCGATGATGCTATTGCCACTATTAACGGATGGATTGATGGATCTGAAGATTTTGATCCACTGGATCTGCTCAATTTTATTCCATCAGCTTATATTGCCGGCACAGCTTGTAATCTCGTCAACCTGCTCACAGAGCAATTGAACGAAAGCATCGGTCTGCCTTTAAATATTTCAGGTCCTATCAATGATGCCCTGGGTCTTCCAATTGATATCGGGCAGGAAATTAATTCAGGTCTCGGACTCCCGGCTGGTTTTTCACCCTACGGTGTCATCAACGATGTATGCGATGTATGTGTTGATGATGATGATTTGCCTGGTCCTTTCTGGACTATCGCTCCTGCATTACCGGCAAATATCCTGGTGATTCCTTCTATTCCTTCATTTGAATTACCGGCGATTCCACAGATACCGATTTGCGATGATCTCCCGAGCTTTACATTGCCGGTCATTAGTTTTGTAGATGTTGACAATTCGCTCGATAATGAAAATCAGTTTATCAGTTTCAAGGATGTTGACAACCGCGAACTAGGTTCTATACGCGCCCAATCCGTATCGGACTGGCAAGTGAATTTTTTCAGCGGAACTTATATCGTAGGTATCCTTGCCTCTGTCGTAGGTATTGATTTTGTCGGCGGCATCGTTGGAGCTATTTCTGAATTTACCAATATAGCTGATGCTTATAATTCACTTGGTGTAGAATATGCTTCCGGTAATGGTGACTATGCAGAGTGGCTTGAGCGCATCAATCCTTCCGAGGTGATCACCGAAGGAGATATCGTCGGTGTCATGGCAGGTAAAATCACCAAAGACTTGTCAAAGGCTGAGCAGGTCATGGCGGTATCCAGCAACCCGATTGTATTGGGAAATACACCAAAGGCGGGTATGGAAGGTACGGGCAATAAGATTGCATTCATGGGTCAGATTCCCGTGAAAGTTCAAGGCCCTGTAAGTTCAGGTGATTATATCGTTGGCAATACCTACACTCCGGGTTATGGAGTAGCTGTGAGCCCTGCTCAACTTACACAGCAGCAGGCATTGCTTGTAGTTGGCCGTGCGTGGGATACCAATCTGAAAGCAGGTCCTAAAATGATCAATACAGTAATTGGTGTAGACAATGGACAGTTCCTCAAAGTACTTCAGGACAACCAGGCTGACTTACAATCCAGCAGGACTCAAGTCTCCGAACTTGAATCCCGGGTGAAACAACTTGAATCCAAGATGGAAGTGATCATCAGTGCATTACCTGGATTCTATGAGGTATCTGATAAGATGGGAAAAAGTATCGAACCAAAACAGAAGGACTAAAACGATAACCATAAATCATCATCAGGCATGTAGCCAGGTAAGTCCTGTTAAGTAACTATCTGATCCGGGTAGGCATGCATGACGAAAACAAAACATCAGCAAATCGGATCACAGGACTAAGTATTGGAGGGTTGCCATGAGTAACCCTCCAAAGTTTTAAGAATTAATGCAATCCATTTTTACATCACGTTTATGAACAGATTGATGAAATATTTATTCTTCACCATTTTCCTGGTAGCACAGGGAATGGATGGGGTAGGACAAATTGATACACTGGCGATGTTTGGCGTTACACACGAGCAGGAAGCGGAGTATCGTAAATGGCTGGATAACCTGTATGAGGTTGGTGTCAAAGTCGAAGGAGACTCTATCTATATCACCGAAGAAACGAGAAGGGTGGCCAGTGATTCGGCATACCGGCTTTTGATATATCCGCAGACATATGATTGGACTGCAGCTAATGCACTGTTTAAGCAGATGCAGTATAAAATAGCGTTCTGGTATCTGATCAATATCTATTACAGCGATATCGATCAAAGGGAAAATGTACTGAAGTATGTCCTTACCCTCGAAGAAGTGTTTGCGATGGACAAGGTTTTGATCAGTGTCTTTTATACCTATGGCCTGCTCGATCCGGAAGTAGCTGATATCGTCAATGGTAAACCCAACATCCATCATCCCGAGATCGTAGAACAAAAACTGGCCTCTGTCAAGGAAATCGTGCAATACATTTTAGCCTACCGCACGCAAAATGCGAAAAAGTAGGTCCGCATAGTTGTACTTTTAGATTCATGAGACTTGCACTGATATTTGCTGTGGTGATCCACGGCCTGATCCACTTCCTGGGTTTCGCCAAGGCGTTTAACCTCCTTACAGTCACCGAGCTGACACAGCCTATTTCCAGATCAACTGGAATCTTCTGGTTTCAGGCTGCACTCCTTTTTCTTTTCGTAGCAGCAGGTATCCTCATCAAGAAGGACTGGTGGTGGATGCTCGCCATCGTGGCAGTCATCCTGTCACAGTTTCTGATCTTGGGTAACTGGCAGGATGCAAAGGTTGGTACGTTCCTCAATGTGCTCATCCTTTGTGCAGCGATCATCGGTTATGCAGACTGGAAGTTCTACAGGAGTTACAGAGTGGATGTTCATGAAGCACTTTCTAAAGCAGTACCAGCCGAACAGGATCTGATCACGGATGCAGATCTGCAACATCTGCCACCACTCGTTCAAAAGTACCTCAGGTATGCAGGCGTGGTCAATACACCCAAACTGAAAAATATAAAGATTGAATTTGACGGAGAGATGCGCGGTAGAGGCAAGGATTGGTTTCCGTTTCGCTCCGAACAATACAACACATTTGATATCCCCAACCGGTTCTTTTTTATGCGCGCCAAAATGAAAGGCTTCGGCGTGCCCGGTTACCATCCCTACAAGGATGGTGTAGCACAAATGACGGTTAAGCTCTTTTCAATATTTCCGGTAGTACACCACGAAGGCGAAGTGATGAATAAGGCGGAGACAGTCACGATGCTCAATGACATGTGCATCATGGCACCGGCATCCCTGATTGATCCTCGTATCCAATGGGAAGAAAAGGACAGTCAGTCAGTCATCGTTATCTTCACTAACAAAGGAATCACTGTTTCAGCCCAACTCTATTTCAATGAAAAAGGACAGCTGATCAATTTTATTTCAGATGACCGTTATGACTTGTCCGGTCCTGAACCACAACGTCTCCGGTTTTCAACACCGATGAGTAATTATAAAAACTTCCATGGCATCAACGTACCTGCTTATGGAGAAGCTATCTGGCATTATCCAGAAGGTGATTTCGTTTATGGGAAGTTTTACCTAAAGGACATTCTTTATAATGTGAAGTGATGCCGTTGTTGGTGCCCCACCAACAACCACGCATAGCCTGCTGGTGGTGAGGACACCAGGCCAGCGGCAATCCCGTTTTTAGCTGCCAGCTACCAGCTTCCAGAGTACTCGCTCACTTCACTTAAAAATCAAAGTTGGGCGTAGGTTGCACCTGCGTCCGCGTACTTCAAATCAAAGAAATCATGCACCAGGCAAAAAACATAGTAGCCGTTTTTAACGGCAGGCAGTTTTTAAAAAATCAATGTTGGGCGTAGGTTATACCTGCGTCCGCGTACTTCAAATCAAAGAAATCATGCACAGGGTATTATCTGTGCAGCTGTTTTTAACAGCAGGTACTTAAACCTTTCACTTGTACCTTTGTCAAATCACCATGCACAATATGAAATACATAACCTCCGCCATCCTCATCGTCCTTTCGTTTGGTACCAAGGCCCAATCTCTCTACTTCCCCCCAATCAACGGTAATGAATGGCAAACACTCTCGCCTGCCTCGCTGGGGTGGTGCGAAGAGCGCATCGATTCATTGTATGATGTGCTGGAGGAAAACAACACCAAGGCCTTTATCGTGCTCAAGGATGGTAAGATCATCCTCGAAAAATATTTTGGCACTTTCCAACAGGACAGCGTCTGGTACTGGGCCAGCGCAGGCAAGAGCCTGACTGCTTGCCTGGTCGGCATCGCGCAGCAAGAGGGATTCCTTTCTATAGAAGATACGACCAGTACATATTTGGGTGAAGGATGGACCGCATGCACGCCCGACCAGGAAGAGAAGATTACGATTCGTCATCAATTGACTATGACTTCCGGTCTCGATGACAATGTTCCTGAAAATTATTGCACATTGGATACGTGCCTGGTGTATAAGGCAGATGCGGGCACCCGATGGGCGTATCACAATGGACCGTATACCTTGCTCGATGGTGTCGTAGAGGCAGCCACAGGACTAAGTCTCAATAATTATTTTCAACAAAAATTAAGATTGACCACTGGTATCAATGGCATCTTTCTTCCTTCCGGTTACAACAATGTCTTCTTCAGCAAACCCAGGAGCATGGCCCGCTTTGGTCTCCTGATCCTTAATCAAGGCAATTGGAATGGCAATCAAATACTCACGGATCCTGTGTTCTTTAACAACATGGTCAATACATCGCAGGACCTGAACAAATCATATGGCTATCTCTGGTGGCTCAATGGAAAGCAATCGTATATGGTGCCCGGTGTACAATTTGTTTTTCCGGGCAGCCTCATGCCCCATGCGCCTGATGACATGATCTCCGCGCTTGGCAAGGACGGACAGTATGTTGATGTCGTCCCATCCCAAAACATAGTTCTCATTCGTATGGGCAATGCTCCCGGTGAGGGCGAAGTCCCACTGACCCTCAATGACCTGATCTGGGAACATATGAATGGCCTTGCCTGCGGAACCACTTCGACAGATGATATAGATACAGTAATTGCTCCCGGCAATGTGTTTCCTAATCCCGCAATAGATCAATGTACAGTGAGCATGCCCGGCCAGTATTTTGATCTGGCAGTTTATTCTCTAAACGGACAAAAGTTATTGCATCAGAATGTCTGCTACGATCACACAACGGTGGCTAATGAATGGGGGAGTGGTGTGTATCTGTTGAAGTTGACTGCGTCGGATGGAAGGAAGATTGTTCAAGAAATTGATTTTCCTAAAATAGTCACTGATTTTTACCTGCTGTTGAAAACAGCTTACATGACATTGCTTTCATCATGCCTTCTTTGATCTTTCGTACGCGGGCGTAGTCTTTTACCCCTAAATCCCCTGAAAGGGGACTTGTATGCATTTAACTTAAAACGAAAAAAATCATTTCGAATCGGCACCGATCCGTCGCTCAAAACTGTCTGAGCTGCGCGAAAGAATTGTTTCAGGTACTGACAAGTCTCATGTTGTCAAATCATCATCAAGAAACAATATTTGAAAAACGTACAAGCGTGCCAGCAAATAGGATCGCCATGCTAAAGCACGAATAGCAAAGCGAGTTTTTTGAGCGACTAGATTTTTTGGTTACTTTTTTAGCAATGAAAAAAGTAACATGTATGCCCACGCCTCGTGCGCAACGAAATCTTCACCTCGAATAGGCACAAGACTGTCGCGCTAAATTGTCCGAGCCGCGCGAATTCCCGTGGACCCCTAAATCCCCTGAAAGGGGACTTGTTTATATTTAACTCAAAACAAAAGAAATCATATCGAATCGGCACCAATCCGTCGCTCAAAACTGTTCGAGCTGCGCGAAAGAATTGTTTCAGGTATCGACAAGTCTCATGTTGTCAAATCATCATCAAGAAACAATATTTGAAAAACGTACAAGCGTGCCAGCAAATAGGATCGCCATGCTAAAGCACTAATAGCAAAGCGAGTTTTTTGAGCGACTAGCATTTTTGGTTACTTTTTTAGCAATGAAAAAAGTAACATGTATGCCCACGCCTCGCGCAACGAAATCTTCACCTCGAATAGGCACAAGACTGTCGCGCTAAATTGTCCGAGCCGTTAGGACGATCGGTTTCATGCAATTACAAGACTCAATGGGGCTCAACAAATGAAAGAAACCGAATTGAAACCTGAACAAGCGTGCCAGCATAACAGAAAGCCAAACAAATGCTCGAATGAATCAGCGAGTTTTTAGCGCGACGAGGTTTGGTTGGTGAGCTGTAGGACAGGGCTGAGCGAGAGCAAGTCGAACCATGGTTCTTTTTCCGGAAAAAAAGAACACGAATCACCGTGCGCAACGAAACCTATATCTCACACACCCCACCAGCACATGCAATCGCGCTAGTACTCGTCACATCCTGATATTCAGGAGCCTTGAGCAAAGTGACAAAATCAACGAGACGGAAGTCACGTTTGATCTTGACCCACTTGTGCCAGAGGTGTACGTCCTTCATGCAATAGATCGTGTTGGTCAGGTCGCCGTGGAAATAATTATGGCTGAATTGCTTGACACGCCTCAGCCAGTCTTTTCGCAGGAGCACCTCGGACCGCGTGCCGGTGACAGGAAGTTTGGGGTCCTGTACCAACTTAACTGCGCTCCACAGGTCATTGTTGAAGTAATGTAATCCGTCAACGATCAGTCCAGACATAAAGATGGATGCATCACCATATTTGTGTACGATCTCCTCCGTGTTGAGCACAGAAGTGAAAGGTGCCTGGGCATAGTCCTTATCACCAAACTGGGAGATGAAGGAGACGGCAGTGAAATTATCCTGATGTGCGAAGATGTAATCGACCACTTCCTTCATGTCATCGATGATGACCGTATTGCTCACATTGTGATTGGTCAGTTTGTTGTAGCAGAGCTCTTCGTTCTTGCCTTGTTTCACCCATGCATTTTGTACCAGCTCGATCAGCCGGAGGTGTTTGATGCCATGCATATCATCCTTGATGATGACATTGTCATGGTTTTCACAAGGCACATAGACTACCCAGTCTGATTGGGTGTTGGACCAGAGGGATTCTTCCAGCATCTCCGGGTAATGTTCCATGAGATATTTGGCGGTCTCACTTTCTTTGTTGAGCTGCATGATCCGGAAGTAGCGTTTGCTATGCTCCGGATGGATACCTGATGCTGTCTTCAATATGACGGAAGCATTGCCTGAAGGCTTGACCGTAGTGGTTCGTGCAGCAGGGTTGATACCGATGAGTTGTGCGACTTCTTTGTTTGTTTTCTTGACGATCTCAGCTCCTTTGCGAAGGATAGTTTCATCAAATAATTCAGGGCGGGTCATCCATCCTGTTATGGAGATACCGATCAGGGCTTCACCTGCAACGATTTCTTCTGTTTGTTTTCCGAGATATGGAAAGTCAGTATAGCCAGCCTGCAGCGTGCCCAATATCGCGGACTTCCTGCACAGGTCATAGAATTTTTCTTCGCTGAATTTGCCGTGCTTCGTCACACAGGCCGAAGCATTGAGCTCATTGAGATTGCAAAACTGGAAGGCAGCTTCCTGTTTGTTTTTTATCTGTGCATAGAAATTGAATCCAATCTCAAAGCAAGGGTTAAACATTTCATCTTCGTGTGACATGAAGACAAAGCCCAGATCGTTGTCTCCTTCATTGAGCGATACGAGCTCGTTAAAGGTCTCGTAGGTGAAGGTGTGACGCAATAATCCAACAGAATTGTTACTCCTCGCTCTCCAGGGATGTGTCTGGCGCCAGTGACCCGTCTTTGCGCGGAGCAATTCTTCATCATCCTCGTCCATGATGATATTCATAGCACTCCTGCGAACACCACCGGAAAGGACGGCATCAGAAATGTGCATGAAGACATCATACGCAATGATGGATTTGAAAGGTGCACTCTCTGCACCATCAATATATTGATCCAGTAAAGCTTCTATTCGTTCGATCGATTGTTTCAAACCATCCGGTCCAGGAGCTTTAAAGCCACCAGTGATCGGCGCACCTTTCGGCCTGATTTCAGAATAATCAAATTTGATCTGGTTTCTGAAATATTCATTGTGCAAGGATGGGTGGTGACAGTATGAACTGATCAACACCTTGACCGCTTCCGACCATCCTTCAATGGAATCTGGAATGGTATACGATTTGACTTTATTGCTGCGCTTGTACAGTGGCGGCAGTTGGCTGACAAATTTATTTTTCAATGAAACGCCTAAGCCTGTGCCGGAGAGCAACACAAAAAAACCTTTGTTGAAAACATCTGGTGCATACGCATACGTCGTGCAGCAATTGTAGATTTTTGCGTTGTTGCGTATGATCTGCTCTTCCCTGAATTGAAGGTTGCGTTGTGAGGCCAGGAATTCTTTATGGTAATACGATTCGGCTATTTCTTCGAGGAGTGGTTCCACGATGCTGCCATAACGCATCCGGTGAGTATTTAAGACTTTATCACACGCTTCTTCCCACGATTCGTATCGACCCATGATCGGGTCCCATTTGAGGTAATCGCTATAAAGCTTGAGTTGGGACAGGAATTCCTTCCCCTTATCCATTGGTAAGTTCGATGGAGACATAATTTGTATGAAAAATTGAAACCGATCTCAGGTTTCAGCAAATGTACATATTAGAATTATCTATAATCACTTGCCGAGGCTAAAATTTTACCCCGGACGCATATTTCTGTTGCAGTTTTGGTTTTTGAACTTTTTCTATTGGGTTTAATGGGTTGTCTCACAGAATGGTATCAAGTCCTACCCTAAATTTAGTTGAACTGGGGAGGGGTAACCGTCTCAAAGTAAAAGGGTGAAATGTTGGCTTTGTCCGTCAATATTAGCGAGTAGAAAAATTGTATTTTTTTATCCACAATTGTGGATAACCTATTATGAGTGGTCATCATTTAAAGCTAAACTACCTGTAGAAGGAACACATGATCAAAGAATCATGAACAAAACCAGGGGATCAGCGTTGTATCTTGACAATGCGCTGATTACTACCTGATCGTTACACATCAAACCTGTTTTCTAGCAAACCCTTTGCATAGTGATTGTTTGGAAGCAAATTTTCCAGTCAATTCATGATCAGATTGATGTTAAATCCAATTATTCGGCACCCCCGATTTTTGAATGTAGCCTGATAAGCTTTTAGAAAGCAAATTGATATTTTTTTTCAAAGCATTTTTAGTTTATCGCGGTTGGAAAGAAATACCTGGTGTGTTATTGCATGCGCAATGAATGCATCATGCAAGTTGTTGCCATCAGTAGATCATTTAGGACGTCTAATCACTAAAACCAATACAATATGAAAACGATTAATGTAATGCTCATCAGCCTGATGGTTGTCCTTCTGATTTCTGCGTGTCAGCGACCGAAAATGGCTGAAGCGCTTTCAGGATCAACGGAGGTGCTCTACAAGTATCAGTGGAGTTTGACCGAATTAGCCGGACAACCCATTCTGGATACAAAGCCACCCTACCTGAAATTTATCCAGGGGGAAACAGATAAAATAGCAGGATACTCAGGATGTAATCAATTTGGAGGAGAAGTCGACCTCAGCAATGTGAATGTTCTAAAATTTTCAGAGCTGATTACTACAAAGATGGCTTGCCTGGGTAACAATATTGAAAAGTCATTCCTCGCTATTTTTCCGCTGGCAGATGCATGGAGTATTGCTATCGATGAATTGTCACTCTACCAGGGCAAAGACCTGTTAGCAAAGTTTAAAGGACTGCCCCCTGAGCCTGAGCCACTTCAAAGTAAAATTTCTGCTTTGAACGGCAGATGGGAGCTCAAATCACTGACCAACACAAAACTTACCTTCGAAACTTTGTACCCTGGGCTAAAACCGAATCTTGCTTTTAATCTGCCGGTGATGGAGGTGATGGGTTCTACAGGCTGCAATTCGTTTACAGGCGCTATTGCGATGGATACCAATCATATCGAATTTATCAACCTGGTCGCGACAGAAAAAGCCTGCAAGGGTATTGGCGAACCTACTTTCATTGATGCGATGAAAAGTGTAACCACTTTCAGTATGGTGGACTCCAATACGCTGGAGTTGATGAAGGCAGACACTGCCTTGCTCAGGTTTGTACGTATATAATTGGGCTGACCCCTGCCTGCTTTTAGTGCTGGAGTTCTGGACGTAGTGGCAGGGAAGTTGAAAAATTTCTGGCTGTTCATCGATTGTCATGCATGAGTTGTTAACTTTGCGCCTGTTGATGCATTAAATACTGCGTGTATGAAGTTTATTTCAATGTGGTTGATTTCCTTTTGTTGTCTTCTAGGTCATGGAGTGATCTCAAGCCAGGCCCCGACAGAATATATGGGAGGAAAAAAGAAAGAGAAATCTGCAGAGTCCACCATCTATTTTAAAGCAAGTAGTGTCGATCCAGTCTGGTCGCTTACGATTTCTCCTCAGCTGATCGCTTTTAAATCACAGGTTCCTGATTTTGGTGTATTCAATTCTCCTCATGTTGAACCTGTCAAGGCAATGGACAGCAACGTAAAGAAGTATACGCTCAAGACCGATGAAGGCACAATGGAAATTGAACTCTACAAGATGCTGTGCATGAATGAAAAAACGGGAGAGCAGTTTTCCTATTCTGTCAAAGTTTCAATCCAACATTCCAATGATAGCCTGGCTACTAGCTTCAATGGTTGTGGCATGTATGTAACTGATCCTGGGCTTGAAGCTAAATGGGTGCTCTACTCAATGGCCGCAGATACCGTCACTGCCAGTCAGTTCAATGACACATTGCCCTACCTGTATGTATACGCGAGGGGCAATTCTTTTGAGGGGAACAGCGGATGCAATACCATACGCGGCAGAATATTTTCAGAACGCAGCCTGCTCCGGTTTACAGATTTGAACCTGACCAAACGGAAGTGCGGGAACATCGCAAAAGAGGAAGCGTTTACAAATACGCTGCAGTTTTCTACACATTACACCCTTGAAAATGACAAGCTGATCCTGTCCAATCATGCCGGCGTGACCCTTGTCTTTAAGAATCCAGCCTGGAAGGATCAACAGTAATCATTCCTTCCGCTTTTCGAGAGGAGCTGGTTTCCATCCCGTGGAATGTATACTTTTGCAGCTACGGGCGTTGAACGATTGATGAATCATGGACACTAAGTTTAAAATCGAAGGATACTGGAATGAATGGGGCAGCAAGCTTTTGCCTTGGTTATTGACCCATGGGCTCCGCATTCTTCTCATCATCGGCGCGGCGTATGTGTTGTATTACATAGCCAGGCGCGTGATTGAAAAGATTGTAAAAGTGTCCGTAACAGCTGACTATCATCAATCGGAAATAGCCGAACGCAAGCGCGAAGAGACACTGATACAGATATTTACCTGGAGCTTACGGGTGATGCTGTTGCTCATCGTCATCATGGCGATCTTAAATGAAATGGGACTTTCAGTCGGTCCGCTCCTGGCCGGTGCTGGTATCTTAGGCCTTGCTGTAGGTTTTGGTGGACAATATCTCATTCGTGATTTTTTCACAGGTTTTTTTATGATCATCGAAAACCAGTACCGTATCGGCGATGCAGTGAGTCTGGATCAAACGAGTGGAGTGGTGGAGAATATCAGTCTGCGCATGACCACCTTAAGAGATCTGGACGGAACCGTACATTTCGTGCCACATGGTGATATCAAGCGCGTCGCTAATCTGTCGATGGACTTTGCCCGCATCAATCTCAATGTCAGAGTAGCTTATCAGACCCATCTGGAGAAGGCAATTGAAGTCATCAATACAACAGGAATGGAACTCGCGGAGGATCCGTTATGGAAAGCATTTATCATCAAGCCTCCACAGTTTCTCAGAGTTGAAGATTTTCTGGATTCCGGAGTAGTCATGAAGATCCTCGGTGAAACGGTAGCACTAAAGCAGTGGGAAGTCACGGGTGAATTGCGTAAGCGAATCAAGGTCTCATTTGAACGTGAGGGAATAGAGATGCCAACGTTGCAACGTTTTATGAATCCAGTGAAGGACATGGATGTCTAGGGAAACCCATTTGTACTAAATACACCTTTCAAATGAATAATTGGATCATCAGCTTGTTTGCACTTTCCTTGATGGTGAGTTGTAAACCTAAAGACGAAAATGTTGCTACCTCCGGGATCAACGAACTGGCTCAACAATATGTTCGCCTCGCCCTTGTTATAGGCCAGTATGATGAGCCATTTGTCGATGCGTATTATGGCCCTGATACACTCAAGCCATTGACAAAGCCTTCATCCGTTTTTCCAAAAGATAGCCTGCTCAATGCAGTTAAGTTGCTTAAGGCTGAATGTGATCAGATAGCCAGTGCAGACAGTGCCGGTACCGAAGGTCATCGTGCAGCATGGATTGCTGATCAATTGATTTCTTTTGACCGGCGCATCCGGATTTTCTCAGGTGAGTATGGATTGTTTGATGATGAATCCAAGGAGTTGTTCGGTACTACTGCCCCGGTTTTCAATGAACATTACTATCAGTTGCTGGTCGGACAGCTGGACAGCCTGCTTCCAGGTAAGGGAACTGTGCCGGAGCGATTCCAGATGTTGGCAAATCGTTTTATCATCCCTAAGGACAAACTCGATACTGTCTTCAGAGCGGCTATTGCAGAGTGTCGCAAACGTACGCTACAACATTACACACTTCCTGAAAATGAAGATTTCAAACTTGAATTTGTTACCAACAAATCCTGGAACGGATACAACTGGTATAAGGGTAATTACCAAAGCGTCATACAGATCAATACCGACATCAATATTTTTATAGACCGTGCCATTGATGTAGGTAGTCACGAGAGTTATCCCGGCCATCACGTCTACAACATGCTGTTGGAGAAAAATCTCTATCGTGACCAGGGTCTTGTCGAACTTTCTGTCTATCCGCTATACAGCCCGCAGTCACTCATTGCAGAAGGGAGTGCGAATTATGGAATCGATGTTGTCTTTCCGGGTGATGATAAGATCATCTTTGCAAAAGAAGTGTTGTTGCCACTCGCTGGTCTTGACACAACAGGTATCACGCTTTATTTTACGGCACTCGCGACCAAAGGCAAGCTCAATTATGTGCGCAATGATGTGGGCAGGGGCCTCCTCAGCGGTTCGATGACCGAAGAGGAAGCCATGCGTTGGCTGCAGGACTATGGCTTGTATAATGAAGAGACGGCCGTCAAGGGGATCAGCTTCATTCGCGGACAGCGGAGTTATGTCATCAACTACAATCATGGCATGGACCTCGTCAAGACGTATATCGAACAAAAAGGAGGAACAGATCCTGAGACGCGATGGAAGATTTTCGAGACACTGCTGAGCGGTCAGATCAGGATTAAGGATATTCTGGAGAGTACGGATTAGTTTGCCAAGAGCCTCACGGCTTGAAAGCCGTTGCAATTCAAATGCTGTCCTACAGGCCAATTTTTTCGTTCATGCAATCATTCCCAATTGCATGAATTGCTACGGCTTGAAAGCCGTGGCAATTCAATTCCTGGCTTGGCAGCCATTTTTTTACTCATGGCATTGTGAGAGAGTAAGAGGTGTAAGAGAGTGAGAGGCGTAAGATGCCAGATGCCAGACTCGCAGACGCCAGACTTTTTACAGAGATGCCAGATACCAGACTCGCAGATGCCAGACGTATAATGCTCGTTTTTTTTGCAGGCTCCGCCTGCGACCTTGGTCTGTTTTTTTTAATAAAAAAAACCAGACGTTGTTGGTAGCCTCTAGGCTGCCGACGGGTAAAGCATTAAAAACATGTTCAAGTGCAAAATTGTGACAGTAGCCTCCTGGCTACAGGTAGAAATCACCTCTTCGCCTTCGCCTTCGCCTTAGCCTTCGCCTCAGCCTTCGCCTTAGCCTTATGCTAATATTGCGTTTCAAAATATTTTTCTCATTTTAGTACCCACAGAAAAACCAACTATGGATTCACTTTTTACCTTCCTGCTGATCGTACATATCGCCAACGGTGCCACGGGGCTGATCGCCGGTACCATAAATCTGATACGCCGGAAAGGTGATTTGCTGCACAAGCGAATTGGTTTAGTGTTTACGTATGCTATGATTCTTGCCGGAATTTCTGCCATCATTCTGTCTATACTTCATCCCAATAATTTCCTGATGATCGTTGGTGTCTTTACGGTGTATATGGTTGGCACCGGTTATCGGTATATTCGTCTCCGGCTCACCGAAGTGGACAATGACCCAAAAGCGTTTGACTGGTTTTTGACCGTATGCATGGGGCTTGCCGGACTTTTGTTTATATTCATGGGCGTAAGGACACTCATTGCATCCGAAACATTCGGAATTGTTTTAATTGTTTTTGGAATGATCAGTCTGCTCTTTGTCAGGACGGATCTAAAAAATTATCGCGGCAAAGCTGAGCATCGTAATTATTGGTTGCTCGCACATCTGCAGCGTATGACGGGTGGTTACATTGCTGCGCTGACAGCCTTCCTGGTGGTCAATGCCGATAATTTTCCATCTGTAATACCGGGCATTGTATTGTGGCTTTTACCAACGGCTGTGTTGACCCCGTTGATTATCATCTGGTCCATGAAGTACGAAGCCAAGTAAGTGAAAAGTGAAAAGTGAAGAGTGAAAAATGAAAAATGAAATTCGGCGAAGCCGTTGTTGGTGTCCCCACCAACAACCACCGCAAAACTGATAGCTGACGGCTGACAGCTCATTTTTAACCATAAAACCAAAACCTATGAAAAGTCCCCTTATTCTTACCTGCCTGCTCCTGTTGAGTATGACACTTTCTAGCCAGGATGCCAAAGACATTTTAAAAAGATCAAAGGAAAAATGTCAATCCATTACCAATGGATACTATGAAATGACCAGTCATGAAAAAGCTTTGAGTGGTCCGGATACGAGGGTCAGCAGTAAAAAATGTTATTTCAAAAAAGGGAAAGGCAAAAAGGCATACCCTGAAGTATTTCATTTGCAATTCATAAATGAAGGACTACATGCCACCTCTGCACTATTCACCGGTGAAGAGTTAGTTACTTTTTCACTCCAGGACAGCACTGGAATAATATTGAGTGTGGATAAGTGGAAGCGTGAAGTCGACTCGTGGATAGATAATTATGATTTCTTCGAACCATTTACATCCGGGAAAAGCCGCCCCATGCCCGGGAAATCTGATTATCGCGAGTCCTCATTTCAGATGAAGTTGGTGGGTGAAGAAAACGTAAGCGGTTATAACTGTCACCATATTGAAATAAGTGAGGTGCCCACCATGGAGAAAGGATCAGGCCTAAACCTGATTGAATATGCCCGACACTTTTGGATCAATACTAAGGACATGATGCCTGTCCAGTATTCGGAGAAGATAGCAATGGTGATGAACAAGGACACAATGATTCAGTACGATCTAGTTACGGTGGATCGGTATGAATTGAATATGCCTTTTGAAGAAGATAAAGTATCTCTATCTGTGGTGCCGGCGTATATCAAGCTCAAGGAGTATACGCCATACGTCAGGCCTGAGCCATTGCCGATTGATACCATCGCACCGTTATGGTCATTTCCTTCCCTCACGGAAGATACGGTGAGACTTGAGGGCCTGAAAGGAAAACTGGTGCTCCTTGACTTTTTCTATAAATCATGCTATCCTTGTATGCAGGCATTACCGGCCCTCCAATCTCTTCATGAGAAGTACAAGGACCAGGGCCTGGTCGTCATCGGCCTTGATCCCTACGATGACAAAGAGGACAATCTGCCTGATTTCCTGACCAAGCGCGATGTCGATTATACCGTCCTCTATGCATCAAGGGATATCGCCAAAACCTACAGGGTAAACGGATACCCCACCATGTTTCTCATCGACAAGCAAGGCAAGATCATCCACATCCAGGAAGGATACGGAGAGGGCACCGAAGCCCGGCTCGAAGAAATCATCCTCAATAATCTGTAAGAGAGTAAGAGAGTGAGAGCGTGAGACGCCAGATGCCAGACTCGCAGATGCCAGGCTCTCAACTAAGATGCCAGATACCAGACTCGCAGATTCCAGACGTATTATGCTCTTTTTTTTGTGCAGGCTCCGCCTTCAGCCAGCGGCATGGCCGTTGTTGGTGTCCCCACCAACGACCAGCAGAAATCCCTTAGCTGGTGGTGAGGACACCAGGCCAGCGGCCAGGCCGTTGTTGGTGTCCCCACCAACGACCAGCAGAAATCCCCAACGCTGGTGGTGAGGACAGTTCGACTACGCTCTCTGCGGCGCACCAGGCCAGCGGCCCTTGTAAGAGAGTGAGAGAGTGAGAACGTAAGATGGAGTCTCTGCCTCCTGCCAACTGAGGACTGAGGACTGCCTCCTTGCTCCATGCTCCTTGCTCCTTGCCCTTTTCGCCTCCCCCTATTTTCATATTATTGCATAGTTTAATAAGTTTTCTTTACTTAGCAGTCTGGTAGTGTACGCTATAAAAGGCAGCACTTTCCTTTTTTCCGTCTCTTCTTAGGATAACTACACACACACGTCCTTACCTCCAGACAAGGTAATGCCATGCTTTTTTTAACTAAGATCTAACACGAACTCAACCAACATGAGATTTTTTACCCCCCTTCTCTGCCTGGCCCTGATGGCTATTAACCAGCTATCCGCCGAAGGTACCCGTCAGGTCGCCCCCAATGGAAACATCAACATCATGGGCAATAATACAACTGACATTGCCGCCCTCCACATCAACAATCCGGCGTATAGCAGCTTTGCCGCATTCAACAACCCGAATCCACAGAGCCGGTTGTACATCCATCTGACCGACCCATCCACCGAGTGCATCTATCTCGGTTTCAACTGGGCACATAACAATGTGACTTCACCGGCACCTCCCAAGATTACTTTCTTCTACCAGATCAAAGACCCTAATGGAAATGTCGTTTACGGACCAATCACCGTAACACCTGCCGGAGCCAATATCCAGAATTGGAGCGAAGCTTTTGGTGGCCCCATGCAGATCTTTGGGCCTGGTGGTTATAATGCAACCCAGGTCACCTCTGCAGACCTGGGCTCACAAGGCTGGGCAGGCAAAGGCGACTATTACATCGAATTCCAGGATGAGGAGAACAATGACCTCCTGATTGATTTCTGGGATATCACTGTCGCAAATTGTTCCGGACCATCACCAATAGAAAAACCAGGAAGGGTTTGGTCGCATAACTGGTCATTTTTTGCCATCAATGATTTTGGTTTCCCTTTCCGTCCCTTCAACGGTGCCTTCTATGTTTGCGCCCCGGATCCGGACGATGACAATAAATCATTCGTAACGAAGATCGATTTTAACGGTAGCGGCTTTCAACCTGCAGCTTTCAATGTTGCCTTCAATAGTTTTGGAGCCATGAATACCGGTGATGTGGCCGTTGACCGGAGGAGTGTTCAAAATATGAATGCCACCCAACCCGAATATTCCATCTTTCTCAATGACCCTGTCGACATCTGCGCCACCGCTAGTGTCGGGGAGCTCGAACTCATCGGCATCAGCCGTTGCTCAGGAGAAGATTATTGTATCAAGTTTACCATCACCAAAGCCGGACAGGTTGATCTCTTACTCGATTTTAACGGGCCGGACAATGTGTACACACCAAATACCGCAGATATTCTTTTATCCCAGACGGTCACCGCTGAAGAAGTTGGTTTACCTGTTTGCGTCCAATGGGATGGATTTGATGGCCTCGGCAATCCGTTGCCTGAAAATGTAAATACCCAGATCCCGGTCACGATAGCTTATGCTCAGGGCATCTATCACTTTCCGATCTATGATGCAGAGTATATGACCAATGGCTTTATGATCTCTGCCGTGCGCCCCGCAGCAGCAGTATCCCTGCTCTTCTATGATGATTCCAACATCTCCGTAGCATCCGGTAGCGGCGAACCATCCGTACAGCTTACCGGATGTATGCCTCCTTGTCACCGTTGGACGAATTATACACAACCTAATACACCAGGTTTTGGAAACCTCCACACGATCAATTCATGGTGGTTTTCACAACTCATCATACGCCAGGATATCTTCTTCCTGCCAGCTTATTATACCTGTGAGATTGAAGGACCAGTTCGTATGTGTTCAGGCAGTACATCCCAACTTACTTTCAATCCTATCCTTTCTCCGGCAGGCGCAGCTGAAGCAGAAATCATCAGTACCGTTTGGTCCGGCCCGGGTATTGTAGGTGCTAATGACGGGACATCCATCACGATCAATGATGGTGGAGATTATTTTCTCCAGGTAGATTGGTTGACCAGCCTTGGAGATACTTGTCAGACAAGTTGTGATTACCAGGTGACTATCGATCCACCATTGACAGAAACGATTGATACATTGATCGTCCTTGGTGAATCTGTAGAAATCAATGGGGAGACCTATAACGAAGGTGGTCAATATATCCAGGAACTGACCAATTCAGAAGGCTGCGACAGCATCCTGACCATCAATGTCATCATCCTGAATACCGTCATTCACTATGACCTCAATGCCTGCGAATCTTTCATGAGCAATAATACGCACATGGATTATTCAGAATTCTATCCATCCTACCCACAACCTCTGCCTTGTGCTGCTATCATTGGTGACACGCTGCACCGGGAAAATCCACAGGTCAACAAGCATAGCTGTACACCAGGCGTGAATGACTCACCAGGTATGTGTGTAGGGTCGCTTCCAGGTTGCACGTATTTGCCGGGGGATGAAGCATCTGTCGTGATAGAATTACAAGTCACGCCCGATCCGGATACAGCCGTTTACCTGACAGGATTTTCTTTTTATGAAAAAGCACCGGTTAACTTTGAATGGATCAGTGGTAATACAGGACTAAACAATTATCCAACACTGTTTAATGTCCGCGTGCTGAAAAACGGAACTGAAATATACGTGAGCCCTGCTACCGCTACGGCGTTCTCATGGCATGAAGTAGTGTACGACTTCTTTGGTATCGATGAATTCCTGGTCACTGAGCCTACTACCTTCCGATTTGAATTGCTGTCCTATTGTCCGGTAGGTAACGGAGCTACAGAATCTGTTTGGGATCTCGATGAAATCAACTTCGTAGCCAGTTGTGCCTCCGTCAACCTCTTAGACAAGAGTATTTCAGGTATCGTAGCCACATCAGGCGATTTGAAGTTGCGTGGCATTGAGATGAGGATGTATGATGATCCATCTTTGACCAACGAAGTGGTGACAAATACAGCAGCAGGTGGATTCTATCGCTTTGATGGCCTTGAACCTAAAAATGATTATTACATCCGCGGATTCAAGGATACAGATCATACTGATGGAGTCAATACAATTGACCTGATCCAGATACAGAAACATCTGCTGGGCATCAAGCGCTTTGCATCTCCTTATCAAATGATCGCCGCAGATGCCAACAGAAGCAATAGCATTACGGCGATAGATCTTATCATCATCAGGAAATTACTCCTTGGCAAGTATGCATCTTTTCCTGATAACACGAGTTGGAGATTTGGTATTGCAAGCCAATACCTGGAGCCCGGTGCACCATGGTTCTTTGAGGAGACACTTAGGATCGAATACCTGGGAGCTGATATCACAGATGCAGATTTCATCGGCGTCAAGACAGGAGATGTAACCGGAGATGCTAAGAATGATTTTACAACCATCCTGCCAAGGTGGAGTGAAACACTGATGCTCAATATGGCTGATCAAACCCTGATAGCAGGTGTTCCAACAAAAATAGATTTCACCGCATCCAGTTTTTCAAACATTGCTGGTTTACAGCTCGGTCTTGAAATGACGGATGGTATGATCCTCGATGTGGAAGCCGGTGCATTGGCGATTGGAGAAGAAAACTTCAACATCACTGCTGACGGAAGGTTATTGATGAGTTGGAATGCACAGTCACTCGTAAGCGTGCCAGCTGATCAAGTCCTCTTTAGTGTGATCGTCATGTCCTCCACAAGTGGATCTGTTAGCGAAATGATGCAGCTGCATAACGGAACCCTCCTTGCTGAGGCTTATGCCGGTGATGCTTTGGATCGATTACAGATTGAGCTAGAGCCAACTTCGACACTACCTGCAGCATTTGAAAACACGTTGTTTGTCAACGAGCCTAATCCGTTTTCACAGAATACAACGATCCGCTTTAGCCTCGAAAAATCAGGAGATGCCTCACTGCGTTTTTATGATCTGTCAGGCCGTCTTTTATATGATGTAACTGCTACATACACCCAAGGTATGAATACAGTGGTTATCTCTCAAGAAAAGCTCGGTATCAGCAATGGCATCGTCATCTGCCAGTTGCAAGCCGCTGGTTTTACCGCCACCCAAAAAATGGTGGTTGTAAGAGGGTAAAACTGTGAGAGAGTAAGAGAGTAAGAAAGTAAGAAAGTAAGAAGAAAGGATCATTGTGTAGAGACACGATTAATCGCGTCTCTACACAATGATCCTTTCTCTTTTTGCCCTTTGCTCCTTGCCCCTTGCCTTTTAAAGCCCTATCTTACGAGATGATGATACAGGGACTTAGTGCGGCCGAAGCAACAAAGAGATTAGGTGAAAGTGGGTTTAACGAACTTCCTGTTTCCCGGCCTAAAACGATATGGAGGATAGCCCTGGACGTGATCAGGGAGCCTATGTTCCTGTTATTGATCAGTTGTGGAGGCTTATATATTCTGATCGGTGATTTGAGGGAGGGTATCATCATGCTGTCCACCATCTTTATCATCATCTTCATCACGTTCTATCAGCACAGGAAGACGGAGCGGGCACTCGAAGCGCTCAAGAAGCTTTCTTCACCAAGGGTCCTTGTATTACGTGATGGGGTAGAGACGAGAATTCCCGGCAGGGAAGTGGTGCCCGGAGATATCATGATCCTCAATGAAGGTGACAGGGTAGCCGCAGATGCCACTTTGCAGGAGGTGATGAACCTGACAATAGACGAATCCATGCTCACCGGAGAATCCGTTCCGGTAACGAAATCACTTGGGAAAGCCGGGCAGGAGAATAGCACACAGGTATTTAGCGGCACCCTGGTGGTCAAGGGAAGAGGACTGGCAGCGGTAGATACCACTGGTGTTCATACACAGTTTGGTAAAATAGGAGCTTCGCTGGAGAAAATCAATCCGGAGGAGACAAGGCTACAGAAAGAGATGAAGGTGTTGATCCGATACCTGTTCCTTTTCGGAGGTATTGTTTGCATTGGCATCGTTGCTCTTTTCTATTTCACCAGGGGCAACTTCATCCAGTCCCTGCTCAATGGGCTCGCTGCTGCCATGGCCGTGTTGCCCGAAGAATTTCCGGTGGTCCTCACCATTTTTATGGCACTTGGTGCATGGCGACTTTCAAAAAAGAATGTACTGACGCGCAATGCATCTGCCATCGAAACGCTGGGCGCTGCCACCGTGTTATGCTCCGATAAGACAGGCACGATCACGATGAATAAAATGGAAGTGGCGGCGGTGTATAGCGGAGACAAAATGTATTACCGTTCTGACTTTGCGAATAGTTTTGCTGAAGTTTCAAGTTTGGTGGAAGTAGCCCATCTGGCATCATCCGAAATTTCCGTTGATCCAATGGAAAATGCAATTCATAAGTTTTATGATGCGGGATCAGCACATTCGACCGGTGCCTATACACTGGTCAGGGAATATCCATTTAACCACGAAATGCTGATCATGACCCGGGTGCTTGAAAATCAAGCAACGCACGAGGTGCTGGTTTCCACCAAAGGAGCACCGGAGGCGATTTTTAAATTGTGCGGCATGGATGATCATGAGTTGCAAAAGCAACTTGATCTGGTTCAGGTGATGGCAGAGAAAGGATACAGAGTGATAGGCATTGCCAGTGCATCAGCAGATGCAAGTCCATTGCCAGAAGATCAGCGGAATTTTGAATTTACATTTAAAGGGCTCCTGGGTTTTGAAGATCCGATCCGACCTGAAGTAAAGCAGGCTGTCAAGGAGTGTCATGATGCCGGTATCAAAGTGATCATGATTACCGGAGATTATCCTGCGACGGCGAGGAATATTGGGCTGCAAACGGGTTTGCCTGAAAAAGGTAAACTGATCACCGGCGAGGAGTTAATGCATATGAGCGATCAGGAACTCCATAAAAAAATACGAAACACTACCATTTTTGCACGCGTCGTTCCCGAACAAAAACTACGGATCGTAGAAGCCCTGAAAGCGAATGGAGAAATCGTTGCCATGACTGGCGATGGAGTCAATGATGCACCAGCGCTAAAAGCTGCGCATATCGGGATCGCCATGGGCAACAAGGGCACAGATGTCGCCAGGGAAGCCTCATCACTGGTGCTGCTTGATGATAATTTTGCCTCTATTGTAGGTGCCATCCGATCAGGCAGACGGATTTTTGACAATCTGCAAAAAGCCATGTCCTATATTTTTGCTATTCATATCCCGATCATCGGTCTGACGCTCATGCCGGCGTTTTTTCCCACCATCCCCTTGCTGCTGATGCCGCTCCACATCGTTTTTATGGAGTTGATTATTGACCCGGTCTGTTCTATTGCTTTTGAAGCCGAACGGGAAGAAAAAGGCATCATGAACCGCCGGCCAAGGAATCCGAACAGCCGGTTTTTTGGTTGGCGTAAAATCGGCAACAGTCTCTTTCAAGGAACCTTGCTGCTATTGATGGTCATTACGGTATACGTATTGTCCATTCGGGAAGGCCATTCGGATGAGGAAGTGAGGGCCATTGCATTCTCAGCGCTGATCATGGGCAATATTTTCCTGATTCTTACCAATCTGTCTAAAACCAGAAGTGTGATCGCGGTGATACTTGAAAAAAATATCGCCGCGGCTGTCATTCTTACCGGCGCGGTGATCCTCTTGCTGATGTTGCTGACGATACCTTCCCTGCGGGAGTTATTTAGTTTCGGGTTTCCAGGGTATATGCATTTTGCAACATCGCTCGGAGGTGCATTGGGAATGCTCGTGATCCTGGAAAGTATCAAATGGATCAGACTAAGGAAAGTCAGTGCATAAATCTACGGGACAGGAAAAAAAAGGAGCTGGTTCCCACCAGCTCCTCAAAATGCATATCCAAAAAAAAACTAAATAAAATCCGTTCTATCGCTTGATGGTGATTTTAGCTGAAGAGGTGAAATCTTCACCGGTCACTTCCAGGATATACATGCCTGCATGGAGCGTGCTTGTATTGAAGGTGATCATGCCATCTTTGATTTGCGACGCGATACCTATTTGTTTACCAGCCATATCCAGTACACGGACACTTTCAACTATACGATTTGGAAGTTCGAAGTTGACAAAGTCTGTAGCAGGATTCGGGTAAACATTGGCAGGAATCCTTTCCAGGTCTTTGGTAGCCGATGGTATTGAAAGCGGAAGCGGAATCAACGCGCCACCTGCAGGCAATGCAACATATAATCCAAAAGCAGGGCCGTTGGAATTGTTAGCCGGATTGAGGAATCCTGAAGCTAGAACTGCAAGAGCTGCTCCATCCAACTGTAAAGTGGCTAAAGGTGCATCATAAGACGCCACCGTCACAACACCTGTCTGATCCCTCACTTCGATCCTGTAATCAGCAGTTGGTAGTTCAAGGTATCCTGCAAACTCCCCATAGGCAAGGTCATCCACAATGGTTGCGTCGTTTGTTACCAAGGTTTCTACAACATCTACTGTTGGTGCATCTGTTGATCCATGGTGTACAAGAACATCCGTATTGCCTGCAACAGATGCTTGCTCTCTTGCGAGTGGATAAACCTCAAGACTGAAGCCTACAAAAGGATCAAATCCAAAAGGAATCACCAGACCGTCAGCTATGATCATGTAGGTGCCCCCTGGAGCGAGGTTGTAATCAAATGAGGCAATGATATCGTCTACTGAAGCACTCGTTGGTGGTGCGACACCAATAGTGAAATCAGTTGCGGCAGGTACATTCACAAATGGGGTTGCCGTCCGGAATGCAAAGTTGTCAAGCAATAAAGCATCATTAAGGTACACATCCACAACTGCGGCAGCAGGGTCTGGAGAATTGTGTATCACCTGTACACGCGCTGTTGACTCTGGCAGCGGTATAAGTGCACCACCGGATGGCAGCGCCACAAACAAGCCGAAAGGTGCGCCATTGCTGTTTTGCGATGGGTCGAGGAAGCCTGAGGCAAGTACGGTAAGGGCCGCATCCTGGAGACCCAATGTATTCAATGGTGCTTCATATGATTTGACAGTCACTGTGCCTGTTTCATCACGAACTTCGATCCTGTAATCAAGGGTAGCCAATTCGAGATAACCTGCGAAATCACTGTAGGATGCATTGTCAACGATTGTAGCTCCACCTGTTACAGCGGTCTCTACAACATCTACCGTTGGCGCATCTGTTGATCCATGATATACGAGTACATCTGTGTTGCCAGTAGCGGAGGCGGCTTCTCTTGCGCCTGCAAATACTTCGAGGTTAAATGCTGGTGCAGGATTGTAACCTGCCGCATTGACAATACCTGAAGCAACAATGATATAGGTTTCATTTGCTGCGAGGTTGTAGTCAAAGGTGGCAATAGCATCAGCTGATGATGAACTGTTAGCTGGTGCGATACCTACGGTAAAATCCACTCCTGCCGGAGCATCAATGAATGGAGATGCTGTGCGGAAAGCAAAGTCATCAATGAGTAATGCATCATTGAGATAAACATCCACAGCTGATGCCAAAGCGTCAGGAGAATTGTGTATCACCTGCACACGTGCAGTCGACTCTGGCAACGGAATAAGTGCACCACCAGATGGCAGCGCAACAAATAGACCGAAAGGTGCGCCATTGCTGTTTTGCGATGGATCAAGGAAACCTGAGGCAAGTACGGTAAGGGCCGCATCCTGGAGACCCAATGTATTCAATGGTGCTTCATATGATTTGACAGTCACGGTGCCTGTTTCATCACGAACTTCGATCCTGTAATCAAGGGTCGCCAATTCGAGATAACCTGCAAAATCACTGTAAGATGCATTGTCAACGATTGTAGCTCCACCGGTTACAGCGGTCTCTACAACATCTACGGTCGGTGCATCTGTTGATCCATGATATACGAGTACATCTGTGTTGCCAGTAGAGGAGGCCGCTTCTCTTGCGCCGGCAAATACTTCGAGGTTAAATGCTGGTGCAGGATTGTAACCTGCTGCATTGACAATGCCTGAGGCAACAATGATATAAGTTTCTCCTGGTGCGAGGTTGTAATCAAAAGTAGCGATAGCATCTGCTGATGAAGTACTATTGGCTGGTGCGATACCTACGGTAAAATCAACTGCTGCAGGTGCATCAATAAACGGACTTGCTGTACGGAAAGCAAAGTCATCGATGAGTAATGCATCATTGAGATAAACATCCACAGCTGATGCCAAAGCGTCAGGAGAATTGTGTATCACCTGCACACGTGCAGTCGACTCTGGCAAAGGAATAAGTGCACCACCAGATGGCAGCGCAACAAATAGACCGAAAGGTGCGCCATTGCTGTTTTGCGATGGATCAAGGAAGCCTGAGGCAAGGACGGTAAGTGCCGCATCCTGGAGACCCAATGTATTCAATGGTGCTTCATATGATTTGACAGTCACTGTGCCTGTTTCATCACGAACTTCGATCCTGTAATCAAGGGTCTGCAATTCGAGGTATCCGGCAAAGTCACTGTAAGATGCATTGTCAACGATGGTAGCTCCACCGGTTACAGCGGTCTCTACAACATCTACGGTCGGTGCATCTGTTGATCCATGATATACGAGTACATCTGTATTGCCTTGCGTAGAGGCGGCTTCTCTTGCGCCGGCAAATACTTCGAGGTTGAAAGCAGGTGCAGGATTGTAACCTGCAGCATTGACAATACCTGAAGCAACAATGATATAGGTTTCATTTGCTGCGAGGTTGTAATCAAAAGTAGCAATAGCATCAGCTGATGATGAACTGTTAGCTGGTGCGATACCTACCGTAAAATCCACTCCTGCTGGGGCATCAATGAATGGGGATGCTGTACGGAAAGCAAAGTCATCGATGAGTAATGCATCATTGAGATAAACATCAACGGCTGTTGCCAAAGCGTCTGGAGAATTGTGTATCACTTGTACCCGTGCTGTCGTCTCCGGCAGCGGGATAAGAGCACCACCAGATGGCAGCGCTACATACAGACCGAAAGGTGCGCCATTGCTGTTTTGGGTTGGATCCAGAAAGCCGGAGGCAAGAACAGTGAGGGCAGTATTTTGGAGGCCAAGGGAGTTCAAAGGAGCTTCGTATGATTTTACCGTTACGGCGCCTGTGGCATCTTTTACCGCTAATCTGTAGTCAAGGGTTGCGAGTTCGAGGTATCCTGCAAAGTCTCCATAGAAAGCATTGTCAACGATGGTGGCTCCACCCGTTACGAGTGTTTCTACAACATCCACGGCAGGTGCATCAGTTGAACCGTGATACACCAGAACGTCTGTGTTTCCTGGTTGAGAAGCGGCTTCCCTTGCACCTGCAAAAACTTCAAGGTTGAAAGGTTTTACAGGATTGTATCCTGCCGGGTTGACGATACCTGAAGCAACAATGATATAAGTTTCATTTGCTGCGAGGTTGTAGTCAAAGGTGGCAATAGCATCAGCTGATGATGAACTGTTAGCCGGAGCGATACCTACCGTAAAATCCACTCCAGCCGGGGCATCAATGAATGGGGATGCTGTACGGAAAGCAAAGTCATCAATGAGAAGGACATCATCCAGATAGACATCAACCAATGCAGCGAGCGCATCAGGGCTATTGTGGATGACCTGAACCCTTGCGGTTTGGGCCTGGAGGCACATGGTGCCCAGCATAGTAAGGAGGAAAATGAGCGTGTTGAGCTTGTGCATAGAATCTGAGTTTAGGTTAGAAAAAATTGGAGAATGCTAACTATAACCCAAAAACTGTTTAACTGTTTAGTAAAATGGTTAAACAAATGTATTTTTTGTCGGGTAGCCGTCAAAAGAAAGGAGAAGCAACTATTCCGTGGACGGAGAAAGCAGGGACCTGATGGATTCAATAAACTCGTCCGCTCCGAGGATATACCTGATGCCTTTGATCTTCCCCCTGTTTTCGGGGTTATGGATCTTCCGGCCGGAAACCCAGAGCTCATCAGACCCTTTACGGAGCAGGTTTTTAGAGACACCTTTCAGATAGTCAACTACCTGACCATCTTGTGGATGGATAGTAAAAGAGGTGACGAAGATGATAGCCGGAAAGGCAGTCTGAAGATCGGACAGGGATTCCAGCGGGACACTCTGGCCGAGATAAATGGTCCTGCACCCATGAAGCATCAATTCATACTGAGCATATAGTAGTCCAATTTCATGTACCTCACAATCGGGGAGGAACAACACAAACACTTTTTGGTCCGGGTCTGCGGTGATGGCGTGCAGCTGGTCTATCTGGTAGAGGATTTTCTGGCGCAGTAGGTTGGACAGGAAATGTTCATGTGCTACCGTGATCACGCTGGTCTGCCACATCAGGCCGATATCATTCAAAAAGGGAAGAAAGACCGTACGGAATACTTCCCTGAAGGTCTTTTGCGATAATAAAAGATGAATGGTCTGATCAAAAAGTGCATGATCATAGTTCAACATTGCCATTCTCAGGCTATGGCCGGCAAAATCACCCCGGTGATCTACAAGCATTTCTTTTCGGACAGTTTCCTCAAGCTCCGCCTCAGGTAAGGACGCAATCCTGGAAATCTTATGACCCTGATGATAGAGTGCAGCTATATTGAGTAGCTTCCGGAGATCCTGGTGACTATAATACCTCACATTATTACCGGCCCGCATTGGATGCAGGAGGTCATAGCGTTTCTCCCAGATACGGAGGGTGTGCGCCTGGATTCCTGATAGACTCTCAAGGTCCTGAATGGTATACCGTTCCTTAAAAGGCTGATGCTCCTGCGTCACGATGGATATTTTTTGTGCTGTGAAGGTAAATTGATTCAGGCAGAGTGAAAATGCAATGATTTTTTGCTGATTTAGATCATTTCTACCCCTGATCATCATGTTCCGCGATTGCGGTAATTTTGCAACTGCCATATAAAACCATAATACAGTCATTTAACAATCAACCATGAACACGATATCTAAATTTAAGACTGCCGAGGAAGCTGTCAAAATCGTCAAATCCGGGAACAGGATATACCTCCACGGGAGTGCCGCTACCCCGCACACCCTGATTAAAGCTTTGGGCCAGCGCTCATTAGAACTGGAGAATGTTGAAATCATTTCTATTTCCACCCTTGGAGAGATGTGCCTGGCAGAACCCGGATGCGGGGATGCTTTTCACTTCAATTCAGTATTCGTCTCCCAAAACATCCGCCAGGCCGTCAATAACGGGATGGGTAATTATATTCCGGTCTTCCTGAGTGAAATCCCGGGATTGTTTCATAAAAAGATCCTCCCGATCGATGTAGCCATGATCAATATCAGCCCTCCCGACAGACACGGTTTCTGCTCCCTGGGGGTCTCAGTCGATGTTGCTGTGGCGGCTGTCAAGAATGCAAAATATGTGATTGCCCAGGTCAATTCCCGCATGCCGCGAACGCATGGGGATGGATTGCTGCACATCAATGATATCCATGCCATGGTAGAGGTCGCAGACGAACTCCCGGAAGTGGATTATAGAAAACATATCACACACATCGAAGAGGCGATAGGAAAGCATTGCGCATCGCTGATAGAAGATGGCGCAACCTTGCAACTAGGCATAGGAACAATCCCCGATGCAGTTCTCCAGCAACTCACCGGGCATAAAGACCTGGGCGTGCATACGGAGATGTTTTCGGATGGAGTGATTGATCTGCTCAAGAGCGGCAACATCACCAATAAATTTAAAAAGAAACACAAGCGCAAAGTCATCACCTCTTTCACGACGGGGACAAGAGAACTTTACGACTTTATTGATGATAATCCGGAATTTGCATTTCTCGAATCCGACTACGTCAACGATGCATATGTCATTGGTAAAAACCCTAAGGTAGCTGCGATCAATAGTGCTATTGAAATCGATATCACTGGACAGGTTTGCGCAGACTCTATTGGCACCTACCAGTTTTCTGGTGTTGGCGGCCAGATGGACTTTATCAAAGGTGCTGCTTTGTCAGAAGGCGGAAAGCCTATCATCGCCATGGCTTCAACGACCAACAGGGGAGAATCTAAGATAGTCCCTTTCCTCAAGCAAGGCGCTGGGGTTGTCACCACACGGGCACACGTCCATTATGTAGTGACAGAATACGGTGTAGCTTACCTCTATGGCAAAAACCTTCAGCAACGCGCCTATGCATTGATGAACATAGCCCACCCCGACCACCGGGAAACATTGGAGGAGGAAATCAGGGGAAGGTTTGGCAGGAAGATTTATTAACGGAGCTATCAGCTGTCAGCCGTCAGCTATCAGTTTCTTAGCTGCCAGCTACCAGCTTCCAGAGTATTCTCCAACCCCCACTGAATACTAAACACAATCTGCTAACTGCGAACTGTCCACACCACCAGCGAGGATGAGTATGTGCCGCTGGCCTGGTGTCCCCACCACCAGCGAGGATTCTTCTGGTTGTTGGTGAGGACACCAACAACGGCTTCGCCGAACTCACCACCCGCATTTTACGTAAATTCATGTCAAATATTTTGACTGATGCATTACATACTTATGCTCTCCTTGTCATGGTTCATGATGATTCCGTTATCGATATCACCTGACCTGACATCAACGCCTGAACCTGCTTTTGAAATCAAGGAAGGCACGATCACCAACCTCTATGATGCCTTTGGCAAGGACAGATCGCTTACGATGGATTGGGGCTTTTCCTGTATTACCAGATACCATGGACAAGTTATTTTGTTTGATTCTGGCAGCAGTGCTGATATTTTTCAAGAGAATGTCAACAAGCTCGGGATCAATCTTAAGGAAGTTGATATCGTGGTTATATCCCATAGCCATTTTGATCACCTCAACGGTATAGACTATTTGCTTCGGATCAATCCGGATGTCAGGATTTATTTTCCACACGATGTCTTCTGGGGCCCACCTGTTCCTTTTGATGCCACAGGTCAGGAGCCAAGCGTGAAGGACTCTCTTCCTGTAGAAATGCAATACTTCAACGGAGGGTCTACTCAGTTTACAATTCCACAAACAGGTCGGTTTTGGAATGCTAACATTGAGTATGTGAAAGCTTCAAAAGAAATCTTCCCTGGATTAAAACTCATCACGACCAGTTCAGCATATCTGGGCTATTTCTCATGCTACCCTGGCAAGTCGTTTGTGCCGGGCCAGTTTGAAGAAAAGCATGACCAGTGCAGGAACAGTGAGCTTCCTGAATTGTCTTTAGCCATGGATACAGACAAAGGCCAGGTTGTCATTGTCGGATGCTCTCATACGGGTATTGAAAAAATTATAAGGACTACCCTGGCCGAAACAGCCAACTCTGTTGATTTGGTCTATGGTGGTTTTCACCTTTTACCTTTCGACAGACAGCAAATAGTAACACTCGCTCAACAACTCAAAAATGACTTGAGTGTGAAGCGAGTCGCACCGGCCCATTGCACCGGTCATCTGGCTTTTAAAATCCTGAAGGAACAATTCGGAGAAAACTATCTTTACGCCGGTCTCGGAGAAACCATTGCTTATTAAAGTTGATAAGTTGATAAGTTGATATGTTTATAAGATTGTCAACCCATCAACAAATCAACAAATCAACCCATCAACAAATCAACTCATCAACAAATCAACTCATCAACAAATCAACCCATCAACTCATCAACCAACTCATCAACTCTCCATGAAACTCAATCTCATCAAATGGAAACCCATGATCGCCGCACTGCCCATCACCCTTGGGGTAGTATTACTTAAAACCGGCATTGTGCATGGTTTGGGATATGATGGGCTGGTCCACTTTTCTGAAATTGATCTAGTGATCACCGGTGGGATATTTTTAATCGGCTTCATGCTCGCGGGCACATTGGCGGATTATAAGGAGAGTGAAAAAATTCCTGCTGAGATGGCAGTCGCTATTGAATCCATTGAAGATACAGTGGTGCTTGCGCATGGGTTCAAGAGTGACTTTGACCTGCCGGCTCAGAAGCGGCAGCTCAATGGCGTGACAGAGGCTATCCTCAATTATTATGCGCATCGCGAAACTGAAGAAGTCGTCTATAAGAAAATAGAAGAGATTACCTCCATAGCATTGCATGTGGAGCAGACCAAAATTGGTTCGACCTCCTCCTGGGTAAAACGGGAGCAAACCAATCTGCGCAGATTATTTTCGAGAACTACCGTCATCAAGCGAACCAGTTTTATTGCCACCGGCTATGCCTTCCTCGAAGTATTGACCCTCGTCGTGATCGGCTTATTACTCATCACCAGGTTTGAGAATTTCATCACCGGTATCATCCTGGTCGCCTTCTTTACGCAGATATTTATCTACATGGTCCGCCTGATCAAAGACATCGACCACCCGTTTGAATATCCAGTCAATGGACGTGTGCGGGCAGCGGATATAGATCTCTTTCCGCTGATCGAGTATCATGAGCGCGCGAGGAGGAGATTGTAAATGTGTAAATATTATATATCTCCACAAGAATGGAATAAAAGGCCCTAAAGGCATATTCAAAATCTATGATTGCTTGTGAGAAGTACCATCTTAGATTGCCAAGAAAATGAATCATCCCGGATGGCCATGAAAAAAAAAGGTACGGACAGGACGCGTCCTGTCCGTACCTTTTTTTTTCATGGCCATCCTTTCCGGAGATACTGCTTAGAAGCATCCATTTCAAATCATCATCATTGTTTCTACTACAGTGTAAGTAAAACTTCAAACATTTTCTTGCATTTCTTGTGGCTGATCCCTATTTTTCATTTTGATTTATGCGCTTACCAGTTCGAAAATCAAACAGGCTCAACGGCTATGATTATAGCCGTGATGGAAGGTATTTCTTTACATCCAACGTTAAGGATTTCAGAAGGTTTTTTGGTGAGATCACAAATGGTCAAATGGTGCTTAATCCATTTGGGATGATTGTTGCTGAGCAATGGGCATGGATGTGCGCGCATTTTCCTTATGTTATCGGACATGCATTTATAATCATGCCTGATCATGTGCACGGCATTGTGGAGATTAAAAGGGATTTGCTTGTTCAATCACATCATCACAAGAGCGATCAGTCGAAAAGGACGTTGAGGATTAAACCATTATATGAAATAATTGGCGCTTTTAAGATGACTGCTTCCAAGCATATTCACCTGCTGGAGAAAGAAATGTACCCAGGAATGGCGCCGGAATTTGATTGGCACCGATCTTTTAATGATCACATCATCCGCAGTGATAGGGCCTTTGAAAGAATTTCAAAATATATCAGAGAGAATCCAAAGAATTGGCGAGGATAATTTGAAATCCCCACCCCGGGTGAAAAAGAAGGTACGGACAGGACGCGTCCTGTCCGTACCTTCTTTTTTTCACCCGGGGTGGCAGGGAGGCTGAAAGCCATGATATTTAGATGAAGAAAATCCAAGCATTCCAGCCAATAAGGTACGGACAGGACGCGTCCTGTCCGTACCTTATTGGCTGGAATGCTTGTGTAAATGATATCTATCTCCTAAAGGAGGGAATATGAGGCTCGCAGCGCAAAGGGAGAATCGAAGAGGGCATAGGATAGGATTTTCCCTGGAGCAAGTGGATATGATCATCCAGGCACTCCAGATAAAAAGGTACGGACAGGACGCGTCTTGTCCGTACCTTTTTATCTGGAGTGCCTTTAGGAAGATTCAGTATACCCAATAGATTAGCCGCCTGGCTACTCTATTTTCCCTAATTTCATCCCTCCAAAAGAAGTAAACACTGAAATCCTTTCTCTCCATATTCCTCTTTGCCTGCCTCGTGCTACCTTTTCTGGGCAACTACGCCTGGCTTAAGGGCCGCATTTCCATGGCAAAAGATATGGCTGGGTATAAGATCAAGAAGGCCATCCCCCAGGATGAACAACTACTCTGGAAATTTTCGACCGAGGATGCCAGGCTTAAACTTGACTGGGAGCACTCACGCGAATTTGAATACAAAGGGGAGATGTACGATGTCCTCCGGTCTGAGACAAAAGGTGACTCGATCTGGTATTGGTGCTATTGGGACAGGAAGGAAACGAAACTCCGGAAAGAACTAAATGTACTCCTCGTCAACCTGATGGGCCCCGGCCAGCAAAACAAAAATGAAGGCAGGCAACTAAATGATTTTTTTAAATCACTGTTTCTGCCTGTCTCATCCGTAAAGCAAAATCTTGCCGCGGGACATGATCACCAACATAGCATGATCCCCTACACCTTTTCCCTACATGCGTTTGACCGCATTCCTCCCGTTCCGCCTCCCGAATTAAGCTGAGCAAATACATTTTGATTGCCTGTCTTCCTCAGGGAGATGGGTTGTATGCATTTGTTTCATTTTAATAAACGCACAATGAAAAAAGTATTCATGATGTGTGTGATCGCCTGTATGAGCGCGTATGCTTACGGACAGGCCATCACTATACTCGATGATGTAACCGGCCAGCCAGTAGAGCTGGCCATCGTGATAAGTGATAAACACAAGACAGGAGAGATGACCAATCACGAAGGTCAACTCAGCAGCTCCTTGTTTGTTGATGCTGAATGGATTTTAATCAAGAGCCTTGGGTTTCATACCCAGCAGCTGAGTTATAATGACCTGGTGAATATGAAATTTATAGTCCGCATGGCTCGGGAAGATATTTCACTTGATCAGGTTGTTGTCTCCGCATCAAGATGGAACCAGTCTTCCTCCGATATACCTTCAAAAGTATCGACGATCTCTACCCGTGATATTGCATTGCAAAATCCACAGACCTCTGCCGACCTACTCGGTTCTTCGGGCGAAGTATTCATCCAGAAAAGCCAACAGGGTGGGGGAAGTCCGATGATCAGGGGGTTTGCGACCAACAGGTTGTTGTATGCTGTTGACGGCGTAAGGATGAATACCGCCATCTTCCGGTCAGGCAATATCCAGAATGTCATCAACCTCGATCCATTTGCGACCGAGCGCGTTGAAGTGCTCTTTGGTCCGGGCTCTGTCATCTATGGCAGTGATGCTATTGGGGGGGTGATGAGTTTCCAGACGTTGACCCCTCAGCTATCGTTGACTGATGAGCCATTGATCTCAGGTAAAGCGATCATGCGTACCTCCTCGGCCAACCACGAAGCGACCGGCCATTTTGATATCAACGCCGGCTGGAAGAAGTGGGCACTCGTGAGCAGCATATCCTCCTTTGATTATGATGACCTCCGCATGGGGAGTTATGGGCCGGAAGAATATCTCCGACCTTTCTATGTCGAACGCATCGATAGCGTAGATGTAGTAGTGACTAATGATGATCCGCTTGTTCAGCGTCCTTCCGGATACAGTCAGATCAATTTTATGCAGAAGGTGCGTTACAGTCCGTCAGAAGCATGGGACTTGCAGTATGCACTCCATTATTCCACCACTTCAACCTATTCACGGTATGATCGTCACATCCGTTACAGGAATGGATTGCCTCGCTATGGTGAATGGAATTACGGACCACAGGAATGGATGATGAATCAATTCACTGTGCAGCATCACGGATACAACAAAGTTTATGATGAAATGGTGTTGCGTGCAGCATACCAGAACTTTGAAGAAAGCAGGATTGACCGGAACATCAATGATAGCGAGCGTCATATACGAGTTGAGCAGGTAGGCGCGCTTTCCCTCAACCTTGATTTCAGTAAATCGTTCGGTAGCAGTAACCTTTTATTCTATGGAGTGGAAGGGGTCTGGGATGATGTGACATCTATTGGCAAGGATGAAGACATCTCAACTGGGATCATCGTTGATGGACCTGCCCGTTATCCGCAGGCTACCTGGAATTCACTTGGTGCTTATGCAAATTTTCAAAGGAGATTCTCTGAGCGTTTGGTGCTCCAGGCAGGTGCGCGGTACAGTACCTTCGGACAGGAAGCGGAGTTTGATACGACGTTCTATCCATTCCCGTATACAACAACTTCGATACACAATGGCGCATTGACCGGAAGTCTGGGTGTTACATATTCACCATCAGAACGCTGGGCCTTCAGAGTCAATACATCCACCGGATTCAGGTCACCTAATGTGGATGACTCCGGGAAGGTATTTGACTCAGAGCCGGGATCAGTCATTGTCCCAAATCCGGATCTCGATGCAGAGTATGCATTTAATGTGGAAGCAGGTGTGGCTGGAATCCTGACGAAAAAAATCAAGTTTGATGTGACAGGCTTTTATACCAAACTCAATGATGCCATGGTCAGGAGAGACTATGCCCTCAATGGAATGGATAGTATCTTCTATGATGGCGAATTGAGCAAGGTACAAGCTATACAAAATGCTGCGGTGGCCACTGTATATGGCGTTCAGGCTGGTATTGATATTGAGCTGCCCAGCGGATTTGGATTTTCTGCAGACCTCAATTATCAGGTCGGCGAAGAGGAACTTGATGATGGCAGTGTAAGTCCTTCACGTCATGCAGCACCACTCTTTGGTATGGCGAGGGTGACCTACAGGCATGAAGGCCTTAGTATGATGTTGTACGGCTACTTTAGTGATGGAAAAGATTTTGATGAGCTACCCGAAGAAGAACAAGCGAAAACGGAGATCTATGCGATTGATGATAATGGCAATCCGTATTCACCTTCGTGGGCAACACTCAATTTCAAAGCTAATTATCAACTTAATCAAAGCTTCACGATTGGTGCAGGCCTCGAAAACATCACCGATGTGCGGTATCGTCCTTATAGTTCAGGTATCGTAGCACCAGGGCGAAATTTTGTGTTATCACTCCAGGCTAATTTCTAGACCGGGATTATTTTGCTTCAAACTATCAAAACCAGAAAAGGGAGTCCACTGAGGGCTCCCTTTTTATTTCCATTTATTAAATCTGACAGCATTCCTTAATTAACCTAACCTTAATAGGGAGATAAGAAAATAGTAAGAGTCATGACCCGATATTTATAGGAGTATTAAAACCTGACTTTTATTTCTTAACCACCTAAATACAACGCCATGAATTTCAAGATTAATTTCAGTTCGTTCCTGATGGGGTGCTTTGCTATCCTATGTATTGGTATGCTTTTGAGTGCCATGGATCCAAAGCCTGAATATTCTCCAGGTCGATTTCAGGCAAGTATGAATGACGATGGTTTTTTGATTCTGGATACCGAGACCGGCAAATATATTCTCGAATCTGGTGTTGGGTATGTAGGTAATCAACGACTCATCATCGGAGATTTTGATAGGAATTTTGAGGTCGGCAGAGATCTGTTTTCCAAACAAAAATAATCAGGATGTGTGAGTCTGCCTTTTAAAGAATGATTCAATTCACAGATGACCGCAGGGGATATCCACCTGTTGGAAAGGGAGTTATCCATATAAAATAAGGTAATAATATATGTAAAAATAATTATATATATTATTAATTCTCAAGGGCTTACACATAGTAAGCCTTTTTAGTTATCTTCGACATTCCACTCTATATTCAAAGGACGCCAAGTTTAGATTGTAGTAGGGATCGAGTCATAGAAGACATTTCCTGCCTTTGATTTTTTTAGCTTAATCAATCATATAAGTACACTTAGCATGAGGACCTGATAAGGATCTTTTTTTACCCCCATTTTCCATTTACTTGCTTTTGCCCCGTCGGGATCCGGGAATGAAGAAAAAGAGGTGGAACTTTAAAACGAAGAACTAATGAAAAAGCATTTTATGCTGATGTGGCTGCTATTGCCACCCCTCGTCAGCACCTCTCAAGTGGGTATTGGAACAGAAACCCCACGAAGCAAGTCCATACTGGACATTTCTTCAACCACAAAAGGATTACTTCCACCTCGACTGACAGGCCTCCAGAAATCAGAAATGGGCCTCTCCGCGGAAGATGCGGGCATGCTGGTATTTCAAACCGACAATGCCCAGCCCCCTTTACCTTCCACACCCAAAGGCCTTTATTATTTTGATGGTGCCAACTGGGTAGTTCCTGTATTAAACGGAACCAGTAACGGTCAGACATTGCGATGGGATGGGCTTAAATGGGCAGGAACAAGTAATCTTTTTAATCAAGGCACCTCTATCGGTATCGGCACACAAAATCCGAATACACAACTTCAGATCCATAGCCTTTCTGCACCAACCACACGGCTTCAGTTAACAAATGCCAATACAGGTGCTCTATACAATGATGGTCTGATGCTCGGTGTTACCCTGGCCAGCAGTCAGGCCCACTTAATCCAGAATGAGAACAAACCCTTATGGTTCGGAACAAATGCAATAGAGCGCATGCGCATCGATTCAGTCGGAAATGTAGGTATCGGAAGGAATAATCCTGCTGCAAAGCTCGACGTGAACGGCACCGTCCGTATAGGCTCTTCAGGGACGATACTCAATGGCATCATGAAAAGCACCCTGGAGATTGAAATACCCGCTCTTGCGTCTATGGGTGAAGGCATGGTCACCATTCCTTTTGAAGGCGCCATCGAACAAGCTTCAGTATATGTATCTCCCGGATCTACCATGTCCGGTCTGATGATAGGTTATGCACGGGTATGCACGCCTGGAAATGTTGAAGTGAAGTTTATGAATATGAGTACAGATATGGAAGAGCCCATGAGCATGGTGCTGCACATATCGATTATTCAATAAGTTTTCCGAAAAGGATATTCTCGTCGGGGGCGTATTGCATCCGCCCCCAAAAACCGGATTTCTTTCGTCCCGGGCGGATGCAATACGCCCGAGACGAAAGCATTCCCTTTGGCGGCCCGTGCCCCCACCGTAATTTTGATATTTTTAATGGGTAATGTACCAAGCCCTTCTAAAAATCAAGATAACCCTGGCACTGGTTTTCTTTTATGTTTCGGTTGCTGCGCAATCCTCCTTCCTGTATTTTGATAAGATCAACACAGATAATGGCTTGTCCCATAATAAGGTCAACGCCATCCTCCAGGATGCGAGAGGATTTATCTGGATAGGGACCGAAGACGGACTCAACCGCTATGATGGAAATGATTTCCTCATCTTTCGCTCTACACCGGGCAAGACAGATTGCATCTCCGGCAACATCATCACAGATCTCCTGGAAGATGCTGACGGCGTGCTATGGATTGCTACTGCCGATGGAGGTCTATCACGTTACGACTATCGCTTGCCGCCATCACAACAATTCAGGCAATACAAGAATCAATCAGATAAGCCGGAATCTATCCCGACGAATACCATACATGCCATGCTTGAAGACAGGCAGGGATTCCTGTGGTTAGCGACCGGAGGCCATCGCGTATTGCGCTTCAATAAGACTACTTCACTTTTTGAAGAACCTGTCCAGGAAGGCACCCGCACGGCACTTGCCCTGGGGCTCGATCATAACGATATCCTATGGGTGGGCCGGCAAGGCGGAGGTCTCCTCAAGATCAATACGAAGACGCTTGCCTTTGAATCCGATCCTCGTTACATTAATCTGTATGCGACGTTGCCCCATGTCGTTGTCACCTCTCTGTATGAAGATAGCGATCAGCAGATGTGGTATGGGTCGTGGGATAAAGTTTTGTACCGGTATAATCCATCCACCAACGAAGAAGATGTTTTTGAATCTACTGGAGCAGACAACAGTTTTTTCAATGATGAGATTTCTGCCATCGCTGAGGATGCTCATGGACGACTTTGGTTTGCCGGCAGAAATTCCGGACTACAGATGCTCGATAAAACCTCAGATAAATTTTATCACTTTCGTTTTGATCCCGCCCTCGCGGGAACCATTGCAGATGACAGAGTCAATTGTATATTTCTAGATAAGGCGGGCCATATTTGGGCTGGAACCAATAAAGGCATTAGCATCGCCAGGCTCGAGCAACAATTCGTACAACAGTTTTTGCCTGGCGCCTTCAAAGGCGATGAGAAACCCGTTTCCATTTATGATTTCTACAAAGACCTGAATCAGACTTTATGGTTGGGTACCAGCAAGGGCATCTATTATCTCCACCAGGGATCAACCGTCATGCAACATATCCCAATTGTATACAAGGGCGAAGAACTTTCGGTCACCAGATTTTTTATAGATGAGCAAGGCGATATGTATCTCGGTACGAACTATTCCTTGTTCCGGTATCATGCAGATGATCAATCCATAACCTTACTGCCTGGCACAGAGCAGGACAAGGTGATGAACAGGATCATCGAATCAAGGATCGTTTCCGCCATCCGCGATACGATCAATGACCATCCCGTACTCATGGTCTCTCCGTATGGACATTATCTGGCCTATTATGATTTGGTCGATAAGCGATGGATCAGCAGGGTAGATACTGCAGCGGATATCGTTAGTCATTATAATCTGAAGGATAATCTCATCCGTAAATTTTACCGGGGAAAGAATGGCCAGGTATGGCTGGCGATGGCGGCACATGGTCTTGGATTGTGGGAGAAATCACCTCAACCGGTCGTTCGGTATTTCAGCAATAATCCTTCTGACGCAAAGACGATCACCAATAACAATGTCTATGATCTCGTGGAAGATGGCATTGGAAATTTCTGGGTCACTACCTATGGTGGTGGTCTTCAATATTTCAATACCGCGGATTACACCTTTACGCACATTTCGTCTTCGGGCAATCTGCTGGAAGGAATTGAGAAAGATTCGTTAGGCAGGCTCTGGATGATCAGTGGTGGTGTATTGCACCGATATGATCATACAGATTCATCCTATGTATCATTTGATCTGCCTGACCTTGAAAAGACAGGAGGTTTAAAAGGATATATCTATAAAGACAGGGAGGGCATGCTGTATGTTGCCGGCCCGGATTATTACATCAGCTTCGATCCGATGAATATTCGGCAAGTGGAAGCTGCACCAGATATCATCTTTACCGATTTCAGGATTTTCAACAATTCGTTTAGCGACCTGCTATTTGAAAAGGAAATCAAATTGCGGTACAACCAGAATTATTTCACCATTGAATTTGCTGCGCCACATCCTCCAGGTGCAGACAAGATGAATTACCGCTACATGATGGAAGGGGTTGATGCAGACTGGATTGAGGCAGGTACGCACAATTCGGTCAGCTATCCGAATACCGGCAGCGGTCATTTTATTTTTAAAGTACAGGCTTCACCGGACAATGGAAGATGGCCAGATAAGGTGGCCACGCTTAACATCACCGTGGTCCCTCCGGTCTGGAAGCGTTGGTGGTTCCAGATATTGGTTGTATTGCTGATCACAGGCGTCATCATGGCTATTCAACGATACAGGCTCAACGAACTACTCAAGCGGCAGGCCATACGAAACCGTATCGCCCAGGATCTCCATGATAATGTCGGATCGACACTCAGCAGTATCTCTGTCTATAGCCAGGTGGCCAAGATCCAAAACGAAAAACACAATGACGGGCAATTAGATGAGTTGCTGGGAAAAATCAGTTCCACCTCCAATGACATGATCTCCGATATGAATGATATCGTATGGGCCATCAATCCGCGCAATGACAGCATGGAGAAAATTATACAACGTATGGAGTCGTATGCGCGACCTTTGTTAGCTACCCGCAACATTCAACTCCACCTGCAACACGACAAGGAAGTCCTCCAGCACAATCCGGACATGGAACAGCGGAAGAATATTTACCTTATTTTTAAAGAAGCGATCAACAATGCCTTTAAGTATGCGGGATGTTCTGAAATCCATGTGGACCTGCGCCTGAAACACAATATGCTGCAGATGAATATTCGGGATAACGGAGTTGGTTTTGATACTGAGGCTGATCAGAAAATGACCTTGTCTGGTAATGGGCTTGAAAATATTCGGTCCCGGGCAAAAGAAATGAATGGCATGGTCCGCATAGAAAGTAAACCAGGAGTAGGAACCGAAATCATCCTGACGGTAAATATCCCCTGATCGGGGGATGTCCGGCATGGAAACACCAACTTAATTTTATACCATGAGTTTACGTATAGCCATCTTTGACGATAACCGGAATATCCGGGACAGCATCTCCATGCTCCTCAATACGGAGAAGGAGTTTAAGGTCGTGGGTTCGTACGCCAATGTGCTCAATAATCTCAGGGACGTGGAAGCCTGCAATCCGGATGTCATCCTCATGGATATCGAAATGCCAGGAATGTCGGGTATCGAAGCAGTGCGCAGTATTAAAAGCCGCTACCCAGAAATACAAATCCTGATGCAGACAGTCTTTGAAGATGATGATCGCGTGTTTGATTCGATCTGCGCGGGTGCCTCTGGTTATATCCTCAAGAACTTTCTCAATACCAAATTGATTGACTTTATAAAAGAGTTGCAGTACGGCGGCTCACCAATGTCCCCTTCCATAGCCCGCAAAGTGCTCATGCGTATGCAACAGGTCCAGCAAATCGTCAAGCCCGAAGAGCCCCAGGACTACCAACTCACGAAGCGTGAAAAGGAAGTACTCGCCTGCGTGGTCAATGGCCTCAGTTATAAGATGATTGCCGACCAGTTGTTTATCAGCTACGAAACGGTACGCACGCATATCAAGAAAATCTACGAAAAACTTCACGTAGTGTCATTGTCTCAGGCAGTGTCCAAAGCGATGAAGGAGAGGATAGTTTAAACCAACCTATAAATCTCCTGTATCCCTTTCAGTTCTTTTTCAAAATCAATTTGAAGATCAATCAGTCTGCCGGATTTGATATCCATCACCCAGCCATGTACTACCGGATAACCTGTATGGATAAATTGCTGTTGTACCGCTGCCGTCTTGATCACATTGATAGCTTGCTCACGCACATTGAGCTCCACCAGTCGGTCAAATTGTTTTTTGGGATCCGGGATGGCATGAAGTTCTTCTTTATGCAACCTGAATACATCACGGATATTCCGTAGCCAGGGATTGAGGATACCCATGTCTTGCTGGGTCAAGGCAGCCTTGACACCTCCGCAGTTGTAATGTCCACAAACGATAATATGTTTTACCTGCAGCACCTTCACTGCGTAATTGATCACACTCATGACGTTGAGGTCAATACTGACCACCAGATTGCCAATGTTGCGATGTACAAATACTTCACCGGGAGCTGCACCCATCATATCTTCGGCCGTCACACGGCTGTCGCTGCATCCGATATACAGGTAATCCGGATTCTGTTCCTTGGCGAGTTTTTCAAAAAAGTTAACATCAGTGGCTTGCTTCTCTGCAATCCATTGAGCATTGTTTTCAAATATCTTTTCGTAAGTTATCATTGTGAGTTGTGAGTTGTCAGTTGTGAGTAAGGAATCGTGAGACGTGAGACGTGAGACGTGAGTCGTGATCAGCAAATCGCGTGCAGTAATTTAAATTACTCTGGTAGCTGGAAGCTGGTAGCTTGAACAATGAGTAGTGAGTTTTTTTCTGATAGCTGATAGCTGACAGCTGATAGCTCACTTTGCCTAAAAGGTTTTTCCGATCACCGGTATATTCTTCCTTTCCTTGATCAGGATAATCGCACTAGCCACGAAAACGACACAGGCCAGGATAAATAAAAATCCACCATCACCCTGCACTTCGATCCCCAGTATCGTCAGGTGGAAAAAGATAGCACCGCAAATAGTTCCCAAAGCAAGTAAAGCACCCAGCCACGCGGTGCGTCGTATCAGGAGGAGTACTGAGGCGATCAACTCTACGATCCCTGAGCCTATGCGCCCCCAGGGTTCCATGCCCACGGTCTCGAAGATGTAGATGCTCTCCGGAGCGCCGGTAAATTTAAAGTAAAGGGTCTGCAACAAGATGGCTGCTACGATCACTTTTAAGAAGAAGGAAATAGTGAATATCGATTTCATCACGACAAAATACGGAAATGTAAGACTGAGTGATCATGTACAGCGCCCCGTCCCCCCCCTTCAAAAGGCTCCACGCCTGTAAAAGTGGAAACGAAAAGCAGAATGGTACGGACAGGACGCGTCCTGTCCGTACCATTCTACTTTTCGATTCCTTCCCATGTTATTATTCATAAAACGTCTCTTCAATCCTTTCCACATAACTCAGGCTGGCTATTGCATAAAGCTTCTTTTCCCAGTCAGGACTATGCGTACTGTTGATACACAGCCATTGCTGAGCCGTGCATCCGATTCTGCCCCTGGAAGATTTCATGACGCGGATACCCTGATCTATTTTCATGACCTGATCCAGTATCTTCTGATCAGCGGGAATGCAGAATTCATAATCAACGGCTACTTCACCATTGCGCAGACCGCTGTCATCGATGGCTGCATAATCAAATTTAATTTTAGCCTGGTTGACTTTGTCAGTTTTCTTCGGACATTGGAAAGCAGAGGAGAACAGGATGACCAGCAGTAAGAATAGTTTAGGGTGTAGATACATAAGGCCTGAAGGTAAATTCATTTTCATCAACGTTTTATCCGTTGAAGGACGTATCCTTAGTGTGAAAAAATAAACAAGAGTCCGGTGATGATCAGGATGATACCGGATACCAATCCGGAGTTATGCTCCAGTTTGTGCCAGTCCATTTTCTTCAGACCATGCAATGCCATCCAGGCAAATAATGTCATCCCCAAGGCAGATGTTACGGTATAGATAGCAGCAATAATCAGCGTAAGTATAATTCCCTTTGTCCCTGCTACCAGAAAGAGTGCTCCTACTTCAAGGCAAGGTGACAGAAACATAGCCAGCAATAAAGAGCCAATGATCACACTCATGTTGGTCTGAGGGGTCAGCTTGAATTCACGCAAATGAAAATGCATATGATGCTGATGTCGCCAGACGAACAGGATACCCAGGCTGATCATGATCCCGGCAGCGATATATTTAAAGTAGGGTAGAACACCTTCCAGGGACATACCGCCCAGCGCGACCAGGATCCCGATGAGGACGGTGCTCAGCGAATGCGCCAGGGCAGCCAGCATAGTGACTCCCGCGGTTTTACGACCGTCCCAGCCCAGTTGCCTCGATATAGCTACCACCGGCAGCCAGTGATTTGGCAGGATCGCATGGAGGATACTGATGGCCAGTACGCTGACGAAGAGTTCAATGGAGTCAAGGATCATCGGGGAGCAAAGGTAAGCGAGAATTTGGTGTGATGGCAAACAGCCTAATCAGCGACCAGGCTTTGGATAAAAAACATCTTTAGCACAAGTATGTTTATTTATTCCCCTTTCGTCTTAAATCCATGCCCCTCTGGTACCACCATGTTTGCACCTGGATGAAGCGTTAGGTCCTTGCAGGAAAGCCCGGGAACGTTTACAACAGGATCAAAATTTGGAGATCCTACATCAGGGATGATGACGTCCTGCAATATGGTCGGTACACCGTGCGGATTCCAGTTGGCAGCATTGTTCCAATCAGATGAAATACTGCCCTCCCAGGTAAGAGCAGTAGGGACAGGCACGGCAAGGTCTGATTCCCAGAGGCCTCGACCGTTAGTAGCCGCACGTATCTTGCCAATCGAATAGGAAATCTCTAATTCCTGAACATCAACATTGGGCAGATCTGTAAAGTACGATTGCCATGTGCTTAGGCTGTTGTCCCTGAAGTAGACACCTACATCCGTACCAACATACAACCCATCATTGGATGCGTGCTGATAGGTGATGCAGTTGACAGGAAGGTTTGGAAGTCCCGTCGAATAATTGATCCACGAATCCCCTGCATCAGGTGTATACCAGACTTTATTTGCTGACGAATATCCGGAAAAGGTAACCCAGGCCTTTTCAGGATTCGTATTGCATACGACTATCGATGTGATGCTGGCAGATCCAACTGGCAATATCCCCGTCTTATCCTGAAAGGTGTTGCCATCGGTTGATACAAACACCCGGTTTGATTTTGCAGCATAGATATAATCCGGATCGGAGTTGGCATAAGCAAGGGACAGAAGGTAGGTATTGCCACCGGTGACATTTCCAACTTGTGTAAAATTCACACCGCCATTTGTAGTACGCCATAGCTGAGCCTTACCTACGAGCAAGGTAGAATCATGTTCGGGATGCATGATAAACGGCGTGATCCAGCTCCCGTTTGCATTGACCCCAGTCCCGCCGTAAGTGCATACCACATTGTATAGTGGATAGTTATTGTAGGATACTAGGATGCGCCCTTTAATGGATTCCACGTAACGTATGGAGTCATTGTCGTATTCATAGATGCATTCCATGCCATCTCCTGTATTGCGGCAAAAGATAGACCAGTCTGTACCATCATACATTTGTGTGAACATATCCTGGTGCCCGGTCAGGATAGTATAGGGATCAAGCGGTGAGACACCCAGTTTGTACATCTGTGCGATCTGCATGCCTTCATTCATCGGGGTCCAGGTGGCACCATAGTCTGTCGTTTTATACAATCCTCCATCATTGCTGGAATAATAGGCAGCATCCGTGCCAGGCAGAAAAGTAATCGCATGATGGTCGACATGCACATAGGGAATAAATCCGCCATTTTCACTGGAATGCTGAGTCCATGTCAAACCTCCGTCAGGGCTTCGCCACATGTTAGTAGCTCCGACCAGTACAGTATCCTTATGCATTGGTGAGACCGCCATGGCGAGATTGTACCATGCCTGTGATCCTGCAGCGCCATATAAAATATTTGGGGTATTGGACCGCAGTGTAAAATGGTCACCACTATCAACAGAACGGTAGAAACCATAAAAGTCAGAGGTGCCTTGCTTGACGATCACTACATAGACATAGTTGGTGTCTGCAGGTGTAACCCCTATTTCAAACCGGGCCACAGTATTACTTGCAGGAAGGTTGTCAGTTATCTGGGTGAAGGTCAATCCGGCATCTATAGATTTGTAAAACGAACCACCAGAGTGAACTCCGGCAGCAGCATAGATTGTATTTGGATTGCCGGGTTTGAATTCAATGTCAGTAAACTGCCCGTCATTCATTTTTACCCAATTTGTACCCGCATTGATTGTCCTGTATATACCATTCGTGGTTGCTGCATAGACAGTATCCGGATTCGTCGGGTGGATGAGCAGTTTATATATATTTCTTCCCCAACTTACTTCCCAGTTCATCGTGTTGCTGTTGGGTGGCCAGGTGACTCCGCCATCGGTTGATTTCAGGATCCCTATCGAGGCAATGGTGAGCTGTGATCCCACGCCATTGGCATCTCCTGTGGCCAGGTACATGATCTGGCTATTGTGTGGGTTGATAGCGATATCAGAACATCCGATGATCGGCAATTGATCTGTGTTGGAAGTCCAGTGGAGTCCACCATCGATAGATTTCCACAGCCCTCCCAATGGTGAAACGGTCCACATAATGTCACTGTTGACCGGATCAAATCTTAGAAAGTTGACTCTTGCTGCGCCGGAGAAATCTCCGTTGGACACTGTTCCTGTTGGGCCCAGGGCTACCCAGTTAGCTGTCGGTATGGAGCTGTTGTTCCTTGATGGAGCGTAGGAGGAGCTAAGGTAATTTTCGTATGCCCGGTAGGTCGTTGATGGCAGTGTCAGATCGCCGGAAGGGTAGACGCGGGGTTCCATGTGCCATTCCCATCTTTTGTACTGGGAGTAACCGGCAAATTTTCCTTCATCTTTTTCGGTGAGGATATCATCTTTATATTTTCCACTACGCAGTTGCTTTCTTTCATAGCGGTTAAACGCCTTTTGGATTTCGTAGAAATTGGTCAGCTTCAGGCTGTCGGCTGAACGTCTGATCTTGAGATAAGGTGCATTCATCCATGGCTGGGCAGTGCTAGTAAGCGCCATAAAGAGAAATAGCATGATAGGGCAGAAGGACCTCATGTTGTAGTTGGTTTTCCTGAGAGATACGGGATGCCGAGCTTTTGTTGCATGAAGAATACAAATAAAAAAGGAGTGCAGAGACCTGGTCTTACACACCTTTTTCTAACGCTTGCGAATTTCTTCTTAATTATACTTTATGTTTTCGACTTTTTGCACAAAGGCTATCATTGCATCCGCGGTTTCCTGTGCCCTGTTCATAACGAACATATGTCCTGCACCTGGCAGCGTCACTACCGAAACGCGGTTATCACCGATGGTCTTTTGCAGGTTCTTGCCATTAGCGGGAGGTGTGATTCTGTCCATAGAGCCTTGTATTACCAGCACTGGTGCTGCCCCTTTAGGTAATTCCCATTCCGCGGCAGGTGTGGCTTTGAGAGCTGCTCTTTGAATATTACCAGCTTCAGGAGCCCGTGATGCTTTTATGGCTTCCCAGGTAGGAGGGCCATCGCCTAGGTTTCCAACCAGAAATGCCATTGCTTCCAAACCTTCTTTATCAGCGGTATTCGGATTGAGTGCACTATTGAATGCTGTTTGCGCGTCTGGTGCCGGTGCTACGGAACCATTGGCGGAAAGCATGATGATGCTCCTGACGAGTGCAGGGTTGTCATTAGTGAACATTCTGGCTACCTGGTTACCAAAACCATGACCGGCGATGTCAACGATGCCTAATTGAAGCGTACGAATGACACCAGCCACATCATCTGCGAGGGTGTGCATGGTTATTTCACCAGCTTTGCCGGTGCTCTTTCCTGTTCCGCGCGGATTGATCCTGACGACCTGGTGGCCGCTTTTCGCCAGCGCTCTGGAGAGGTCTTTCAGATAGACCGTATTCATACCGGCTTCCGGCAGGAGGATGATCGTGCTGCCTTTGCCTTCAGTGATATACTCCATCTGCGCTTCACCGATATCGACCATGGCCGTTGTTACGACTGTATCGACGACAGGAGCTTGGGTGGTAGTGCCATCTTCATTGGTTTCCTGGTCGCTTGTCTTAGGGCCGCAATTGGTTAAAATCAGGGCACTGCTGATCAGCATCAGGATCAAAAAGTTGTTTTTAAAATTCATGTTTGTCAGATTCATTAATGTAATTAGTTGTGTTGTATTTGGTAATGCCATTCGGTTGAATTCCATCCCGTCGACACCTTGCCGGAAGGGATTTGGCGGCACAAAACTGCGGAATTTGGCGCAAATCTCCATATAAATAGCAAAGCCCCCGTGTGAACAGCGGCTCAAACCATTTTAAAACCACTGAAAAACATTGATTTTCCTCGTGTAGATAGGCATTTCAAGTCAAGGGCTAAGAAATCAGGTATGAAGGCGATTAGCTATCGGATAGGCTGGTTTATTGGCCAATTCTTACACTAGAGCGTCAAGAAGTATGGCCGTTTCCTGAGCGGACAGACTGCTCACAGTATGGATGTGTGTGACACTTTTTTAATTATTTATTTAATTTTGCGCGCACTCATTTTAAACCCACAGGGATGAACAACATATTGGTTTTTATTACACTTTCGGACAGCGGTATAGAAACAATTAAATCTAATCCGGAGTTACCAAAGAAAGAAATGGAATTTGTCCATCAATGGCGGGCAGATGGTATTTTGGAGAGTTTCTTTATTTCAGTGAGCAGAAAGGATGCCGTGCTGCTATTCCGGGAGATGGATGAAGCCAGGGTAAAGGAACTCATCGAAACATTGCCATATTTTCCATACATGGAAAAAGTTGAATATCACAATTTGAATAAACAGTTTTAAGCGTAAGTTTCTGTATGTTTCAGGTACCTGTTGAATTGTGATTAGAAGCCCCCTAAAAGAAAAAAGGATAGCCATGTTGCTATCCTTTTTTCTTTTTATTACGATGCTTGAATGCATGGCAATGAGGTATGTATAATGGTTTGCATGTGGGTTTGTTTTTTTATGTCACAGTCACTTTGTCTAATTCAATATTATACCTGGAAGGCAATGTAGTTAAATTCATCTCTTGTGCCTTCAAATACTGATAGGAACATTGTTTCCTGGGATGGCTGTTGAGGTTGATTTCAATTCACATAAGGGGCTGCATCATCCAGGCAACGGATATTGCTGCATGAAAGGTGCGTTTTATTTGATTTTGCTTTGAAGGGAATTTGAATGTTGTAAATAGTTTTTTTAGTACGATTGGTTTCCTTTTCCCCTGCCCTGTTTGTTGCCAGGGCAGGAGAGAGGGAATCCGGTATTTGACTATTGATAAATTTCAAGGATTGGTTTTTGAGATGGGATTTGCCTCAGGTAGAATGATGAAGCTATCCTATACTGTAAAGGTCATAAGATCAATCTATCTGAAAGTGTAGAATTGGTTCTACAATGGCTGGGGATAGGGGTTAAATAAAAAAGCCCTCATTTCACGTGAGGGCTTTTCTTCCATTAAATGCATAAAACAAATATGATTATTTCTTGTAGATGGACTTGCCTCCTTTGATGGTTTCTGTCACCGTGATGTCTTTGATTTTCATTGGATCTACTTTCAGTGGATTCTGATCGAGGATCACCAGGTCAGCCATTTTACCTTTAGTGATTGAACCTTTGTTGTTCTCTTCAAAATATTGATGTGCAGCATGGATGGTTATGGCTTGTAATGCCTGGTATGGCGTGACCCTTTCATCAGCACCCAGTAAGACCCCAGTTCGTGTGATTCTGTTGACAGCACTCCAGATCACCATCATCTGATCAATCGGGAGCACATTAAAGTCAGTATGGTTGGTAGCACGTATGCCCATTTTATAAGCAGAATTTGAAGGACTCAAAAATGACGCCTGCTCTATTCCACGGTTTTGGATATGGGTGTCGCCAAAGTAAAACGTGTGCTCCGTAAAGAAGGATGGAATGATGTTATAGGCTTTGTATTTTTCCAACTGATCTTTGCGGACAAACTGCGAATGGATAATAGTCGTTCTTCTATCAGCATCCAATGGCTGATTTAACTCCTTGCACGCATATTCGTGCGCCACTATAAGCATGTCCATGGCTGCGTCGCCATTGGCATGAATATTAACTTGTATTTTTTCTTTGTAGAGCCATGTCAACCAGGCATTCATTGAATCCTGTGGAAAAGTGGGCTCACCTTTCCAGTTTTTTTCTCCGCTGGGCCCGCCTGTTAAAAATGGAGTGGTGAAGAATGCAGTTTTACCTTGCGGCGATCCGTCTGCCACAATTTTTACACCGCCTAACTTGAAATGATTGCTGTATGAACTGTACTGAGCGAAAGGATAATCTTTAAGAATACTTTGAGCCTCAAGGATGAAAGGATAGGAAACCACATCAATAAATAAGTTGTTTTGTTTTGCTGCATCAATCAATAGACCAACATCAGCTTTATGGGTAGAACCTTCTTGAGCAGTTGTAACACCCGCTTCAGCATAAAATTTTTGCCCATCTCTGAGTTGTTGCATGAGCTCCTCCGGCTTTGGATGTGGAAGATTCGAAAAGACAGGGAGATAGGCGGTCTCCATGATAAGCTCATAAGGTTCATTTGTCCCAGGTTTACGCACGATAATCCCACCGGCAGGAGTTATAGTATTCGCGCTGATCCCGAATTTTTTCAGGCCTGCTGTATTCAATACGCAACCATGCCCTGAAACATGTATGACCATCACTGGATGCTCAGTTGATACTTTATCAAGATCATCGCGGTTGAGTAATCTGCCATTGGGCATTTGATTTTCATCATAGCCATACCCTACGATGAGTTCACCAGAAGGGATGTTTTTCTTCGCTTTCAATTCTTTGAGTGCTGATACGATGCCATCCGGATCTTTTGCCGGTCCCACTGGAGGTGCAAAGCAATTGGCCTGCGTGGTCATTGCTAGCGAAAACATAAAGTGGCTATGGGGATCAATAAATCCTGGAAGCAAGGTTTTACCCTGCAGGTCATTCATCACCGTGCTGTCACCTTTCATTTTTTCTGCGTCAGCTTTCATGCCAACGTAAACAATTTTACCATCCCGGACAGCAACAGCTTCTGCATAAGTCGCACTGTCTCCTTCCATGGTGATGATATCGCCCCCAAAGTAAATAGCATCAGCTTTGTCAGCAGATACAGACTCTTTTACACTCGTGTTGCAAGAGATTATTGTCAATGCACAAAAAAGAACAAGTAGTTGATTTGCGGATTTCATAATAGGGATTTAAGACTTTAATTATTTAGGAAATACCATCGTGATCGCTGCACGAAGTCCATATGCGGCATGATTATCCGGCGCAAAATGAATCCGCGGGCCAATAGCTAAGCTAACAGTCTGTCCACCAAATTTAGTCACACCACTCACCATGGCATGGGCGACGACAACACTTATATCATGTTCCCAGTCCTGTGTATATTCAAGTGTAGCCGTGATGCCCGCTCCACTTTTCCAGTTGTAGGAGGCGAAAGGATTGAAAAAGGAGGCATTGACATCATCACGTTCTTCATTCCCTGACACGGTAAACAAATGATTTGCGAGCGCGCCATAGGTCCAGGGACCAGATTGTTTCAGGACGACCACACTTGGACCAATACCAAATTTTTCACCTCCAAGTACAGCCTCGGTTGCGGTAGGGACCAGGATAGCAGGACCGACACCCCATGTGAGTGAACTTTGCGAAGGACTAAGAAATCCAGTGATCACAGCATCACCTAAACCACCTTGTTGGGTGTCCTCCCCGGTGATATCAAATTGAGACACGATAGGGAGTATCCAACGCGTGATGAGATTAAGTTTTGGGGACAAGGTGATTGGAATGACAGGTTGTACATTGACAACGAGCTTTGAGCCATTGAATGCGCCTATCCCTACATCCCAGTTGCTTTGTATAGGCACGCTGATGAGGTTAGCAATAGGATTGGCTAGTTTCTTGGCCAGTTCTTCAGCTGAGGCGGCAGGTGGAGCAGTTGCTTCCTGTGCTTTCAGGGAATGGGTGGTCAGTGAAAAGAATAAGGCAAAAAGGATAAGTGAAAGGCAGGAAATAGTGTTTTTCATGAGGTTGATTTATTGAGCAGGCACTGTAGACTAAAACCCTAAAGATCAGCATAGGCAAGCATTGGCGTTCGTAGAATTGGTTCTACACTTTCGGAGCAGAGTCAAGGGAAATGAATATCCGGACACACACTCCATTCCCTTCGGGACTGTCAATATCCCAGCGGCCATGAAGCGCTTGCACAAGATCTGCTACCAGCGAAAGGCCAATTCCATTTCCGGCCGTCAGATCCTCTACTGAAATTTCACCATGTCGGGTAGTTCCATCATGTACTGCTTCCAGCTGTGCAGCAGTCATGCCGCGGCCGGTGTCACTTACTTCCAGGATATACCATTGGTGTTCTATCCTGGAGCGCACAGTGATCTCTCCATGCTGTGTGTATTTGATCGCATTGGACAAAAGGTTGTGCAGGATGATCGTCAGGATACGCGGATCGGTGAGGATCACATCATCCTCCGGTACATCATTGATCAGCACATTGCCCTGGAAGCGGCTCATCTCACTGAAATCCTCGATGAGTTGTTCGACAAGCGCGAAGGGTGAACAATTGATGGTGGTGGTCTTGAATGATTCCTGATGGTAGGTGACCCAGTGCAGAAGATTTTGAGTGCTGTGGAAAAGTTTATGTACCGCATTTTGTACATCGGTCAAGGCACGTTTGGTAAGACCCGCATCCGTTGGTTTTTCTTCAGTACCCAGTCTGGCGATCTGGCCGATAAACCGCAATGGGGTGAGGATATCATGGGTGATGATCGAAATCAACCGGTCACGGACCTTGATGTTTTTACGAAGATGGATTTCTGTTTTGGCCAGCTTGTTCACGTTTTCTTCGAGCTGGACATTTGATGCAAGCAGCTCTTTTGTTTGTTCGTCCACTTTTCTCCGCAACAGGATATTTCTTTGGCGGATGGATCTGGTATACAGGACAGAGGTGCCCCAGGTCAGCATGAACAATCCCAGGAAAAACAGACTAATCGCCCAGCCTCGCGCATACCATGGTTCCTCTACTGTAAAATGAAGCTTTGAATACACATAGTCATCAGCACCAAAACCAGATCGCCGGCGTATCAAAAAGGTATGGTTGCCTGGCTTTAAGTGACCCAGGGAATAGGCCGATTGATTCACATCACTCAATCGATAGCTTTTGTCAGGATCATCCATCCCGAGATACACATATTGGTTGGTGGGCCTGTTCCACCACGCACTGGCATAATAAACTCTGATGTTTGAATGGTTAGCTGCAATGGCATCCAGGTTTTCAGGTCGGTACCTTTGTCCATCGATCTCCACATATTCGATGACTACAGAATCCTTGGGAAAGTAATGGGGAGTATATCTCGGATTAAACACAACCAGACCTTCAAGTGATGGCAGAGAGTATCGCCCATCCGGAAGTAACAGGTGTGTGGGCGAACAACCTCCATTAAATTCCGTATTGATAATGCCATCTTCTTCCAGGTATGCGTAATAGTCAAGCTGCAGTGTGGTATCCTGCAGAAAGGCATCCACAGCATCCAGATGCGTCTTGTACAAGCCGCGGTTTGTAGACATCCATAGATACCCATCCCGGTCATCAATAAAGGTATGGGTATTGGAGAGTTCATTTTTTCGCCCCTTAGGCATGGGGGTTAGTTTATCATCGTGAAATACGTAGTACCCGTTACCGTACGTACCGATAAATATTTTATTCCGGATCAGGGTGATATCACGGATATCGGCGTTGGTCAACGCGGGAAATGAATCAAGCTTTGATGTCGACATGTTGAGTCGGTACAATTGGAAATAAGAGCCGAGCCATAAATTTCCTTCATGATCCTTGCATATGGTTTTGATGCCATATTGGCTGCTTTTAAACGTGGTTTTATGCACCCATTGAATGGAGTCCCTGATGACCTTGCCTACTCCGATGTTGCTTCCTACCCAGATGGTGCTATCCAGCAGGGTAATACAGTGTGCAACAAAGGCTGCTTCCTGATGTATGATGATTTCTTTTCCTGTGAGCGGATTATACTTGATCAGCCTTATATCCTTTGTATAGTAAACCTGGCCCTGGAGGTCTGTAGCCAGCAGGATATCATTTATTTTTTTGGGTAAGGACGCTTGTACAGAAAAGGTTTTAGTATCCAGTATCAGGCTATTGCCTGTCAGCAAGGTAGTAGAGTCCAATAAGCATTGAGCATAGTAAGCGTCATTTCTTAATGTACCCTCGACGGATGGAATATAAGTGGTTAGATTTTTACGATGGTACATGTATACTCCCCGCGAGTCCGTACCCACGACCAGGACATCATCTGCTTTTCGATAGGCAATAGCGTTGATCGTGCAGTTATCAGGAAGGAGATCCAGCACTGGACGAACGATATATGTCAATCGGTTTTGGCCTTGTACAAGGCTATATAGATTTTTGCCATCGCTGATAAATACATCTTCAAAGGGAAACTGGCTAAAGAACCTGACGCCTTTTAACGATCCTTTCCAGGCTGTTCCGTCATCGTTGATCAGGGCACATTGCTCAAATGGTTTTCCATCCGTATGAAGTATTAATAGCTCGTCCCTGGAATCGATTTTTAAAAGTGTTTTGCCAAGGCGTGCAAATTGGTCTCTTATGGTGCGTCCGGGACTCAGGATCTTCCTTTGTTGTTTTTAGATCCAGAATACTATTCGGTCGCTTACGACCAACTACCTTGTCAGCATCAAGCGGCAGGACGATGATGGTGAGTTGTGAAGTGTTTTTCGCACGTGTGACTTCTTCCTGAAAGAATGAATCCTGTGTGATAAAGTCAGGCGCTGGAAGGCTGCCCAGTACTCTGATGAGGTTGGTATAATTGGCATCAGGTTCACGGAGCGTGGAAAACCGATCGTTTTGCTGAACATACATGCCATTGAGGTGATCGATAAACAGCATGCTGGTATTACTGTACTGAATAAGATGTGTGAAACGTTGATTGACGATTCCTGGATGATCGCCTTTACCCATGAGGACAAATTCCTGGCCATCAAAGCGAGCGATTCCTCCTTCGGTAGCGAGCCAGAGAAACCCATGCTGATCAAAGGCAAGCCCCCTTACAGAATTTTGAGGCAACCCGCGTTTGGAGGTATAGTGCTCCACATGATACCCGGTTTGCCCGTTGAGCAATCCGGAGGTACAAATGGTGAAAGCCAATAACAGGGTTATTTGGGACACCAGGTGGCTAATGGAGCGAAGCATGATCAGCCAAGATGATAAACATCTGCCAAACGATGCATATCTGCTACATTATTTACATTTAATTTTTCGAAAATCCGCACTTTATAGGTCGCCACGGTACTCATCTTGAGTTCAAGCCGGTTGGCGATTTCCTTGACGCGCAACCCCTGCAGCAGAAAGCGGAGGACCGCCATTTCCCGTTCTGATAATTCATCAAAAGGATTGGCGGATTGGCCAGTGCGGCCTTGCTCCTGCTCTATGGCAGATCTGAGTGCCTCGCTGACATAAGGGCGACCTTGTAGAAAAAGAGTCAGGGCATGGATGAGCGTTTCTTCCTCTTCCTCTTTACTCAGGAAACTCAATACCCCCATCTGGAGGAGTCTTTTACCATAGATCGCCTCAGGACTCATCGTATACACCATCACCAGTATGTCGGGATGGCTGGACAGGATTTCCGGGATACGTTCCAGGCTGTTGCAGTCGCCAAGCTGCATATCCAGGATAAGGTGTGTATAGCTTTCCTTCTCAAGGCATGAGGTGAGGGTAGAGCAGGCATCGGCCTCTCCGGTGACGACATCTTTGAAATGACGAGCCAGCAGGTATTTCAGGCCTGTGCGAATCACGGCATGATCATCAGCGATAAGAATGTGAGGAGATGACATTTGCTTTTGAACTGAATCGTTAGGTTGCAATGGTAAAGTTAGGCTTCCCTTGATCTTCATGAGGCTTTAGTCTTGTAGAATGGATACTACAAGGTAAGGGTTTATCAAAAAAAAAGGCCACCTCATGAAAGGCAGCCTCTTAATTTTAATTTTAGAAATTATTAGCTCACTCCGTGCGGAAAGCTCTTGCAGCTTCCTTTTCCAGATCAAGGTATTGTTCTTTGCCAGTGCTGACTTTTACAAACGAAATATTCCCCCCTTTAAATTCGCCGGGCGATGCGTATTGTTTGCTCACGGGATCTCCACTGTCGTAACCAACACACAGACCATCACCAACAAGGGTAAACTTCCCTACTTGTGCAGTCATTGGACCTTTGGCTACTTCCTTGTCATTGATATACAATTTTGCGGTTCCCATAGATTCTCCATGTTCACCGGCTTTCTCTTTTGTAAACTCCATACCAAAGGTATATTTGCCCGGTTTGATGGCAGCGGAAACTAATTGCTGCTCCGTGATGCCAAGGAAATTATATACGTAGTATAATTTATGGTCCTTGATAAATAAGCTATGGCCGCCAAAACGTGAGCCATGTGCAAAAATGACTCCGGATGCATTGGCATCCGTTATCTCCACATTGGAAACAATCTTGTAAGATTTACCTCTGATGCTTACGGCTACCGCTTCAGGCACAGCACTGGTGTGTGGATAGTAGGCATAGATATCTTTTGGCAATTCCTCAGTTGGGCGCTCAATATTCAGGATTTCGGTAGCCGAACGGTCGTCCAGCGGATAAGCGAAATTTTTTCTGGCTTCCTCATCATACAGCTTCTTTAACGCTTCGAGTTTTTCAGGATTTTCTTTAGCAAGATCATTAGACTCTGAGCGGTCCACATCCACATGGTACAATTCCCATTTATCCTCATCAAAGTGGCCTTTGCTTGTAAGCGGGGCATGGACAGCAACTGCTTTCCAGCCATCCTGCCAGATGGCACGTGTACCCAGCATCGTGTAATACTGCACATGTTTTTGGGTAGGGTCATCAGGTTTGGCATCAAAGCTGTATTTCATCGAAACACCTGACAGCGGATACTGCTCAACACCTCTGTATACTTTTGGCATTTCCAACCCGCATATTTCAAGTATGGTAGGAACGATATCCACCGCATGGTGATATTGGTTACGAACTTCACCACGGGCCTTTATGCCTTTAGGCCATGAAATGACCAAAGGGCATTCAGTCCCGCCTGCATAATTGGAATAACGCTTGAACATTTTAAAAGGCGTAGACAATGCAGCAGCCCATCCTGTCGGATAATGCTCATAGGTATCCGGACCACCCAATTCATTAATCAATTTCATATTCTCCGCCAGATCATCCGGGAAGCCATTGAAAAATTTATTCTCATTCACAGATCCATTGGGACTGCCTTCTCCTGAGGCTCCGTTATCAGCCGCATACATGATGATGGTATTTTCATATTGGCCGGTTTGCTTGAGGTAATCAATGATGCGGCCAATCTGCACATCGGTATATTCAGAAAATGCAGCATAGACTTCACACAGGCGGGAGAAGAGTTTCTTTTCTTCTGCTGAAAGGCTCTCCCATGGCCGTACAAAATCACCAGGAGCTGCCTGGTCCTCCGGCATAGGGTTGAAATCTGTGAGCTTCGTATCCTTTGGTACGATACCTTTCTCAATCATGCGAGGCAATACCCATTTGCGATAAGCGTCATAGCCTGCATCAAATTTGCCTTTGTATTTGGCGATGAAGTCTTTAGGAGCCTGATGCGGGGCATGGTTTGCTCCCGGACAGTACCACATATACCAGGGTTTGGATGGATTCGCGGATTTTTGATCACCAATCATCTTGATGGCCTGGTCAGCAAGGTCTTTTGAAAGGTGATATCCTTTCTCAGGGCCGTAAGGTTGTTCGATGGCATGATTGTCTTCAGTCAGGTCCGGATAGAATTGATTTGTTTCACCACCGATGAACCCATAGAAACGATCGTAACCCTGTTGCAGGGGCCATTGACTTTTATTGCCACCAGCGGAGAGATCGGTTTCAGGCACATTATGATTCTTGCCAAGCCAGAAAGTACTCCAGCCGTTGTCATTCAGGATTTGTGCCATGGTGACGGCTTGAGCAGGTAGCTGGCAGCTATAGCCCGGAAAACCATTTGAGCCTTCGGTGATCGCACCCATACCATTGAGGTTATGGTTTCGTCCTGTGTTCAGACATGACCTTGTAGGTGAACAAAGGGCCACTGTATGCCACTGTGTGTAAGTCAGACCGTCTGCGGCAAGCTTATCCATCGTTGGCATATTGATACCCCCGCCATAAGGCGACCAGGCAGCAAGACCAGTATCATCATAGAGGATGAATAGGATGTTGGGCGAACCTTCAGGAGCTTTTTTTCGAGTATATGGGGCCCAGTCGGCTTTGGAATCACGGACATCCAGTTGGATATCGCCTTTAAAACCAGATTGAGTTTGATCGGTGTTTTCAGTTTTTGGTTGTGATGGATTGCAACCAAAAAGAAAAACCGTTATTGCCATGAGCAATAATGATGAAATGTTGAATCTATGGGTATACATAAATGAAAAGATTTATTTCGAATCGTAATGTAGTGTGTTCGAAACGCAGATATATCCCATCGGGATGCAAACTTTTCTTGCATCATAAAAAGGATACAAAATATTCATGTAAAAATAAGGTTATAATCCTGGACCATTTCGCCGCAGTTGTAGTATTCTAGCTACATAAATGAAGTATTTCAACGAAATCAGGCATTTTTAACCTCATCCAGCAACATATGTAGTTTATTAATGGAAAACTTCTTGAAAATAAGTTTGCTTGGATTAGGGTTTTTCTTCGCTACAGGTATCCTCGCGCAGGAAAGTGATTCAACTACATTTTCCAAATGGGAACATAGTGCGTCCCTCAATTTTAACTTTTTCCAGGATGCTTTTTACTTGCTGCCAACCTATGAAGTAAACAAAAGTCATCTGCATCTGGGAGCGCGATATAACTATGAGGACATCAATACCTTCTCCGGATGGGTAGGGTATAATTTTATGGGAGGCGATCACCTGGCGTATGTTATCACTCCGATGGTTGGTGGACTGGTGGGCAGAACGAATGCATTTGCGGCCGGGGCATTGATCCAATTAGATTTCAGCAGGTTTTCCTTCTATTCGGAATCAGAATATGTATTTGATATCGTGGCGTATGGGAATGATTATTTTAGTAATTATTTCTACACATGGACTGATATGTCATATGCATTGACAGATTGGCTTGCAGTAGGGTTGAGTGTTCAGAATCTCAGGACATACCAATCATCCCCTGATATTCAACGAGGATTGCTGGTCAGTACCAGTGTGAAGGATGTAGACATTACCGGATATTTCTATAGTTCCTTGACTGCCGATCCCTTTTTTATTCTGACCCTTTCGAAAGATTTTGATATAGTATGCAAATAAAAAAGGCCTTCCGATAGGAAAGCCCATTTTTTATCCAGGATATTAATCTTTTATTCCGTTGCGGAAGGTGCTACGATTTTATATCCCAGTTGCCTGAGCGCATCTGCTTCATTGTAGAATGTCCAGCTTCTGATGATTTTCCCGTTTTCCACCAGGTAGTCTGTGTTGGCCCAGATAGTAACAGATCCACCATTTTGGTATTCAATCGCCAGTTCAGCCCAGTTACCGACCCAGTTGCCCTTATTTATTCCGTCGGGGATATTCACAGCCGCGCTTTTGGACTTGTTGTAGTGGATTTTCTTGTAGAGATTGGTCACATTTTCCTTCCAGTTTTCAACGGCTTGCTGCTTGTAGATCGTGTCCCCATAAGAAGGTCCAAGGCCCATATAGTTTTCATCAAGATATTCACCCATGGCTTCAAAGTCCATCTCTTCTACGGCCTTGATGTATTTATTGACCAGCTCAATATTTTCAGCATTTACCTTGTCGGAGCCAGAAGCACAACCTCCCAGAAAGAGAGCGATTCCTGCAAGTAAGAACAGATATTTCATGATTGTTTTTTTAATAGTTAAGATGAAATTAGAATGGTCAATTGGAAGGCTTATTTAATAGTATATCCTTTGCCTTCGAGGCAGGCTGAAAATGCTTTTGTGAAGCTGTCTTTCATAGCCTGTTCTTCGGCAGCCGTATTTTTTTGAGCAGTTGCATTGGCATTTGCTTGTGCTGCTTGTCCCTGCCTTCTTCCGGCGATACCACCAACGATGGCACCGACAGCAGCTCCTTCGCCTGCATCTCCGGTGATGGCACCAATTGCAGCTCCGGCAGCAGCACCTTTTGCAGCACCCCCAACTGCAGCTCCTGTAGGACCGGATTGAACTGGAGCGGCTTCGACCTTCGGAGGGTGGAGAGGATCTATGCCGGATTGCCCCACAGCCCAATTATAACATTCGTATTCATCCTTCTTCTGTTGCGACTGGCTTTGCCCCTTAGCAGGGAACACATACAACTTCATTGTTTGAGAAATCTGGTTGTACGTCATCTTTGACGTGTCCATCATGGTCGGTGCGACAGTATTTTGTGCGGTCATCGATCCAAAAGAGACCAGGAAAGTAAGCAGAATGAAAAGCCTTATTCCAAGAGGGGATAGACTGGTTGGTTTCATGATTTATAGTTTTTAATAACGCTAAAGGGCGTTAATATACAGACATTATTTTTTCTGGTCGATGGTCACTTTGTTGATCTTACCCTTAAATTTAAAAGGGCTTTCGTAGCCGGCTACCGGAGTTCCATCATCTGCCCCCACATCAGCGAGATCATCTACAGAAAATATTCCGGGCTGGGTACGTGTGAGTTTCCCTTCTGCTATTTGTACACCGTTCGATGTGATTGTTCCGGTGCCACCTTTGCCTGGCCCACCACCATCATATTTGAAATCATATACCAATGTATATTTTCCAGCTTTCAGTGCTTTTTTGGCGATGATGGTTTCAGTATTCAGCCCAAGATAATTATAGCTGAAAGCAGGTTTGCCATCTTTTAAATAAAAAGATAAACCTCCAAACCTTCCACCCTGGCAAACGATCACCCCATTTCCTTTTTTATCTACCTCCACTTCAGCAGTGATGGTATAGGATTTATTGCGCAGGTCAATAAAGATATCAACACCCATTCCTTTCATGCCTTCGCCGTATGTGACAGAAGTCCTCTTACCCATGACAGTAGGCCTACCCATCAATTCGGCATTGGTTCTTTCCAGGAGCCTGTCATCAATCGGCAATACATGGTATTTTTCTGCATCGCTCATAAAAAGACGCTGCAGTTCTTTCAACTTTTCAGGATTTTGTGTTGCAAGGTTCTTTGACAAGCTAAAATCTTCAGTAGTATTATAAAGATCCCAAATGTCCTCTGCCAGAGGCAGCGGTGGTTTTGGGAGCCATGCTACTCTGTGGATCGTTCTTGCCAACCATCCGTCTTTGTAAATACCCCGATTGCCAAACATCTCAAAATATTGCTGGGTATGTTTCTCTGCAGCGCCTCCATCTCTGAATGTATACGCAAGACTGGTTCCTTCAATCGGATCCTGCATGATTCCGTTCACCATGGCAGGGGCAGGTATCTTCGTAACCTCATAAATAGTTGGTGCAATGTCAATGACATGTCCAAACTGTGAACGTAATTCTCCTTTAGCCTGGATACCGGCAGGCCAATGAATGACCATTCCATTCCGTGTGCCTCCAAAGTCAGAAGCAACTTGTTTGGTATAAGAGAATGGCGCATCCATGGCTACAGCCCATCCTGCACTAAAATGCGGATAGGTGCTCTCAGATCCCCATTCATCATAATGCTTCAGCATGTCAGGGACTGTTTCCGGTACTCCGTTAAAATAGGTCATCTCGCTGTACATGCCATTCATTTGTCCTTCAGCACTCGCGCCATTATCGCCGGCGATATAGATAAAGATGGTATTGTCCATGACCCCCAGACCCTCAATAGCAGTTATAAGCCGACCCACTTCATAATCCGTTTGTTCACCAAATCCTGCATACACTTCCATTTGACGTGCAAATAGTTTTTTCTCATCCGCAGATAGTTTGTCCCAGTCTTTAATATCCGTAGGCTTAGGCGCCAGTGTTGTGTTCGCCGGAACTACACCGAGTTTTTTCTGCCTATCCAATGTTTGTTGACGGACTGCATCCCATCCCTGGTCAAATTTTCCCTTGTATTTGTCTGCCCACGCTTGTGGTACATGATGCGGAGCATGTGTTGCTCCAGGAGCAAAATAAATGAAGAAAGGCTTTTCAGGAGACAAGGCTTGTTGAAAGCTCACCCAGGATATAGCCTGGTTAGTCATGTCAGTTGTAAAATGGTATTTCGGATCATCCGGTAGTTCTACCTGCGTAGTGCCATCGTAAATCAGCGGAGCCCATTGATTGGTTTCACCACCGATGAAACCATAAAATTTTTCAAATCCGGAATGCGTGGGCCAACGGTCCAGCGGGCCTGAATTGGAGATTTCCCATGGTGGTGTTTCGTGATACTTACCAAAGGCAGCAGTATTGTACCCATTCTGTCGCAATACCTCTGCCATCGGTGTTATGGATTGAGGCCTTACACCAGTATTTCCCGGAAAGGTGGTAGCCGTTTCCATAATACATCCCGCATTGTTGCTGTGATGGTTGTAACCGGTCAGCAAGGCAACGCGCGTCGGAGAGCAGAGCGCGGTAGTATGAAAACGATTGTATTTCAATCCGGCGTTTGCCAGTCGATCAAGGTTAGGCATGTGCACGGGGCCGCCAAATGATTCAGAGGCTCCGAATCCCATATCATCAATCAGGACAACGACCACGTTGGGTGCTTTCGCGGGAGCTTTTACCTCAAACCTTGGTGGTGCTGTGGCATTGCGTACATCCAGTTCTGTATAAGTCTTGCGCACGGGTTCCTTGATCGGTAAGCTGGTGCGATCTAATTCCTGCGCGGAGATTGGGGCTACAATAATCATTGCTGCCAGGATAGGCAGACAACGGGCAAGAGAATGAAGGAAGGTTTTCATACTATTGAATTTATTTAAGATTTGTAAAGATAGCGCTTTAGCGATCTCAGGCTAAATGACATAGATTGTTTCCATGTGTGATGTGGGTCATTCCGGAATCCCTGAGCCGGTCTTTAAAGTCAATGACCATGGTGTTCACCACGTATGATCCTGGTCATATGAAAGCTCCTCCTGAAGGAGTAGTTTAATCCGGTATTTTAAATCAGACAAGTCATGAGAAATATAACCCTGTTTGCAAGCCTCAGGCCTTCAATGGCATGGGTGCTTTTTTTATCTTTTTTTGTACTCATCATGGCCTGCCAGAAAGAGGCCAGGGGATTTGTGCTTCCAGAAGGAAATATTGCTGAAGGTAAAAAAATGTTTTCTGCCATGAATTGCACAGATTGTCATGCCGTAGGAGATATTCCTTGGGCCGGGCCTGGGGAAAACGATTATCCGGAGGTTAAACTAGGTGGCGACGTGACTTCACTGAAGACGTATGGTGAACTAGTTACCTCTGTTATCAATCCATCCCATAAGATTTCACAAAAAAACCTTCTGACGGATCAACAGTTGACTACACCAGAAGGGATGTCAAAGATGTCAACACGCGCATACAATGAGGTCATGACAGTCCAGCAACTTGTAGATATTGTTGCATTTCTGCAATCTGAATATAAGTTGGTGATGCCGACTAATCCATACCCCTATAAATAGTTCAAATCAAAGGTTATGAAATTCCGCATTATTGTCCAGGGAGTTTTTTTCTTTTATTCGACATTGACTATGCAAGCCCAGCGTTCGGGGATGCTGAATCAATTGCAGGAAGAAGAACAAAGTGCCATCCAGGCTATCGCACTCTATCCGCATAAAGAAAGAGCAGCTATCCTGGAAGCATCAACCCATCCGGAGATCCTGGTGCGTATGGAAAATATACGTCGCAATACCGAAAAGCAGTTTAAGGATAAAATCATGAACCTGCCGGAAGAAGATCAGCGGAAGATCTACAATCTCGTTCGATATCCGGATCTGATGGATACGATTTGTAAACATCAGGAGAAACTGTCGAATAAGGAATTGACTGCAATGTTGCAGGCATACCCGGTGGAAATACATGAAGACGCGGAGCATATCCATAAAAAGTATTTCGAGTTGCTCAGGGATATTCAACATTTGTACAAGGACGCAGATGATGCATTTCATTCTATGTTATCTTCTTATCCGGAACCTGCCCGTCAAGCCTATTGGTCTTTGTTGAAGTTGCCAGGCGTAGTCACAATCCTGACCGAACATATCAGTATGACCATTCTGTTGGGAGATATCTACAAGAGCAATCCGCAGCAACTGATGCAGGAACTCGATTCGCTGAATATCATTGTGGCTGAGCAACAAGCTAACGAGTTGAGTGCATGGAAGACACAACTGGAAGAGGATCCGGAGGCAACCCAGGAGTTTGAAGAAGCGGCACAGGAGTTTGCGCAAGAGCAGGGGTATGATGATGTCTACCAGGAACCTGCACCTCAAATGTATGCAGACCCATTGTACGTGGAGTATGTCTGGCAGCCCTATCCGTATTGGTTTGGATGGCCTCATTGGTATACCTATCCTTGCTGGTATCCATATCCTTATTGGTATCATTGGGGGTATTATTATGGCCCTGGCAATGTCATGTTTGTAGTGGGTATGCCATCCAGTTTCTTTATCGGATGGACGTTTTATGATGATCATCACTTCTATCATTATCCTCATTTTACAGACCAGGTGATCAATCATTATTATGGTCCAAGACGTTCAGGCGCGACGGTGCAACCTGTGCTGAGAAGTTTCGAAGAAGGTCATAAGTCAGCCGTGCCCGCTGATTGGTTTAAGGATCCGGAAAATCGGGTGGAACGGATCAAGGAGTATGGAAAATTTAAGATAGATTATGACGAAGCAGTGAGAGTCTCCGCAGACCCGGCACCAACCGAACGCGAATTTCTCAAGACAAATGTGGATAGGTATCCTACGCTTAAACCTGCCCTCAAACAACCTGTTCAGAAAGAACCTCAACCCAGTAAGCTACGCGAGTACGAGCCATTTCCAAAGGGTGTACCGGAGAAATACGTGCCAAAGGATAAAGTGATAGAGCATGAGAAGATATCCAGGCCGGAGACGATTGATCGTGCTAAAGAGACGCATGCGAAAACATGGGATCAACTGAAATCACAACCAAGGTATACACCTCCAAAGACACCACAGCGAACGGCACCTACAAGGCAGGCGCCTTCTAAGGCTCCATCACCCCCACGGCAGACTGCACCTCCAAGGAAGAATTGAGCAAGGGGCAAGGGGCAAGGAGCAAGGGGCAAGGAGAGGATAGTGCAACTAAAACTGCGCCTCTGAGTCTCTGCGCGAAAAATAAACGTGTGAGATTCAAAACTGCGTCTTTGCGTCTTTGCGTGAAAAATAATCATGTGAGATTCAAAACTGCGTCTTTGCGCGAAATTTTTCAAAGGTAACAGGCGTTGCGTCCGTTGCGCGAAAATATTTTTGAAGAAGTTCAAATGCGGCTCTCCCGTTACAAGGTCAAGTCAATTAGGTGATATTCAGAATCTGCGCGAAAAATTGAACGAGGCTAATCTTGGAGGATAAACACCACCCCTGCTCCACTGTAGTTCTAGGCTCTGAACGCTTCATTGGTTCGCACCATTTCTTTAAAACGTGTCTCTGGTTAAGGCCGATCAAAGGGCCTCGGAGCTTCAGGTTTTCTTTAATTCTGGGCTTAACTCGTTTTTCTGGCACCGCCTACCCACGAGAAGTTCACCATTTAACCCAAGGCACCTTTTTCCGGCACAAATGCATCCACGGCAGTTTCTTTAACCGGCACCGTAAGGAGCAAGGCAGGGCAAGGCAGGAGGAAGGGCAGTTAATGAAGGGCGGTTCTCGTGCTATTGACAGATCATACCTCCCCTCTTTCCTGATAAAACTGTATCCAATAAACTATACTGTAACTTGAGAGAGGGGGCGGGGGTGAGTTGTCCCGAAAACAAATGGACGTGGTTCCTCTCACTCTCTCACTCTCTCACGCTCTCACGCTCTCACGTTCTCACGCTCTCCTCTCTCACGTTCTCACCACGTTCTCACGCTCTCACGTTCTCACCTCTTAATCTTCGATATAGTTAGTCCAATTGATTTTGTTGGCTTGTCCATATCCTGGATAGCAAAAGCGACAGCTTCCTTTACAAGCGCTTTTACCCGCGCATTTGCATAATCGCTTTTAGATTTTATGGGGATGTGCCGGATCAGATTGCCCGTGCCTGTCAGCAAACCATGTGGATCCTTTAGCAACGTGCCTTTATTGAAACCCAGGTTTAAATGATTCGTATAAATCGGGATCATACAATATGCATCACTTAGTTTGTCAGAGACGGAGAATACAGAAGTCAGCGCATGCGTATGGTACACCAATTCATTGCATTCCGGAAAAATGTCAAGAATGAAGACTCGCAAATCACAAAACAGATCAATCAGTGGCTGATCTTTGAAATCCAGGAGTGTATGGAAGTCCGGATGGAGTAGTCGCGAAGTGGGCATAGAGCATAGGGCATTGAGCATTAGCAAGAACGCAAATTTTTAATGCATATTTTAAAGAGACAGGTTTGTTACACGCTAATGATAAATCATAACACCCCTCTTTCCTGATAAAACTGTATCCAATAAACTATACTGTAACATGAGAGAGGGGAAGGGGGTGAGTTATCCCGGAAAACAAATGGACGAGGTCACGCTCTTACGTTCTTGCGTTCTCACTCTCTCACGTTCTTCCCGCTACATTATTGCATAATGGCGGGATCTACGCTGCGCTCCGACACGCTTCTCACGCTGTCACACTCGACAGATATGTGTTAGCTATCACGATCAGCCATAAGATATAGCAGAACACCAAAAGCCTGTTTGCGTAACCATTTACAGCGATGACACCTTCGGGCATTTTCTCAAGCGGTGGTGCATCTTTACTCATCGGAATGCCTGCCTTTTTGAGGCCGGAAAACATTACACCCATCGCCGCTGCCATGATGATGAGACTGATCCATGTCGCATGTGATGAGTAGATGATCAGAGAAGCATGGTCGGTCCATCCTTCCAGTTTTATAACAGTATAACCCAGTATCAACGCAGCCACCGGCAAGGCAGGCACTCCTAATAGGAATGCCAACCCATGGTGCTTATGTTTTAAATCAAATAATCCGCCCATGATTTCACCAATCCCGGAAATAAACAAAAAGAGGATTCCAACCTTAGCTAGCGGACTTTCTACAACATCCCAAAGGAGTATCGAAAGGCATATGGAACTCAGGCCCCAAAGCAGGAAAAAAGAAGTAAGCATCCATTTGTGTTTTCCTAGCGCATATTCACTGATCATCCGCCAGGCTGGCTTAAACTCCGGACTGACAAAGTGAAGTGCGAGCAAACAAAGCAAAGACAGAATTCCTGTTGTTATCGTAAGGATAGCAGTTACTTCCATGGTATCAGATTTTGTTTTGATCCAGCAGTGCTTGCAATTGTTCAAGACAAATTGTGATACCTTGTTCAAAGCCCATCTCAATCAATTTCTGCACATCTTCTTCCATGGCATAGGTCATCTTAAATTCAACAAGAGTTCCATTGGATGTTTCGGTGAAAACCATGCGACCTTTTGACACAGGTAGGCTGGTATTCATATTCCCCGCTTCATCGCAAAAGACATCTTCCATGTCAAAATAAGCCTTCGCCTTGATGGAGATATAGTTCATGCGTGCCCAGTGCCGTTCACCTTCAGGTCCTACCATGGCATAGAGCCAATAGCCACCTGGTTTGAAATCCAGTGTCTTTGTTTCAGCGCGCCATGGAGCTGGTCCCCACCATTGGTCTAAGAATTCACTTTCAGTGTATGCACGCCAGACATTGGCCAGTGGTGCATTGAATGTGCGGGATACGAGTATGGATTTTTCTTGTAGGTTTTTGATAACCTGGGTTTTGTGGTTGGTTGTCATTTTTTACTTTTTTTCATGTTCGATAATACATTGTCTAGTTGACGGAATTTTGATTCCCACATCCGCCGGAAGGGTTCTATAAAGTCAGCTACTTCTTTCATGCTATCGGGATTGAAATGGTAATAAATCTCACGCCCCGCCTGTTCTTGTTTGACCAGCTGGCACTCTGTCAGTATGCGCAGATGCTTGGAGACCGCCTGCCGGGTCGTATCAAAATGTTCAGCAAGGGCATTTGGGGTCATAGCCTGCAGGGCTATCAGGCCGATGATAGCCCTCCTGGTGGGGTCGGCAATAGCCTGGAATACATCTCTTCTCATGTTGGATTGACTATATTGTGAAACTAATCGGTTGCAAATATATGTGCAACTAATCGGTTTCGCAAGTGTTTTGGAAAAAATATTTTTTACCGTTGCTGGAGCGCCGCATTGAGCGTAGTCGAAATGTTTCTCTTTGAACGGCTTTGGAGGAGCGTTCTTTGAGTAGGGGCGTATTGCATCCGCCCTGATTAAAAGATGGCCCATCGTTCGGGGCGGATGCAATACGCCCCCTACGCATGAATCAAAGGGATTGCGAGTCCTGTTTCTGGTTGCAGGAGCACGGTCGACTTACCGGAACCGCTCCTGCTACAATTTCGATTTATAAGCGGTAGCCCTTTAAAGCTGATACACACATCCAAGGAAAGCCATCCGATACAGCTTGCCTTCATGCATGACTTCTTTACAAGTGTACTTTTTTGAGTCCAGTTGGAAATTACAATCCATTACAATTTTAGCAACAGTATAATTGTGAATAAGGTCATCTGCTTGTTTCATCCCTATGCCCGGAATGGGCGAGGTCGTGATCAGGTCTCCGTTTTCGATATTTCCATTCCAGTCACTCACCCATATGCCTCCTTCGCCAGCTGAATTAATGACCATGCGGTAATCAGTGGAGTCTGCTCTTTCAATCAGAGAGACGAATGCACCTTGTGAATACATCCGGTAGTCGGGATTAGGTCCCGTGGATTTTTCTTCAATGCGCGCGATGACGCCATAGATCCTTTTATCATTAGCCCTGTCGGAAAGTTTGACTCTGGGCAATGCTTCATTGATCCCCGGCAAGGTCGACCCATCGAGATTGGTGATACTGCCATCAGAGACGACGATGTAACCCGTAAAGTCTTTGTAGTCACTTATATCACCATCAGCAGGGAGTGACCTGTGCTGTGCAGTAAAGTCAAGATCGCCTACATTAAAATCCCATTGCATGAGCGCACGGGGTGTGCCGTTAAACCAGAATCCAAGATCCTGGTCTCCTGTCTCAACTCCATTGATGGACCAATATTCCTGACTTTGTGTACGGATCTTTATACCTCCGTTTGATCCTGTAACAGATGGATTAAGCGTGAGATTATTCAATGTAGATGTAGAAGCGGGGTCAACCAGGAAGGAGTTGTTGTCTTTATCCTGAAATAATGTGCCATCAAGTTTTCCGGCCACTTTCAAAGAAGTCCCGATGTTTCCCGGATCGAGCCAGAAATTGAGGTTGGCATCATCATAGTAAATAGTGGATTGCAGATAACCTGCAGTTTTGAGTGAAATGCCTGCAGATCCCGGATCGAGAAAATAGACAGAACTACTAGCATCTGAAAAAAGAGATGCCTTGACACTGCCTGCAACGCTCATAGAAGTTGTATTGCTTCCAGGGTCGAGATAATATTGTGGAGATACCCTATCGATAAATATACCCGCCTGTATATCTCCAGCTACATCAAGGGTACCACCTGGCATATCAGTGCCTATGCCTACATTGCCAGTAGGATTGATCCTCATTCTTTCAACTCCATTTGTCTGAAACCTGATCTGATCCTCATTAGGCAGAAATTCTGCATCTATTCGGGTGTTGCCATCCGTGTCTGATAGGGTAGAGGATGTACCTCCACTTCCTCCACTACCGATCGCGATCCAGGAGCTGCCATTGAAGCACCAAAAGTCACCTTGATCCGTGACATAGACCATCAATCCACTGGCCGGGGCAGCTATCGCATCTCTTTGAGCAGAAGTCATACGCGGGATCAGGAGTCCACCATTCGTGCCGGAGATTTCAAGTATTGCCGAAGCATCGGGGGAGTTGGTTCCAATGCCCGTTCGCTGCGCTGTCGCAGCACCAGTGAGACACAACCAAAGTATGGTGATGGTATGCTTGATATTGTTCATGATGGGTTAATTATGTTCATGTATTCATTAATCAATAAAAACAGAGACTTATCTCTTTGACCTAATTGGTGATGAAGCGTAGCCAAACGTAAAAACAACCATAGCAGGCAGCCTGCTGATGGTGTCAATAGGTTAGATGGGTATCTGATTTGGTGGGGTAGATCAGTGCGATGGGCACATGCACCCTTCCCAGATCAAATTCTGATCCATCTTGGATTAATTCCAGACTTAAAAAGGGTGATTATGCGATGATTGGGTAGTCCCGGGAGATTAGGACACTTAAAAGTACTGTTTTTAGGCTAATTTTACCCTATGAGCACATCTACCAATCTCCAATCCAAAACCGCACTCATCACTGGCGGGTCCAAGGGCATAGGCCTCGGTATAGCAGAAGCTATGGCCAGGCAGCATATGAAAGTCGCAATCACCAGCCGCCATTTTGATGAAGCGCAGGCTGCCGCCAAACATCTCATCAGCCTCGGCGCTGAATCCGCACTTGCTATAGAATGCGATGTCAGGGACTTTGATGCACAGCAAAATGCAGTCAGGGAAGTGCTAGCTGACTGGGGCCAACTCGATGTCGTGATTGCCAATGCAGGTGTCGGCTATTTTGCCCCTATCGACAAGATGTCCCAGGAGCAATGGCATGAGATCATCGATATCAACCTGACCGGGGCATTCTATACACTGCAAGCATCTGTCGATGCGCTCAAAGCAAGCAAAGGATATCTCATCACCCTCGCAAGCCTTGCCGGGACCAACTTCTTCGCCAATGGTGCTGCCTACAATGCAAGCAAATTTGGATTAGTTGGTTTTTCCCAGGCTGCGATGCTTGACTTGAGACCATATGGTATTAAAGTGTCTACCATCATGCCGGGGTCTGTAGCTACTCATTTCAATGGCCATGTTCCCGATGATAAGGATGGTTGGAAAATCCAGCCGGAAGATATCGGTCAGATCGTCATTGATCTGTTGAAGATGAATCCACGCACACTACCGAGTAAGATAGAGGTGAGACCAAGTATGCCCGGGTAATCTGAAGTAGAGACGGACCATTCAATATCTGAACCACAGATTTGAGCAGATGGCGCTGATGAACCAGATTTAAATCACACAGTTAATATTCAATTATAGTGATTTAAATTTTGAATTGATTAATCGTTTAAACTGGAGGCTCTTACTTCCAAAGTTGATGAGCAATCCAATCTCCAGATTATAAGCTTCAAGATAATTTATACCCTGAGCGAGATGACTGTCATCCATTGCATGCACCGCCTTTAATTCAGTAGATATAATTGAAGCAACCAGGAAATCAACTCTCCTGGTATGAATTTGTCTGCCTTTGTAATACACAGGCATCACAAATTCTCTGTTGAAAGGTAATCCCTGTATCTGCATTTCAATAGCCATAGCTCTCTGATATACAGATTCCTGAAATCCATTTCCCAGGATCTTATGCACCTCCATCGCACAGCCAATAATCCTGCCTGTCAGTTCAGTGTACTTAAAATCTTCATACATATGATGTTGTTTTCAATGGTGACATACTCCATGCCCTGGTGAGGCTAATTTTATCCTAAATTGCAGTATTCTACATGACAAAAGCAAATTTATTTTTTGAAAATCATAATCTGTCTTCTCTAGTTAAATATGTCTCACACGAAATCTGGTTCATCTGGGAAATCTGCTATAATCTGCGGTAAAGACAAAAAGGGGTAAAAAGCCGTGCCCTCTAAAAAACTGTCGTACACTTAATCTGGGAAATCTGCTATAATCTGCGGTAAAGACAAAAAAGTGCACAAACCCGTCTCCTCTGGCAAAATCAGTCTAACCCCGATCAAACCTCACCATGACGAAGAGAATAGTATCTTTTACCCATAATTCTCAAATCTATGACCGGGTCATTTTGTCACTCAAGATGGATATTGTTGTTCCGTTTCCTCATAACAGGATTTCTGGTCACGATAATTTTCCAGTCCTATGCCCAGCAGCGGATCACTGTAAATCTCCAGTCTAATTGGCGGTTTTTCCAGGGATCGAATAATACCGCGCATCTGAAGGATTTTGATGATTCAAAATGGCCAACTGTCACCATCCCCCATGACTGGGCTATCGCCGGACCCTTTATCCCTGAAGGCGATGGCAATACAGGTAAGCTCCCCTGGAAAGGAGAAGGCTGGTATCGCTACCCACTTGAAATACCAAAATCATTTTCAGGCAAGCGCATTTATCTCCTTTTTGATGGTGTCATGGCTTTTCCACAAGTCTATGTCAATGGTGCATTGGCCGGCGCATGGGATTATGGATACAACTCTTTTTATCTCGACATCACCGATCATCTGCATACCAATCAGAAGAATCTACTTGCTGTGCATGTAGACACACGTCAGCACGATAGCAGATGGTATCCCGGTGCAGGCATATATCGAAAGGTGCAGCTCATCGCTGTTGACCCTGTGCACACTGATATCTGGGGCGTACAGATCACCACGCCTGTAGTCAAACCAAACTATGCTGATATAAATGTTATCGCCAAGGTGGTCAATCAATCTGTAACCTTGTTTGATGAAATCACGGTATCGTATACGATACTCAGTCCGGCCGGAAAGGAACTTACAACAAAAGAAGTAAAAGCAAAACTACCAGGAAACTCAAGCCGCGATTTTGAAACCACCCTTCAATTGACCGATCCACAGCGATGGGACATTGGACAGGGCGTTTTGTACAGCCTGCGTACCATCGTCAAACGCGGTCAGGTACCACTCGATACTACGTACACTTCTTTCGGCATTCGCACGATGCGCTTTGATGCAGATCATGGTTTTTATCTCAATGACCGACGGGTGCAGTTGAAGGGCGTCAATATGCATCATGATCATGGTCCTCTCGGCGCTGCGTTTTATCCTCGTGCCATGGAGCGTCAGCTGGAGCTGTTGAAAAGTATGGGATGCAATGCCGTCAGGACAAGTCATAATGTAGCCGCACCAGAACTGCTGGATATGTGCGACAGCATGGGCATCCTGGTGTTTGATGAGATTTTTGACAAATACGATCAGAAAGCAGATATCGTCGATACCACCGATTTTGAAGATTTCGCAAGACGTAACATCAGCAATTTTGTCAAGCGTGATCGTAATCATCCATCTGTTTTCCTCTGGAGCGTAGGCAATGAGATCGGTGATGTGCAATGGAATAAGAATGGTGGCTTTGCAAAGCTCAATACGATGATCAATGAAGTGTTGCGCTGTGATCGCACCCGTCCCACGACGCTCGTATGTGACAGCCGTAACAGTGCCAGCCTCCGCCATTTCGATTATTATGATGTGCACAGTTGGAACTATGGTCGCCGCTATGACCTGGCACGTCAGTTGGAACCCAATAAGGCAGTAATTATTTCCGAATCGGCATCTACAGTTAGTACACGTGGATTTTATGAATTGCCTTTACCTGATAAGAAAACGGATTTTACAAAGTCACTTCAAGTCAGTTCTTACGATCTCAATGCGCCAGACTGGGCAGAGATTGCGGATGATGATTTTATGTGGCAACAAGATGAAGCATATGTAGCGGGTGAATTTGTCTGGACCGGCTTTGATTATCTGGGAGAGCCCACACCATACGACAATCAGGCAGTCAAGAAGCTCGGGATGACAGACAAAGATGCTTCTGTGAGTTCTTACTTCGGCATATTCGATCTGGTAGGTATCCCAAAGGATAGGTATTACCTCTACAAGAGTTATTGGAAACCTGAAGAAACGACAATTCATATTTTGCCACACTGGAACTGGTCCGGAATGGAAGGAAAGGCGATTCCTGTCATGGTGTATACCAATGGGGATTGTGCTGAGCTATTTCTGAATGGCCGTTCGCTCGGCAAGCAATGCAAAAATCCTGGGTCGGCAAAATCAACTGAAAGGTTCAGGTTGATGTGGACCGATGTCACCTATGAGCCAGGAGAGCTGAAAGCCATCGCTTACAAAGAAGGTGAACAAATTGGAGAGGCCGTCATGATCACTGCGGGAAAACCTTATACCTTGAAGTTAACCACTGATCGTAAGGCCATCCAAAGTGGTGGAATGGATCTCGCCTATGTCACTATCGAAGCCCTCGATCTTAATGGAAACCTATGTCCACTCGCAGATCATCTGGTAGAGTTAACCATTGACGGAAAAGGCACTATCGCCGGTGTCGGAAATGGCAATCCACAATCCATGGAACCATTTCAATCTAACCAGGTAAAGTTGTTTTATGGAAAAGCTATGCTAATTTTACGATCAGCATCCGACAGGGGAACCATCAAGGTGACCGCCTCGGCCAGCGAATTAAATAAAGCTACGACAACCATAACCGTCGAATAAAAAGTAAAATTAAATATCACTGACTATTTACAATCATAGACATTATGAGCCAACACATACTTGCACCCTTCTGCCCTTCCGCCGTTCTGCCCTTCCGCCAGAGCCGTTTTAGCCCCTTTGGCCTCATAAGCTTTATAAGCTTCATAAGCATCATAAGCTTTTCAAACAGCTATGCCCAGACCTGCCAGGATGCCAGTGTCGAAGTCAGTGCATCCGTACAAGCGAATCCTCCGAGGATCACGCTCAACTGGTTAGCCAACGCCGGGGCAACACAATACCAAGTCAATCGCAAATTGAAAACAGGTACTTCATGGGGAGCAGTCATAGGATCATTTGATGGTACTGCAACCCAGTTTATTGACAGCACGGTCAATGCAGGTGTCTCCTATGAATATCGTTTGACGCGTCAAGCAGCCAACTACACCGGCTATGGATATATCAATGCCGGCATCGAAGTGCCTGCAGTACATTCAAGAGGTATTCTTATCCTGGTGGTCGACGATACGATGGTCGATTCACTTGCCTTTGAAATCGAACGGTTCAAAGCTGATCTCGCGGGAGATGGCTGGAGAGTAGTTCAGCACAATGTATCGAGAACGGCGACGGTGCCTTCTGTCAAAGCGTTGATAGTAGGTACATACAATCTTGATAAACCAAATACAAAAGCAGTATTTCTTTTAGGCCGCATACCGGTTCCCTATAGTGGCCGGTTATATCCTGATGGCCATCCTGAACATGAAGGTGCATGGCCCGCGGATGTGTACTACGCAGAAATGAATGGTACCTGGACAGACAATTCGGTGAGTGTTGCCGTAGAGGGTTCACAGGCGAGACATCAGAATAGACCCGAAGATGGTAAGTTTGATCAGAGCACCATACCTACCGAACTCGAATTACAAATCGGCCGTGTGGATTTTGCTAACATGCCTGCGTTTGCCACCTCTGAGCAAGAGTTGTTGAGAAATTACCTTGATAAAGATCATGCATACAGGCACAAGCAATTTAGTGCTGCTCGTCGTGGCGTCGTGGATGATAATTTTGGTTTCTTTGGCACGGAAGCATTCGCGGCGAGTGGGTATAAAAATTTTGGACCTCTTGTTGGACCGGAGAATGTAAAATCCGATGATTATTTCGCCACTACAGCTGATAGCAGCTATCTGTGGGCCTATGGTTGTGGCGGTGGCTGGTATCAGGGTGCCGGGGGCATAGGTAGTACAGGAGATTTTGCCAACTCTAATCTAAAGAGTGTGTTTTCGTTATTATTTGGTAGTTATTTTGGGGATTGGGATTCACAGGACAATTTCCTTCGTGCACCACTGGCCCAGGGAACAACGCTGACCAATGCCTGGAGTGGCAGGCCACATTGGATACTCCATCACATGGGGCTTGGAGAAAATATTGGGTATAGTACACGCCTTACCCAAAACAATAACAGTCTCTATTTCTTCAGCTATGGTGCGCGCTTCGTACACATCGCATTGATGGGAGATCCTACCTTACGTAATGATGTAGTCGCGCCGGCCAGTAATGTTTCGGTGACTGATATCGGGCCCTATAATCAACTGACCTGGTCCCCTTCACCGGAGCCGGTACTTGGATACCACGTGTACTTCAAAGGGGAGGAGGATTCAGAATTTGTATTGTTGAATGAAATACCACATCCTGATATTGCATATACACATGATTGTGTAGCAGATACCGGATTGCTTACGTATATGGTTAGGGCTGTCAAATTACAGCAATCACCAAGCGGTACCTATTACAATCTTAGCCAGGGCAGCACCGATACGATCACGGGAACTGGTATTCCTGAAGTGGATGCACAAGCTACCTGGGAGATTATTTCGGATGATGTCGCTTTCACTAACCTGTCACTCAATGCATCATCGTTTACCTGGTCGTTTGGAGATGGTGAGTTTAGTTCAGAAGCGAATCCAATTCACAATTATCAGGATGGTTTTTTCAATGGCAATGTTATTGCTACCAATGGTTGTGATGCCGATACATTTTATTTTGATGTATTGATCTTTACCGGCGTCAAGGACATCAATGATGATCCTTCGATCAGTGTCTTGCCAAATCCTACATCCGGTAAGTTTAATTTGAGCTGGACCAGTAATGCGGAAGGGGCCGTCGGCGTCAGGATATTTTCATTGACAGGCACCCAGGTTTATGGAGATGACGCGGTGATCAACAATGCTGAAGTGGATTTATCCGGCTTGCCTTCTGGTATGTATGTGATGCATATCCTGAAAGATGGGGTGAGGAGTATGAAACGTGTGGTGTTGCAATAGATGTATCATGTAACATGTTGAGCGTTGGTTGCAGCTACGTTCGAGTGTCAGCATAACCTTGTTGTGTCTGACATGCCGGGCTTGAAAGCCGAGCAAGCAAAAAAGCTTTTATCTCACCAGCGTCACATCTCCTGAGAAGTTTTTTATCTGCGTTTCACCATTGTCGAGATAAGTCACCCGTAGCATGTAGACATAGACTCCCGGATTCATTGGTTCTCCATTGAAGGTGCCTTCCCATTCAAAAGGAATGACACTGGATGCAAACACAAGATTGCCCCAGCGATCAAAGATTTCACCATAGATTCCAAGTATATTTTCCGGAAGATTGGTGAACAATGTAAATTTATCATTCACTCCATTGCCATCGGGTGCAAAGACATTGGGGAGATAAAATACGGGGGAAGGCGAGCAGACATCCTGTGGTATTATGTCTGTTTGTGAGGTGCCCTGGCCGCAGTACGAATTTACTTCAACTAGATATTGGCCAGGTGCTGAAACTGCTATCGAAGGATTGACAGACCCATTGCTCCATAGATAAGTTGCCTCAAAAGGTTGTGTTGCATCAAGTATAAAATTATCACCAGGACACCAGAGTAGTTGTGGCGCGAGATTGAGTCGTATCACATTGGTATCGACAAGCACCCGGATACTATCGGTCTCAAATCCGCAAGCATTAGAAAGTTGAATAGAATATACGCCTGTCTGTGAAATAATAAATTCAGGAATGGTATTGCCATCCTGCCAAATGATATCATATGCGCCTGGGGATACCGATACCAGAAGTGAATTACCTTCACAGAGCGTCGTGTCAGGTCCCAGATCAACGGGCGGCGGACCATTGATGAATGATATTCTAACACTATCTGTTTGTTCCCCACATCTGTTGGATCCCGTCAGCACATAAAGTCCACCGGGAGAAGTGACGGTATAGGTTTCATCCGTGCTGCCATCTTGCCAGAGAAGGGATATGCCGGCAATAGATGTCGCTGTTAAAATCAATTCCTCGCCATCACACAAGATTGAATCTGGGCCCAGGTTTTGGGCGGGTGGATTTATTTCAAACAGCACTTCGATGGTATCCTGATCATTTCCACATGCATTACTCACACTGATGGAATATATACCGCTTTGTGTCGTCACAAATTGATCAAGGGTGGATCCATCCTGCCATAGATATTGGACACCTGATATGCCTGATTCAATAGTTATTGTTTCGCCGTCACAGGCCAAGATGTCTGGTCCCAGATTTACTTGCGGACCTTGTGTACTCTCAGTAAGTATCAATGTATCTGATGAGGTGCCACATACGCCCGTGATGGTCAGGCTGATCGTATCGCCTTGCATGGTTTCAAAAGATGGCAATGTCGACCCGTCGTGCCATAAGTACGTGACGTCTGGAATATCAGGTGTGAGTATGAAGATTTCACCAGGGCAAATGTTTTGATCCGGCCCCAGATTTAGTATTGGTGTTTCCGGCAAAAGAAAAACAGAAAGGGAGTCTATTGACTGGCCACATTGATTGGATATGATAGCAAATACCTCCGTGCTATCCGCAATTACGATTGAGGTATCACTCGATCCATTTGACCAAAGGATAATTACATCGGGTATTCCGATAGAGAGGCTCAATGATGCGCCCGGACAGATCGATGTATCAGGTCCCAGATCAAGGATTGGTATCGGAGGTAAAAATGCAACGACGATCGTATCATATTCAGTAGCACATGAATTTGTCACTGCCACATTGATAGTTCCTGCATTTGTAACCGTCAATTGGGATCCGGTTGAGCCATCCTGCCATAGCCAGGTATCAACATTGGCGTATACAGGTTGTAGGACTATGGTGTCTCCGGCACATATGGAGGTATCTATACCCAACTGTACGGAAGGAGAAGCAACACCTGATGAAATCACAACCGTATCAGCACTTGAGCCGCAAGTGTTTGAAATCGTTATAGCATAAACTCCCGGCGCAGTCACTGAGAGTTGCTGAAGCATCGAACCATCACTCCAGGCATAACCGACTCCGACAACACCCGCATCCAGGATGACAGTATCACCAGCACATAATGCAAAATCAGCGGGCAGCTGCACAACAGGCGGATTGTTGTTAATGCTGACGATGATGGTGTCGGATAGCTCATTGCAAGCATTCGACACTTCAACATAGTAAGTGCCTGGTGATGTAACCAATAAGGTATCAGCCGTGCTCATGTCAGACCAGAGGTACGCTCCACCTTGTGCATTGGGATGTAGTGTAAAGGATTGATTGGAGCAAAGACTTACATCAGGGCCTAGATCAGGCTGAGTCACAAGGGACGTTGAAGTGACCAATATTGTATCCGCATCCGAGCCGCATGTATTGCTTATAGTGACCGAATAGGTGCCCTGAGTCATAACCGTATATTGACTTGAAGTGGAACCATCCTGCCATATTAAATTTCCATCGATTCCAGACAGATCAAGTACAATCGAGTCACCTGGGCAAAGATTTAAATCAGGGCCCAGGTTTACTTCAGGCACATCAATCTGGGTGACCATAATGGTGTCCGAATCCATGCCGCATACATTGGTCGCCGTGACACTATAAAGACCACCGATGGAGATAATATAGTCCGGTCCGGTAGTGCCATCCTCCCAGAGATAATCGGGAATGTCAGGATCGAGGAAATATTCAATAAAGTCGCCTTCGCAAAGTTCCACAGTATCAGGCCCGAGATCAATAGTAGGAGGCTCCAGTAGAGTAATCTCAATGGCAGCAGATTGTTCTCCGCACGCATTGCTGATCGTAAGCGCATAGATGCCCCCGGTGTTAATTGTATAGCCGGGGTCAGTCGATCCATCCTGCCAGATAAAATTTCCCAGTGATGGATCAAAGTCGTAAACGATGGTTGCACCCTCACACAGATAAGTGTCCGCACCTAACGTGAATGGTGGCGGAGCAAATAGCTGATTGACAATGATGGCATCGCTTGCTGTCGAACAACCATTGTCCAGCGTCACTGAATAGGTGCCTCCGGTGGTGATGCTGTAATCAGGACCTGTTGAACCATCCTGCCAGGTATAGACTTCTAAAGTAGGATCAAGAGCGATATCATAACTATCTCCTGCACACAGATCAATCGTGGGTGGGCCGATATCGACTACAGCAGCAGGCGGGATGGTCACTTCGATTTCATCATCCGTCATGAAGCACGCATAGGAGACCGTCACACTGTAGGTGCCAGAAGTGTACACGGTAAGGGTGGGGCCTGAGCTTCCATCGCTCCACATATACGTGTAGTCAGGATTGCCGGGGTCGATGACAAAGGAATCGCAGGCGACTGCGTCTGGTCCGAGGTCTATCACAAGTTGCTGGACTGCTGATTCTTCGACGAGTACATCTTCAATATAATAGTAGGCGGATACTACGAAATCATCGCAAGGAGGATCAAAATCCGTGTCTGCGTCATTATAGAAATTACCTATCGTAATGTGATCTTCACCGCCAGCGGCTAAAAAGTATCCGGATATGTATTGCCAATTGACTTTGTCTGTATAGAAAGGGCCACCGGCATCCAATGAAGGAGTCATCTCAAAAGGGTTAGGCTCAGGACCTTGAGTAAACAGCACTCCGGTTTGATTGACTCCGCATCCTGTATCCCCGAGATTGATCCAGTAGCCTGCCTCATAGCACACATCAGCCTCCAAAGGTTCCAGTAAGGGTGCCTGAAGGTATTCCCTTTGTTCGGGCAAGCCACCGTTAATTTTATGGAAGATGCCGGCATAGGCCGCACCGGTCCTGGCCTCCTGATAGCCAAGTATGTTAATAGGCACTCCGATTAGAAATCCACCACAAACATTGAAATAATCAGCAGAATTGATCCCGATCCAGGGAATACATTGCAGTGGACCGCCTGTGCCAAGCGTAGTAGGACAAGTTGTAAAATCTTCAAAGCTGGGATTGGGTACAAGGTTCTGTGCCTTGCCGGAGGGCAACATACAAATCCAAATGATCAATAGCAGAAGAGACTTCTTTGCAACTGAGCGAAAGGAAAGTTGGTTAGTCTGGTCCATCGTAGGCTTTATAAAAAGCTAAGTACGGGAAACATGACACTTTTAAAAATGTTGAATAGTCCTTGTAAAATATTTTCAATTGGAAATTAGATGACATTTTACCGGCACCACGACGTCCGTACGGATGCCAACAGTTTTATATAAAAATTAAAGGTTGAGCGTTGCTTGCAGCGTCGGGGCGAAACGCACATAGGTGCGTATTATTACAAAACGGAGTTTTGAAGACACCACGACGTAGACTTAACCTACGCCGAACATTTAAAAACAAAATCAAATACATGATACATGATACATGTTGAGCGTAGGATGCAGCTACGTTCGAGTGTCAGCAAAACTCGGTTTTGCGTATACGTATACTTACGTTTATTTACGTAAGCCAAACGATTAATAATACTGCATGGAATATCTTTCCATCATGACAACAGGTTATAAAATCCAGGCACCTTCATATCCCTATTTCCTGACATTTCAGGTTGTGGATTGGGTAGATATTTTCTCTCGAAAAGTTTACAGGGATATTGTTTTGGATAGTTTGGATTATTGCAGAAAGCACAAGGGTTTGCAAATCTGGGCATATGTCATCATGACAAATCATGTGCATGCAATTCTAAGTGCAAAAAATGGTGATTTACCCAATTTGATTAGGGATTTTAAACGATTCACTGCGACAAAGATTATCACAACGATACCCTTGGTCCATGAAAGCCGGATGGATTGGATGCTCAAACGTTTTGAATTTAAAGCCAGGAGCAATGTCCGAAGTAGTCAACATCAGTTTTGGACACATGAGAACCATGCAGAGGTTATATATACCCAGGACTTCTTTCTCCAGAAGTTGATATATATCCATCTAAATCCGGTGCGTGCAGGATGGGTAGAAAAGCCTGAAGAGTGGCTATGTAGTAGTCTGAGGAATTATCTTGGTATGCCTGCAAGCATTGAAATTGATGTAATGGATTTTTCTATCGTTATGTGATGCAAAACGGAGTTTTGCTGACACCACGACGTAGGCTTAGCCTAACGCCGAACAATCAAAAACAAAAACATAATACATGATACATGTTGAGCGTAGGTTGCAGCTACGTTCAAGTGTCAGCAAAACTCGGTTTTGCGTAATTGTGTACTTGTGTTTATTAGCAAAACGGAGTTTTGTGACGCTCGACCCCGCCCCAACCAAAACACCTCACTTACCCCCCCCCCCGCGCGCCAACAAACAAATATATACCCCGTGGGGCCCCCCCCACCCGACTTCATACCTACCCCCCCCCCCACACCAACAAAGCCAATACATCACCCTGTGGCATAGTTCAAAATAATTAACTTTATATCTATCAACCGAAACAACCACTTCCTATGCCACCCATTTCCGAACAAGTAGCCTGGCTCTTCATCCTGGCAGTCCCAATAGCCAGCATCGCCTGGACCGTAACGCATGAGGAGTTATTTCGCGAGCCACGTGAGTATTGCTCGGGCAGGGCCAAAAACTCCGGTTCATTGGCTGTGCGCAAGTTCTTCTACCTCTTTACCTGCGAGTATTGCTTTAGTCATTATGTGACCATCGGTGCATTGATCCTGACCGGATATAAATTATTAATTGACGACTGGCGAGGCTACCTGATCAGCGGTTTCGCACTGGTTTGGATGGCCAATGTGTACATGAGCCTCTTCGGATTCATCCGCGTGGGCATGAAGGAAACCAAGATGGAAGCAGACATTGATGAGCTGCGGTTGAAAAAGGTAAAGAAGGAGATGGACGGATTGCTTTAGTAGATATGCGACTAGTCACTTCTTACTTCGATATTCCCTGTTCGATATTCATTATTCGTTATTCCCTTAGGTGTTGTTTAAAACCCTTGACATTATACATCGGATGTAAAACTAAGGTTGATTTGGACCATGGCATTTCAACTCCATCCTTGAAATGATAGCTTTCTTCACGAATGACCATGTGATCACTTTGCCTGATATAGTATTTATGTTCGGAGACTTTTGGTCCGGCTACTTCTCTTGGTCCACCTCTTTGTTCGGGAGGCAATGTAAGTAAGCCTTGCGTTGAGTCTCTTTTAAAATTCAGTTGGTCAACAAGTTCCTGGGAGATGATAGTAGTCTTCCTTGTTTTGATGACATAGCACACTTCATCATGGATGGTTGTATCATCAAGTCTTTTGGCGGTATCATAGTTTTGAATCATCGAAGTGGGAGATTGACTGTCTGATCGGGTGTTCTCGTAAAACATTGATCCAACCAGGTAAAACATGCTACCACCGGTGCCCATAAGTCTTGGATGTGCTTCCTCAATTTTGCAGGCGAATGGGGCATCTTCTCTGCCAAGCCTAGTATATACCCCAAGAGAATCCTTTGCTGTCTTTTCAAATAATGCTCCACTAGTCCTGCCGGCCAGTGTTTTGATTAATTTATAGGAGACATTTCCTTTCCTGTCCATGGCAATAGTGTAGGTTGTAGTATCCATTGGAACAGGCATTGATCTGTATTCAGGTACTACTGTGCCTTGATCAACATAATTGCGCAGATTTCGATAGGTAGTTTCGGTTTGATTTAAGATTTCCTCAGCGGTTTGGGCTACCGGCACCAAAGGTGAGGACAGAAGCGCCAGGATGAATAATAAAAATTTCATGGTCGTCGGAGTTTATTTGAAGCCTAATTTAAGCTTAATTATTTATTGTTTTGAAGCCAGTATTTATAAATGGGGTTTAATGCCATTATAGTTTCAATTGAAACTTGCCAGTTAACGCCTTTCTGGTATGTGGCTTTTTCGGAATGTTAGGTCCATTATGATAGGCTGATTGGTAAATCTCTATAATTCGAGACCATGGCGGCCTGTTATCAGCGTTTTTTTGTCATTGTTCACTAAAAAAACTTGAATCATGACAAACAAAGTATTTTGGCTGGCTGGCTTTATGGCTATTTGGTCACCAGGTTCCGTTAGGTCACAGAACCTCAGCATGTATGTAAGCGATGCAGGTAATTTCAATCTGCCTCCATGGCAAATCCTGAAATTTGATGCCAATGGAGAGAATGGTGAAGTTTTTATCACAGACCATCTTGCCTGGCCGCAAGACATTCTTTTTCTTGAACCTGATAATGTCGTGTTGATCTCCAATCTCAATACCGGTGAAATCCTGAGATTTGATGCATCGACCGGTACTTATATTGACCAGTTTGCAACCGGCATTGGTGGCCCGACCCGCATGAAAATTGGGACGGATGGGTTACTTTATGTACTGCAATGGTCTGGTAATGGCAAAGTTTGGAGGTATCGCACCGATGGCACCTTCGTCGATCAGTTCACATCAGTTGGTGTTTCTGCCAGCATTGGTCTCGATTGGGATAAGCAGGGTAATCTCTACGTATCTTCCTATGATGAAAGATATGTACGAAAATTTAGCCCGACAGGAGCAGACCTGGGCAAGTTTATATCTTCCAATCTTGCCGGACCGACGAATATCTGGTTTGATGAAGAAGGAGATCTTTTAGTCAATGATTATAATGCTGGTTCAGTTAAACGTTGGGACAATAACGGATCGTTTAAAGGCGTGTTTATATCCAATGTACCCCAATGTGAAGGCGTCGGTTTTTTACCAGATGGCAACCTTCTTTTAGGCATTGGTGGCACCTCTTCTGTTGGTAGTTACAATTCAGCTGGTGAACTCGTGAATACAATTATTCCTTCGGGTTCTCTCGGACTACTCACTCCTAATGCAGTTGTTTTAAGGCAAGATCCCATTTCCTCAGGCATTGGCAGCCCACCCATGTTTAAGAATCGCAACATATTGACTCCAGGCACGGGAGTAGTATTTCAGATTTCCACTGATTTAATGGATACAAAGGATCCCTTCGCAGAAGTTACTAATACCTTAGGGGTTGTGGTCGCAAAGATTCAAATCAAAGACAGCGTTTCCTGGGATGCATCCGATCTATCTAATGGTATCTATTTTATTACACTAGCGCTCCGGGATCAATCCATATCAGTACAAAAAATAGTAGTTCAACGGTAAATGATTCCCGTCATATGAAAACCATAATCTTTTTCTTCCTGACATTCTGCCTGGCGGAGGTTGGTGCTCAGGCAGGCCCGCTGACTGAAGCACAACTTCAGGAGGCCGTTGATAAAAATCAATGTAGTACGCTTGCTTCACGTTTGGATTCGCTCGAATTTTCTTCGGAGAGGATGAAATTAAATGCCGCTATCTGCATGTATCGGAACGGAGAGGATCAAAAGGCGTTGTCTATCTTTATGAGCCTTCGGGAAAATCAAGGTCAATTCTGGAGAGGAGCTGCATTTTGGATTGCAAAGATTTACGCTGCCCGGAAACAGGATAGTTTAGCAATGGCCAGCTTGCTCGCGTTGCCACAAGGCTTCCTTACCTATAAAATGGTATCCCAATTTGAGTTTGATCACCTGGCAGCAAGCAATGATGCGTTTATCGCATTAAAGCATGAGTTAAAACCAAAATTTACTTTCTGGACTTTTCTTCTTTCGCTGGTTGCCTTCATTGGTTTGGTGATCAGTTTGGTTTTAATGCTGGGGAAATCAAGGTTTTCAGCGGGCGAAAAGTGGCTTGCACTTTTTGTTTTTTCGTTTGTGTTGATCTTGGTTACCTATTTAACCATTTGGACAGGTTATGTTATTTATTTTCCCTACCTGCGCAGCCAGTGGCCTTTTTTCACTTTACTGGTGGGTCCTTCCCTATATTTCTATCTCAAGGAGTCGTTTAAGGAAGAATATACACGAAGAGAGGTCATGCTTCATTTTAGTATTCCATTTGTGGTTTTCCTGTTGACCTTGCCTGCATTGTTAAGTGATGTAGGCCTTCATATGCAAGGGATGAATGATCTGGTGAGCATTGGGTCATCCTCTATCCTGCTCACCGCGCATATTCTTTTTTATACGATCCTGATTCACTTCATAACTCAAAATGAGTGGCAGGTGGATGCCAATATCAGGACATGGTCCCGGATATTGGCCATCGGGATGAAGATATATTCGTTCGCTTTTCTCTCTTATTTCATCCTTGTGAATTGCTCATTTTTCAATCCTCAATGGGATTATGCCATCAGCCTCGTCATGGGGCTCGTCATTCTGGTCATCGCTTATATGGGCTTGTTGCAAAAGCGGGTCTTCAGCAGTGAGCCGATCGAAAGGATCTTTTCTGTCCAGAAATACCGATCATCCTCATTAACGAAAGGAGCCAGTGAAGCCATTAAATTGAAACTTGAACGCATGCTGACCGAAGAACAGGTTTTTAAGGAAAACGAATTAAGGCTGGATGATCTGGCAGCTTATCTCAATATCAACAGGCATCAGTTGTCACAGGTCATCAATGAGCATTATAAAGTCAATTTTTTTGAACTACTCAATAAGTATCGGGTTGCATACGTCATGAGGATGTTGGCGAATCCTGCATACGCAAATTATACCATCATTCAGATAGCCTATGAAGCAGGGTTCAATAACAAGGCGTCCTTCAACAGATATTTTAAAAATGAGGTCGGACTTACACCATCGGCATACAGGATTAAAGAAAGTGTTATACATCAATAAATTGAAATCACTTCTCACTTCTTACTTCCCATTTTTACTTCGATATTCAATGTTCTATATTCGTTATTCCTTTAATAACATCCTCCGGCCACATGCATCTCACCATCCAATTGCAACAGTGCACCAGGTTCTAGATGCACATCAGCACAAGTCACCAATCCCATTTGCGGTGTTATGTTTATGGTGTCGCCTGACTGGATATAAACAAAATCACCTGAAGAGGGAATACAATTACATGACCAACTAGCCGGATTATCCCAATCACCTGAGGCCACAGATTCCACATATCTTGGCTGAACGATCAATGCATAGTCTTCTATTTGCCCGACACCCTCTGCTGGCGTTCCGCTGAGTAAGCAAGCGGTAGGAGGTGGTGCTGCAGGATGATCCGCTACTATACGTAACCTGAGCGGAACACACATATCAATCTGTAAGGGCACAACAAGCGTATCTTCAATAAAGCCTCCATCTCCTGAAATCATTAATTCACCGGGTGAGGTAAACACACCATCGTTATTGAGATCCATGAATATTTTCACCTGAGCCCAGTTTTCATAGGAGCATGTGATTCTCACTGGGATGCTGTCTCCGGCTGCTACTTCAAGATATTGATTGCACGTGCGATCCAGGTAGAAAGATCCGTCCGCCAGACTTGAACCTGAATAGACATTTAACGATCCTATTTCCACCCGTTGTATTCCATAAAAGGGCGACAATCCATTTGCGGCAGTGGGGATACAAGCAGGGACAACATCAGCAGATGATGTCGTATCCAGGGCATGTGATGAAAGCAGGCTTGGCCTGAAGGTATTTAAAGCATCATGCATTCTGGTCTTCTGATCTTCCGTAAACATCCATTGACAATCTGTATACCCCATATAATTATTGAGTACCGTGTATTCGTGTTCGGTATCCACAATGATCCATTCCTCTTCAGTGCATGGATTGGTGACCGATGAGCAGTCAAAAGCATACATGCAATTTTCTGTATCGCAGATCAGATCACCATCCGATGTGCAGTTCGTCTCCGGTATACACGCATCCCATACATTGCCAAACGTATGTAAGAGATTGAAGTAGTGACCTAGCTCGTGTAGGATAGTTTTATTCGTCCCGTTCACGACACTGGCGCGTAGTACAATGCCATCGGTCAATGCGGAATTGTATTCGGGAAGGAAGGCATATCCACCGGGCCAGGTAGGATTGCCGTCGATCGTATTGACGATCCATATATTCAGATAGTCAGTATTCGGCCAGCGGCTGAGACCTTTTACGAATAATTCATGAGCGCTATTGGGGTTAAAGAAAGTATCGGTAGTTATGCCTCCTGAAGCGTAGTCCGGTATGCTACTCCCGTCCATTCGATTGATACCTGCAGTAGTCATACAATCCGGCGATCGGCTGGCGAGCTGGAATGCAAGGCCGATATCAGCCCCGCCATAGTTCGGCCCATCAAGTTGAAACGCGTCATTCATGAGGTTGATCAGCGCATAGATGAGACTATCGGATGGATTGTCTGCTGAGCCAATGGGAGTGCCTGTATGTATGACATGAATCGCGATAGGGATGGTATCAAGCAGGGGTGGCGAAGGTGCTTTAGCAAGAATGTTTGATAGCGGAGCTGAAAATGAACTTACAAACGCAACTGATGGGGTTACGCTAATGCTAATACTCAGAATCGTAATCAACACACGGTTCATTGGTCTCGGGTTGGAGTGGGTCATGCAATTGCTCTTCGCAGGAACAATTGAATTAAAATTAGCAAATTCGCATGAATGAATTCCAATTTTACTCCAATATTTGTTGGCGTCAGGCCAGCAGCATATTTAAACTACCCCGATTGCCTATGACACCCATCCAATACCATTTTCCATATTTTATAGAATTGAGCAACTTTAATTCAGATCTGGCTCCATATCATTGGGTGGCTCATCATGTCCTGCCGCAAAGCAAGAATGAAAGCGAAAGTATCCTCCTGGAGCCAATGGATACTGAGGTTGGTAACGGAAAACAGAGCCCGTCTCTTCATTTTGATTTCGGGACCTTTCTTATGGTTCATAACCACTTGCTCTTTGCATGGAGGCGCTATGAAGATGGTTTGCTGATCAGGCAGTATGATCTTCGTGAAGTGAATCCGGAGCTCTCTATGTTAGAGGAGTTTATTGATATCATGGCCACAGAGCCGGGAAGGCACGCACATACCACCAGGATGACCTATCATCATTTTGTTACGTTCATTCGAAAGCCAAATCTTATTGTCAAAGAGGATTATTATGAACGATACGTGATCATCCTGCTGCATGAGGAATTTCTTACGCTTATTCCTTTTGACACATTTAACGAAACCGGCGGAGACCCTTTGTACGTGTGGCCTGCCCTTGCCACCCTGGATGTCGAATCCAACAAGCTTCATGGCGTTGGTATGCGCATGGGAAGCTTTACCGTGCAGGTGTAAGAGAGTAAGAGAGTGAGAGAATAAGAAAGTGTAGATGTAGAATGAATTTTCTCCGTGTGCCTGCCCTCCGTCGCCCTGTGATTTTAGATGCCCCCGAGGACATTGCTCCGTGTGCTCCGCCCTCGTCGCTCTCCGTGCTCCGCCCTCCTCAAACGTCATTTGGCCTCGTCCCTTGTGCTGAGCGCTCCGGCCCTCGTTAAAGCTCTGGTATATGGGCTATACTATTTAAATTAGGGACTTATATTACATAGACTAAACCCCATAACCCTATGAACTTTACCTATTTCGAAAATCCTGAATTGTATACCGGCCTGCAAGAGCATATCGCAACTTGTCATTTTTGTAAAGAGGAAAAAGCCTGTTTTGATGCTGAATCCTTTTATGGTGAGGACAAGATCAACGCTATATGCCCAGGGTGCCTGGCAGCCGGTAGATTATTGGAGATAGATTCTTTTACTTGTAATGGAGACATTGATGGACTCAGGCGACAACTCAAGGAAATACACCCGGATATGAGCAGTGCTGAAATAGAGCAGTTAACTCTCCAGAAGACATCATTGCTTGAAAGGACTACACCACCATTGATTACCTGGCAGGACTGGGAATGGCCTTGCGCAGATGGTGATTATTGCAGGTTTATTGGATATGGCTCTCAGCCACTTTATGAGAGATTGGCTACTACAGGATCAGGCGAAGAGCTTTTTAAGGATTCATTTTATCACGGACTTGAAGATGATGTTGACGCCGATGATCTGTGGGAAAGTGTATTGCCTGAAAATGAAGTACATGATTTTCAGGACAGCAGTGAAATGGACACCCTTTTTTATGTATTTAAAAGTTTAACTACGGATACTATTGTGACGATCATGGACATCTCTTAGTTACAATCATGGAATCATCAGATTTGCCAGCATTTGCAGAAATTTCCACTTTTTTCCTTGTTTAGACATATTCAAATGTTAAGTTATGTAACCTTTTCAATGAATTATATAACATTCCATAACGCTGGCAGGCCTAATTTTAGGATGTGATAATCTATCACGCTTAAACCTAAATAGCAATGACAACGATAATATCTCCGGTTAAAATAGCCGAAAAGAATACGCCTGTTACCGGAAACGGCAGCAAGGGCAAGATGATGAAAGCACTGGTATATCACGGTCCAGGAAAGAAAGCCTGGGAGGACAAGCCTATGCCAGTCATCAAGGAACCTACCGATGCGATTGTTAAAATATTAAAGACCACCATCTGTGGTACGGATCTGCACATTATGAAAGGGGATGTTCCTACTGTGACTGATGGCAGGATCATCGGACACGAAGGTGTTGGTATTATTGAGGAAGTAGGTAGCGCAGTGAGCACCTTCAAGAAAGGCGACCATGTTTTGATCTCCTGTATTACCTCTTGCGGCAAATGCGAGTATTGTAGAAAAGCCATGTATTCACATTGCGAAAAGGGCGGATGGATTTTAGGTAACCTCATTGATGGTACCCAGGCCGAATATGTACGGATTCCTTATGCTGACAATAGTATGTATCCAATACCTGCCGGCTCCGATGAAGAAGCCCTGGTTATGCTGAGTGATATTTTACCCACCGGTTTTGAATGTGGCGTTCTCAACGGAGAGGTTAAGCCAGGTGATACGGTTGCGATTGTTGGTTCTGGTCCGATAGGCCTTGCAGCATTATTGACTGCCCAGTTCTATTCACCATCCGAGATCATCATGATTGACCTGGATGATAACCGACTGGAAGTGTCAAAGACATTTGGGGCTACGCAAGTCATCAATAGCAAGGATGGTAAAGCCGTCGAAGCTATCATGAAGATGACAAACAATAAAGGTGTGGATGTGGCGATTGAAGCAGTCGGCATTCCGGCTACGTTTGAGTTGTGTCAGCTCATCGTTGGCGCAGGGGGACATATCGCCAATATTGGCGTTCATGGAAAAAGTGTAACGCTGCATCTCGAAACCTTATGGGCTCACAACATCACGATCAGGACCCGACTTGTAGACACAGTCACAACACCGATGCTGTTTAAGACAGTACAGTCCAAAAAACTGGATCCACAGAAACTGATCACCCACCGTTTCAGACTGGACCAGATTATGGAAGCTTATGAAACCTTTGGAAATGCTGAAAAGGAAAAGGCATTGAAGGTAATTCTGTCCAACTAGTTTGTGATGTAGTTATAAAGTGGTGGATTGTTGATGCAGGAATTGAAGGACATTATTTAAATGCAACTGGGATGTTTTACGATTCCGTTGGGTGAGGACATATTGTTGGCACTCCGGGCTCAAAATTAAATTTGCATTTCATTTGATGTCCAAGTGAGTGTATCTTTGTAACGTTCCGGTCAAACTGATTATTGACTGTTGATATAATCGTTTGATCCGGAACGTTAAAGGTGCTTTGTCACCTGCGGGAGGCAAATGCAACAGTAAGGAAGATCATGAAAATGCTACTTGGTTTAGCCCTCGTATTGGCCACTTTGATGAGTTGCCAATCCAGATACGAAGAGGCATTGCCCCCCCTCGAAGCCCTCAAGGCAGGAAATCAAAGATTTATGTCAGGGCACCCTGTCCACCCTCACGAGACCCTTAAGCGCTTGAGGGATTTGAAGAAGGGTCAGGATCCCCATACCGTGGTGGTGAGTTGCTCTGACTCCCGTGTGCCACCTGAATTGATTTTTGACCAGGGCCTCGGTGATATTTTCTCCGTGCGGACTGCCGGTAATGTCATCGGAGATTACGAGCTAGGCAGTATTGAATACGCTGTCGAACATCTGGGGTGTAAACTGGTGGTTGTGCTGGGGCATGAAGAATGTGGTGCTCTCAAAGCATATCTCGGCCACAGGGATGGTGAGATCTCATCAGACCATATCATGAGCATCGTGGCCTATATCGAGAATGAAGAAGAGGAGCAAGCCCTCGAAATGACCGATAACATGTCTCTGGATTCTGCAGTTCAAGCCAATATGAAACATGGGGTCAAGTTGCTGCAGTCATCAGAGCCTATCCTCAGGCATCTGGCTGAAAAGGGAGAAGTCAAGATCGTTGGAGCCTTATACAATCTTGATAATGGAGAAATCACTTTTATGCATTGAGGTGTTGAGTGTCTAGCCCTGTTTTCAAAAAATGGGTGAGGATTGTGTCATCAATTGTATTCAATTCTTTGCACTTCGGGGAGAAATCAGTATTGTTGGAGGTTATTTCAAAAGATCCTCTATGTGTTTCTCTGCCACGGCAAGTTTTGGTGCTAGTATTGTCCTCACAGGTATAGGTGTTGCCTCCTTAAAGCAAGTCAAGGAATCTGCACAATACCCTTTTGCCAGTATCCCTTTGATTTTTGGTGTCCAGCAGTTTTTTGAAGGCGTTGTATGGCTTTCCGCGACGCATAGCGAATGGTCTGCACTTCAATATCCAGCCGCATATGGATTTTTAGCCATTGCCCAGATGGTATGGCCATTGTTGTTCCCCCTCGCATTTCAACGCATCGAAAAAGATGTGTCACGTCGAAAATTTATACGGCTACTCCAGATTCCCGGGATTATCATTGCCGCTTATTTCCTGTATTGTCTGATGAGCTTCAGTATGGAGGTCAAAATCATCAGCCATCATGTGTTTTATGATATAGAATTTCCGCGGACGCTGATTCCAATCGCCGCCGGTTTTTATCTCGCAGCCACAGTTGGCACTCCCATGATTTCAACTGACATTCGAATTAAATTCATCGGAGGTATACTCCTGGCCGGCTATCTCGTCGCCCGCATTTTCTTCCAGCCCAGCCTGATTTCCGTATGGTGCTTTTTCGGAATAGCCTGCAGTATCGTGGTATACTTTGTACTCCGAAATCCAAGACCTAAGTCATTGCTCTGATCAATGACTTTGTATTCAGTCATCAGTAATCTGTAATCAGTTTTAGCTAGGTTAACATAAGAGACTATTGCTTCTTAAACTGCTAACTTCTAACTGCTAGTTGCTAACTTCTAACTGCTAGTTGCTAACTTCCAGGTCTTTCCTATACTTCAACGCAAGCTGCGTAAGCACAATCACGATCACCAGAGAAATACCCGCCTGTATCCACAGCCCTTTTACAAACATCAACTGCATAAAATAATCATAGTATCCATGCGCAAGAGCCGCCAGTAAAAGTCCCAGCAAAGAATAAAGCACCGTTTTAGATTTAAACAGTTTTGCTTCACCAAGAAAGAATCCCATGATCACCGCAAATACAGCATTGGCAGGAACAGTGGTAATCATTCTCAACATGGCAGTATCAGCATCTCCATTAATTACCGCCAGAATATTTTCCGCAGTTGCATAGCCAACACCAACCATGACAGCATAGACAATGCCATCAAAGGGTTGATTGAAATTTTTATAATAATAAGTTACACCGCGAAGGAGGAGAAACTTAAAGCCTTCACTCAGCAGTCCGACAAAGAGGAATGCTGCAATCATTTGATGGACGACATCTTCATTGTCGATGTAGACAAAGTTGTGTAATAGAAACCCGATCCCACGTGAAAGAAAAAACGCAACAGCCCCAAAAAGCACACTCATCAACAGCAAGCTGTATGGTTCGGGCTCACGCATGTCGCGGAGGTAGATAAAGAGGGCTATCAGCAATCCCGGTACAAAGGCTAGCAAAATCAGGAGTGTTGTACTCATCAGGGTTAAGTTTTTTTATTTAGTAAAAATGGTGGTCCAGGCAGAGCTAAGTATAGTGAGTAGAATAAATGGATGATGGCCAGCATCTGCTTATTGGACAAGTAAAGATGAAGAATTATCAGGATGAATCCAAACCACTTAAAACCTCCTGATTTCTTTATTTCGGGCGTCATATTGAGCTTTGTTATGACAGATATCAAGTCCGGGGATGACAACTATCACCCTCATACGTAGTTGCCTGTGCGGCTTGTAAGGAAATTCAGGTTAATTTTGCAGGCTCACAGACGTCATCTATATCGATCATGTCATCACAGGAAAGAAATATCGAACTCTTGCATAATAATGCGTTAAATAAATCCACAGCCTTCACTCGTGAAGAGCGTGATGCCTTGGGCCTCAGAGGGTTATTGCCCTATGCTGTCTCTAACCAGGATATCCAGATCCAGCGGATCATGGAAAACCTGAGTCGAAAGGACTCAGATATTGAAAAGTATATCTTGCTCTCAGGCCTGCAGGACAGGAATGAAAGGCTCTTTTTCAGGCTGGTGGTAGAGCACATCGAGCAGATCATGCCAATCATCTATACACCTACCGTAGGGCAGGCTTGTAAAGAGTTCTCCCACATATTCAGGCATACGCAGGGTTTTTACATCTCGCCCGAAGACAAAGGCATCATTGCGGACATCCTGGATAACTGGCCCAGAAAGGACGTTCGCGTCATCGTGGTCACCGATGGACAGCGTATCCTGGGACTTGGGGATCTTGGCGCTAACGGAATGGGGATTCCTATCGGCAAGCTTGCTTTGTATTGTGCATGCGCTGGCATCCATCCAGATCAGTGCCTGCCGGTGATGCTGGATGTTGGGACAAACAATGAAGAGCTCCTTCATGATCCATTGTACATAGGTTATCCGCACCACCGCCTGACAGGCCCGGCGTATGATGAACTTGTTGATGAATTTGTCATGGCCGTACAACAAAAATTCCCCAATGCATTGATCCAGTTTGAAGATTTCATTACACTCAATGCGTATGGGCTGCTCAATGAGTATAAGCACAAGGTTTTGTGTTTCAATGATGATATTCAAGGTACAGCTTCAGTAGTATTAGCAGGTCTTTATGCTTCTTCGCGGATCACAGGACGACCATACAAGGACATGCGGATCATGTTTCTCGGAGCTGGATCTGCGGGCACGGGCATTGCTGATTTGTTAGTCAGGGCATTTGAAGCAGAAGGCCTCACTACAAAAGAAGCCTATGAGCGTCTTTGGTTTGTTGATGGTACAGGTCTTGTGGTTTCCAGTCGTAAAGATCTTGCTGAGCATAAAGTGCCCTATGCACATGATGTGGAGTTTCTTGATTTTCATGATGCGATTGAATTCATTCAGCCTCATGCATTGATCGGTGCGACCGCCAAGGGAGGATCTTTTACAAAAGAGTCTATTGAACTCATGAGTGCATTCAATGAGCGGCCGGTCATCTTTGCCTTATCCAATCCGACGGATAAAGCTGAATGCACTGCTGAGCAAGCCTATGAATGGAGCAAAGGCAAGGCAGTCTATGCGAGCGGTAGTCCTTTCAAGGCAGTCTCGCTCTACGGAAAAGTATTTAAGCCCGGACAGGGAAACAATGCATATATATTCCCTGGTGTTGGCCTGGGCGCCGTAGTTTCAAAGGCTAAATTTATCAAGGATGAAATATTCCTTACCGCTGCACGAACACTAGCACATATCGTAAGCCAGGAAGATATCGACAGAGGTTCATTATATCCACCACTCCGGGATATCCGCAAGATATCCTGGGAGATAGCCACTGCTGTAGCCGAAAGAGTTTTTGATGAAGGTATTGCCAGAGCAGAAAGGCCTGCTGATCTGAAGCAAAGCATCAAGGAGTATATGTTTGATCCGAGATATTAAAATAAATTTTGTGTAGAGACGCGATTAATCGCGTCTCTACACAAAATTTATTTTGTTCGCCTCACGTCTCACGCCTCACGAAATTATCTTCACTCACAACTCACAATTCACAACTCACGATTTTCGCCTCACGCCTCACGTCTCACGAAATCTCACAATTCACAGCTCACAATTCACATAGATTGAAATTCAACCTCCTTCTTCCCATCCTCTTCATCGCGCAGGTTTTATCGTCGCAGTCATTACCTGTGAAATCAAAAGATCTAAAGACCCTGTACGGATATATGGCCGGTGAATTCAGCAGCGGCGCGCAGGCCACAGCTGATTCCGCTTTTTTCCATGTCATGCTGCGGATGGTGCCGATTTGGAAGAAAAGTAAAGACGGCTACTGGCTCTATGTAGAGCAGTCCATCGCCAATGCGCAGGACAAACCTTATCGTCAAAGAGTATATCATCTTTCGCTGGAGGATGATACCACGATTGTGAGTCAGGTGTATGAAATTAAAAACCCTCTACAGTACACAGGCGCATGGAAAGATCAAACAAAACTTGAAGGACTGAGCAAGGATTCACTGATCAACCGACAAGGATGTGGAATCTATCTTCATAAACAGGGGTGTCTGTCTTTTTTTGAAGGCTCAACAAAGGATCAACAATGCCTGAGTGCCATGCGAGGTGCTGCATACGCCACCTCAGAAGTCACCATCTTTCCGGACAAAGTGTTAAGCTGGGACCGCGGATGGGATGCTAAAGGAGTCCAGGTATGGGGAGCAGTCAAGAGCGGTTATGTGTTTGTGAAAACGGAAACGTATAAGTTGTGAAAGGCCAGACGGCGCAGCCGTTGTTGGTGTCCCCACCAACAACCACCGAAGTCTCCCGCTGGTGGTGAGGACACCAAGCCAGCGGCACCGTGCAAGCCGTTGTTGGTGTCCCCACCAACAACCACCGAAGTCTCCCGCTGGTGGTGAGGACACCAAGCCAGCGGCACCGTGCAATGCCGTTGTTGGTGTCCCCACCAACAACCACCAAAGTCTCCCGCTGGTGGTGAGGACACCAAGCCAGCGGCACCGTGCAAAGCCGTTGTTGGTGTCCCCACCAACAACCACCAAAGGCTTGCCCGCTACCTATTGCCAACTGAAGACTGAAGACTGCCCACTAGTCAATACCAACTGCTAGTTGCTAACTGCTAGCTTCTCACTGCTAACCCCTTTAGGGGAGAGAAATTTCGCAGAAATTTCGAAGGGGTAAAAGTTAGATTCACAAAATTTCACTATTCTTATCATTCAAAACGCCTTCTAAAACAATAAGCTATTTCAATATGCGCGGCATCCTCGAAACCAACCGTCTCCTCCTACGTAAGTTTAGCGTTGATGATGCACCTTTTATGCTCAGGCTGGTCAATGAACCAAGCTGGATTGAGTATATCGGTGACAGGAATGTCCGTACGCTAGAAGATGCTCAAAAGTATTTACTGGATGGTTCGATACAGAGCTACCACGACCATGGATTTGGATTCTACAATGTATGCCTCCGGGATACGCAGATGCCCATTGGTACAGTTGGTTTTGCCAAAAGACCATTTTTAGATCATCCTGACTTTGGTTTTGCTTTCTTGCCTGAGTATACCGGGCAGGGCTATGCCCTTGAAATGGCAGTGGCTGCTATGGCGTATGCCGAAGAAGTATTGAAACTGGAGAAACTGGTGGCGATTACATTGCCTTCAAATAGGAGATCAATTCAGTTATTGATCAAGCTTGGTTTCAGGTTTGAAAAAACAGTGATGGTCGATGGTGATGAATTGTTTCTCTTTGGCACTGAACTCAACTTTGTGCACAAGGATGAAGAAGATTGAGAGCACTTAAGCTTGTATCCTAAATTTTGGAATTATGTCTTTTCTGTTTTGGCTTTGCTGGATCATCAATCTGCTGTTGCTGGTCATTGCCATACTTGGCAAAGGTTTCAGATCAGATTTTGGCGCAGGAGTGGATTTAAATGTCTTGCTCACTATTGTATTGATTGCCGTGCTGGCCGGAAGTCTTATACTCAGGTATTCAGTTAAACAAAAATGGATAAGCCTTGTTGTAGTCGCTCTCCCCATATGTCTGATGGTGATCTGGTATGTAATTGAAAAAATAAGTGGTAAATCCATTTGATAATGATGAAGATAAGTGACCTGATACAAAAACGCTTTAACAAACCAGAAAACAAAGGAGACGACTTTGGTTTTACAAGCCACTATAATGTCAACAGCAAGAGAATCATCAATAAGGACGGTTCGTTTAACGTCATTCGGGTAGGGGAGAAGAAGTCTCTTTTCCATATGTTGGTCACGATGCACTGGCCCGGGTTTGCGCTGGTAGTGATTTCGTTTTACGTCGTCTTCAACATACTTTTTGCTTGCCTGTATCTGCTGGTGGATATCAATGGTATTGGCGTCACCCCCGATTACCAGGTGCATAACCGTTTCCTGATCGCTTCTTTTTTCAGCGCGCAGACACTGACCACCGTCGGGTATGGAACCCTTTACCCACTCACAGGTGTGATCAGCACATTGGCTGCCACTGAAGCACTTTTCGGCCTGATGAGTTTTGCCATTTTCACCGGCCTGATGTACGGTCGTTTTTCAAAACCTCCCCGCTCCATCCGTTTTTCAAAAAACATGCTGCATACCCCATACAAGCAAGGTCACGCTTTGATGTTTAGGATAGCTAATGAACGCGATTCTGAACTCACCGAAATGGAAGCTCGTCTTCTGATGAGTGTTGTGGTCAATGATAATGGAAAGGAGAGCCGGAAGTATCAGACGCTGGAGGTTGAAAATAGCAAGGTTACTTATTTCCCGCTCAACTGGACGATCGTGCATTACATCGATGAGCTTAGCCCCTTGTTTGGGCTTACCGAAGCTGACTTCATTTCTTCCCAGATCGAATGGCTAGTAACTATCAAAGGTTATAATATCAGTGCAGCCCAACATATCCATGCCAAGGGATCCTATACGATACACGAACTTGTGTGGAATGCGAAATACAACATCCCCTATTATTTCAGGGAAGATGGAATCACGGTTTTTGATCTCGATAAAATTGACGAATTCCAGATAGTACCTGCTGCAGGCCTAGACGTAAAATAAGGTCGCCGCACTATGTGATTCATTTTATCTTGCACCCTCATTTGGAAAACCTGGTTTTCCTGAATTTCATCTGCCAAACTCAAATATTATGCTCAGGATTCTATTCTTATTTGTCATCCTATTAGTTGGTAATCAGGCCAATACACAAACCGAAGCCAGGCTGCTCCGTTTTCCAACGGTGTCGAAGGAGGCTATCGTTTTTTCCTATGCAGGGGACCTTTATTCGGTCGCCAGATCGGGAGGTACAGCCCGTAAGCTCACCACAGATGTGGGTAACGAATTGTTCGCCAGATTCTCTCCTGATGGTAAAATGCTTGCGTTCACAGGTCAGTATGATGGCAATACGGAAGTCTATAAAATGCCGGCTGCAGGAGGTGTTCCCGTCCGCCTTACTTATTCTGCAACACTAGGTCGTGATGACCTCGGTGATCGAATGGGTCCTAATAATATCGTGATGACCTGGAAGAATGATAATTCCGGTGTAGTCTACAGAAGTAGAAAGACTTCTTTCAATGACTTCAAAGGTCAACTCTATTTTGCCGGTATCAATGGCGGGATGTCTACAGAGATGCCTTTTTCAGTAGGAGGCTTTTGTTCGTATTCACCAGACAACACGAAGCTGGCCATGAACCAGATCTTCAGGGAGTTCCGGACATGGAAATATTACAAAGGGGGTATGGCGGATGATATCTATATCTATGATTTCGCTTCAGGGCAAATGGAGAATATCACCAACAATGATGCACAGGATATTTTCCCGATGTGGTATGGCAATAAAATTTACTTCTGCAGCGACCGCGATCGTACCATGAACATCTTTGTCTATGACATACCATCAAAGCAGATCAGTAAAGTCACCAATTACACCGAGTATGATGTCAAGTTCCCTTCATTGGGCGCAGATGCTATTGTGTATGAGAATGGCGGCTTCATTTATGTACTCGATCCAAAGACAGGCAATTCTACGAAAGTTACTATTTCCATCGCCGATGACGGAGCGATCGGTCGTAATGAATTAGTAGATGCTTCCACGTTTATTGAAGGAGGTGATTATGATCTTGGTCCGGATGGTAATAGGTTGACAGTGACTGCACGTGGTGATCTCTGGACTATTCCGGCCAAAGATGGTATCACCAGGAATCTCTCCAAGACGCCAGGCGTCCACGAACGATCAGTAGCATGGTCTCCTGATGGTAAATACCTCGCCTACATCAGTGATGCCACAGGCGAAGATGAAATCTATATCCGGACGCAGGATGGCGTCGAAGCACCAGTTCAACTTACAGTTAATGGGGATACATACAAGTATTACGTGACCTGGTCACCTGATAGCAAGAAGCTGGTGTGGTCTGATAAAAAATTGAGGCTGCAGTATGTTGACATTACGTCGAAGCAAGTAACATTGGTGGATCAGGCCAAAACATGGGAACATGGTGGTGCTAACTGGTCACCGGATAGCAAGTGGATAGCTTATACAAGATCCGATGATGATTTCCGAGGTAAAGTATTTCTATACAGCCTGGACAGCAAGAAATCAACCCTCGTGACGGACAACTGGTATGAAGCTTCTGGAGGCGTTTTTAGCCCGGATGGTAAGTACCTGTTCTTTGTTTCTGATCGTGACTTCAGTCCGACCTATAGCCGCACAGAGTGGAACCATAGCTACGCGGATATGTCCAAGGTTTATTTTGTCACATTGGCTAAATCAACGACATCACCCCTGGCACCAAAGAATGACGAAGTCCTCGTGAAGGTAGATACATCAGCTGCCGTATCGACAACGCCTGCATCCGCTAAGGAGAAAAATGCAAAGAAGAAAGAAGCAGAAGCATCCGGAAAAGATATGCCAACACCAGCAGCAAAGACAGCTATGACCGTCATTGATCTGGAAGGCATCCAGGACAGAGTTGTAGCTCTGCCTGTTTCTGCAGGTAATTATTTTGGTATCACTGCAGTCGAAGATGCGGTCTATTATCTGGCCAGTTCTACCAAATCACCAAGAGCAGTCCTCAAGGTGTATAATCTGAAGGATAAGAAAGAAACAGAAATCGGTGAGTTCAACAGCTATGTGATTTCCGCCAATCTCAAGAAGATGATGTTGTCCAAGGATGGTGCATTCGCCATTATTGATCTTCCAAAGGACAAGGCCAACATGGATAAGAAGGTGGACATGTCTAACATGAAGTTGACTGTCGATCGTAAGAAAGAATGGGTGCAGATCTACAATGAGTCATGGAGACAGATGCGTGATTTCTTTTACGATCCGGGAATGCATGGTGTAGACTGGGCTGCGATGAAGAAGAAGTATGAAGTGTTGTTGCCGTATGTCAATCATCGCCAGGACCTCACCTATATCATTGGTGAGTTGATTGGTGAGTTGAGTGTAGGTCATGCGTATGTGGGCGGAGGCGATGTGCCAAAGACAGAGCGGATACCACTCGGACTACTTGGTGCTAAAGTCAGCCGTGATGCCTCCGGGTACTTCAGGATTGACAAGATCCTCAAGGGAGAAAATTGGTCTTCTTCTACGCGATCACCTTTGACTGAAGTAGGCGTCAATGTCAACACCGGCGATTATATCATCGAAGTGAATGGAGTCAGCACCCAATCAGTCAATGATGTGTATGAACTCCTTGTCAATACAGCAGGTAAGACTATTGAACTCACAGTCAATAGCAAAGCGGACAAAGCAGGCAGCCGTAAAGTGCTGGTTGTGCCAACAGGCGACGAAGCAGATCTCTACTATCTGGATTGGGTGAGGAAGAATGTTGAATATGTCAATACCAAGACCAATGGGCAAGTCGGTTACATTCATATTCCGGACATGGGTTCAGGTGGATTAAATGAATTTGTCAAATACTATTATCCGCAGTTACAGAAGAAGGCGCTCATCATCGATGATCGTGGCAATGGCGGTGGCAATGTATCTCCACATATAGCAGAGCGTCTCAACAGGAAGCCGGTGTTTATCGATATGCCTAGGAATGTAACACTTCCAAACACTGATCCTGAATCTGCCTATGGGCCAAAGGTTTTGTTGATGGACCAGTACTCCGCATCTGATGGTGATATCTTTCCATATCGCTTCCGGTCACTCGGTCTTGGAAAGATAGTTGGTCGCAGGTCATGGGGTGGGGTAGTAGGTATCCGCGGTTCACTTCCATTTGTAGATGGAGGTATCCTCAACAGACCTGAGTTTGCTAATTATGATATTGAAGGCAAGACATGGCCTATCGAAGGATATGGCGTTGATCCGGATATCGAAGTATACAACAACCCCGCTGATGAATACAAAGGAAAAGATGATCAGTTGGACAAAGCACTGGAGGTGATTCTTGAAGAGTTGAAGAACAGGAAAGAACTTCCTGCGCCACCACCTTATCCAAAGCGGAATTGATTGAGAAACTAGCAGTGAGAAACTAGCAATTAGAACAAACGATTCACAATAATGGCCCCGGCTTTCAAGCCTTTTGCTTGTATAAGTTTGCTCCTGCATAATGGCAATAATTTGGCTCGGTTAATTTCGCAGAACTCTGCAAGGCCCTTTTTAAGGTAGGCTTTCGCCGTATTTTTTATGCAGGATTCCGGGCTTTAGCCCATGCCTCATACCACTGTGGTTCTTTGTAGGGTAGATTGCATTATAAACCATTATCACCTTAATTCCGTTCTATTAATATCAGTTTACCTAAAAACCCTATATCATGAATAACATATTTAGAGGCCTTATTGCCGGATACGGCGCCAAGAAGCTAGGCGGTGGATGTCTGGGCACAATTGTTGTGTTTGTCATTATCTGGCTGATTTTAGGCCAGTGTAATTAACATTTCAACGACCATTATTCTTTGAACAATCAACTTACGATAGGCATCATTGGCGCTGGTGGTTTTGCTGCATTTGCCGCGAAAGCATTTGTAAAAATCGATGGTGTCCGGATAAAGGCAGTCACGGACGTGAATCTGTCCTTCGCGCATCATGTGGCTGGCGAAGTCAACGCGCTTGTCTATGAAGGATATGAAGAATTGTTGTCAGACACAGAGATTGATCTGATATACATAGCTACACCGCCATATCTGCATTATGCGCAATCGAAACAGGCACTCCTGGCAGGTAAGCATGTCATCTGTGAAAAGCCTGCAGCATTAAGGACAGTTGAGGCAGAAGAACTTGCGACCTATGCGCGCGAAAGAGGCCTGCTCTACACCGTCAATCTCATGCAACGATATAATCCATTGTATGCCACTGTCAAGACGATCATCGATGAAAAGTGGCTCGGTGATTTTGTACATGGATTCTTTGATAACTATGCCAGTGATGAAAAGCTGATACCAGAACATTGGTTTTGGGACAAGGCGAAAAGCGGGGGTATTTTTATTGAGCATGGCGTTCACTTCTTCGATATGTTCGAAGGATGGTTTGGCCCCGGTAAATTGGTGCATGCTATGGAAATTGCCCGCACATCTGTCAGTCCACCTGTCACCGACAGGGTGCAGGCTGTGGTGTTGTACAATGACAGCCCTGTAAATTTTTATCACGGATTTAATCAACCCAAGGTGCTTGATCGCCAGGAGCTTCGTCTTCAGTTTGACCGTGGTGATATCACGCTGTATGAATGGGTTCCTGTCAAGATCAGGATACATGGATTATTTACCAAAGACCAGTTTGAAAAAATCAGCCATCACTTTCCTTCCGCTTCCATCGACGTCATCGAGACTCCAACAGGTCAAGGTCAACACATCACCGGAAAATTTAAGGACATTGTGTATGATGCATTGATGACGATTACTTCCGGAGATATCAAGGATAAGATGGATAGATATGAGCAATTAGTCATGTCCATGCTGGAGGATCAATGGGCCTGGATCCGTGATCCATCCCATACCCGAAAGATCGATGATACGAACGCTGTCGAGTCCTTGCGGATCGCTGAAGAGGCCACATTGCAGAGTAAGAAGTACTGAGAATTTTTCGATTTCGAAAAAGTACTATATCCTATCCGGAGAGCTTGTATCAAGTATAGTGATAGTTAAAATTTAAAGGTACGGGCAGGACGCGTCCTGACCGTACCTTAAAAATTTCTGCTATCGTCCATGTCTTATCTGGCAATAATCAACCTCTGTCGGAAGATTTTATTCCCAGACAATCCCTCTATCAGATACGCTCCCGCTGGAACAGCACTGATATCAAGCGTTTTCTCCTCCTTCCAGGCCTTGATCACTCGTCCATCCAAACCGATCAACCGGATATCAAAGCCGAGGATATCCTCTATTTCAATATACACATGCTCTTTAGCCGGATTTGGAAATAATCGAACATCCACATTGACTAGTGTCGATGTGCCCACAAATTCATCCCTGATTTCGATCGGGGCAAAGACCTGTACACAACCATTGGCATCAATGACTGCCAGAGAATACAGTCCTGGTGAAAGCCCTGAAATGTCTTCCTCCGTGCTCATGTATCCGTTTGGCCCGGCCCAGTTGTAGAGGTAGGGTTGCGTACCTCCGCTGACGGTGATCGAGATGATACCTGCCGTCAGATTGTTGTAGTGTATGATCTGATCTATAGTAAGCCCCATGGTATCAGGCGCGACGAGGTCGAATATTTCAATGCTGATGCAATTCTGGCCTACGTCAGTGATCGTCAGTTCATATACACCTGCGCATAGATTAGTAATGTTGTTAGTAGTATCTCCGGTGCTCCATACATAGGTTACAGGCCCAACACCTCCCAAGAGGACTGCACCGGCGGCCCCATTACAATTACTATTACAGGTCGGATTGAAAAATCCTGACTGAACAAGCCCCTCACATGCAAAAGGATTGACTTCCACACTTCCTGTGGCCTGGCAGTTGTTGGCATCTGTCACCGTCACCGTGTAGGTGCCAGGTACCAGATTTGTAATCAGGGAATCTGTACTGTTGTTGCTCCACAAATAGCTATAAGGTAGTGTGCCACCGGTCGGAGCGGCCCATGCTGTTCCATCGCCCAGGCCAGTATTGGTTTCATCTGTGCTGCCTCCGTTGACTTCTATTTCTCCAGGCTGCTCTACACTATAACTTGCAATCGCTGAGCATCCGGAAGCATCCGATGCCACTAAACCAAAAGTTCCTGCACAAAGACTATCGATGACCGGAGTTGTATTTCCGTTGTTCCAGAAATAAGTAACCGGTTCAACAGCATTGACCAGGGTTACTTCGATGCGACCGTCACAACTTTGGTAACATGTATTGTGTGTAATGACGGCCGTCAGATAGCATGCAAATGAATCAACAGTTACGGTTTCAATTGCCGTGCACATATGTGCATCTGTAACCACTACTGTATATTCTCCGGGCGCAAGTCCTGTGATCAGTGAATCGACACTGCCATTGCTCCACGCATAGGAATAGGGAGGTACGCCACCCGAAGGCGCGGCCCAGGCAGTCCCGTCATTTGTATCCGGCCCGGTTTCATCTGTAGAGCCCGCATTGACGACAATAGGCGTTGGCTCCTCAATTTCATATGGCCCTCCATTTGCTTCGCAACCATCGGCATCCAGGATGGTAACCCAATAATCTCCTGCACAAAGACCTTGTGCATCTTCAGTCGATAACCCATTGCTCCAGATATAGGTGTACGGGGCTGCACCACCAACAACTTCTAAATCGATCTCCCCATCACACGCGCCAAAACAACTTGCATCCAGTGTCACGATGTCAAGGGTGATTTCAGGACATCCAAAAGCCCCGACAATAACACTTTGAAAAGCAGTGCAATTTGAATTGTCTGTTACGGTCACCGTGTATAGACCGGGCTCGAGATTAGTAATGGTTTGTGTAGTCCCACCATTGCTCCATAAAAAGGAATACGGGGCCGTTCCACCAAATGCAGCAGAAGTTGCAGTCCCATCATTGCCATCGACAAACGTTTCGTCAGTGGCAAAAGCATTGGGATTCAGTGGACTTGCATTAGTGATGGTCACACTGCCTGTAGCTGTGTTGCCATCAGCATCTGTCACCGTTACCGTATATGTGCCCGCATCCAGAAATAAGATAGTTTGCGTCACTTCGTCATTGCTCCATAGATAACTATATGGTTCTGTGCCTCCTGAAGGCGTGGCCGTAGCACTGCCATTTGGATCGCACGTTGAATTTCCGTTCTGGCCGGTCACGGTTACATCAAGCGGAAGTTCAAGTGATAGTCTGTAGACGGTACCTTCAGCTGGAGTGCCTTCAATGGTGACATCCGACATCGATAATTCAGGTGCATTGATAGACCCTGTAAAGAAATGAGCATTGGTAAACTCATCGGTGTTCATATCAGCATCGGTCACACCAAGGTAAATTCCAAAACTACCATAGAAGAGTGCCGGATCATTGATGAAGTTTTCTCCAAAACGAAACTCAATTGTATTGGTGCCTTCATAGAGCCATAGTTGAAAATTGATAAACATGTCCTGCGAATTGCCTTCAAACAATTCCTCATACGAACCTGCATTTTTCCATTCTATTTTCTGGATGCGACTACCTGTGGCTCCTTCCACTTTATAACTCAATGGTGAGGCAGATACACCAGCCTGTTCGCCGCGATCTATTAAATCCATTTCAAATGGAAAAACAGCTGTCGCAATGTCCGGATCTTCAGTAGTGGAGGCGAGTAACGAACCGGATCCCTGGAACTGAAGGAAAGAAATAGAATGTCCGTTTAATTCAAAAGGAAACCCGATCGGAATAATGTAATCCGGATCATCCCACAATTGACCATTATTGATGGACGTAGCTCCGGTCAGATCTGCATAAGTATCGGAAAGGGTGGTCAGGGTGTATAGAAAGGCACCGGATGACCTGGAATGACTATGACCCTTCGAAAGAAACGATTTCTTTGTCGCAGACTGAGCTTGCACCGGCACATTGACCAGTACAAGGTAAGCAGTGAAAAAAAGTAAAAGTGCTTTTTTCATAAAGGATTGATTTGTTTTGAATCATTAAAGAATAGAATAACACGAAGGTGTGCCTGACCATAGAAAAGGATACTGAGGGAATATCCTGATGACATCTTGATTTGGTTCTTTGGATCAGCAGTCCACCTGATTTCTTTCCGAAAGATAGAAAATATGTTCTCGTGTCGATTAAATTGGTGAGATTTTAAGAAATATTTAAAAAAAAGAAAGCGATATGCAAGTGCATACCGCTGTTCTATGCTTAAGTTCATAAAAGAAAATGAATCGGTTTAAGCAGATGGCGATCATTCGGATCACCGAATGGATTACCCTTCTTGAAATTGCTTAAGACATCCTCAACTTTCAGGTATTGAGTACATCATTCTTTACAGAGATGGCCACCATTACCACCTCATCAATGAGAGGCTTGGGCACATGGAGTTCCTCCAGGGTGGATACCAGATGTTCAGCGACAGCATTGAAATGGACCTCCGTCAGATGCATATGCTGATGTGCTTCCCTCATCGCCAACCCGGGATAAGGGAATGGAGCACCAAAGGCAAAGGCTAAGAATGCCTTCATCTTTCCGCTTTGCCTGTTCATGTCAATATGAAAAAAGAAATGGTTGATCCTGTCATCCATCATGACTTTGCTGTAGAAGATGTCAACTGCCGCATCGACGGCATTCATCCCCCCGATACGGGCGAAAAGTGTTTCTGTGACTGTTGTTTCCATGTTTTTTGTTGATTAGTTGATTAGTTGATTTGTTGATAGGTTGATTTGTTGATAAGTTGATAGGTTGATGTGTTGATGTGTTGATGTGTTGATGGGTTGATATGTTGATGAGTTGATGTGTTGATATGATGATGCGATTATGAGTTTATAGTTGATGCGGCTATATTTTGCTCTTGGCCCAATGCCTATTGCTCACTGCTCTGCTCACTGCTCACTGCCTTATGCTATTACTTGGCTTGCATCAATCGCTCTACCTGAGCTTCAAGTTGTTCCAGCCGCGCCTGTTGCTCCTGAATGCCCTTGATGCCGATGACGGTCAGCTGATCATAACAGACGCCGTATTGATCGTTGGAATAACTGACTACTTCCGGAAAAATGGATTCCGCCTCTTGTGCCATCACACCGATATCCATGCGTGAATTTGGATCATGTTTGAAGCTGTAGGTATAGAGTTTGAGTTGATTGATCTTATCCATCATGGGACGCAAGGGTTGAATATTTTCTTTCAACCGCCGATCCGACACAGCTACCCAATCACCTCCATTATCATAAGAGAAGTAAGCCAGGAGTATAGAATTCTTAAAGAAATTGACGACACCCGTTGTGGTGGGAGCAATCCACCAGGTATCAGTTCCACGCTGGAGCCCAAGACCAAACTCAGTTGTTTTGATAGTCAGTAATCCATATGGATTCGAGGTGCCGATCCCGACTTTACCTCCACTTGGGTTGATATATGTTTCTTCATCTGAATTGTGATTGATATGCAATGGTGTTCCACTGTCTATTTCATTTCCATCCAGGTAGAGCGTATGCGATGATGGAGATGTGATCATTACAGGTGCTTCACTCCCGTTATTTTCAGTAACTCTTTTCAACCTGAGAGTAGCATCGGAAGAGCCTGATGTCGGACTGAAGAGTAACAGGTCATCTCCCGTCAACCAATCATTGGAGCTTGCCCCAATGTACCAGTCATTGAGGCCGTCCTCCGGGTTCCTCAGCTGAACCTGATAAGTTGATCCGTTGACATTCATGCGTTGATGCAGCCCTGCATTGCCGATGCTTACATTCCCTCCTCCTTCGCCCATGTACACATTGCCATCTCCAAACCACGTATTGCCACCACCTGTTTGCAGGTATAGGGTTGACGGAGCCCCATTGAGCCGTGACATGATTTCATTCTGATCCATGATGAGGTTACTTCCTGTTTTGCTCCCCAGCATGAGATAGCCATCCAATGTACCTGATGCATCTTCGCCTCCATCGATATGCAGCCGGGTCAAGGGAGCTGTCGTTCCTATGCCAACAAAGCCATTCGTGTTGATGCGCATCATCTCATCTCCGGTTGTAGTGAAGTTATCCGTGCCTGTATAGAATTTCAGGATGCCCCCATGATTTTCAACCAGCCAATCCCTGGCAGCTGAAAATTCATCACCTCTGATCAATTCTAAGCCAACCCTTGCCCCAATAGTGGAGGAATGGATGCGCATATATTCTGAAACATTTCCACTTATTTCCAATGGCCTGACAGGGCTGGTCGTGTTGATACCGACTCGTTGTTGGCTGTAGGCGAAAGGAATAATTCCGATGGACATGATGAGTTGTATAATCACTTTTGTCTGCATGATGCTTTATTGGTTTTATATTTTATTACACAATTGGATGGATCGCTCAAATGCACTGAAGGAATTGAATTTATTTTTCGTCAGCGGCCAGTAGGGCGAGAATCTCTTTCTCCAGCAAATCAATTTCTTCGTGCTGTTCCTGTAGTGCCTTGAGGATATACACCGAGAGCTTGGAATAGGCCACTGTGTATTGACCATCAGTACCTCTGACAAGTTCCGGGAAAGTGTCCACGATCTCCTGTGCGATGACGCCTGTTTGCAGGCTATGGGACGGATCATTTTTGTAAGCGTATGAATACGTTTTTAATCCGTTGATTTTATCCATGACCTCCGGTAGCTCAAAAATATTTTCTTTGAGTCTCCGGTCTGAAATGGTGATCCATTGACCACTGGCCCCGTTGACTTGTGCCAGTGTCCATCCATCTTTGATAAAGCCGAGGTAATTAAATGGAGTTACTGGATTAAGGTCCCAGGCTGCACTTCCTTTTTGAAGACGTATCGCAAATTCATCATCCTGGGTAGTGATATGCAACGTAGTGGAAGGATTGACATTGCCCATACCTACACGTCCACCTGAAGGATTGATATACGTTTCTTCATCTGAGTTGTGATTGATATAGAGGGGCTCCGATTTGGTATCAATTTCATTTCCATCCAGCAGCATGATTTGGCTGGCATTGGACCGGAGCATGACGGGTGCAACTACGCCACCGTTTTCCGTCACATTGAGCATGCGCAATACGGCGTCATCGGAGGACTGTGACGGACTGAATAGTAGCTGGTTGTCACCGGCAATCCAGTCAGTATTACTCGCTCCGATATACCAGTCATTGAGGCCACCGTTTGTATTTCGAAGGGCTATTTGTATGCCATCATCTTCAATGGTCATACTCGAAGTCGGAGAGGATAAGCCTATGCCCAGGTTTCCTGTTGAACTTCCGATATAAGTGTGTCCGCCACCATCACCAATGTGTGTATCTCCACCGTGCGATTGCAGGGAAAGATGATACGCACTTCCATTATTGCGACTCAGGATCTCGTTTTGATCCATCACCATATTTGTCCCGGATTTTGAACCAATCAACAGGTACCCATCACCTGTATTGGAGGCTTCCTGACCACCTTCAATATGAACTCTGGAAGTTGGGGTAGAGGTGCCAATGCCGACATCGCCAGATGCATTGATACGCCACAGTTCATTTCCTTCGGTGGCGAAATCATCAGTGCCTGTGATAATCTTGAATACACCGACATCATTTGCGATTTTGTAATCATGTCCGGTAGAAGCCGGAGGCCCCGTGAGTAATTCCAGGTTTGCTTCAGAGCCGATGGTGTTAGTGGTTTGTACGCGGGCATGTTGATTCAGGTTGCCATAGATTTCGAGACTCCTCACAGGCGCATTGGTATTGATACCTACATTTTGAGCCTGGGCCATCCATGGAAGCCAGGTGAGTAAGGCAAAGTAAAGGAGGCGATGAGAAATATTCATTTTCTTTTGCGTTTAGTTGTCGTGATAATGTTGAAAGGAATGATTAGTTAATAGGGCTTTATAACTGATGCTTGTTGAGATGCGTCTTGCATTTCAGGTTGTATAGATCGAAGACGGAGCAACCTGACTTTCTCTCTTAATGTATCGATCAATGCCTGTTGTTCCTGGATTGCTTTTATACCGATGACGGCCAGCTGGGAATAGGCGACACCATATTGACCTTCATTTTCAAATACGATTTCAGGAAAGAGGGATTCAGCTTCCTGTGCTATGATACCTGTCATAAGGGTATGCGTGGAATCATGCTTAAAGGAATAGGTATAGGTGTTGAGTTGCATAACTTTATCCAATACACTTTCCAATGGTTGGATCATTTCTTTTGCTGTCCGATCCGAAATATGTGACCACTGGCCTGTAACTCCATCTACGCGTGCATAGGTGCCATTTATTTCAGGCCAAAAAATACCGAGATCATTATCCCCTGAATTAATGGGATTTAAATGCCATTTGGCGTTTCCTGCCTGCAAGGTCAGGATGTCGCCGCTTGAGGCATTGACATGAAGCATGGCCTGGGGATTTGTGGTGCCTATCCCAACCCGCCCTCCGGAGGGATTGATGTAGGTGTCCTCTTCTGTGTTGTAATTTATATACAATGGTGTACCCCGTGTATCAATCTCATTTCCGTCTAGCAGCAAGGTGTGGTCAGTGTTGGTATGGATCATCACTGGAGCATTCGTACCATCATTATCTGTCACATCCATCAGGCGCAGGACTGCATCGCCTGAGCTGCCTGTTGGACTGAATAGGAGTTGATCGCCTCCTGATTGCCAGTTATCACTGCTTGCACCAATGTGCCACGTGTTGGCATCGTCTGTATCATTGTCGATGCTCATTTGAAAATTGTCATCTTCAATTGTGAGGGCTGCGTCCAGGGTTGAAGTACCTACCCCAACAGCACCTCCGCCCAGAGCCATGTAGGTGTTGCCTCCAGATAGTCCAAAATGGGTGTTACCACCATTGGCTTGAAAGTGTAAGGGAGCTGGATTTCCGTTTTGCAGAGCCAGTATTTGATTGTTGTCGAAGGCAAGATTGTACGATGTGAGGCTTCCTATTTTCAAATAACCATGCCCTCCGCCGGCGATAAATGAGCCACCATCAATGTGTAGTTTGCTATAAGGTTGTCCTGTTCCCAATCCCGTCTCTCCGGATTCATTGATCCGAAATACTTCGGTAGAGGATCCAGTGAAATTGTCATCGTTGTATGCAATTTTAAAAAGACCACCGTCATTGTAGAGTTTCCAATCTAATGCCGAAAAGTTTCCCGGGCCGGTCACTAGTTCTATACCCGCCTCTGCGATTATTTCATCACTCTTCGAATGCACCCGCACCTGGGTGTCTGCGGTACCCACTACATCCAGGGTCCTGACAGGGGTATTGGTATTGATGCCAAGTCGTTGTTGGGCTGAAATTTTGATTCCGAAGAAAAGGATCGACACGATTAATACTATTCTTGTTGCCATCTGATTATTTTTTCTGCAAATCAAAGGAGGAGGATCATTTCCTGCCATGGCCGTTTGGCAGATGATACGTTTGGATTAAAATCGAGTGGTTTATTTTTTAAACTTTGTCGCAGGTAGATCCTGTAGCATGCCAGGGGCTTGATTTGGCAGGTTGTTCAATCAATCATACCGGATATCAAGCCAATGATACATAAAGCCTGTAGGCCATCGATGGCTCCCTGCAGGATTGGCCTGTGTTGATTACTTTAGAAGTGCTGGTTTGATGACCAGGGGTGTTATTTCAGATATTAAGCCATGCTGACCTGCTACTCAACCATCAGGGTGATTCATCAAACGGTCATCCGGGTTTTATTAAGGATTGTCGTAGTTTACTATACCTTTTATGTACAGTTGTATTTACGTCCACGTTACTTATTTGATCTTCCGGTTTCTGCCGGTGGGATTTTTCTTTTGTTTGGTACAGGGGGCTGCTCAACCTGATATCATTCGTTTTGAACGATTGAGTGACGAGGAAGGTCTTCCAAGCAACCTTTTTAGCGGGGTGATCCAGGATGAGCATGGTTTGATGTGGATGGCAGGACTTGATGGTTTGGCAAGGTATGATGGGTATACGGTAAAATCATACCGGCATAATCACCTGGATACAACCTCCATTTCAGGAAACAACATTACAGCGCTTTATGCAGATTCAAAAGGAAGGCTTTGGCTAGGTATTACAGGTGTCGGCCTGAACGTCTCCGATGATGCAAAATCGGTCTTTTATAAAATTGAAATTCCTCCCGGATACATGGACAAGGTTCCTCTAAGGATCATCGATATTACAGAGGATTCGACGGGTCGTATGTGGATAGCTTCTGATGCCGGATTATACATGGTAAGTAAAAGGGGAAATGATTTTCTTGTAGAACCCTACAGATCAAACCACACAAAGAATTTTTCGACATCATTCTTTTCTAAACCCAATGTGCTCACTACGGATACCAAAGGAAGGATATGGATAGGTACGGCGGAGGGGCTTGCCATGATTGACATCCAACGAGATAAAATCTATGGTCCGGCAGATTTTTCCGGCTTACCACCCGTAGCCATACAGGACATAGAGTTTGACAGGATAGGGAGGCTTTGGGTGAGTTGTCCGGGTCAAGCAACAAGACTCTTTTTTACATCACCGGATCATTGGCAGTTCAAGGCATTCTCAAATATTCCTTTCGTTTCAGCTACTCGTAATCTCCAATTCACTTTTGACCTCGACAACCGTTTGTGGGCTCTTGTATTTGGGGATCAGGCATACGGTTACGATTTCAGGGACTCTACCTTATTTCTGCAGAGTACCATGAACAGTGATATCGCGCATGAACGTTTTTTCAGAGAGCCATTTATCGATCATAGTGGTAATGCATGGTTACCGGTGGAAGGTTTTTATATCTATCCATATCCAAAAGGTTTTAATACCTATTTACATCCCTTTGCTTTTCATCAGTCCAACAGTTGTGTTTATGGAACGGGAGATTTCCTTTGGTTTGGATATCGCGAAAAGGGGTTAGTGCGATTTGATCAACGCACCTCTGCGGCCATTCATTTTTCAACGAAGGAAATCGGTAAGCATAGCTTGCCTGTGGATCACATTCAGGGAGTATTGAAAGTGATGAGCGGCAATCTAATAATTGTGGGATTCAGTAATCTCTCCGTCATGAACCCCGATGGAAAAATAATAGCCAGTTTCCCCGCCAATGGCACTAATCGCGCTGCTTTCCAGGATGCAACAGGCAACATCTGGATAGGCGGATACCATGGGTTGTATTTGTTTTCTGAATCGGAGGGGATCATGAGGACCTATACAGTAGGATCAGATACTTCGGCCAAGGGGCAGTATGTCCAGACGATCAGGCAGGATGCCAAAGGTTATATCTGGTTTGCCAGCGACCTGAATGGACTGTGCAGACTTGATCCGGGTTCCGGAGAGATCATTCAGTTTCTTCCACAGCCTGGAGTTTTATCTTCTTTGCCTAGCAGAAGTGTATTGGATATCGATGTGGACAGTGATGGACTTCTCTGGCTGGCGACGGATGTGGCCCTTGTCAGGTTTGATCCGGTCTCCTTTGAAATGAAAACCTTTGACAAGAATAATGGCCTTGCTAATGATTACATCGCTTCGGTCATTTGTACACCTGATGGCATGGTGTGGGTTTCGACGCATTCCGGTATTGCCGAGTATGATCCGGTGCGCGATGTGTTCGTCAATTATGATGCATCAGATGGACTGTCCAACTTTAGTTATTATACGAGAAGCAAATATGTTAGTGATGCCGGCGTATTATTTTTTGGTGGTAAAAATGGGGTGGACTACTTTCACCCTGGAAAATTGCGAAGCAATCCTACACCCCCGAAGATGTTTCTGTCATCATTTTCAATCAACAATGAAATCGATTTTTGCGGGTATACCGATGAAGATTTTGCAGGTGGTTTAGAGTTGTCCTATCAGGATAAATTACTCGGATTTGAATTTACAGGACTTCATTTTGCCGACCAGCAGGATGTCAGGTATATGTACAAAATGGAAGGCTTACACGAAGACTGGATTGACCTCGGACTCCAACGTAGTGTGCTCATTTCCGGATTACAGCCAGGCAGGTATATCCTGCATGCAAAAGCTATCACCGGCGACCAGGTTTGGTCCGAAAGTGACCTGAAGATTCCCATTCATATTTCCCCTCCCTTTTACGCCACAGCCTGGTTTCGCCTGATCGCCATCCTGTGTTTGCTCGGTCTGTTTTTCTGGTTCATCCGCAGCCGAGAAAAAGCGATAAAACGAAAGGATAAAATGGAAGCAGAAGTCAACCGAAAAATTGTGGAGCTTGAGCGAAGAGCCCTGCAAGCCCAGATGAATCCCCATTTCATTTATAATTCCATGAACTCCATACAGCAGTTTATGATTATTCATGACATAGAAGGTGCGATGAAATACCTGACCAAGTTTTCAAGGATATTGCGTACGGTGCTCAATATTTCGGCACAAAACAGGATACCCCTGGCAGACGAAATCATGCTCATCAAGGATTACCTCGAACTGGAGAACATGCGATTCCCTGACAAATTTACCTATGATATTAAAGTTTCTCCCGAAATCAATATACATGCGGTAGATATCCCACCGTTTTTCATTCAGCCTCAGGTGGAGAATGCTATTAGGCATGGGCTGTTAAAGAAAGTTTCTCCAGGGCATTTATCCATACAGATCACTTCCGACGCAAGTCACCTCTATATCCATGTAGAAGACAATGGCATCGGTCGTGAAGCATCCCTTAAATCTAAATTTAATGATACCATCGTCAATGAGAGTAAGGGGCTTGCGATTGTCAAAGAGCGATTGTCCCACCTGAATCCGGCAAACGGATTTACACCATTTAAGATCATCGACCTATATGATGCGGACCACAGCCCGGCGGGAACACGAGTTGAAATTATTTTACCCATAGATTAACACCCTGATGTATGAAGACCTATAAAGCAGTCATCATCGAAGATGAAGAAAGAAGCACGATCGTGTTGCAAAACCTGTTGGAAACATACTGTCCCGATGTCGAAGTCGTGGGGAATGCAACCTCAGTGCAGGACGGGATCAAAACGGTGAATGCATTACAGCCGGATATCCTGTTTCTGGATGTCCAGATTGTAGGAGGGACTGGATTTGATATTCTTGAGAAATTGAATAATACCAGGGTCTCCATCATTTTTACAACCGCATATGATCACTATGCCCTCAAGGCTTTTAAATTTAGTGCAATAGATTATTTATTGAAACCTATTGACATCGATGAATTAAAGATAGCCGTTAAGAAAGTCACTGCGCCGAACCAACAGGCTGAAGATGAATTTAAAATCAAGAACCTGCTATCCAATATCAAGAACCCTTCTGAAGATCCGGTCCTCCTGGTGTCCACGCTCGAAGCGGTTGAATTTGTACGCATCCGGGAGATCATTCGTTGTGAAGCCCAGGGAGCCTATACACAATTGATACTCAAGGACACAAAATCAGTGATGGTCAGTAAGGTGATCAAGGAGTTTGAGTTCCTCCTCCAGGAGTATGGATTTTACAGGGTGCATCAGTCGCATCTCATCAATCTCAGGGAAGTGAGAAAATATATAAAATCTGAAAATTATCTACTGATGCGGGATGGGGCTCAGATACAACTGGCCAGAAGCCGAAAAGATGATTTTTTCAACGTGCTGCATAAGGTGCAGCTGTAATGGGATATTTAAAGTGGCCTTTCGCTTTTCCCATTACAATTACACCATCTGAGCTGGTCATTTGAAAGTGTTTGATCGGTTATCTCACCAACGTCAGATCGCCATATAAGGCTATCTCTTGTCCTTTCTTGTTGGTGGCGAGGATTCTGTAGAGGAATACGCCCGGGTTCATTTCCTTTCCTTTCAGTTTGCCATCCCACGCCACATTATCCTGAGGTAAAAAGTTGGTTTTCGAATACACCAGTTCACCCCAACGGCTGAAGATCTCAAAGTATTCTACCGAGACGATGGATGGATCCATTGACGGAATGAGCAGATCATTAATGCCATCATCGTTGGGTGAAAATATGTTTGGAACAATGACAGAACTCGTGAGCAACACTTTGATCTTGATATCATCTGTGTATACGCATCCCTTATCATCAACAGCCACGAGTGTCAGGCTCATATCTTCCTCAGGGGAGGCCCAGCTTGAAAGCTGATCTGTTTTGATTTCCGCAATATCTCCTGACCAGGTAAAGGTGTCTGGAGTAAAACTAAGAATCGCCTGGATGAGAATACTATCCCCCACGAGAATGGTTTCATCAGGGCCGAGTGTAAGGGTTTCGGAACTGGCGGAAGAAATGATCGCATTTTCATTGATAGAGCAATTGAATGCGTCCACTATTTCGATACTGTAGTTGCCTTGTCCAAGATTTGAGATGATGTATGGGAAAGTTGATATGGGTTGCACAGCACCATTGTTCAAAGAAATACCAAATGGCCCATTCCCACCTTGTATACTAAAGATGGTGATCGTTCCATCATTATCCCCCGGACATGTAATCGCTGTCATATCGATATCAGCTACCATTTCGGTATAGATCGTTGAGTTGATGATGTGCTCATCCCGGCAGCCAAGCGAATCTATACTGACAAATGTATAGGTGCCAGATTGATCCACTACAATAGTGGATTGATAGAGGCTGTCATTGGCGACAATCCAGAAGGAGGTTACTTGTCCCTTGCCTCCGGTCACAGAAGCTGTATAGGTCATGCTTTCACCCGGACAAAGGCTTACATCATCAGGAAGGGTTCCGATAGCAATTTCACAATCACAGTCAGGTGCAGGAATATTCAGTTGAGTAATGCACAGGCCGTTGCCATTACTGGCGGTCACCTGGGTTCCTACACCGGGGACAAGATTGGTTATTCGGTATCTGTTTCCACCAAGTGCAGTCAGTACACCATTTGCATTGGTTACGACTTCTGCAGATGATATCACGGTAGCTTCCCAGGTTAATAAATCACCTGCACAGATAGCATTGTCCAGTTGTATCGAAGGGGACTGTATGACTTCATAGGTTATCTCTGCAAAGGCAGGACATCCAGCTACTGGTTGGGCGAGGGTAAACCGCACTGTATAAGTACCTGCATCGGATTGATTGGTCACGAAGTTGGTACCGTTGATGACAGCAGGATTATTTCCCGGAGGAGCATTGGATATACTCCATGTGCCTGCTTCGGTCGTGATAAGAAAAGTATTCAGGTTTACAGTGCCTGATTGACTGCATAAATTATTCGTTGGTGTATTTAGGGCCACAGAAGGGCAGAGACAATTTTCGATGATCAAACTGATACCAGCGGTATCGTTTTCACATGGAGCCACTGCATTGTTGGTAGTATAATATACGGTATAGTTCCCGGCCACCAGGGTAGATGGATTAAACTGACTGTTGTTTGTAATAGGGGCGGTCACACCTGCAGGGAAAAACCAGGTACCACTCGTCGGACCATAATCGATAAAGGCATCAAGATCGACAAGTATATCTGACGTATCACAATACGTCTGTGTGCCCGGATCCAGAATAAAATACGCAGTGGCATCAATATCAATATCTATCGTCTCCTGGTCTTGGGGGCAGAAGCCAGTCTGGTCAGTAGCCGTCAGCGTAAAGCTGATAGTACCTGATGTGAAATCTGCCAATACCGGAGTATAACTTGTATTCAATGCATTTGGATTGGTGATCGATCCCGCACCATTGGTTTGCCAGCTGTATTGAACATTACTGCCGGACGCAGTTCCTGCGAGTATGATATTGTCTGGAGCACATGCCGTACCATCAACACCTGCATCTGCAAATGGAGAGGTATGAAGGTTGATCTGAAATAACGCTGAATCAACACAATCCGCAATGATGACAGAGCGAATAAACCGCAGCACATATAACCCAGGATCACCATTCATACCCTGGAAATTACTTCCTGCTAAGGTCGCAGGGTTACCACCTGCAGGGGTTGATACCATTTGCCATGTACCTGAAACACCAACACCTTCATATACGGAGAGATCAAGGTTGGCATTGTCAGAACATACTTCATCATCAGGTTGCTGCAACAATGCAGGACATGCACAGTTAGGAGCAGTCTGATTGATTGTGGTAGAACAACCTGTGGATGGGTTGTCAAGATTTATCTGGATGTCGGTTCCAAATCCTACACTGCTTACAGTGAATGTATCTGTTGAAGGAATATTTGTTAAGTTACCGATACTGACTTGTACCTGCTCTGCATTGGAAGTGAAAGAGATTGTATACGAAAGTGTCAGGTCATCACATACGATTTCAAAGACATTTAATACGGGAAGTGGATGCACTGTTGCGGTAATCGTATCGCGGCTAATGCACATTCCCGGATTGCTGCTGAATTGATAATACCATGAATCACCTTGTGCAGGCTGTATGGTGCCTGATACAGGAAGATTGGTGGATAAATTAAACCAACTACCGGTTCCACTGACACCATTGACGACGCCAGGTACCAGTGCATCAATGTTGATGGTCCCTGGTGCACATAGCACCGGATCGGTGACTGGTTGCAGTATAGCAGAAGGATTAACGTTAAATGTAATCGGTGTTCGAAGACTCGGGCAGTTGTCTGCCAAATTAAGTGCCTCAGCATAGTAGGTAGCACTGGCAAGACTTGCTGGTTGGAACGTAAGGCTGTTTTGTAACAAAGGCACACCACCACTAGGTACATCATACCAATTGGCAATGAGTCCCGGATCGATGGTGACAGAGAATACCGGAATAGCCGAGTAATCACAAATTTCATAAGCCGCCTGCGCTGGAACCGGTGGATTAATAGTCGGACAGTTGCAGTTAGGAGCTACAATCATAAACGTGTCACGACACATACCGGATGCGTTCAGGATTTCAATCGTCACATTTGTTCCGCCGGGTATACCTGATACCATATCCTGACCACTGACATTATTTGTGACAATACCCGCGCTTGCATAAATAGAATCCGCCGAACTGGTAAAAAGTACGGAATAGGTATTCAGTGCAATGTTGCATGGCGTGGCCGCAAGCATAAAATCCGGATAAGGCTGCAGGTTGATGTCGATCGGCATCGTATCATAACAGGTGCCTGCTGTTGCAAGAAGGAAGATTGTAACGGAATCTACAGGTAAATAATAAAGTGTGTCAAGAATTGTAGAGGTGTCGAGTGGAACAGTGGTATGGAACGTATACGTAGCCATGCTGTTTCCGAGGTCAGTGATCTGAATGTTGTCCAGCACTACGATGGATCCGTCACATATTTCTACAGGTGGGATGGTATCAATGCGAGGGGAGGGAAGAATAGTAAAAGGAACCTGTATAGAATTTCGGCAATAGTCATCTTCTACAAGGGCCCACAACTGGACGATATTGTTCAGGTTGACCACATTCGGGTTAGGAATTTGTTCGCCTACAGTGAGCGGGTTTCCGTCATACCATACGACGTCATAAAAGAGGTTAATCTCTTCAGCATATTGTGTTAGGTCTGCAGTAGTCGCAAATTCACTGCAGATGGAAAAGTTAAAAGTGTCGAGCTGGGGTAACGGATAAACAGTGACGCTTGCAGAACCATCGAGAAGGGCCGTACAACTGTATTTGTCATAAACGTTGACCAGGTCAATGGTGGCATATTGCCCTGCAAATGCAGCCGGGAGTGTCAATTGATAAGTTTGCGGATTAAATGCCGGTGCAGCTATCGTATCAATACAAATCACGATTTCGCTAAATTCCTGAACAGGTACATCCGTAAATGTCCAGGTTGGAAATGAAGTAGCGGTCACACTAAAATCCATGGTGTATGGTGGGGTTCCACCGATCACTTCGATTTCTGCATACACCGGTTCATCCGGACATACATTAATGCATATTTCTGAATCACCTGAAATCGTCGCCTCCATCGTATAGTCACAAGGGTCAGAACAAAAGCCGGGAGACATAATCAGAAAATCAAAGAAGCACGTACCAATTGAAATATGTTCCTCTGGTGGTTCGAGGTTTTGAATCGATATCGTCAGGTCGGGACCCATTGCTGAACCTGGAGGGAAGGTGAAGACAGTCGGTACGCCCACTAGTCCCATCGTCGGGCTGATGGTCCCGGAGGAAACGGTCACGGCGTATTCGGTTCCAAAATTATTTCCATTGACTGTCATGGTGATCACGGTAAAATCATCGAAGATGTTGTTCGGTGTCCCGTTCTGGTCACACGAGACTTCTATAATGGTCCCATTCGCATGGGGAAAGATCACATCAATCGAGGCGGTATCAGGTGGGCAGTCCGGATCCATGTATTTTTGGGTATAGGTCCATTTGCCTTCTCCAAAGGCAGTGTAATAGAACTGGTCAAAGGCCAGAATGGGTGACCATTTCCCTCCCGCTGCGCCCATGAGCCAATGGTTTAACGGAAGCGGTAATGTATAATCTTCACAAACATATATCGCAGTATAGGATCCTGGGTAGACATACGGAACTGTATAGGTAGCCGAACCCGTAAAGTGAGGAGGTATGGGGCAGCCGCCAACTTCTGTGACCGAAATAAGCTCGAATGTCGTGGTCATCGAAAGTGTTTCAAACTGAAAATGGAAATTTTCGATTCCAAATAACTCAAAGGTGTCTGTGCCATCTGTGTATGTCACATCAAAGAAACCTGGAGTGGGCAATCCAAAAACCATGGGGAAAACATAAGGAGCACAGCCTTCACAAATCGTAGGGCAGTATACGGATAGTGTCAAAGCACCAATAGGAATCGTATAGCCAGTAGCGTAAACTGGTGCAGCGGCAACATAAGAGGCACAATCACCATATGCATTCCATGATGCTCCATCCGTAATTCTCTTCATCCAGTCCAATTGATTTGCAGTAGTCAGCGGGCTTGTATATTTATAAAAATCGGATGAAGGACTTTCCATATGGAAACATGGATCTACATCAGGATGCAGGTTGGATTGATTGCTACTGCCATTAGCGTTCCAGGAAGGAACCGTGTTGAAACCGAAGAGAATTTCACCATCATAGGTTGCGTCATCCCCACCGGCACCCTGGTTGTCCCATGTTCCACCTTGCATAATGTAGATTTGGTCACCTCCGGGCTCAAGGTTGAATATACCACCCGGGTTGTTGATCTGTCCAAGAGCCCATCCAGGGGAAAATCCAGCGACAGTGTAAGTCCAGTTTCCTGCATTGTTGACCGCTCGAATTGTAATGACGGTACCGGCTGCTATAGTGCCGCCCGTGCGTGTCAGGTTCAGCGTGCCTTCACCATCTCCCCATAGACCAGCGGAAGCGGTTTCCCAACCATTGTCTGTAAAATCAATGGAGGTGCCTGAGGTGATATCCCTAAAGCAGACAAAACTAAATTCATCTGATTCTGCAGGGAACCCACATCCCCCCATATCCGTGGCTACGCCCAGGATGGCAATATCGCCGGGATAAAGGACCGTCTGGGCTGAAGCAGTGGCCGAGAGGAGAAAAAAGACAAAGGAGAAATAAAAGTGGGGTACAATTCTGGACATATGCAATTAATTATTGATATGTATATGGGTTGTTTTAAATCCAATACAATCAAATTTGAGTAAAACACTAAGGCAGACAGAGGAGAAAAGATGAGTTATGCGAGGTACATAACCACTTCTTTTGCGAAAAACCTTGTCGAAAGGTAAGATAAAGTAGGGATTCTATCGCTGCCTGTAGAATGAAATTTGTCCTGAGTATTTTTGATTCTAAGTATTATCTAAGCCCTTCCTTCAATCTATGGGTAAAAGGAGTCAGGATTCAAGAGGGAGAATCCTCATTTCAACAAGCTGTGTCTGTCCGTTTAGGACAACTTCATATTAATGTGGAGTTGGACATAAAGGGTTATACGCATGTCAGGTACTGACCCGATGCCATATGCTTCTTCAACTGAAGTTTGGCCACCTTTGGATCGACATGGACGGAGTCATGTTCAAAATCAAGTTTGATACGCCATTTCTGCATCGTGGCCGCGCCGATGATGGCTTCCTCACTTAGTCCTGGGACTACGAGAAACTCATCAGAAAGAAGTACTTCTTCCAGGTAAAAATCAAGGAGCCTCGCCGCAGATTCAATGGATATAAAATGACCTTCTGCTGCCGTGGCGACATTTCGTTTTCTTCCGAGCTTAACCGGGATTTCCAATTGATCCAGAAAATCAGGATTGATACAACTGAGGTTCGCTCCACTGTCGAAGAGCGAATACAATCTCGTTTCACCCAGTGAACCGACAAAGAGAATGGGGAGTTTGATGACTGACATCGGAACGTGCTTTGATGTAAATGTAGGGGTCTTTTTACCCGATAGTCGTCTGTTTTACGTTTAATTACGGATAAATTTCAGCTCCCCTACACATCTGTTTGAGGCACCGCTTCTTCCGCCTTTTTATGCAACGCCCTGTTGACGATATAGACACCAGCAAGTGTCACTAACGATCCGGTGATAATCAACACTGTCAATGGTTCGCCAGTAAATAAACTGCCTGCCAGTACCGCTACGATAGGGTTGACATAAGCATAAACGGAAACAATACCGGTAGGTAATTTTTGCAATGCATACAAGTATGCAAGAAATGCGATGATAGAACTTACCACCACCAGGAAAAAGATGGCACTCCAGGTATATAGTTTTATTTCCTTCAGCGGAATGACCTCGCCTGAAATTTGAACGATCACTGTGATGACTATCCCTGAAATCAACATCTGCCAGCCTATGCTGTGATACGGATTGAAATCAAGGGCAAATTCCTTGGTGTAGATAGTCGCATACGCCCACGCCAATGATGCGATGAGTCCCAGGGTTATACCACCGAGGAAGGAGAAATTAAATAATTCGTGGAGGTGTTCATAAAAAACAATACAAACACCACTGAATCCGACTAGTATTCCTATCCATGCCAAGGGTGGAATTCTGTTTTTTCCCCTGATAGCCAAAATCATTACAAGCCATAGCGGAAAAATCGCACCCATTATAGCACTTAGTCCGGCAGTCGTCAGTTTGACACCCAGGGTAGCCAGGCCATTACTGATCATAAAACTCAGAACAGAAAGCAATAGGATAGGATACCATTCTTTTTTCCTGGGGAGTTTAGCCCCTCTCAGTAAGAAATAAAGGACATATGCAGACCCTGCCAGGATTTGCCTGATACCCACCATCTGGAAAGGAGGCATATACCGCACAGCCTCTTTAGTACCCACCCAGGATACACCCCAGACTAAACATACAAGAGCTAATGCAAAATATGCTTTACGTTCTGTTCCCATCTTATGTTCAATACCCTTTCATTCGGGTGATCAGCGCACGGAATATCTCGCCGATACCTCCCTTGGGTGGTTCCCTGTTTTCCGTAAAGGTCGTGACCCCATTTACTTGTTTTACTTTAAAATTAAAGACCAGGTCCCGCTGATCATGGATCGTGTCAGCGATGCCACCATAGCGTAAGTCACACAGGTACGTGACCGAGTCAGTGGGAAAAGCCGCAAGGTATCCATCCGAAAACCACTCCAGTGTTTTGTATTCGGGTTCGTCTCCAAGTGCCATTCGAATAGAATCATTCTTGGGAATGACGTTGAGGTAGTGAAGGTTTGGATCTGTATCAAAGATGGAATAAAGGCCTACATAATATGTCTCCTTGTCTTCTGCCACACATGCCCAAAGTAAATTGTTCAGGATCGTCGGACTGGTACGGCTGCGCAGTGCTTCAATGTTCCGATTCGCCAGCGCTTTTTCAAACACACGGTCGACATGTAATTTGTTAAACATCGTGAGCATCATATACAAACTGCTGATGCCTATCCCGATCCAATTGACGATGGCCCTTCGCCTTGTATTTCTTTTGATCGTAGATACGATGATCATGCAAAGGAGAAAGGGAATCGTATAGAGCGGATCTACAACAGCAATGTTATTGAAGGCCACCCGGTAATCCGAGAAGGGCTGAAATATCTGCGTTCCAAATGCAGTACAGCAATCCAGTAACCAATGCGTAGCAAACGCCAGGAAGAACAACCAATACCATTCCTTGAAGGAAGCTTTAGGTTCCTCCAGCTCTTTGACCATATAATGATGGTAAAGCCGCATCAGTAAAAATAATGCACCCAGTATGCTGATGATCAGGAACCACCACAGCGGATATCCATCATGGCTCAGGAGGTAATTGATTCCATAGGTGATGCCGCCGATGATTCCTATATTAAGAATGGTAATAAATGCCTTATAAATTTTGCTTTTATGAAACCTGGATTCATATAGCTTATACAAGAGACCTCCGAAAATCAAGGGGGCGACTACACTAAAAAGAATCGAATGGGTGATGCCCCTGTGAAAAGCGAGTGCTTTGATATCATCCATGAATGGATTGGCCAGCACATCAAGATCCGGGATAGTGCCACCGATGGCACCCCAGATGAGGGCTCGGTTGCCGATTTTCCTTCCCAGGGCGATCTCTCCTACCGCGGCCCCCAGTACGATTTGTGTGAGTGAATCCATGCGCTGCAAATGTAACTTAGTTACTCCAACCTTGACCAGTCTTCCTTTTGACTGATTATTTGAATATTTTGCGCCTCAGACGCCTTGAACTTTTGGATGAAACAATTGGTTATCAAGGTCATTCCAGATCAAATCTGTTAGAGCTATGAAAAGTTTCTTGTTTTTTCTTTGCCTGGTTCCAGGTATAATGGTTGGACAATCAAAGTCTTTAACCTGGCAGGATTTTTCCTTTGGATCGCCTGTATTGCATGTGAAAATGCCTGGCATACTTTCCAAGCAGCAAACAAAGCTACCCCCAAAGGCTCAGGAGCAGGTCAAAAGTTATGAGGCCTATTATCTGAAAGATGATCCCAACGGGATCGTCATTACCGTCATGTATGCCTTATATGCCAGTGTAGTGGCAGACGCCAAAGGAGCCATCGATGGAACGGTTGGCCAGTGGGAAGCTACCGGGACTAAAGTGGCTATACTCAGCACGACCGACACGAAAATATCAGGCCATAAGGCAGTTGCCCAAAGAGGTAAACTAATCATCGGTGGTCAGGAGAGCGACTACATGGATGTCGTCATCGTCGACGGTGCCAGACTCTGGCAGGTCATTGTCATGACCAGGGCCAACGATGCTTCACTCAAATCGGTCATGCAAAAGATTACAGATTCCATTTCGTTCTAGATGTCATCCATATATTTGCATCTGACTATGTAATCATCCGCTTAGTTGCAGTTGCACTCCGATGTGCAACTGCAAACAACTTGCTCTTTCAACCTACCTTTTTTCCCCTCAGATCATCTTATTTTCATAAACCGCCTGATCCATTGATCTCCAGCGGATGTAATACGTGCGGTGTAGATTCCTTCGGCAAAAGCACCCACCGGCAGGTTGATGATCTGGCCCCTTTCTCCATTAGATGTGACATCAAGTAATTTCCTGCCACCCATGTCAAAGATCTCAATCCGGATGGATGGATGATCTTGTCGCAATTGCACAAACAGCTCACTTCCGGCAGGGTTGGGGTAAAGGGATGGTGGTGCCCCTGGAGGGAAAATGGTGATTTGTTTCTGGATCTTGAGCTTACACTCTTCAGTAGGCGTAGATCGGTACACGGTCATACACACTTCATATTCACCCGGTCCGGGGAAGGTGTGGGTCACAGTATCATTGCCAAACTTGGTCACAACTGTATTGTTGTATAAAAACATCCAGATTACTCTGTCACATTCAGGGTCTAGATTTCCTTCCGGAGAAAAGATCACAGTGTTGCCACCCGGGCTGAAATCACAGGCAATTCCCTTGTCCACTTCCTTGAAAAATTCAGGGTCGCATTCACATGGCTCCGATGTGTCGTCACATTCGGGCAGTATCATGACCAACTTGAAGGCACAACAGTTTTCGTGTGATTCGGTATGGTCAGAGGAATGTAAGGTGACAAATACACAAATGGTGTCACCAGGATTGGCGGGTGGCCCGATCGTCAATGTAATTGGACCATAAGTTCCACCTGGAGGCAGCAATCCGGTATTGACAGTCTGATTGTATGCGACAAGGGCAGGATCTTCGAAAGAGAAATATGCTGACCCAACGGTATATGGTGTGTTGTTGGTGAGAATACCTTCAACAATCCAGTTGCCACTGGTGTCGCAATAGATGACAGGCTCAAAGTTTCCGCAATGACTACAGATGACCTCGATGGTATCACGGCATACTACGGAATCACCATGCATCCATTTTATTTCTATCTCCGTTACAGGGACATCGCCGCTTTCAATACAGATCGTTGGCAAGGTGATCGGACCAATAGGTATAAATGGGTTTTCCGGATCAACATAATTAAAGGAAGCGGTTACTTCCGTCAATGATTCGGTCCACCAATAACTACCGAGTTCATTGTCAACGGTCATGGAACTACCTGTGGTCAGCACGCATACATCAATACCATCCATTAAGAGGGGATCGTAATTATTCACAAGTGTGATGTCATAACAACATGAATCTGTTTCTGTTTGTACCCTCACCACTTCCGCCACGTACATGCTATCGCATGTACTGCAACCTGGAATCTGAACACAATACATGCTATCCAGTGTGCAACAGAGTGCAGCTGAATCGATAGATGGATTGGTTTCATGCGCGGTCAGGTTGTAACAGAAAAATTGATTTGCAAAGTTGCCACCTGAAAGCGTGAACACAAAGGTGCTGCATTGTCCAGGTAATATCGGATTGACCAGATTGATGTTTCCCGGTGTCAGGATGATACCTGATGGTGAGATCGTAGTGATATCAACATAGGATATCGGGTATGGATTATAGGCAGGATTGCAGAGTTCCATCTGATAGACCACGACATCGAGATCGCACCAGATAGAATCACTCAACACATACAGACAAGGTGGCTCAGGATCACACTCCAGGTAGAGGGTGTCTTTGCACAGGACATTAAAAGTACTGTCAAACCATTGCACAATCAACTCTATCGGACTGGTCGTAATGTTATTAAAACAGATATCGATGAAATCGATCAGTGTATCCATCGGTATGGAATCCCCGGGCATACTGTTGACCAGGGTAACTGCATTGGAGGTAGTTGAAAAAACAGATAATTGCGGATCGACAGATGACAGATCCACGGAGATATCTGCATCCAGTGTCATGATGCGAATGGCCGATGCAGCACTGAGGGAATTGATATAAGACAAAGACCAGCAGCAACTATCACCACTGGACGGAACCGGATCAGCAGTCACCGTGGTACTTGTATCCGTGCAACATTCTATCACCATGATGATCAGGGAATCTGATGTCGCACTGCATCCAAAACTATTCGTCCCTGTCAACGAATAACTGCCGTTCATCATGACGACCAGCCATGGCATGGTAGCACCTGGTATGGGGATCCCATTTTTATTCCATTGGTACATGCTTAAGCCGGGAGGGCCGCACAACGTATCATTCAGACACATGGTGTAGCATCCTACAGGCACGAAACACAAATCAGGTAGAGGATGTATAACAATGGATGCAGATGAAGAACACCCGGTGGTCGTATCTACTGCGAGCACAGTATATGTTCCTGCCTGTGAGACAACAATTCCTGTACCAGTAGCCCCTGTGCTCCAATAATAATTACAGTAGGGTAAAATGGGAGAGACTGAAAGCACCTTTGGTGTTCCGGCACATGAATCACCGGACATCAGGACCACAGACACCGGTGGTGCTGTCGCCAGACTTATCCACCATGGCGCAGAGATAGCAGTACAACCATTGGCATCTGTAATCTGGACAAATACAGTATCCTGAAAATTATTTCCACACACCATCAGTGTCGGCTGCATCTCACCGGGAATCGGATTCATCGATGCATCCAGCCATTGATACATAAAATTAAAACCAGTATTGGCTTGCAGTGTAATGCACATGCTATCGCATATATAATGACTGCCACTGATCATGGCAATTGGAGCAGCAATGACAGTTATATCTACAGAATCCGGAACAGCAGTGCAGCCATTGATATCAGTCACTGTGACACCATACGTACCTGAGGTAGTCACCTGGATAATTTGTGTAGTGGCACCCGTATTCCATAAGTAAGAGATAAAACCCGGATCAGCGGTAAGGGTCACTGTGTCCCCCTGGCAAATAGTAGTCGAAGGCGCGATAGCGATGGTGTCGACAACAGGGGTCGGGTGAATCAGTATAGAGCTATTGCCGGTAGCTGTGCATCCATTAGTATCCACGAGCATAAGCGATACAGGATAGGTGCCTCCCGCGAGGTAAGCGTGGGATGGATTGGAACCGCCATTTGTACTGAGATCACCAAATGTCCATAGCCAGGAATTTATTCCAAGTGTAGACACAGGCGTGAATAATACAGCGTCATCTACGCACGCAGGATTCGGAACCATCGAAAATGCTGGATTGGGATCTGAAGGAGCGGTTATATTTTTAGTAAAGGTAGACTGACAGCCATTCACCGTGGTTACTGTTAAGGTAACCGTATAAGTATTGCCTGAAGTATAGGTATGGTTCACGACCGGACTAGGACCGGAAGTGGAGTTGAAGTCACCAAAGTTCCATGCATAATTCGAGATCACTTCTCCTGGTACATAGGTGCTGATGTCTGTAAATGTAAACGTACGGCACATATTTGTGCATTTAAATCTAGCCACCACTGGCACAACCACTTGCGTTGTAGCTATCACTGTGCATTCTGTAGGCGGTGGCATTGTATTGGGTACTGTGGCGGAAAGACTTGCCAGGTAATATCCTGCACTCGAATAGGTATGTGTAGGATTCGACAGGGGTCCGGTATATGAATTGCCGCCGGGATCTCCGAAATTCCAATACGCTGGTGTCGCATTGATATTGTTTACAGTAAACGTTACGTCATTGCATATCGGCATATTATTTGTCGCGGCAATAGTCAGCGTATAAGGTGCCGGAACGCAATTGCCACCTCCTCCTGGTATACATACTTGCTGTGTTACAGTGATGGTATTGCTTTGTGCGGTGCAACCTGTTGAATTGTCCATCACGATAACGAAGTATGCGAATGTACCTGGTGCATTATTATTCGTGTGCACAAGTGGATTGGCCGTTCCAACAAATGTGTTGTTGCAATACCACATGTAAGTGTAATTTGGATTGGTCTGTGCATATAGTGTCACCGTCCCTGGGGATGGAGGCATGATGCATAGCGTCAATGGGTCTGCTGTCGAAATAGAGGCTACAGGACCTGGTACATTGAATGCTTCATAACTATCAACTGCCGTACATCCGTTTCCATCCGTAGTAGTCACTGTGTATACCCCCGCGCCGGATATAGAAATTGTTTGGGTTGTCATGGCATTTGACCACAGGTAAGAAACAAATCCAGGCCCTGTGCCCGCGTCAAGCACTGCACTTACACTTGGACATAGAATGCCAATCTGTGTGATCGTGGGTTGAACCGGGGCAGTGAGTGTGATGACCTTCATAACAGGCGTGGTAATCCCACATAAAGTAATATCACACGTAATGGTTACTGAAGACGGGGTGTTGTTCCACTGGATGTCAACACTATTTGTCCCCTGATTTAAAATGACACTTCCGGCTGTCGGTGGATTGATACTCCAGAGATACGTTGGATTGGACGGCTGCGCAGGTGTTAACGTGTACGTGTCGACACCATTAATGCATCCGTTGGGACCTGTGATCAGTAATGGCCCGGAAAGTGTTTTTTCGTTTACGGTCAACGATATCGGTAATGAACTACAACCAGGCGGACTGATTTGAAACTGGCTTAGGGAAAGGCTGTAAGGGCCAATTGCGTTCCATGTTACTGAGATAGGATTGCCGGTATAATTGGAAGGGGTACCTCCTGTAACTATCCACGTAAATCCTACGCCGGGTGTTGCGCTGTATCCCGTATAAGTATACGTATCACCTGGACAAATGGAAACTTCACCGACTATACTATCCGGCGGTGGTACCTGAATCACCTGCACAGAGGCATATAAGGTATCATTGCAGAAAGGATTAGGTGCATTTGGAAAAACCGACACGGTATAGAAACCTGAATTGGGCCATGTCACACTAATGCTGTTTGGTCCGACAATCGGAAACGGTGAAATCAATGGCGTAATATTCCATGTGAATCCATTTGCAGCCGTAGTGTCAGTGGTAAATACAGTTATGTCACCAACACATGCTGTGGATGGGGTAGGTAATAATGCGTAATCTGGTTTGATATTTACTTTCAGTGATGACATCCCATGGCAATCGCCTTCGCTATGTTCAGGAAGGTTTTTCAGGAACTTGCTGAAATAATCCACCATGATCATCCCCATCGGTCCATTGCCCCATTGGATGGTGATGGTATTGGACATGGAATCTGTTGAAACAATGTCGCCGCCCATTACTGTCCAATTATATTTGACGCTCATCCATTTAGGAAGCGTATAGGTCGCAGATGCATTGGCACAAACTACCGTAGGTCCCGTGATGACTGCATTTATATCAATAATCGGCACCACAGCTGAGACCGGCTGAAGACAATAATTGCCCGTACAGTTGCTTAGTTGCAATGTCACCACACCATAAGGACCCTGGCCCCATGCAAGGCAGATAGTATCATTGCCCTGGCCAGTAAAGGTTACAGGAACATTGTTGGCATCGACTACTGTCCAGGTATAGTTGCATCCTGTCGCAGTGGTCCAGTAACAGGATGAATCCCCTTCGCATAGTGTAGAGATCCAGAGAATGTCGGGGCCTTCCAGTTCATCAACCGTGATGTCAACAGAAACGGAGTCGGTGCAGCAACACAAGGGATTGCCATCCATATCATAATTGGTCTGCATGACATAGAGGGTAACCGTAAAAATTCCCGGGGTCATATAGATATGCGTTGGCGAAAAGGATGTGGAATTATTTCCATCACCAAAATCCCAGTAAAAGCTCGTGCCACCAATGCTGTTATTTATAAAGCTCAATGGTGATTTGAGACAAACATTCAAAGAGTAGGGCGTGAATGCGGCAGTAGGGCCGTTCAATATATTAACGCAATACATGTAAGTCTGCACATTTGTACCGTTCGTCACCGTTAAGGTGATCATGCCCGCGCCCGAATTGCCCCAGGTCACATCAATGATCCCGGAATCCACGACTACAAATGAGCCACCGGTGACCATCCATGTATAAGTGTTGCCCAGCGTGTGATTAAAGTAATAGGTGGCGGTGCTGTTTTCACAAGCATTAAAAGTGACTTTTGGAAGTGGTCCTCCGGTTCCTCCAGTTTGTGGCTCAAGCTCAACAAGGCCGCAATCCGGTTTCGGGCACTTGACAGTGATGTCGATAAAACCAAATATTTGTGGGAACATCGGGTATTTATAGCGAAGGACATAATGGCCACAACAGTCCGGAATAGAGCCGGTGAAATGAAGATCTCCGGTGGGAGATAATTCGAAACATGATGAGGGCTCCGTCAGCATCACAAAACATTGTGGAGGAAATTGACACAAGAGGTCGTTGAGGGTGACATTGTAGGTGAATGGCTCTCCAGGTATGATGCACACCGTATCATTGGAGATATCTGACTGAGCGGAAATCAGTTGAAGGCAACCTGAATAAATAATCGCGAGGAGTAGGATTTTTTTCATTGGTGAGGCGGGGTTTATAATTGAAAATTGGCGAAAGGATTGGTATTCGAGTTGATCGTAGCAGCTGTGATCACCGTTGCAAATGCATTTCCACCGAGGACATTGAATGCATTAATGCCGTTACCTGAAGTGGTATTCCTGGTGATTTGACATCCTCCGGCAACTTGAATATTGAAGCCATGATGTGCGTTAGCACTGCTGGTGTTGTCATCAATCTTGCCACCAGGATAGGTCGTACTAAATCCGGAATAGCCGTTGAGTGAAGAGGCATTGGATTGCAGGACACAATCGTTGAGCCACTCAAAGCCATGGTTGCCGTTACTCTTTGCTACATTGCCTGAAGCCATCGTAGCACTGAAAAGATAAAAGCCGTCTAATGTATTGTTGGAGGCAGCATTTTGACTCACCGTGGAACCTGCGCCGCAAGAAAAGCCATGATTATTATTTTCTGTTGCATTACACAAGCTGATGGTGGTTGGGCCTGTCGTGCGAAAACCGTGTTGTGAATTGTCCCTTGCTGTACAATGTAAGAGACTCGATCCGGCATCGGCTTCAATGCCATCATTGAGATTGTTGGCTGCACTACAGTGATAGATCGCTGCACTTTCACCAAAATCAATGCCGTCAAATCCATTGTTTCCGGCTACCACATAGGACGCAATGTTGTTATTGCCGGCGGCTATTCCATCTAAGGCATTGTTGAGAATCTGCAGGTCTGTGAAGCTGGAACCTGTCGTGCTGGTCGCTTTGATGCCCTCCTTGCCCCAACTGGTAACACTACCATTTCGGATGACTACATTCGTAAATGCACCAGTGACTTCAATACCTTCTGATGTATTACCACCGGTCCCCCTGACAGCATAGCCATTGAGATCAAGGGTGACATTAGACACCGATATATTTATTCCGGCCGGACCCGACAGATCGCTAGTGACATAGTACGACCCGGATACTGAAATGGTATACGGTAGTGAGTCGATTGGAATTCTATCCTCCAGGTGATTGTCTGCTGGGGGTGATGTCAGGAAGATCCATTCCGGTGCTGCGGGGGTACCACGGTTGTAATAGAAGCCGGTAGTATTGTCGGTCTGGTAGATCAACAGTGCGTTGGCTGGCATTACGATTGCATTCCTTTGGGACAAAGTCATCCTCGGGATGAGCAGACCTTTTCCTGCCCCGGAAATGTCCAGCATGGAGGATGGATCGGGGGGATTGGCGGAGGTATTGATACTAACTTGCCCGTACGATAAAGAAAGGGTCAAAAAAAGCTGGGAGACTAAGATACAGGTTCGCATAACCTAAGGTTTTTCGGCGAAGGAGAAGAATGGCAAAAGAGACAAGGAACTTAACTATGTTAGAGAAATGTACAAATAAATAAGCAATAGGTATAAAAAAAAGAATCCCGTCCTGGCTCAGCCGGGACGGGATTCTTTTTAAAAGGTTGTGAACGCTCTTCTGTTCAGGAAGACTGGTTAGTCTTTAGGAACGTTGTTTGGGTTCAACAGATCGTAGAACTGATCCAGTTTTGGCATGATGATGATCCGGGTGCGACGGTTAGTTGCACGACCTTCTTTGGTGTCATTGCTGGCCAGTGCGCTGTATTCGCCACGACCTGCTGCGATGAGACGGTTAGGATCAATTTTGTAGGTATTCTGGAGTACACGAATGACAGAGGTAGCGCGTTTTACGCTGAGGTCCCAATTGTCTTTTAAGCATTCGCTGCTGATGGGCACATTGTCTGTGTAGCCTTCAACCATCACTTCGAGATCAGGTCTTTCCTGAATGATTGTGGCAATCTTGCCTAGAACCTCAGTAGCCCTTGCGGTCAGATTAGAGCTACCTGACTGATAAAGCATTTTATCAGATAGATTGATCATCACGACTGTTTTGTCAACTTTGATTTCCACATCCTGGTCTTCGATTCCATCCTTCAGGGAGGTCTTCAGGTTGGCAGAAAGGGCAAGGTTGATACTGTCTGCTTTGGTTTTTGCGGCCTGGAGCAGGTGGATGTATTTGTCCTTTTGAGCTAGCTGGGCCAGCGTCAGTTTCATGTTGTCATTAGCACCTTGAGACATAACCGTGAGGTCGCCTACCTGGGTGAGTTGTTTGTCACGCTGGATCTTACAGTCGTCAAGTTGTGCTCTCAGGTCAGCGACTTGTTCTTCGCGAATGCTTTTTTCGGAGCGAAGGGCATTGAGGTCTGAGTTGCAACTGGTGAGACGGGCCATATAGTCATTGAGGCTTTCTCCGCATTTTCCTAGCTGCTCATTGGCAGTCTTCAGGTCTGTTTCCAGGGCGGTAAATTTTTTCTTGCTCACGCAGGAAGAAAGCACAATCAGGGTCATGGCGATCATGCTTAGATACGTACGGTTCATTTTTGTGTTATTTAGGTTAAAATTGTAAGATGTAGACAACGAAAGAGATATAAAGGTTTCCGGTTTAGGGAAATCAAACATATTACTCTTTTATTTATTGCAAATTTACGCCTAAACACGCGTAGAAACCATGGTTTTGCGACGAATATTTGGGTTTAATTATTCTATGCTGCCTATTTTGAAAAATGCCTGTTTTTATTGGGATAAAAGAGAAAATGAAACAATTTTATTTCATAAAACAGCTAAATGCTCAGATTTTGACCTTTGCTTAAGGCAATGCCTCCCTGTCTAAAACAGGCACTTTTCCCTAAATCCTACTTCGCCTAAGCCTCAGCCTTCACCTTCTTTGCATGAGCGTCCACGGTTTGAAAGCCGTGGCAATTCAATTCCTGGCGTGGGCGCCAGGTTTTTCGCTCATGTTATTCCTTCGCCTTCGCCTCAGCCTTCGCCTTCTTTACATGAGCGTCCACGGTTTGAAAGCCGTGGCAATTCAATTTCTGGCGCGGGCGCCAGGTTTTTCGCTCATGTTATTCCTTCGCCTTCGCCTCAGCCTTCGCCTTCTTTCCATGAGCGTCCACGGTTTGAAAGCCGTGGCAATTCAATTCCTGGCGTGGGCGCCAGGTTTTTCGCTCATGTTATTGCTTCGCCTTCGCCTCAGCCTTCGCCTTCTTTACATGAGCATCCATGGTTTGAAAGCCGTGGCAATTCAATTCCTGGCGTGGGCGCCAGGTTTTTTCGCTCATGTTACCTTCCTTCGCCAGCGTCCACGTTTAAAGCCATTCAATTCATGATTGGCCAGATTATGCGCCATGACTACCGATTACCGAATGGTAACTGCCCACTGCTCACTGCTAACTGCCTTATTTTTCATCTTCTTCAAGGTAATCTGATCCTCACTGTCATCATCCAATGCAGTAGGTCTATCCGTGCCGTCAAATTTCATGTTGATGACCAGCGTCTTTTTGTCGAGCAGATTATAGATGCCTTGCATACGGGCTACTTCGACCTGACCATCATCCATCTTGATGATAAAGTCAACTGTATGCGGCGTGACGGAGTCATCGGTTTCATAGTACATATCAAACGTGAGCCCTTCAGCCTGATAGTTTTTGCCACCGACGAGTTCGCCACCGACTGTGAAAGAAACATAACCTTCTTTGTCAAAATTGATGACCCCCACTTCGCCATTATCTTCTCCCTTCCACTTCCCGACCAGGGATTGGGCAGAGACCGATTGGGTGGAAAACGTGATGGTGATGAGGAGCGAAAGAAGGCTGATGGTTGAATTTTTCATTTGACGATATTTTATTTTCAGGAATCGCAAAGTTAATTAAATACAGGAGCCAGGGGACAGGTGCCAGGAGATAGTAAATGAGGTGACAGGGAGCAAGGGATGAAGGGAGCAATAGGATAGGTAAAGGATAACTTCTGTCTCCTGTTTCCTGCCTCCTGATTCCTTCTCAACAATCCGTATCTTGGTAATGCACATGGAAAAAGAACAAACAACTTCGACAGGTAAATCCTCCCTCAAAGGCCTCGTCCTCGCCGGAGGAGAAAGCACCCGCATGGGTTCTGATAAGGGGCAGATGGATTATCATGGCATGCCCCAAAGGGAATATTTGTTGAGACTTTTGAAAGCGCATACTAGTGAAGCATATATTTCCTGCAGGCCGGGACAGATCAGTGATAGTATCCTTCCACTGATTGAAGATACATACACGGACCTCGGACCTTTTGGTGGGATATTATCTGCATTTGCATTTGATCCACATGCCGCCTGGCTGGTCGTCGCCTGCGATTTTCCATTATTGGATCATCTGGCTATAAGCCAACTTGTGGAAGAGCGTGATACCTCTTCGATTGCAACAAGTTTTCTGGATACCCATACGCTGATGCCTGAGCCCTGGATCACGATACTCGAACCAAAGATCTTTCCGATCCTCCAGGATTATCACTCGCGAGGCAGGAGTAGCCTGCGGGGTATTTTAGTGGATTTCAATAGCGCCCTGATACGCGCCAAAGATCCCAATGTATTGCTCAATGCAAATACACCGGAGGAGGAAGCGCAGATCAGAAAAATGATCAGCTACTAATCACCATGAGCGTCCACGGCTTGAAAGCCGTGGCAATTCAATTCATGGCTTGGGAGCCATGTTATTCGCTCATGTATTTACTTCGCCTTTGCCTCAGCCTGCGCCTTGTTAGTGGTAAATGTAGGATGTTTAATCCTCAGCCACTGCTTTCAATCCATGAGTATCTCTGACTGTTGGAGAAATGCTCAATTGCCCTCGGCTTTAGCCGGGGGATGGAAGAGCAATTGCGATTCGGCTTTAGCCAAAAGAGAAATTTCGGTTGCGGCTAAAGCCCATATATACAGCCAAAAAATACCCCGGCTTAAAAGCCGGGGCAATTATAGATTTCAGACCATACTCACAACTCACAACTCACAATTCACACTCACAATTCACACTCACAATTCACACTCACAATTCACAATTCACAACTCACTTAATGCCTTGCAACTACAAACCGTGCCACATGGATATTATCAGCTTGTTGCACCTTCAGCATATACGAACCCTCCGAAAGCATCGATACATCGATAGCGCTATCAACAGACTTTTGTTGAGTCACCAATATACCAGTGATATCAAAGATGGTATACACATACTCTCCTGCAATTCCTTTTATGTTTAGAATCTCATCTGCTGGCACGGGGTAAACGTCTAGTGCTCCAGTTGCTTGAGGGTTGAAGAGTCCACTGATGATTACTTCTACAGGAAAAGAAAGGGAAGTGCAGCTATTTGAAAAAATAACTAATACGGTATAGGTTCCACTGACCACCGGCACAAGTGTATCTAAAGTTGCTCCGTCAATTTGAGTCCCATTCAGGTACCATTGATAGGCAATGCCCGCCGATGTTGGATACAATTTGTCGCCTTCATTCAGAATGCCTACCTGTGGGACAAAGAATGGGTTTACTTCAGCTTCGGCAATGGCAGAAGTGCCACAAGGATTTACACCTCCCGCGGTGACGATGCCCGCTTCCTCACCAGCTCTCAGGGCGATGGCAATTTCATTCTGTGGACCCAGCACAGCCCAGTCAGCAGGGTAAGTCCACACGACTTCGTCATAATATTCACCTTGACCAACAAATTCAACAGTATCACCTGCACAAATGGTTACAGGTCCCGTCACAGTATACATTCTCGGACGCAACTCAGGAGTTACATTCCGGTTAAAAGGTGTGGTCTCTCCACATTGATTTGTACCTATCACCGATATGACACCTGGCATAGCACCCACCTGTGTCATGATAGTAGGCTGGTTTGTATTTCCCTGAATCGACCAGTCACCAGGGACGGTCCATACAAAATCATCAACATCCGTTTGCGTTGCTAAATAGGTAATGATCTCTCCTTCGCAAGGTGAATTGTCACCGGCCAGGTTTGTAATCTTTGGCAACAACGAAGGGCCTGAATTGATACTGATCGGACTCGAAAAGCCACAAGCATTAGATCCTGTCACTGAAATGGCTCCACCATTACGTCCAACTTTTACCTGGATTGTATCATTATTTGGATTGCCTATAATCTGCCACCCGGTCGGGAATAACCAGAAAAACAAATCCACATCCTGGGATGAAATCGAATACGTCACTGTATCATTTTCACATGGAGAAGGTGCGCCTTGAAAATCAGCAATCACAGGTAACATATTACAATACGGCAGGATTTCGATATCTGAACCATAGCCAAAGATCCATGCAGTTCCGTTTGGATTGGGGAGTCCTGTCACACCAAACATCGGATAACTGGTGATGTAACCGGATTGCCAGTTTGCTCCACCATTGAATGTTGTATATACACGACCTTCTGCTGTCGAACGACCGACAATGATGCCGGTGTCAGGGGTGATAAAATACACGCCATCCCAAAAGCGATCGATAGGAAGTGTGATTGGCTCCCAGGTATCACCTGCGTTGGGTGTGTGCCACATGGTTTTCTTAAAACTTGATGTGATGAGCCAGCCTTCCTGACCGATAAAATGAGTTTGCTCGTATTGAAGACCTGCTTCAGGGGCAGTCAACGGATTCCATGTCACTCCTTTGTCTTCACTGCGCAAGATTAAACCATTGAATCCTGTCGCCATAAATCGGTTTGCATCTATTTTCGCCAGGGAACGAATCTGGTTATTGGTCTGATAAACTGTATCCCAGGTAGTTCCGGCATTTATTGTACGGAGGATTAATCCGGATGGAGAACATGCCATTACGATGTTGGCATCCACCGCAAGGATATCAATAAAGTTTGCGCCAAGGATGACCAATTTTTCCTGCCAGGTATCACCCATATCCGCAGAGTGATAGATGCGTTGGTTAGCACCCATCCAGATATCATTTGTCGTCAGGCCATGTACGGAAAGAAACGATCTGGTTTCGCCGAATGAAATATCTTCCCATATAGCCCCTCCATTTGTCGTGCGAAGGAAAGTGCCATCAGTTCCTACTGCAAACCCAAAGTTGCGGTTGAAGAAAAAGACATCATTCATGATTTTACGATCCGGTCCGGAAGTCTCCAGCCAGGTCTCACCGGCATCGGTACTAAAGGCGATACTGCTCAGGTCGTTGCCAACCCAGAATTCAAGGTCGGAAACCGCCGCTACTGAATAACTACGTTGGTTGATCAAGCCGAGGTCTTTTTGTGTCCACGTCAGACCGCTGTCAACGGAGATCGCGGCCACACCGTTGAAGGTAGCGGCCATGAGCACATTGGGACTGGCACCAAATGTGAAATCATAACTTGAGTTATGAATGGCATTGTTACTCACAATGGTCCAGTTGAGTCCACCATCCAAACTATTATATACTGTTCTGCCATCCAGGGCGATACCATATTGAGCATCGTAAAATTTCACTACATCCGGCCTTTCCACATCTGTGGTGGAACTCCACGAGCCACCACCATTGGCAGTTGAATAGATCACTGGGGTTCCACCAGTTGTAAAGCACCAGATATGTTGTGCATCAAGTATGTAGCCATCATGAACTCCGGAAGTGATGGGTAGATTGAGATCTGTCCAGCTATTATTAGTCCAGCGAAAAACGCCTTCATCTGCGATGACAAGGATATCTGTCGTGCTGATGATATGAATGGCAACAATTCCTCCGGGCGCATTGGCAACTTCATTCCAGGTTTCACCTGCATCAGTTGTGATAATCAATCCTTGTCCCCCTGCTGCTGCAAAAGCACCTGACATGTCTTCAAGGTAATCCACTGCAGCAAAACTCCAGCCACTATCCCATGCATCCAGTAAGGTCCATGTCTTCGTGCCGGGATCAAGTCTGAGCACCATATCATCCGGACCTACGGCATACCCATGACCATCAGGGTGAAGCGCGATGTCCGTAACGTTTTCCAGCTTAGCCATTGGATATTGGCGGATCCATTGAGCAGTGAGCGGTACAGATTGTAACAGGAATAATGGGGTTATGAGCAAGAGGGAGTATAAAGGTTTCATTAGAACATGCAATTGGGTGAGTGAATAAGGATGCTAAAAGTACTTCAAACCAAGCGAATAGCCCTCACCTTGGCTCAGGTAAATGTGGTTATTTATCTATTGAAAAATAAAAAAGGAAGAAAGGAAAAAGGATATCACTGCCCACCTAAAGCGTTCGTTTGCAGGGCAATACCCGGTGTGTCTTCATTGTGCTGGCCCTGGATGGCTTTGAACGCATCATCCACCGTCACGAAAAAGTGTTTATCGCCTAGTTTTTCGGTGAGCCCTGATTTATGGAATTTGTCCCGAACAGGACCTTTTACCTCTGCCAGGACGATACGGACGCCTTCTTTACCGGATTCCTCCACCAGTTCCGTAAAAATATCAAGTGCTGAGCTGTCAATGCTGTGTATACTTTCCATATCAATGATGATGGTATGAATCACATCTTTGCGCCTGTTTTTATATTCTGCCAGCACCTCACGAAACCGGTCAATGTTTGCAAAAAATAGTGGTGCATCAAATCGGAAGATCAACACCCCTTCAGCAGTTTCCAGGCCTTTGAATCGACGCACATTGCGGAAGACATGTGTGCCTTGCACTTTTCCAAGTTCGGCATGGTGGGGATAGGAGGTTTCAAAGATGATCCATGCCAGTGACAACAATACCCCGATCCCTATACCAGGGCCGATACCGAGTATCAATGTGCCGGTGAAAGTGGCCATCATCATCCAGAAATCTTTACGATCCAGCAGCCATAGTTTTTTTGCTTCAGATACTTTCAGCAAGCTGGAGACTGCCACCAGGATTACAGCGGCGAGGATAGCATTGGGCAGGAAATAAAAGAGTGGGGTCAGGAAAAGAAGGGTGAGGATAATCAGTACTGAACTGATGATCATCGACATACCTGTCCGGGCACCAGCCTGGTCATTGACCGTAGAGCGTGACATACCACCTGTCACCGGGATCGATTGTAACAATCCACTTGACATATTGGCGAGCCCCAGGCTGATCAGTTCGCGGTTGGTCACCAACTTGTAGTTTTTATGCCTGGCCTGGATAGCCCTTGCCACCGCCGTACTTTCCATAAAGCTTACCAGTGCGATTGCAAAGGCAGTAGGAAATAATATTTTGAAATTTTCAAAAGTAAAGGAGCTAAACTTTGGAGTAGGTAATCCTTCCGGAATAGAGCCGACGATGCTCATTCCCTGCTGATCAAGTCGTAGCAGCCAGGTGATGAGTATGGAGGCAAATACGGTGATCAGTGCACCAGGAAAAGTAGGTTTATACTTTTGGAAAAGAAAAAGCACAATCACGGCAATGAGTCCGGTGACCATGGTGAGCAAATGAACGTTTGTCAGCTGCGGAATGAGTTCCATCACGATTTCATGCAGATGCTGTGTTTTCGACAGACTGATGCCGAGAATGTGTTTGAGTTGACTCAGTCCGATGAGGATAGCCGCGGCAGACGTAAATCCCAGGAAGACCGGGTTAGATAAAAAATTAACGAGGAAACCGAGTTTAGCAAACCCCAGGGTAAACTGAATGAGGCCTACCGTGAGTGCCAATAGGGTCACCATCGCGAGATATTCAGTGGTGCCGGTCTGTGCAATTAATCCGATTCCTGCGGCAGTCAGTAAGGCTGTCAAGGCTCCCGGTCCTACACTCAGGTGTCGCGAGGTACCAAACCATGCATAGACCATGGCCGGCAGGGTAGAAGCATATAGTCCATAGACCGGAGGCAATCCGGCGATCATGGCATACGCCATCCCTTGTGGTATGAGCATCACCCCGACCGTCAGCCCCGCCGCCAGGTCAAACCTGAAATCCGGACGCTGGTAGTTTCTTACCCAGTCGGGGATGAGTTTTATTTTATTTGCCTTTCTGGTCACTGCGGTAAAAGTAACTTACTGTGGGCATAGAGCATAGAGCAGAGTGCATAGGGTCTGTCTAGAGACAGATTTCAGGTTGAGTCAACAGCGGATATTTCGGTTCACTCATTCCAGTGGTCTTTCAAGGGGTTAGATTTCTTTCGTCAGGGGCGTATTGCATCCGCCCCTGACGAAAGAAATCCCATTGTCGGGGGCGGATGCAATACGCCCCCGACAATGGGATACGTCTTGGGGATTTATTTGGTCGCAGGAGCAAACGATTCGACTTCGCTCACCGCGGCGCTCCTGCAACGGCATTGCTACTACTCCTTCTCAAACCTGATATTCTCAAACGGCATAAAATAATTAGGATGACAAGTCAGCGTATCCTCCTTGATGAAAAGGTCAATGCCTTTGAAGCTCACCTGGCCCAGTGAGGGTAGCAGGGATACTTCAAAATAATTGTTGTCATTCGCTTTATCCTTCACCAGGGTAGGAATGTCCACCGCTAATTCATGGCGCACATGCAGCGAATCCACTTCAGGCAGATCGATATGGATGATTCCCTCGTTATTGGCGGCTACCAATTCCCTCGTTTCCCCAACAAAATAAAAGCAGGAAACATAAGAGAGGTAATTTTTATTGGCATCATTTACTTTGATAGTATAGCCTTTTCCTTGTTTGCGTTGCGCATCGATTTTGAAATCTTTTCCAGGCTCTTTATCACTCTTGAGCTTGACTGTATCGCCTTCTATCGTATACGTCCCTGTCGCATTGCGGTCACTGGCACCATAGGCATAGAAAAATTCAAATCGTCCATCTGGCGTAAACTTAAAGGCAGCAGCCAAATCCTGGACACCGCGTAGGGCATACACCCCGTCTAATGTGGTCATCGTTTTTTGTTTTTTATTTGTTTTGGTTGTGGTTTGACATTGGGTGAGCAGTGTTGAAGATAGTAAGAGGAGGGTGAGGAGGAGTTTGGGCATTGGTTGATGAGTTGATGTGTTGACTTGTTGATGGGTTTATATGTTGATGGGTTGATAAGGGGCTTATAGTTTATTGGCTTATAAGGTTGATGAGTTGATGAGTTGATGAGTTGATGAGTTGATAAGTTGATAAGTTGATAAGTTGATAAGTTGATAAGTTGATGTCAAAGATTAAATGATTAATGATAAATGTAAATTGGTAATTAGTAAGTGTTAGTAATTAGCGAGTGATCGGTAATCGGTAGGCCGTATTCGGTAATCAGTAATCAGTAATCAGTAATCAGTAAGCAGTAATCAGTAATCAGTAGGCAGATTGGTGGACAAAAATATATACCTGTCAACGGATAAACAAATAATCAAGGAGTTGGATTTCTTTCGTAGGGGCGTATTGCATCCGCCCCTACGAAAGAAATCCCATCGTCGCGGGCGGATGCAATACGCCCCCGACGATGGGATACTAATAAACCCATAAACTTATAAACCCATCAACCCATCAACCTAAAGCTTATAAGCTTATAAGCCTACTATCACTTCGCTTCACCCAACATAAAACTAAAGTCGGACTTTGCGGTAGAACCGGGAACATTGGCCACAAAATGACAGCCCATACAACTGGCACTGATACCAGGAGCGAAAGGCTGATAGAGGGTGTCTTCGAAATACTGTTGATCAATGGTGAGTTTGAATCCACCATAGGAAGGAGGATTAGGTCCTTGCACATACGTTTCCTGCACAGAATTGGCAAGAAACTCAGGGTTCATGTTCTCAAACAATAACCATTGGGTGCTTACCAGTTGGTAATTGGCCCACACAGATCCTTTCAGGAGGCTTTGAAAGTGGAGGTTGACTGAATCCACAAATGTATCTGCTATCGGATTTACTCTCGTGACTTGTGTTGGTGCATTGATTGGTGTGCCATCCGGATTTAATTCAATATAGTTAGTGCCTGCAATGGGTTGATTGATAGGGCAGGTGTCACAAGAAGGATTGTAGAATGATTTAGTGAGGTTGTCGACATGTTCAAAGGTAGACCATACCCAGTTGCGCTGTGTGGCCGTCTTGTGGGCAATATGCAATCCCACGAGTCCAAGGGTCACGGGATTTTCGCCCGGGCTGGGATCTTCTGCGTCATCATTGTATACGATAGCTTTGATGGTGTAAAACCTGGAGGCATCATCGCCTTTACCAATCACTTTCCAGGCGGCTTTAAATTCCATTGCTCCAATAGGTCCAAAACCTGTTGGACCGGCAGGCATGGAGATCGTGCTATCGGCTACAAATTTCTGCTGTCCGGTGGTATCCCACAGGGAATTGGTCATGATGTAATTGTATTCGTCCTGGTTCATCCGCACTTCATAGCGCACAAAGCGTCCGTTTTGATCCACGAGTGGTCCGCCTACTGCTTGTTCGAGTCCGTGAGGAGATTTCGAATTGCGATGGAGGAATCGGTACACACCTGTTTTGCGTGCGAGATCTTGTATCTTCTGAGGCAGTGTCTTGAAATATTTTCCTGAATTGTCCTGTGCGCACCATGTATCCGGAGTCGCCGGTGGGGCAACAAAGAGCTGGTCACTGGAAAGGAAGGTTTCCCAGACAACCGGTCCGTTGCCCGAGAGAATTGTATTTCCATTACTCGTATCCGGGCCGCAGGTATTGGTATCCGCCGGCCAGTTGAGTGCAATAAACGTGAGCCAGGAAAAACGGTTTGCTTCCTTTTGTGTTTCGGTATCAATGTCCAGCGGGAGCCGGGCATATTGGTTTGTGATGGTTTCCTCTTCGACGGTGACAGGTGTTGTCTTGCATCCTGAAGAGGTGGTCAGAATCCCGGCGAATAAAAGGAAGGCAGCAAAAAGGAATGTTGAAAAAGTGCTTTTCATAATAGGAAAGGTTTATAGGTGGTATAAAAATTATAACCGTAAAATCCCTTCCTGTGTCTGAAAAAAGCATAGCGTTTCAAACTGCATTTGAAATGGCTGTGGGGTGCGCTACCAAAGTTACATATACATTTCCAAAGTTGTACATCTCTGACTCCTTAGCCTCAGCCTCACTCTTCGCTTTTCCTCTTCACTCTTCACTTTTCATACTTCGCTTTTTTTTGGGGGTAAACCCCATTTTACAATCGCTTGTCGCCTTCTTCACCTTTTCACTCTTCATGCTTCGACTACGCTCAGCACATCGCTTTTCACTCTTCACTTTTCACTCTTCACTTAAAATATCCCCTTGTTGCGGTATTTCATCCTGATTGAAATGCGCCCACTTTTGCATCATTATTTTTCCATCAGGCATAAGCCACACGTATGAAACACTTCTTCTTTATTTTTCTAGGGCTGCTCTTCGCTGATGCGTTGATAGCCCAAGTGGGGCTGGGCACGATCACGCCGGATACAAATGCTGTCATCGATATTGCAAGCACTTCTAAAGGGATTCTCATACCACGGATGTCAACTGCATCAAGAAATCTGATTGTTGCACCCGCCACAGGCCTGATGATCTTCAATACGACTACCGTGGCGTTCAACTACTGGAATGGTACATCATGGATTTCAATGGTCGCCGGCAATATCAAAGAGCTGGCAGATAGCGATAATGATACCAAAGTACAAGTGGAGAATATGGTTGACGAAGATAAAATACGTCTGTCTATTGCCGGCACGGAACGCATACGTCTTGAGGGAAAGGGTTTGCAGACTTTTTTTCCAGGCGGGACGCTTGCGATAGGCGAAGGCGCTGGTCTGCTGGATGATGGTACAGCCAATGAAAATACATTTATCGGCGTGGAAGCCGGGCTGATGAATACTTCAGGTGCCACTAACGTTTTCATTGGAGCAGATGCTGGCCGTGCAAATACAACAGCAAGCCATAATACGTTTGTTGGCACGGCTGCCGGAGCGGCTACGGCAACTGCCGGACAAAATACATTTGTTGGGTATCATGCAGGGCTCCAAAACACTTCTATCCAGAATACGTTTTTGGGCTTCAATGCAGGTCAGGCAAACACGGGTGGAGCCTTCAATACTTTTATTGGGAATGTATCAGGTGTATCTAATAACATCGGCAATCAGAATACATTTATTGGCGATTCTTCTGGTATGGCCAATACCAATGGGGATGCAAATGTTTTTATAGGACAGGGTAGCGGGGATGCTAATCAAAGTGGTAACGAAAATGTATTTATCGGCACAGATGCAGGTGGGGCCAATACGGGAGGTGACCGCAATGTGATTATAGGTGCCAGCGCAGGGTTGCTCAGCCTGGCGAGTGACAATATCTTCATCGGGCACAACGCGGGAAAGACCAATTCGATCGCCAACGATAATATCTTTATCGGCTCCGGTACAGGGCTCAACAATGATTTCGGTCAGTTTAATGTTTTTATGGGCAGTGATGCCGGCGCATCAAATGTGAGCGGTATCAACAATGTCTACATCGGTTTCATGAGCGGAAATACAAGCACCGGAAATAACAATACCTATTTGGGTAAAAGCACTGGACAAGTGAATACCACCGGCGACCAAAATACTTTTTTAGGAAGCCAGGCAGGACAGAGTAATACCATCGCCGCTAATAATACGTTTGTGGGTGCAACTGCCGGGCTTGACAATACTGAAGGAGCAGCCAACACTTTCATCGGTCAAGGATCGGGAGCCAACAATAGTACTGGGAGTGATAACACCTTTGTAGGCATGACAACCGGTTTTGTCAATACATCAGGATCCATGAATACTTTCCTGGGCAAAGGTGCCGGTGATTCGAATACCACTGCATCAGGTAACACTTTTGTGGGCGCACTGGCAGGTGGTGCAAATACGACTGCAGCAAACAATACATTTGTTGGAGCGAATGCAGGGCTGTTAAATTCAACAGGAACAGGTAACACATTTATGGGCAAGGGTGCAGGAGATGCTAATACAACTGCTCATGATAACACCTTCATAGGAACAGATGCCGGTGGATCAAATGTTACCGGCACCGGCAATACGTTTCTAGGCACAGCAGCAGGGGATGTCAATACAGCCAGTGCAAATACGTTCCTGGGCGCCAATGCAGGCGGTGCTAATACATCAGCTGCAGACAATACATTTATTGGTACTAATGCAGGCCTGCTCAATGTGACAGGAGTCTCCAATACATTTATTGGTGCGAGAGCAGGAGACAGCAATACGGCCAGTGGCAATACCTTTATCGGGAAAGATGCAGGCGGAGCGAACACCGCAGGCACACTTAATACTTTTATTGGATCGAACAGTGGTGCGGGCAATTCCACCTCCACAAAAAATACATTTGTAGGTGCGAGTTCCGGCCAGGTCAATACCGGTGAATTAAATACGTTTATTGGTGCAAATTCAGGTGTGGCAAATACCGGAGGAGATTTCAACACATTTCTAGGCGCAGATGCGGGCATGGAATTATCGATTACAAATCACAACACCTTTATTGGTGCTACTGCAGGTATGATGTCTCAGTCCGGTTTTAATACGTTCGTTGGGTCCGAGTCAGGCAAGATGAATATCAATGGGGCCTCCAATACATTTGTAGGTAAAGGGAGCGGTGATGTCAACAATGCCAGCAACAATACTTTTGTTGGAGCGGAATGTGGTGGTGCCAATACTACAGGTTTTTCCAACACCTTTATGGGAGCCAACGCAGGCGATGCGAATACAGAAGGATTGCAGAATACCTTCATCGGTCGTGATGCAGGAGGTGCTAATCTAATTGGTGACGCTAACACATGTGTAGGTCAGGGTGCAGGAGATGTTGTGACGAGCAGTAACAATAGTTTTTTTGGAAGTGGATCAGGAGGTGCCGCTTCTACCGGAGCTAACAATACATTTTTTGGAGCCCAGGCTGGTGACGCGATAAATACAGGAGACAACAATACAACTGTGGGTTTTAATGCCGACATGAGTTCTTCTGGCACTGACAATTCCTCAGCGATTGGCTCTAATACTTTGTGCAATCAATCAAACAAAGTGCGCATCGGAAATTCGTCCGTGACGGTGATTGAAGGGCAGGTCAATTTTACGGCTTCCAGTGATGCACGTTTCAAGCGTAATGTGCAGGAGAATATTCCGGGGATTGATTTTATCAGCAGGCTTCGTCCGGTCAGTTATACCTGGGATATCGAAGCGTACTGCAGGCATACAGGTGAGCCCCTTGAAGAGAGCCTCGCGGAAAACAGAGCACGTGCTTCTGCTATCGTATACACGGGATTCCTGGCGCAGGATGTGGAAGCTGCTGCACAGCAGATCGGATATGATTTTTCAGGTATCGTAGCCCCTGAAGATGCCGATGATAATTACGGCCTGCGTTATGCTGAGTTTACGGTACCCCTTGTCAAAGCCGTCCAGGAACAGCAAGCTCAAATTACATTACTCCAAAACTCCCTTGAAACCGTTCTTACCCAGATGGCTGAGCTAGAGGCCAGTATAGCAATCTTAAAAGCCTCCATCAAGTGAGGTAACCATACTCTCACGCTCTTACACGTCTCACGTTCTCACCCTCTCTCACGTTCTCACGCTCTCACGCTCTCACGTTCTCACGCTCTTACTCGTCTTACTCTCTCTCACGCTCTCTTCCTCACGCTCTCTCACTCTCTCACTCTCTTCTCACCTCTCACGTTCTCACTCTCTTACTCTCTCACGCTCTTACTCTCTTACATGCAATTCCCCTACTTTTGCCAACTATGGAGTTGTACTATTCCTTTTCTGTTCTTATTGTCCTCGCATCGCTCTTCGCGTATATCAATCACCGGTTTCTGAAGCTACCTTCTGCCATTGGCATCATGTTGATGGCCATTGTGGTGTCTATCGTCATCAGGTTTGCAGGCCAGCGCCTGTTTCCGGAGACAACAGACAGGTTGTTTGCATTAATATCCGGATTGGATTTTACAGAAGTATTGATGGGGGCGATGCTCAACTTCCTCTTGTTTGCAGGCGCGATCCATGTCAACTTTGCTGATCTGAAACAACAGCGGTTGCCTGTGCTGACCTTTTCAACCATCAGTGTGGTCATTTCGACATTTACGATAGGGGTTATCTTCTATTATGTGGCGCCGTTGTTTGGCATACCATTACCGTTTTTATACTGCTTGCTTTTCGGTGCATTGATTTCTCCGACGGATCCGATTGCCATATTGGGTATCCTGCGTAAGGCGAAGGTCACCAAGTCCCTCGAGACCAAGATTACCGGGGAATCGTTGTTTAATGATGGAGTTGCAGTAGTATTGTTTGCTGTGATCCTGCAGTTGACCCGTACATCAGATACTGAGATTTCACTTGTTTCTATCACCTGGTTGTTGGCCAAGGAAGCCATTGGTGGATTATTTCTGGGCATTGTGCTGGGCATCATAGCAGCCAGGGCGTTGAAGACCATTGATGATTATATTGTTTCAGTATTGATCACCTTGTCGGTGGTGATGGGTGGTTATCTCATCGCGCAGGCCTTCCATATCTCCGGTCCATTGACGATGGTAGCAGCGGGGCTTTTCCTGGGCAATTATGGCAGGCGGGTCGTGACTTCGGCTGTGACCAAGGATTACCTCACCAAGTTCTGGGAACTCATTGATGAGATTCTCAATGCGATTTTGTTTTTGTTTATCGGATTTGAATTGTTGCTGATCCAGGACTTCTCAACCTATTGGTGGATATCAGTGGCCGCGATTTTTATCGTGTTATTTGCCAGGTTTATTTCCATTTGGATTCCGTCGCTCATTGTGCCCTTCAAGCCCAGGCTCAGCAGAGGTTCAATTACTTTATTGGTCTGGGGTGGTTTGCGTGGTGGTGTGTCCATTGCCTGGTCATCTCGGTCACGCATGGGGCGTATGCTGAATTGCTTCTGGAGATGACGTATTTAGTCGTCGTCTTTTCCATTGTGGTACAGGGGTTGACAGTCGGAAAACTATCAGGGAGTTTATTGAAGATCGTCAATAGGAAAATAGAAGTGGCAGACCAGCATAAATAGGTCCTGGGGTCAGGTATAAACCCCAGGACGACAATTCATATTTAAGTTGCCATCAAAGTGATCCCCGACAAATCTGCTTTCCCTTGTTTTAGGAATTCATAGGTCATGCGATCAGCTGTACCTCAAGACGGTCAAATGTGGTGATGTGTTGCATATATTCGAGAGGTTATGTTGAGCTATCGACTATTCCAACAAGCATCCAGGCACCATTACGCTTTTCAAAAGGTAATCTACTTTGATGGACATCCTCAATGCCTGTTATTTCGATTCTTGCAGCTGTATTGCCCTGATTATTCTTCCGTAGCTAATAACTTTCCTCCATAATACAACATGCCGAGAGCTATGGTGAGGCTGGGAACCAAACCCGAGGTGAAGGCATGAGGAAAACCAGCAACAATGGAAATGATCATCATGTAGATCATTAATCCGGAACCAAACTTCAGTAATCGCTCTAAGCCTGGCATTTCTCTGGTCTTGTACACAATGAAGAAAGGCAGAAAGAAACTAAGGATGAATGCCCCTACGCGACTGTTGATGTTTGCCCAAGAATCGATCGTTAGGAATCCAAAAATGGACATGATCACCAGGTTAAGGATGATGAAGGAAACCACGGTAACAATAGTGGTTCCAATGGCGGTGCGTTGACTTAGTTCCATAGAAGTAATTTTTTAGCGTTTTAAGGAAAACGAATAAGATTCGATGATGTTGCTTAACGACCCATGAATCCATGTAGCAGAAAATAGTCTGAATCACTGATTACACGGATTAGAGGATTTCACGGATTTAATGGGTAGATAGAATTAGACTTTAAACAGAAGTTCATGGATTTCATAAACTGGAAAATAGACAAATTCACCTTTTTACAAAGGGCATAAATTATTGTATTAATGAGAAGAATCATCATATATGGAATCCGTGCAAACCGTGAAATCGGTGTAATCCGTGGTTCAGACATGAGAGGCTGTGACTAGTTCGTCTACATAAGACACGAAAAAATGTATACCATGCTGGTACCTGCACCAGGTTTCATATCTGCCCCACTGCGCCCATGTACTTTCTTTCAAATTTACGATTTCCTAGATCGCCGAAGCTAAGTTTAGCTGGTGAGCCGGAGGCGAGGCGGTTTCCTTTGAGTGACTTGCTTGTGTTGGGCTTTAGAGCGAGAGTGCTAGGGAGGCATTCTCTATGCAGATATCCCTGCTGATGGAAGGCCCTCGTTGGATGTGGCTTTATTTCACCAGGAACTTTTTCTCAGGTAATTTTATCAGACCAGTGTCCGGAGATTCACTGTTGAGTGCGTAGACTTCTGTAATGATGAGCGTATCTCTGGCTTAATTCTGTTTAAAAGCAATTTAGACTCATCCGTTATTTTTCACCTTTGTTGTACTGAACTTCCGGGTCAATATTAACTGTCTTCCGAACGAAGACAAAGTGATCAAGATTTATCGGTTATGTGGGATACTATAGATCTCCGTAATCAACTCCATATTTCTCAATTTATCTATCTGCAGAGAATCAGCTTTGCTCTGCGATTGGCCGATCTGTGGGATACAGATGAAGGCAATGAGGATTAGAATGTACTTTGTCATATAGTTGAAGATAACGATGTTATGCGTTCGTGCTATTGTCCCTTCATAGATTCGATTTTCGATTTTAGAAAACTGGTTATTCAAAGTCATATTCTTTTTTCATGAGTTCCAATAGCCGTTGCGCGCGTTTAGCCCTTTCATTACAACCCTCTTGTTGTAGTTTGCGTGCCCCATAATAGTATTGGGCGTTTGTCAGAAACATATTTATTTCCTGAGCGTTGTTTGTAATGAGTTTTAATGAATCAATTATAGGAGCTTGTTTAGTCTTGAAGATTTGAAATAATATTTGTGCATCAAACACTTTTCCTGCTCCCTGCATGTATTCTGATATCCTGTCTTTGATAATGTTGTTTTGCAAGTCAACCGCTTGTAATGAAAAATAGTATGCTGAAATACTATCAGCCACTTGTTGATTTCTTATTAACCGCAAATGCCCGGAGTGTTTCATTTGTTCGTAGGTGCGCAATTATAGCTAAGGAAATTATTCACGTTCATTGTTGCCGCTCTTTCCAAATAGTAAATTCTGTTAAGATGCTTATCTCTGTCGGCACTTTTCATCAGCATCATGAGAGAATCTATGGTGGAAAAATAATGAAAAAGAAATGCTGTCGTATTCAGCAAAATGATGTGCGTCATCTTTTAAATCTTCAAATAGGTTCTTGAGGTAAACCACTTCCCTGTCTCGTTCTATTTTATGCTCCAACTGATACTCCGCTAAAAAGCCGCAAAACACCGCCAGGAACAACATTAAAAATTCCCAGAAATATGATTTCCAATTTTTCTTTCCCTCGTGGTGAGCATGATGATGAACTTCCATATTTTTAGTTTCTTGATTTGTGGCAATTGCCTCTGTTTCGTTTGCAGGGATAACTTCTTTAGGGTGATTTTCCGATTGATTGTTTGTCGGATTATCTACATGCTCTTCCCTTATATTGTCTGCCATTTACTTTAAGTTAGTTGAATAGAAATTGCATGACGCATAACTTGTTTATACCTGCACCATCCTCCCCGAAAGATACTCCAATCATACCATTATAGGGTGGATTGTTGCATGTAACCTCAAATCACTGGTTGCAGCAATCCAACTAGCACTAAAGCCTCACTAGTCCATTCCGCCCCTTGAGCTCCTTGCAAGTATTTTATCGCGCAACGCCGCAGCGACGCAACGCTACAGAAACGCTGCCATTATTTCGCCGCTAATTACCGCAAATTCACGCTAATAATACCACCTTGCAAAAATAATCCTTCCCACTTTTACTTCCTTGTTGGTTATTGGCTATTGAATCAATGTAAAATCCGCCTCCAGACAGTCCCTCTGCTCTCTGCTCTCTGCTCTATGCATTTCACAGTTTCACCGTCTTCCACTTACCTCTCGTAAACAACCATAGCGTAAACAACCCCACCGACGTCTCCGAAAAGAAAACCGCCCAGAAAACCCCCGTATGCTGCCAGTCAAGCATGATCGCCAGGTAATAAGACAACGGAATCTGAATCATCCAGAAGAATACAATATTGATCAACGTAGGCGTCCGCGTATCTCCCGCACCATTGAAAGCCTGCACCGCCACCATCCACCAGCCGTAGACGACAAATGAAATCGAAAGGATGCGCAACCACTCACTACCGATACGAATCACATCAGGATCTTCACTAAAGATGCTGATGAGCTCTTCGTTGAAAATGAAATAGAACACAGAGACCACTAACAAGAATAGCATATTGTAAAAACCCGTCTTCCATACCGCTGACTCTGCACGATCAGGATTGCCGGCACCAAGATTCTGTCCTACGAGAGTTGCTGCAGCATTCGATAGACCCCACGCTGGCATCAACGTAAACATCATGATACGCAGCGCAATCGTCGCACCTGCCACCGCTTCGCTCCCAATGTCAGCCAGTATCCGCATAAGGAATATCCATGCTGTCATACCCACCACCATCTGGCCGATACCACCGATCGATGTCCATAGGATTGTGGCCATGGTTTTGGCATGCCAACTGATCTGACGAATTGTAACCTGGATATGTTTACCGCCCTTGAAGAGCAACCATAGCTGTACTAATACGCCAATGCCTCTTCCGATGTTGGTGCCAATTGCTGCGCCTTCAATGCCCATCTCTGGGAGCGGACCCCAACCAAATATCAGCGATGGTGCGAGCATGATATTGCAGATGTTAGCAATCCATAATACCCGCATAGCAATCGCCGCATCTCCCGCGCCGCGGAATACCGCATTGATGATAAAGAACAACATGATGATGGCATTGCCGCCCAGCATGCATTGTGTATAACGATATCCATGTTCAATCGCCCAGGCATCAGCCCCCATCAAGGCTAGCAACTCCTTCGCATAGAAAATGCCGGCGAATGAAAATGGCAATGATGCCAGCAGTGCAATCATGATGGATTGAACAGCTGCTTTGGCTGCATCCTCTGGTTTTTTCTCACCGATACGCCGCGCAATGATCGCAGTCACCGATGTAGCGAGTCCCATCGCAATGGAATAGAGTAGAAACAAATAGGTCTCCGTCAGCCCCACCGTTGCTACCGCTGATGGCCCGAGTTTGCTAACAAAGAAAATGTCCACTACAGCAAACGTTGATTCCATCACCAGCTCCAGGATCATCGGAACAGCTAATAGAAATACCGCACGATTCAATCCGATCTGTGTGTAATCTGCCTCCGTGCCACGCAGTGCATTTTTAAGCTCCTGCCACATGGACTGGCGTCCAGCAATTGTGGTGGTCGTTTCTGTTGTTTCGGTTTCGTTAGGGTCGTTCATGGCTTTTGTCGAAGCGCTAAGATCGGACTTTTTGTGATCGTTACCTGCCGTTAAAAACAGCTTCATTGACCCTTGCCTTCAACATGATTTTTTGATCTATCGTACGCAGGTTGTGCACCTACGGCGCACGAAATATTTTTACACTTTCAGTGCTACCGACATATAGCCCCTATGGGGCATTGGAATGTTTTTACACATTCAGTATTACCGACATATTGCCCCGATGGGGCAATGAATATTTTTGCCCATGCAATGTATCATTGCCATAGCCATGAACCCATTGCTTAATGCTTACAGCATATTGTTGGCAGAATGCTGCCTACCGATTATCGAATACTGATTACCAAATACCGATTACCGCATACCGAATACTGCTAACTGCCGACCTGCCAACTGCCAACTGCCAACTGCTCACTTAGAGAAGACATCACCTCATCCTTCCTCCTCCGACTCACCTCCACCTTACTATTATCCTTCAGCACCGCAAATCCATCGTGATCGATAAACGAAATGAATTTCTTATTCACCAGATGGCTCTTGTGCGTGCGGATAAAGTTTTGCGGCGTGAGCAAGGTGTCATATTCACCGAGGGTGCGGGAGATGAGATAGGTCTTGCCGGACGTAACAAAGAACTTAGTGTAATTGCCATCACAACGAATGATGTCGTGGGGTAGAGGAAATGCACACCTTCCTTGGTCGGTAGCGCCAGCCTGAAATCTTCAGCAGAGGACGCAGACATATTGTGCATGATGTTTTTCAGCAAGTCATATTGCTGACGGTAGTCTTCATGGCCTTCGATAAACCGCTGGACGGCAGCTTGCAGTTCATCCATATCCACAGGCTTGAGCAGGTAGTCAAATGCACTGTAACGAATGGCCTGGATCGCATATTCATTGTATGCCGTTGTAAAGATGATCTTGAAGTTTTTTTTTGGGATTTTTCAAGTACTTCAAAGCCATTCATATGCGGCATCTGGATGTCGAGGAACACAAGCCGGGCTGATGCTGGTGTATCTTTTCCGCAGCAAGGCGCGAATCATTACAAACGATCACCTCGTCAATCTCGGGAATGGTCTTGACGATCATCAGGCGCAGGGCATCTGTAGCCCGTTGTTCATCATCGATCAGTAGTACTTTTAACATGATCTTTAGTTTTGAATTGGTAGGTTGATTTCCACTCTCGTGCCTGTGGCCACTCCATCATCATCTGTCAAATCAATGATCTCCAGTGATCCGATGGCGCCGCCACTTTTTTGCATGGCTTTCAATCGTTCGAGAGACACTTCTATGCCTTTGCTTGTGTGCTTTTTATCCTGGCCTGAAGTGATTTTCATTTCACGGGCAGCTTTACGGCCGATCCCGTTGTCTTCAATGATACATTGTACATGGTCATCCTTATCGGTAAAGCTGATCTTCAATTGTCGCATGCCTTCCTTATGCATCAGCCCATGCCAGATCGCATTTTCTACAAAGGGCTGGATGAGCAGGGTAGGGATCTTGACTTCGTCCGTATCGATGTCTTCATCACAATCGATCGTGTACGTAAAGGCTTCTTTGAAACGAACGGATTCGAGTTCGACGTAGAGTTTGAGTATATCTAATTCTTCACGCAGGAGATGCTTTCTTTGTCACTGTGGATCAGGATGGATGAATGTTCACTATCGATCACGCCAACTACTTGACCATCCATGACAATCGGCACAGCGATTTCAGAATAGCGCCGGTGATCATCGACAATGTATCTGGGATCCCGTTCGGTATTGCCGATGTTTTCAGCCTTCTGGGTTAAGGCTACTGTGCCCGTAATACCTTGTCCTACCTGTATCTCAATCGGCTGGAGGATGGTTTGGTCCTTGGGGTTCTTGGGGCCGTAAGCTGCTTTTTGAACGAGGACATTGCGTGAGGTATCCAACATGTAGATTACACATTCCTCGAGGTTGAGCTTGCTGATGCAGTTTTTAGCAACATCCCAGAGCATCTCATTTTCATCTTTATGCCGGTTGATCTGCGAAGCGAAATAGTGGATCACCACTTCTGTTTCCAGTTGCTCCCGCTGATCCTGTTGTTTACGGCGATTACGACTGATGAATGCCCAGCCAAGTAAACCAATCAGTCCAAGGATCGTGATCCTGAACCACCACTGACTGTAAAACGGGGAGGCAATCATGATGGTCACTGTGTTTTCTGCATCCTGCCACTGCCTGCCATCATTGCTGACCATCACCTGAAATATATATTTACCCGGCGGAAGTGAATTATATCTCACGGCATTCTGATCGACGAGGCTGATCCAGTCAGGGTCAATGCCGTTCAGTTTATATTTGTAATACGTCCGCACCTGCGGCGAAAAATCGATGGTACTAATATGGAAGGTAACCTGACGATCAGAAGAGGCAAGTGTGAAAGTATCAGACTTCGTAATATTGGAAACTATATCCGTGGTCTCTATTTTATGGATTAGTGTAGTGAAGGAAATCTTTTTATGAAAGAGCGAATCCGGATCGAAATATTGGAGGCCGCGTGGTGTGCCAAACGCAAATTCGCCGTTAGGCATCTTAAAGTAAGAACCGACTCGAAATCCATAGATGCTCAGTCCATGGCGTGTGTCAAAAGTAGTCAGGCTCGAGTCCTCCGGGGTATAACATGCCAGGCCTATATCATTGCCGATCCACATGCGGTTATGCTGATCCAGGATCAGTCCTTCCGCACGGTTCATCAGCAGGCCATCTTTCTGCGTTAGAGATTTTATTCTGCCGTCTGCAAAAATGATGTTCAGTCCCGCCCGCGTTCCGACATACATGTTATGATCCTGGTCTGAGCCAAGCGAAAGATACCATTGTGAATCAACCCTTGTTTGGTAGTATAGGCACGCAGCTCATTCGTAGCAAGATTACAATGAGTTACACCACCTGAAGAAATAGCAATCCACAAATTATTTTTGTCTGTAAATTCCAGCAGGGTACAATACGTCGAATCAAAGTTAGATAGGATGGATTTTTCGAAATGATCCACTTCAAAGTAGCCGGATTGATACGGCATATACCGTTTTTCCACACGCCCAGATGAAATCATCAGGTCCGATGATCAGTCTGTTGACGCGTTCCATTTTCAGGGCATACTTTCGATCTCCGGTATTGGTAATATGCCTCACAAGTTTTCGGTGCTTATCGAACACGATAACTCCTTGGGTATTAGTGGTAGCCCATATGTGGTCTTTGTTGTCGATGACAATCGAAATGATTTCCTGAGGAGACGGCAGGGGCAATCCATCCTTGTCCTTGAAGTTTATAAAATGTGTAATGTTGGTATTCCGGTTCCATTCCAGTAAACCTTCTCCTGTACCAATGTAATATGTCTGGTTGTCAGTGGTGGCAATGCCTGCAACATAGCCATCATAGCCATTTCCATGCTGATCCAGGAATACTTTCTGGTTATTGACGATCTCGCGGCTGTTGAAATAACTGATGCCTGCAGGATTGCAGGTGATGAATACCCAGCCTGAGGGATGTACTTCCAGCGTAGTGGTCACATTTGCACTGATGGAAGAGGGATCGGCATAATGGTGCTGGTGGTTATATATTTTTCGGGCACGATGGTCATAGATGAAGACACCGGACGGACGTGATGTCAGGATATACTGATGGTCTTTTATTTTTTCCGCAAAGCTGAACGTTGTATTAGCAGGTATTTGATAATGATCTGTAAGATTTCTAAAAGGATAGGTGACCGTGGAGGTGGCCAGGTCAATGATCTTAATTTCACCGGACTCCCGGTCAAAGACCATGAGTGAATCCCCTTCCATTTTGGTAAGCAGGGTGCTATGCGCAAAGTCATATTTTGTTCAAACGCCCTGGTTTTATAATTGACTTTGTAGAAAGCATCTTCCTTTGCAAACAGGTAGTGATCATCGTCATAGTAGAAGACCTGCTTGTAAAACATTTGATGGAGTGAATCGAGACCTTTGATTTCGAGTTTGGTAAACTGGCTCATGCTGAGTGAATCATACGTATTCAGTGGCGCATCAGGCGTGAGCATATAATGTCCGTTGGAAGTAAACAGGATCAGGTTGCCTTGCTGCGATTCCAGTATCCATCTTGTCTTGATAAATGTGCTGTCTTCATAAAGTCCGACACGATGGAATTTTCGTTTTTCATCGATGATAGTCAGGTTGCCATTGACAGTAAGCACCCATATCCGATTATTGCTGTCACACGCGACATGTACGATGTTACTGCTCTGCAGTTGGGGATATTCGGTAGCAAAATATTTTTCCACTGTTTTGCCATTGTACATATTGAGTCCATTGCCGGTTCCGATCCACAGGTTCCCTTTTTTATCAGTACACATATCTACGACGCCAAGGTAGGAGAGTCCATCACTGGTGTTGAGATGCCTGAAGGTGATATTGCTTTGCCCTTGCAGGCTCAGGCAGCTGATCAGGAGAGATATATGTACGATTAGCTTTTTTATCATCGGTAGGAGCGGGGAATGCCTGATCCCCCATCTAGTGCTGCGTCTGTAGTCGTCGGGTTAGTTGTGCTGTAAAGGGCGCCTCTAATAACCCAATGATAATTAATTATACGTATTGATTGACAACTTATTATAAAAGGTATTCTTCCCCTTTTGATAGTTGTTAGAAGCGCCCTAAACTATTGTGATTGAAGGTTTTGCAAAGTAATAAATTATTCTGCGGTTATTCCTGCTGAGGGAACGGTTTGAGCTTATTCGGCCCCGATGACTACGAGATTCCAGGTGCCGGATACATTAGGATCTCCACTAACACCAGGATTGTATAGTGTAACAGTACATCCGGTAGTCGTGACATCCTTGATCTGAACAGTCATCTTATCACATGGTCCTGTAAATCCTGATTGGATATTGCCTACTGATACTACCGGTGGCGAACTGAACGCTGTGCTGAAACTGACGCTGGCGGTGGAATAGCCACCCACGGGCATGTTAAAGTAGATGAGTTGGACACTCGCCGTTTCCATTCGCATTTGAGTTGCTGTACTATTACGGATTATACCTTTATTGCCTTTTACGGTCATCGTTCCCTTTGCCATTGTATTTCCACCATTGCTGACTGAGAACGCCTCTGTGTCTGTATTATTAAGAGAAGCTAGTTTTCCAGTGCCGTCATGTCGTATGTAAAAGGCCTCTTTATTGTTTGCAGGATTTTCTACCTGGACGCGTATCGTCTGTCCTTTACTGAAATCACGTATCCAGAGTGTATTGGTTTGTGCATCCGGACAATTGCTGACAAAGTGTGCTGGAATACCCCAGGAAGTGCTGGTCGATTCACCGAGTATACCGATGCCTACTGAAGGAGCATTCGTTCTTCCTGTCACACCACTGCCACTATCGGCATTGTTGATACCAAGTATGGCATCTGTTGCTGATGATGATGTGCCTATAATGGCGTGTGATTGAGAACCGGTAGTTACAGCCTCTATACCTCTGCCAAACATGTGGCTGCTTTCCGCATAAACAGCCCCTCGTTGGGATGCATTGTTGTAAGCCTTGACGGCATAACCTCCTGATAATTTTCGCCAATGATACTGGTACCATTCGGATCTGGGGTGAACGCGTGTAAACCATTTTTGCCAGCATTGATGTTGATGCCGAATGCATCTCCACCATATTGTACATCAATCCCGCTGCTGACGGATGGTGCATGCAGCGAGATCACTTTTAGCGCATTGCCTTTGCTTTTATTTTCAATATAGACTGCAGGTTTGTGTACATCGCTGATACTACCGGTGGTATTGTTTTTATAGAAATACCCTGTAGTGCCTGTACCGTTGTGGACGATTTCAAGTCCGTTCCCGTTATTGTCATTGTTGTACATCCCCAGGTAAAGCCCACTGCCCAGTCCGTAGTTTGCACCTGACATCATCAGGCTTGTAGCGAGTGGATTGATTGTTTGTATGGTCATAGCATTACTCAAGCCTTCCGTGTAAACATCCAATGCGTGCCCTGTTGCGTTCAATTCGTTTTCGATTGCAAATCTTGCGGCACCTCCCAAGTTCACTGACTGCATTCACTCCATATCCTGAACCAGCAGTTGTTACATTGATTGCATTTGAAAGGCTATTAGATGCGGTCATGTTGACATCAACACCTCGTCCAAGTCCCTGATGTGTGATGCCCAATGCCGCATTTGGATTGACCGTACTTGTCATTTCTATCAATGCGGCCCTGCCTTGTGTGCCGATGCTGCGTCCTACTAACGCAATGGCATTTTCTTCAACTTCTCCTAAAACACCGATACCATTGAATTCGGTATGCGAACCATACACACCTGCAAAATCACTATTTCCGCTATACCCGACGACGCCATGATTCAAGATTGACGAACCAAATACACCATTTCCTGCATTACTCGTGCCTGCAACTCCCTGGCCATTGGCATTGTCTCCCCATACACCCATGGTGAAACCCGGGTTGATTCCGCTTTGCGTGGTACCACTGCGTCCAAACACTGCCGCTGAACCGCCTGTCGTATTCGCATTAGTGACACCAAATAATTTTGTCGGGCTACCATAGGTGACATTGTAGGGAAGGAATAGTGAATCATTCCTTCCTTTCCAATTATTACTCAGCGCATCCCATTTTAATATCGTTTTATCTAAGGGAAAATCCGCAGAGACGTCCAGATTTTGAATTTTGACAACGGAGGGGGTAGGATAGCTACCTGATAAATCGCCACCTGCCGGTCCGATGGGTAAAATGGGATCTCCTTCTTTCAATATTTCCTTCCACGCCAAGCCTAAAAACCAAAAACTAGGTATTGATGTCATAGACCAGGGAGGCCTTCAGCAGGGCCACTGATCGATTGCCGTTCATTGGTTCGGAGCCTCGGTATCAGTACACCTTTGGTATAACTTGATATGTCCAGTATGGCTGAGGAATCAGGTATTGCATTACTTGTATTGATTGCGACACCCTGGGAAAAGCTGCTAACAGACATCAGTAGCATGGTGGAGAAAAATAGGATCTTTTTCATTCGGATTTATTTTGTGCTACGAAGGTATTTTGGAGCATAAAGTATATGTGCGGAATCCTATTAAAAGGAAAGGAAAATGATTGATCGGCAGGGGACTTTCTTTTAGAGTTATACACTTTACCGATCAATCGGCCATACCTGCCGACAAGTTGGGCTGAAGAAATTGGAGCAGAAACCGCATCTTTGAGCCACATTTTTGTTGCGATGTCGGATAAGTGACATTTTGAAACCCAACCTTTGGCCCCTGAATACCGTACTATAGCAGTGTAAGCAATACCTGTATAAAAACCTCAAAACTATTATCCATACCTATTCATCATGATGCACCTACGACTACCACTTTTAGCTACTATTGGATTACTTGCTTTTTCGATCACCATGCCTATCACAGCACAGACGAAGATGGAATGGCAGAAAACGATCGGTACCCCTTTCCATGACAATGCGCTCCAGGTTTTTCCGGATGAGCAAGGAAATATTATTGTGATCGGCAAAGAATCACATGCTGACTTTGCCGGCAATATCAGAGAGTATATGATGGTCGTCAAGTTTGATGCTGCCGGACAAGAAATCTGGAAGACGTACCATGATGTCGCATTCAATGTATTTAATGCCCCGGTCGATTATAGTATTGGTGATCATTTCTACACCGAGGAGTTTGGCGATACGCTGCTCAACCTGATCATAAAGATCCAGGACCGTGCGCTTCAATACAAGATCCTTGATCATTCAGGACAATATTATTTCTATGAAGAGACCTTGGCCGAAATCATCGATGTCAACCGGGAGAATGAAAAGGTCTACGCTAAAGTCTTGTGCTCGTTTCAGCAATCCTGCTATGGTCCGGACTCTCTGGTAGTGCAGCGTTTTGATCCATCCCCTGACTCCCTGATCTTTGATCCGGTTGTCTGGACGTTTGAGATGAAACAGGATTTCAGGACGGCACCTTTCCAGGGGCATTATGATTTCAATATCCAGGCTATCCGTGAAGATGGACAAGATCAACGGGCTGTCAGATGTGCTGGTATCAAAGTTTGATGCTGACGGTAATTTTATTGAACAGCCTATTTTGGCGGATGGCTGGGTTTCCACGCGCATTGGCGTTGCCAAGATGGGGTCTTTATTTTTAGCCAATTCCGAATCAAATGATTTTGATGTCACTGAAAATTTTGGTGGACCAGGATATGTGGTTGGTGAAGCTTAGGAAGATGGGGCTACGAGTGTGGAGGACCAGGTAGTGGCTGGACCTTTGTCAGTGTTTCCGAATCCTGTTGGAGATATTGTCCATTTAATGATTGATGAACCGTTGCATATAGCTATATATGATATGCAGGGTAGGCAGGTATACCAGTCTGCAAAGGACAACTCATAAAACAAATTGATGTTAGTTCATTCCCGCAAGGATGTTATTTGCTCAAGGGTAAATGAAGGACGGCAGGTGTTTACGACCCGGGTGATAAAGCTCTGGCTGCATGATGAAATCCCTGCAGTTAAAAC
>JADKHH010000006.1 GCA_016721905.1 Candidatus Opimibacter skivensis | reverse complement strand
CATTCACCTATGGAGAAGTTGAAGACTACAATGTGATCATGTTGGTGGGGGTTCCCACAGGGCCCAGGTTGCAGTGATGGGATACAGAACCAGGGTGAAAACAGGCGTTGACTGCGGAGGTCCTTGCCCAGCATGTCCCCATGTGGTGGATGGAATTCAAGAATCAGGGAGAGACAGGAATAGACTGTGGCGGACCCATGTCTGCATGTCCTCCTCCCACCTCCAGGTGGTGTGTCTCCTGGGTAGTTATTTTGAACGGGATGGGATAGCTGGATTGATGGTGGATCAGATGCGACCAGGACCAATAACAGTGCTAACGCCTGGGAAGGTTTATATTCCATCAGGCTTACCGATGTAATTCCGGAACAACAATCAGCCATGACGTCACCGGTATTTAATCTTTCTAATTAGACAGGTCTTGAAATTGAATTTTATTTCAAAAGCTGTGGAGTATGGAGACTTCAGTGGGATTTCGGTACAGTACAAAGAATGGATCAGGAGCCTGGACGACCAATTGGACAAGCGATAGCCGAACATATTTTAACAATAATACCTTTTACGCTGCTACCCAGACGGTACCGGGATTCGTACCTACGACTGCAGGTAGCCTGCGGATACAATGTGATGCCAGTGATGATTCGGATAGGATATTTGTCGATGCAGTTAAGATCACCAAGTTTTACGGCCCGGCATGATCCAAGGAAGGCATACAACTCAAGACCATTCTCGAATTGCCTGACGCATCTGTCGACACTATCTCCTCCAATGAGGAATCACCGAACCAACGCGGTGTATCCCGAACCCTGTAAATGATGTACTTCCTATTGCCTTCGAAGGGATATTCAATCCATCCGCCTCATGTCAATCGATGGTATACAGATGAAAGTGAGTGAAGAGCCGTGAAGGACAAACAAATGGATATACATCACCTCACAGCAGGTATGTATTTCCTGTGGATACAATCCGCAGATCAATGGTACCCTGTCAAATTCAATAAATTATAACCCTTAGCGACATGCTATGAGAAAACAAAGAGGGCAACATCGAAGATGTTGCCCTCTTCATTTTTTATCCATAGGATAAAGAAAGAGCAACATGTTTAGTGCTGCTCTTTTTCCTTCTAACCCTTTTTCAGAACCCCTTAGCCTTTTTCCTCAGCCTTAGCCTTAGCCTCAGCCTTATTCTTAGTTGTTATGATAAGCCTGATTATGTGTCAAAGGCTCACCACACTAGCGCAGTTTCTGCAGTAGCTGCTCCGGGATGGCCTTTGGCGCACGAGTAGTGGTAGCTCACCCTTTGCATTCTGGGCAGAAGGTGGAGCTGGCGGTGTAGCGGTAGCTGGTGTGCCTCCGGTAGGATTTACCCTGTACCGGGTTGGCTGGTGATGAACCAGTATACCTACAGCCTGGGCATGATAGGCCTGGTTGTGCACCAGGTCAGTTCCGCATACGGGGCATTGCCTTGCTGCGTCACCTTTTTCCGTAACAACCTTCCTTGGTACATTTATGGTGTGCTTCATTCCACCGAGGGAATGGGCTGACCTGCAGCTACGGGATCTGTAACAATACTTCTTTACCGGCAGCGTTACGGTTTCAACCTTCAGTAGGTGGTTTTCCTCTTTTTTTGTCTTTGCAGGCGACCGCAGACAAAAAGGTACTGATCAAAGCGAGAAATAAAAAAAATGGGAAATTTTCATGTTGTGTATTATAAGAAATGCTGTTAAAATCAATATGAATTCAGGGGCAAAGATAATGTTCATGGACTAATTAAGGGTATTGCTTTTTATGGGCTTTCTCCGGGCCATGTTGCACCTCTGCAAGATGTCAGGGTTTAGTGCTTGTTTGAATCTGGATAGGGTTACCCAGGAGCTTATGCACCGGACATTTTGAGCTATTTCTATCATGCGGGCCTTCTCTTCGGCGGTGATATTGCCTGTGATGTCGATGAGGCTTTCCACATGAGAGATCTGTCCTGTATCTGTTTTTCGATGCGGATACTGATTTCCAGGTCAATCCGCTCGACATCCCAGCCTTTTTATCAGCATACATTCGTAATGTTGAGGCTGTGCAGGCAGCCAATCCACTCAAAACCAGCTCTGTAGGTGTGGGTCCGGCGTCTTTGCCACCGTGGTCGAGAGGTTCGTCTGCAACGATCAAATGTCCTCTCTCATGGACAATTTGGAAATGTAATGTTCATGCCCGATGCCGCCTTGTATCTTTGTTTTTGTACTCATAGCAGGGTAAAAATAGTCCTATTAGAGGTCAAAAACTGTAACACATGCAACCTCCTCCTGTAATGATTGTCATTAACCCGTTACCAAGACGCGACAAACCGGATGTATTCAGAGGCTGAGTCTTCACTCATAGCCCTTTGCCTGAAAGGTGACAGGCAGGCGCAGTATACCTTGTACAAAAGGTATAGCGACGCCATGTTTAATGTCTGCCATCGTATGCTGGGTAATGAGGCGGAAGCTGAAGACGTCCTTCAGGAATCCTTCATCGATGTATTCCGAAGACTCGATTCATTCCGGGCCGAATCAAGTCTGGGGGCATGGATCAAACGAATTGTCATCAACCATTGTCTCAATGTCTTCAAGAAGCGACGAATCAAGTTTGAAGTAATTTCAGAAAGTGCGGGTAACATCCCGGCAGAAGAAAATGAAGACCATGAGGAGGTTGTCTTCGAAGTAAGAAAAGTGAAGGAAGGGATCATGAAGCTTCCGGATGGTTACAGGCAGGTGCTGACGCTTTACCTCATCGAAGGGTATGACCATGCAGAGATTGCAGATATCCTTGGGATACAGGAGACGGGATCGAAGTCACAGTTCAGCAGGGCGAAGGCGAAGCTGCGTGATATTTTAAAAGCATAGGGCAAGGAGCAAGGAGCAAGGGAAATATCAAGCTCCATAGGAGCTAAATGTCTGTAGCATAGAAATAAGAAAATCATTCCGAGCGCCGTAGGTGCGAAACAAGTGGCTGTGGCAAGGAGCAAGGAATAAAGTTAGAGATGAAAAATAAATTCAGGAAGCAATGATATCTGGCAATCGCATACAAGTGCACAAGCACGCTCTCACGTGCTCACGCTCTCACGTTCTCACGCTCTCACATTCTAACACAGAGATAAAATGAAACGACAGGATTCATTAGAAGACTTTATCAGGGAAAACCGGGCATCATTTGATGACCTGAAAGCTCCTGATCGGGTGTGGGCGCGGATCAACAAGCAAGACCGGCCGGTTCAATCATTGTGGAAATGGACTGCTATAGCAGCGAGTGCATTGTTGCTGATTGCCGTCGGATATATTTTCGGCATCCGGACGCAGGCGCAACCTGAAATAGCCGGATGGGATGAGTACAAGGAAGCAGAGCAATACTACCAGGACCGGATCGCACGCAAAATGGAAAAAATAAAAACCCTGCCGGTAGGCCAGGAAGTGCTGACAGATATCCAGGTGCTGGATGAAGTATATGAGCAACTTCGGAAGCAGTTGTTGGAAGATCCAAATGCTGATACTGAGTTACTCCTGAGTGCCATGATCAGGCACCAGCAGCAGAAACTGGATATCATGGAGAAAATATTAAACCGAGTAGATAAATATCAAAGCAATGAAAGCAGCAATCATGAAATGTAGCATACTCCTCTTGTTGATCCTCTTTTTCAATATGGCGCATGCTGAAAAATCTGAAGCAGAGAGACGCATCCAAAAGGAATTTGTGGTAAAAGCAGACGGATTCTTATCTGTCGATAACCGATATGGAAAAATCGATATCGCGATTGGTGAAAGCAATCAGATCAAAATGGAGGTCGTGATCAAAGTGCGGGCCGGAAGCGATAAGAAAGCGCAGGAAAGCCTGGATAGAATTTCCATTGATATTTCTCAGTCCGGAAATCGTGTTTCAGCTTCCACAAGTGTTTCATCAACATCCAGTTGGTCCTCGTGGTTTGACAGCGGTAATGTAGAGATGGAGATCAATTATAACATCCTGGTGCCAGCGGATATCTTTCTCGAGCTGAGGCAGAAGTACGGAAGCATCTTTGTAGAAACTACCAATCGTGATCTCCGCATTGACCTGAGCTATGGCGATCTGCGGCTCGGTGATATCAATGCTAAATTGTCACTCGAGATGGCGTATAGTGATGGTAATATGTCAAGGATCAACAATGGGGAGTTAGTGCTGAGTTATTCAGATCTGGAGATGGAAGATGCGGAGGCAGTGAAGGTTGATATGAAGTATACTGATCTGGTGATGGGATCCGCAAAGCGGGCGAGTATTACTACTGCCTACAGTGACTTTCGGGGTATAGATATCTATGACCTGACCTATCGGGGTAAGTATGATGATGTATCGGTCGAGCGGGTGCAGACGATTGATATGGAAAGTGCTTATTCAGGCATGCGCATAGGTGGGTTGAGTTCGCATGGACATTTTGATATGCGTTATGGTGACCTCCAGGTCAGCAATATAGCGGCTGGATTTTCACGCCTGGATATCAATACTTCTTACACAGGGGTCAAGCTTCGCTTCCTGCCTGGTGCTTCTTTTACAATTGATGCACAAAACAATTATTGTCCGATCAATCATCATGACCTGCGGGTGTCAGAGGATATCCAGAAGGCAGGTAGTAGTATCCTCAAGGCCTCCAAAGGTACAGGCGGAGGATTGATCATGGCACGGATGAATTATGGCGAACTAAGTAATTGCCCCCCGGGCCCGCGCCGCGGGGGGGCCCCCCCGCCGCGGCCGGGGGGCCCGGGGGCCCCCCCCCAGGCAAATATTGAAT
>JADKHH010000005.1 GCA_016721905.1 Candidatus Opimibacter skivensis | reverse complement strand
GCTTTATTGATAACCCTGTGCCTGCAGATGAAACAGTTCGGCATAAAGGCCGTTTGAAGCTAGCAATTCTTCATGCGTGCCGATTTCAAGCTTTTCGCCATTTTTCAGCACAAGGATGCGATCCGCCATGCGGACCGTGCTGAAGCGATGCGAAATGATGACAGCAGTCTTACCTTTTGTCAGCTCTGAAAAGCGCTTAAATACTTCATACTCCGCCCTTGCATCAAGAGCTGCAGTTGGTTCGTCAAGGATGACGATCTGTGCGTCGCGCATATAAGCTCGCGCCAGTGCAATCTTTTGCCATTCTCCGCCGGAGAGATCGATGCCCTCCGAAAATCGCTTGCCTAGCATCTGGTTGTAGCCTTCAGGTAATTTCTGAATCACAGGATCCGCAAGACTCTTTTCAGCAGCATTCCTGATCTGACTTTCATTGCCTGCTTCTTCGATCTGACCTACTGCAACGTTTTCTCCTGCCTTGAAACTAAACCGTACATAATCCTGGAAGATAACACCGATCATCTTGCGATAGGATTCGATTTTAAACTGACGTATATCCTGTCCGTCAATCATGATCTTACCTTCTGATGGATCATACATGCGGGCGAGCAATTTGACCAGCGTAGTTTTGCCTGCACCATTTTCGCCGACAAGGGCTAGTTTCTCACCGGGATAAAGCAGGAAACTGATATGCCTGACCGCCCAGATTTCTGTGCCGGGATATTTAAAGCCAACGTTTTCAAACCGAATACCTTCTTTTATCTGTTGTGGAGCATCAATGGCAGCTGTGCTATCCTTGATGGTCGGAACGATGGCAAGGAAGTCAAAATAATCCTGGAGATAGAGTGCAGATTCTGTAATGCGGGTAAAGGTGGCGAGTAAGTTTTGCAACTGATTCTGCAACCGGTTAAAGGATCCGGATAAGAAGGTGAGATCCCCTACTGTCAGAATGCCTGCTACAGTTCGGATGATGATTAACAGGTACGCGCCATAATAGGCAAGCACACTCAGTACTTGCAATAACGTACCCCACACCGTGCGCTTGATGGCTATCGATTTGTTGGCTTTGTAATATTCACCCGCTATCTTGCTGAAACGCCTGGTCAGAAATGTATCCAGGCCAAACACTTTGATTTCCTTGGCCGTCTCTACACTGGCACCTATATACCTGAGGTAATCCAACTCCCTGCGCTGTGGCGTCCAGCTGCGAACTAATGAATAGCTTGTTCGTGAAAAATAAGCTTCACTCAGGAAGGAAGGGAGCACCGCAATAAACAGGATAACGATCAGCCAGGGTTCGAATACTACAAGACCTGCTCCGAGAAATATAATGGTGATCAGGTCCTGCAATTGACTCAACACCATGGACATCAACACGACTCTACCGGTCGTCTGCCGTCGTGCGCGCTCCAGTTTGTCATAGAATTCACTGTCCTCAAACATGCCCAGGTCAAGGGAGGCAGCCTTGTGCATCAGCTCAACAGAGGAATGATTGGCATACAGATCACCCAGTAATGCATCCGTAAGGCTAATGATCCGGTTGAATATCTCAGAAAATGCTGCCAGCCCCAGTTCGAAGCCAAGCCACCACCAGAGTTGAGTGAAATCTTTTTCAGGAGCACTGATCAGCCGAATGACTTCATCGATGATCAGCTTGCCGACATACAACTGTCCGAGTGGAATGGCTGCTTTAAATAGCCTCAGTATGATATTAGTGAAGGTAAGGCCGGGTGAAGTCCTCCAGATCATCCTGAAAAACGGAATAAGCAACTTAAGGGATTGCAGGCTTTCTACAAATCCCTTCTTGGGTTTCACATCCATTTCCGGTGGAAATTCTCTTCCTAATGCCATAAGTGCAACGTAACATTTTTTTTCCAATTATGTTTCCTCCCACGTTCTCACGTTCTCACTCTCTCACGTTCTCACGCTCTCACGTTCTCACGTATCGTATCTTCACCACACAAACAATCCACCATGGAAGTCATCAAGCACAAAGAAGAAACCCTGTTCGACGAATTTTTTGAAGTAAGGAGAGGCGTTCTCCAGTTTGAGCGCTTCGATGGCACCCTTTCACCCGAAGTGACCAGGTATAGTTTTGCAAAATGGGATGCAGTGGCGATTCTCGTCTATCATAAAGAAAGAGACGCTTATATCCTCGTCAAGCAAATGAGATATCCGCCCACGCATCATGGGATCAATCCATGGCTGACCGAGATTGTGGCTGGAGGCATTTCCCCAGGCGAAGAGGAAGAAGATGCCGCCTATCGCGAAGTGATTGAAGAAATCGGCTATAAGCCACTGGCCATCCAGCGTATCACACGCTTTTATGTTTCACCGGGCATCATGAGTGAGCGTATCACCCTTTTCTATGCAGAGGTGGACGAATCTGCCAAACTCAATGATGGCGGTGGGCTCACAGACGAAGATGAGGACATCCAACTCGTCTGGGTCCCAAAATCCTCAGCATTGGAGTGGGTCGCACAACAGGAGATTGGGGATTCGAAGACGATCGTTGCGATGCTATGGCATCAGCAAATGTGAGTTGTGAGTTGTGAGTTGTGAGTTGTGAGTGGTGAGTAGGCATGCCTTCGCATTAATAAAGGAAAACAAAAAAGTAGAGACGCGATTAATCGCGTCTCTACTTTTTTGTTTTCCTTCTTAATTACTCACAACTCACAATTCACAACTCACATTGCTTATTGCGCCGCCTTCACAGCGCCCACTGTCAATTCCAGCTTGATCTCATCATTGACAAAATCATCCTTGAGATCATCAAAGAATTTTTTGGATTTAAACTTGATATCCCATTCTGTCCTGTCGATGACGAAGGGCTCTGCGGTGGCTTTGAGGGCAACTCCGCTGGCGAGATCAACGACTGCCTTGAAGCTGACAGGCTTGGTGATTTCTTTGATCCTTAATTCTCCATTGATCATATGGGTACCCAATGGATCATTTTCAAGTTTGGTGGAGCCCAGGATGTTAAAGGTAGCTTTTGGATATTTGGACACATTGAAGAAGTCGTCTTCCTTTCCGGGTACTGACCCTTTGAGGTGCGCTTCAAGTTTCTCCTTCATTTCTCCATCCATATCTTTCACTTCGATGCCTGTCATGTTGATTTCAACAGAGCCACCTGTGATGAGGTCTCCATCTACATAAATCGTACCTCCCGCGATAGGGACGGTGCCGAAATGCGTGCCGGTGGGTTTGAAGGCATTCCATTTGAGTTCGCTCCTCGGAACGTCAATCTCGTAGGCGGTACCTTGTGGTGTTGTACCAGATGTAGTGGCTGTATCAGCAGTACTCTCCTCTGCGCCTTTTGATTTACAGGACACAGCCAGCAGGCTCGTGGATACGATAAGGAATAACAGGAATAGATGTTTCATAGAAAAAGGATAAGTGGATGTAATAAATTATGATGAAAAATGACTTTGTAGATTTTCCTGGAGGCGGCTTACAAACCGCATGGTTTCCTCTATGCTATCGATGATAATCACCTGGCCACCGTATTGGCTCCAGTCATCATCTGATGCACGACCTGACACTACAATCGGTAGTGAAGTACGACCCACCAGGTCTTTGATAAACGGACCAAATTGCCAATGCACCGGATCCGCGTTGACGATGAGTACACATTCGACATTACACTTCCTCAACGCATAATCAGCGCATTCGCCGGAGATATTACAGCCCATATCGGTGATACACAATCCCTGTTTGCGGAGGAAGTAATGCATAAACAGGTGACTTAATTCCTGTTGGTTTCCCTGAGGCAGCAACATGATCACCTTCGGGCCTTTACAATTGTGGGCGACAGAATCAATCTCACGGATGGTTTTACGCTTGATCAGTTCCCTGAAGCAAGCTTCATGCGCTTCTTCTATATTGCCCGACAGCCACAACAGTTCCATTTTGTCCAGTACCGGCAGGATCAGGTTGATCAAGGTAGATTCAAATCCATGGATCTGGATGTGCAGATCCAATACATTGCCCATGCCTGTCACGTCGAGATCGGCAATGCACCGCAGGAGTCGGGTCTCATCATCCTGATCGCCTTTGGAAATCAGTTTGCATTCTGCTTCCATCTCCTCTACACTCATCTCTGCTATCCTGGATATTCGTACCCCGTTGTTGTAGAGTTTTAACACCAGCATGAGTACCTTGAGATCACTATCGAGATAATAGCGGATGTTGGTATCGGTTCGTTGGGGGGTCAGCAGGCCATAGCGTTTTTCCCATACCCGCAGGGTATGTGTCTTAACGCCGGTTAGTTCGGCCAGATCACTGATACTATAGATTCCCAAGATTTTAGGTTCAGAAATGCGATTATACGGTGTTATTTTTATTTACCTATGATTCCTCAACACTTATAGGGCAATTATTGTTTTTCAGGTCTCACTCTGGCTTGGTGCCGGTCAATTTATAAAAAAAGAAATAGCAACCCATGCGCATTGGAATAGTTTGTTATCCGACATATGGAGGTAGTGGTGTGGTAGCCACGGAGTTAGGTCTAGCCCTTGCCGCCAAAGGCCACCAGATTCACTTTATCACCTACAAGCGCCCGGTGCGCCTCACCCATTACCAGGAAAATGTCTTCTTCCACGAGGTCAATACCGAGGAATACCCTCTCTTTGACTATACGCCTTACGATACTACCCTCACCAGCAAGCTGGTGGATGTGGTCAAGTATGAAAAGCTCGACCTCCTCCACGTGCACTATGCCATCCCTCATGCTACAGTCGCCTACCTGGCCAAACAGATCCTGGCAGATGAAGGCATCTATATTCCCGTTGTGACTACCCTGCACGGCACAGATATTACACTGGTAGGCAGTGACCGATCGTTTGCCCCGGTGGTGGCCTTCAGTATCAACCAGAGTGACGGGGTGACTGCAGTATCAAATCACCTGAGGCATCAGACCTGTGAACAACTCAAGATCAAGAAGGAGATCGAAGTCATTTACAATTTTATTGACTTCGCCCGGTTTAGCCGCCTCAACAAAGAGCATTTCCGTAAAGCCATAGCACCTGATGGAGAAAAGATCCTTGTACATATAAGCAACTTCAGGAAGGTAAAGCGAATAGAAGACGCCATCAAGACCTTTGAGATCGTACAGAAAAAAGTACCATCAAAATTGTTGTTGGTGGGTGATGGACCCGAACGTCCAAGGCTCGAACGAATGACCCGCGAACTGGGTTTATATGAACATGTCAGGTTTCTAGGTAAACAGGACGCTGTTGAAGAAATCCTCGCTGTTGCTGACCTCTTTCTGATTCCTTCATCTAATGAAAGTTTTGGTTTAGCAGCGTTGGAAGCAATGGCATGCGAGGTGCCTGTCATTTCATCCAATGCTGGCGGTCTCCCTGAAGTAAATATCCATGGAGTGACCGGTTGTGTAGCGGATGTTGGTGATTATGAAGCAATGGCCGCACATGCCCTGATGCTCCTTGAGGATGAAAGCTTGTTGAAGCAACACAGCCACAATGCGCTCATGCAGGCGAGGAAGTTTGATATCAGTATTGTACTGCCTCAGTACGAAGCGTATTATGAAAAGGTCGTGAGTCGTTTTATGGCCTCCGGAAAGAAAAATAAATTATCGCTTACGGCGTAATGTTACTGTCCGGTCATTCGTCAAAAGTTATTTCAACGGAGTCTGTTAGTGGCCTTGACTGGCACGCCAATATATAGCCACTGGCGATTTCCTTATCACTCAGCGCAAAACAAGCATCCATTTCAACTTTTCCAGTGATGACTTTGGCCATGCAGGTAGCACAGGCCCCACTGTGACATGAGTACGGGGCGTCATAACCGCGATCGAGCATCGTATCCAGGATCGTCTTGTCAGAAACTTCCACATCAATCTCCTGGCCCCTGAGATGAACTTTGACCTGGGCAGGAATCCCCTTGGTCCTCGTCAGATGTGGCTTTCCTTCATGGGAAGGATCGGTGGAAGCAGCTGTAAAAAATTCTTTCTTGATCCGATCTTCACTGATGCCCGCGGCTAACAAAGCTTTATCTGCCATCAGGATAAAATCCCCCGGTCCGCAGAGGAAAAACTTGTCTTTATTTTTCGTGAGTGGATGTTGTTTCAGCAGGTCTTTTAAATGACCAGGACTGATTCTACCTCTCAGGCCTTGCCAATCTGATTTTTTACGCCCGAAAAGTGATTTAACGATGCCAAGGCCTGCGCCATCAGGTTTGGATAAAGTATGATAGACGAAAAATTGGTTCTGGTACTTCTGGGTCATGCGCTCAAATTCTTCCCTGAAGATGATCTGGGCTTCATTGCGGCTGCCGTACAGGAGTATTACTGAGCTTTTGGCTCTTTTTCGAGGACAAAACGGGCTATTGACATGAGGGGGGTGATGCCACTTCCCGCTCCGATCAGGTAGATATTGCGTTTCAGGTCCTGGCCAAATTCGGCTGTAAACCTGCCTTCCGGAGGCATGATCTCGAGCGAATCACCGGGTTTGAGCTGTCGGCACAGGAGAGGAGAGATCTTGCCGCCTTCGACCTCCTTGACAGTTATCGCCAGGTAAGGATCGTCCGGCACGGAGCTGATAGAATAAGATCTGCGCAGTTCTTTAGCCCCATCCATCCACTTGATGGTGATGTACTGGCCGGGCTTGTACTGCAGTTTTTCCTTGTGTTCATCAGGGTGTTCGAACAGTATGCTGACTGCATCCTCGGTCTCTTTTCTTACCTCCTTTATCTTGATGGAAATGAAATCTCCGCTCATTGTATCTTGTTGATTGAGTAAATTTGAAGTGCAAAGATAATAGCTTATGAAGTTCAGTGATTTGAGATATCTGGCAGCGTACCTGATACCGTTATCTTGTCTGGTGGGTTTATACTTCGGTGGATGGGCCTCCCCCGGATCATTATACATTGGATTTCTGCTGGTTCCGGTCATCGAGTTGTTTGTCCCGGCTTCCCCCCGCAGGGAAGAAGAGGCTGTCCTTCAGACCAAATCTAAACTGCCATTTTTTGATAACCTTCTGTATCTCAACGTTCCTGTGTTGTATTTGGTTGTCGCTTATTTTGTCTGGTTGCTCGGTCTGGGAGAGATGACTACGTTTGAGACCATCTTTTCAGTGATCAATGTGGGTATCGTCCTAGGGGTATGTGGGATCAATGTAGCCCATGAACTCGGCCACCGTGAAGATTCTTTTGCCAGATGGATGGCCCGCCTGTTACTTATACCTGTACTCTATTCACATTTTACGCTTGAGCACAATTATGGGCATCATCTCAAGGTGGCCACACCGGAGGATCCGGCTACAGCCCGGAAAAATGAACCGGTGTATAGGTTTTATTACCGGAGTGTAGTCCAGGGATATCTCAACGCCTGGAAAATCGGAAATGCCATGCGCATTGCTGCCGGCAGACCGGAATGGATGAATGAAGTGTTTTTAGGCCATATAGCCCAGTTTGTCCTGCTGGCTTTTGTGGCTGTACTGACAGGCTGGGGAGGTCTTATAGCATATATCTGCGCAGCCCTGGTCGGTATTATCGCTCTTGAGTCAGTCAACTATATAGAACATTACGGCCTTGTGCGTAAACGCCTTGCTTCAGGGAGGTTTGAGGCAATGTCCGAAAGTCATTCCTGGAACTCTAACCATGAACTGGGCAGGATTATGCTATTTGAATTGGTCCGCCATGCCGACCATCACTACCAGACTACCCGTAAATACCAGGCGCTGAGACATCTTGATAAGAGTCCGCAGTTGCCTTTTGGTTATCCTATGTCTATCATCCTTGCATTGGTTCCGCCTCTGTGGTTCAGCATCATGAACCCCCGGGTGGATCAGCTGCAGAGGGATTGAGCAAAATCTGTTCTATTTTAGCGCCCGAATTCTAATCCCCGATATACTTGTCTACACTCTCCATCGTCATCCCTGCCTACAACGAAGAAAGGACCATTCACCTGATCCTGGACAAAGTCCGTCAGGTGACCATGCCTGCCGGATGGCAAAAGGAAATCATCATCGTCAATGATTGTTCGAAAGACAATACAGAAGGGGCGATTAAAAAATACATGGGCGAGCACCCTGATTTTCCGATGCGGTATATCGCGCATGAAGTCAATAAGGGTAAAGGGGCTGCATTACATACAGGGATTGCATTTGCTTCGGGAGAATACACCATTATACAGGATGCCGATCTCGAGTATGACCCCGAGGGAATACAATATTCTGTTGATTCCGGTGATGAAAGGCTTTGCGGATGTCGTCTATGGCAGCAGGTTTATGGGAGGCAATCCTCATCGAATCCTGTTTTTCTGGCATTCGATCGGTAATAAGTTCCTGACCCGTATCTCCAATATTTTTACCAATCTCAACCTGACGGATATGGAGACTTGTTATAAATTATTCAGGTCCGATATCATTAAAAGTCTGCCATTACAGGAAAAGCGATTTGGATTCGAACCGGAGGTCACCGCGAGAATATCCAGGGTGAAAGATGTCAGGATTTATGAAGTAGGGATCTCCTATTACGGACGCACGTATGCGGAAGGAAAAAAAATCGGTTGGCGGGATGGTGTGCGTGCTATCTACTGCATCCTCAAGTACAATATCTGGGCTAAATAAATGTCCATGTCACCAGGCCGCGATTACAAGGTTGAATCCTGTGTGACGTCTCTCGCGCAGGCTATCGATGCACAGTCTCGTGGTGCTGATCGGGTCGAACTTTGTATACGCCTCGAAACAGAAGGCATGACCCCTGATGCGGAACTGACCAAATCACTTTGTGATCATCTTCAGATTCCTGTGCGAGTGATGGTCCGTGCCACAGAAGCAGGATATGAAGCAGATGCACTCGCACTCCAACACATGATTGATTCCATCCATGGTTTAAAACAACTTCCACTTGATGGTTTTGTATTTGGTGTCATGAAGGACGATCGGATTGATCGTGATGCGATGATCAGGTTGTTACAACATGCCTATCCTTTTCCTGTCACCTTCCACAAGGCGATCGATGTATCAACTGATATAGCAGCTGATATCGAATGGCTCAATCAGTTTCCGCAAATAGATACGATCCTCACCTCAGGCGGCGCTATCAAGGCTATCGATGGTGTCACGGGAATCCTTGAAATGAAAGAGATGTTCAGAGGCAATATCATGGCGGCAGGGAAGATTACGCCGGAGGTGTTAGATGTGTTGCATGATCAACTAGGCTTGAGGTGGTATCATGGGAGGGCTATTCTCTAAACGAAACGTTTTAAAATTTTATGCCGCAGGCATAAAATTTTAAAACTGCAAACTAATATTCGTTAAACAGCCACCCTCAACCCACGCTCAGCCACCGCAGGAGCCAGCTTTGGAAGAGATTGAAAGGTGTAACCCTCGCGGGTGAAATGCTCGAGCACCATGGGAAGGGCGTGTCGGAGATTCGCTTCGGCTTTGAGGCTGTCGTGGAAGACGACGATAGAGCCTGCTTCGGCGTGTTGGATTACATTCTGGGCGCAGTCTTCGGGGCGGATGTCACGATCAAAATCGCCGCTAAGGACGTCCCACATGATGATGCGGTAATGACGCTGCAGGAACTGGGCCTGGCTGGGTTTCAACTTGCCGTATGGCGGACGGAAGAGACCGGAATTGACCATACGGGCACAGTGACGGATATTGTGGAAATAGGTGATGTTTTCGGTCGCCCAACCGGAAAGGTGGTTGAGGGTATGATTGCCTACCGTGTGGCCGGCGTGAATGACCATGTCGTAGATATCAGGATGCTTGCGGACATTGTCGCCAACACAGAAAAAGGTGGCTTTGGCATCAAAGCTTCTGAGTGTGTCAAGTACCCAAGGGGTCACTTCCGGAATCGGGCCGTCATCAAAGGTGAGGTAGATTTCTTTTCGGTTTCCGGACATTTTCCAGATGAGTCCCGGAAAAAGGGCCTGAACATATTGAGGCGTGTGTACTAAATACATGGTTTGCTAATCGGGGTGGACTGGGTTCATGGAATGGCTATCTTTGCCGAAATGCTTTGACTGTCGTACGGTAAATGTTTTGTAAACGTAAATGGTTACGCTTTCGCTGCATTATTTCATTGAAAAACAGGCTTTTTGAAAAATAAACCCCTTTTTCAGAATCGACCGCAAAAATAAGTAGGATTTATGAATAGATTGAGGTTTGCCCCCAGCCCGACAGGGGCCCTCCATATCGGTGGAATCAGGACTGCGCTGTACAATTACCTCCTCGCCCGGCAAAACGGTGGCAGCTTTATCCTGCGCATTGAGGACACGGATCAAACCAGGTATGTACCAGGTGCAGAAGAATATATCATCCGGGCACTAAACTGGCTGGGACTGACGCCGGACGAAGGCCCGGTGCAGGGAGGTCCATCAGCACCCTATAAGCAATCGGAGAGAATGGCCATCTACAAGGATTATGCCCTTGCCCTCGTCAAGGACGGGATGGCTTACTACGCCTGGGATACGCCTGAGGATCTGGAGCAAATGCGCCAGCGACTCACCGACAAGGGAGTGCCAACACCAAAATATGATGCTTCCGTCAGGGGAGAAATGAAAAATAGCCTGACAATGACATCTTCAGAAGTTGAAGAGCTGCTGACGGATAATGTGCCGTATACAATCCGACTCAAAGTCGAGCCCGGGCAATCCATTTTTATCCAGGATAAAATCAGGTGAGAAGTTATATTCGACAGCACAGAACTTGATGATAAAGTGCTGCTCAAAGCTGATGGCTATCCAACCTACCATCTGGCCAATGTCGTGGATGATCATCTGATGAAGATCACCGATGTGATCCGTGGTGAAGAATGGCTACCGAGTACAGCGCACCATGTTTTACTATATCGCGCTTTCGGATGGGAGGAAACGATGCCTACTTTTTCGCATCTGCCGTTGATCCTGAAACCGGATGGACATGGCAAGCTCAGTAAACGCGACGGCCAGAAGTTTGGCTTCCCTGTGTTTCCATTAGCATGGCCTTCCGCCAATCCAGAGGAATCCATCGAAGGATTCGACAGCTTTGGCTTCGAACCCGAAGCCGTGATCAATTTCCTTGCCTTTCTTGGATGGAATCCCGGGACCGAACAAGAGATCTTTTCTCTCGAAGAACTGATCACAGTTTTTGATCCCGAACGCATTCATAAAGGAGGAGCAAGGTTTGATTATGATAAGGCACTTTGGTTTAATCAGCAATATGTTCAGCAGCTGAGTTTTGCCGCAGCAGAGCCGCGTTTGAAAAAATATGGAGCTGATGCAGGTTACGATCTTACAGTGACAAACCTTGAATCAGTTTTTAATTTACTGAAAGCCCGCGTACATCGGCTGATTGAAGTGGTACCACAAGGATATTATTTCTTCACCGATGCACTTGTGATTGACGAGGTGGAGATCAGCAAGAAATGGACACCTGAAGTCGGGCCTGTACTTGACAAAATAGCGGAAGCTTTAAAACCGGTTGAGCCTTTTAATCATGAAAGTGCAGCAGCCGTAGCGAAAGAGATCATTCAGACGAGTGGCATCAAGATGGGCGTGATCATGCCTTTGCTCAGAGCTGCACTTACCGGAACAACGCAGGGTCCAGATGTGTTTGCTATAGCAGAAGTGTTAGGAAAAGAGAAGACGATAAGCAGGATGCTGCAGATGGCAGCAAGAAAATGAAACATGATGCCTAGGAAAAAAAAGAAAGCGGAAATCCCTAAAGAAGAAAAAGCTTCTTTCCATGAAGGGCTCGAAGGGTTTGATATCAAGGTGAATACTTTCGGCCAGATGGAGACTTCGTTTGAGATTGATAAGTTGAATGCGTTTTTGAATAAGGAGAAGGCTAAGGCTAAGGCGGATGAAGGCGAAGGCAAATGAAAACTTAAAATGTAGAGACGCGATTAATCGCGTCTCTACATTTGAAGTTTTCATATGAGTAGAATAAAAAAAGTCCGGATGAAACCATCCGGACTTTTTTTATTCCTTATACCTGGGTATTCTATTACTGGATACCCAGTTTTGTTTTTACGAGTGCGGTGACGTTAGTGCTTTCGTCAGCATAAAGGATGACACCTACGCCAGGGCTGCCGTCAAAGATGTAGGTATAGCCATTTTCCTTGGCTACGGCATCGATGGCTGTCTTGACTTGCTCGAGAATGGGAGCCAGTAAGGCTTCTCTTTTATCACCAAGTTGTTTTTGCATATCCTGGTCATAGGCGAGGATCTTGTTGCGCTCTTCTTCGAGCATAGCTGTCTCCGTTTCCTGAGCCTTTGGGGTGATCTCGCCAGCCTGGACTTTGCGCTCAAGCTCCTGGTATTTGAGCTGGAAATCCTGCATCATCTTTTCACCTTTAGCTTGAAGCTGCTTGCCGAGGGCTTCGAGGTTAGATTCAGCTTCTTTTACCTGCGGCATGCCTTCGAGGATGCTGCCGGAATTGACAAAACCGAATTTCTGTGCCTGGGCAGTCATGGTCAGCATTAAGCCAAAAGCTGCTGTCAGGGCATATTTCATTATTGATTTCATGTACGTCTGAGTGTTGATTTTAAAAAGTTTGCAAAAGTAATGATTTGATCTTTATTGGGAAACGACCCGGATGATATCATCCGTCTTGTCATATTCCAGGTTGGAAAAGATCAGGCCGCTGCTGCCGCCTTTGTCAAAGATAAAGTCAAATCCACGGTCATCGGCATAGGTCGCAATAGCGCCATAAACCCTTTCCTGTATGGGTTGTACCAAATCCTGGCGCTTCCGGAAGAGGGCACCCTCCGGGCCGAATTTTTCCTTTTGCAGATCCCTTACCTGCTTTTCACGCTCCATGATTTCTTCTTCTTTTTTCTTACGGGCATCTTCGGAGAGGAGGACCTGCTCAGCCTGGTACTTGTTGTACATAGCCTTGATCTGGTCATACTCAAGCGCGATCTGCTGGCGCCATTCGGCAGCGATTTTGTCCAGTTCGACCTGGGCAGCCTGGTAATCCGGCATTTCCTGCAATACCTTGGTGATATCCACGATCGCAATACGCTGGGCGCTGAGGGAGGTGATCGTTCCGAGGGTCAGCATCAGGAACAAAAAGGTGATTTTATTCATGGTTTAACATTATGTGATTGAATAGATCTTGTAGAGACGCCAAAAATACTTCAATTATTGGCTCACTTTCGTGTATTAAGACGATAGGTGTTCTTTAAAAGTTTCATAGCCTGCACCATAGGTTGTGTAGACTAATGATATTAAACGCCTCAATGGTAATAACTAATATATTTTTTAATGTCGAATACATGCATTTCTTTAACCATCATTTAACGGAATGGTAAACCAAATTAACATGGCCCAAAAGGTATGTTTAATTTTGGGGCATGGATCATTACGTATTTGATGGGGCTGAACTGACCGTTGAAGATATCATCGGCATCACCTCAGCTAAGCTCACCTTGTCCGAAAAGGTGTGGCAACGCATCGCCGACAACCGGGCCGCTCTTGAAAATCTGATTGAGCAATCAGGAGAAAGATATTATGGGATCAACACCGGTTTCGGATCCCTCTACTCGGTGACCGTGTCCCCTGATGGGTTGCAACAGCTCCAGACTAACCTGCTCAGGTCGCATGCCTGTGGTGTCGGACCAGCCGTGCCGCAAGCTATTGTACGGTTGACCCTGCTGATGAAGATTATCAGCCTGGCACAAGGTCAATCAGGTGTGCGAAAGGAAGTGATCCGGTTTTTGCTGGACCTCTATAACCTTCATATCACTCCTGTAGTGCCGATGCTTGGTTCATTAGGTGCCTCCGGAGACCTGGCACCATTAGCTCATCTCTGCCTGCCCATGATCGGCGAAGGCGAGGTGGTATATAAGAGAGAACAAATGCCTGCCGCGAAAGCACTGATGCTGGCAGGACTCGATGCGATCGACCTGGAAGCCAAGGAAGGATTAGCCCTGATCAATGGTACGCAGTATTCACTTGCATGGTTAGTATATTCCATCAACAGTGCTCTGCGACTATCTGAAGTTTGTGAAATGACAGCAGCCATGTCGATAGATGCATTTGATGCGCATCCGTCATTTCTGGACGCAGGTATTCATGCCGTTAGGAAACAGGTTGGACAAATGCAATCAGCCGAAGCCATCAGCAAGTGGCTGGATGGTAGTGAAGTGATAAAGAAAACCAAGGAGCATCTCCAGGATCCATATTCATTTCGTTGCGCTCCGCAGGTTCATGGCGCATCCAGAGATGTCATTACCTATGCAAAAACAATTGCGGACAGGGAAATAAATGCGGTGACAGATAATCCCCTTGTATTAGGCGATGGGGATGATGTCCGTATTGTCTCTGGTGGAAATTTCCATGCACAACCATTGGCGTTGACTTCTGATTTTCTTGCGCTTGCGATTGCTGAGTACGGAAGTATTTCTGAAAGAAGATCCTATCTACTACTTGGAGGCAAACGCGGATTACCACCGACCCTTGCCCAAAACCCCGGTCTTGAATCCGGTATGATGATCTGTCAATACACCGCAGCAGCGATCGTCAACAGAAATAAAATCCTTTCACATCCGGCATCCACGGACTCCATTATCTCCAGCGCGGGACAAGAAGACCACGTCAGCATGGCGGCGAATGCAGGTATCAAGCTCTATGAAATCATCAACAACGTCTGGAAACTATTAGCTATCGAATGGATGATCAGCACACAGGCCCTCGAATACCGCAGACCACTGAAGACTTCACCGCAACTTGAACAAAAGCATATGGCTTATCGGTTGCAGGTACTTCCTTTATCGGGCGACAGGTCACATTCATCTGATATCGATATGACAGAGAACTTTCTACGCCAGATTTCCTTTAGCAGGACATGAGCGAATTACAGCAACAACTAAAGGAAAGTATCCAGGAACTTGAGACGATCCGAAAGGTCAGTGAACACACTGCCCAACTGAGAGAACGTCTTGCCGCTGAAGAAAAAGCATTGTTGGTGATGGAGACAACACTCGCTAAGGAACAGCGTGATGTCGAAACATTGGAGCGTGAAGGACTGACCTCTATGTTTCGAAAATTTATAGGTGACCGTGAAGAAAAACTGGAAAAGGAAAGAGAAGAATATCTCCGGGCTTCCCTGCGATTCAACGAACTCTTTAAATCCGTTGAGCTCATCCGTTTCGAACTCGACCTTCTTTCCAAAAAAGAGCAATCACAGGATACAGTAGCAAGGAGAGTTGAAACCCTGATCGCCTATCGTGAGAAAGAACTCCTGGATCTTGATCCCCAAGTCGCATTGGTCTTGAAAGGCATCAACCAACAAGCCGATAAACTCCATAAATACAGTGTCGAAGTAGAAGAAGCCCATGCTGCCGGTATGAGAGCTCTGGAACTTGTACGTGGATGTGAACAAAATCTGATTGAAGCACAGCTCATGGGGCAGCGTGATATGTGGGGCAGCAAGTACCATGGCACCGGACACCGCAAGCATGACGCTATCGACCGTGCAAGAGATCTGGCTTATCGTTCACGTCACGAGCTCATCCGCTTCGGCAATGAATTGCAGGATGTCTTCAAAGGCATGCAGCTCGATGTCAATATGACGATCGAAGATTTCGGACGATTCACCGATGTCTTTTTCGATAACCTCATCACCGATTATCTCATCCAGCAAAAGATCAGCAAGTCACTTGTCAACGTCAATGGTACTCGACAACGTCTCGATTATATCATGCTGAGCGTGGATAGTGAGCGTGGGGTGATCAGGGAGAAGCTGGAGAAGCTGGAGGAAGAGCGGAAGAAAATTGTAGTTAGCAGTTAGAAGTGAGCAGTCGGCAGTTTGCAGTCTTCAGTTAGCAGTATTCAGTAATCAGTCGGCGGTAAGCAGTATGTGTTTTTCTGGATTGCAGCCGAAGGCTGCAATTAATCGATTCGTTCGTTCAAGTCTCCTTTTTTTTTTGTTTTTGCTTCTCCCGTCTCCGGTAACAAATGTTTTTTTTACGGCTGCCCTTACAGCCCTCCCTCTCCCGGGCCCGGGCCGCGCGCCGCGGGGGGGGGTCCCGGCCGGGGGAGTTCACCAACGGTAATTTTTTATTTCAATTTTCACTTTTCGTTTTTCACTCTAAGCGCACAGTCTCTCCCATCGCAGGTATTTCAATATGCTGAAATCCGTTTTCGCGCAGATAGGACCGCCATGCCTGCTGGGTGTCATACTCGCCGTGGACGAGGAATAACTTCTTGAGTTTTGATTTCTGGTTGTAGACAAAGTCTCTCATCTCATCGCGGTCACCGTGCGCGGAGAAAGAGTCCATGACTTCGACGTCGGCTTTGACTTCCATGTATTGATTGAAGATCTTAAAGCCTGGAAGGCCGGCGCGGAGTTTTCCTCCCGGTGTATCGGGGCTGCAATAGCCTACGATGAGGAAGGTGGCGCGAGGGTCTTCCATATTATTGAAGAGGTGGTGCTTGACACGGCCTGCATTCATCATGCCTGACGAAGAGATGATGATGCAGGGTTCTTTGCTGTTGTTGAGTCCCTTCGATTCTTCAGCCTGACGGATATACGTAAGGTCGTTGAAGCCGAAAGGATTGTTATCGATGAGCATGTATTCACTGAGTTGGTTGTCGAAGCACTCGGGATGCGAACCATAGACTGCTGTGGCATTGATGGCGAGCGGGCTATCGACATATACTTTCACCTTGGGCAGGAGACCTGCTGTATTGGCCTGGTCGAGGAGATACACAATCTCCTGGGTGCGGCCCACACTGAAGGCAGGGATGATCAGCTTGCCGCGTTTTTCAAGGCAGGTTTTCTTGATGATGCGGAGGAACCGTTCCATTTCATTGGGCTGTGATTCGTGGATGCGGTCACCATAAGTGGATTCGCAGATGAGGTAATCGCATTCTGGCATCGGCTGCGGGTCACGAAGGATGGGGCGATTCGGACGTCCTATATCGGCAGTGAAGCCAAGCATAGTGGTCTTACCGTTTTCTCTTATTTCTAATGTCACGGCTGCGCTGCCGAGGATATGGCCCGCATCGGTAAACATCACTCTGACATCATCATGGATCTTGTGCCACTGATCATACCCATAGCCTACAAACAACTTCATAGCACTGTCTACATCTACACTGGTGTATAGAGGATCACGAAATGTAAAACCGTCTTCATCTCTACGGTCGTCATTCTTTTTATTAAAAAACAGGGCGTCCTTTTCCTGGATATGGGCGCTGTCGAGCAGCATGATGGTGGCCAGGCTGCGCGTAGCATGTGTGGAGTGAATCGGGCCTTTAAAGCCATCCTTGACCAGCTTGGGTAGGCGTCCGCAGTGGTCGATGTGGGCATGGGACAATACGACACAATCTATCTCTCCGGGTTCGAAGAGAAACATGCTATTACTGACGATATCAGCCGAGTAGCTGCCCTGGAACAAGCCGCAGTCCAGCAGGATCTTGAAGCCATTGTCGAGTGTAAGCAGGTGGCTGGATCCGGTGACCTGGCGGGCTGCGCCGCAGAATTTGATGTTCATATGCCTTGATTGTTAGATCAAGGCAAGATAGGTAGAAGCAGGGACAAAGGAATAACGCAGGGTAGAGTCAAGGCCTGCCTTGACTCTACCCTGCGTTATTCCCGGTCAGACGGCTTGCCGGCGATGTACATGATGAGCCCGAGTACCACAAGGCCTCCACGTATGGCCCACGACACACCAGGGCCCCAATTATTGACCCAGTTGAGAAACATAAAATTCATGCCCGCATAGGGTAGTACGATGGACAATAAGCCCACGATCGCGATAAATGCTCCGAAGAAACGCATGATGATTTGAGTTTTGTTTCAGGGAAGATGATGCTTGAGGATAAAATGCATAAGCGTTTTGCCCCTAAGTCCTCCCGCTGCTCCTTCGGCCCCTGAAGGGGACTTGAATGGAGAATAATAGACTTTAGATGCCAGACTCGCAGACGCCAGACTCTCAAGAGCAAGGAGCAAGGAGCAGGGAGCATGGAGAGATAAATAAGGGGACGCCAGATACCAGACTCGAAGTTGCCAGACTCAAGATGAATCCTACCCGCTCGTCTGGAGACGAGCAACATATTGCATTCAAGTCAGGAGACTTGAACGAACGGGATACATTTAAATCAGAGACTTAAACGAACGAGATTTAAGAGACTGTGGGAGACGAGTAACATATTGCATTCAAGTCAGAGACATGAACGAACGGTAGTATTTAAGACAGAGACTTAAACGAGCGGATTATTAATCTACTAAGCCCATAAACATAGAAGCCCATCAACACATCAACCTATCAACACATCAACCTATCAACACATCAACCTATAAGCTCATAAGCTCATAAGCTACACATTGCTTGTCAAACTGCTCTTCAAATACCACCGATTCAACCTTGCGATATTTGATACGGAGATTTCCTTAGGGCATTCTGCCTCGCAGGCATAGGTGTTCGAGCAGCGGCCGAAACCTTCCTTATCATGCTGGTGTACCATAGCTTGTACACGACGTGCATTCTCCACTTCGCCTTGTGGGAGGAGGCCGAGATGTGAGGCTTTAGCGGCGGTAAAGAGCATGGCAGATCCATTAGGACATGCTGCAACGCAGGCGCCACAGCCTATGCAGGCAGCGGCATCCATAGATTGTGAGGCAAGATCTTTTTCGATCGGAATCGTATTGCCATCAACGGCAGCACCAGTATTGACAGACACAAATCCACCGGCCTGGATGATGCGGTCGAATGAACCACGATCCACAACCAGGTCTCGGATGACGGGGAATGCCTTCGCGCGGAATGGTTCTACCCATATATGATCGCCATTCTGGAAGTGGCGCATGTGCAACTGACAAGCAGTCGTGCCACCTAAAGGCCCATGCGGACGGCCATTGATCACCATACTGCAGGCACCGCAGATACCTTCGCGGCAATCGTGCTCGAATGCCACAGGTTCTTTCTTCTGCTCAATCAATGTCTGGTTGAGGACATCGAGCATCTCGAGAAAAGACATGTGCTCATTGGCATCCACGACATGCGTTTCGAATGTACCGGTGTCATTGGCATGACGCTGGCGCCAGATATGGAGGGTTAGTTTCATTGCACTCATGTGTCTATGATTTTCTGCATTTTTTCGAATGTAGAGACGCGATTAATCGCGTCTCTACATTCGAAAAAAAAATGTGATTTATTTATATGATCGTGTTTTCAATTCTACGTTTTCAAATTTCAACGGCTCCTTGTGCAAGGTCGGGGGTGTATTCGTGTCAGTCCATTCCCATGCAGCTACGTAGGCATATTCCTCATCATTGCGCAGGGCTTCGTTGTCAACGGTGTATTCTTCGCGGAAATGGCCGCCGCAGGATTCGTTGCGGTCGAGGGCATCCATCACCATCAATTCGCCCATCTCCATGAAGTCGGCGACGCGGTATGCTTTTTCCAGTTCGGGATTGAAATCGCGGTCACTGCCGGGGACGAAGACATTTTTGTGAAACTCTTCGCGTAGCTCACGGATGAGACCAAGTGCTTTGTTCAAACCTTCTGCATTACGTGCCATACCGCAATAATCCCACATGATACGGCCGAGGCGACGGTGGAAATTTTCCACAGACTCATTGCCTTTGACATTCATCAACGCCTTGAGACGATCATCTACAGCTTTCTCGGTTGCTTTAAATTCAGGTCCGTCCGGATTGAATTTAGGTGTGCGTATTTCGTTTGACAAGAAAATACCAACAGTGTAAGGGATCACAAAATATCCATCAGCAAGTCCTTGCATGAGTGCGCTTGCACCGAGACGGTTAGCACCGTGATCAGAGAAGTTGCATTCGCCCAGTGCAAACAAACCAGGGATATTGGTTTCCAGATTATAGTCTACCCACAAGCCGCCCATCGTATAATGGATAGCCGGATAAATCATCATTGGTGTCTTGTATGGATTGTCGCCGGTAATCTTTTCGTACATCTCGAAGAGATTGCCGTAGAGTTCTGCGACTTTGGCTTCACCTAGCTTACGCACAGTGGCGGCATCGGGAGTATGATTGCCCTGGTTGTTGGCTTCTTGCTTACCATAGCGCTGGATTGCTGCTTCGAAATCAAGATAGACAGCAAGGCCGGTTGCATTGACACCATAACCTTCATCGCACGCAACTTTCGCTGCACGTGATGCAACGTCACGAGGTACAAGATTCCCGAAGGCAGGATAGCGGCGCTCGAGGAAATAATCGCGCTCTTCTTCTTTCAGCTCGATTGCTTTCTTCTTGCCGGAGCGGATAGCTGCTGCATCTTCTTTTTGATTTGGGCACCCAGATACGTCCGTCGTTACGCAATGATTCGGACATCAGGGTGAGTTTACTTTGGTAGTCGCCGGATACCGGGATGCAGGTCGGGTGGATCTGTGTGAAACAAGGATTGGCCATGAGGGCACCTTGTTTGACAGCGCGCCATGCAGCGGAGACATTGCAGCCCATGGCATTGGTCGAGAGGTAAAATACATTGCCGTATCCGCCGGTGGCCATGATCACGCAATGTGCGCTATGACGTTCGAGATCGCCGGTGAGGAGATTGCGGGCGATGATGCCTCTTGCTTTTCCATCGACGAGGACGACGTCCATCATTTCGTGGCGGTTGTACATCTGTACTGTACCGAGTGCGATCTGGCGTGACAGCGCCTGGTAAGCGCCAAGTAAAAATTGTTGGCCTGTCTGGCCGCGTGCGTAGAAAGTACGTGATACCTGCACACCACCGAAGGAGCGGTTTTCGAGGAGGCCTCCGTATTCACGTGCGAAGGGGACGCCTTGAGCTACACACTGATCTATGATATCGGTAGAGCATTCGGCGAGGCGATGGACGTTTGCTTCGCGGGCGCGGTAGTCGCCACCTTTGACTGTATCGTAGAAGAGACGGTGTATACTATCGCCGTCATTTTGATAATTCTTAGCGGCGTTGATACCTCCCTGTGCTGCGATGCTATGCGCGCGGCGTGGGCTGTCATGGAACGTAAAGCACTTGACGTTATACCCCAGTTCGCCGAGGGAAGCAGCTGCAGCAGCGCCGGCGAGACCGGTGCCGACTACGATCACATCGAGGCGGAGTTTGTTGTTGGGGGACACGAGGGGGATTGTGGCTTTATACTCTTCCCATTTGGTGGCGATAGGGCCGGGAGGAACTTTACCATCTAATATTTTCATGTTGATGTATTTCTAGAGGATGATTCGGATTTGATGGATTCGGGGGCTTAGCGGAGAAAGTAATGATACAATGGCATGATGGCGAAGCCCGCACAGATCGCGATTGAGTAGATCCAGCCGAGGGCATTGATCAGCGGGGTATATTTCTTGTGTGTGAGTCCTAGCGTCTGGAAGGCGCTCTGGAAGCCGTGGATCAGGTGGAGGCACAGGGCGGTGACGCCGATGAGGTAGACGGCGACCAGCCATAACTCCTGGAAGGCGACGTTGACGCGGCTGTAGATATCCTGCACGGCTTCGTCGTGGCCGGCGTAGGTGACCATGGTGAGTGAGTCGGTAAAGCGCATCTTGACCCAGAAGTCGGCCATGTGGAGGCACAGGAAGGCGAAGATCAGGATGCCGAGGAGGGCCATGTTTTTGGAGGCCCAGGTAGCGCCGGCGACTTTGCCGTGGGCGTATTTACCGCCTTTGGCTTTGCGATTGGCCAGGGCCAGGGCGATACCCTGGATGGCGTGTAGGAGGATGCTGGCATAGAGGCCGATAGAAATGACCCTGATAAAGGGGTTTTCGGACATAAAAGCCGCGTAGATATTGAAGGACCGGCCGCCGTCGTCCGCGAGGAGCTGCAGGTTGCCGGACATGTGGACGATGAGGAAGAGGATCAGGAAGATGCCGGTGAGGCTCATGATCACTTTCTGTCCCAGGAAGAGGTAAGGAAGCGGGATATCCAGTTCATAATAGATCTGCTGTGTAAAGGACCTGCAAGATAGCGTAGGGGATGCAATTATTGGAGGCAACGGTAGGGAGGAAAGGAGCAAGGGGGAAAGGAGGAAGTTGATTTGTATTTAGAGGGGGGTCTAAATTGCAAGTTAGGGCATAGGGCAGAGAGCATAGGGCGGGTGGGGAGTGTGGCACACCTGCAGCGCCGGATGTGTTTTGAGGGTGTGCTACACTTGGGGCCGATCTGTTTCATGGGGTGTAGGGGCTGGTGAGTGTGGCACACCTGCAGGGCCGGATGTGTTTGGAGGGGTGCTACACTTGCGGGCCGCTCTGGGTAGGGGGTAAAGGATCAAGGGAAGAATTGAGCAAGGGAGGGGTCGATTTGTATTTATGGAGGTGCTTCAATCGAATGAACATGGGTCATATCCCTGGAAGAGCAAGATCATTCCATCCTGATGAACTTTTGTCCAGCGCATCAAGTTGAAAAAGGTCGTTAACCATTAAATTCTATATGTCATGAAAACGAATAAAACTGGAATGCGTGGTGACCGGAGCCGGAATGCGATGGTGAGTTACGCGAAAAGAGAGGTGATACGTTTGTGGCCACTATTGAAAAGAAATATGATCGTGATTTTTGGTGTGCGGTGATATGTATCTCGATACCCTGCTGAAGAGGACAGATTTAAGTCTTTGAATGATCTGGTAGAGTAAGGTGGGGAGGTAGGTTTTATGCCCTTTTCTCCTTAATGTCTTTAGGCGTTTGTAATATGTCTCGCAGAAACGAGTAATGGAGAATCCGATTGAATATCGAATAAGGAGTATCGAAGTAGGAAGGCAAAGTTGAATATCGAATATCAAGAAAAAGAATATCAAGTGAGAAGGCAAAGTTGAATATCGAAGTGAGAAAGGATTATATATTTTTAGTGGTTTGCTGCCTCAACTATTCCTACTTCAACTTCTTGGTTCAACTTCCTTATTCGTTATTCCTTGCTCCTTATTCATTTCAGCATCATTCCCTGGATTTCGGAAGAACGATGTTCATAGAAACGAAGGATTGGAAACACGGGGATCAGGAATTGGGCTGGCTTAAGCAATGGACGAGGCAAAAATGAATCTACCCCGCTCGTCCGGAGACGAGGCAACATATTACATTCAAGTCAAGGAGACTTGAACAGACAGTTTGAAATATAGGATTTTGATTTTCGACTGTCAGGGTTTCGGAAGAACAACGTTTCACAGAAACGAGTGATTGAAAGCACGAAGGGATCAGGGAATTGGCGAAGCGGCAATGGACGAGGGCAAAACCGGGGATCTACCCCGCTCGTCAGGAGACGAGCAACATATTACATTCAAGTCTGGAGACTTGAACGGGCAATGTTTTTCGCTATTTATCTTACACAACCTGTAAAACGAAAGCCCCTTCCGTGATTTCGCAACCTGCCCATTGTCATCAAAGACCACCATCGTGGAATTTTACACCGGAATTATTGTCCTGCAAGATTACTTTTGACCTTTCATCGTCCAATTACCTTCACATCAATTTTTCACAGGCGCTGAAAAAGTCCTGGCACGTAAATGTGTGGTCAGCATTGATGGTCAATGTAATTTGCAGGATCTGTTTCAGAAACACTATATGTTCCGATAAACTCTGAGGATTCTTGTTTGTAAATGACGACAATACAATGATTATCATTAAGGCTGTCAGGATTTTAGTTGCTTTTAAAGTCATGATTGTTTTGGTTTAAAATGTAAATGTCTTCTTTCTACTTCAACTTATTACTTCAACTTCTTACTTACTTTCTACTTCCTTGTTCGTTATTCGATATTCATTATTCAACATCCCGGGGTTTCGGAAGAACGATATTACCCAGATGGTAAGTTTTTACCTGCCGTTACAAGCGGCTACAGCCTTCTACCTGGAACGTGTTTTTATTGATCTATCGTACGCGAGCTTAGATACAATCTAAGCTCAGCATGTTTATTTTAATGAGTGTTCGATCTGGTCCCCCGGTTGCTGAGGCTGTAGCAAGAGGTAGCGGGAAAGCAGGTCGAAGCATCGAGAGTAGGGGGTCAGATGAGGCCAAAGGCCTAAGTTAAGGCACAATCCCAAACGTTATCATATCTGGAAATCCGGCCTTTCCACTTTCGCAAACAACGGATTCAAATCATACATACGTAAGGAATTCAGTCACTTGCGTACCCATCTGCGGCTTGAGTCCATAACGGAAGTTGTTCAGGTAGAAGTTGTCTTTTCTTTATCTACTTCCTGATCGCCATTTACATTATGAACCTTAGCAAGGAATGACTTTCTGTGCGATAACCGGCATAGGGGCCGATACAAATGCGAAATGAATCATACGCGATGCCACCATTGACTGTGATGGTGATTAGAGCCAAAGATTCATCGGAATGATCGATACATTGAGATAAGTGGCCTCGGTTTGCTCTTGTCAAGGAGAATGGGCGCAGTCCTCGGTAAAGAGTGACACCGGTAGGGGTATCGATGACGCGCGTGCGGTCGTCC
>JADKHH010000004.1 GCA_016721905.1 Candidatus Opimibacter skivensis | reverse complement strand
CCTACATTTATTTATAATAGTTATGGTATATATAATGTATGTCTTAAAGCTTTTAATGAGTATGGTTCAAATGAAGTTTGCCATGAGGTAATATTGGACCCAATAATAACTGGAGACATTTGAGCAAACTAACTCTGATCAATTTTTTATACATCAAAATCCTTTTATATCAAATTGTGTAGTTATAAATAATAGTGAAATTAGTAATTCAATTATAACAATTTATTCGGTATTTGGTGAAGAGATAGCTTCTTTTAATTTATTAACATCAAATAATGTTTTAGATTTTAGTAATTTAACCCAAGGTGTTTATTTGTATATGATTAAAGTTGGATCGAAATCATAAAATACGGAAAGTTGTGCAAGGTATATTAATTGAATATATTAATTACATTTCATTTCGGCTGGCATTTCATGGTCAGGTTTGCCTTTGCCTATAGCCTATGCTATAAGCAGGTATTTATTTTGTTACTGTCAATATACCCTTCTTTTGTTCCTTGTCCATAACTAATTTCGCTTTAGTGTCGGATTTTGATGTTTCTCTTCGCCATTCATAAGTTTTATTCGGAACACTTTTGTTTTCAATTGGGATTCCGAACTGGGATGATGCTTGTTGAAGTAGTTGTTTCGTGTTTTTCTCCTTAAAAGTCTCGATTATTACGGCTTTTAAGGTATCCTCGCGAATTTGCCACTGCAAGAGGCAGTCCTTGATCTTACCGATTTTGGACCCTTTAAATGCAATATTTCCTGAAGATATCACACTATCTATCACTGTGCCTGGAAAACAAAACTGCTTGAACAGAAATTTATTTCCAGGCTCTTGTATTTTATCGAGTTTAAGGCCATGATGATAATTAAGTGTTGGAATGTTAACATCTACATCCTGGCCAAAAAGATTTGTAAATATTGCCATAAAGTAAAAGACAAAAATATTTTTCATAGTTTTTCAGCTTGCTTATAACACGTATATCGATACAATCAAACATAAGGGATTCTAGCTGATAATCAAAACTTTACTATTGCGTTTTCCATATCCTCATTGCGTAAATCCAAACTTCCGGTTTTAATATCCTCAATACTTCAAAAATGGACCCAGAAAAAACCAAGGAACACAGATTAGATCGCACAGCCTTCAAAATGCAAACTGCTGAAGAGGCTTCGAATACTGTGGCTTACTGGCGTCAAAGACCTGATGCTGAAAAATTGCGCGCTGCATACCACCTCTCTCTCCGAGCCTGGGAGTTAAGTGAAGAGTGAAAAATGAAGAGTGAAAAGTGAAGATTGAAAAGTGATTGTTTTTGCTTGAGCCCTGAAAGGGCGCGATAGTAGGAAGCGGGTTCAGCCCCTGAAAGAATTTTCATACGATAGCTATTCATAATCCACAACCCCTGGTCCCTCTTTCCTTCCTCCTGCCCCCTATACCCATACCCCAACTCCCGCCCCTGAATTGTATCTTTACCCTATTCAATCCTCACCTAGAAACAATACATGGGAACTATACGCGCAGGCATTACAATAGGAGACATCAACGGTATCGGCCTTGAAGTCATCATCAAGACATTGTCGCACCCCTCAGTGACACAACTGTGTACGCCGGTCATCTACGGCTCCAGTAAAGTGGTCAGTTACCATAAGAACATCGTCAACCCGGGTGACTTCTCCTTCCATACCACCGCCACTGCTGATAAAATCTATACCCAGAAGATCAATGTGGTCAATGTATGGCAGGATAATATCAATATCGCGCTGGGTAAAGAGACAGAGGAAGGCGGTAAAATAGCCCATATCGCCCTCGACAGGGCCGTCAGAGACCTCAAAGAAGGCCATATCGACCTGCTGGTCACCGCGCCGATCAACAAGAACGCCATGCAAATGGCCGGCTTTCAATATCCAGGCCACACCGAATACCTGGCCCATGAATTTGGAGTCAAGGAAGGTCTGATGATGATGGTGACCGATACCCTCAAGGTGGCCATGGTAACCGGTCATATGCCACTGAGCCAGGTCCCGCCATCCATCACCCGGGAGATCATCAGGTCAAAACTGGATGTCCTGATCAAATCCCTCAAGATCGATTTTGGGATCGCCCAACCCGTTATTGCCGTGCTGGGTCTCAACCCACATGCAGGGGAAGCCGGATTCCTGGGCAAGGAAGAAGAAGAAATCATCCGTCCGGCGATCATCGAAGCAAAGAAATCAGGCGAAATCGTCATGGGCCCATACTCCGCTGATGGCTTTTTCGGATCCATGAACCACAAGAAATTCGATGGCGTACTGGCCATGTATCACGACCAGGGCCTGATCCCTTTCAAGATGCTCCATTTCCATGATGGGGTCAATTATACCGCCGGATTGCCTTATGTGCGGACTTCACCAGACCATGGTACCGCCTACGAAATAGCTGGAAAGAATGAAGCTGATCCAACATCGTTTAAATCAGCGCTGTTTATGGCCCTCGATATCTTCAGGGCACGCGATCGTCATAAGAAGGACATCGCTAATGCAGTCAGAAAAACACCAAAGCCTTCCGAGATTCCTGAAGAGATGTAACTTTTACATTACGTGAGATTGGTTAGTCAGGTGGTAGAAGACTTTGGTCACTGAAAACGAACAAATTTTAACTTCAGGGCCCCCCCCCCCCCCCCTTTTTAAAAAAGCCCCGGTTTGTGGGCCGTGGTTTCCCCCCGGGCGCCCCAAAACTTTGGCGGGTTTTGGGACCCCCCTTCCGGAATCAATGGGTGTTTATCATTTTTGGGATGAACCCACATCTCCTGATGTAGTCAGTTTTGAAGGGGCTATATATTGAATGGTATAGTAGTCTAGTTCATGCAGGTTGTACAACTTGACAGTCCTGATCAGTTTGTCCGCATACGCCGGATCAGAAGCATAGCCGCATAGCTGCAGTCCCTTTGCCCACTGCTCATACTCCGTCTTGTCATACACAAACAATGGCTGGTAGTGCGGCGTGTTCATCAGGAAATCACTGTGGTCTGCATATGATGAGAATACAGAATCATATTTACGAAAACAGGAAGGTATCAGTTTGCCATTGGCATCACGGTCATCATCCGGATGATAATGTGCACTGCCTGTCCAATAACTCTTGCATTTAATCCCGAAATGATTGTTTGATTCTCTTGCCAGTGTTGATACCCCCCCATTGGATTCGAGGATCGCCTGTGCCATGATGATGCTCGCCGGGATACCTGATCGGACCATTTCATCGATGGCCACAAACTTATAGGTTTCGATATAGTTGACTACATGCGGCTTTAGGGATTCCTTCGGACCTGTAAAGATCACCATGAAAAGGAGTAGTGTGGTTTTAAAAAATATCATACGATCGGGGAGCAGGTATGTCTATTGATGTTTTCAACAAAGCCAAATTCTGTGCCAATTATGCCCTGGCTTGTCCTTGTTGCCGAAAAACTTATTTTTGGTCATGTATACAGACGTACCGGTTGCTACGATTCAATTGTTTGCAGCCCTCGATGAGCTATTGATTGAATTACTCGAATCTCTTAGTCCGGAAGACTGGCACAAACAAACACTAGCCCCGGACTGGAAGGTGAAAGATGTTGCAGCCCACTTGCTCGACGGCAACATCAGATCCCTATCCTCCTCCCGGGATGGATACAAACCTGATGTCTCCGGTTCAATCAATAGTTATCAAGAACTAGTGAGATATCTCAACCTGCTAAACCGTGATTGGGTCAGCGCCATGAAAAGGGTAAGCCCTCAAATGCTGGTAGCACTTTTATCAACAACCAATGCACTCTACAGGGAACATCTCGCGCAGTTAGATCCATTTCAGAAATCCATCTTCCCGGTAGCATGGGCTGGTGAATCTGAATCACAGAACTGGTTTCACATCGCCAGGGAGTACACGGAGAAATGGCATCACCAACAGCAGATCCGGCATGCCCTCGGTGGATCCTCTCCACTCTTTAGCGAATCCTTTTTTAAACCATACCTTGAAACTTCCTTGCGAGCACTGCCCTATCAATTAAAATCATTCAAAGCTGATATCGGTGACACCTTTTCACTACTAGTCAGTGGTGAGGGCGGTGGAGAATGGCATTTGTTGTATACACCCGAAGGTTGGGTATTTACTGCAGAAGCTCCATCTTATGCTGTTACAAAAGTGCATATCGATGATCAGGTGATCTGGAGGATGTTTTCAAGACAGATCTCAGGCGAAGAATTAAACAACCGTGTTATGGTGAGTGGCAATAAAGCATTAGCTGAATTGTTTCTTGATATGAAGGCCGTCATGGTATGATCTGTACACGAACAACATCTTTGGACCCTGCCAAGCCAGTTTATCTTTTATAGTTTTATTCCTTATGTCCAATATCACTTTAGAGCCTGTCACCCCGATTGATCCCATAAAGCGAAAAGTACTTGTCAATCACTTTGATTACCTGGAAGGGCCCAAGTCGAGGACCAGTGAACTCGCCTTCATCTTTAAGGCGATGTACCAGTTTATCAAAGGATTCAGGACACTGCATTTTGTCGGTCCGTGTGTGACTGTCTTTGGCTCGGCCCGTTTTACAAGCGAACACCGCTATTATAAGATGGCCGAAGCGGTTGGGGCGGCGATAGCTAAAACCGGATTTACGGTGATGACCGGTGGAGGGCCGGGGATCATGGAAGCGGCCAACAAAGGTGCCTATGAAGCAGGAGGTGCGAGTGTCGGATGTAATATTCGCCTCCCACACGAGCAACAACCCAACCCCTATATGCATGACTGGGTGACACTGGATTACTTTTTCATCCGGAAATTCATGCTTCTCAAGTACTCCTATGCTTTTGTGGTTCTGCCGGGTGGTTGGGGCACCATGGATGAGATGTTTGAAACGCTGACGCTGGTGCAGACCGGCATGATCCACCATTTTCCTGTGGTGTTGATGGGCACGGAGTATTATACACCGTTGATGGAGTATCTGGATTTTATGCTCCGGGAGGGCACTATCTCTCCGGAGGACCTTAACTATGTGAAACTAACGGACGATCCGGAGGAGGCTGTGTTACACATGGAAAAATATATACTGCAATATTATAAAGTGAGGAAGCGAAAAGGGTTCTGGATCCTTGGAGAGCGTAAGCGCAAGAAATATATTTAAGGGAAGGCAGCGTTTTGGGGGGAGAATTATCTTTAGTTTTGATTCCCCATTTGTTTTAACTGGTCTCAATTCATACCAACTATGAAAAAAGCTTTACTCTCTCTGCTTCCTTTCTTCCTGTTATTGATGGCTACTCCTGCCCTACAGGCGCAGTGTAACGCACAATTTAACTGGGAACAACTGCCGGGTACCCTGCAACTCCATTTTCACAGCACCTCAACGAGTGAACATGATATTGTTTCCTACCAATGGAACTTTGGTGATGGTGGAATGTCAGATGGTCAGAATCCTTACCACACATTTGACACCCCCGGAGTCTATCTGGTCTGCCTGACGATAACAGATAATTTTGGATGTGTAGATGATGTCTGCCACGAAGTGACCGTGGAGGCCGTACAATCTGATTGTAATGCACAATTCACCTGGGAACAAATTCCCGGAACATTACAGATTCATTTCAACAGCACCTCTACCAGTGAGCATGATATCGTATCCTATCATTGGAACTTTGGCGACAATCACGAAGGTGATGGCTCCAGCCCATATCACACCTATACTGAAGGTGGCACCTACGTAGTCTGCCTGATCATCACGGATAATGTAGGTTGCGTCAGCGATGTCTGCCACGAGGTGACCGTGGAGGCTCTTCCTCCTTCTGAATGCAATGCTGCATTTATCTGGGAACAGTTTAGCGGAACCCTTGAAATCGATTTTACCAACACGTCCACCAGTGATCATGATATTGTTTCGTTTCATTGGAATTTTGGCGATGGCCATGAGGGAGACGGAGCCAGTCCATCACACACTTACCTTCAACCAGGTACTTACCTGGTCTGCCTGATCATTGAAACTGAAGACGGATGCGTCAGTGATGTGTGTCATGAAGTAACGGTACAAGAGCCGGAAGGTGACTGCCATGCTGAATTTACATGGGAACAAATACCAGGGTCACTGCAGATTCATTTCTTCAGCACCTCCACCAGCGAGCATGATATCATTTCGTACATCTGGCATTTTGGCGATGGTGATGAGGGCGATGGTGATGATCCGTACCATACCTATGACGAACCGGGAACCTATGTAGTATGTCTGCGAATAGAAGACAATACAGGTTGTGTCGGTGAGATCTGCCATGAAGTGACGGTCGCGCCATTAAGTGGTGATTGCAATGCAGAGTTTACCTGGGAACAAATTCCCGGAACATTGCAGATCCATTTCAACAGCACCTCTACCAGCCAAAATGATATTGTCTCCTATACCTGGCATTTTGGCGATGGCACAGAGGGCGATGGAAATGATCCGTATCATACTTACGATCAACCTGGTGTCTACCTGGTCTGCCTCGTCATCACTGATTCAGAAGGATGTGTCAGTGACGTGTGTCATGAAGTGACTGTCGGAGAGCCGGAAGGGGATTGCCATGCAGATTTTACCTGGGAACAAATCCCCGGGTCATTTCAGATCCATTTCTTTAGCACCTCCACCAGTGAAAATGATATCATTTCGTATGGCTGGCATTTTGGTGATGGATCGGAAGGCGATGGTAATGATCCATATCATACCTACGACGAACCAGGAACTTATGTGGTCTGTCTGAGAATAGAAGACAATACAGGTTGTGTGAGTGAGATCTGTCATGAAGTGACGGTCGAAGGTGAACAATCCGGATGTCACGCTTCCTTCAATTGGGAACAATTCCAGGATTCACTGGCCATTCATTTTAACAGCACATCCACCAGTGAAAATGATATCATTTCGTATAGCTGGCAATTTGGTGATGGCACCGAAGGTGATGGACAAAATCCTAATCATACCTATGATGAACCAGGTACTTATTTGGTCTGCCTGATCATCACCGATTCAGAAGGATGTGTCAGTGATGTATGCCACGAAGTGACTGTCGAAGGGGAAACCTCCGGCTGCCATGCTATTTTCACCTGGGATCTCAATCCAGGAACCAATAATGTTAATTTCTTCAGCCACTCGACGAGTGAGCATGACATCATATCCTACCATTGGACCTTTGGCGATGGCCATGATTCCAATGATCAAAATCCATTCCATGAGTATGCTGAACCAGGAGTATATGTGGTGTGTCTCCGGATAGAGGATAATACAGGATGTGTCAGTGAGATTTGTCACGAAGTGACGGTTGGCGAACCACAGGAAGGCTGCCATGCACAATTTACATGGGAACAGATACCAGGTACATTACAGATTCATTTCAACAGTACCTCTACCAGTGAGCATGATATCATCTCTTACTCCTGGAACTTTGGCGATGGACACGAAGGTGACGGACATAGTCCATACCACACTTATGAACTTCCCGGCACGTATCTGGTCTGCCTGATCATCACTGATAATACAGGTTGTGTCAGCGATATATGCCATGAAGTGACTGTTGGACAACCAGAGTGCAATGCCACGTTCACTTTTGAAATCGATGGCGGCACGGTATTCTTCAATAATAATTCTACCGGCGGGACCCAGCATACAACCTGGCTGTGGGAATTCGGTGATGGAGAAACTTCTACAGAAGAAAATCCGCAGCATGAATACAATCAGAGTGGCGTGTATACGGTATGCCTGTTCATGACAGACACTACCAATGGATGTGAAGATCATTTCTGTGTAACCGAGGTATTTGAACTTGGCTTTGAACCGATTATATTTGATGATTACCCGGCAGGTGTGCGGAATGCGGTCACTGAATACGCTAAGCCAGATCAGACTGTGAAAATGGTGCGTTACAACAATCCTGTTGACCAGACCATCTTTATAGAATACCTGTTAGAGGAGAAGGGTGTCGCACAAATTGAAATCTATAATCTGTATGGCCTTCGACTATTCAATAATCGTATAGATGAGGTTCAGAAGGGTGCACATCAACAAGCGATCGATGTTAGTCATCTGCAACCCGGTATATACCTCTTGTCAGTGATGTTAAATGGAGAGCGAAAGACAATGAGTGTAACCGTATCGAGATAAACTGAGCTTGCTCATATGCTACCTTTCATGAGATGTTTTTGAAATGAGCAAGGATAAAGGCCCCGGAAACGGGGCTTTTTTCGTGTTCTTTTTTTCATTGCCAAAAAAGTAACCATGGTTCGACCTGCTTGCGCTCAACCATGGGCTACAGCTCACCAACCAAAGCTCGTGACCAAAAAAACTCGCTATTTCATACGGGCATTTGTTAGGCTTCCTCGTTTGCTTGGCAGCTTAGCTGTATTCCAATACCCTATTTCTTTTTACAGACCTTTGACCGATAGAGACTTGTTTTTGCATGAAATAGGCCTCCATGCTGCTCGAACAGTTTTTGGTCACAGTCCGGTACCTATTCGAAATGATTCTTTTTTAAGATGGTTTAGATGTATAGGGAAACCTCACATGTCTTCCTTTCATGAGATGTTTTTGAAATGAGCAAGAAAAAAAGGCCCTTGAGACGGGATTTTTTTTTGACCCTATCCGGGCTCCATTTGGAAATCAAGTAAGTCTCCCTACCTTGGACATCCACTATACCAAATACCGAGTTGCGGAATTAAATGACCCCTGAACAATACCTCGAAAACCTAAATCGCCGATACGTCCTTGGAAATGCCACCGAACACACCTTCCGGGGTGATCTGCAGCAACTTCTTGAATCCATTGTACCGGACATAGCGGCTACAAACGAACCTAAACGCCAATCATGCGGTGCCCCCGATTTTATCCTCACCCGCAAGGATATCCCAATCGGATTTATTGAAGCCAAAGACATAGGGGATACAGATCTGGATGGAACGAAGAAGACAGGCAACAAAGAACAATTTGACCGCTACAAAGCATCACTGGGCAATCTGATATTTACGGATTATCTACATTTTCATTTTTATAAAAATGGAGAATTCATCACCAAGTTATCGATCGGCGAAATCGTACATGGCAAGATCGTACCGACTGCAGCTAATTTCAATTCGTTCATATACTTCATTAAAGAATTCTGTACGCATGTAGGGCAGACGATCAAGAGCCCGAAGAAACTCGCGGAGATGATGGCCGGTAAAGCCAGATTGCTATCGGATGTGATCGAAAAGGCGCTCAACAGTGATGTGGAAAATCATGAAAACAGTACACTCAAAGAACAGATGAGTGCCTTCAGGGAAATCCTGATCCACGATATCACGCCGAAAGGTTTTGCTGATGTGTATGCGCAGACGATTGCCTATGGGATGTTTGCTGCACGATTGCATGATCCTACATTGCCAACATTTAGTCGCCAGGAAGCTGCGGAGCTGATCCCAAAGTCCAATCCGTTTCTCCGAAAACTGTTTCAGTATATCGCGGGGCCTGATCTCGATGACCGCATCAAATGGATCGTAGACAATCTCGTGGAGATCTTCCTGGCCAGTGATGTAGAGGATATCCTCAAAAACTACGGCAAGGCAACCAAGACCGAAGATCCGATCATCCACTTTTATGAAACCTTTCTGAGTGAGTATGATCCTAAGTTGCGCAAGGCACGTGGGGTATGGTATACGCCTCATCCGGTATTCAACTTTATTGTGCGTGCCGTCGATGATATCCTGAAGACAGAATTTGATCTGCCTCAGGGACTAGCGGATACTTCTAAAATCAAAATCAAAGTAGACCAGCAAGGCAAGAAGGTGGAGAAGGAAGTACACAAAGTGCAGATCCTCGATCCTGCTGCAGGTACAGGGACTTTCTTAGCTGAAGTCATACGACAGGTTCATTCTAAGTTTGAAGGCCAGCAGGGGATATGGAGTAACTATGTCGAGCAACATTTGCTGCCGCGACTCAATGGCTTTGAGATCCTGATGGCCTCTTATGCCATGGCTCATCTGAAGCTTGATCTCTTGCTTACGGAGACAGGCTATAAGCCAACAACCAATCAACGCTTCAAGGTCTATCTCACCAACAGTCTCGAAGAGCATCATGCGGATACCGGCACCTTGTTTGCCAACTGGCTGAGTGCCGAAGCTAATGAAGCCAATCAGATCAAGCGGGATACACCGGTGATGTGTGTGATCGGGAATCCGCCGTATAGTGTTAGTAGTAGCAACAAGGGTGAGTGGATACAAAATCTTATTGCTGATTATAAAAAGGATCTAAATGAAAGAAAAATAAATCTGGATGATGATTACATAAAATTTATCCGGTATGGTCAGAATCTAATTGACAAAAATGGGAGTGGGATACTGGCATTCATTTCCAATAATAGTTTCATAGATGGCTTGACTCATCGTCAAATGAGAAAATCACTTCTTCAAAGTTTTGATAAAATATTTATTCTTGATTTACATGGAAACTCCAATAGGAAAGAAACTTCACCTGATGGTACTCCAGATGTCAATGTTTTTGATATTATGCAAGGTGTTTCAATCAACATTTTCATAAAAACAAAGAACAACAAAAAAGATAACAGTTTTGGAAATATGTTTCATAGCGAAATCTATGGTAAAAGAGAATTTAAATATAAATTTTTAGAAGAAACTTATTTTCAGACTATTCCATGGAAAGAAATTGAACTTACAATTCCAAATTTGTTTTTCATTCCAAAGAACTTTGAAAATTCTAAAAATTATAATGAAGGATTTAAGGTTGATGAATTGATGAAGGGAGTATCCGGAATCGAAACCAAGCGAGACCACTTTGCTATCGACTTTGATTTAAATATTTTGAAAGAAAGAATTACAGATTTTGTGACTTCCGATTTCTCATCTATCGAAAGAAAGAGAAAATTTGATTTAAGGGATAATGAGTGGGTAGTTGACCATGCAGTTGATGAATTAAGGCAAAATAACGATTGGAAAAAATCTTTTGAGAAATGCCTAACTCGGCCATTTGATATTCGATACATTATATACAATTCAACAATATTGTCAAGGGATCGTGGAAATCTCATGGCAGGTTTAAATAAGGATAACTATGGGTTGATTTTAGGAAGGCAGAGCAAAGAAGCTTTTGCTGCGATGATTACAAATTGTGTTTGCACTCACAAGATTGTTACAGTATATGATAGAAGTTTTGTATTCCCATTATTTATATATCCTCAAAAGGAAAATTTAATCATTGACGATGAATTTCAAAATAGGCATCAAAATTTTAACCCTTCTATTTTATCAAGAATAGAGCAGTCGATAAATCTTAGCTTTAGCATAACTAACAGCAACTCTAATAGTGCTTTTGCATCTATTGATTTGTTAGATTACATCTACGCCGTTCTCCACAGCCCGACCTACCGGGAGAAATACAAAGAGTTTCTGAAGATTGATTTTCCGCGTGTCCCTTATCCAAAAGATAAGGACACCTTCTGGCAACTTGTTAAACTCGGTGGTGAGTTGAGACAGATACACCTACTCGAAAGTCCGGTCGTAGAAAAATACATCACCACCTATCCGCACGATGGCAGCAACATTGTCGGCAAAGTCAAGTACCAGGATCGAAAGGTCTACATCAATGATCAGCAATACTTTGACCATGTGCCGGAGGTGGCCTGGACCTTCTACATCGGTGGCTACCAGCCTGCGCAGAAGTGGCTCAAGGATCGGAAGGATCGCACCCTTGGCTTTGAGGATATCCTGCACTATCAGAAGATCATTGTAGCGTTGACGGAGACGAGTCGGTTGATGGGGGAGATCGATCGGGTTGAGATTGAATAGATCCTATTGGTCAGTTGTAAGCTTATTTACTTTCCAATAGATTGCTCTTGATCAGGCTATATGCCTGCTGTGGATCATATGCCTCCGCAGGCCGTAATATTGCGACCGTATCTCCAAGGAATTCAGGATTATTCATTTTTCTGTCCAGGTTATTGAGATACTCCTTCAAAGACGGGAGCTTACCTACCGAAAACTCCATGTACGCCTTGTAACAAGACATTATTGAATCAACATCTATGTCAGGTACAGTATGCAAAGCCTTATACATATCAAATAAATCCCTCCCTTTACTGCGTTGGTATAGGGCTCTCATTTTTGTACCCAATAATTCCTCCAGTCGATACGTGGTAAGATCGCAGGCTCCTTCAAACCATGAGGAATTAACTAGAAATGGCATTTTCTGAAAACCAAGAATTGTAAAATGCTCCCTTCCATTTGTTTCAATTTTAAGCTTCAGGTTAATGGCTGGTGGTATCTCGGAAGTAAACCGATATTTCAAAGTTGTATTTATACCTGTCTGATTAACTGAAGCTATCCCAAGAAAAGAAAGTCTTTCCTGCAATCGCAGGACAATTGGCTTTATCGGACCGGAATGGATCTGGACAAGATCAATATCCTCAGAATATCTGGGCTGCGGATGGAGATAAAGTTTGTGCAGGGCTGTTCCTCCTCTGAATGCTAACTGTTCACCTAGAAATGGATCTGAAAAAATTTCTACCAAAGCACGACAAATGACCAGATCCTGTTCGACTTGCTCATTGGTCTGCCATGGCACCTGGTTTGACCATTCCGTAATAAATGCCTGTGGGATCATTCTTCAAGTTGAATTTCAGTATTGACCACTACGTTCCAGCGATTATCGGCGTTTAAATTTTTTGAAGGTATGGAGGCTTTTAGAAGGACGGGTCTTGATCTTTTTGAATACCCAGACATGTGATCATATAACACGTCTGCCAAAACAAATTCTTTTATCACTGTCTCCAGGAGATATCCCAATCTTTGCAGTGTGCTGGTATGTATATACTCCACAAAGGATTTTGTAATCGAATCCGGTTTAATAGATTCAACAAGATCCTGCAGGATGGAGGCAACCCGGTTGAGACCTCCTACTTTTTTTTCAAACTGAACTAAATCTGCGGCGGTCAAAAGCGGATTCGAAATAAAAAGATATCCGGATTCTGTCTTTCTTTGATCGAGAAGTGAAAGTGGTATCTCCTTCTTGCTTATGTAATTCACCTTTAGTCCCTTTTTAAGGGTCGGCCTTAGCACCGGAAACGAAGTAAACACAAAATACTCCTGAGGCGCCTGGTGTGAAGAGCCATGTAAAACAGCCGCATTGATCAATCCCATATAATATGGTCTTTCCAGGTAGTTCATCAACCCATCCATATAGAGGGTTGGGGGCAATATGCCTCGTGAAGCATATTGGGGAGTGATGATCAGATAATAACCTTTGTGAATCGAAAGGATTTTCGCCTTCACTGAAAGTCTGATCAAAGCAGATTTTATTGCAACTTCTGTGTGGTTGGGGTAATCTTTTCTCAGCTCATCTAAGGAGAAGGCATTCTTTCCCCTCATTAGTTTTTGGTCCACCCAAGCCTCAATTGTATGATCACCCTTGCGAGACATTTACGGTATTTTTTGCGTAAGGTAGCGTTTTTCACTACTTTACGCAAAATAATTAGTCAAATTAATAGATATTTATATTCGATTATTGCGTTTAATTCGTTTGATTCGAATAATTTTGTATTTCAAACCTACGATCATGAAAGATGTCATCCAGCAAATCCAAAGGCCTTCCAAGGAAGAACAGCTTATGGCATTGGCGTCTTATGGTGCACTTGCTTCCACCATTGAACAACTGAGGTCTGAAAATCCGGAGATTGAAATTGAGGAAACCGACGAAAAATCAAAATACCGATTAAAGCCCTAAAGTTTCTGGCCACGATTCTTCGTGCCCTGAGTGAAGGTCGACCCGTCTCCATTGTTGCGGGTGCTACAGAAATGACCACCCAGTCTGCGGCAGAAATGCTGGGGTGCTCTCGTCCATTCCTGATCAGAATTCTTGAAGAAGGAAAAATTCCTTTTACAAAGGTCGGGCGTCATCGCCGGATAAAAGTCGAGGATGTCATCCAGTATAAAAAGCAAATGAAAGCTGATCAGAAGACACGTCTGATAGAAATCATGAAAGGTGACGAAGCATCAGGGCTGTATGATTCATAGTGTTCAATTATTATGTGCCCTTTTACGCAAGTTAAAACTTGCTTACGCACAAGCTTAAGTGAACTTAAGCTTAACATTTGGCCTTATAAAAGACAGGCTGCGCCTGTCTTTTATTGTGCCTACAGCCTACGGATCACGGTATCACCACAGTTCGCGCATATCTTCCCTTCGATGTTCTAAACTCCAAAATATATACACCTCTTGGATAATGAGAAACAGGAATGCGTATCTCATTGGATATATGGCTTCCACTCCAATGCAGTTTGCCGAAGGCATCCGTGAGCCGGAGATATATCTGTCCTACATTATCGTTGTCTAACGAAACATGGAGGACATCACTCGCCGGATTCGGATAGATTGTAAAATTGAGTTCATGTGGATCCGCAACAGATGTCACCAAAGAATCCATGATCGTCAATACAGCCTGGGTGGATATTACATTTCCACATTCATCCGTAGCTGTAAACACGACCGTGTGACTACCCACCGTACCACACGTATCTGATAGTGCCGGAAAATTATTTGACCACACTAGATTCCCACACAGATCACTTGCACTGGCTCCACCTTGTCGATTCAGCCAGCTCAGAATGATGGTAGGTTGATCGATTGATCCACATATGATCGTTGTATCCTGAGCCTCGATATCAATGACCGGAGCAACAGTATCGCGGATCGTCACTGTAGCAGAAGAAGTGTTGCTATTACCACATTGATCCGTAGCTGTAAAGATCACGTTTGCACTGCCTGTCACACCACAACCATCACTCAAGCCTGAATAATTGTTTGACCAGATCACTTCACTACAGGCATCACTTGCTTGCGCACCACCTTTACTGTCTAACCACAGTTGAATTGCATTTTGATGATTGGACGAGCATTCCAACATTGCATCCTGAGACGGAAGGCTGATCGCAGGAGGTGAAAGATCTTCTATTGTAAAAACTGCTGTCGTAGTGGTACTGTTACCACATTCATCACTAGCTGTAAAAATCACTGCGGCACTGCCTGTTGAGCCACACCCATCACTCAAACCGGTATAATCATGCGACCAGATTACTTCACCTCCGATATCAGTTGCCAGAGCACCGCCATGGTTACTCAGCCATTGTTGAATTTCATTTTCCTGATTCACTGCATCACAGGCGATTGTTTTAGATTGTGCAGCAGTATGCAAGGTTGGTGATGCATGATCCTGGATAGTGAAAACGGCAGTGGTGGTGTTACTGTTTCCACATTGATCCGTAGCCGTGAAGATGACTGTTGCACTACCGGTGGTACCACAGGCATTGCTCAATGTTGTATAGTTGTTTGTCCAGAAGACCAGGCCACACACATCTGTCGCTTGTGCACCGCCATGACTATTGAGCCATGCGTTGAGCTCCGGTATATTGCCTTGCGCGTTGGATTCAACTGTCATATCGGTTGCAGCTAGGTCTATCATTGGAGGAGATGTATCCACAATGGTCAGTGTTGCATTGGTGGTGATCTGACCACATTCATCTGTGGCCGTAAAGGTTACTGCTGCACTCCCTGTTGCACCACATTCATTGCTGATACCGGGGTAGTCATGTGACCAGACCAACTCACTACAATAGTTGGTGGCGTACGCCCCACCATGATTGCTGAGCCATGCCTCTATGGCTGTCTGCTGATTCGCAATACTACATTCAATGAGCGTGTCCGTTGCAGGTGCATCCAGTGTTGGCGGACTAGTATTAGGTGCGATGGTAAAATCCATACTGTTATCCAGATAATTCTGCCCCTCATTATCCTGGAACACCTGGATCCTGGCCTGAGTAGTAATACTATCCGGCACCTCCCACTCGTAACTCAGTTGACTCGTAGGTATGTCCATCTGCAGGGTATCCCAGGTCTCCCCACCATCGACAGAAAAGAAAAGGTCCCAATTGAGCGTAATGTGTGGTGCCACTATGTGCCATTCAATCACGATCGTCTGGCCAACAATAAACGTCTCGCCACCCTGTGGATAATCCAAGGCTACATGAGCCTTGCTATGATACGCATGACCAAATAAAAAAACAAACATCAGGATTCTCAAAGTCAACGCCTTCATCCGATAGATTTGCAACAAAAGTAACAGAAGTGAACTGAATCAAGTACATCACCAGAGATTGGCCGGTGCTGCAGGAGGTGTATAGATCTTACCTTAATTCCGTACTTTTAATGTCTTATTACACAATCATGAAAGCGCTCATTTCCAGAATCATATTCATTGCCTTGATGCAATGCTGTGCAGGAACACTGTTAGCCCATGTCGAGCTTGACAATCCACTGGGTGGTGAAACATTCACCGTTGGTCAAACGGTAACGATCGAATGGCATATCGCTATTCCGCACAACACTCTCAATTGGGATGTATTGTTTTCATCAGACGGCGGAGCAACTTGGGCGTCAATTCAAATGGATCTTCCTGTTGGATCATTGAGTTACTCATGGGTTGTGCCGAATATCATCACCTCACAGGCACGGGTATCTGTGATACAGGATAACTCTGGCCAGGATTATCAAGATGAGAGTATGAATTTCACGATCCAGGCACCGCCGATGCTTCCATTTATTGTCATGGGAGCCATCGATACCACGATTGAAAGCAATATCGAAAACCAGGATGATGCGATACAGTCGTGGCTTGACAATCATGGTGGAGCGACGGCCACCGGTTTTTGCGGAGAACTGATATGGTCTGATAACTATATCAACTTAAGTAATCAATGCGGAGCCACAGGTAGTGCCTTGGTAACCTTCACGGTGGTTGATGAATGTGGCAGCACAGAGACCACGGCTATCGTAAATGTTGTTGATTCTTCACCACCAGTTCTCCTTAGTCAGTCTACTGGCCTCAATGTCGAGTGCAATGGGACGGGCAATCAAGCCGATCTCATTCCCTGGCTCGTTAATCATGGAGGTGCAATAGCATCGGATGATTGTGGCACCCTAACCTGGTCAAACGATTATTCATCGCTGAATGATTCCTGTGGTTCATCCGGAAATACAACCGTCATCTTCACTGCTACAGATGAGTGTGGTAACAACTCGACCACTTACGCCACTTTTACAATTGGAGATCAAACATCTCCAGTGATCTCGTTGGCAGCTCATGATACGATCATTGAATGTGGTCTTCCCAATACACAAGCCATACTTCAAAGCTGGCTGGACCGCCGGGGCGGAGCACAAGCAAGTGACCTTTGTGGAAGTATAGCCTGGACCAATGACTTTCCTGTAGAGTTCGATACTTGTCATGCTTCCTCAAGCGTGACTGTGAATTTCACAGCCACGGATGAGTGCGGCAATAGTAGTATCACCAATGCGACCGTCACCCTCATGGGTACATCCGGCACCTCTGATAATCATCCGAGTAGCTTTGATTTTAAAGTATCCCCCAACCCCGTACAGGATCGATTAAAGATTACTATTGATAATGCTGGGTCCCTCTTCTTTCACATAGACCTTTTTGATGTCTTCGGGCACCAGGTTTTATCACTTCAGGAAGTAGGGAGGGAAATCAATGTTGATGTGTCAGGTGTTGCAACTGGAATGTATCTGTTGCATGTTAAATCAAACAAGGGTGTTTATGCCCTGAAAGTCATGATCGAATAGTCAGGGTTTTAGATCTTATCAAATGTCCAATTTGTCATTGCTTGAGAAATCCCTTTATCATGTATTGATGCTCATTCAATAGAATGGCTGCATAATAGTATCCAGGTGGAAAGTCCCCTAAATCAATCCGATTTTCATTTCCCTGGTAAAGTAAATTTCCAAGAGCACTAAATACCTGGACGGATAAAACATCCGTATCTAAACCTTCGATTCTAATCGATTCATCGGCCGGGTTGGGGGCTAAGAATACCAATTCATTCTTTATCTCTGTTGTAGCGACCGGCAAAAACCAGCAACCATTTATATCCGGATGGTCATAGAGGAGTGTATCATTCCTGAACATACACATGATAACTGATCCGTCTGCGTCTGCGCTACAGTTTGTTTGACTATTCTCAGCAAATAGTCCATTTATATCACCTATTCCTTCAACCCATTCTGTAAAAATGGCGGTTTCAGGATCGTCATAAATACAACGAAGGTTCCATCGATTTCTTTGCTCTCCTGTCAAAAGGGTATACGTATCAATACTGTCAACGACCATTGTGATATCGGATTTGACTGTATCGCCCACCAATAAATTGAAATTATACAATTCCGCATCAACGGGATTTTGGTAGAGGTAAATGATCTTATTTTCTTGGCGAATAAAATCACCGGTACCTCCCCAATCTTCGGATAGTTCATCAGTAGTTTGAAGTACTTCATAATAGGTTCTGTTTGAAAAAGTAGTCGGGATAGCATCGATTGTATATTTGAAACTTTCGCTCCCATTCTGATATTGATGATTTTCTGTCCATACAAACGTAGAATCCAAAAACCCGATTTCATTTTGACTGCTTGCATCCGGGATAGCCATCACACTCAACAAAAGAATAACGATGACGTGGTATAATGTATTCATACTAAAACCCATTTTAATTTGCTTGTTGTTTAGACAACCTATATCTTGAAGATAATTAAAAAAAAACTTACCAATGGTATGGAAGCATACTAAAGTGGAGGAACTGAAAACTTATTTGCTTACTTACCTTTAGCAGAATATATATGGTATCAAGGATGTGAGTGTTGCATGGCGATATTGCATGAACAAATTAGCGTTAATCTTTTTAAAATGTATCTGCGATATCCTGGTGGTGAGTCGAAGTATGCTCTTTGCCTTTTGCCCCCGCCCCCTGTGTCACCCTTTACGCATCCTACCGCATGTGAACCCCGGGGAGGCATGTTTTCGTAAACAACACAAGTTGATTACAGGCGATTTGTTTGAAACTGAGTGAGAACTGTCCTCAGATAAAACCTCTTACTTTTCCTTGGCTATTGGTTATTCCATATTGATAACAAGCTTAAGCTGTCTCTTGACAGCCCCTGCTTGCTGAGCGTTTTCGAACTATGCGCTCCTACTACTTGAAATCCATTCGCTGTATCCTAACTGCATTAAGGATAGCCAGCAAAGCAACCCCCACATCGGCAAACACAGCCTCCCACATAGTCGCTAATCCTCCTGCACCCAGAATCAATACAACCACTTTGACCGCAAAGGCAAGTGTGATATTCTGAATCACAATGCGCTTGGTAGCCCGGCCGATTTTGATCGCTGTGACGATCTTTGAAGTGTGCGCCGTTTGTATGACCACATTGGCTGTCTCAATGGCCGCATCACTGCCCATCGCACCCATCGCGATCCCCACGTCACTCAATGCCAGCACCGGAGCATCATTGATGCCATCACCTACGAAGGCTATAATTTTCGATTTGTCCTGTTTGAGGGCTTCCACCTTCTCGACTTTGTGTTCGGGTAGCAAATCACCATGTGCAGTATCAATCCCCAGATCTCCCGCTACCTTTTGTGTAATGGCCATCTTGTCGCCACTGAGCATCACGATCTGTTTGATGCCTATGCGGTGCATTTGTTTAATGGTCTCACTGGCATCCTCCTTGATCCTATCGGCAATCAATACATAGCCGGCAAACTTTTTATTGATGGCCACCACGACGATCGTCTCGATAATCTGATCGATGGCCACATCATATTCAATATTGTATTTTTTCAGCAGTCTTGTATTTCCTGCCAGGACTTCCTGTCCATTTACTTTTCCGATGAGTCCATGTCCGGATATCTCCTGGATATCCTCTACCTGATAGGGTGTTGCTTCTGATGACTGATACTCGGCAATCGCCTTGGCAATGGGGTGTGTCGATTTGCTTTCAAGTGCAGCTAATGTCTTTATAAATTCCTTTTTATCGATTCCGCTGGTCACGACTTCCTGCACTTTAAAAACACCTTCGGTCAGCGTCCCTGTTTTATCCATGACGATCGTATTGACTTTCGTCATCAATTCCAGATAATTGGAACCTTTGAATAAAATTCCATTTCTACTGGCTGCGCCTATGCCTCCAAAATAACCCAGGGAATAGAGATCACTAATGCGCATGGACAACTGATCACCAGGAAAATCAATGCCTGATACAACCAATCCCTAAACACATAATCCGGCACTACAAAGAATGGAATAATGACAAGGGCGACTGCTAAAAAAATACAATTGGCGTATATATTTTTGCCAGGCGGCGAATAAGAAGCTCTGTTGTGGCCTTTCGTGCGGTAGCATTTTGCACCATATCCAGAATCCTGGCCAGCGAACTATCACCGTATTTTTTAGTTACTTTCAGTTCTACTACTTTGTCGAGATTGAGCATGCCCGCAAGCACCATTTGTCCTTTATAGATCGTATTTGGTTTGCTCTCGCCCGTCAGTGCAGCAGTATTAAAACTACTACCATCACTCATCATCTCTCCGTCTAACGGTACTTTCTCTCCTGCTTTGATTTGTATCGTTTCACCTATCTCCACCGTTTGGGGCTTTACAGATTGAAACTTATTGTCTCTGAATACATCAGCTGACAAGGGGCGTATATCCAGCAATGCTTTGATACTACTCTTCGCTCTGTTGACCGCCGCACTTTGAAATAATTCACCGATGGCATAAAACAACATGACCGCTACACCTTCAGGATACTCACCAATCGCAAATGCACCGATGGTCGCTAAAACCATTAAGGTGAACTCTGTAAAAAATTCCCCTTTTGAAACTGCCAACCATCCCTCTTTCATGACCGGCCATGCAACAGGTATATACGCAATGACATACCATGCTAGCCGAATAGGTCCGGTGAAGAATGTTAGCTTCAATAAATTATCTACTGCTATCCCAAGGAGCAACATAAACAAGCTGACGATAACCGGCAGATATATTTTCAATTTGCCTTTACCTTCGTCCACGTGGTCGTGGTCGTGTCCATCATCCGCAGAATGCTCTTCATGGAGCAGATTCTTTGCATCTGCCTTTTGATAGATTTTCTCTTCCAGAGAGCAACAGGTCATATTGCCCTGGGCATCATAGGTATGTATATGATTTGGATCCGTTGGTTTCATAGTCGGTTTCATCATTTATTTGTCAATAAATAAAGGTTTTGAAAATTAGTATCTCAATCATCTACAAAAGGATATTACTCCAGATCTAGCTAAGGGCAATCTGCGCAAGGGTGGCTATAGAAGTTAGCACAATTACACATTTCCAGCAATAGGTTTTTTTCATGTTAATTCATTTTAAGTAGTAAAAAGAGTTATGTTAGTATACAGTTATATAGTATGATTGGCGGGCGAAAAACCCTGCACCTTGAGTACCGCGTCGTACATACCAAGAGTACAGGGCTTCACCCAGATTAAATTATTTATCAATGTGCATGACCTCCACCACCTTCTGATTTAATAAGGTGCGACTGTAAATAATACGTCCCTTTTAAAACAATTTTATCTCCCTCATGTATTTCTGCCAGGGGAGTGACTTGAACGTAGCCAAGTTGGGTTGGGCCGGTCTTGACTTCAATCCTGGCAAAGGCTATCTCTTCTTCATGTTGAGTCTCATCCCCATGGTCGCCCTCTTTCGATGCATGGGCATCTTCACCTTCTGCATGATTATGCCCGGATTCAGCATGGGGTGCTTCTCCTTCCTTATGGATATGCTCATCTTCCATGCTCATCTTGCCCTCACGCTCCAAAACGAATATAAACTCCTTGCCTTCTGCCTTAATAATGGCATCAGTTGGAAGAGCCATGACCTGGGATGCGCCAATGTCAATCAAGGCATTGATATACATCCCGGGAATCAACATTTTATCATTTTCGATAGTGGCATGGACAGCGACAGCCTTAGTCTCATTTTCAAAAGCCTTGCCGATTCCAAATATCTTACCTTCTATCTCTTCATTGTTTTGATTGGTCAGTATAAACCGTACATGCTGCCCCGTTTTTACCTTCATCAGGTCTTTTTCATACACCAGGAGATCAACATGCATCTTTGAATTGTCAACAATATGAAATAGTGGTTTACCTACTTCAGCGGCAGCTCCAATCGTCACATCTATATCAGTGACATATCCACTTATGGGAGATATGATATTGATGACAGGTGACTTGGCGCTTCCACCCAAATGGATATTCTGGTCTGTAATGGCTATCTGGCTATTCAGTGATTTGATTTTTGATTCTTCGGACTTTAGTTCAGCAGATACTTTTTGAAGCACTTTTTTAGCAGCCACATTCTCATCACTTAGTTCCTTTTGCCTCGCATACTCCTGCCGGAGAAACTCTGCATTTGCTTCCGCAGCATTCATGTCCTGTATCAGTTTTTCCCTTTCCAGACGCATATTGTTATATGCTAAACTCTGCAGGGTAGCCAAGGTCTGTCCTTTATTGACATGCTCACCTTCAATAACCTTAATGGATTCAATTGTACCCGGCAACTGTACACTAACTTCGGCCTGGTTCTGAGGAGGCAGTTTCGTATATCCATTAGCATTGATTACTTCACTTAGATTTTTCATTTCAAACCAACCGGTATCAATGCCGGCATTGATATATTGGGCTTGATTGAGATAAACCATCTTTTTATGGGGCATCTCAGATTCACTTTCAGCTGCATGATCTTCATGCCCTGATCCTGCAGTTTCTCCCGAGTTTTTGGAGCAACCGGCTGCAAATAGAATAGAAATGAGAAACATACTGCATACTATATTTTGACGACTCATATCGAATGATGTTTTATTGATTGATGATAAATTGAATGGATAAGATGGTTTGATTCAGGGTGTTGATAGCCTCCAGGTTCAAACGCTGAATTTCAAGGTTAGTCTGCAATGCCTGGGCATATTCTACATACCCAATATCACCACTTTGGTACCCTCTGGAAGCATTTCGCAGAATAGATTCAGCATTGGGTAATGCGGAGGACTGGAAATAATCGACATGCTGTTTGCCAAAAGCATATTGCTGAAAGTAATTCGCCAGCTGGTTCTGCAGTTGTGATTCGAGCCATTCACTCTCTTTCTGTTTCACCAGAATCTCCATCTCTGCTTTGGCGACATTTGCTTTGTAACTCTTGAGCCCAAGGAGCGGAACGCTCATCCCCACAACCGCGCCTTGAAATCTTGGCACAGCATCGAATGTTTCAAGCTGGCCATTGACTTCTTGCGGCCCGGCAAATGATTGTATAAAATAACCAACGTTAAAATCAGCACCTGATTCTGCCTTGACCACCTTTCGTTGTGCTTCCATTTGAACAATTTGCTGCCTGGCATATTGTAACAAGGGGCTCTGTTCCAGTAAACTTGTATCAATTAGGATATCCAATGGAATAACAGTAAGGTCCGAATCCTCCATATCGATCTCAACCGGACTATTAACCCAATATTGCAGTTTACTTTTTTCAACAGCAATCTGATTGAGTGTCATCTGCAGATTTTGTCTGATCTGTTGCTGTTTAGTTTCTGCTGTTGTTTTCTCCAGCAGGTTGGTTTCTCCTGAATTAAAACGAACATTAGCTAAATAAGCAAATTGCAATAATAAACTATCCTCTCTTTGATATATCCTCGCAATCTCATGGAGATATAAGAGCTGATACCAACTCTGTCGGATGGTGTAGGTAAGTTCCTGTTTGCTGATATTGTATAGTTGCTCACTGCCTTTGAGATATGATTCCCCTAACATCTTTCTTGCTTTTGTCAGCGTCGGATTCGGAATTTCCTGGGATATTGAAAAATGATTGTCATATCGTGCGCTATTTACCTGCCCCAGGGTGGCATTTACATTTGTCTTCGGCACAATAGAATATGCACCTTTTCTCACCTGCCAGGCTTGTATATCGAGCGCTTTGACATTTAACAATTGATTGTTTTTATACGCGAGTTCCAGAAGATTCTGCAATGACATGGGAGCCTCATTCTGTGCTTTGACATTTTGGCTACCCAATACGAGGAGAAGAGCAATGGGTATTCCACTGACTACTTTTATCTTTTTCAGACCTGTTTCAAAAAACAAATAAAGAATAGGCAATACGATGAGGGTAAGTAGGGTGGCAGAGATCAACCCTCCAATTACCACCGTGGCCAACGGCTTTTGAACTTCAGCTCCGGCACCCATGCTTAAAGCCATAGGAAGGAAGCCTAATGAAGCCACTGCCGCTGTCATGATCACAGGCCGCAACCGAACTTTTGTACCTTTTCTGATTCTTTCCAAGACGTCTGACATACCTTCTCGTTTAAGTTGATTGAAATATCCAATGAGCACTATACCGTTGAGTACGGCAACGCCAAACAGGGCGATAAAACCTACTCCTGCTGATATACTAAATGGCATGTCCCGAATCCACAAGGCAAATACTCCCCCGATAGCCGATAAAGGAATCGCTGTGAAAATGAGCAATGCCTGTTTTATGCTACCAAAAGCAAAAAACAGCAATACTAATATCAAGGCCAGCGAAGCCGGAACAGCAATGGATAACCGCTTATTGGCCTCGACCAGGTTTTGAAATTGACCACCATAGGTCGTGTAATAACCGCTGGGCAGTTTCAACTGGGCATCAAGCTTCTCCGTAATTTCATTGACTACCGTTTTCACGTCTCTGCCTCTTACATTGAAACCAACGACAATTCTTCGTTTTCCTTCTTCACGGCTCACCTGAGCTATTCCACGCTCATAGGCTATGTCGGCTACTTGTTCTAATGGCACTTGATTGCCTGATGGCAAAGGAATAAATAAGGATTGTAAATCGGCTATATCCTGACGTTCGTCTTTTGCCAGCCGAATGACGAGATCAAAACGTTTCTCTCCTTCGTATACCACTCCTGCCTTTTCACCCGCAAAACTTGCTCTGACGACCTGATTTAAATCACCAACATTCAAACCGTACAAAGCCAATTTGTCTTTATTGTATCTTACTGTAATCTGTGGCAAGCCTGAAACCTGTTCAGCCCTTGCGTCTTCTACCCCTTTTACCGATTGTAGGATAGGGACAATCTGATCTCCCAATCCCACAAGCAATTCCAGGTCTTCTCCAAATATTTTTACAGCAACGTCACTTCTTACCCCAGTCATCAATTCGTTAAAACGCATCTGAACAGGTTGTGTAAATTCATAGGTTACACCTGGTAAGGTATTTAAGGCATCTTCCATTTTCTCCATCAATTCTGCCGTTGTTTCAGCTGACGTCCATTCATCCTTATCCTTTAAAATCACCATCATATCTGCTACTTCCATCGGCATGGGATCAGTAGGAATCTCCGCACTTCCAATTTTAGAAACAGCCTCAATAACCTCAGGAAATCTATCCATCAGGATCTTTTCAGCCTTTGTAGTGGCTTCAACTGATTGCATCAGCGAACTGCCCGGAGGACTGATCACATGGGTAGCAATATCTCCTTCTTCCAGGGTTGGTATAAATTCTCCACCAAGGGTTTTAAACACCAAAACCGCACAAATGAAAAGTCCGATTGCAATACCCAGCACAAGGGTTTTCATTTTCAGCGCGCCTTCCAGTACAGGTTGATATCCCCGGTAAAAAAACCTGATAATCCGGTCTGCAATATTATTGGTTGGTCCCGTATGCTTACTCAAAAACAAAGCAGACATCATAGGCACATACGTCAAGGATAAGAGAAAAGCACCCAGTATGGCAAAGGAAACGGTTTGTGCCATCGGTTTAAACATTTTCCCTTCAATGCCGACAAGCGACAGAATCGGCAAATACACAATCAGAATAATTATTTGTCCAAAGGCCGCTGAATTCATGAGTTTTGAAGCCTCCTTGCCCACGACTCCATCCATTTTAGTTAAACTTAATTTCCCTTCATTCGTGTGTTGCAACCGATGCACAATCGCCTCTACGATGATGACGGCTCCATCAACGATCAATCCAAAATCTATCGCTCCAAGACTCATGAGGTTTCCACTCACACCGAATAAATTCATCAAACTCACTGCGAACAAAAGGGATAATGGAATCACCGAAGCCACAATCAGCCCCGCCCTGAAATTGCCAATCAACAATACCAAAACAAAAATGACGATGAGCGCCCCTTCCAGCAAATTCGTTTCTACTGTGCTAATGGCGTTGTTTACCAGCTTTGTGCGATCCAGAAAAGGTTCTATGTCTACGCCCTCAGGAAGCGTTTTTTTAATCAACTCCACTTTTTCTTTCACACGTTTTACAACATCAGCACTATTCGATCCTTTCAGCATCATTACCGTACCTGAAACGGCCTCTCCTTTTCCATCCTTTGTCGTGGCACCATAACGAATGGCTGATCCGATCCTAACCTCAGCAACATCCCGGATCAAAATTGGTATACCATTTACATTTTTAATCACAATTTTCTGAACATCGTCCATGGATGTGATCATGCCTATACCCCTGATAAAATATGCATTCGGCTTTTTATCTATATAGGCACCGCCGGTATTTTCATTATTCCTTTCAAGGGCATCATATATCTCAATGATATTGGTGTTCATGCTCTTGAGTTTATCGGGCTGGACCGATATCTCATATTCTTTTAGCAACCCACCAAGTGTATTGACCTCCGCTACCCCCGGGATACCTATGAGTTGAGGCTTGACCATCCAATCCTGAATAGTGCGGAGTTCTGTTGGGGAAAATTTATCTTCGTATCCTTCTTTTGGAAAAACGACATATTGATATATTTCACCAAGTCCTGTACTGATTGGAGCCATTTCAGGAGATCCAAGTCCCGGACCGATATTTTCTTCGGCTTCTTTTATTCGCTCAGAAATCTGAGTTCGGGCCCAATATAAATCAGCATCTTCTTCAAACACGGCAGTTACAACACTTAACCCAAATTTGGAAACACTGCGAAGCTCAATTACTTTTGGAACAGACTTAACGGCCTGTTCAATTGGAAACGTGATAAGTTGTTCAACTTCCTGGGTTGCCAGCGTGGGAGAGAGTGTGATGATCTGCACCTGATTATTTGTGATATCAGGCAATGCATCAATTGGTAACCTGGTGGCAGAATAAATGCCCCATAACACCAGGCCCAAGGTAAATAAGCCAATAATGAACTTATTCCGTATGCTAAAATGAATAATCTTATCTAACATGTAATTTGATTTAATTGAGTATAAAATGACCGTTACGGCCAGGTGCACAGCAAAATGTTTGCAAAGTCCCTAAGGACTTTACAACAAAGAAATGCCAGCTAAAAACTCAATTAAATCTTGGGAGGATGGAATAGGCGGTCGAGGTATTCACTCGCCCAATTTGTTTCAGTGCCATAAATCTCCGTATCCTTGCTATCCACCATAATTGCTTTATGGATAGGGTTCCGCTCCTGGATGATCAGACTTGTTTGTCCACAGCAACTGCAGATACAAAAGGGAGAACAAAAATCATTTTCATTTTCATGAGGACAATCCTCGTGATCCGATGAAATCGCAATCTGTTCAGCAATGGAAGATGTAGCCGCATGAATATCCGCACATGGCATGAGAATCATTGCCATGAAGTACAATATAAATATGCGTGAAAACATAATCATCAGGCAAATATAACGCTATTCAGGATATAATTGTTGTTTAATCAGCTCAAAGCAAGAAATTCATCTGCTTAGATTGCATTGATCAGTTTTTCGCTTTTCCTTTTAAAATAACTTTTGATCGCTTTTTCGCCAAAGGTATAAAAGACTACAGGGGTCACCATGATGTCCAGCAATGTACTGCTGATCAATCCACCCAGGATGACGGTAGCTACCGGGAAGAGTATTTCCTTTCCGGGTGCTTGCGGATCAAGCGTCAATGGAATCAGCGCCAATGCAGCAACCAATGCGGTCATCAATACAGGAACCAACCGTTCGAGTGAACCGCGGATGATCATTTCCTTACCAAACTTTTCACCTTCGTGTTCCATCAAATGAATATAGTGGGATATCATCATGATCCCATTGCGCGAGGCAATACCCGTCAGTGTGATAAATCCAACAAGCGTAGCTACCGAAAAAACGCCACCTGTAATGAGCACAGCAATCACACTACCGATCAGCGCGAGTGGGATATTGAGCATGATCTGCACAACAATCTGGGTTGATTTAAAGTGTGAAAACAACACCAGGAAAATCCCGGCAAATGAAAACAAGCTCAGCAGCAAGATCAGTTTTGAAGCGGATTGCTGGCTTTCAAACTGGCCACCATACTGTATGTAGTATCCCTGCGGTAAGATTACTTGCTGACCTACCTGCTTTTGGATTTCACTGACGGCTGTGCCGAGATCCTTGCCTTCTACATTACAACTGATGGTTATTTTTCGCTGGGTATTTTCATGTGTGATGGTGTTGATGCTTGTTGTGTTTTCAATACGGGCGATTTGTTGTAATGGAATTAAAGTTCCATCAGGAGCATCGATCAACGTATTCCGAATCGCTTCGATGTTTGTACGCTCCTCATCTGTAGTGCGCAGCAGGATATCAAAGGATTTATCTCCATCCAGGATCTGGCCGGTCACTTTGCCATTGTAAAATACTTCAAGGTCCCGGGCCACCTTGCCCGCCTGCAAGCCATATCGTTGCAAGGCTTCACGATCCACCATGATCAATAACTGCGGCACCATCACCTGGCGTTCTACCTGGACATCCACAACACCTGGAACATTTTTAATGACAGCGGCGATTTCATTTGCATGCGATCGTAGATCGGTCAGGTCATTACCAAATAGTTTGATCGCCACCTGGGCGCGCACACCGGATAGCAGGTGATCAAGTCTGTGGGAGATGGGCTGACCGACATTCACAGACACCCCTTTTAAGATGTCAAGCTTCTGACGGATATCAGCGACCACCTCATCTCTGGATCTACCAGTTTCGTGTTTTAACTCAACATCAATTTCTGAATTCGAAACAGGCTCTACGTGCTCATCTAACTCCGCACGACCTGTTCTCCTGCTTACATAATTCACTTCCGGCACTTGCAGCATGAGTTCTTCTGCCATGGTCCCGATCTTGTTGCTTTCCTCCAGAGATGTACCTGGTGGTGTGGAGAGATTGATGGTAAATGAACCTTCATTGAATGGTGGGAGAAATGAGGTTCCAAAGAAAGGCAATACGCCCATTGAAATGATGATCAGTACTACTGCCGTTCCAATGATCGTGCGTGGCCGTTCAAGTCCCCAGTGGAGGAGTCTCATATCTCTTTGCTTGAGCCATTTGACAAGCGGACTATCCTCATGGCCACCTGATCCTGAAAATACCGTTCGCAGAAAAGACTTCCTGACAGGGGTAGTCTGTTCATTTGCATCAGCGCCTGTTGACGACGATGCAGGAGTTGTACTCAAAAGGTAGCTGCACAACACTGGTGTCAACGTCAATGATACAACGAGTGAAGCAAGGATAGACGTGATGTACGCAATACCCAGCGGCGCAAAAATCCTTCCCTCAATTCCCTGCATATAAAACAAAGGAATAAAGACCAGCACGACAATGATCGTCGCATACACGATTGAATTTCTCACTTCACTGCTGGCACTATAGATGACTTGCAGTACCGGCCTGGGATCAGATGATGCTCTATTCTCCCGGATGCGTCGGAATACATTTTCGACATCCACAATCGCATCGTCTACCAGCTCTCCGATCGCAATGGCCAATCCACCCAGCGTGAGTGTATTGATACTATAGCCGAAGAGTTTAAATACAATGGCTGTAATCACCAGTGACAATGGAATCGCTGTCAGCGTAATCAGCGTCGTACGATAATTTAAAAGGAATAAAAAAAGAACGATGACCACCAGGATGAAACCATCCCGCAGGGCGTGCTCCACGTTAGTCAGGGCCGCCTGGATAAAATGTTTCTGTTGGAATATATTGGTATTCAATTTGACATCCGGTGGCAGGGATGGTTGTAGTTCCCTGATTGCTTTCTCTACCTCTTCGGTTAGGGTAACGGTGTTAAAGGTCGGTTGCTTTTCAATGGTAAGGATCACTGCCGGCTTTGCATTGATGCTCGCGTCACCGCGTTTGACTGCAGCTCCAAAACGAACATCTGCCACCTGAGACAACAATACCGGTAATCCATCCCTGTTTGAAATCACCGTATTCTTTAAATCATCCAGCGTATATGCCCTGCCCACATTCCTGATCAACACTTCCGAACCATATTGATCAAAGAAGCCTCCGGAACTGTTTTGATTAGTCAGCTCCATGGCTAAGTCAACTTCATCAATGCTCAGGTTAAACTGTTTCAGTTTGGTGGAAGAGATGAGCACCTGGTATTGAAGGCGCTCACCGCCCATCGGAATGACCTGTGACACACCCTTGATGCTCATGAGTCTTCGCCTGATGGTAAAATCAGCGAGGGTACGCAGATCTGCAGCAGATGTGCTGTCCGCAGAAATACCCACGAGCATGATTTGTCCCATGACACTGCTGATCGGTCCCATGACCGGGACGATGTTATCTGGCAGCTTGACGGTTTGCAGTTTTTCCGCCACGATCTGTCGAGCCCTGTAGATATCCGAATCCCAGCCAAACTCAACAAACACCATCCCGATACCGATCGTAGAACTACTCCTTACGATCTCCACACCAGGTGCGCCATTGAGTGCTGATTCTACCGGGAGTGTTATCTGGGTTTCAATTTCTTCCGGAGCCATACCATTGGCTTCGAGAAAAATGGTCACCCGCGGACGATTCAAATCCGGCAGTACATCCACCGGCAGGTTGACGATGGCAAACACACCATACACCATCAGCAAGGCAGCCAGCGCAACCACCAGCAGGCGGTTTTGTAATGAGAATTTTATTAAATTATCTAGCATGGTTCATTTGTCAATGGATACGTTTTTCTCCTCTCTACATCATTTCCTTCCCTGGTTCTCCCTGCTCAACCATAATGGTAAAGTCAACGGTGTGCAATTGATCATCTGCGATAAACTGCAACCATGCCCTGTACATGCCCGCTTCTGCAAATGTGGCATGAAAATGAAGGATATCATTCTCAACTTCCGGATGCAAGTGCACGTAGGTCTTGCTACTGGTCTGAATACCTACCATATGTCCCTTGGCTCCGAGATAGGATTGTAACCCATTGACATCAAATCGTTTTCCCCCTTTCGTAAACTGTCCGTCAAAATGTATTTCCTGATTGGACAGAAACCGTCCGCCATCAGGCTTCAATGTTACAGTATACGTACCGGATGTAGCGCTCGCTTTGGTCTCTTTATAATTCGCAGACACCATAGTTTTTCCTTCTACCTGAATCTCTGTTTTCTCCAATTGATGGGTGCTACCCGTAGGCTTGTAATCTGCGTACAACAAATACTTGCCTCCGTTCGGAAAGGTTTCCTTGACGAGATAGCTGCCGTCCGACTGATATTCCGGATGTATGTGATCAAACCAGCTCAGGTCTTCGCTCACCGCGATCAGATGTATTTTCTTTTCGTGTTCAACATCAAGAGGCACAGGAAGGCTCATATTATCCTTGTTCTTTGGTGTCAGGGAAAGATCGACTGATACGCCTGCCTTGATCATCTCGGATGAGGGTTTGATCTCCATCATGTAGTTACCAGCCACCGGGACATGATCCATGTGCTCAAGGGGCATGCCGCATTTATTACATTTCTCACCCTCGTGGCCTTGCATTTCAGGGTGCATCGGACAAGCATAGGTGTGCACGTGATCTTCGCCACCATGCGCTTCTGTTCCGGCACTTGTTTCTGTTGTAGTGCCTTCGTGTTTTGAACTGTTACATGCTATGGTGCCCGCTGTCAGGACTATCAATGGTAAGATGTATTGCTTAAAAAGTGGTTTCATGATTTCAAAATATAATGGATGAGTGAATACTTGATTATTGGTTGAGATAGATCATCTTGAGTTGGTAACTGCCGTTGATGACAGCCCTTTGTCCTTCTTCTATCCCTTTCAGGATTGAGGTATGTGTACCGTTGTTATGCCCTAGCTGAACGTAGCTCACTGTATATTTTTCGGCTGCTTCTTTAATGAAGACTACCGGCTTGCCGTTTATTTCTGTAAAGGCACTATTCGGAAGTGTGATTTGATGCGAAGCTGTGGATGCGAACACACGGATGTTGACAAATTCACCAATCTTGAAATCTCCATCCGGATTATCGACCTGGAATAGTACTTTCTGCGATTGATTTGTAGCGTTGATTTCCTGCGCCGGGGCCAGTAATTTGATCTGGCTCGTCTTGTGATTATCATTAGCACACTCCATGGTGTAATAGGCATCGGCACGGATTGATTCCTCATCCTTGTCAAATACCTGTGCTTCCACATACAAGGTGGAGAGATTGGTAATCGTAAAGAGCGTTTGTCCTGCGGTCACTGTAGTGCCGATGGCTACATTAAAGTTTCCAACGTACCCTGAAATCGGTGCTGTGAGGTTCATGGTTCTTCCGGACCTGCTTTTAAACAGCGCAAGGTTGGTTTCTGCTTTCTGCAGTCTGGAAGTTGCTTCATCAATGTCCTTTTTAGCGGCAATATCACTGATGGATTTTAGTCGGTCCATTTCCTTTTTAGCAGCATCATATTCTGCGGTCAGGTTATTTCGCTCAGCGGCGATGTTTACTTGTGTCCCTGCATCGATCGATTGTTCCACGACTGCAACTACCTGGCCCGCCTTTACTGGTTTGCCGACCTGCGCATGGACGGAGACTATGGTTCCATTTTGAGGCGTGGTAACGACTGCCTGTCCGTTACTGCTAGGGATGATAGTTCCAAAGAGGCGATTGCTTTCCGTAAAATTTCCTTTAGCCATCTTGAGGGTATACACATCAAAAAGGAATTGCGTTTCCTTCGGGATGTCAACAGTGTTGGAGAAGACATTTCCTGATGCATCTGCTCCGTGATCATCATCACCATGCGCGATAGTGGTCTGGAAAGGAATAGAACAACATATGCATACCAGGATGATGGAAAGTGTTGCTTTGCCATGTGAGGTGTTCCTTCTGCGGAAAAGAAATCCAAATCCCAATCCAACGAATAGGCCAATCGCGAGGAGGTACCAATTGTCTTTGCTGATGAAGGAAAGCGCTGATGGTTCATGCACATGTGGTAGTTCTTCACCTGCATTGATTTCCTGAAGCAGAAGTAAGTCAGGACCTAACGAAGCTTCGATTTTAACCGCCAGAGAATATGTTTGTTTTTCGGGAAAGGTAGTTTCCACCTCATACGTACCATTACCATTTTGATGTATGGTAAAGGTGAGGTCAGGATCTTCCTGCGAAGTGATTTTTATGTCCGCGTCATTGACCGGTTTGTTTGTTTCAAAATCACTGACAAACAAGGTAAGATGTGCCGGTTTACCTGGCAGGATGGGTTCATAGCGAAGCAAAAGTTCATACCTGGCTGAAGAGGCTTCCGAGGAAAAATACTTTTCCTGCACTGCACTGGTGGCAGGTTTCTCCTCTGCATGCGTATGATCATCGCCTCCTCCCGCATAGGCAGGACGGGAATACAACAGTGTGGTCAGCACCAGGCATAGATGAATGATGTAGTGGTATGCTTTCATTATTGTCCGATTAAGTATTGTAAGGTGATAAGGGCCTGGTTATAATTTCTAACCAGTTCGAGATACTGTCGCTTCACCTGAAAGGCGTCTGTCAGGGTGGTGAGATATTTGATATAATCATATTGTCCGGCAACAAACATCCTGTTGGATGCTTCTGTGAGTTCATTAGCTTGCACCAATCCTTCCGCTTCAAGGTAGTTGAGGGCTTCGTGATATTTTAAGGCATCATTTTTTGCTTTGTACCATTGTTGCGTCAGTTCCTGCCGGCCTGCTGATGAAGTATACCTTGCTACTTCGAGTTTTGTTTCAGCCGCTTTTATCGATGTGCCATATTGCCAGAACCAGAGCGGTACAGAAAGTCCAAAGCGTAAGCGCAATGGAAATGGTGTATTCTTATCTGCAGGATTGAGATAGCCAATCGTGAAATCAGGAAAGACCTTGCTTCGCTCCAGCTGAATAGCTTTTTCACTGATCTTTTCTGATTGCTGGTAATAGGCGAGGACCGGTGTGTTGTTGATAGCATCATCATCTACAACTGCATTACTAAAAGTAAAATCGCCTATACCTCTTTCCAATTCACTCGGGTAGATACTGTCGGTCGTACCTGTATACAATTGTATCTGTTGCATCCCTTTTTGCACTCCTGTCAATGAAGTTATGTATTGGGTATGCACTTCCGAAAATTTCAGGTTGGCATATGTCTTTTCTACAAAATCGATCTGCCCTGCCAGATACTGCCTGTCGGCTGCCTGGGAGAGGATGTTGAACAGGCTATCCTGTGTTTTCCATTGCCGCATTTGAGCGATGTCGAGTTGCCATTCGAGGTAAGCTGTTCTGACTTTGCTCTTTAATGCCGCAGCTGTAATGTGGCTTGCTTGCGTTGACAATATCGTCTGCTGTTGGGCAAGCTGCTTTTGTCTCGCATACACTGTGGGAAAGTCAAATGATTGCTGCACGCCAATGGTCATAAAGTCCCCGGTGGTGCTCTCCAGAATCAGTTCCGGATCTGGAATGTGGGTCGCTTTTTTTTCCATCAAACGGTCGGCATCTATTTGGAAAGCTTCGGCCCTGAGCTGGAAACTGGTGTCCATAGCAAGAACTATGGCTTCATCGACCATCATCAATTGCTGTGCGGATGCTAAGTGAACAGAAATGGCAAATAATGTGGCAACAAATGTGGCTTTGCTGTAAAACATGTGGCGTGATTTTCAATAAAAGGAAAGCCTTACAAAGGCAGCGTACATGAATAGGTATTCATGCAAAACAGTACTGAACATTTCTGTTGAAAAGAATGTCGTGCTGTCAGGCGATAGTTGACGCGGGAGGGCCTCTTAGCGAAAGGGCAGAAGATGGGAAAAAATTATACAGGGGTGGGCTTTCAGGAAACCAGTTACTCCTGTATTCGATATGGTTGATTTTGCTTATCAGTTTGAATGGCTCGATAAGCGCGGGTAGTGCTTTTTGAACATTGACCTCTATCCAGTTTGCCGTAGGTTGAAGCATGGCGATACCGAACTCGGGTGAATGCACAAAATGAGCGGTATGTCCATGGCTATCGGCATCATGGTGAGGATCTCCGGTGCGATGATCCTGATGTTGGGCATTAAAACCATGATGAAAATTGAGCGGGCCGTCTGCTGCCGAAAAATGATGATGATGGGGGATAATAGCATGCAGCACCAGCAGCATATAGGCCGGGAGTAAACAAGAGACGATGATCTTATTTCTGCGCATTGGGCTCAAAGATAGGGTTTTCAGCAGACGCGGGGGAAAACACTTCAATACCGAAATTCCGCCCTATGACCTTAAAATCATTTTCCTTTAGTATCATTGCCACCCATGGAGGGCAGAATCATAGACAGGTATGAAGGTGTGGATCCGGGTCCATTGCTGATCTGCATCGGCAGCATGCATGGCAATGAACCAGCAGGACTGCTAGCTATCCAGGAGGTATTCAGGCTACTGGATATCGAGACGGACTTCAATCCTGGCTTCCGTTATCATGGTTCTTTTGTAGGTATCCGGGGCAATATTCGGGCTATTGAAAAATCTCAACGATTTATCGACCGTGATCTCAACCGGATGCTCCTGAAGGAAGAAATGGACCGCATCACCAGTACGCCGGAAGAATCATGGTCCTCAGAGGACAGGGAATGCATAGACCTGATCCGCACGATCGAAGAAGAAAAACGAAAACATAAACCGTCTGCATCGCTCATCCTTGATCTGCATACGACCACAGCGGATGGTGGCATCTTTACGATTGCTGCTGATGACCAGATGAGCCGGACCCTTGCTAAAGGGCTTCATGCTCCGGTGATCCAGGGTTTTACAGAAAATCTGAAAGGGACTACCCTCAGCTATTTTAACAGGCCAAAGGAAGATGCGTTTTGCATTGTGTTCGAAGCAGGACAGCATGATGATCCGGAGAGCGTCTTCCGGACAGCGGCTGCTATCGTCAATTGTATGCGTACTATCGGTTCTGTAGATTCACGCGACGTAGATCATCGTCATGATGGTATGCTGATCCGGATGTCTGAAGGTCTGCCGAAAGTCACAAAGCTCATTCACCATTATCGGATCGCGGAGGGCGAACAATTTGTCATGAATCCAGGCTACAAAAATTTCCAACCATTGAAGGCAGGAGAAGTTGTGGCCCACAACGAACATGGCCCGATCACAACACCTGTGGATGGACTAATGCTCATGCCTAAATATCAAATCCTCGGTGATGATGGTTTCTTCGTCGTAGAAGTGGTGGAATAAAAATCAAGTACGCCGCTGGTATCGATGAGCATTAAATATCCATTGTGATTGTCAACTCATTAAAGGAGTTGCCATTACCTCATTGATGTGGATTAGCAACGTCCTCAATTCCGTATATCACAATTGCCGATCACCGTCAACGGACCTCTGTTGCGCAAGGCTGTATTCGTGCCAGTTGCGCGATACAATTTAGTATCCCGCAGTGTCAGGGTACCAAGATTGTCAATAGCACTTCCGTTTGCAGCCGAACCACCGGTGATTTTCAGGTTTTGAATTTCCGCCGAAAATCCAGCAGGGATATTCAATACACGTGTGGCTGTATTTGCTTTTATCTCAATGTTAGATCCGGCAGTGGCCATCCATTTCCATTGTCCGTCCACGGTCAGTTGTGTGGTATTGATATTGATCGTTTGATTGTTGAGGGAAGCTGCAAATAAAATATCCTCACCATCATCCGCGCATGCCGATACATTCCGTAGGGTACCGTTCCCGGTATTATCGAGATTGCTCGTCACAAGATTGCATCTGATGTTTAGTGCATAATCTTCCACTTCTCCATTATCATAGGTTCCACAAGATGAAGGAGGCGTTTCGGCATAGCGCATGGAAACTCTCATTCTTGTAATGGCTTTTGTCGCCGTGACGGGTATGGCGATAGTGCCTGATACCGAGGTCGTTGATGGTCCGGCTGAAAACACCTGCTCTCCGCCATCGGAAAAATCACCATCATGATTAAAGTCAATCCAAACCTTGTAATATTCAGTACGGGTGCCTTGTAAAAATCCAGGAGTGATGGTGATCGCATAACTGCCTCCTCTGGAAACAGTCAATGGACTGCCTGTATAATCACTGTATGAAGATGATCCGGATGTATTTGGATCGGAATTAAAATTTACATTCTGAATCCATTCCAGACTGGATTCCCGGCCTGAAGACATACAATAAAACGGGCCGCTATAACATGATCGCGTCAGTGTAAATGTTCCCTGCTGTCCTCCCCATCCCTGCACGAGGATATAATAATTTGTACCCACTGTAGTCGGAAAAGAAATCAAACTGCTGGTATAACAAAAATCATCTATCCCTGTCACACACGTAAGGCTGGTGCAGGTTCCCTGGTAAGCGTTGAGCTGTGTGTCATAGTTGGATTGTGAACAGGTTGCAATGATTGCATTTGACCCATCACCGACAAACGTGTACCAAATGCCCGGTGCCTGAATGCCTGCAACACATACGGGTAATCCTGTATCGGGAAGTGCGCCGATCGTAGTGCCTGCGATAGATGAACCACATGGCAGATTGATAGCCATGCTGCAGAAATCACCTGGTATCGGAACAAGTGTAGTGAAGCTTTCAGAAGGACAGTTGGTGATATCCCCTCCACTCCAGTATGGCGTGATCTTGACATACAGTGTTGTAGCATATGGAAACGAACTCGGATGATCATATGTATTTACATTGCCTACATCCACCAGATTGGCTATCTGTGTTCCTCCCAGCGTTGTTCCGATGGAAATCTTATACCCAGATTGGTTGCCTGATGAATGTGCCCAGGTTATAATTGGATCCACAGATATGCCGGTAGCACCGTTCAACGGAAAGGTAAGCATGGTGCAGGAGGGAGCAATATTTGCTTCGGTCGTGAACGATTGGTTAGCGCAGCCTGTGGCATCCCCTATGACATTGTAGGGTACGATCTTGACATAAATAGTGGTGTTAAATGGAAAAGAATTGACCGGGTTATAGGTCGTGACCAGGCCAACATCAACATTATTGAGAATACTACCATTTGTAGGTGTGGTGCCTATGGTAAGCTTATAACCTTCTGCACCGTCACTACTGGTCCAGAATAAATTCTGGTTGATATCGACGCCTGTGCTCCCGGGGGTAGGTGTAGTCAGTGAAGTGCAGAGTGGTGGTGTACAGGTACCTGTATTGCAGGATGCATTGTTGTATCTATGTCGTATCAGATCACCAGGCTGGGGTCCGAAGCCAAGATTAAAATCGATTCCAACTCCACTGACGAGATGACAATAACTCATGATTGTTCCGTCCTGCGGCAGAGGGCCATTACATCCTTCATTATATCCTGCAGCCGGACCACAACCATCAATGGCCGTATTATTACCATTCCATGCACAGGCATGGGTATGGCGTGATCCCATGTTGTGCCCCATCTCATGTGTGACACATTCGACGCTCCATGAAAAAGTTGGTAAAGGCACAATATTCGTACTCAGGCTTGTGCTTACAGCCACCTGGAATGAATTACTGCATAGCACATCTACATAAGCAATACCTCCTCCCAGGCTTCGGGTACTGAGTAAGTGCGCTAATCGGCCATCATAAGTTATGTTATTGATGTGGATCATGAAAGTGTCCAGCATAAGGCCAGTATTGGGGGAATTTGCAAATGGATCAGTGGAGGTATAGACCAATACGTCAGATACCTCTACTGGTATATCTTCATTTTCATAGAGGGTGATGACTTCATTCCAAAGCTCTGCCACCCACTCTTCTGTGTTCGGCACACTGGACCCATTGTCCTGGTAGGACTTGTAGTCGCACTCAACATATACATGAACGCAATTACCGGCCATACGTTGATTTGGGCTCGGGGCCGCTTCAGCATGTGAAGAATCATTTGTTTCATCTACAAAGCAACTGATGTCTTTCGGCACCAGTATATCCAGGTCTTTAAAGAGAAGATAACTTCCATCAGCGCTTTGTTGTATCCGCCTGTTTCCGTCCTTGTCAGCAAACAGGATCTGGACACGAGAATTAAAAACGCTTACGATCGCCAGTGAATTTGGATCACCGTGGATCATGCCCCTGTAAAACTGGTGGTCAGGATTCGGAGCAAAGACTCTTCCATCACTGGTCGATATCATCGCATCGCTACTGAAGACACTTGTCCGATACAGGTCGAGCTGGATATTTAATGGGTCGGGCAATTGGATACTTATAATGCCTGCATCTGCATTTTGGAGCGCTTCAAGCGCCGCTGGCTGGATACTTAGGCTGAAAGCATTTGCAACATATTGCCTGGTCTCCTCCTTGGCTGCTGTTGCCGGACCAAACAAGGTAAACACCTCAGCTTGCCTCCCCTGAAAAAGGGACATTGTCTTGCCGGGTACCGGTTTCTGTGCAAATGCTGTGGCCAGCACGCAAAACAGGCTGACCAGTAAAATTGGTATTCTTATCATGCTCTCTTTGTTCATCAAAAACAATGCCTCCCTTAGGTTATAAGGCAGGATGAAACATTAGCTAATAAGGGGGAGATGCAACGGTAAGGGCACCAAAAATAGGAATTCAGGGCGATTATGCATACTAAATGGCCAATTCGGAACTGTTAATGCCGGAAATCAGGCATATGCCCCTTAATTTTTCTTCCAGGAAATAAGCTCTGGCAGCATTTTAAAGCAGTAGTCCGATTAATTAGAAGGCTTATAGGCTTATTAGCTTATAGGCTTATAAACAAATCAATCGATCAACTTATCAACCCGTGATCTCCATTGAGCTGGCAGCGAGAACGCCATCCAGCGGCAAGAAACACATAAGCCTATAAGCTCATAAGCCATAAGCCTATCATCAACTTATCAACCTATCAACTCATCAACTCATCAACTCATCAACTCAAATGCAGCACGCCATTTCATGGTTCGAGATCCCGGCTACAGACCTGGACAGAGCTACCCGCTTTTATGAAACCATCTTTCAGATCCAGCTCTTTCCAATGGATCTGGCGATGATCCAAATGAGGATGTTTCCTATCGATGATCCGGCTACAGGTATCGGAGGCGCCGTTGTCTATGCCGAAGGGTTTTATCAACCTTCTGAAACGCATGGCACGCTCATCTATCTCAATGGTAATCCTGATGTACAAATCATCCTGGACCGGGTTGAAGCAGCAGGAGGAAAGGTGGTCGTACCCAAAACAGAGATCAGTCCTGACTATGGATACATGGGTATCTTTATTGATACAGAAGGCAACCGGATCGGATTGCATTCTGTGCCACCAATGTGAGAGAGTAAGAGAGTGAGACGTAAGACGTGAGCTTCGAGTGGACCTCTCATTAATTCAATTATTACTAATAACTTCTCACTGCTAGTTGCTAACTTCTCACTCTCTTACTCTCTTACACCTCTTACTCTCTTACAATGTCAGAATACAACTGGAGCCAATTCACCACCCGCATCCCTGTCGCAGCCGACAAGGCCACCTTATATAAAGCATGGGCTACCCGTCATGGAATCGAATCGTGGTTTCTCCGCATGGCTGAATTTAGAAGACCCGATGGAGCAAAGCGACTGGGGGATGCACTCGTCAAACCGGGTGACATATACACCTGGCGTTGGCACGGATGGCCGGATGAAGTAGAGGAGCTGGGAAGAATAATCGATTGTAATGGCATCGATTATTTTAAATTTTCATTCGGCGATGCAGGTAACTGTGTGGTGACCATCAAAGAAGAGTCAGGTATATCCATTGTTGAGTTGCTCCAATCTGACATTCCAACAGATGAGAGAGGCAAGCACTATTGGCATCTCGGATGCAAGACCGGATGGACTTTCTATCTCGCTAATCTGAAATCTGTTCTTGAAGGAGGCCTTGATCTGAGAAATAAAGATGTGTCGATTAAGAATGTAGTGAACTCCTGATGAGATGCCAGATGCCAGACTCGCAGACGTCAGACGCATGATTTAAATCACTATCAGCAGCCTCCGTCTGCAAGCATCAAACCCACTCACAACTCACAACTCACATCACCACCCCTATCACAATTTTAATCTTTGACGTGAAGTATACATTTTATTTACATCTACGACGCAGCGTTTGCACTTCAGTTTTATTTCCTGCAAACCTGCTGACACTTCAGCCATGATTTCACATCATGCCACTGGAGGTATCCTATATTTGGTAAAAGCCCTTTATCTCCTGATGGCTGACAAACGAAATAATAGACTGACGTAGTTTTCTGTAGCTGATGCTCATCAATTCCGTTTGGTTATGGATCATCCCAGGCCTGGCTGTGCCATGCGCTTGAGTGCTGTGATGAAGGACTGTACAATCTGTATCAAAACTGTACTTTTATGCTTCATCGCGGAACTCTTTTTGAATATGCTACTTATTTCCTTTGGCAAGCCAGTCGACTGGCAAGCCAGTCGACTGGCAAGCCTGTGGATTGGCAAGCTGGTAGTCCGACATTATTTGTTCTTATTATTTCTGTTGATGATTCCGGTCATGGTCGCCAGAATCAATCCTGGACCGAGGTCAAATCTTTGGTCGGATTCAGAAGGCTATTATCAATATTTACCGGCGCTCATTATTATCAAAGACGTTCACAAGCTTCCACCGGGTAGCGTCTGGCCTTATTACAACGACAAGGGCGAGTATGTCAATAAGTATACCTGCGGGATAGCCATTTTTGAATTTCCATTCTTTATGTTGGCCTACTATCTCTGTCCACCTCTTGGGTATACCAGGTCAGATTATTTCAATCCACTGTATTGCAATATTGTAGCCTTAAGCGGATTGCTCGCTTCTTTCCTGGGATTATTCTTCCTCCGCAAATCTTTACTGAAACTGGTCTCACCGGGTGTTACTTTCTGGGTGATCGTATCTGTTTTTTTCGGTTCCAACCTTTATTACTACGCCACGAGGGAAATGAATATAGCCCATGTCTATAATTTTTTCCTCTTCTCCCTTTTACTGTATATGATTCCCGGGTATCTGAAAAAACCAGGGCGACTGAATAGTTTCCTGCTCGGAGCTGTGTTGGGTTGGATCATCCTGATTCGACCGACCAATATTATTGTTGCATTACTCATACCCCTCTATGATGTATATAGCTTGAGCGACTTAAAAGAGAGGATTCGATTCCTGATCCAGCACTTAAGATTAATGTTGTGGATGATTCCCGGAGCTTTCCTTTTCTTTCTTCCGCAACTGATGTATTGGAAAGAGATGACCGGACACTGGTTGTATTACAGTTATACTGAGGAAGGTTTTAAGTATTGGAATGAACCAAAAATTGCGGCTGTGCTATTTGATGTGCAAAACGGATTGTTTCTGTATTCTCCATTGGTGTTATTGATGATGGCAGGTATTGTGTTGGGTTTGTTCAAGAAAAACTTTCAGGCTCCTGTGGTCTTGCTTATTTTTTCAATTGCTACCTATCTTTTTGCCAGTTGGTGGGCATGGTGGTTTGGCGGTGCTTTTGGTCATCGGTGTTATGTTGAGTTTTACACCATACTGGCCTTTCCGCTCGCCGGACTATATCAGCATGTGTCTATGCGTTGGCATGTTATTCCACGCATTGCTTTCTTTTCGGTTGTCATCATGCTGATGATCTTCAGTGTTCGGTTATCCTATCTGTATACGTCGATCGGTGGCCCATGGGATGGTGCTGACTGGCGATGGAACCTGGAGAAGTATGAGTGGGTGTTGGCGCACTTTTTTCTGGCGACTTAAGTTGTTAGCTCCCCCTTTCAGGGCAGGGGGTATGGGTAGGGTATATCACTCCACAAAAGGAGCCTCTTGCTTGCGCAGTTTTGCATACCGCACATACTGGAAGATCAACACAGCAAGGCACAAACAGAGTCCGAGATATTCTCTTGCCAATTCAATATAGGGTGATGAAGCCTGCATCTCATCAACGATGCTGGGCATACCATCTGAGACCCAAAGTGCAAACGTTGGGAATTTGCGGAACATCTCGAAGACGACCACCGCAAGACCGAGAAGGATGGCCCACATGTTGTATCTGTTGAAAGCAGCAAAGGCAGAAATAATACCAACACCAGCATAGACTATAACCCAAAAGAGGATATCACCAGGGCTGTCATTGAATTGGACTGCGGCAAACAACAGGAAAAGGATGGCGAGGATGATGTTGAATATTTTCATTGTAGCGTTGTCCGATTGATTACCTAAAGATAGATAGATTATTTCCTCCGCGCCTTCTCCCACGCCCAGGCAGATTGCATGATCGACTGGATGTCTTGGACAGGCTTCCATCCGAGATGATCTGTGATGCGTGTATTGTCTGCATAGATGGCGGCTACATCACCTGCTCTTCTTGGTCCTATTTTATAGTTGACCTGAACGCCCGTTGCGTCTTGAAAAGCAAAAATGGCTTCAAGCACTGTTACGCCTTCACCAATTCCCAGATTGTAAACTTCGTATCTGTTATCGTTCTTGTGTTGGAGCAGATGTTCGATAGCCAAGGTATGCGCTCTCGCCAGATCGGTGACATGGACGTAGTCACGGACACAACTGCCATCACGGCTTGGATAGTCATCGCCGAACACGGTGATCTGCTCACGCACGCCGATGGCGGTCTCTGTGATCACCGGTACGAGGTTGGTGGCATTTTGTGTTGGAGATTCTCCGATCAGTGCGGAGGGATGCGCTCCTGCAGGATTAAAATATCTCAGGGATATGCCTGACTTCGCTTGTCTGTTTCTGAAAAACTGATCATAGAGGATTTCGCCTGTCTGCTTGGTGGCACCATATGGATTTTCTGCTCTGCCAAATGGGGTATCCTCGGTGACAGGAAGTTTCTGAGGCGTGCCATATACCGTACAGGAAGAAGAAAAAATCAAATGTGGGATCTCCAGTTCTTCCATGAGTTGCATCGTGGTCAGCGTGCTGCCTATGTTGTTTCGGAAATATCGCAAGGGCTTAAACACCGATTCCTCTACACTCTTCAATGCGGCAAAGTGAATGATACCGTCAAAATGCCCATGTGCCTTTATCGCTTCTAAGGCCTGTTCTGTTTCGCTGAGATCGACATTGATGTTGATTACACGTTTTCCCGTGATGGCTTCAATCCCATCAAGCACATCAAACGAAGAGTTGATACCATTATCGACCGACACTACATCATAGCCTGATGTGATCAGGTCTACGATGGTGTGGCTGCCGATGTATCCGCATCCGCCGGTAACTAATATTCTTGCAGTACTCAATGTTTAGTATTTTATTGGTGCAAGTTAAGGCTTATAAGTTTATATGTTGATTGGTTGATTAGTTTATGGTTGATTGGTAGTTTGTAATGGTAAAAAGCTATAAACTCATAAACATATCAACATATCAACTCATAAACTCATAAACCTATAAACATATCAACTCATAAACTCATAAACCTATAAACATATCAACACATCAACACATCAACACATCAACACATCAACAGATGCAGGGGATTGATTAAAAAGTTGAAATCACCTTGAGTTACTGCCGATGGAACTTTCAACAAACATGTTTTGCCATCGGTGATAAACTGATCCCCATATTGCTGTGTCTCTTTTAAGGGAGGAAATTGATTCCATCCATCAGGCAAAGCTTTGATATCCACCTCCGATATTGAAACAGAATCGGATACATGAATGGTCATCATCATATAGCCTGCAGGTAATGTGGCGATACTGAAGTGGACGGCTACTTCTGCCATGGCGAGTGATCGGTTTGCTGCCGTATAGATTATTTCTGTGCCCGGACTATTCCATCGTCCGCCACTGATGGATGCACCTTTTCCACTCAGTACTTTTCCATGAATGTCCCGTGACAATCTGTACAATTCCATCAGGCGAATATTCCGTAGTTGATACGGTTGAGTTCCTCTGTCACGATCTGTTGTCCATACGAATCAGATAATAAATCGGTGGGCCTGACATTGCCAATAGCAAAATTGGGTTTTTCAAGCCAACGTTTAAATTTATCAGTATCACCGAAGACTTCATTACCCAGGATAAAAATCTCTCCCAGTTCCATAATCTTTTCAGACTGGATAGGTTTGAATAACTGATCCTGTTCTTTATAACGTTGCAACGATCGTGTCGAAAGATTTAGAATGGTAGCCCACTCCTGGCTGGTGAGTGAAGAAAGTTTTTGAATCTCTTCAAAAAGGGAATACGTGATCCCTTTTTTTATAACCTCTACCATCAGAAGGCGATCGTTGAGATAATCCGTAAATGCCACAGCACCACCTGCTGTCTTGCGGACTGGTAGTTTGAATTTCAGGATATAGTTTTTAAACTCCTGGTTCAGCTCCTTTAATGGAGTAACCTCTGTTGATTTAGATTTCACGACAAGCTTAGTGGCCCTGGTGTCGCTTTTGTCCTGAACAGCCTTTATTTTTTGCTTTGCGTCCATAGTTGTTTATTGACAATTGTCATAAATATAACGACAATTTTCAAGATCAACGATTGATCCCATTAGATTGGTTCCAAAAAAAAATTAAAAAAACATTGAACATCTATTTGAAATTGAACAGTGTTCAATATATTTGCAGCGTTATTTAAATACAATATGTTCAATAATGGGTATTAACGAAAGAAAAGAAAGGGAGAGAGATGCGGTTAAAGACCTGATTCTCAGTGCCGCAAGGGAAATATTCCTGGCTGAAGGGTATGAAAACACCAGCATCCGGAAGATCGCTACCAAGATCGAATACAGCCCGGGAATCATCTACAATCACTTCAAGGACAAGAATGATCTCCTCCTGGCCCTCCACGATAAGGCCTTTGAATGCAAGATCGAAGCCCTCTTTCTTTCTGTCCAGAACATGCCCGATCCTCTCGAAAGACTGAAAGCCACCGGCAGGGGATACATCCAGTATGGCATAGACAACCCCCAGGACTATGAACTCATGTTCATCCTCTCCTGCACGATGGAAGCGCTGGCAGTCAAGGAAGAATTCTGGCAGGATGGCGCCATGGCGATCAATATGCTTAAACAAAACATCGTGGAATGCATGGAGGCAGGTTACTTCCGCAAAGACATTAATCCGGATGAAATATCCCTGATCCTCTGGAGCCAGGTGCATGGTCTTGTCTCGCTGCACAATAAAGAGCGACTCAACATCTACGCCATGGAAGATCAGAAAGCATTTATGTTCCGCAGCTACGATGTCTTCCTTTCCATGATCCAGAAAAGCCTGTCCTGATTTTCAAACCATCCGAAACCACACCACATGAACCGCATACTTTTATCCATCCTGATGCTGACCTGTGTACAGTTGTCAATGCAAGGTCAGGCCATTCTTGATCAATACGTCAATCAGGCCATTGAACAAAACCTGACTGTTGATCAGCGAAAAGCATTAGAAAGAAAACAACAATACGCCCTTGAGCACGCCAGCAAACTCGGTGGCCCTGAAGTCAACTTCCTCACCACGTATACATTGGCCTACAAGGGACGAAATATTGAATTACCCCTCGGTGATTTATTAAACCCCGTCTACAGCGCGCTCAATGACATCACAGGCACGCAAAACTTTCCGCCTGTGGCCAACCAGGAATTTAACTTTCTGCCCAACAACTTTTATGATGCACGATTTCGCATCACACAACCTGTGTTGCAGCCAGAGATCAAATACAACAAGCTGATCAAGAAAGAAGAAGTCACGATGGCAGGCTTACAAACCGACGAAACGATACGCGACCTCACTCAACAAGTCAAGACGGCCTACCTGCAATGGATGCGCGCGGGAGAAGCCATCTACATCATGGACCAGGGCCTCGCACTGCTTACTGAAAACAAAAGGATCACCGAAAGCATGATCAAAAACGGGCAGGCCATTCCCTCCGCCGCCATGCGCATCCAATCCGACATCGAACATCTCGCCGCATTAAGAGAAAAATCAATCTCAAACAAGATCAATGCTGCCGCTCATTTTAACTTCCTCCTCAACAGGCCTTCAGGTTCAGAAATCATCCCGGATACTTTCGAAGGTGTGCCTGCCATACCGGTGCAATACGATCTCTCCGGAAGAGAAGAGTTACAACAAATACAGACAGGTAAGAAAATTCAGGAGCTTGCCTTACAGCTCGAAGAAAAGCAACATGCTCCTACACTCGGGTTCCAACTGGATCTGGGGTCACAGGCCTTCGCAGCTGACTGGGGTGGCTATGTGTTAGGTGGTGTGCAACTTGAAATACCTATCTGGGACAATAAGAAAAGCCAGCTCAAACAACAAGAATGGAAAGCGCAACTGGAAGCCACAGAGGCCAATTATGAATGGACCAAAAACGCTTTTGATCTCCAGATAGAATCTGAAATTGAAAACCTCCGTTCCGACATCGCCTTGTACAATAGTTTTACCGATCTACTCAAAACCAACGAACGCTTCTACCAGGAAACAGTACGCAGATACAAAGAAGGACTGTCCAATTACATAGAACTCCTCGATGCCCGCACCGAAGTAACGAGTACACAACTGGAACAAAATCTCGCCAAATATCAATCCTGGATCCGTCATGTCAACATCGAACGCATGGCTGCCAGCGCTCCCATCAAATAACACACCACTAAATCATATACCATGACAAAGTCCATTGGTCTATTTACCATCACTTTATTTTTCGCGCTCGTCGCTTGTTCAGACGATGCGTCAAAAGAACCTTCAGACATACCCGCTGAAAAACCATCGAATGTATTTTACGTTCGTACCGTTCCCATATCACAGTCTGCACTGGATGATGTGATTCATGTCACCGGTGTGGTCCAGTCCGATTCAGAAGCAAAGCCATCTTTCAAAACCGGAGGCGTCATCGCCCGCGCCTATGCACAATCTATATCGCGACAGCATTGCGACACTCGAACAGTATCAGAATGCAGGGACCGCTGTAGACATGGCCAAGAAATCATTGCAGATCGCTGAGTTCAACGTAGCGTATTCACAGGTGTACTCTCCTATTGAGGGCAAGGTGATCAAGAAGCTGATGCAGGAAGGTGAGATCACAGGTCCCGGCATACCGGTTTATTACATCATGGGCGTCAGGCAATCCGACTGGAAAATCGTAGCCGGCCTTACTGACAAAAACTGGGGCAGAATCAAGAAAGGAGAAAAAGCAAAAATCATCCTTGACGCTTATCCCGGTTGGATCATTGAAAGCGAAGTAAAGCGCCTCGCCGATGTAGCCAATCCACTGAGTGGAACACTCGACGTAGAACTTGGTATCCCAAGCAAAGACAATCGTATCGCTGCAGGTATGCTAGCCCATATTGAAATCATTCCCTCCATCAATGCGGAGTATATCATCATCCCTGTGGAAGCGCTGGTTTCATCCAATGGTCGGACTGGCGTCGCGTATGTGCCTAAAGACGGAATCGCCGAGAAGCGAATGGTCAGGATCCAGCAATTTCAGGGGGAAGCGGGTGGCTATTGAATCCGGGCTTGAAGGTGCTACGGAAGTGATCACGGCAGGAAGTGGATTTCTGGAGGATGGGGATAGGATTTCGATTGAAAAATGATACACATTATGCAAAGGGCATAGGGACCGCGGGTCGTTTGTTTTTTTTTTTTTTTTTTTTTTTTCTGTTTCCCCCCTCCCCCCCTAAAGCGAGGGCGCAGGGGGGAGGGGGGAGGGCCCATGATTTATTTTTTTTTTTTTTTTTTTCTTTTTCTCCTCCTCCCCCCCCAAACTTTAACCCCGGGGGCGGGGGGCATAGGAGCATAGGGACTGTCAGGTGCATGATTTTGATATGTTTTAATCTCTCTGTGCTCTTTCTGACCCCCTACCCCCTGTAAGGGGGACTTGAATGATTTTATCTGCTCCCCCTTTCAGGGGGTAGGGGGTCAGATGAAGCAAAGAATTGATAATTACACTATAACCACATAAGCCAATAAGCTTTATAACCCATACCAGAAAATGTCACTCACATCCTTCTCTGTAAAAAATTATCAATTCACGATCATCCTCTTCGTGCTCGCGCTGATGCTGGGTGTCAATGCACTCATCAATATGCCGCGGGGAGAAGATCCGCCCTTTGGTGCACCGATCTTTATCGTCCTGGCAGTATATCCGGGGACCAGTCCGGCAGATATGGAGCAATTGGTTGCCGAACCGATCGAGGATGTGCTCTACAAACTGGATGACATCAAGAAAATGCAGACCAATTGCAGTGATGGCTTGATGCTGTTGCAACTTGAATTCAACTATGGTGTCAATGTCGATGGTAAAAACAATGATGTCATCCGGGAGGTCAACAAGATTCGTGCCTCCCTGCCGGAGGGTATCGTTACACTCGATGTGATACGCGCTGCGTCTTCTGATGTAGCTATCCTTCAGACCGCACTCGTTTCTTCGACCGCCTCACCAAAAGAACTCAAAGACAAGGCTGAAGAACTTGAAAAACTCATTGAACGTATCAAGGATATCAAATGGGTGGAGATACAAGCTGAACCCACCGAAGAAATACAGATCGCCCTGCAGCTCGACAAGATGGCAGCCTATGGTATCGGACTCAACCAGGTCATCAATATCATACAGGCGCACAATGTCAATATACCCGGGGGTAGCGTGGATCTGGGAAAGAAGCGATTTAATATCAAGACCAACAGTGAACTCAACTCCCTCGACGAGATACGCGCCATCGTCATCAAGACAACTCCGCAGGGAAATGCAGTACACCTCAATGACATAGCCCTGATCCGCATGGACAAGGCTGAAGAAACACACATCGCGCGATACAACGGGCTGCCGGCTATCTGGGTCGTCACGGCTTTAAAAGACCGGAAGAATATAGTTCAAAACAGGGTGGCCATACAGCCACCCTTCCGGATCACATCAAAATGGAGACGAGTTTTGATCAGGAGAAAAATGTGCGCAGAAGACTCTATGGGTTAGGAATTGATTTTGCAATTGCGGTATCTCTCGTACTGTTAACTTTATTGCCCCTTGGATTCCGCGCCGCATTGATCGTCATGATCAGCATCCCGCTATCCCTGGCGATCGGTCTTGCGTTTCTCAACTACACCGGGTATACACTCAATCAATTGAGCATCGTAGGTCTCGTCATCGCGCTTGGTTTGTTGGTGGATGATTCGATTGTCATAGTTGAAAACATCGAGCGCTTTATGCGGATGGGGTATAAACGAAAAGAAGCCGCGATCGTAGCTACGAAGCAAATCGCTATTGCCGTCATAGGTTGTACTGCAACCCTTTTACTTGCTTTCCTTCCTTTAGTGTTTCTTCCTGAGGGTTCCGGCGAATTTATCAGGCCGTTGCCTATGGCTGTCTTGTTGACGATCATTGCATCCCTGTTGGTATCGCTGACGATCATTCCGTTTCTGGCGAGCATTATGTTGAAAAATCATGAGCGTTCTGAAGGCAATATCTTCTTTAGAGGATTTAAGAAATACATCAATGCGCCTTACCAACGCATATTGAACTGGTCATTAGCTCATCCGGTGATTGCTCTAGCGTTGACAGGGGTGATTTTTATCAGCAGCCTGGGCTTGATACCCTTGATCGGATTCAGTTTATTTCCTGTCTCTGAAAAACCGATGTTCAATGTACAGATCAATACACCGCCAGGCACGAGCCTGAAAGAAACCAACCGCATAGCACGTATTGTCGAACAGGACCTCCTGCAACTAAATAATGTTGTCAGCGTCAGTAGCAATATCGGCAAGGGAAATCCAAGGGTATACTATAACGTATTTCAGCAGGATTTTACACCGCACTTTGCCGAACTCTTTGTGCAGACTAACCCGAATATGGAAGTACCTGAGATTGTTGCGCTCACCGATTCATTGAGGGCCAGATACAATCAGATTCCCGGTGCTAAAATAGAAGTCAAGCAATTTCAGCAAGGGCCACCTGTGCCGGCTCCTCTTGAATTCAGGATTCTGGGTGACAATCTGGATACGCTGACCAAGTATAGTTTTATCCTCGAAGACATCATCAAGAAAACAGAAGGCACACTCTATGTCGGAAATCAACTCAGCCTGCCAAAGACTGACCTCAATGTCATCATCGACAAAGAGAAAGCCGGTATCATGGGCGTATTGCCTGCTGAGGTGGCGCGCACTGTCCGCTTAAGTGTAGCGGGACTACCTAACCAGACGGTGCGTAATGCGGATGGAGATGAATTCCAGATACAGATGACCCTCCAGGATTTTGATCCCGATCATGCTCTTGAGATATTTGACAAGATGTATGTCACCTCTCTCTCCGGTGCGCTGATTCCTATCTCACAAATTGCAGAAATCGTGCCTGGTGCCTCTCCCAATGTGATCAGGCACTACAACAAAGAGCGGTATACCAATGTGACCAGCTTTGTGCAAACGGGATACAATACCATCGCAATGTTTGATGAGGTTGAAAAGAAACTGCAGGATGTCAAATTACCTGCAGGATATCGGTTTGTTGCAGCCGGTGAAAAGAAACAAGAGAGGAATCCTTTGGTGGCATGGGCAGCATCATCCTGATCACCGTCTTCGGATTGTTTGCCATCCTTGTTGCTTGAGTTCAGGACGTTCAAGAGCACACTTATTGTATTGTCAGTCGTACCTCTTGGTATCGTTGGTGCGTTAGGTATTCTATACCTCGGTGGCGAGACGTTATCATTTGTGGCTACGATCGGCATCATTGCCCTCATGGGGATTGAGATAAAAAATTCGATTCTCCTGGTGGACTATACTAATCAACTTCGTGAGCAAGGCATGCCACTGAAAGAAGCGGTTTTGAATGGTGCAGAGACGAGGTTTCTTCCGATCCTACTCACTTCGATGACAGCGATTGGAGGTATGGTTCCGCTGGTGCTTGAAAAATCACCGTTGATTTCACCACTTGCATTGGTGTTGATCGGAGGGTTGATTAGTTCGACGTTGTTGAGTCGGATTGTGACGCCGTTGCTTTATATGTTGATTCCTCCAGCTGTTACTGTGAAAAGCATAGAGCATAGCGCATAGGGCAGAGGGACTGTCAGGTGCATGATTTTGATTGTTATGATCTCTCCGTGCACTCCGTGTGCTCCGTGCGAAAACTTTTGTGCATAGGGAGCTCAACTTTATCTTAGAGAAAATTAGCGTGAATTAGCGGCGGAAAGAGCCAGTGATTATCTCATGGTCAGTGCAGAATTGAATTATATAATTGAATAGCGTTATGAAAAAAATACTCATCATCAACGGACATCCAAATCAGGAGAGCTTCAATTTTGGGCTCGTGGAGGCCTATAAAAAGGGGGCGTCTGGAGCGGGTGCTGAGATAAAGGAAATTGTGATAAGGACTTAGTTTCAACAACTTAGCCTTTGGGTACCAACAGGGACTGAATTAGAACCAGATCCTGACCGTGGATAAAAAAGGGGCAGAACGGTTGGGTTCTCTGTTTGTTCTAAGGTGACAGGCTCTTACCTGGATGTCTTTGTACAGAGAAACGCAAGCCACCCAAATTAAAGAAATCCATTCTGGAATACTGTGGGGTAAAGCCTGTCAAAGTCACCTATATCGGAACGATACGGACATCTGATCTGGCATTAAGGAAGAAGTGGCGACGGTACAAAGCTGGAGGCACCCGATGATTAGTAAGGGCAGGCCTGGCTTTCGATATCTAATTGGCGGAAATTAGCGCGAATTAGCGGCGGTAAGCATAGAGCATAGCGCAGAGAGCAGGGACTGGGCTGATTTGAAATGTTATGATCTCTCCGAACTCCTCCCTGCCCCATGGGGCGACGCGACGTGCGAAAACTTTGCGCTGGCATAGGGTGTGGTGGACTACCTGAACTTATCTTTGATGAAGAAACAGTAATCCGATAGCTTGTACCTTTGATTGACTCCAAGATTCATTTTTCAATGAACAGAATTTCTTTATTTATTCTAGGCCTGGGCTTTACCACACATTGTTTTGGCCAATCTGGATTTCCGAAGTATTACGCCTTTTATGAATTATGGAATAAAGCAGATTCCTGCCTGACCGCGCAAAACTATCAGGAGGCCGGCGCCTATTTTACAAAGCAGCCCATGCTGAGGTTGAAAAGGGCTTTGAGATTCCAAGAGAAGGGATACTTTATAATGCAGCAAGCTCCTACGCTCTGGCAGGTAAAGAAAAAACAGCACTTCAGATTTTAAATAAAATCGCTTTTGAATATCCCTTTAAAGACATTGACGCGCTGAAGGCTGATTCATCTTTATTGTCCCTCCATGATCATAAAAAATGGAATCGTATCGTGGAAAAAGTCAGTACTAATTATACCAATTGGTTCGTACAGGAAAACGTCTATACGGCACGGACGAGTCTTGACAACCCTACTGATGAGGTTGTCTTTTATCCCCATCGTGCTGCTTTTACAAATAAGATTCTAAACCAAGATACACTTCCCTTTCTTTCCATATCGCATGGCAACTTCAGGATTTTCTTCGCCGGAAACACATACGCTGCTGCGCATCTACCTGAAATTAAAGAACAGATAGCCTTTGCTTTTTCAAATGCGCTTCAAATACTCAATGTCGAAAAATACAACCGAGGAATCACCTTAATCCTTTTTGAATCCGTTGAAGAAATGCAAGCCTTTACAGGTGTGCGGGCACAGGGCGGCATTGCCTATGCTGAATTTGACGCAGGGCTATTTCCTATAACAGCGACCAGGAGACCCCAGTTTAAGCATGAAATCTTCCATATCATTTCTTTAAATGCATGGGGCCCTTCAGGGTGCCGGTTGCTGATTGAGGGAAGTGCCGTATATGCTGATAATGAATGTCACATTGAGAATCCTATACCTACGATCAACGCATACTATCTCCAATCAAATTAACTCCAATCCCTGGATTACCTGTTCAATCATTTTGATGAAATTGCTGTTCAAAACGATGTTATGGCCTATTTGCAAAGTGCCGGTGTGTTTAAATATTTATATGAGCAATATGGGTTGGAAAAAATGAAGTTGTTGTGGACCCGTGGATTCGGAGACTTTGACACCATCTATGGCTTCCCTGTCGAAAAATTAGAAGCAGAATGGATTGATTTCCTTAAATCTGTACCCATTCCACATGATTTTGATATCCACAAATTGAAAGAAGGATGCGGATAAAAACCTACCTTTAAAAAGAGTCACCATGAAAAGCAAACTCCTGAATTTACTCCTCATCATGACCTCGCTCTTTGGATACATGGAGTGGGGCGGAGGCAATCATTTATTCTTATTTCAGGCAGAAGGACAGGTGCTGGCTAAAATGTTTACAGACCCGATGTCTGTGCTTCATCCATTTACGGTTCTGCCTATTATCGGTCAACTTCTTTTGCTCATCACCTTGTTTCAAAAGCCACCAAGTAAAATACTGACCTATGCGGGCATAGCAGGTCTTGGAATTTTATTGTCCTTTATTTTCCTGGCGGGTGCCTTGAGTACGAACTTCAAGATCATGCTTACTGCCATTCCTTTTTTAGTGATTGCTGTTATCACTATATGGCATTATCGTAGGCTGTAATAAAAAACAGAGCAGTTTTTTCCCCTACCTTTGCCACGTCTCTTCCCTGACGATACCCATTGCTTATGCAACGACTGCTCTTCATCAGTCTCTTATATTTCTATTGGTCAGGTCTCCACGCACAGGTGTACCAGGGCCTCCAGGTGCCATTTAACCTCGGTCGGTTTGGGAATGTATCTCCAATCACACAGGCTTCCGGCCTGGCCATTGATCCGAATGGTGTTTCATTGTGGACACACAACGATCAGGGAAATCCGAGTACTTCTCTGTTTAAGTTTTTACCCGCCACCGGCAATCAAATGGTCACCATCCAGAAGGAAGTCAACATCCTCAATGTGATCAATCATGACTGGGAAGATCTCGCCAAAGACGACATTGGAAATATCTACGTCTGCCAGATCGGAAAAAACTGCAATGAAAACAGCGATCCGGAAGAATGCCCCAATCGTTTCATTTTTAAAATGCATAAAGTCCCGTTAACGACACTCAATCATCCGGATTCTGTCTCCGTCACACCGCAAACTTATTATTTCAAATATCCACTCACCGGGTATGATGTCAATAACTGTCAATCAGGTGATACCGTATTTGTCAACAGCGAAGCGGCCATTTGGTACAATGAAGCGATCTATGTATTCACAAAGAATATCTGGAGCAAACCCACAAACAATTGTGGTGGCTGGGTGAATGGCTACACGTACTATTTCAAAATTGACCTCACCGAAGGCAGCTCCATGGAAAATCCAATCGTAGCGACCTACAAGGGAAAAATCAACCTCAAAGCAAATCCTAATGACATCGCTGCCGAGTATCAGGTAACTGCCGCGGCTATAAGTCCAGACGAGTCCACACTTGCCTGACGACGTATGGAAGGACCTGGTTGTTTCGTCATTTTACAAATGATTCCTTCTTTGGCGGAACCTCCATGTATGTTGATTATTCCACCACAGGTTCCGATACGATCACGCGCGGCTATGAAGGCATCGAATTTAAAACCAATGACTACATCCATCTCTGCGTAGACGGGGTCAACGGACGTGTCTCCGGATTGCTTGCAGATAGCATCGCCCTTTGGATAAAACAAGATGGTGATACAGGCCCGGGCAGCTTACGTCATGCCGCTCTATGTGCTGGAAGTGGGGATACATTAAAATTTAAATCATCATTGATTCTTGATACCATACATCTTTCCACAGGCCCAGTTGTGTTTAATGATGATGCACGCCTCATCCAACCCGCCGGACAAACTGTATTTGTTCAATCTACTACCTCACCTGTTTTTTCTATTGCTGCTGATATAGAGATTATGTTTCGTCATCTCCATATTCTCTCTGGTGTTTCCGATCAAAGCGGATTGATAAATGCCGGGAGTTTATATCTTGAGGATGTTGAAATAACCCATGCGGGAGTCAATATCCTGGATTATATAACTCAGGCTTTCTTAGCCTTAAAGGAAATTGCATCCTGCATTAACCTGAAATCCAATGACGGACCTTTCAAAATTGCTCACGCCTCTTCATCCGGATCTCCGGAAAGAACTGGAAGCACATGCTATACTGAAGGAGGTTCCACAGGGTACAGAGATCCTGCGCGAAGGGCAATATGTAAAGGTCATTCCCATCGTCCTGGAGGGGCTCATCAAGGTATTCAGCCGTCATGAAGAAAAAGAATTGCTGCTCTATTATATCAAGCCTCAGGAGAGCTGCATCATGTCGTTTGCTGCCGGCATGAAAAACGAACCCAGTAAAATATTTGCTGTAACTGAAGAAGATACAACAGCCCTCCTGTTGCCTACTGATAAAGTAGCGCTTTGGGTGCGTGATTATCCGGAGGTCAACCAATTGTTTTTTCAACAATACAACCTTCGCTACAGTGATCTGCTGACGACGATTCATCAACTTCTTTTTGAGCGGATGGATAAACGATTGCTGGACTATCTGGTCAATAAATCCTTGCTGACAGGACGGAACCCGATCAAGATCAGTCATCGCCAGATAGCCGCTGAGCTTGGTACGGCCAGGGAAGTCATCAGCCGGATCATGAAGAAATTGGAAAATGACGGGAAAATCAGGCAGGAAGCCAATACCATCGAAATCCTATAGTGGTGACTAAAGTCACTGCGCAGCCCTTCCCGGCTCCCTAAGTTTACAGTACAATCATGAAGAATAATCTGCTGAAGTTTGTCATTGTCTGTATCTTATGCATCAGCCTGGTGACCGGAATTGTTCTCCTGGTTCAGTTTTTAACCCGTTAAATTTTATTTCTATGAAAAAGAATATGAGTTCAGCCGACAGAATCATCCGTGTCCTGCTCGCGGCAGTATTTGCCATCCTTTATTTTACCGGCACCGTTACCGGTACACTTGGCCTTGTTCTGCTGGTCCTCGGAGGCGTGTTTGTCCTTACGAGCCTGGTCAGTTTTTGTCCTTTGTACGCTATCGTTGGCATCAGCACTTGTAAAACAGCGTGAGAGGTGAAGAGTGAGAGAGTAAGAGAGTAAGAGGTGAAGTACAAGTGTCTTTGCGGCGTTGCGCGATAAAAATAAGTACGAAGTGCCTTGCATATCCTTTGCGGGGTTGCGCGTTGCGCGAAAAAGATAGTGAGAAGTCTTTGTGAAAAATGCTTCCGGGCGGGGGGGGGCCTGACATACGAAGTTGATGAAGGCAATACGCTGACCCTGTCGGCTAGATCAGGCTTTTGGTAGAACATACTTCGGGTTGATATCATAAACAGCACTCTGGCAGCGTATTTTTGACCATGCGTAATATCAAGAGGCTGGCGGATGCGTGATTATCTCGCACTGCAATTCAGGCTGGTCAATCGCCATCTTTCCGATTTTGGGATACAACCTGCTTTTGGGGTATCTGTTGATGGCCATCATCTTTAGTGGGTTCACTGCCTATTTATTCTATGTCTCTTCGTTTGCGTCCTATGTATACGCATTGGTTGTTTTGGGTTTTTCTTCATTGCTATCAGAGGCGGGCAGAACCGGATTTCTGAAGCAACATTTTTCTCAACAACAATTTCTGATCATCCGCTGTGTTGAAAATATCACAGTGGCTCTTCCGTTCATCGTTGGTTTAATCATATACCAGGAATGGCTCCTGGCATTGGGTATCTTGATCATCAGCGCAGCGCTATCGTATACATCAATCGAGCGCAATCTGAATATCGTCATCCCTACACCTTTTTATAAATATCCCTTTGAGTTCACCATTGGATTTCGGAAAAATTATCCTGTGATCATCCTCGCGGGCTTTCTGATGGTCATGGCCGTGCTTTATGACAATGCCAACCTGGGCTTGTTTGCAGTAGCATTGGTATTGCTGGTATGCATGATGTTCTATATGCAATCTGAACCAGTCTATCTCGTGTGGATTCATGCCTTGTCACCGCCTCAGTTTTTGTTGAATAAGGTCAGCCTTGCACTCTTGTATGCAACGCTGTTGTGTTTGCCCTTTGCTACGGTGATATTGATTTTTTTCATGAGCCATGCAGGATATCTTGCGATGATTTTTTTGCTTGGTATCCTATACCTTGCCACCGCTGTGCTGGGTAAGTATGCTTTTTTTCCAGCTCCAATGAATGTTCCCCAAGGACTGCTGATGGCATTCTCTTTCTCGTTTCCACCCATGTTGCTTTTTCTCCTTCCATACTTTTACAGGCGGTCGGTCCGTCAACTCAAACCTGTGCTTCAATGATGCATATCGAACATCTGTCCAAATCATACGGAGCCCATATCGTCCTCCGGGATATCAGCCTGGATTTTGAAAAAGGCAAAGTCTATGGAATTGTTGGTGAAAACGGGTCCGGTAAGACTACTTTATTCAAATGCATCATCGGGATCGAACCATTTCATGGACACATACGCAGTGATTACGCAGATCTCAAAGACCATATTGGCTATCTCCCAACAGATCCCTATTTCTTCTCGAAGATCACGGGTCGTGAATACCTCCGGTTGTTAGCCAACGCTCGAGGTGTTGTGGAAAACGATGTTGATACCAAAAACATCTTTGATCTTCCACTGGACCAATATGCCAGCAACTACTCGACCGGTATGAAAAAGAAACTGGCCATGACCGCCATCCTGATCCAGCAAAATGACATTTACATTCTCGATGAGCCTTACAATGGCGTTGATATCCACAGTAACATGATCATCACCGAGATCATCGATCGCTTGCGAAATCTTCAGAAGACGATCATTATCTCCTCGCATATCTTTTCGACTCTGAAAGAAACATGTGATCAGATCCACGTCCTCGATCAGGGCCAGATCACCCGGAGTGTGGGTGTGCAGAATTGACACTGGAAACAGAAATGAAAAACTTTACGGTGCAGGATAAGGTGAATAGACTTGAATTGCGGTAAAATGTGGAACGCAGATTACGTTGTCCCCCTTTGCTCCCTATCTTTGGAGATAATCTCATCATTCAGGATTCTAAAATCCTGATTTTATATCAGCGGAGGATGGACTATTTGACAATTGTAAAAAAGCAAAATGATTTCTTTAATCGCAACGAAACGAAAAGCATCCCCTTCAGGCTTGCGCAATTGAAAAGGCTCAAGGCCGTCCTTCAGCAGGAGGAAGCCAATCTGTATAGAGCTATTTATGATGATTTTAAAAAATCTGAAGCTGACACCTACGCTACCGAATTAAGTTTTATATACGATGAACTCGATCTGGCCATTAAAAAACTGCCCTCGTGGGCGAAGCAAAACGCGTAAAATCCAATCCCTGACACTGCCTTCCCGGAGTTATATTATTCCGGAGCCATTAGGTACATGCCTGATCATTGGAGCCTGGAATTATCCATACAATGTATCTCTCGTCCCTTTGATTTCTGCTATGGCTGCGGGCAATACCGTTATACTGAAGCCCAGCGAAATACCTTTGGCCACGAGTGCCGCGATGGCAAAACTGATCAATGATCATTTCCCGCCGGAATACCTTTTTGTCTTTGAAGGGGGTGTGGCTGAAACCACTGCCTTGCTTGAACAAAAATTTGATAAAATATTTTTCACCGGTAGTTCTGCCGTCGGAAAAATAGTCTATCAGGCTGCTGCAAAAAATCTGACTCCCGTGACGCTCGAGATGGGTGGGAAAAGTCCTGCAATCGTAACCCGGGATACAAACCTGAAAAAAGCAGCCAAGCGCATTGTCTTTGGAAAATTCTTAAACAGTGGACAGACCTGCATCGCTCCCGATTATGTGTTGGTAGACGCTGCTGTCCAGGAAAAATTCCTTGGATTCGTAAAGGCCTATATCCATCAATTCCAATACACTTTTGCCAATGGCAATTACGTGCAGATTATCAATGAGGAAAACTTCAGCCGGTTGACTGGATTGATAGCAAAACAAAAAATATATGTGGGTGGGGAAAGTGATTTATCCTCCAGGTATATTGCTCCAACCATCCTAACCGACGTTTCCTTTGATGATCCCGTGATGGAACACGAGATATTCGGACCCATATTACCCGTGCTTTCTTATACACATATGGATGAAGCAATCGCTGGAATCAAATCCCTGCCAAAACCTTTAGCACTCTATCTCTTCACCCATGATCAGGTCATCAGGGAAAAAGTGTTCCGGGAAATATCCTTTGGAGGAGGTGCTATCAATCATACCCTCTGGCATTTTGCCAATGCCAGCCTTCCTTTTGGAGGTGTAGGACAGAGTGGTATGGGTAGTTATCACGGCCGCAATGGGTTTGTAACTTTTTCTCATTTCAAAAGCATCCTGGAGAAGCCTTTCTGGCTAGAGCCTGACCTGGTCTATCCGCCAAACACGCCTAAGAAAATGGCATGGATAAGATGGCTGTCGCGCCTGTAGAAACAAATCGCTGTGTGCCGCACAAAAAAAGGAAGTAATCTCAGCGTACGTCAAATCAAAAAAATCTTTCACCAGGTAATTACCTGTGCAGACGTTTTCAGCGTCATGCAATCAGCCATGCCCTATGCATTATCGCAATAGTTTCGCGGCCAGGAATTAACTATCAAATCATCCCTGACGCCCTACTGCCCCTATGCATTTTTCAGTTCCGCTATCAGCTTCTCCAGCGAAACCTTAGCATCACCGAAAAGCATCCGCGTCTTCTTGTCATAGAACAACTCATTTTCAATACCCGCGTAGCCTTTCGCCATCGAGCGTTTCATGACAATGATATTCTTAGCGGTATTGGCCTTGATGATCGGCATGCCATAGATAGGAGAAGAAGGATCTGTTTCGGCAGCAGGGTTGACGACGTCATTGGCACCGATTACAATCAATACATCTGTGTTTGGAAGCTGAGGATTGATATCCTCCATTTCTTTGAGTTTGTCATAGGATACATCTGCTTCTGCAAGAAGTACATTCATGTGTCCCGGCATACGACCAGCCACAGGGTGAATCGCAAAGTTCACTTCAACACCTTTAGCTTCAAGAGCTTTTTCAAATTCATGGCAAGTGTGTTGTGCCTGCGCTACGGCGAGACCGTAACCTGGTACGATGACCACACGTTGTGCATAAGCGCACATGATCGCTGTGTCTGTGATGCTGATTTCGCTGGTGGATAATCCATCCATAGACTTGCTGCTTGGACCTGTGGCGCTGAAAGCTCCGCTGATCACATTCCAAAGGCTCCTGTTCATCGCCTTACACATTAATATGGTCAGGATCGTTCCCGCACTACCTACCAGGATACCTCCTGTCAGCATCACCTGGTTGTCGTACATGAAACCACCAAAGGCTGCTGCAATACCCGTAAATGAATTGAGCAATGAAATAACCACCGGCATATCCGCACCTCCGATAGGAAGTACGAAGAGGATACCGTACACCATGGAGGCACCAAAGATGGCCCATATCAATACATCACTCCATGGCTCGCTCATGGACAGAAAGACGATGAAGCCCAGGATCGCAAACACAATCGTGTTATTCGTTACCTGCATGATCTTACTTCCGTAATCTTTTATTTTCCCTTCAAGCTTACCATACGCAATCATACTACCCGCAAAGGAGACGGTACCGATCATCACACCGAGGAAGATGATGAGTCGTTCGCCGAATTCGACAGGATGGTGTGTATTCATCTCCACCAATCCGATCAGCGCGGCACAAGCGCCACCCATACCATTGAACAAAGAAACCATTTGCGGCATAGCCGTCATCTTCACCTTCATCGCAGCCATATAGCCCACTACGGTGCCTATAGCAATCGCTCCGAAGATGAAAGGCAGATTGGTGATGCGTGTCACTTCACCGGTCTCGTGATTTACGTTTTCATGAAACAGGATCGTTCCGATGATAGCAATGGTCATACCCAATGCTGCATATAGATTCCCCTTTTTTGCTGAATCTGGGCGGGACAACATTTTCAAACCCACAATAAACGACAAGCTACCCAGCAGGTAACAGATCTTCAATATATCACTAATCGCCATAAATGGATTGTTGCAAAGCGTTGGTAATAATTACAGTCCGGTGGTGTGGGTCTGGTTGGTTACTTTTTTCTTAAACATCTGAAGCATGCGGTTGGTCACTACAAAACCACCCACGACGTTGAGCGTTCCGAGCACCACGGCCAGGAATCCAAGGATCAGAGCAAAGTAATTGTCCGGATCAGTATGGCCCATGACAATGATACTTCCTACGATGACGACCCCATGGATGGCGTTGGCGCCACTCATCAAAGGCGTATGGAGGATGGCAGGTACATTACTGATCACTTCGATTCCAAGAAAAATGGCCAGCATCAGGATAAAGCAGACGTCCCAGATATCAAGAGAGGTTAGAAACCCCTGAATTTCAGCTAATAAGATCATAATTTGTCTATCATTTTGACTTTGATACGGATCACAAATGTAGAGAAAATACGGGAGGTGTTCATCTGGTATATTGTCCTGCCCCATTCATCGACTTCCGCCGGAAGGAAAGGCAAGAATGGATAGTTTTGTATGTTCGTTCCACAATACATTATGCTATGCAAACCAGACTTTTCTTCGGATTTCTTTTATTCCTAAGTGGCTTTTCCATACAAGCCCAGGCATTACGCGGATTGACACCCGTGGATATCGCTTCTCTCAAATCAATCGCATCGGCCACCTGGTCAGCGGATGGCGGCACCATCGCTTATACCGTAAGGGTCCAGTCCGATCCGACGGTCGAAAACAAACCGTCCCGCGCTGAGCTCCATCTCTTAAATGTAGCCTCCGGTGCATCAACATCATTTGTTACGCGAGGCAATGTCCGCCTGGTCAGCTTCAGACCCGGGCACAATGTGATCACATTCCTTAATAGGCTGGAGAATGATAAAGTAACCGGGTTATACCAGATCGGGCTATCAGGTGGAGAAGCCTCACTGCTCTATAAGTTTGAAACCTCTATCAGCGGCTATCAATGGTCACCCGATGGCAAGACGCTTGGCTTTATTGCTACTAAACCGGAAGTGAAAGAAAAAGCTGCATTGCCCTATTCGCCGGTACTATATGAACAGAATCTTTCTGTACAGCGGATCTATATGGTTGAACCTGGTCAGGGAGAAGCGCGTGAACTCACTGTAGATGGTCATTTCTCTGCACTTGAATGGAGCCCGGATGGAAAGAAATTGATCTGTGCCTCAGCACCTACATCACTCGTGGATGATTCTTACATGTCTGTCACTCTTTCGATTGTGGATGTAGCGACCATGAAGGTTTTGTCAACGATTGATCACCAGGGAAAGAAGGGCGATGCGCAGTGGAGTCCTGATGGAACACAGATCGCCTTCATAGCAGCTTCAGATCTCAACGATCCTACAGCAGGTAGTTTGTTTGTCGCTCCTGTTACAGGAGGCAAACCAACCATCCTTCAAAAAGACTGGGAAGGTATGTTTGAGCAGATCATCTGGCAAGATCCGGGACAGGTACATTTTATCGGAAGCACAGGTGCAGAATCTGTCTATGGAATCATCAAGACGGATGCTAAATCAAAACCAGTATTTCAATCCATCGAGAAAGGATTTGCCATCAGTCATTTTGAGTTAGCTGCCAATGGCAGAGGGCTCTTCCTTGCTGACAGCTATAATCATCCTACTGAATTATTTATCGAGGGTGCGGGTCAGACAGCTATCAAGAGAATGACTGACAGCAATCCTGTATTGAAAGAAATCGAATTTGCAAAACAAGAAGTAGTGCGCTACAAAGCAAAGGATGGATTGGAAATCGAAGGCATCCTCATCCGGCCATTGCATGAAGAAAGCGGAAAAAAATATCCACTGATCACCATCGTGCATGGCGGACCTGAGGCACATTTCAACAATGGATGGTTGACAGGCTATAGCAATCCGGGCCAGACCGGTGCAGCAGAAGGGTATGCGGTATTCTATCCTAATTATCGCGGTTCAAACGGCCGTGGTGTAAAGTTTTCCCTGACCAGCCAGGGTGATCCCGCAGGCAAGGAATTTGATGATGTGGTGGATGGTGTTGATTACCTTATCGCCAGTGGACTTGTCGATGCAACAAAAGTAGGGGTGACAGGTGGATCATATGGTGGTTATGCGACGGGCTGGTTGTCCACCCGCTATTCAGATCGTTTTGCTGCAGGCGTGATGTTTGTAGGCATCAGCAACAATGTTTCCAAGTGGGGTACGACGGATATTCCGAAGGAAGAGTATCTCGTGCATGCGCGTAAGTGGGTATATGAGGATTATGATTTCTTCCTCAAGCGTAGTCCGGTGTACTATGCGGATCAATGCAAGACACCACTGCTGATCATGCATGGCGAGGATGACCCTCGTGTGCATCCCGGACAATCTATGGAGCTCTATCGTCATATCAAGAGCAGGACGACAACGCCTGTCGAACTTGTCTTCTATCCTGGTGAGGGCCATGGCAATGCTAACTCAACTGCGCGGTATGACTACAATCTGCGGTTGATGAGTTGGTTTGATAAATACTTGAAAGGTATTGGTAAGTCGTAATGAAGGCGGAGCTGAGGCTAAGGCTGAGGAGGTTAGGAGGTTAGAAAGCTTATAGGCTTATTGAGCTTATGGGCTTATATCTGATTCGACAGATTTCGTTGTAGAGCGCAGGGTTTTGAGAGTTTAGTTTAAGCGCCTGTTCGCAAGTTGCCGCTGGATGGCGTTCTCTCGTGCTGAGCGAAGCCGAAGTATCGCCGCCAGCTTAGCGTAAGGCAACGTTGAGCTGGAGTTGACTTAAGTGGTTGTTGAAGAATGAGGCTTGCTAAAGAAGAAACAGTTACTTTCGTATATATTCGTATGTAAAATCTAATTCTCGAAAGGAACAGCCACAGCAAACATTATATACTATGAACTCAGTTAAAAAATTTGCTTCTTTTGATGAAATGAAATCTTGTGAAAGCAAGACTGTGAAATACGAATCGAGTTTGAAAAAACATAAAGATTTTGAAAAAATCATTATGGCTATTCGATCTGTTATCAAGCATCAGTCCAACCAACCTAAACCCAAGCGATAGCATATGGAGGACAAATTCAAAAATAGTTTGTTAACCGTTTGCAGATTACTAGATAAACACAATGTACAATATGTGTTTGTTGATCACATATAAAGGTCATTCTTGAATGAAAGTTGATAAAGAATTAAGATCTCAAATATTTGAGATCGTAGAAAATCAGATTAAGATCAACAATCCACCAGAGACAAAATTGACTTACGAAAGACTAAGTCAACTTGGATATAGCGATTTTCAAGTTAAACAGATGATTGGACAATGCATCACCGTGGAAATATTTGAAATAAATAAAAGTGGCAACCCATTTAACGAAAAAAGATACGTCTCGAATTTAAATAAACTGCCTAAAGAACCTTTTGAATAATCTCCAATCCCGATGCTTAAGAGAAGTCTGTGCTTAACTTTGATAGTCGTAGCGCAAAGCTCCATAAAATCAACTCTATTGCCCTCGCTTATTTTGGCTGCGCCAATAACCGATCCCTGTTTTCTCCAGTCACACGTTTCTGCGAAACAGTGGTCTTCCGAAATCCAGGGATAGCAAAGTGAAAAGTGAAGAGTGAAAAGTGAAGAATGAAAAGTGAAGAAAAAATTTTGTCTGAAGACAAATCATCATTTACTTCTTTAATTCGATATTCCTTGTTCCTTGCTTTTTATTCGACCTTCCTTGCTCCTTTCATCCTTTGCTCCCTGCTCCTATTTCACCAAGCTTCCACTTTTTTTCCATGTATAAAAAGGCATCCGGAAACCAAATTCATAGCTGATAGGAGCTACAAAATCTAAACCTCTGGCGGATACACTTCCTGTGAGGAGAATCCGCTTCAAAACAGTACGCTCCATAGAAGCGCGAATCAACCAGTAGTATGGTTCGGCTGATTGATTCACTGCGGGGTCATGTAGTTTGACGTAGGTGCCCAATCCTGCCTGCGCACGTAAACCGATGCCTTTCCATTTGACATCCTGCGGTCCGGATAGATATTCCATGGCAACGAAGCCATTTGCGCTTTCGCCGATATTCATCCTGAGCGGTGGAGCATAGAGTACTCTTACAACCTGTTGAATACTTCCGACATCAAATCGGTAAGACCCGGAAAGCACGCTTCGCCAAATTTTCCCGGGGTGATACATGGAAGGTTGTTCATTGGAAGTACTATATGGACCTGCGTCAGTAATGCTGACACCAAATGCAAAAGCTTCAGTTGGTGCCGGTACAAAAAACTCCACCGTATTGGATGGACATCCCTGGATATCCACCAAATATACCGTGTGTATGCCTACACCGAGTCCCAATAAAAAGAAATTCTGTTGGTTAACAATAAACGAGAATGTTCCGTCAACATACACCGCATACGGAAGCTGCCCTGGTGTTATCACTTCTACAAAAGCTGAGCCATCCATCGCACCTGGACTGGATGGCGGGAATATTTCTACAACCTCAATTTCTGGAAAAGGTGGCGAGTTGAGTGTTACCGTAAAGGATTCTGAACATCCTGGACCTGCTTCCGGATCTGATACTTCAACGAAATATTCTCCAGGGACCGTGGTGACATAATCCGATAAACTGATCAACCCTGGTTCAATATCAAATTCATCATTTCCAAAAGGATGTTCCACCAACATGGACAAAGTATTCCCACTGGGGCTAATCGCAGTAAATTCAATATCCCCATCTCCTTCGCAAGTGGGTTGTATCAATGATATATCCTCAATATAATCTGCAGGCAGTCCCTCCAAAATGATTGATCCTTCGAAGATGCAACCTATATCGAGATCAGTAATGGTCACTCCGTAGCCTCCGGGAGGAACATTTTGAATCGTAGGCCCCTCATCTCCATTATTCCATTCATATTCATAGTCACCAGGTTCATTGACGATGACGGTTATGGATCCATCTTCCAGCCCGCAAGAGGCTGGGTGCTATCAAAATCCACATCAATATCACACGGTACTGCATCCACTACAATCGTTACTATAGCGGTACTTGTATTTCCGCAACCATCGGTGACCGTATAAAAAAAGGAGGCCTCACCACTAAATCCTAAATCCGCGATAAATGTAAAATTACCATTCGGCATAAAGGATACAGTACCCCCTACTTCATTGTCCACCTGGGTCATTTGAATGTTTAAGCCTTCGTCGTTTTCCAGAGCATTTTCTGACAAAGGGACTGTTCCTTCCGTTGCATAAAAATCATCTTCCAATACAATCGGAGGGTAACATCTGTTATTGTCGCAGTTACTGTTTCTGAACACAAAGGCCCAATCTGCTGGTCTGTAACTGTAATGGTGTACATGCCGGGAAATACCGTCATAAATGAGAAGATTGTAAACACCAGAGCCCACTGTAAACGTATTCGTTCCCTCTGGTCCTACAACTTCAATGACCAGCGGACCTGCTCCGGGTGTCGTGACAGTAAATCTGATATTGCCTCCACCAATACATGTTGCCGGTGTGGTGCTGAGGATGTTAATGTATTCAGCGATATCCTCTCCTATAGAAACAGAAAAGACTTCCGAACATGCACCAGCATCTGTAACTGTAACAGAATAAGTACCCGGGCCAACCCCTTGCAACTTATTGCCCGTCTGTTGATTGGCCCAAAGGTAAGTGTACTCTCCTGGCGGACTCACGGTAATGGTAGCTGATCCATTGGGCACTCCACAAGCTGCATTGACCGTGGTGAAGCTTGCTGTGAATCCGCCGCCACCTGTTTGTCCTACAGTCACTGAGCCTGTAGTTGAACATGAGGTACCGGTCATCGTAACGGTCACCGTGTATACACCGGGTCCGACATTTGTGATTTGCATACCTGTGGAGCCGTTTGACCATAGATAAGTATATGAACCAGGTGGCGTCACATTCACGACTGCAGATCCATTGTTCAGTCCACATCCGGACGGTGTAGAATTAAACGAAAGAGTGAACGAAGGTGGCAACTGATCGATTGTAGTACTTACTATTTTCGAACATTGTGTACCTGCTATAGAAACCGTCACCGTATATGCTCCTGATGGCACTCCAGATAACTGGCTTCCGGTTTGACCGTTTGACCATGTATAATCATAATTGCCTGGTGGATTGACAGTAGCCGTAGCTGTCCCGTTATTTAATCCGCATCCAGCAGGTGTGTTGGTTACGCCTACAGTAAACGTAGCTGGTATTTCTTCTACAGTAGTGGTTGCTACTTTCGAACAATTGGTTCCGGGGATTGTCACTGTCACTGTATAAGTACCGGCACTCACCCCTGATAACTGGCTATTGGTTTGTCCATTTGACCATTGATAATTATACTCACCCGGTGGTGTTACCATGGCTGATGCTGTACCGTCAGAACCACCACATGAAGATGGTGTTGAAGACAGGGAGATGGTAGCGGGAAATGGCGTGGATTGTACGGTGATGCTTCCTTGTTGAGTGCAATCTTCGCCCTGCAAGGTGACCGTTACTGTATAATTCCCGGGAGCAAGATTTGAAATTTGAAAACCTGATTGTCCGTTTGACCACATATAAGTATAAGCTCCAGGTGGATTAACTGTAGCAGTGGCGGTTCCGTCAGACAATCCGCAACTTGCCTGGGTGGCGGTCAATGAGACTACAAATGAAGCTGGCGTTTCAGTGATCGTAACACTAGCCTCTTCTGAACATTAAGTGCCTGTAATCGAAACAGTAACCGTATATGAACCTTTTGCCAACCCTGATGCCTGTGGACCTGTCTGTCCATTAGACCAAATGAAATCATATGAACCAGGTGGAGTAACCATAGCATTGGCTGTACCATTTGATAATCCACATCCGGACATCGTCGATGATATGGAAACCGAAAAAGAAGCGGATATATCATCAACCGATACATTGGCTACATGCGTGCATAGGGTGCCAGGCTTTGATATAGTTACACTATAAGATCCTGCGGCCAATCCTGATACTGTGGAACCACTCTGCCCATTGGACCATGCATAGGTATATTGACCTGGTGGATTAACTATAACAGTTGCAGCGCCATCCGATCCGCCGCATGTAGATGGGGTGGTGGTAAAAGCGACGGATGGTTCAAATGGTTTCGTCCCGATTTGGGCAGCAAGTATTCTTTCACATGTACCTCCTGCACTAATCGTAACAGTATAATTACCTGCAGCAAGATTGGATAGATTTTGTGTAGTCGCCCCGTTGGACCATAGATATGTATATGCCCCTGGTGGTGATGGTGTGACAGTAACAGAACCATTGGGCTGATCACAATCAGTATCCTGAGCTGAAATGGTTGCATTAAAACTTTGGTTCTGATTGGTGACTGTTGATTGCACAACCTGTGTACAAGTGGTACCCACTCTGGTCACGGTCACTGAATAATTTCCTGCAGGTATGTTATTGAGTGCTTGAGTCACTGCTCCGTTTGACCACAGGTACGAATACGATCCTGATGGAATAACACTCAGTGTGATACCACCATTCGATTGCCCGCAGGTACTGCTGGTGGCTGTCGCTGAAGCAGTAAATGTACAATCGCTGGTATCTTGCTTTTCTTCGCCGTCAGATAGTAAATAGACAAGCGTGCCCGCTCCCACCGCACCGGCGATCACGGGGATCCATGGAAAATTATTTTGACCGGCAGTCAAATAATCATTACCGGGTTTCATTCGTGAATCGGTCAATTCAATTCTATCCCAGGGTGGTATTACAGCGCTGATGGTGCCCCCTGAAACGGTTACACTTTTAGCAGCGTTCAGGACTTTGGCACTGATACTGACATTGACAAATGTATTCCAGAAAACATCTATTCCGTTTTCTAGCTTATCCTTTTCTTCCCTGGACAAACCTTCTACCGATGTACCACTATTATCCTCAAATTGAGTGATCACCTTTTCGCGGAAATGTTCTTTTTGATATGGTCTTCCTGTGATCCCGGCCGTATACATCCAGAAGGTTTGTTGGATGATGGCTTCTCTTTCTTTTTCCGGATCACCGCTGAAAGGAGTGTTTATAGTGCCTGCCTGTTTCAGTTCATCAAATGCCTTGACAATACTGTTTACAGCTTCGACCAGTACAGGTGCAAAAGTCTTTGGATGGGACTCTGGTTTAATTGTTCCTTCGAAAAGGATATTTGTATTTGGCCAGGTGGTGGTGATGTTGGTTGAAGCTTTGGCAGGCAATGGAGCATAACCTGGTGTTTGAATTAGGCTTGAAATATCCTCGGGTTTGAATGCCGGCACTGCCGGTGTAGTCAGGATATTGATGCCTCCTTTAGGTACATCTATTCCTGGTTGCATGACTGGAATCCAATCTGAAACCAGTGGCATGGGGTTTCCAACCGGGACTGGATGAGCATACACATTTGCGCAATAGCCCGCTACTTGAATATAGCTGGTTCCCGGGGCCACTGATGTGGCAGGTATCCTAGCTACATAAGGTTGGTATTTTCCATCGGAAGGGATGTAGCAGGTTTGTGGATTAATCCTGACTGTTGATCCTGTGGTGTTGGTAATGCTGAGATTGGCGATATGACCCGTGGTTTGTCCTGTTCCGGAAGCAGTTATTTTCAATGATTGGGCATGCACGTCGATAAAAAAGGGAGTAATCAACAGGAGGATGACAAAAGCCATCATCTTTTCCATCTGCACCTTTGGTATGTGGTATTGATTATTCATAGGATAGGGTTTAAGGGGGAAAGATAAAAGGCGCTTCTAATAATCGCTTTAAACATAAATGAAGATATTGATTATCAACGCATTACAAAATTTGTCTTTACCTTTTTGATAGTTATTCGAAACGCCCTAAAGGTTGTCTTAAATGAATGGTACTGTGGTACATGATACCACGCCGCACCACTAAGATGTCCGTGTACCTGTTTTACATCCATTTATGTGCCATTAATGTGTATCCAAGTCTCCAATCATAAGCAAGGGGAGGCTACCAATAGAACCAGGACCAGAGGGTGAGGAGTGAAAAGTACGAAAAAAGGCCTGTTTGCCCCTTTTGCCCCCTGAAAGGGGGTACCATTCCGAAAGATTTATCTCCATATCTACATACTGAACAGCGGCCGCTTGCTGATATAAAAAAACAAAGTTGAGCGTAGGTGATCAACTCCTCATCCAACGGCGTGGATGATCCCCTCACGAGGGATGATTTGCTCGCGTACGTCAGATCAAAAAATCTTCGTCCAGGCAATAGGCTGTGCAGACGTTTTCAACGTCAGGTAAGAATCTCGTTCCTTGCTCCAGCTCGGTACCACCCTAGTAATTGGAGCGCCAAAGCAAAGTTGATAGGTGAACCATTTGGTTGCTGGCTGTGACTGGATGGGGGTAAGTTGGCACTCGTATGTTAAATCAAAAAATCTGTCTCCATGTATTAATCTGAGGAGACGTTTTTAACGTCAGGCAATTTTCATGTTCAGTGAAACTGATTTTCACTAGCTGGCCCACACAAGTCCGTATATTTAGCTTCTATCTTTCAACCCATGGAAAAAGTAAACCTCTCCGAAAAACTATCCCTCATCCACGATCACTGGAATCCCCGCATCGCCGGCTCTCTCAACGGACAGCACGTCAAGCTCGTCAAGTTCAAAGGAGAATTTGTCTGGCACAAACATGATCACGAAGACGAAATGTTTTTTGTCATCAAAGGCGAATTCAACATGGAACTGCGGGACAGGACCATTGTGCTGAAAGAAAATGAATTCCTCATCATCCCCCGCGGCGTTGAACACCGACCGGTAGCGGAACATGAAGTTTCGGTGATGCTGTTTGAACCTGCATCGACACTCAATACCGGGGATACACGGGGAGAGATGACACGGGATACGCTGGAAAAGATCTGAGAGGGGTGAGAACGTGAGCGGTGTAAGAGCGTGAGAGAGTAAGAGAGTAAGTGGGGTAATGGCACTCCCTTATCAAATCAATATATTCTGAGTAAGTAGATACAAATACGTTGTTTATCAACTCTACATGAAAAAAACAAAATTGATATCCTTACTCTGCTTAACAGCTTTATCCAACCTGGTTTTGTCCCCAGAAGACCACCATCGATTTAAATATATTTTCTATTACGCAATGACAGGAGGATTTCAACTATTGGCGGCATCGGATTGAGTCTAAACATCCACTGGCATATCTGTATACACCCAAAAATAAAGTAGATAGGTATTTTGATAGTCTGTACCACGAGATCAAATACCCGATGACGGAATTAGCCTTTATTAAATTGTTGACTCCTATAGCGGCTTTAATTCAGGATGGGCATACCTATGTCATTCCAAGCAAAACTGCACTTGATAGTCTGAGAAGTTCTGAATACCTGTTACCCCTTGAGGTAAAATGTATTGATGACAGATTGTATATAACCCATGATTTAAGTACTTCAGCGGTGCCATTTACCGGACTGGAAATCACTGCTATCAATACCACCACTACTAAAGATATATCTCGCTGTTGTTGTCCAACCTGGGTAGGGATGGAAATAATTACCAGTATGCCTATGCTGCTATAAACGAATCCTTTCGCTTCTACTTTCACACCTTTTTTGGTTTCGACACATCCTATGCCATTCACTATCGTACAAAAGATAACATAGACAGTACTTGCACCATACCAGGTAGAAACCTGGACTTGATAAAAAAAGAAAAATTAATCAGATACCCCGTTGAAGTACAAACGCCTGAGTCAGGTTTAACATTGAACATCATTGATTCAGTTCATACGGCCGTACTAGGCATTAAAACATTTAGCCCCAACATAACTAACAAGAAGTTCAGAGCCGATATTTCCAAGTATTTTGAGACTATTCGGGACGCTAATACGTTGAACTTAATCCTTGACCTAAGAGGTAATAGTGGCGGAAATCCCAATCATGTAAAATTCATTCTGCAGCATTTATTTGATGAACCCTTTGAACAAGCCAGAGCGTGTAGGATCGTTAAAAACAGGCACAAGGAGGAATTGCTGACTCGGACCCGAAAGCAATGGTACCCGTGGTATGGAATAGGCAAGTTCAAGCCGAGGAAAAATAATTTTAATGGCAATGTATATGCTTTGATTGATGAAGGCACGTATTCCGCAGGTGTTATTTTTTCAAGTGTATTACGTAAATACAACAGGGCTGTCTTTGTAGGCGACGAGACCGGTGGCAATCCAATCATCATGGCTGGATATCTTATAAAAACTTCATGGGAGCTGCCCAATACCAAAATTCAATTCGGTTCAGGGACTTTATGTACCATTTATGATGATCTTGGCCTTAATCAGGGAAGAGGGCTTGTGCCGGATCACATGATCAATATGAAACCTGAAGACCTGGTTTCTCTCAAAGATCGATGTCTCGATTATACCTTACAGCACATATGGGGTAAAAGATAGAAATGCATTCGTAAATAGTTTGATGTCCCGGGAACTTGGCTAACTTCCTAAAAGCAAATCTACTTTTTGCTGGTAGCTGGTAGCTGGTAGCTTAAAGCACTGGCGCCTGCCGTACCAGCAGTTCTTGCCTCCACTAGCTCTATTCGTCGCAGCAGCATGTTGATGGTTTCCTGTTGCTGTGTGATCAGGGCTTGTTGTTCCTGGATCGCTTTTGTCAGTAAAGGAATGAGCTCGCTATAGTTGACGCCTAGTTTGTCTGTTGCTGTCCATTCCAGTTCACCGCCATCGGGGGTTTCTTTCCAGTCGTGTGTCATCACCACTTCAGGCACCACCTGCATGAGATCCCATGCGATAAAACCAGGTGTGATTTCTTTTGGTCTATGCGGGAATTTTTCCAGTTGTATGTGACAGGATTTAAAGCCATCACTTTTGAAAGGCCAGATGTAATGCCTGCAATCGATTCTTTATCATTCTCATCAGAGGTTTGAATGGTTCCGTTGACGGACCAGACAGATGTCCAGCGTAGTGTTGAATTGCCTAACGTAATGAGGTTGTCAATGGCAGGTGTCAGGCTGGCTCCTCCCATTCGGACTACTTCATTGACGGTAGAAAAGTCATTGTCACTTTGACCAATAAATAACAATCCGGTAGAGTCGATGATGCGCCAGTCATTTCCATTTCCGGAGCGCTTGAGTTCAAGTGCCGCACGCTGTGCATTCGTGGAAGAAACTCGGATAGCCTGATAGTCGTTACCGGATACTTCAAGTTTTCTACCCGGATCTATTGTACCAATACCTGTACTTCCTGTGTTGGTGATCACCATTTTAGTATTGTTGCCATTGACTCTGAAGGCCAGACCGTACGGCGTTGTGGAATTGTACACTATGCCTCCGTGGGCGGCATGCTGTGTATTTCCAAAATAAATAGCGGAACTGTTATTGTCTGGAGACAGCAGGTTGCTCGCGACACTTCCATTGTTCTCAAAGACACCTACAGCAGCGCTATTGGAAGTGCCACCGGACACACCGTCGCGAACATGAAGCCTACGCTCGGGAGTGGATGTTCCTCTACCTGTTTTTCCATCATCCCGCACGACCAAAGCATTTTTCCTTGCAGTTGTATTTCCATTTCGACTGTGAAGAGAGGTGTATCATCAGTTTGCGTGGTTTGTACACCAACGATGGTATCATTATACATACCCACCGCAAATGAAGCGTAGCCAGTAGTCCGGGTTGAGACTCCGGCAGCAAAGGAATATGGCCCCTTTGCTCTGGAAGAAATACCAAAGGATGACGAATTATTTCCTGAAGCAATTGTACTGCCGCCAGTGGCAAAGGATGCGCCTCCCGAGGCAGCATTACCTGCGCCTAATGCCGTTGACTATTGCCCGGTTGCGTTACAGTAGTAACCCGCGGCCAGGGAACCTAAACTGGTTGCATTTGAATTGGTACCCATCACCACAGCGTTTTGTCCTGATGCAACAGTATTATTACCTATGGCAATAGAGGCGGATCCAGATGCAGTGGTAAAATAGCCCATCGCTGTCGATCCATAACCGATTGCCTTTGTCGACTCACCACTTGCAAATGATGAAGGCCCCAAGTTATTCTGGTCCCATTCTGAACTCCAGGCCCGTCCTACCCTAAATGCACCTCTGGAGGGATACCACATCATACGCGTTCCCGAGCCGCTTGCAGGAGGTGGTGACCCGGGAAATGAATAGGTTAAAGCAGCATTAAACAAGACACTACTATCTCTTACATGCAACATAGCCATCGGTTCATTAGTATTGATCCCTACTCGCCCGATAGGTAATGTATCATTTCCGCCTCCTTCCCCTTCAGATACTGTCACTATAAAACTGCACGTCACCGTATTGCCTACACCATCTGCGACTTCAAATGAATTGGTCGTCGCACCAACTGGAAACTCACTTCCGGAAGGCAATCCTGCTGTCTGCGTCAACATGGCACCGGAACAATTATCATCAAACGTGACGGTATAGGTCACCACCTCACCTGTATCTGCAGCGATATCAGATGGGCAGGTTATCACAGGCAACTCATTATCTTCTATGGTCACGGTAAAACTACAAGTGCCGGAATTTCCAGTAACATCGATGACTTCAAAAGTATTCGTAGTCATTCCCACCGGAAAGGTATCTCCTGAAGCAATGCCCCCTGTTTGCGAAAGGATGGCCCTGGACAATTGTCAGAAAAATTAACCGTATAATTCACGATGGCATTGCACTGGCCCGCATCCGAATCAACTGTGATATTGGCAGGGCAATTGATGGCAGGCATTTCGTTGTCTTGAATCGTCACTGTAAATGGAACAATTGATCGAAGTATCCACTGCCAGTTTATACGTTACAGTAGTTACACCACATTGTACGAAAGTCCGCTGGCACTTCCCGTTCCATTTCCTGTTGTTGCGCCAGACAATACATAGATATATTCTTCACCCGGTGGTTCTACATCCGCATCGATGCCATTAACGATTGCCTGGCATTGTCCGGTTGTGGTATTACCATCATATCCGCAGGACACATCAGGGAAGAAGTTATTTTCATCACCAATACTTCATTGGAGGTAATCTGATAACTGTAAAACTGAGGCAGGTTCGTATTTACAAAATCACCACTCAATGTTCCTGAAGTCAATTGCAGGACTGAAAACGTGTCCTGCAGAGTTGAAGCAGTCTCCACGACCGTGAGTGTACCGTTGAGCGTAAGATTACTGTTGTATATCAACTTGTCATGACCATTGGAAACACCAGGACCACCATTTCCAGCGACTTCAATACTTAGGATACTGTTGGCTGATAATGGCGATGATCCGGTCATTGTCAGAATGCCTGGTGAGAGTCCCGGTGCAATCGTCCCGTTATTTGTAAATGGAGATGCGGATAAAGCCATCGTACCCACACCCAGGATTTCACCTGTTGCACTATTCGTGAAATTCAGGCTGGTGATATTGGTCGCACCTGTACTGGTCTTTGTGATCGTCCCATGATTGATGACTATACCGACACCACCGTTGTCTTGAAATAATTTGTTAGTGTTGATAATGAACGTACCGTTGTTGGTAAAGAAGAACCTTCGTTGGCAAACAACACAAGATTACCATCCTGCCATATTATGTTGCCATTATTAACCAGCGGGGCTTCAAGGTAGACTTGAAATGTGGAGTTGAGTGTAAGCGTCCGGCTACTCTGATTCGTAAATGTCCTGTCAAGTGCTCCACTGGGCCATGTTGTATTACCATTGACATTAAGCGTTCCTACACCCTGTATGGTTCCCTGGATACTGAAATCATTATTGATCGTGAGGTTGCCTGATCCCTGTATTACGCTACCTGTTCCGGGTGATGCAAATGTTATCCCAGAAGGAAATAACAAATCAATATTCAGGTTTAAGGTGCCGATGTTGATAAACGAACCTGTGCCCTGTATCAAGGATCCGGTGCTGTGGTTAAACGTAGCAGCAGAGGTCATGTTGGCGGAGGTCAACGTGATTATATTGGTATTGGTAAATGCTCCTAAACCTCCCAATGCGATTGTACCTGCCTGGATATTGATGATGCCGGGATTACTGAAATTAAAATTATTAAATGTCGTAGTACCTGCACTCGTTTTGTTAATCGTACCATTGTTGGAGATGCTGCCTACTCCTCCATTGTCCTGGAAAAAGTTATTGTTATTGATGCTAAACGTACTGTTATTGGTAAAAGAACCTCCTTCGTTGGCGAATAATACAATCGCACCATCCTGCCAGATTATGGTGCCCTCATTGACAAGGGGCGCTTCCAGATAAACCTGAAATGTTGAATTGACGGTTAGGGTACGGCCCATCTGGTTAGTGAATGTACGGTCGAGTGAGCCGCTGGGCCAGGTGGTGTTGGCATTGACAATGAGCGTTCCTGTGCCCTGTATGGATCCCTCGATACTGAAATCATTATTGATCGTGAGGTTACCTGATCCTTGGATTACACTACCTGTCCCGGGTGATGTAAAAGTGAGCCCTGAAGGAAATAACAAATCAATATTCAGGTTTAACGTACCGGTGTTGGTAACCGAACCTGTGCCCTGTATCAGGGATCCGGTGTTGTGGTTAAACGTAGCAGCGGAGGTCATGTTGGCGGAGGTCAATGTAATTACATTGGTATTGGTAAATGCTCCAGAACCTCCCAATGCTATCGTGCCTGCTTGAATGTTGATGATGCCGGGATTGCTGAAATTAAAATTATTAAAGGTCGTAGTACCTGCATTCGTTTTGTTAATCGTACCGTTGTTGGTAATGCTGCCTGTACCTCCGTTGTCCTGGAATAGGTCGTTACCGGTGATGGTGAAGGTGCCGTTGTTGGTGATGCTTGTTGATGAATTAGCATAGGTCACCACAACTCCGGCCTGCCATTGAATAGTGCCATCATTGATCACTGGATCAAGTATAGATTTCTGATTGGCAGTGGTAATGGAAAATAAACCGCTCATCGCAATACGTATCGTTCCAGTATTTCCGAGACTCCCGTCTTGCAAATTCAACATGCCATTGACCAAAAGGTCATCTCCTGCACCATCTGCCAAATTGAATACATTGGTTATAATCAATGTTCCTCCTGTCTCAATCGTGACTTGGTCAGCGGTGATCGTGGAGTTGCCGGTCACGGTATGTGGATCTCTGATAGCTATAGATCCGTCTGCTGCATTGGGTGCGGCACCTGCTGGCCCCAGGTCATCATACCCCATTATATCGTTGCCATGTGCTTGCCACATTCCAATTACCTGTGGCAGCACTGCGAAAATCACCATCACTTTGGGCAATGACATAAAGTGGAAATAAACATATTATGGTCAAGATGGATTGAAGTATTCTTTTCATAAAAGCAGTTTTTAATTGGGCTCCATTTCTTTGCTAAAGTGAATTCACCTCAGTAGATGTTTAATTTGTTTCAGTTTATTTCTCTGTCACGCCTTCAAGCAAGGCCCTGATCTCCTGCATTTGCTTTTCTAAATCATCAATTTGTTCTTGCTGGCTGATGATGATTGTGTTTTGTTCTTTCACTGCGTTGATCAGCATATAGGTTCTGGCGGAATTGTCCACATCAAGATATCCGGTTGATCCATCCGGAAGAATGCGCAAAGAGGTATGAATCATGTAAGGCGCAATCGCTTTGAGGTCTTGTGCAATAACTCCTACATATTCTTTAACGGTATCATATCCTGAGCGTTTGTTGTACTGAAACCGAACAGGATGTATGGAAAGCAAACTTTGCAATCCGTCCGTATAGGGCATTACGTTTTGCTTGAGGCGTGCATCTGATGTATTGGTCCAGCTACCGCCACCAGGTTTGCCTGCTGTGCCATTCACTTCGAGAAGGTATCCGGGGTTGACAGTACCAATGCCAACTTCAGCACTAACCCTGTCGATGGATATAGCGGGTACATCGTTGGTGACGATGTTGTCTGAAGTAGGGATGAATGCCGATGTGAAACCGGTTGGCGGATCCATCGAGATGTATATATCCACCACGAAGGTTAGCGGACGCCGTGCCTTCATAAAAACGTATGCGACCGGATTCAGCCTGGTCAGGAGAGATGCCACCAGACTGAGGATGGGTCCATTGAGCGTATCATTCAAGGCGCGGATCTGCAGGATGTTGACTGGTGCTACAGTACCTGACCCATTTTGCCGCTTTTTAAAACAGTCAAGGCATTCGACCGGCTGGTATTACTATCCCCGTTTCCGATGATAAACAGCGGTGTCCATGGATACAAAAGCGCTTCTGGATCTTCGATCGGATCATTAAAGACTCCTATAGAAAGGGATGAATATCCATTGGCAATGGTGTTGTATCCAAAAGCAGCGGACAGGTTTACCCATGGCCCTTGTGTCTTGTCCTGTGGCAAATGAAAGAATTCCGATATTGTCATGATCCCAATGCGTTCCCTGCACATATCCCGCCCGAAATGCCTGCCGCTGCGGATACCACATCATCCGAACCCCGGCTCCACTCACTGGTGGTGGGGTATCATACTGCGGAAAGTTTTCATAGTAAGTGGATGAAAACAATACACTGCTGTCCTTCACATGCAGCATCGCCGCCGGAGTAGTCGTATTGATGCCCACTTTTCCGATCTGAGAAAAGATACGGTACAAATTTTACTAGTTAAAACTTGCTCCTTGCTCCTTGCTCCTTGCTCCTTGCTCCTTGCTCCTTGCTCCTTGCTCCTTGCTCCTTGCTCCTTGCTCCTTGCTCCTTGCTCCTTGCTCCTTGCTCCTTGCTCCTTGCTCCTTGCTCCTTGCTCACAGCGAAGCAACTTTCTGCATCAACTCATCCCGCTTCGTTCTCGACACATCCAGCATCACATTGTTGGGCAACTCGACCATACATCCGTCGGTCTTGATGATGCGTCGGATATAGTTGAGATTGATGAGATAGCTATGGTGTATCCTGAAAAAATGAGGTTGATATAATATGGTTTCAAAGTCCTTGAGTGTTTTGGAGGCCAGCACCTTTGAACCATCCGATAAATGAATCTTGGTGTAATTACTTTCGGCGACACAACAGACCACCTCATCAAACCGGACCACTTTTGTATCCTCGACGGTATTGATCAGAAAACGGGTGGCCTCTTTGGTGGGACTCAATTGTTCTTCCAATACATTCCGGTTGCAGGCTACGCTGTAACGGATTACTCTTCATCCTTGCTTTCTCAATTGCCTCGTGCAATTTTTTTGTGAGGACACCGGCTTGAGCAAATACGCCAGGGCACTGCATTCAATAGCCTTGATCGCATAGTGTCCGTATGCTGTGCAAAAAATGATTTGGGGCAAGGGCTCCTGTAACTGACGGACTAAATCAAAGCCACTACCTCCCGGCATTTCAACATCCAGGAACAGGATATCCGGTTGATGTCGCCGGATGAGTTCCATTCCTTCTGTGATATTGGATGCTGTACCGCTTATCGTTATCTCCGGATGATTTTCACTGATCATCAACTCCAGCACTTCGCGGCTGTTACTTTCGTCATCGATAATACATGCTTTATACATGGTCTGTGATTTAGTCAACTTGAAAATGAATAGTCACGCGGGTTCCTGCACCGGCATGGCCGTTAACACCAAGATCCTCAACCTGGATTTCAGGGATGTCGAGATTTTCCTTTTGTAATAATTCCATTCGCTTCTGGGAAATAGTCATGCCATAGCTTTTTCGCTTGATGCTATTCTGCTCCCCTATCTCCGCAGCTCTTTTGCGGCCTACGCCATTATCTTCCACCACACATCGGATAGATCCGTTTTCCTTTTCAAAACTAAGCATCAGTTTGCCTTTGTCCGGCTTATTCATGAGGCCATGCCAGATCGCGTTTTCAATATAAGGCTGGATGATCATCCCCGGCACTTCAAAGAAATCTGTTTGTAAATCTTTGGCGATCGTAATACTGTAATCAAACTTATGATCCAGCCGTTGCTGTTCGAGCAGTATATATTTCTCGAGCATACTGATTTCTTCATCGAGTGTGATCCTGGTTTTGGTCGAACTATCCAACACACTTCGCATCAACTCTGAAAAATGCTGGAGAAAATCCAGGGCTTTGGCCTTTTCATTTTTCAGTATATACTTTTGAATAGAATTCATGCAGTTGAAAATGAAGTGTGGATTCATCTGCGCATTGAGTGCTGTCAGTTGGGCTTCCGCGATTTGCTTGTCAAACTCTGCTGTCAGCTTTTGTTCTTTTTCCCTTTCCAGCATTTCAGACTTCACTTCGATCTCCGCTGTACGTTCTTTCACCTTCTGTTCAAGTTCTTCATTGAGGCTATTAGCCAGCTGTTCATTACGCTGTAGCTGGAAGATGAGTTCTTGCTGGGCCTGGGTTCGTTCACGGGATGCCATTTTCAATCGATATCCTAAAGCGGAGGATAGAAATATGATTTCCGGGATACCGCCGATCAGCATCAACGAATAGGCCGGCAGGCTGAGTTTGTCACTGCTGGTCACGATATTATAAATCACTCCTGAAAAGGTTGAAAAAGTAACAAACAAAGAACCGATGATAATCAGTTGATAGAAGGGGTTTTTATAAAACTTAAAAACTTTGAAAATGAGGAAAAAACCGAGCCCAAGTAGAAAAATACTGGACACAAAACTTGCCTTTTCCAGCATACTAATCGGTGTATCAATGGCGACCAAAAGTAAATACGCAGCACAATACAAGTAAGTAGCCCACTTCATGACTCTCCATCCCGCAAGGTGAAATTTCATCTCCCGGGTGACAAAGAGCCCGCCCATAAAATTGACATAAGCTACCATCGTGAGTTTGGCCAGGATCTCATCTCCGTGATACACGGTCGTATAGGACAGGGGCCAGATGTCTGTCAGCCTTTCGTCCAATATGCGGATCAGGATGAAACAGGCATAGATCGAGAGGTAAACCGAATAGGTCAGAAAGGCTTTATCCTTCTGCTGCAGGTAGATGCTGAAATGAAACAACGCAGTGACCACAAAGGCACCCAGTGCGGCGCAGAAAAAAAGCAAGTGCATCGAATATCCTTCCATGTTGGGCCAGTAGTCATGTGGGCGTGCGTTCCGGGTGGGATTGACCACGCGTTGACGTCACATCTTAAGGTTAATATAGGAAAGAAATCACACCATTGAGCGGTTGGGGGGTGGGATTGAGCCGGTGACACCGGAATGCCAATAATTATAAAGGATACCTGTCTTGAGTATGAGAAATTGGAATTAGGGATAACCAGCAATGGGGTGGGATTACAGTTCAATTTTTAAGCGTGGTAGAGTAGATTTCCTGCAAAAGGTTGAACTTATACCATGCTATCTTTAGAGTCCAAAGGCCTTAGGACTGGGTTTTCAATCCTAATGCCTTATGTTTGCTCACCCTGATTGATTATCCCAGGGATGCCACCCTTAAACAGATATAATTTACAACTGACTACCCATGAACGACATAATATGCCCCCACTGCAATAAGGTCTTTAAGGTTGACGAAGCCGGTTTTGCAGATATCCTGAAGCAGGTCCGTGATCATCAGTTCGAAGATGAATTGCACAGGCGGTTACAGGTGGCCGAACGGGAAAAAGAGAGCGCTGTCAAACTCGCAGAGGCGAATCTTAAAAATGCACTACAAGTGCACCTGGCTAAAAAAGATACTGAAATCTCAGAGCTAATAGCCAAAAATGAACGCGACCTCATCGAACGCCTCAGCAAGCAGGAATCGGAGCTAAGAGACATGAAATCCAAAATGGAGAAGGCAGAGGTCGAGAAAAAACTGACGGTACTGGAAGCTGTTCAAAAAATTGAAAAAGAAAGAGACGAGCTAGCCAATCATCTGAGAAACAAAGAAACAGAAAGGCAACTACTTGAAAAATCACTAAACGAAAAGTTTGCAGCCGAACTCCGCACGAAGGAAGATATCATCAAGTTGAAAGACGAAGAAATTGCACTTCGTAAGGACATGAAGCTCAAGCTGTCTACCAAGATGGTGGGTGAAACGCTCGAACAACATTGCGAAACCGAATTCAATAAGCTTCGTGCCACTGCTTTTCAAAGAGCCTATTTTGAAAAAGACAACGATTCGAGGTCAGGAAGTAAGGGCGATTTTATCTATCGGGAAACGGATGAGGCCGGTAATGAAATCATCTCCATCATGTTTGAAATGAAGAATGAGGAGATGAGACGGCGACCAAGAAAAGAAATGAAGATTTCCTGAAAGAACTGGACAAAGACCGCAGCGAAAGAAATGTGAATTCGCCGTGCTGGTGACACTTTTAGAATCGGAAAGCGAACTCTATAACACGGGGATTGTGGATGTGTCTCATAAATTTCCCAAAATGTATGTAGTCCGGCCTCAGTTCTTTATTCCCATTATCACCCTTTTGCGTAATGCAGCGATGACATCACTCCAATATAAAGCTGAGCTTGCCCTGGTCAGGAATCAAAATATCGATATCACTAACTTTGAGGAGAAAATGAATAACTTTAAAGAAGGGTTTGCGAGGAATTATGAACTCGCCAGTCGCAGGTTTAAGGAGGCTATTGATGAAATAGATAAGACAATTCATCATCTCCAGAAAACCAAAGAAGCTTTAATGTCCTCTGAAAACAATCTTCGCCTGGCCAACAATAAAGCCGAAGATTTAACGATTAAAAAATTAACACACGGGAATCCAACCATGAAAGCAAAGTTTGAAGAACTCACAGATAATCCTGAAATAATATGACAAACTCAAAACCCTTCTTACCACACTATCTCTTTTTGATCATCGCATGCACCACGCTATTCCTTTCCTGTAAAAAAGATGGTAATTCAAATCCCCTCGACGGATGTTGTGATACACCTGCTATCAATGCCCAGGTGGGCTTTGGACATGTCTATGTACCCAATGTGTTTACGCCTAATGGAGATGGGATCAATGATCGGCTGGTGGTCAATGGTGATCAAAACATCATATTGATTCGAAGCTTTCGTGTCAGCGACAAAGAAGGCACCACTGTCTTCTATGCCGAAGATGTTATACCTAACGATCCTACCAATGCCTGGGATGGTACAGTCAATGCTAAATATAAAAATGGCGTGTACTCTATTGTAATGGTGGTAGAAGCATTTGACAACGCCACCGCTACGCTGCAAGGAAGGTATGTAATTATCGATGCCTGGATTCAGGAGAAGAAGAGCCAATCTCTGGAGCAGGTTGTCAGTTTCAGCGCAGGTTTTAAATGGAGTATATGATCCCAGCTTACCTTCAGTGGAAAGTAGTGGATGCTTTGAATAAAAATACCATGCTTCTGCATACCTCACCCTGGCCTCTCTCTTTGGAATGATTCTTATGCCCCTTCGAATTTTTCTTTGAAAAATTCTCTCGCCTGTGTGCTGCGCAACCCCGGGGTTAATGGATTTTTCGATGGGATACACATGATTAATACGTTTAGCCCCCGGGTTTTCGAAATGATGCCCGTACGGGCGAGATACAGAAACAGAGGCAGGGGATGAAATGAATAAATCGAAGGTTTAGAATTTCGACTGGGGCAAAAAAATATTCGTGCCGCAGATCTCTCGGCAAAAAGTGAAGGGTCGGGGGTGAGTTCTGAGAAAAATCAAGAAATTGCAGAACCTCCGATTTCTCTTTATTTTGTTTCTCCAAATGAAACCACTACTACTCCTAACCTGCTTCTTGTCTCTTGTTACTCAAACTGCTTTCGCACAGAAAAGAGGACAAGCGCGCATTGACTCCCTCCTGCTGGATATCGAAACCACCAAAACCGATACACATCAGGCTAAAGTCCTGATAGATCTCAGTTTTACCTACAACTCGATAGATCCTGACAAAGGCATCTCATACGGACATCAGGGCCTGACGATGGCAGAAAAACTCAACTGGAAAGCCGGAGTAGTCGATGCACACAGAGCGATCGGTGTCAACCATGGTTTTGGAAAATCGGAGTACTCAGAGTCATTGGCTGCCTTTTCAAAATCCCTGGCCACCGCTGTAGAAATCGGTGATCAGGCGGATGCCGCCAAGGCCCTCAACAACATGGGTGTTGTGTATTGGTATCTGTCCGATTTTCCAAAAGCGATCGAACATTATTATAAAGCCCTCCAGATCCATGAGAAGATGGGCAACAAAGTGGAGATGGCGAATTCGCTCAGCAATATCGGACTAGTCTATAACAGTCAGGAAGATTATCCCAAAGCTTTGGAATATATCCTCAAGGGAAATGAGCTCGACGAAGAGCTCGGCAACAAGACCGGCATCGCATCTAACCTGGGCAATATCGGTCAGATCTATGCAGCGATGGACAATCTTCCGAAAGCTCTCGAATACGATTCCAGCGCGCTGGCGCTGTATACTGAACTCGGAGACAAAAACGGCATCGCGCGTAATCTCGGCAACATGGGCGGGATCTATGCCGAACAAGGCTTGTATACCAAATCACTTGATCATTATACACATGCACTTGCGATCAGCAAAGAACTGGGATTGCAAATCGGCATTGCCACCAACCTGGGCGCTATCGGCGGTACCTATCTGAAAGTGGTCAAGGAAAAAAATCCGAAAGCATTGCTAACAATGTTTAACGGAAATAAAAGCAGCGCTTTGGCACAAGCACAAGTCTACACAGATAGTGCCATCGTCATCAGTAAGGAAATCGGCGATATCCATTCACTGATAAAACTATATGAGCGTCAGAGTGAAATACAATCCTTGTCCGGCAACTATCCTGGCGCACTGGAAAACTATAAGCTCTATGCCATCAGCAAGGACTCGGTCTTCAATATGGAAAAAGACAAAAAGCTGACGGAAGCAACAATGCAATATGAGTTTGATAAGAAAGAAGCCAAAGCCAGAGCCGAACAGGAACAAAAAGATATCAGGCAAAGGGCCATCCGGTATTCTACTCTTGCAGGTCTCATTGGTGCTTTGATTTTCGCGGGTGTGGTGTATCGGCAGCGTATTAAAATAGGCCAGGAGAAAAAGATAAGCGACGCCGAAAAACGTCGCAGCGATGAACTACTGCTCAATATCCTGCCTGAAGAAGTAGCGGAAGAATTGAAAACTACCGGCTCCGCCAAGGCAAAGGCCTTTACCATGGTGACGGTCATGCTGACAGATTTCAAGGACTTCACCACGATCAGTGAGAAGATCAGTGCTGAATTACTTGTAGCTGAGATTCACCATTGCTTCAGTGCCTTCGATCGTATCATCCAGAAATATAAAATCGAAAAAATCAAAACCATCGGCGATGCCTATCTCTGTGCGAGTGGACTTCCGGTGTCCAATTATTCACACGCAACGGAAATCGTGAGGGCTGCCCTTGAAATGCGCGATTTCATGCATCGCCGCAAAATGGAAAAAGAAGCGCTCGGAGAAATGCCTTTTGAAATCCGCATTGGCATTCACACCGGTCCTGTCGTCGCTGGAATCGTAGGTGTGAAGAAGTATGCCTATGATATCTGGGGTGACACCGTCAACCTTGCTGCCCGCATGGAACAAAACAGTGAAGCAGGTAAAATCAATATCAGCGAGAATACGTATGAGCTAGTGAAGGATAAGTTTGACTGCACCTATCGCGGCAAGATCGAAGCCAAGCACAAGGGAATGGTCAATATGTATTTTGTGGAACCGGAGCATATCAGTTGAGAACTGACCCCCCTTTGCCCCCTGAAAGGGGGTACCACCACGAAAGATTTATCTCAATGCCTACATGCCCTAATAGTGGCCGCATGCCGCTGTAAAAGGACAAAGTTGAGCTTAAGTTGACTTAAGCTCGCGTACGAAAAATCAAAAAAAAACCTTCTTCGGGTAATAGTCTGTGCAGACGTTTGTAACGTCAGGTAATTTCAAAAAACCAAGGTTGGGCTTAAGTTGACTTAAGACCGCGTACGAAAAATCAAAGAAATCGTGCACCAGGTAAGATTCTGTGCAGACGTTTTCAACGTCAGGCACAATCATCTTTTGCTCAGGCAACATCCCCAGAATATCATTTGATTCAATTATTCCAGAGTTAGTAAATTGCCAAATCTGGAATATTTTGCATCTTGTTGTACAACTGTATTCATCTGAACCCTTGCTGAAACAATAATAGATTCACTTCCATTTACTTCTAAGATGAGAAAATTAATCGCCGGACTCAACATGACCCTCGACGGATATTGCGATCATACAGCCGGGATCGCAGACGAAGAAATACATGAGCACTATAATGACGTCCTCCGAAATGCAGGCACACTGATATACGGCCGGATCACCTACCAGCTCATGGAAAGTTATTGGCCCGCGATCGTAAAGATCCAACCGGCAATAAACCCATGGATGATTTTGCCGTCCTGATCGATGATATTTCCAAGATCGTGTATTCGCGCACGCTGAAGGATGTTAGTTGGAAAACTCAACCTTGAAGAAGGAGATCATTAGGGAAGACATACTGGCACTCAAACAACAACCAGGGAAAAACATATTAGTGGGCAGCCCCTCTCTGATTGTAGCCCTGTCAAACCTTGGTGTCGTTGACGAATATCAAATTGGCGTACAGCCTATCATTCTCGGCGGTGGCTTGCCTTTGTTTAAAAATATCAGGGAACGAATTGATCTTACATTCCTGCATTCAAAAACATTCAGTTGCGGTGCCATGATACTGTACTATGCGCCACGGCCAAGTCGGGTCGTTTAGTACTGGCTTGTAAAAGAATTTTAGAAAGGGTGTAAATTGATTGCGATTACACATGAAATATGACAAAGCAAAAACCCGAATTCTGGGAATCCATTTTTAGTGAAAAACAGGAGATGTGGGGTTTTGAGCCTTCCATATCAGCTATGCTGACGAAGGATTTGTTTGTCAGTCATTCGTTGAAAAATATACTGATCCCGGGAATTGGTTATGGTCGTAACGCCCGGATCTTCCTGGAGCAGGGCATGGCGGTGACCGGAATTGAAATATCAAAAACGGCTATTGACCTTGCCGAAAAACATTTTGGCACTGACTTATTGATACACCACGGTTCTGTTACAGATATGCCGTTTGAGCATCAGCAGTATGATGGTATTTTTTGTCATGCATTGATTCATTTGCTGGATAGCAGTGAACGGGCAAAAATGATCAGTGATTGTTATCACCAATTAGCTCCTGGTGGATACATGGTCTTCTCGGCCATTTCGAAAAAAGCACATACCTATGGCCAGGGCCCAATGATCAGTGAGGATCGTTATGAGATATTTGATGGCGTCAAAATGTACTTTTATGATACTGCATCTGTTCATGCAGCATTTGACATTGCCGGACTGTACGAAATCAGTGAAGTGGAAGACTCGTTTCCATTCTTTCTGATCAAATGCAGGAAGGGAAAAGTTGCCCTTTGATTGCAGAACTTAAACAGACTGAAAACCTGCTTTATTTAAAACCTAATCCAATGATCAAATTTGCCTACACCATCCTTTACGTTCAAGACGTGACCAGATCCGTTACATTCTATGAAACAGCCTTTGGCTTTGCACGTAAATTTATTTCCCCCGATAATGACTACGGAGAACTCCTGGCCGGTGAAACAACCCTTTCGTTTGCTTCCATCTCGCTGGCAGGATCAAACCTTCACGATGGCTTTATGGAAAGCAGCCTGGCCAATAAACCCTTTGGTATTGAAATAGGATTTACAACACTCAATGTTGAAGAAACACTTAACAATGCGATAGCCGCTGGTGCCACTATGGTCGAACACCCGAAAACCAAACCATGGGGACAGACGGTGTCCTATGTGCGGGATCCTGATGGTTTTTTAGTTGAGATTTGTACGCCCATGGAGTGAGGGTGAAACATTATTAATCATGTAATTTAGTTGCATGTTGTCTGATCTTGATCGCTTTTATTTAAATCAGGACGAGCCCAACAGAAGTTGTATGCTCGCTATGCGCAGTATGATCATCGCCCAGAGTCGGCATATTACCGAAACGGTGAAGTATGGCATGCCTTGCTTCAGTTACCGGAAAAAAGTGTTTTGTTATCTGTGGACCGATAAAAAAACGGACGAACCCTATCTCTTGATGGTCGAAGGAAAGCATCTGGATCATCCGCAACTGGAAGCCGGTACGCGTTCCCGCATGAAGATCTTCAGGGTAGACCCGCACAAAGATCTGCCGATGATAACTATAGATCTCATCTTACACCAGGCATTGCATTTGTATAAAAGCGGGGTGATAAAAATAAAGGGGTGATATGGGTGTTGAGATATTAAGTTTATAGTACCTATCCACTTCCTCCAGGGTAGTTGCCTGCCCCTACAGCTATTCCATTTATCGTTTTATATGTCCGGTTCCTCTCCGGCAAGTCCCACGTACATGATTTCTATGAGGTCTTTAGGGCGCCTCTAATAACCCCATGGCAATTAATTTTCAATATTGATTGCCAGCTCATTATAAAAGACAAAATGCTCATTTTGATAGTTATTAGAAGCGTCCTTCAGTTTTGTGTATTTAAAGTGATGTCGATCCTGTGAACTCTTAATATCTGGAGTGAGTTGAGGAGGAGTGGGGAGGGCAGGAATAGGGAGGGAAGAAGGATATTTTAAAAACTAAATGCTTCGACTGCCTCACCCGGATTCTCGTCCTCCCGCTCAGCACAGCGGATTGGCTATACGCAATGAATATATTGAAAAACGCACTATTAAAGCATTGAATATCAATAGATGTGTAGTACCTTGAGTTGCGTATATATCCGTGTTAGACACAACTTATGAAAGTATTATTTATAGTTACAGTAGTTTTATTGGTGTCAGCCAAATCTTATGCAGATTGTGGACTAGGAAGAATGGATTTTTGGCCTAATGGTAAGACGATATATGAGAATTCTTTAATTGTTATAGATGGTTATTCCCTAAGTCAGAAAATCATATTGCAGTTAAACCTCAAATATCCTGTTTACCTTAAGTCAGGTGATGAAAAAGTAGAATTAACTGTTGAAGAAATAATAATCGGAGAAGGCAGTTTAACTCAAGCAATTTTGAAACCAGTTAAAGAATTAATTCCTGGCCGTGAATATCATATTTATATTGATAATATTCCTGAAAATCAAAGTCCTGAAACGAAAAATTGGAATTCAATTACTGGTAAATATGAATACCCAAACTGGAAGGTTATAAAAGGAAGGGATATTTCGAAACCGAAATGGGTATCAAAACCTAAGGAATTAAAAAAGACTTTTATTGCATTTGGATGCGGACCTGAGGCTTACGTTTACTTTAGTTTTCAAGCATCCGATCAATCTGAAATATTAATCAAGACATCTGTTACAAGTCTTGCTAGCAATAAAACAACTATAAGCTATTTGAAACCAGAAGAAAATGGAGTATTGAAAGTCGGTCGCGGAATGTGTGGCGGTGCATTTAACTTCAATGAAGGCGATAATTTTGAAGTCAAATTTGATATAATGGATTCATCAGGCAATATTACCAGCTGGACAGAAAATAAAATAGCATTTACCAAACCAATTGAATCACACTAAAGCTGTGCCTAACATAGCCTACCCACCAGCAGGGGCAATCACGCAACCAAAGTTGTCCTTATATTTGAAGAAAGCTACTCAGGCACAGATCTCCCTCACGAGTCCTGCCGGCGGGTAGCCCGGTACGTTAGCGGTCATGCTTTGCGGTTTTCAACACTTTGTAAGAAAAATATCAACCAATGATAAAGTCTTTTCTCCTTCTATTCTTGTTCTTTATCACATCCTTTGCGATAGCACAAAAAAGTACTGTCTGGTATAACCATACTTTATTGGATGTAAAGAATTTAGAAAGTAGTGTAGATTTTTACGCCAAAGTCTTTCAGGCGGACACGATACCGTATCCCTTTCCTCCAAGCCCCCAATACATTGTAAAATGGTTGAGATTTGGTGATGGTATTGAACTCCATTTGTCACAGTGGGTCAACGACACTACTGAAATTATCAGTGACGTACCTTCAGGACCAAAATATGTTGGTTTTGTACACTTCGGTTTTATGGTAATTTCTATGGATGCTTTTCTGAAGAGGCTTATGGAAGTGAGCAGCGATTACAAATCAGGCAAATACGAGCAACCGATTATTGACAGAATGCCCTACGGTGCAAAAACTATCATGATAAAAGACCCTGATGGAAACGAAATACACGTTATAGAAGCAATGCCTGCAAACAGTAGCACGAACCGCTAACATTGTATAAGCGTAATGCGGGCTGAACAGCTAAAAATGAGCATTTTTACTCTTGAAACTTTACGCTGGGTGGACAGTGAATCACTATGAAACCCTGCACTACGCATGTACTTGACCGTTAGTCCATCTAAAAGAACTGATGAAACAAATATTCTGTCTTATACAATTAATTTTATCATGTAGCCCGGTAATTGCTGACATCGCTCCTAACCCCATCGTTGTCAATAGTATTTACACGGTCGCTGATTGCAAAATTCAAATGACGAGTGAGTATGTATTCGCAGACATATACAATGACTCAGCAAAAGTTGAATGCACGTTTAATCTCGAGAATTTCGGTGATGCCACTGAAATACAGATTGGGTTTCCTGAAATGAATTTTCAGTATTGGTCCATGGGCAAGTATACTCCAACCGATCGGGGTAATTTTAGAATATATGTTGACGAAAGGTTACTCACTGAAAAGGATATTCAAGTACCCGCCGAAATGGACAGTGTATACAGAAAGTATATGGCTGTTTACCACTTTGATAATGAATACCAACGGAAAAGAGATAGTATCTATGCTGCAAACGGAATAAAAGAAAAAGGAAACAGAACCATTTATCCACCTGGAACCTACCAAAAGACTCAAAAGGCCTTGCAAGATCTATTTGAATGGAGAGAATCCAAACCCAGCCTTGGCTCCAAACTTTGGATCGAGTTTAAAGAGCAACAAGAAAAAGGAAATTTCCCCTGGTACGTTTGGAACGTAAAATTCGATAGGCAGGCAAAAAGGCAAATAAAGGTCGTATACACATTGCCTTCAGGTCTTGGATATGGCGGAGATTTTAGATATTTTAATTACATCTTAAGAACGGGTAGCGGTTGGTATAAAAGCATTGGAAAGGCATCCATTAAGATCCAACTTCACGATATTGATATTGAAACTATTGAACAAGTTGCTCCAAGTATTTTCAGCATCGATTCCACACAGAAAACCATACAGTGGACCTTTACGGATTTAGAACCAACAGCGCAAGACGATATCTATCTTCGTTATTATAACAAAGCAGAAAGACGCAAATGGGATAGTGCAAAGAGAAGAAGAAAAAGAGGCTGGTAATACTATTTCAATCCCATGCAGCGATTTTATCAATAATGACATGAACTAATATCGAATGCTCATAAGCAGGGCAATCTCAACAGAGAATGCCTCCTTCGCTGGCTTTCGATCTATACCCACCACAAGCTACGGAGGCCAAAGGTTCGCCTTCGCTACCGACCCACAAACAAAACTTAGCTTCGGCAACTAAAAGAAAAAAGTAAATTTGGAGGAAGATGCCCCGGAGACAACCCGAACTCAGTCGGCCTGTCTTCAAGCATCCCTCGTCGTTATTCTAGAAAACAGACCGTTCTTTATACTAACTTAAAAACACAACGAAAATGAAAAAGGTAATAGCAGAATTTATCGGAACCTTCTGGTTAGTCCTTGGAGGATGTGGAAGTGCTGTTTTAGCCGCAGCATATCCTGAATTAGGAATTGGATTTGTAGGTGTTTCAATCGCTTTTGGCTTGACGGTAGTGACCATGGCCTATGCTATCGGACACATTTCAGGTTGCCACCTTAACCCCGCTGTTTCGATCGGACTGTGGATGGGTGGTCGTTTTGACAAGAAAGAACTTCTTCCCTACATGGCGGCCCAGGTATTGGGAGGTATTGCCGGAGCTGGCATCCTTTACATTATCGCCAGTGGAAAGGCAGGATTTGAAATTGGTGGATTTGCCTCAAATGGTTATGGAGAACACTCGCCTGGTGGATATAGTCTGACTGCCGCCCTGGTCACAGAAACCATAATGACCTTTATGTTCTTAATAATCATATTAGGAGCAACTCATTCCAAAGCAGCCAAAGGATTTGCAGGACTGGCTATTGGACTTGGATTGACACTTATTCACTTAATCAGTATTCCTGTCACCAACACTTCCGTAAATCCTGCGAGAAGTATTAGCCAGGCTCTATTTGCCCAGGGTTGGGCCATCGAACAGCTTTGGCTTTTTATTGTCGCGCCAGTGGTAGGTGCAATCTTAGCTGGACTTGTTTATAAAATGATTTCGCCCGAGAAGGAATAAAAACAATGGCTAATCGAGTGGCCGGCTCCGTCCTGATGATATCCTCCAAAATCCTCTGAAATGAGCGCTGGCACTTACGATCACTATAAGTTGAAGTTGGATTCTGCCTATATCAATAAGGACCATTTTGAAGCAGCCATTCAACTTGCAAATCTCAATGCCCCGAATGAAATCATTTTCAAGCAACCCGATAAAGGAATAAGAGAGAATCCCCAAAATTGCTTTCGGGTGTATGAATGGTATAAGTCAACCATGGCTTTGGTTTTACTCCGGGATTTGGGATATATTTTCGTCTAGTCAAATCATTATCCATCTCCTGGGAAAGCAATATGGAATTCCTATGGGTCACTGAACATGGTACGATTACCAGAAGCAATCCGCATCATTTCCAGTCCAGGACAACTTATCCATACCACAGGCGTGTATACAATTCGTTTTTGAATCCCGTGAAGAGCATTTCATTGAATTATGGATTTTAGCGGTTATATTTACATACCTGGTTTCAGGTATATCGATTAAACCACATGCTGCTGATGCCCTAAACCAAGTATCAGTTATATCTTAAATCCCAAGTGTATGAAACCTCTTTTACTCTTTTCCTTGCTCAGTATTCAAGCCATTTCCTTTGGTCAATTGACTTTCGAAGAACTAACTGGTCCTAACGACTTTAATATTTCAGTTATCCGGAAGTCACCGATCGGAGAGTTTTTTATCCAGGCCGCAAATGATAACGAGAGTATCTATACCTCACTTGATGGACAGACCTGGACGAAGACTGCTCTGCCGGTAAGTTCTCGTCTTTTTGACATCCAGTATTTCAGCGATGGCACCCCGGTTTTGAAACCGGAGTATGGTGTGCATCTCGTCCGGAGGGATGGTGTCTGGCATAAAATGAGCATGGATGGCGGATGGAGAGAAGTGGAAGCCAGTTTTATCAAAAACGATACACTATTCGTCTTCCAGGATCAATCTTTCGGCTACAGCCTGGATAAAGGGAAGACCTTTGTCACGATGTTTACGTTTGGCGAAAACATCGTAGATCATTCTGCCCACCTCTTTAAGTTTGATCATCACTTTATACTGCATCACACCGCAGGAGCCTCAGACAATCTTTCCATTTTCACGAATGAAGGCGAACGGATCGTCAATAAATCACTCGACCTTAGCATTGCATCCTTCACCTATCATCCCTGTGGTCAGGTGCTCATATGTGATGATGACCGCTATTATCTCATTAAAGAAGATGAGGTGATCGTGCGTGAAGGTTCGACCCAAAGCATTATTCCAAATTTTAACTATTCCACCGAATTCTTTGTAGAAGGAGATCATTACTTTTTTAGAACTGAAAACCGGATTTATAAATCTACCGGTTGTGATTTCACATGGAACATCATAGCAAGCAGTGATGTTATTGACGAAAAAGATAATATTTGGGTAAGTCCTGACAGCGATATCTACCTGAATGACAATGCTAGCGATTTTTATATTGTCCAGCCAGCTGGCTCCGGTCAATGGGAGGAACATCGTCCGGATATAAACTATCCCTTTTTGCATACGATCAACGAATCGCAGAAGGGACATCATGCATTGCTGACCTCTAGTGCATTATTTCATAAAAATACCGTTGATCCGGATTGGATAGAAATGGACTCCAGTGGAGGAGCCAATTATGTGATTCAGTATTCTCCAAATGGAGGGCTCTATCTCAATAGAGATAGTGAGATTCAATATTCTATGGATAATGGAGTCAGTTTTACGACGATACCACTTCCTGAAAGTGAGTTACCTTTTTTTGCTTATGGTCTGCAAGTCCTGGATGACAATATACTGGTCGTGTTTGGAGGATTATATGATGAATGCTTTGTGACGGTCAATAATGGTCAGGATTGGAAACGATTCGTTACCCCTTATTTTTTCGATCAGCCATTGGTAAAGCTGGTGGATAATTATTTGCTGATGGCGGAATTCTATTATGATGCGCGAGTCACCAAAATCAACTTAGTATCCGGAGCTACAGAGACTCAATCGCTGGGCGATTTTCAAGCATTGGATGTATATGGTGGCACCATCATGGATGATGGTACGATTTACTTTGTTGTTGAAGATATATTTAGCGGAACCCAAACGGGCCTGTATCGTTTTCGGTTTGGCGAAGGATCAACGTTTGTAGGCCTTTATGATGAATTGACTTATAGCTATGTCCTTATTTCTTCAGGTACGGATGTAATTGGTATCGGATCAGGACAATATCATATTTTCAATGGTGAGGAGATTGAAACCTACCCGATTATCGGCCTCCCTCAGGATGGTACTCGTAAGTATATTGTAGCATCAAATAAACACTTGTATGTGATTGTGGATCAAACCAAAGTATTCCGTTCCACCAAACCATTGTCTTATCCTCAGTTTATTTCAGGGTCCGTCCATCATACGTCTGATCAGGATTGTATCACAGATACCTTAGATCCTGGATTAAAATACTGGCAGGTGAAAGTAGAGGGTGACGATTACCTGAGAATCACAACGACGAATAGTGAAGGTCACTTTACATTCTCTGTTCCGGAAGGAAATTATACCATCAGTAGCCAACCTCTCAATACGCATTGGGACTTATGCGACGCCGCCTATCAGGTGGCCGTGAATGAAAGCAGTCCGAATATTGACCAGGATTTCCAGGCCGTTGTTCTTTCGAGTTGCGCGGACCTTGAAGTTGATTTTTCAACGCCCCTTCTCCGTCGTTGCTTCGACAATTACTATTCATTCCGTGTTCGAAATACCGGACCCCAATCCACCCTCGGCACTACACTGACCGTAAAACTGGATCCATTCTTTGAGTTCACCTCAGCCACTATTCCTTACACCCTTGTCGGCGACAGCATCCTGGTATTTGACCTGGGAGTGATGGCCGTCAATGATGAAATCAATTTTTACATATTCTTCAAGCTATCCTGTGATGCTGAGTTGGGCATGGAGCATTGCCTTACAGGTACACTCCAGGATGATAATGAATGTGGAGAATCCCGATCTACTTATACAGAATGCCAGGAGAACATCGGATCCTATGATCCAAATGATAAGCGAACCTTCAACGAGTATGGCGAAGAAGCAGAAACTGTCGATAAAGGAGAATATATCTATTACCATATCCGCTTTCAGAATACCGGCACAGATACCGCTTTCAATATTCGCGTGATAGATCCGCTCTCACCTAAACTGGACCTGAGTACGTTGGAAATGCTGAGCGCAAGCCAGACCTATACTCATTTCATTTCAGATGGCCCGGCATTAGTGGTGCTTTTTGATGACATACTACTACCTGACAGTTCAACCAACGAACCAGCGTCTCACGGATTTTTTAAATTCAGGGTCAAACCGCTTCCTGAATATGATTATGAGACGAATATTCCCAACCAGGCTCGTATCTATTTTGATTTCAATGATCCCATCCTGACCAATGAAGCCAATATGATCATCCGGCAGCCTGTCGGAACAAAGGATGTAAAGGACCTGATGGCTTTTGATGTATATCCGAATCCAACAAATAGTCTCCTCACACTGACCATGGCAGAAAGTGATTTCGATCGTATCAGTGAGTATGAAATTATTGATCACCTGGGCCGAACCATCACACAATCATCGCTGTTGAACCGTAAGGCTATAGACGTCTCCCATCTGGCTCAAGGTGTATACAATCTCTTGCTTAGAGAAAATCAGGTCATCGTGGGCATGCGGAAATTCGTAAGACTATAGGTCAATGCCTATCAGCGTTAATCATTTCTAAAATGCATCAGCGAAATCCTTGTGCTGAGCGTAGTCGAAGTATGCGTTCAAAAAAGATAAACGTAATGCAAGGAACGCAGATATCGGAGAATTATTTAAAAGATAATTTTCGCTGATCTGATTTTTAAAAATGACATCGATATTATCTTATTCCACCCCGATGCCAGAATCTGGACACACAACTCATCCTCCTGCACCACCATCACCTGATAAATTCCTGATGGCAACGATGGCAGTGCAACATTCACTTCCTCCTCCGATCGTGTATAAGTTGCGGGAATATTTCTGCCTGACATATCCGAAATGGTCAATGACTTAATTTCGTTTATTGTTGGAAAAGAAAGAGTCAATTCATCATCTCTAGCTATCATCTGGCAGGATTTAATTGGATTGTTTATTTCTTTCACAGCAGAAATCACACCTTCGCCTTCGCGTATCCTATACTTCTGATCCACATCCAATCCATCGATTTGCTGCACTGCACCTGAAGGCCATCGGATGATGACCTTTTCCACCATCTGCTGATCCGCCAGACCAAAATGGATCCAGCGGCCATTGTCTGCCGCCCAGCCACTGTTCCCGATCACCTGGTCGTACTGAATACCTGCAGCAGTATACACCTCCAACTTTGCACCCAACGCATCACGATTGGACTCCACACCTTCCAGATAGAAACTGATGTAATGTTTAGGATCACTCGTGGTGTTCTGAAACAACTGCACACCCGGAGCACCATTGTTGGCTACTAACAAATCCAGAAGACCATCATCATTGAGGTCAGTAGCAACTGTTGCATACCCCGCATACGGACTTTCACAAGGATCTCCTGCAGAAGCAATTTCAAAACCAGCGCCTGTATTTCGATACAATACATTCTCATAAGGTGAAAAATAATAGTCATTGACTACATAGATGTCCGGTAACCTGTCATTATCAAAATCACCCCATACATTACCCCATCCCATGCCCGGATCATTGACACCAAATGCTTCACCAACGTTTTCAAAAGTACCATCACCCATATTTTGATACAATACATTGTCATATAGATTGGTGATATAGATATCCATATGCCCATCGAGATTGAAATCACCAACATCAGCTCCCATACCAAAGCCGGCATAGTTGACATTAGCATCCGCTGAAATATTTGTGAACGTCATGTCTCCCATATTTTCAAAAAGGATATACGGCACTTGCGCATCATGCGTCAGGTAGAGATCATCATCCCCATCGAGATCAAAATCAAAAAACACGGATCCCATCGCCACCGCCTGGTCACCGGCACCACTGGCTTGTGTATGATCCGTAAAGTACCCGCCACCATTATTGATATAGAGTACATTAGGATTGTTGACATTGCCGATATAAAGATCGAGCCAACCATCGCGGTTGATATCCGAGAATAAAACCGAGGAGGCCGCAAAGAGATTGTAGATACCCCTTGAAGCTCCTTCTTCCCGGAATGTGCCATCGCCCTGATTGATATAAAGGAGATCAGCTTCATCACGATTACCTACATACAGATCTGCATCACCATCATTGTCGATATCCGCCCAGCTACTCACTTTGCTCGTACCCGCATAGTTCACGCCCGCCTGAACGGAAACTTCCTCAAATAAAAAGTTTCCCAGGTTTCGGTAGAGTCTGTTAGGACCGCCATTGAGTGCAGAGACATACAGGTCTTCCCGGCCATCGCCATCATAGTCTCCGAGTGCCAGTCCGTTGTTCAGGTGGCTGCCTCCGAGTCCGGCAAAGTTGGTTTTGTCGACAAAGGAGATCTGGCTGGAGAGGGAGATCGTAGTGGTTAATGTCAGTGCGAAGAGGATATATTTCATGTGAAGGTTTATGAGTTGATATGTTTATGGGTTGATATGTTTATCTGGCATCTGGTGTCCCAAAATAGTACGTCTGGTATCTGCGTGTCTGGTATCTGGCATCTAAAAATAAGTCCGGCATCCCAAAACAATACGTCTGGCATAGTTCGACTCCGCTCACTACAAGTCTGCGTGTCTGGTATCTGGCATCTCGTTTATTCGGATAAATTTATTAAAGAATTGGATTATTTCACCCATATTATCAAACGCATAAACTCTATCTTCGAGCCGTTAAATGGATTCTCACCAAGCCCACTATACCTCATGTCCTACAAACCACTAATTATCTCCCTGTGCTGCACCTTGATCATCGGATGGATCAACGCCCAGGAAATGAAAATCAAACCTGCCCAGGGTACCCAGATTGAGACGCAAAATGCAGCCGTCGCTTCTGCTATCCTTACCGCTCCATTGACTGCTTCGATAGACCACAGCGTCGCGGGAGACAAATGGGCCATCTCCGTCAGGAATATTACCAGCCGTAAACATTACACCGAAAAGGTGGCGCAGATCAAACAAGAAAAAGCTGCGCTGAAAAGAAGCTCGATGCTGGCAGTGCCCGAAACCGAGAAAGGCGGGCGTGCTGTCAATCCGGTCATCGGCACCGACTTCGAAGCCAACTGGTCTACCGAGAGCACACCTCCGGACAATTCAATGGCTATTTCCAATGGAGGCTTTATCATCACCGCCAATAATGATGGCGTTGAATATTATAACAGCTCCGGGACCTTCCTGTATTTTGATTTCTGGAGCGACTTTTTCAATGACAATTCCCTTACAGCCTCGATCTACGATCCAAAGGTGATCTACGACAGTGGCGCTGATCGTTTTGTCCTGGTACTACTCCATGGTTCTAATGCGAATACCACCAAGGTGCTTGTGTCTTTTCAAAATCAAATAATCCCGAGGATGGTTGGTGGACCTACACACTCACCGGCAATCCTCTCAACAATAATTGCTGGTTTGATTATCCCGCCCTCGGTGTTTCAAATAATGAAATCTACATCACCGGAAATCTCTTTGCCGGCAATTCATTTAATCAATCCGTTATCTACCAGATTCCGAAAGCAGCTGGCTATGCAGGCCAGAGTCTGGACTGGCAATACTGGTCCGGACTGACCTCTACCGCCTTTGACGCATTCTCATTAGTGCCCGCTTCCTTTGGTCATCAGGGCAATTACGGTCCCGGCATGTACTTTGTCAGCAGCGAATCCTCAGGTGACAATGAAATCATACTATGGGATCTCACCGATGACATGAGTGGCACGCCTGCACTCAATAGTTTTGCCATCAGCACCACTGCATACAGTCCTGCCGCCGATGCATTTCAGGCAGGGTCTTCTGATCAGCTCGACAACGGGGATTGCCGTATTCAAAGTGCATTCTATCTCAATGGTATCCTACATTTTGTTTTTCATTCCGACATCGGTGATGGATGGAATGGAATCAACTACCAGCGGCTGTATGTAAGCGATCTCGAAATAGCCTCTGACATGTTTGGCCTGCAAGGCAGTTATGACTATGCCTATCCGGCAGTAGCTTCCTTTTCAAAAACCGCAAACAGTCCTAACGTGATGATTGCTTTTCTGAGAAGCTCCGAAGACACATATCCTCAGGTGAGAGTCGTCAATTGCGATCAGGATTTCACCTGGTCACCATCTGCATTGGTCAAGGAAGGAGAGACTTTCGTGGATTTCTTGAGTGATAATGTGGAGCGCTGGGGCGACTACACCGGTATCTCCCGCAGACACAATAGTGCAGACCCAAGGATCTGGCTTGCCGGTTGCTATGGTGCAGATATCAATAGTCAGAATGCTTTTAATACATACAAAACCTGGGTGGCCGAAGTATCCGGTGGTTCTATAGTAAACACCGATGAACCGTCGATTGGTAAAGATGTTCGTGTATTCCCTAATCCGGTGTACGATCTTCTCCAGGTCGTATTTACCATGACGGAGCGTGAACCTATCCAAATCGAATTATTTGATGCCGACGGACGACTCGTCAGGTTACTGTATCGGGATGCACCAAAGGCAGGCGAAAACAGGTTGACATTCAACAAAGGCGTATTGGCTCCCGGCACTTATATACTTTCTATCCGTTCAAACACCCAAATCCTACACAATGAAAAACTGGTTATTCTCGATTAATACCATCCTTATTTTTTCTTCTCTCCTGACCTGTAATGGCATGCGAAAAAATAGTGCTGAGATCAAATCAGCCACACCTCAGGACTCCAGTGTGACGAGGATGGATAGTGTGCGAGCAGATTCCATTGTGCATATAGCTGACTCATTATCCAAAGATGAGAAGTACACGAATCACGAGGGAGGTGGAAACGAGGCACCAAAGCATGATGCACCTAATCAAACCAAGATAGATAGCATCAAAGCCGCGAAAGCGAAGAAGAAAAAGGGGTAATAATTAAAATTCCTTTCGGTCCCTGAGCTTCTAAGAAGATGTTCTTATCGAAAATTATTTTTCGGTCCCTTAGCCCATCAGAAGATATTCTTATCGAAAAATTTTTTCGGTCCCTGAGCTTGTCGAAGGGTATAAAACGAAGACCTCTTCTCTCGCTGCCCACTTCGCACAGCGAAGTGGCAGCGAGAGGGAGTGTGCATTTTTCCTCCCTTCGACAAGCTCAGGGACCGAATTAGACTTAATTAGCAATCACCTTAAACTCCGTCCTCCTATTCTGCTTCCTTCCTTCTGGAGTATTGTTATCCGCTATAGGCTGCGTTTCTCCCATGCCGGTATAGCTCAGCCTTGATGGTTCAATTCCTCCGGAGACGAGGTAATCGTAGACAGCCTTTGCCCTGGCTTCGCTTAGCGCCAAGTTGTATTTTTCAGTACCAACATCATCTGTGTGGCCCCTGATTTCCATTCCCATATTCACATTGTTCTTTAAGGTCAACAAAGCTTTTTTAAGTTCCGGAACAGACGCGGGCAGAATGGCTGCAGATCCCGATTCAAAAATACGTTTTGCAATACAATGACCTGATCCTTTGCAGAGCCAAGAGAGATCATCTTGATTTCAAGATTACGTACATCTGAATTTTCCCCCGGAAGATTGGCTGAATACAAAATATATCCTTCAGCTTCGGCGATCACCCCGTAACTTTTATTTCTAAGTATAGGTGTTGCTATCTTTCCCTGGTCATCTGCCCATTGGGATAGCCTTGTCGTATCAAATGCTTCAACCTGGTAGATCTCCAGTCTGGCCTTCACTGGTTTATGGGTTTGCATATCCTTGACCACGACATTTAAAGCTTGAAGCGGTGCTGAACTGAATTTCTCAGGCAATTGAAACTGAAACAAATCATTTTGACGGTCAGGGGTAAATCTGGTGATGATGGCTGTCTTCCCATTAGGGTGTATGGCAAGTCCTCCTTCATCTGCCGGACTATTTATTTCGTTTCCCATGTTTTCAGCTCTCTTCCACTGATCGTTGATCCCGAGTTGAGCGAAATATAAATCGTATCCACCCAAGCCAGTTGTTCCATCCCGCATAAAATAAAGTGTACGTCCATCAAAATGGATGTAAGGGCTTCCTTCGTTGTTTATCGTATTTATCCCTGCACCAACATTTACTGGCTGGGACCATTTTCCAGGTGAAATCTGTCGCGTCATCCAGATGTCGGTCCCTCCAAATCCTCCGGTTCTTGTGCTGGCAAAATAAATGTTCTGCCCATCAAGCCCAAAAACCGGCTGACTATCCCATGCAGAAGAATTTACATCAGTGCCCAAGTTTTTTGGAGTAGTCCATACTCCTTTTATGAGTTCAGATGTATAAAGATCGCATCCGCCCATTCCACCCTGCCTGCCACACAATGTAAATACCAAATGTTTTCCGTCAGGAGATAGTGTGTGACCGCCGCCATTATAGATGGCATCAAAAGGAATAGCGCCTACAGAAATCATTTTACCCGCATTATCAAATTGGGCAATATTGAGTCCAACCCTTTCCTTGGTTAACCGGGTAAATATAAGTGACTTCCCATCGAGGTTCCATCGTCCTAGTTCTTCATTGTCAACAGTATTGATGCCTTCAGTCATTGCGATGAATGAAACATCATGATCCTGCGCCTGCATGCACAACGGTATGATGACAAGGCAAATCATGGCAATTTTGATCATGATCGTTTGTTATTTTATGATGGTAAATTCAGTGCGCCTGTTTTGCTTTCTTCCCTTCTCTGTTTTATTATCGGCTATAGGCTGCGTTTCTCCAAATCCCTTATACGACAACCTTCCTCCATCAATCCCTCTGCCTAGCAGGTATTGATACACAGCCTTGGCACGTGCTTCACTGAGTACCTGATTGGATTTATCATCCCCTTCATTATCTGTATGTCCACGAATTTCAATTTTCATCTCCGTATTCTTGCGAAGGGTCCAAAGCAGTTTATTCAATTCAGGATCAGAGGTGGGAAGCAGTTCTGCGGAACCGGTTTCAAAGAATATATTCTGCAGCACGATCACTTTTTCCTGCGCATTGGCGATCGGTATCATCTTGATGTCCAGTTCACGCCGTGATGATGTATCAGGCTCAAGGTTTGCAGAATACATGATATACCCGTCTGCTGATACCATCAGTCCATAGCTTACATTCCTGCGTGTGACAGCAGAAATTTTTCCATCATTATCTGCCCACTGCGAAAACCGAATAGTATCAGATTCGCCGATTTCAAACAATTCGATTCTTGCTCTGATAGGTTGTGCAGTTCCCTGATCTGTGATAGTGACCGTAAGTGCCTGCAGTGGTGCTGACCTGAATTTTTCGGGTAGTTCAAATTCAAATAAATCATTCTTCGCATCCTCGGTCATCCGCGTGATGATCGCTGTCTTTCCGTTTGGATGAACTGTCAATGCGCCCTCATCCGCACCCGTGTTGATGGGCGATCCCATGTTCTCCGCTTTTTGCCATTTACCATCAATACCTTTCCTGGTTATATACAGATCATAGCCACCCAATCCCTCCTTACTATTGCGCATAAAGTACATGGTCTGTCCATCATAGTGCACAAACGGACTTTCGTCATCCCCGGCAGAATTGATGGCAGGACCTGCATTAATTGGATTGGACCACTTACCTGCCGAGAGTTGATACACATACCAGATATCTCTTCCGCCCATGCCACCCGGGCGAGCACTGGCATAGAATAAAGTCAAACCATCCAGGCCGAAACAGGGTTGTCCATCCCACGCAGCATTGTTGAATGCAGGGCCCATATTGGTTGGTCTGGTCCACTGTCCGTTTTGTTTAAAGGATAAATACAAATCCGAACTCCCGAGTCCATCCTGTCTGTTGTCCGAACTAAATATCAAATAATTACCATCAGGAGATAGGGCGTGTGCTCCTTCATTCTGTGGTGAGTTGAAAGTAAATTCTTCTATCCGCCACAATCCGGCTGTGCTGTCAAAAGAAGCAAAGAATATATCCTCCTGGGTAAAGACCCGGCGTGTAAAGACCATGGTCTGTCCATCGAGCATCCATCTGCCGAGGAATTCATGGTTTGGTGTGTTGATGTCTGAGTCAAACGGTTGGAGTTGTATGGCATCGTTGCTCTTCCACAAGTCTCTTTTTTTCTCCAGTGCTAGTTTACTTGCTGTAGCCCGGTCAGCAAGAGCTTTATCAGCAGGATTCTTCTTGAGTAGCGCATCATAGCAAGCCAACGCCTTTTCTGGTTCGCTGATGCCTTCATAGATGCGTCCGAGTGAATAGAGTTCAGGCAGTTGGGAAGTAGTATCAATGGCCAGCATGGCTTCCAGTTGGTCAACAGCTTTTTGCTTCTGGCCTAATTCATAATAGATTTTACTCAGCTCCTTTCTTGCAGTAGTCCAGGTCGGGTATTTATCGATCATGTCTTCGATCATACTGATAGCTGTTTCTGCCTGACCTCCGTTTGCCATCAGCACAGCTTCTGCCAGTTCTTTTTCAAACTTAGCTGGCACTTTGGTCGGCACATAGTCTCCCTGCCCGATGCATATGGTAATGCTCATTGAGAACAACAATAAAAAGTATGTGCTTGAAGCAGATCAATTTGCAATGCATTATTTCAGGAAGTATAACAACGATTTAATGAATAGCGATGGTATCAAGTAACTGTTAATGGTTAATGTTGATCAATGAAAAGGCTGAGAGGCCAAAGGGGCTCAAAGAAGAGGCCTAAAAGGACAGATGCCTCATCAAAACCATTTTAAAGAATGATAAATGCTCAATTGCCCTCGGCTTTAGGGTGTATCTCAAGAGTCGGTTTAGCAAGAGTTCTTTGGCTAGCCCAAACCCCCGCTACCCCGGCGAAGCCGGGCGAAATTTCTACATCTATTCTCATTCCATTTACCATGCTAAGAAAGCAACGCTTTCACCACCATCGAAATCGTCTTCCCATCTGCTTTACCGGCAAATTCTTTTGATGCTTCACCCATCACACGGCCCATGTCTTTCATTGTTGTTGCGCCCAGGCGAGTCATGATATCCTTGATGGCTACTTTCAACTCATCTTCATTGAGCTGCTTGGGCAGGTAGCGCATGATCACTTCGATCTCTTCGCGCTCGATGACGGCGAGATCTTCACGGCCTTGTTTTTCATAGATATCCAGTGAATCCTGGCGTTGCTTCACCAGTTTCTGCAATAGTGCGATTTCTTTTTCGGTATCCATGCCCTCTGAGGCGCCGGAGGTATTGAAGAGCAAGATGGCTGATTTGATAGCACGTATACCGCGCAGGAGACCTGGTCTTTGGCCTTCATGGCTGTCTTGAGGTCTTCGTTGATTGTGTTTTCGAGTGACATAGGATTCGTTTTTTTTCAATGATCGTGCAAATTTAATCAAGTATTCCCGAAGTCTTAGAGCGTGAGAGCGTGAGAGCGTGAGAGGGTTGAATGACATAAAGGCCAAAGAGGCATTGAAAATTATCCGCATTGTAATTTTTTTACTCACCTTCTCTTGCGTCTCACGTTCTCACGTCTCTCACGCTCTCACATTCTCGTCCAAGAGGATCAGGTTTCTTATCTTAGAACTGTCAACTACCTGCAAAACCTATGAATTGGATCATCCTCATCATCGCCAGCCTGTTTGAAATAGGCTTCGCTACCTCCCTCGGCAAGCTCAAGACGGCTACCGGCAATGCCTACATGATGTGGTTCGGTGCATTTGTCATCTGCCTGGTCCTGAGTGTATACCTGTTATATAAAGCCACCCAGACCCTTCCGGTCGGTACTGCCTACGCCGTATGGACAGGCCTCGGTGCTGCAGGCATCGTCATCATCGGCATCTTTGTCTTTAAAGAGCCCGCTACTTTCTGGCGTATGTTTTTTATGACCACGTTGATTGCTTCTATCGTGGGGCTCAAGTTTGTTTCCTGAAGTGGCTTATATGGAACTTATTGGCTTACTTGTGCTGAGCGGACGGTTGGTGAGCTGTAGCAGATGATGGTGGGCAAGCAGGTCGAACCAGTCGAAGCATGTGCTTATAAGCTTATGGGTTGATTTGTTGATGGGTTGATGGGTTGATGGGTTGATGGGTTGATAAATTAAAAAAAAACAAGTTGGGCGTAGTTTGAACTGCGTCCGCGTACGTCAGATCAAAAAAAGCATGTTCTAGGCAATATCATCGTAGCCGTTTTCAACGGCATGTAGCACTCTTCTCGCTCTCTCACTCTCTTACTCTCTTACGCTCTCACACATTGAGCACTCCAAAAGCAACAAGCGCAGCCACAAATATCAAACCATAACCCACCATCACGTGCTTTCTCATTTCCTTACTACTCGCCCAAAGTGCGATCGCAAACTTCGCCGCCGTATTGGCTAATGTTGCGAGCAAGATGGCATTCTGCGCGGTGATGACTGAAATAGAAACAGCAGACATCTTCGATATAGAAATGGTGATCGCATCCACATCGGATAATCCGGCAATACCTGTTGTGATATAGATCCCTCATTGCCGAGATAATCATTTGCATAGCTGATCACTAACAGGATAGCCACATACAATACTCCAAACCACATGGCATTGGTCAGCTCCAGCGGTTTTCCCAGTGGCATGCTTTCTTCCTTGCCATTCGTCTTCTTGTCTTTGATATAAAAATAAATAGTTGCACCCGCGGCTGTAAGCAATAGTATACTCAACGGCACCATCAAACCAGCCAGGAGGGATTTGTTGAAAAGAAACACCCATAGAAAAACCCTCACCACCATAATCGTACAGGCCGCCAGGATGGCTGAAGTATAGAGCGCATTTAATGTGCTTTGTTCCTTGCTTTTTTTAGAAAATACCCAGGTCACCATCGTGCTGGACACCAGTCCTCCGATTATTCCTGTCAGCAATACCCCTTTGTTTGCCCCCAACACACGCATTAACACATAGCCCAGAAACCCAACGCCTGATGTCAGTATAACCACCAATCCGATTTCACTTGGATTGATAACATCATATGGTCCATAATTTTCGTCCGGCAGGAATGGATAAATCAGAAGGGCTATGATGACAAAGCGAACAAGTGCATAGATTTCTTCCTGCGTGATACGACCGATCACGTTCATCAACTGCACCTTTGCGGACAAAATGACCAGGACGATCACGGTGATCATAAGGCTTATTTCAATATACCCCAAAAAGGAAAGGGCACCCAGCATCAGCGTCAGCAAAGCAGCCAACTCCGAAGTGCTTCCGATATCTCCTTTGATTGATGTGATCCAGTAAGAAATCCCGGTCAGGGTCAACACTGCCAGTATGATCACCACAAATACCCAGGGGATAAAAGGAAATGCAGCGCAGCCCCTGTAAATCCCATCAGGCCAGCAGCACAAAAGTCCAGATTCCGGCGAAAATGTGTTCTTTCTTGATCAGCGCGGAATGTTCCCGCTCAAGCCCTAACAGCAATCCAATCCCACACGCAACTAGCAGGCGGATAAAAAAATCCAGCTGTGTTACCTGAAAATCTATGGTATCAATGATAAAATGGTCCATTCCTGCTTAATCCAATGCTACTGTATCTAAACCCGTGCCATACCTGCAGTATGACACTCCTAAGTTAAGGTTTTGGACCATGCAAGCAAAGACATTTATCCGCTTTCCCCTAAACTGAAATGGATCTGGATGGTTTAAATACCATATCTTAAGGGCGCTTCTAATAACTATCTAAAAAAGAGTTAATCCTTTTATAATAAGCTAACAATCAACACAGATAATTAATAGTCATGGGGTTATTAGTGGCGCCCTTAAGACAATGAATATGGAACAATACGACACGTTGCTACAGGCTATGGAGGCACTGCGCAAACAAGGATACACTGAAGACTTCAATCTCCAGTCAAATTGTCTCGACTGCCGGGACAATACAATCCAATTGCACCCACATGATTTTGATATCGACAAAGTGTTCCGCTTCTTCGGCCCTTCAGATGTGGATGATGAAAGTATCCTCTATGCGATCTCTTCTGAAAAATATGACCTGAAAGGAATATTGGTCAATGGCTATGGCGTGAGTTCTGATGCGCTTACACAAGAGATGGTGGAGAAACTAGCAGAGAGCAGAGAGCATAGGGCATAGGGCCCACTCTCAGTATATTTACTTTTTATACATATGCCTCTTGCACTATTGACAAATCTTATCTCCCCTTCAGAAAATCAATAGCGTACTAAATATCACGTGACAAAAAGAGACGGGGGTGAGTTATGTGCAGGATCAAAAGATAGGACGAGGGGTGAGGTATGCAGGAGCATTGATTGGTTTAATTCCCTGATTTGCCGTCTGAGTTACATTAAAGTATTCTTTGGAAAAATAATGTGATGTAAAATGTAGTTTTAACATAGCCGTGTATCCTTTACCCTCTTAACCAAATTGTACCGGCCTCGCGAAATGAAAAAACAACCAACTTTCCGGCTATGTCTCCAATGCGCCATTTTACTCCTTTCATTTTCTTCGCTGCAAGCTCAGTGGGAATATATCGGAAGTCCGGAAACAGGACATCCTCTTCATTATAGCTATAGCTCGGATAAGATCTATATGATCGCCAATGCCGGGCTCTTTGTTTCAACTGATGAAGGAAATTCCTGGAACCAGATTCCATTGCCGGATAGTATTTCTACTGTCAATCACGTACATGAATCCAACGGCAGTCTGTATCTGTTTAACATCAACTTTGGTTTATCGGAATACGCCGCTGCTTATCGATCTGATGATAACGGGCTGACATGGAAAAGTATCTATCCATTTGCTTTTAATCCCTTGGGCTGGAAAAGGAACCATGTGGTGAAAGGTGATACTATTGTCATTATTGATCAGGACGTGCCTGCAAGTTCCGTCAATAAAGGGGGAACGTATACGATCCACGGCTATCCCCCTGCCCAGATATTAAATATCTTTTTCCACAAGGATAAATTAATGGGTGTAGGTTTTGACAAACTATTTTCATCTCCTGATCTTGGAGCGACCTGGGATGTCATCTATACATCTCCTCCTATCCCTGACTCTGTCATTTTCTTTACGGCAATGAGTGTGGATGACATACTCTACAAGTTTGATACGGATAATCCTCCTCTGGAAGGATATTTCTACCGCTCCTATGATGATGGTGTAACCTGGGAAAAGACCGATACATTAGAGCACTTTTTTTCGGAAGTCCCAACGATTTCCGGTGATGCCGGGAATCTCTTTCTATCTGCAGGGAATTTTAGTCATAGCGACCATTTTAATATCTACCATTCCACAGACCAGGGAGCTCACTGGAGTTTGATTTCCAATGATCCCTCTATCTACCGGTTTCAGTATATAAAGGATATTTTTTTTCGGCTTGAATATGCTGAAGGATCAAGTGGGGTATGGTTGAGTCATGATATTGCTCAAACCTTTCAACAATATAACACTGGATTCAACGCTGCGGACTGCAAAGAAATAATTTCAGGCGATGATAAGCTTTGGATAAATGCTAACGAAAAGATTTTTAAACATGAATCCGGTAATACGTGGGATGAACTGACAGACTATACTAACCTGGTCACTGCTGATGGGATTCATTTAATGGCTTATGAAAATGATGTTTTGAAACGGTCCGACGATGGTGGTGAACTTTGGTACACTGTGCCGGCTGCTTTATTTAACAGGCCATCTTATGATAATTTCGGCCAGATCTTTGCTTGTGGCAACCTATTTTTTGTAAATATCGCACCTGGTGGTCCTAATGTTTATTTCTCTGATGATTTCGGAGTGACATGGGATGTATTTGATGAACTCAATGAACTCAACAATGATATTATAACGGCTGTTTCCTATGACGATACCGGCTATGTGGTCAGTGGAGATTTAGGTGCGGTCATTGAATCAACGGATGGTTCGACCTGGGTCGATATCAGTTATGATCTTTGGACACATATTGTTGAGGATATAAGTATGCTGCATCGTGCAGATGGATATACATATGCCAACATAGGTAATGGTAATGTGGTTTTATCTCCAGGTTCTTCTACATGGGAGGAATTTATAGTTGATGATCCTAATCCAATCGTTTTTGCACCAACGGAGGAAATTAATGCCTTATCTCATATTGGAAATGTGTTAATCGGTTCCGCTTTCGGACATGGCGTTTTCATCTCCCAGGATAATGCTCAATCCTGGCAACCTTTTAATCTTGGACTTGCAGATTTTCAGACGCGTGATGTAGAGGTGATTGATGATGTCATTTACCTGGCTGTTAACGGAGGCCTTTGGTCCCGGCCGATTTCCGATCTCCAACTTCTGTCGTATACGGGTACAGTGTTTAATGATAAAAATGAAAATGCGCTGCAGGATGGTGATGAAGAAGGATTTGAAAATATCATCGTTAGTAAAAAGGCATCGCACAACTCTATCACCACAGAAGCGGATGGAACCTTCACTCTTTACAGCCTGGAAGCCCCGTCTGACACCATCTTTGCGACTCCTCCGTCATATGCCTATGTAACCACACCACCAATCTATGTTACCGGATCAATTGATCAACTGGCAATTGGCATACATTACATCCCTGGGATCTATGATGGATCAATAGTGATCACCAATTCGACACCCTTTCGTCCTGGTTTTGAGAACACCATTACCCTTACTTATAAAAACAAAGGCACGGAACCCGCTGATTTTGAAATCAAGTTCGCCCTGCCGGAGGAGCTCGAATATTTATCCTCTATCCCAAATGCTTCTGTGTTGATGGACACCTTATCTTGGATTATAAACGATCTTCAGCCTCGGCAGTCAGGGAATGTCAATGTGGTAGTCAAGACAAATGTCTCTGTGCCCATTGGAACCCTTCTTTCAATAAATGCCAACATTGAAGTCATGGAAGAAGGAGATGTTGATCCTTCAGACAATGAAGACTTTTTAGCCGCAGAAGTAGTTGGTTCCTATGATCCAAACGATAAAACTGTATTTCCTGTAGGATATATTTCCCCCGCCATGATCGCTGATACACAACGATTAGAATATACCATACGCTTTCAAAATACCGGAAACTTTCCAGCATCATTTGTGAGGATTCAGGATACGCTTTCCTCCAATCTTGATCTGATTTCCTTAGAAATGTTGTCAGCTTCTCATGATTATGCCTGGAAATTGCTTCCTGGAAATGTGTTGGATGTATATTTTGAAAACATCAACCTGCCTGACAGCACCAATGATGAGCGCGGCAGCCATGGCTTTGTCAAATTTGCCATCAATGCCAAACCAACATTACGGCTCACCGATAAAATCGAAAACAAAGCATACATATACTTTGACTTCAATGTGCCGGTGATCACCAATACAGTAGGGAGCACAGTTGGTTTCGAAACCAGTATAAAAGAACCAGGTAAAAAACTTGCACTCACCGCTTCACCCAACCCAACAAAGGATGTTATCATGGTGACTATCCGCGAAAGTGTGACAGAGGGAGAAGTGGTGTTATCTCTCTATGATACAAAGGGTGCTCTTGTAAAAACAAAAACATCTGCTTCTCCTGAAAACATCCAAATGGATGTACAGGAATTACCATCTGGCGTATACTATCTCCATGCACGCATCGGATATGATCAGGGAACAATCAGTATTTTGAAAAATTAATTGCCTAAAAAGAGAAGCGTTGATGTACTCACACCAACGCTTCTCCTTTACCTCTAATCTACCCCTAGTAAAATAACTCATCAACCCATCACTCATCAACCCCAACTAGAAACCTATGTTGGTGGTCACCAGGCGCAACGGCCCAAGGCCATCAACTCATAAGCCCATAAGCTTATAAGCTAAAACTTAAACCCTATCCTCCCAAAATAATACGCCCCATCACTCCCCATCTGCACCGAATCATTGAATCCACCCTGATCTGTCCAACCATCAAATTGAGGTGTAGGATATTTGTTAAATAGATTGCTGGCCCCAATCGTGATTTTCAACCGCTCATTGAACGAGTACCCGATGTTAACATCCGCTACTAACGCTGCTTTATAAGTATCCGTCGCCACCGCATACAAGGCATCCGCCTCAGCCTGTGTAGTCGCAGGTGTATCCACCCACTGGAAATCCTGGATGATCACATCACTGAACTGTGTCAGGTTAACACCAAAATCAAATTTGGATAGTGAATACCCGATGCCGAGACTAAACTTATAATCAGGAGCCGCAGCCTCAAGATATGCCTGAGAGAAAGGCCCGAAAAACGTAAATGGATTGAGATCACCATTGTGAATTTCCTCGATCGTCAGATCATTGATATTACCTGCAAGGCTCAGAGAGAGTTTGCTGTTGTTGAATACTTTCGTATAACCCAGTACAATATCTACGCCCTGTGTTTTGGTGTCAACCCCATTTGCAAAAAACTGCGCGACATCCACACCCAGGCCAAGGCCTGAAGCATCAAAGTTGTCAGTGAGGATGATGCGGTCCGCAACAGAAATTGAATAACCATCAATCGTAGCCGAGAACGCACCGAGGGATAGCGTAAATCCAACACTCGCATTAAACGAAGTTTCTTCCTGCAATGGACCGATACCAAATGCCCGTGTCACAGCGCTTGTATTGGATGAAAGGAGCGAAGGCAATGACTCACCGGCTACAAAGTTGTTAAAGATGAGATTGTAATGTATCTGCGCCAGGGATGGTGCACGGAATCCAGTCGACACCGAACCACGCACAGATAGTTTATCATTGATCAGATACCGGCTGGCTACTTTCCAGTTGAAGGTGCTGCCAAAATCACTGTAGTTTTCATAACGCAGTGCTGCGCTGACCAGAAATGGATCCGTGATATTGAGTTCACCATCGAGGTACAATCCAATGTTTGTTCTGCCTCGGTCTACAACATTGGCAGGACTATAACCAGGAAAGCCCTGTGCTCCTCCGGGGAGCGGATCACCATTCGAATCAGTCGCAGGTGACTGGTTGACCGGATCGATGATCGGCCTACCATTGTTATCATACAATGCATAGGATGCTTCTTCACCGGCAAAGATTCCAAACTGCTCGGTCCTGTACTCAAGACCATAGGCCAGGTTGAGACCGGAGACGATTTCTTCAAAATATTTACTGAAATCAAGACCGGTTACATTTTGTGAAAGGCTGTGTCCTCCTGCATCAAAGTCAGTAGGCGAAGCATCTTTCATCGATGCATTGTTGGTGCCCTTGATGTAATAGTGGAAGAGATTACTACCATATGTATTACTGAAGTCGGCCACCCAACCATTGTTCATCGTATGTCGTATGCCAGCTGAAGCTGAAACGTCTGTTATGTTAGACGTAATATGTGGAGTAAATCCACTGGGATACAAACTTGGAACAGATCGATTATCACCATCCGCAAAACTGCTTCTCGAAAACGCATACGCATCTGTATCCCTGAAGTTCCTGCCGCCAAAGGCATAGAGCTCTGTATTCGGACCGAGTGGAACTGCTGTATTGACCATAAAATTAAATCCATCGATGGCCGCGCTGCCATAACCCTTGCGCCATGACCAGCCTGGCCGCAGTGTGCGGTCTTTGGAAAGATATTCGGTAGTGAAATTGATAAACCCTCCCTGTTCTCCGATCGGTAATCCATAGTTGAGATCCAGCTTCACTGTGTTGCCATCAAAAGATTTTTCTTCGCCATCAATCCGGTTTTTGCCTTCGATGTTGTAGAGTACATCTCCCGCTTGTTCTTCATATCCTTCGCCGATAGCCGTGCTGTACATACCATAGGTCACGCCTCCGGTCAGACCATCAGTCTGGTCTTTTAGGACGATGTTCATCACTCCGGCGATGGCATCACTTCCGTATTGTGCTGATGAACCATCACGCAGTATTTCTATCCGATCGATAGCTGATGCAGGCAAGGCATTTAAGTCTGTACCTGAATTACCACGACCTCTCGTACCGAAGACATTGACGAGTGAAGACTGATGCCTCCGCTTACCATTGATCAATACAAGTGTCTGATCCGGACCCAGTCCGCGAAGGGATGCAGGATCGATGTGGTCTGCTCCATCAGAACCGGATTGCTTTGTCGCATTGAAGGATGGTGCAGCATATTGCAGGATCTGGTTGATTTCCGCTTTACCGCTGCTGGCGGAGAGTTCGGCGACATCAATGACATCGACAGCTACCGGCGTATCTGTTGAAGACCTCTTATAGCTTCGTGTTCCGACTACCTGGACCTCACCGAGGTTGATACCTTCTTCCATCACGACATCTATCGAGGAGGAGCCGGCTACTTTGATTTCCTGGGTTTCATAACCTACGTAACTGAAGACAAGGACTGCATCACCGTTGGCCACTGTAATCCCGTAGGACCCGTCAAGGTCTGTGACCGTCCCATGGCTTGTGCCTTTTTCAGCCACGTTTACACCAAGCAGGGCCTGCCCCTGGGAATCGGTGATCCTGCCCGAAACAGCAAACTGTGCTGAGGCCTGATGCATAGCGACCAGGGATAGAAAGGCAAGTAATAGTTTTTTCATAGAAAAGTGGTTTTTCATTTGTGAAAGGAGAATTCAATTGTTGCTCTGAAATATAGACAAATTTTACATTGTATCTAATGAGCCCGCAAGTTGGAGACTATACAAGGTGGGTAAAAAATCACAAATCCCATTTACGTATCAGCCTGACAATTTTTTATCTTTCGGAACCCAACAAATCTTATCTACATGTTCAAGAAAATCAGTTGGCTCGTGTTCGCCATTCTGGCAGTTAGCATTGGTCTATACCCCAGCCTGTATTTTTTCCTTGATCGTAAGTTCAGCCTGTTGGCTACCAAAACCGATGAGGTCCTTACAGACCCGGCCTGGAATGTGGGTTTCTACATCCACATCATTTTCGCAGGACTGGCCATGCTGGCAGGATGGACACAGTTTAGCCCCCGGATCAGGAAATTTCACCTGGGCATTCACCGCAATCTGGGGAAAATCTATGTCGCTTCGGTGATGCTAGGTGCTCCTGCCGGATTTTATATTGCCTTGAATGCCACTGGAGGAATTGTGTCCAGTATTGGTTTTACGTTCCTGGCTATACTTTGGTTTTCAACTACTCTTATAGCCTACCTTGCGATACGACGACTTGATACCCGAAGGCATGAGATAGCCATGATCTTCAGCTATTCCCTTTGTTTTGCTGCCGTCACCCTGCGTCTATGGCTGCCTGTCCTCATTTATCTCCTGGAAGACTATTATACTGCCTACCGCACTGTAGCATGGCTCTGCTGGATACCTAATTTGATCTTCGCGATCATTTACACCCGCCGATTGAACATGAAGATTTCTGCTGCTTAAGTGACCCATCAAGGTATCTCATAGTTCCGGGGATAACCTTATCAGAAATTAATTGTTACCATCTAAGCTATCAGCTATCAGCTATCAGCTATCAGCTACCAGCTACCAGCTACCAGCTACCAGAGTATTTTAGCTACCGCACACGATTTGCTGCTCACAACTCAAAGACTCACAATTCACGACTCACGACTCACGACTTACGTTACTCACAATTCACAATTCACACTCACACTGACACACTCATACTTCGACTGCGCCCGCCCCCCAACCCCGCTCAGCACAAGCAACTTTCACAACTCACGATTCACGCCTCACGATTCACGAATTTCACCCACTCACAACTCACTTTTCACTCTTCACTTTTCACTCTTCACTTAATGAACCTTGCCATCATATCCTCCAGTGTCCGTACCGGGCGCAACAGCCACCGGGTAGCACTCTATTTTCAAAACTATCTGACAGAAAACAAACTGGCCACTGTAGAGATCATCGATCTCCATCAATATCAGTTTCCGCTTTTTGACGAACGACTCCGTCTGCAACCTAATCCATCACCGGAATTACTCGACTATGCAGCCCGTGTGACCAAGGCAGATGGCATCATCATCGTCACACCTGAGTATAATGGTGGTTACCCCGCCAGTCTCAAAAACGCAGTGGATGTTCTATACAAGGAATGGTACAGAAAACCCATTGCCATCTCCACCGTTTCCGATGGCATCTTTGGCGGCACTCAGGTCATCACCGGCCTGCAATGGTCCCTATGGAAAATACGCGCCTGGACAGTGCCCGCGATGTTCCCTGTCCCAAAAGTCCAGGAAGCATTTGATGCCAACGGTGTGCCAGCTGATAAAGCCGCAGTTGACAAACGAGCTGCTGCTTTTGTCAGTGAATTGCTTTGGTGTGTTGAGGCGGTGAAACGCATGGCGTAGAGCTTAGAGCATAGGGCATAGGGACTGTCCGGAGACAGATTGCCGCTGGCCTGGTGCGCCGCAGAGAGCGTAGTCGAACTGTCCTCACCACCAGCAGGAATTCACATGGTTGTTGGTGGGGACACCAACAACGGCTTCGCCAGGGGGAATGCCACTGGCCCAATGCGTCGCAGTGAACGCAGTCGAACTGTCCTCACCATCAGCGAACCGTATGGAATTGCCGCTGGCCTGGTGCGCCGCAGAGAGCGTAGTCGAACTGTCCTCACCACCAGCAGGAATTAACATGGTTGTTGGTGGGGACACCAACAACGGCTTCGCCAGGGGGGAATGCCGCTGGCTATATCAGCTAATTGCTTTATTTATAACTTTGATCAGCAAAGCTTTTATTCCTGCAACAAACCCATTGACCCATCCACTTCTCATCAACATGCATTTAAAAATAGCATTTACTTCCTTTCAGCGGAGAGCACTCATATCGATCATCCCTATCCTTTTCTTCTCTCTCCTGCAAGCCCAAAAAATTGACTATTGCCCATACTTTTACCTGGACATCTCCACGCGGGAAGAAAATGGCGAATCGGTCAAATCCTATAGCCCTGAAATTGATACCAGCCATCAGGACTCCTTATCCACATTCTTCGGGCAACACTACAACCGTTTCAGCTATTTGTTATGGAACAAGCTTGGCGACCTCGGCCCGATTGCGGAAACATACCCTGATACGGCCATCATGGATTCTTTGTTTTGCGATTTGTTGCACAACAATTCACTTTTTCTTTTCTATCTGAATAATGTACTTCCCGAATCTTTCCGTCTTCCGGGGAGCACACCTGAGACATTCACCACGGATGAAATGATGCTGGTGGCTTCACACTTTTTCTATTGCCTGGAGATTCAGCAAAGCGATACGGTCATTATCAGCCATATTTGTGTGAGCATCAAAGACCAGGAGACTATTCCTTTCAAACGGGACATGACACTACTGGAAGCCTTTGCATTTGAAGGCATATTCAATGCACTCCAAAATGAGGAAAAATCAAAAATTGATGCAAACTTCAGGAGGTATATCAACGAGTCAACCAACAGATATAAAGACCGGATGAACAGCCTGGAGGAACTGCTCGTCACTGTTCGTCATGAATGCTTTGCGCTCATGGAAGATGATGAGGATCTTAAACAATCCCTTTTACAATACTATCGCGATAACCGCGATAATCTGAATTTTATCATAGACTAGCTGCCCGCGCTTTCTCTTTAATACCTTTGCCACTCCAATAGATTGATGGGCAAATGAAAAGAAACAGTATGACTATGAAATTATTCCTCCTCATCGCAGGCTTGTTGTTTTCTTTCAGCATCTCAGCTCAAACGATCTCCGGGAGGGTCACCAATGCAAACGGCGATCTCCTGATAGGTGCAAACATCTATTGGGTGGGTTCATCCATCAGCACGATGACAGGACCGAATGGCCAGTTTAGCATCCAAAAAACAGAGACTACCGGAAACCAACTCGTCGTAAGTTATCTCGGGCATATCCCCGATACGTTTGAAGTCATCAATCCAGGTTATCTGGTATTTACATTACAACCCTCGGAATCACTTGAAGAAATCATCGTCTCAGGTCAACGGGATGGCGTGATTATCTCAGATATCAACCCTATTAAGACCGAACAAATCACTCAGACCGAATTGCAGAAAGCTGCCTGCTGCGACCTGGCGGGTTGTTTTGAAACACAAAGCACCGTGCAACCGCAGACCACCAATGTGATCACAAACTCCAAGGAGTTACGCATCCTGGGATTGTCAGGTGTATACAACCAGGTCCTGGTGGATGGTTTTCCAGTCATTCAGGGGTTGACTTATACCTATGGCATCAGCACCATTCCCGGATCATTGGTAGATAACATTTACGTTGCCAAAGGGGCCAACAGTGTATTGCAGGGCTATGAAAGTATCAGTGGACAAATCAATGTGGAAACCAAAGAACCGGACCGTACAGACAAGGTGTACCTCAATGCCTTTATCAACAATTTCGGAGAAAAACATCTGAACGCCAATCTTGCTTTTAAAAAGAACAAATGGAGTAATCTGACCGCGTTTCATACCATTCAACCCGCCAATCAATTTGATCGCGACGATGACACCTTTCTGGATCTGCCTCTGCTGACCCGATATATGATTTTCAATAAATGGAAATATGGAAATGAAAATGAACAGGGTTGGAGCAGCCGGATCGGTATTCGATACGTAAACGAACAAAGGGTCGGTGGACAAACATTCTTTGATCCAGACACAGACAAAGGTAGTACCACCGCTTATGGCCAGACTGTCAATTTCAATCAACCGGAATTATGGACGAAGACCGGATACCGCATTAATAACAAACATAATATTGTGCTGTTTGCTTCTGCATTCTACCAGGATCAGAAATCCTATTTCGGCACCGTAAAGTATGACGCTCATCAAACCAATGTGTATGCCAACCTTCAACATGAATTCAATTATGCTAATCATAATGTAAAATCAGGCATCAGTTACCGCTACCTCAATCTGGATGAAGACGTTGCCTTTACAGAAAACTCCCTAAACCGAACCTATGCCGGAAATTATCATCGTGTTGAAAACATTCCCGGAGTCTTTGCCGAAAACACCATGCGCTTTCTGGATGATAAACTGACCTGGATCGCCGGAGTCCGGGGCGATCAACATAATGAATTTGGTTTTATGTTCACTCCGAGAACGCTTCTTAAATATGACGTTGCTCCAAGAACCATCGTGCGTGCGAATATCGGAACAGGGTGGAGAACTGTAAACCTGTTTAGTGAAAATATCGGGTTGCTCGTGAGTTCAAGGGATATCATTTTTGCAGAGGCCTTAGAACCCGAAAAGGCCATCAATTACGGTATCAACCTGACACAAAAATTTGAAACAAAGGATGTAAATCTTTCTGGCTATATAAGTGTGGACTATTATCATACCGGTTTTCAAAATCAGATTTTCCCTGACTATGATTCAGACCCAACGAAAGCTATCATTAAGAATTTTACCGGGACCAGCGTGAGCAATGGATTCCAGGCCGAAGTATATCTTAAAATATGGGAGCGTGTTGAAGTGAAAACAGGATACACCTATCTGGATGTCTATAGGGAGGTTGCAGAAGAAAATGAATTGTTACCCTTCAATCCAAAACACAAAGTACTAACCACGTTTAGTTTTGCACCTTTAAGTAATCGATATCACTTTGATGTCAATATGCATTGGTATGGAGAGCAGCGTCTCCCCGATACAAAATCCAATCCTGCTGAATTTCAGCGACCTGATTTTTCAGATCCGTATACTGTAGTCAGTGCCCAGCTCACTTACACCTTCGGAGCTCTTGAAGTATATGGAGGCTGTGAAAATATTTTTGACTTCCGCCAATTGCAACCTATTATCAGCTGGCAGGATCCATTTAGTCCATACTTTGACACATCATCTGTCTGGGGACCAACACGTGGCAGGGAAATATATCTTGGGGTGAGGTATCGGCTGGGTGCGTAGGGCATAGAGCATAGGGCATAGGGCATGTCTGGAGACAGAGTGCCGCTGGCTTGGTGTCCTCACCACCAGCAGGAATTCACTTGGTTGTTGGTGGGGACACCAACAACGGCTTCGCCAGAGGGGAAATGTCGCTGGCTTGGTACGCCGCAAAGAGCGGAGCCGAACTGTCCTCACCACCAGCATTGTCTCCCCTGGAACCCTCCGTGTACTCCGTGCTCTCCGTGCGAAAACCTCACTATTCACTCACGTCTCACACTCACGTCTCACACTCACATCTCACATCTCACATCTCACAACTCACATGGATAAACCCTGAGTTTCCGCCCCTCACTCTAAGGTTATACCCTGAATCTGCATCAGGATTATATTCCTTCACAATTTATCCTCGTTACCCTACTACACAATCATTAATACACTACTTCAATATGGCCTGGAACATTACATTTTAATTCATCTTAAACCGTATTATCATGTTAATCTCTCAGCATTTGAAAAAATCAGCATTGTATCTCATCCTCGTAATAACTTCTGTCCTTGGCACCATAGGTTGCAGCAGCGATCAGCAAGTGGATAGCAAAAAAATAGCGATGGACCTCAATAAGCCCAAAGATGATCTGGCTAAAGAACAAGACGAACGATTCCTCGTCAGCGCTGCTGAATTTGACTATGAACAAATCCTGCTTGGTAAACTGGCTAATCAACGAGCCACTTCTCCTGATATAAAAGAATTTGCAAAATTGCTTGAGGAAACTCATAGAACCTCCAAATCTGAACTAGGCTCCTTGGGTATCCTGAAATCAATCGCGGTACCTTCTACACCCACCAAAGCTGCACACGCCGTCTATGACGAGGTCAATGCAGTTTCTGTTGACGAATTTGATGCCGCTTATCTCACGCAGGTTATCGACAGGCACCATGAGGCCATCGGAGTATTCGAACAATGTATAGGAGGCAACCATGATCCTGAGATTCGGAACTGGGCCATCACCAAACTAACATTCCTTCGTTTGCATCTGGCCAAAGCGATGGATCTGGACGCACAATCGGGACCGGTCTCAGAACTCATTCGATAATTTAGGGGACAACTTCAGAAGGCAGATGAAAGTAGAGTACGGGCAGGACGCATCCAGTCCGTACTCTACTTTCATCTGCCTTCTAAATTTTTTATGCTCCCAGACTTTACGATTCAATCCTCAATAACCCCATTTCAGTCAGCATCTCTGGCACCATATCAGCATGTCCTTCTCTACCCATAAGGCCTCCGGTATCTTTGTCGCATGAATCACTCAAAACCATATGCCAGCCAGGTTGAAGGCCGGCTGGCACCACATCTCAAACAAAAAAGTGGTGAAGAAAGGATTTCCTTGTTTCAATTCATCAGTGACTTGCCGCATGCTATATTCCATGTAGACCGCGGTATACTCTTCAATTTTGTGCAGCTGATCAAACGACCTGCAGCCAGTATACAAGACTATCTCGATGGTCATCTGCGTAAAAGGTATTTTCATCCTGCAACGTACCTCGTCATTGCATTACTGTTCAATTATCTCGTGGTCAAAATCACGGACCTTCACTTTTACGATGAGCAGGAGCTGCTGTCTATGACTCCATTGGCCGCTCAGGCGATCATGGATTACGATAAGATGCAGTGGTGGTTCCTGGAACACACCTATATCTACATTCTACTCGCCATACCTGCGTCCAGTTTGTTTCTGTATATCATCTTTCGCTTGTCTCGTCTAAAGTTCAATGTAGCAGAAACAGCGGTGATCGTTTTGTTTACCATCGCACAGGGTGTGTTCTTCCAAAGCCTTATCTATTTAAGTCTCGGATGGATCAATGATGGTCCGTTTCTGAGATGTATGGAGGCTGGCAATATGGCCATGCTGATTTCTTATGCGTCATTTGTTTCCTATCAGTTTCTTTCCACGATCCGTAATAAAGCCGGACATATCCTGATCTCCATCGTTGCTGGCGTTGGTCTTGCCGTGGTTTGGATTTTGTCAGCTTATTTACCTTATCTGCTGCTTCATTAATCAGGGATGTTGATAGTTGATGGGTTGATGGGTTGATTCGTTTATGGGAGGTTCATAGGTACATCTGGTCAGAAGGTTGAGGGCCCGTGAATAATATCGAAATAAAGGATTGTTTGTCTCCAAACAATATCTTTCATTTTTCACTCTTCACTCTTCACTTAGAAATCCCGGGGTTTCGGAAGAGCAACGTTTCGCAGAAACGAACGACTGCAGAACACAGGGATCGTTTATTGGCGCAGCCACAATAAGCGAGGGCAAAATAACCGGAATACCGGGGTTTCGGAAGAGCAACGTTTCGCAGAAACGAACGACTGGAGAACACAGGGATCGTCCGTACGGACGAGGGCAAAAAATGAGGGGCTTAGGAGATTAGAAGGTTAGCAGATTATGGGATTATGGTTTGAAAGTTATACGCCGGTTTTGTAACTTAATACCATGAAATACATCCGGCTCTCCTTACGATACAGCATACTCCTACTTTGCCTTGCAAACTCCGCTGTTTCGCAAGGTCTTATTTTTTCAAACGACACCGCCATTATCATATCATGCGAAAACATTCCACCGGCTATTGATAGTCATTGGATTTATAATACCTCTGATCAAGGTATCGCGCTTCGCTGGCAACGTGTTGAAAACCAGATTCCAGATGAGAGCTTTTACCTCATGATCTTCAATGGCGTTCAATACCCCCCTTTTACCAACCAGGGTTTACAATTTGTGGATGCTCACGACTCTACAAATATCATCTTTGAATTTTGGCATACTCATATTGTTCCCGGAGATTCCGTCATCTTGCGTATCAAAATATATGATGAGTCCGATAGCCTCAACACCACCCATTACCAGACAGTAATTCAATATTGTCCGCTGCAAACAAGCAATGCCGACCCCACCAGTCAATCACATCTCTCTGTTTATCCTAATCCTGTGCAGCAAAAAGCTACGGTTATCCTTCCTGCGTTCCAAAATACCTCCTTACTTGTACTCTATTCGATGACCGGCCACATTGTTCGCCAGCTACCTGTCACCACTAGTGAAATGGTCATTGAGCGAGACGGACTTCCGAATGGAATGTATTTCCTTACAGTGGTACAAAAAGGACGTATTATCCATATGTCAAAGCTGGCTATTGCCGATTAAGTGAAATTGAATATTCATGCCCAGTGAAGCTATCAGCTGTCAGCTACCAGCTACCAGAGTATTTTAATTACATTCACGACTTACCCTCACGATTCACGACTCACTCACGACTCAAGACTCAAGACTCAAGACATACTCACAACTCACAACTCACAATTCATACTTCGACTTCGCTCAGCACAAGCAACTTTCACAACTCACAATTCACACTCACAACTCACAATTCACAATTCACAATTCACAATTCACACTCACAACTCACAACTCACAACTCACATCTGCTAGATTCATCCCCTTTCACCTCACCACCAACACCTTCACCCCATCTATATATCCATCACTGACCAATGTCAACGTGTAAAACCCATTGACTACATGCATTGGTATCTCAATGGTCTTTACATATTCACCTGCATCTTGTTTCAATGCACCTGGTTCTTCTAAAACAATTCGCCCTGCCTGATCGAAAAGAACAAATCGCACTGAAGTGGGCTTCGATAAGCGGTAAGTGATATTTAACTCATCACTCACCGGATTCGGAAATACAGAAGCCTTAATGTCTGCCTTAAATGGATCATCCGCACTGGTCGTCAGTCCCGTCTCTATCCTCGCAGCTACGATCGAAAATCGCTGTCCATTAAAACTCTCACCAGCCACGATGAGCTTACCATCCTGCTGCAGTGCCATCGAATTGATACCATCATTTTGATCTATGGCGGGGGTGACCACACCTCCTTCTCCAAATGTATCATCAAAGCTTCCGTCTGTATCAAGGCGAGCGATGGCAAACAGATCCCTGTTACCCTGGAGTGAGGTGCCTGCGATCAGGATTTGTCCATTTGGCTGTATCACGATTTCGTTCACCTGGTTGTCCTGTGCTCCATAAGAATCTAATATTATCCCTTCGTCACCAAAGGTCTCATCGAGGCGTCCACCAGGATGATATCGCACTACTGCAAAAAGATTGTTTGAAGGCGCAGTTCAAAAAAAACCACCAACAATAATTTTTCGATCCTCCTGCAGCGCGACTGCTTTAATCGTGAAGTCGGCATCCTGTGATCCCGTAAATACAACTCCATCTTCATCCCATGTTTCATCCGGTAATCCGTCAGGGTTGTAACGTGCTATAGCGATCTCCCATCGAAGCGTTGCACCATTCAACACCTGACCCGCTAATAGTATTTTATCGTCTGGCTGTATAAGTATGGCATTGGCAACTCCTGCGCCCACACCCATATTGGTCATGACGATGCCGTCATCACTGAACGTGCTGTCGGGTGTTCCGTTTGTATTGAATCGCATCACCACAAATTCGTTTGTCTGGGTAACCGGATTGAGTGCATATCCACCAAGGACAATTTTATTGTCCTTTTGTATGGCAATTGATTTGCAAAAACCCGTAATGCCAATCATCTGTGTAACTAATCCCTGGTCGCCGAATGATACATCCAATGTTCCATCAGATAAGTATCGTGCAACTCCAAATGCAAATCCATCACCTCTGTCGACAGATCCTGCGACAATGATTCGGTTAAACTCATCAAGTGCAATAGCTTCTGCAATATCCGTCCTGCCATCAAAATCTGTCAGCACAATGCCATCATCACCGAGACTGCTATCGGGATCCCCGTCATTTGTAAATCGGGCGAGCACAAAATCAGTGTCTGCGCCATTATTGGCGACACAGGCCATGACTGCTTTACCATCCGGCTGTATGACTACGGCGCGTCCAAATGCATTTGCTGTACCGATCGGGGTTAATGTTATTCCATCAGCACCAAAGGTGGGATCAAAGCTTCCTGGAGTTTGCGCACTCGCATTCACATAGCCCAACGACAAAAGGATAATGGTAGAAAGTAATCTGGGTGACATGGTTAGTTTGGTTTAAAAAGCGAACCAAAGTTAGGGGAGTCAAATACCAATGCCAATATTATAAAGTATCAATCCTATGAAAATTGAATGAACTGTCGAAAAATCGTCACCAACTGTATCCTGGTCTTTCCCCTGTCTTAATTTCTAACAACCGTGATGTCTCCTGTCTTGGAAATCACTTCTCCATCCTTCGTTTTTATTTCTGCATGGTACACATAGACACCGGGATTCATCATTTTCCCTTTATAAACCCCATCCCATCCATGTGCAGGGTCATTGGGTGCAAAAATCTGGTCTTCAAAAACCATATTTCCCCATCGATCAAAGATCCTGAAAGTAAGCACCTCTGCGATGCCATTGTTGGCTTGTACAAACAGCACATCATTGATCCCGTCTCCATCAGGTGAAAAGATGTTAGGTATAAACTCAGCAGACTCCAGATACAATGGCGTCTTACACTGCACCATTGCAATCGTAGGTCCACATTCCCCAGAACCCTGCGCTTCAATGATGATATCAACGATTGTATTATCCTGCAATCCGGTTATCGTATAGGTTGTTCCAGATAAAACTCCAATTCCTTCATTGGTTATTCCTTCATACGATGTTGCTCCTGTCACTGGGTTCCAGCCTACCACCAACTCATTATAATCTTCCCCTACACACGAAACAGAAAAGGTGTCCGGTGTCTCGCCGATTAAAACCGGATACCTGAATGTATCTGATAAACAGCCACGTGAATCAATTGAAAGACTTAACTCATATTCCCCGGGTTGATCCCAGGATACATAAAAATCAACAGGCATGTTATGCGGCATGACATCTGCACCATCAAGATCCCAGTTCCATTCCGATCCACCAAAAAACGCAAGGCCATCGAAAATTAATTCCATTGTACTATCCACGCAAGGTGATCCAACTAAATAAAAAGAAGCCACTGGCGTCAGCACACTTCGCAGTTCTACTGAATCGACATATGCACATTGACCATCCATAACAGTGACGCTAACTGTATTTGGTACAAATCCTGCTACAGAAGGATCATAGCGTCCATCTGCATTGACACCAATGCCAGACCAGGTGATAGCTGGTGTTCCACTCAGTCCATCGATCATCACATCCAGTTGGAAAGGATCTCCTTCAGAACAAATGGTTTCCGGGTACAGGATCACTAACTCTGCTGTAGGACATGATTCCGTAGTGCAGGTGATGGATGCCGAAAGCGGAGTATTACAAATACCGTTATTGACTGTAGTGATGATCAGCATGATCAAATCACCCTGCTCAAGCCCGCCGAGACTGAATGTAGTATCCATAATCGTCAACGGTCCACCGGATGGGAGTCCATTGATCAGATAGGAGAGCTCATACGCCTCAGCTACATTTTGCCAGGTGATGGAAACAGAATCACCAGATGTAAAAGCACAAAATGGCTGCGGCGTAAATGCCTGGTCTATGATAACCGGAATGTTGACGACTGAAGAAATACAACCGCCGGAAACTACCTGTGCATAAATCCCATCTACCGTCGGGGAAAAGGTTGTTGGTGATGCAATTACTTTCATACCCGCTGCATCCATATACCACACCACATCACCAATGCCTCCATTGATCGCTGCATCATACACAGTCAGATCAATTATTGGGGTGTCCAAATCTATCACACACAATTCAATCGGAACTGAAGTCGCCTGCAGATCATCAATGATGGTGATAAGAATCGGCTTGACAGGTGAGACGCACGTGCCGTCATCAACTATGACGTAGACAGTGCTGCTGCCTGTAAGAAAACTTGCCGGGACAGGGATGGACTGTGTTTGAGCCGCATCAAGATACCAACTCACTATACCAGTATTGGCACTGATCGTAGCATCATAGCTGGTCAGATCAATCACTGCTTGTTGATTGACATCACCACATACCTCTATCACCACGGGTATCACTTGCGGTGTCGATAGCACAAGCAATTGAATTGGAACGATGGGCGATTCACACAAGCCTGACGTCACTTGTGCATATATCGTTGCTGCACCACTGTTATACATTGCAGGAGTTGGTATGACCATCATTCCCGCAGGGTCCGAATACCAACTGACTATGCCTATGCCACCACTGATAGTGTTTGCCATCGTCGTGAGATCAAAGATCGGCATACCTGAGCCGTTATCACAGACTGACATTTGTGCAGGTGTAGCCACCACTGGGCTCAACAATGTTACGTTGATCGGAATGAGTGATGACTGACATCCGCCGTAATTGATTTGTGCATATACGATTCCCGCACCGCTCATATACATACCTGGCTGCACTACGGGTATGAGCCCCGCAGCATCCTGATACCATGAGATACTGCCCAGCCCTGGATTAATGATGCTCTCCAGAGATGTCAAATCAAATAATCCTTGTCCGCCCATATCTGTGCATGCAGATATGGAGGTAGTATTTCCAACAATTTCATCTATCACGTTGAGTTGGATAGCTACAGGACCGGTAATACAAAACCCATTGTCCACTATTGCGTAAACGGTTGTTGTGGGTGTAATAAATGCGTTTGGATTTGTAACAGGTATGACTCCCGCAACATCTAAAAACCAATTGACCGTACCTGTACCCCCACTGACCAGTACATCTGCATCGTGCAATGCAAACAATCCTGTGTTGCTGCCATCATTGCATGTATTCAGTGTCAATGGGGATGCTGTCGGTGATGGATCAATATTCAATTCTACGGGCACAGGTGATGATGCACAAATCACGTTGGTGACTACCGCGTAAACCGTGGTTGTAGTTGTTTGAAAATTGACAGGATCAGGAATTAATAGAAGTGTGTCCTCATCAAAAAACCATTCGACCGTTCCGACACCTCCGCTAACCAAAAGGTCAAGTGCTGTCAGATTAATCACAGCCACTCCTGATGGGTCACCACAGAAATGTGTATCCAATGGAATTGCTTGTGGATTGTCTAATACTTCAAGCCAGATGAAAGTGGGCGGAGAAAGGCAGTGTCCGTCAAATACATGCGCGTATACAAACTGTGTATGACTCCATAGACTGGTTGGATCAAGTACAGGATTCGTCAGGTTATTACTGAGGTACCAGGACACCGGACCAATGCCTCCGCTGATTTCATCATCCAGACTTGAAAGATTAAAGTCGACAAAGCCGTCTTCATCATCATCGCACATGATGATCGAAGCTTCATTACCTGTAGGTGTTGGATACAACGTAAGCACTACGGATACTGGTGCAGACTGGCATGATCCGTTATCGACCACGGCATAAACAGTAGTGCCACCTGTGAAGAAAGTCTCAGGAAATAAAATTTCTCCGGTCAGGTTTGCATTTTCATACCATATCACCTCAAAGCCACTCCCCATATTGACTATACTTTCCACGGTAGTAAGGTCAAACTCCTCCTGTGCATTAAAACTGCAAACGTCAAGTATGGTGGCCTGTGCCTGGGGAGAGCCCGGACTAGTTCCCACTGCGATTATCAATTCTTCAGTCGTTCCGTTATTGTCCGTGACTGTCGCAAAATATGTCCCTGGAAGCAATCCTGATTGTGAAGATCCATTACCCGGTAAAGACCATTGATAAGTATATGGACCAACTCCTGTCTGCGGACTGAGTGTAATACTGCCATCCGGTGTGTTTTCACAAGTGGCATCAACGACCACCACATCTGTATCCAGGTTGACAATGGCTTTTGAAAACTGGAGTTCATCTTTGCAAAACCACATCCCAGGGCGTTCCGGATGTTGCATACCTAGTGCACAGATGATATATAGAGTGGTTATGGGATTCACGGCGCAAATATCGGGTATCTGTATGTAAAATGCAATGGATTCTTTACCCATTGCTCCTTTCATCCTGGTGAAAACATGGCGATAGCTGTATGAAAGAATAGTAAGCAACCGTAAAAAAGCTGGATATATAAAATGCGAGTGTTTGGCTATGCGAAACGCATATATTCAAAAGCGCACCGTTAATGCTTTGATTTTGAAGGGAAATGGGTTAAATTGGTGCTGGTATATAACTACGTTATCGGAAATTATGAGGAAATATTACATAATCGTATTAAGCCTTTTTTATTTTGATTCGTTTGGACAAATCTTTAATCGCACTGAGGTTATGCCTGGAATAAAGACCATGAAAACCAAACAATTTAATGGGTGCGGTGTAGGATATTGGAATCTGAAATATTATGATCAAAAAGGAAGAATGATACTTGAAGAGCTGAACAGGGAAAATACACTATTGGGCAAACATGCATTTGCATATGATGAATGGAACAATGAATTGTATTTTATTTCTCTTTACGACATAAACAATCCGGGTGTAATTGACACAGTATCCACAAACGAATATAAATATGATCAAAATGGTAAGATAATCAAAGAGATTAGTGTCATTGGAACAAATACCTACACAACGGAAAGAATTGACATTTCGGGTAACGAAACAACGTATCGATTAATATCTAAGATCATCTGGCAACATAGAGATACTATCAACTTTGATACAACATATTTCAAATTGGTTTACAATGTAAATCACCTAATCGAAAAACAGATAAAGGAAGACATAGAAAATGGAATATTTGAAATCAAAGAATTCCAGTATTACAATGACGGAAATTTAAAAAGAAGAAAAGTTACCCGAGTCCCTGAACCAGAAATCCATTCAATCTATGTGGGATGGCCAGGAAGTGACGACATGGGATGGGAATATAAGTTTGATCAAAATAAAAGAATTAAGAAGCTATTTTCATTAGTAGATGGCAAAAAGTACAAGCTTGAGAAGTACGAATATGAAGAATGGTGAAGAAAAACCCAAAAGATTCCTGTAACACAAGCTACCAACCAGCAGGGTCAACTACACAAACAATGATATGCTTATATTTGACAGTACACGCTCAGACACAGATTATCGGTAGTCACCCTGCCGGCGGGTAGTCCGGACCGTTGTCAAGCAAAAATGTTTCCGGCAGTTGAGTATTGATTAAGATTCGTTCGCGACAATTTGGGACAATGACAACCAAGTATTTATTACTGGTTTTTAAAACTGACTCTACATCTCCTAAAGCGGTCAGGCTAAGACGACAGTTCAACTTCATACTTTAGAGCAAGAAATTAACTTTGACAATCAAAAAATGTGGACGACCACCTGGACACTGACCTTTTTATTCTTGATGACTTATGTCTTCTTCTGAACTTAGACTATTTTTATGTCCAAATAAACTTTTTATGAAAAAACGGCTTTTATATACAGCACTCGCATGCTTTATCTTGCTAAATGCAAAAGCTCAAACCCCTTCCATTAAATGGTGGTTCAACCTCAACGATGCATCATTCGGCCAGTCGGCTGCAGGTGATATTGATGGCGATGGTTTGTACGAAATAGTTTTTGGCTGTTACAGAAACGATAGCTCAGTTTATGCACTTAATGCCGAGAATGGCACCTTGTTATGGAAATATAATACACATGTTACAGGAGCAGAAGGTTGCAATGATGTGGCACCTGTAATTTATGATGTTGATAATGATTCGCTATTAGAAGTGATTGTCCCGAGTTCGTGCAATCCCACCACATATTGTTTTAATGGACTATCGGGTTCTGTAAAATGGCAAACCAATACATTGGGTAGTGACTCCCCGCCAACCATTGCCGATGTGGATAATGATGGAAAACCTGAAATTCTGCACGGTGAATTTGGTGGTTGGGTAAAATGCATCAATGCCGAAAATGGATCTCAGGCATGGCATCTTCCCGTTGATATGAGTTCATGGATTCAGACAGCACCAACCATTGTTGATCTGGATAATAATGGCCAACTCGACTTTGTTGTCGGAACTTGGAACTTCAATGGGGAGGATAGTATTTACGCATTTCGTGGCGACAATCAAACGATGTTATGGTCATATCCTGTGCACGACTATATGTATCACGGAACAGGAGTGGCCGATCTTGATAATGATGGCAAGCCTGAATTACTTGTAGGCTCTTATAATGACACGCTCTATTGCATCAATGGCGAAAATGGCTCTACTAACTGGAAATACAAAGCTACTGGCGGTTATATAGGATCACCTGCAAGTATTGCCGACATAGATAATGATGGCAGCTGTGATGTAATTTTTTCAAGTTCATACCAGGTAATTGCACTTTCAAGCACCGGAAGTTTGAAGTGGCAATACAATATACCCGGTTACGAACAAAGTTTCAGAGGAGTTGCTATTGCCGATATTACGGATGATGCTTTTCCTGATATTATTTTTGGAACTGACGGGGGCAAGGTAATCGCCCTTAACGGAAATAATGGAAGCCTTATCTGGACTGTTGACCTTGCAGCACATTATGGTAATACCGATTTTGAATTAGACCATGCACCGCTTGTTGCAGATTTTGATAATGATGATACGCTTGATGTTTTTATAGTTGGCGGACATGCCGAGTATCCCAATTTTCAAAATAATTTTGGACGTGCCTACATGATTTCAGCAGGCAAGGGTAACGGACCAAACTGGCTTATGTTTCAAAACGATATCCGCCGACAATCTTCCTTATGTTCTTCTATACCCACTGCAATAAACGAAACAGCAGCGCTACACAATATCAATGTGTTTCCTAATCCAACAGCAAATGAAATTAATTTGGTTCTTGATAAGGATGCAGCCAGTAAAATTCAAATTTTCAACATTGTTGGTATATTAGTCTATCAAGCTAGTGCAAGTGGCGAAATAAAAATTGATGTAAGCAATTTCTCACAAGGGGTGTATTCTGTTCAGATTTACAATAAAAATAATAATTTTCAGATTAGTAAATTTATTAAACAATAAGATTGCCCAACGACATCAAGGCAAAATTATTGACGAGCCACTATTAGCCATCTACTATGCAACATATAGACTGAAAATGTTATTCTTGAATACTCTGCATTTGACTTTGAATATCCATAGACAGAAAAAAGCCCGAACCACTAACATGGGTTTGCCAAAATGGGGCCAGAAGTGCTAAATTGAACTTTTGTACTAAATTTAAACATTCATACTTTTAATTCCCCCACTTCGGCAAGCCCAGAAACGTTAAATACCCTATATGTCAGAATTAATGAAAACATTAAAGATTTTTCTGCCTGTTTGGTTAGCAGTAATAATTTATGTTGAGCCATTTGCCCAAAGCAAAATTGGTGACTCAATTTGTCAAGAACGTCGTATCCAGCTAAGAGACTATATTTTCAATACACTGAATTTTTGTACAGGCGATTCGGATTGTGTGATTGCATATGGCATTTGTCCTTTTGGCTCACATTTTATCATGAATAGACAAAATCTGTCTTTAATGGACTCTATTAATGCTTTAATACTTGAATCTTGCGGAGGTTGTACGTATGATAAACATATATTACCCAGGGACCTCAAACTTGTGTGCAGAAATAATAAGGGCTGCCCATCAGTGGAATTTATCGAAGAAGCAATTTATTTCTCGTTTACATGCGAACAAATTGTTTACACCTATTCTCAGGATATTATTGGGAATACTATAGATAAATTTGAGCTCCCAGACTATATCTTTAGAGTAAGTCATGAAAGTGATACTTCATCCCTGAGCTCGCCAGACCCTTACCATTTGAATCGGGTTAAAGTAGTTATTGATAGTGTCGGAATAGTCAAATCACTTGAATGTGATGTTCCTTGATTGCTGTATCCCCTCATCAAGTAGACCGCCCCTCCTGTTCCCGATAGCAATTGAGACTTTCAGACTGCACCTCTCACCCCACCAAGCATATACATCCCATACCCGGCACTTTATTATCTCGCGCTACGACGCAACGAGGCATTTTAAAATCAACATAATCCGGGAAGACATACACTATGCACTAGGCTTGCGTAGCTGAAGCATTTTTCCGCACGAAGGAGACTCCCGCCATTTCCCTCGCGCAACGACGCAACGACGCAACGCCTCAGTTCGAAATCAACATAATCCATGAGTGTCGGCCTCACGATTCACGCCTCACGAAATAAGTGTTTCGCACGTCGCAGCGGAGATCCCGCCCCTTACGGCCCGCACGGGCGGCGGGAGAGTACACGGAGTGCACGGAGACCCACTCACAGTTCTCGACTCACGCCTCACGCCTCACGAAATAAAAGTTTCGCACAGAGAACACGGAGTGCACGGAGACCCACTCACAACTCACAGCTCACAATTCACAACTCATACTTCGACTCCGCTCAGCACAAGCAACTTTCACAACTCACAGCCCAAGCACCTCCACCCCTTGCTCAAAAACAATATCCACCGGAATCCCCTTCTCTTTCAACCGGTCCAGATCTGCCTGCAACTCCGGTCTGATTACCGCCTTATCCTTGACCAGTGCAGACACACCATCATAGTCTCCATCTCCCTGGAGGGTGAGTATCCTTTCAGATAGCGCATTCATCGCCGCGCTCATTTTATCAAAATTGATCTTGTAGGTATTGGTGGCCGGATCGCGCTCAAACGCCCCCATCTCTTTGAAGAAAGTAAACCTGATCATATTGGAAACACCATGTGCGCTTGACGCACCAAACCGAACAGATCTGAAGATGCCAGCCATAAATGTGGTATAGTATTCTTTGATATCCCCCTTGAGTTCACCACGCTCATGAAGTTTTGTGACCATATATAGCCCGAGGATATCCGCCTTGCCCTCTTCCAGTGCAGACGCATGCTCTTTCAGCGCCTCTCTCACCGTACCTTTTCCATTGATAGTATTCTTGATCCCCAGTCCATGCGCCACTTCGTGAAACATCGTATTGGCAAAGAAAGCATCAAAGTTGATGTATTTCACCTGGGATGAATCGATCAGTTCATTCGCTATGGGCACAAGGATCTTGTCAAACTTGGCCTGCATGGCATTCTTGAGTTGTGATCTGCGTGTCCCTTTTTCCAGTTGCACCTTTTCATCATTGGGCAGATTGACGGCTATTGTTTTACTCCCGGCATTGCAATCCCCGGAGTAATACACGACATCATAGGCGGCCAGCTGGCTATCGGATCCCGGTTTCTCCTTTTTATATTTTTCATTGACCGGTAGCCCTTGCTGAAGACCGGGCAACATGGCCGCGTAACGCTCCAGGCGCTGGCTCCACGCTTTATCTTTTATCAAGACATACGTTTCATGTGACGCCTTGTAGCCAAAGAGACCATCTTCATATGTTTCGATAGGACCTGTAATCACATCTATTGGATTTGTCTTCATGTCCATCCAGGCGATATCACTGGCATAATAATCATCCGTCAAAAAAGCCTCTGCCCGAAGGTTTAAATAATTCTTGAGTTCGGCATTATCGGTGAGACTTGCGGCCTGTTTCAATAGCGCCGCAATTTCTGTTACTTCCTTTTCAAATTTCTTGTGATACGGTACAGTGACCAGCTTTCCGTTCGCATCCCTTCTCAGGAATGTGTACAGTGATTTCTTGTCTGCAATGTCTGCCGCTTCAAACTCCTCCTTCGTCATGTCTACAGGATAATAATTTGCACCTGCCGGCTTCGGTCCAACACCTTCCAGAAAAGGAGTATCTCCATTTAACCTATCCCATGGGCCATAATTGATCTCCACATACTTCCTCGCATCCTCATCCTGGAGCGCAGCCATCAATGAATCTTTCTTGCCATATGCTTCATACCAATACATACCATCGATGATTTTGCCCACTTTGATAAGCAAGGGTATCATCTGTTTTTCCTTGTCAGTGAGCCCGCTGAGATCTGCAGTGAGCGTTACAGGGATATATTGATCAAGCAGGCTTTTGTCAAAGGGCTTTCCATGAGCTTCTCCTTCGGCTTTTTCCTTTGTGGACTGCTGGCATGAAAACACAGTAAGGCCTGCCATGAGTAGGAAGGCATATTTCATTTTTTTGATTAGCATGTTGATATCTTTAGGTATTGAAAGCGAAAATTAGCTAAAACCCACCATATGCCTGGTGTCACGGAGATCTCCCGGAAACCTGCTTACTAAGGGTATTGGTCGAAAGGAATTGAATAAAATCCTGGCGAATCAGCTCGTATAAGTGTTGTATTCCATATCAACTTGATAAAGGCATTTGAGCCGGGCTATCTAAATGTAGAATATCCTCCTCGTTATCTTCTCTCTAATCCCAGCACACGCTACGGAGACTTTGTAAAAGCGTAAATTTGGACAAAGGTGCCCAGGAGACCGCCACAACAGAGTCGGCCTGCCTAAGAACCCCCTGGATGTTGTGGTTGAGCATTGCTTGGCGTCTGTTTTAATATGAAACTGATTGCCTTTAACAGAAAAAATAAAAAATACGAGATGACTAACAAAAAACGAATAGTGCAAAAAATATTACGGGTCTTATGTTTAATGACACTCCTATTAAACCACTCGATAAGTTTTGCACAAGTGTATGGTCAAAACGGAATGGTGGTTTCGTCAAATGTGTTGGCATCCCAAGTTGGAGTTGATATTTTAAAAAAAGGCGGCAATGCGATTGATGCCACCGTAGCCACGGCTTTCGCATTAGCCGTTACACATCCTTCGGCAGGCAATATTGGAGGTGGTGGTTTTTTAGTTTTTATGAATGCTGCCGGTGAAGCCACCACGATTGACTTTCGTGAAAAAGCACCACTTGCCGCCACGGCTGACATGTTCCTTGACAGTGCAGGTAAATTAATAGAAGACAGTAATCATAGGGGCTTAAAAGCAGTGGGTGTACCTGGTACCGTAGCCGGATTATATCTGGCGCATCAAAAATATGGTAAGTTACCATGGCAGGCATTGGTTCAGCCATCAGTTGACCTCGCTAAAAAAGGTTTTGTGATGTCCTGGGGACTTTATAAAGATGCCCTGGAGATAAATGAAGAGGAAAAGACACCTGATTTTATGTATTCCTTTTTTCGAAATACCAAAGGGGAGATCACGAAACCCGGAGAAATATGGAAACAACCTTCACTTGCCAAGACCCTTAAGTTGATTCGTGATAGAGGGCAGGATGGATTCTATAAGGGAAAAACCGCCGATGAAATAGAAAATTACATGAAAATGAATGGTGGTATCATGACTAAAAAAGATTTAGAAAAATATACCGCTGTGGAGCGAAAACCAGTTCACGGAACATACAAGGAATATGAAATTTTCTCCATGCCTCCTCCAAGTTCAGGGGGTGTGGCACTTGTTGAAATGATGAACATTATAGAATTAGTCAACCTCGATTCTGTTAAATTTAATTCAACCGCCTATGTGCATCTAATGGCTGAAGTGATGCGAAGAGCATTTGCCGATCGTGCAGCATATATAGGTGATCCTGACTTTAATCCGGAAATGCCGTTAGACGAATTAACATCAAAGGTTTTTGCAAAAAAACGTTTTGACAATATTGATATGACTAAAGCATCTGTAAGTGATGCTGCATTATACGGGCATCCGTATGATGGAAACAATACAACCCATTTTTCGGTAGTGGACAAAGATGGTAATGCTGTGTCATTAACCTATACACTAGAATACGCTTATGGATCGCAAATGGGATCTAATAACCTTGGCTTTATTTTTAACAATGAAATGGGGGACTTTAATCCTGTTCCCGGTCTAACGACAAATTCGGGTCAGATTGGTTCTCCTGCCAATCTCATAGCGCCAGAGAAGAGAATGCTCTCCAGTATGACACCCACCATTGTAGCAAAGAATGGTAAGCCATATTTGATTATCGGCTCACCTGGTGGCAGGACGATTATTAATACCGTTTTTCAAACCGTGGTTAATGTGCTCGGTTACAATATGCAAATAGATAAAGCTATAGAAGTGATGAAGATTCATCATCAATGGTTGCCCGATGTACTTTTGTATGAAAGACACCTGATGTCGCCTGACACAAGAACAGCACTGGAGGCCATGGGCCACCACCTACGCGAAGTTAATAGCCTTGGCCAGTTAATGGGTATCACTTACGATGCAGATTTAAAGGTTTACATTGGTGCTTCCGATTCCTCTAGTCCAGATGGTGGAGCAGCAGGTTATTAGCAGGATGTATAAAAACAAGATGTTTTGAATACGGACAATCATCCTGTGGAAATTAGCACGAACGCTTAACATAAGATTAAAATAAATAAAAAAGAAGGGGACAGTGATTCCTCAAAATCTTCTTAGCGACGGATCAACATGGATATCATATGGAACTGAAACGCATAAGAACCAGCCTATTGACCATACTGTTTGTATGTGCAGCGTTTTGTGCCTTTGGTCAACAAGGACAAAGTTTCAAAGTATATCAGAACACCGACATTTTTCAATTACAGTGCATTTACCTCCATCCCAGGGAGGAGACAAAACAAGTCAAGGTTAATTTTAGCAGAATCTGTCTTGCTTTTGTAATCACTTCAAGGAAGAGTGGCTGATACGTATCGAGCACAATGTAAGTGCTGCAAAAACTGAATTTCAATGAAGACTCTAATACTTACTATTCTGGTTTTCTCCTTTTCCTTTGGGTTGCAAGGCCAAAATGTAGCCATTGAATTGAATTTACCCATAGCCTGGCCTGGTCTTGATAATACATTAACGATTGTGGTTGAAGGTATTGCTTGTAAACACCTTTACGTAAATACAGACAATGGAAGTATCAAACGGAGAGATACTGATTGCAGATTTAATTACATTCCCAAGAAGGTCGGTGAAGGATACTTCTTTATCTATAATACGATGCATAATGACACTGTACTCATTGAAAAACGGAGAATTGTTGTTAGAAGATGGCCTGATCAGCCTGCTGAATTCGCCGGTAAAATCTCAGGAATTATTTCACTCAGTGAGTTCAGGGCACAATCAGGTGTTTTGGCAAGAATTTCTGGCTTTGATATGGCAGGTAATCACGAGGTTACGTCCTATGAAATAAAAGTTATCAGAAACGGTGAAGTCATCTTAACGTTGAATAATACTGGTGGAAGGTTCGAACCTGATAATTCAAGGAAACTTGGGATCGTTCAAGGCAGTGACGAGATTCTATTCGAAAATATTATGGCCAAGTTACCTGGAGAAGAAACTCCCCGTAAATTGAATGATATTAGGATAAAAATTCAAATTTGAGCCAATGCGAAATGTGATACCCCTTAAAACGCTTGTCCCCGAACTACTTCACGAAAACCTCTCACGCCTCACGTCTCACGAATGAAGATTCACTTTTCATGCTTCGCCTTAGCCTTGGCCTTTTTTCACTCTTCACTTTTCACTCTTCACTCTTCACTTAACTAAGCCGCCTTTCAGGCGCAGCAGTTCAGTCTCCGCCACCTTCGCATTATACCGCGCCGCTATCAACCGGTCATACGCATCCTCCAGGCTCTTCTCCGCCTCTCGCAACTGAATAAACGTAGTCGATCCAAGACGATACGTTTCCAGCGTGATAGTTACATTTTCCTTTGCCAATAATATGTTGGACTCTTCTAGCGCAAGTGCTTCTTTCTGCAACTCATACGTGTTATAGGCATTGACCACCCTCAGGTTGAGCGCTGATCGCTCACTGTTGTATAGTATATTCTGATACCCGATATTCAACTCCGCCTGTTTGATCAATCTGTGCGTGTTCCGGTAATTGAGGATCGGAATGGCCGCAGAAAATCCATAATTAAAACCACTGTTCTGATTTATCAAAGGGAGAAATGGATTCAGGGCTACGTCATTATTCGTGAGGCTAAAGTTATACGCTGAATTAAACTGCACCACCGGATATTGGTCAGCCTTGACTTCTTTGAGAGAGAGTCCTGCGATCTCAAGGTTCTTCCTGCTGATTTGAAGCGATGGACTACTTTCTTCCAGGTTATTGCGGATCGCATCAAGGGTGATTTCAAAATCTATAGGTATCGTATCGCTTACTTCATAGTCTATCGGTAGGGGATTGTCTTGCCCAGCAGGTGTTGGATTGATGCGCTGGTTCAATATAGCTTTCAATTCCCTGATGTATGTTTCCTGATGCAGTTTGGCAGACACTTGTGCATTGAGATCGATTTGGCTCTGGAGATATTCAGGCCGGCTTCCCATTCCTATTTCCAATCTGCGTTTCGACAGGTCTACACGCGTCTGGTTGATCTGCATCTGCTCTTCAATGGCCTTCAGTTGTTGTTTCTGCCGGACGATGATGTAATACGTATTGATCACTTCCGCGATCGTATTGACAACCTGGTTTTTTACACCAAGTACTCCCAACGCTGCATACTCTTCTGCTTTCTTCTTCAAGGCAAACATTTTCATGCCATCAAAAAGCGTCCAGTTGAGGGTCACCGATGCAGTAAGGTTGTTAGTCGCTACATCCCCCATTCTTTCCGTTCCATCTGAAAACTCCTGCTGCTGATTATTCTGCGTCCACGTAGTTCCAAGGTTTGCATTGAGCCTCGGCAGGAAGACCACATTACGATAGGTATAATCCAATCCTAATCTCGCTGAATCACTTTCAGCCAGTTGTATATCATAATTATTTTGCAACGCTATCGCTATCGCATCCTGCAAGGAAAGCAGTTGCTGTGCGCGCAACTGATTTTGAAAACCAAAAACGATCAACACCAGGAAAACAAACATGGATGTCCGCGCCAGGGATTGATGGCATTGTACTTTTGGATATAAACGCATTTTCTTCTGCACGATAAATTCATTCAATTATTACTCATGTCCTGTGGTAGTGACCGGCTCTGCAATGGCCGCTTCAAAAGAACTCACCTCCTTCCTGGAGGATAGATACGAATACAACGCAGGCACAACATACAAGGTAAGGATCAGGGCAAACAACATCCCCCCGACAATCACTATCCCGAGCGGGATACGACTGGTTCCCGCTGATCCAATAGCCAATGCAATCGGCAATGCACCCAGTGTAGTGGCAAGTGTGGTCATCAAGATAGGTCTCAACCTGGCTACAGACGCATCAATCGCTGCCGGCATTTTCAACTGCCCCTGTCTTCTTTTCTGATTGGAAAACTCCACAATCAGGATACCATTCTTGGTGACCAATCCGATCAGCAGGATAATCCCTATCTGTGAAAATATATTCAGGGTCTGGTCAAACATCCACATACTCAACACAGCACCGGCCAATGCAAGAGGCACCGTGATCATGATGATGATCGGATCGATAAAGCTTTCAAACTGCGCGGCAAGGACCAGGAAGATCAGCACCAGCGCAAGCAGGAATGCAAAGGAAATATTCGAGGAGCTCTCAGCATAATCCCTTGATGCCCCACTGAGCGAAGTCTTAAAGCTTTCGTCAAGTACCTCCGCTTTGATCCTGTCCATTTCAGCGATACCATCACCAATTGTTTTTCCGGGAGCTAATCCTGCCTGTACAATCGCACTCTTAAATCTGTTGAAATGAAAGATCGTAGGTGGATTGGCCGTTTCTTCCATCTTCACCAGGTTGTCTAGTTGTATGAGCTCTCCCCTGTTGTTTCGTACAAAAAAGGATTTAAGGTCAAAAGGATCATCCCTGTCAATACGCTCTACCTGCGCAATGACCTGGTACTGCTTGCCATTCATTATGAAATATCCGAAGCGCCGTCCACTCAACGCAAGTTGAAGTGTGTTGTTGACATCAAGCACAGACACACCCAGTTCGTTTGAACGCAATCGGTCAATCGTGATCTGAAGCTCGGGTTGGTTAAACTTGAGATTGACATCAAAACCCTGGAAGACCTCACTCTTCCTGACCTCTTCCATAAACTGCGGAAGTTTATCCTTGAGTTTGTCAAAGTTGAGATGCTGCAATACGTATTGTACCGGAAAAGAACCCCTTCCCCCAAGACCAACAGAAATGGTTTGTTCCTGGATGGCAAATGCCCGGACATTGGTGTATTTCTTGAACATTCCACTCATCTGCTGAGCGATTTCACTTTGAGATCGTTCTCTTTGATCCGGATCCTTCAATCCCATGCTGATAAAGGATGCATTGCTTCCCTGTGTACCGGAAAAGGTAGGAGCAAAAGCAAGGACAATATATCGCTCCGGAATGGAATCGATTAATTGTTGCGTAATCTGGTAAGTAACCGCGTCTGTAAAATCGAAGTCAGCCCCTTCAGGACCAGTAACGCTTACACGCACTCTGTTCCTGTCCTCCATGGGAGCCAGCTCAGATGGAATTTTTTTACCTAGAAAGAAGATGATTCCCGCGCATCCACCCACAATCAACAAGGCTATCCAACGCACTCGCATAAAGGCTTGAAGGCTCCTTTTGTAGAGGTTTTCCATTCCAACAAAAAAGGGTTCTGTCCACAAGTAAAATTTCGAATGCTTGTGCACACCCTTTCGGGTCAGGAAGATATTTAAGACCGGCGTTAGGGTAAGGGATACAAAAGCTGAAATTAGCACCGCGCCGGCAAGTACTATTCCAAACTCCCTGAATAATTTTCCAACAAACCCTTCGAGAAAAATGATCGGTAAAAACACAATGGCCAGGGTAAGGGATGTGGCGATGACGGCAAAGTAGATTTCCTTTGATCCTTCCAGGGCAGCTTTGTATTTGTTCATGCCCTGCTCCATCCGTTTAAAGATATTCTCAGTCACTACGATTCCATCATCCACGACGAGTCCTGTGGCAAGCACTATCGCCAGGAGCGTGAGTACATTAATAGAAAAGCCCATGATGTACATGATAAAGAAAGCACCGAGCAGGGATACCGGAATATCGATCAATGGGCGAAGGGCAATGGTCCATTCCCTGAAAAATAAAAAGATGATAATGACGACCAGGCTGATCGCAATGATCAGTGTTTCTTTAACTTCCAATATCGCATTGCGGACGAAGGTGGTTCGGTCATAACCTACTTCAAGCAGGATATCATCAGGCATGTCCTTCTTGATCGTCTCGAGTCGTTTGTAGATTTCATCTACGATTTGGATCTGATTACTTCCTGGCTGCGCCACAATCCCAATGCTGATGGAGGGTACGTTGTTTTTCCTGGACACCGACTCTTCGAGTTCAGGCCCCAGCTCAGCATATCCTACATCCTTAAACCGGATTACTCCGTTATCACCTTCACGCAGAATAAGGTCGTTAAACTCCTTCTCTGTGGTAAGTTTTCCATATGTCTTGATGATCAGCTGGGTTTCGTTTCCACGGATCTTTCCACCTGGTAATTCTATATTTTCTTTATCAAGCGCTTCTTTAATATCTGAAATGACAAGTTTGTGCGCTATCAATTTGGAAGGATCAATCCATAACCGCATGGAGTAACGCTTTCCGAAAACGTTGACTGAACTCACTCCCGGAATAGTCTGCAACTGCTCCTGCACCACGTTTTCTGCATAGTCGGTCAGTTCCATCATGTTCTTGGTCTGACTCTGGATCTGCAGGAACACAATAGGATCTGAATCTGAATCTGACTTACTGACGATCGGTGGTGCGTCGATATCCTGTGGGAGGTTGCCCGCCGCCAGGGATACTTTGTCACGCACATCATTGGCTGCCCGCTCCAGGTCTACCCCCAATTCAAATTCCACCGTTATATTGCTTGCCCCCTGTGTGCTTGTGCTGGTGATATTGACAACCCCCTGCACCCCATTGATGATTTTTTCCAGCGGCTCTGTGATCTGCTGTTCTATGATGCCCGGATCAGCCCCGACATACGTCGTCTTCACATTGATGACCGCAGGATCGATCGCCGGATATTCCCGCACACTCAGAAAAGAATATCCAATCAACCCGAAGATGATGATCAGGATGGAACATACGATCGCGAGGACAGGACGACGGAGGGATAGTTCGGATAAATTCATTCTGTGAGTTGTGAACTGTGAGTTGTGAGTATAGGAAAAACAGTTTCTGGCTGTTGTTCACCACAGTCCCTCAGTAGAAATAATGTATGCATTTTTTTCATTCCTGACTTTTAATAAGTCCTGTTAATACCTTAAAAGTATTGATGATCAATTCGCCTAAATCAGCCACCTGATCATCTGTTAATAACTCTAAATCATAAGCAACACCAATAGCAGTATCCACTTCAATCAATGATCCTCGCGAAATTTCAAAAAACCGCTTTCGGTCTGCTTTTGATTTTCTGGAAGATCCCTCTGCTATATTCAGATGGATGGATAGTCCAGCTCTTCGTATCTGGGAGGTCAATCCATATCTTTCATCATCCGGAAGTAACTTCGTGACCTTATACGCTTCAAGAATTAGTTTTCTTGAATATTTATAAACATCAAGCTGGGTATGAGCTAATTTCAAAAACATGGCATTTCAATTTAAAAGGTGAAGAATTGTTTATCACCATGTAGTGTCTTAACCCCCCCCAAATGTTACCCTGTTTTTAAAATTTATTTATCTTTTTTCTCTTCTTTATAATTCCGCTCGGCAAAAACCCCACTCACACCTCACAATTCACAACTCACAAAAGCGAAAATCATTCGATTTTCGCCAGCTCCACTGCCAATCCCGGCCTCAAAAACAACACCGCAGACGTAATCACGGTATCTCCTGGTTTGATCCCCGTCAGCACCTGGATATTCGTACTGTCCCTCACGCCTGTCGTCACCTCTTTCATCATCGCCTTGCCTCCTTCATACACATAGAGTTGTTTTTTCCTGCCTGATGGAATGATAACACTATTAGGTACCATCAGGGCTTCGTTGTTTTTACCTAATACGATCTTTACTTTGGCAAATGCGCCAGGAATCAGTGCAGGATCTTGTTGCTTGATCAATGCTCTTACCGCCAGGCTTCGTGTGTTTTCATCAATACTGATTTCAGAAGCGATCACCGCTGCTGTAAATGTCTTATTGGTTCCATCAATTGAAAAGGAAACAGGTAATCCTGGTTTTAATTGAGCACCATAGCGCTCAGGTATGTTAAACTGGATTTTTAAGCTGCTGACCTGGCTGATCGTGGTGAGCACCGATGCTGGCGTTACATAAGCACCTGGACTTACGTTTTTCAGACCAAGTTTTCCACCAAACGGAGCACGGATTTCTGTTTTACGGATACTCTCCCTGATGATATCCATATCCGCTTTGAGATTAAGCACACCCAGCAGGCTTAGGTCATATTCCTGTTGGCTGATCCCCTGGATTTTGACGAGTTCTGCCTGTCGCTTTTCAGTTTGCTCCGCTATTTTAAGTTGCACTTCCAGTTTTCGCAATTGTGCCTGCAGATCTCCATCATATAATTTTGCCAGCAGGGCACCCACAGAGACATTTGTTCCTTCTTTGATATTGAGCTGGACCAAACGCCCTGATACTTCAGGATGGATTTCTGCGGTTTCATTTGCCATGATCGTGCCGGGCACTTCAATATCAGCGCTCAACGACTGAGGAGCAGCAATGAGCGTCTGGACTACCAATGCTTTTTGAACAGGTGGGGGAGCCCCTGGATTGGCCGGCATGCTGTCCTTTTTTTTGCAAAAAAGCAGACCCGAAAAGGACAATAGAATAATAATCCTCAGATATATTGGAACTTGGTGCACAATAAGTGATTTGCTGTTGGAAACTTAAAAATACGTTCTATTTCAGTTCTTTAAGCTGACGGTAATGTTGCCTGAGGAGGTTGGGGCTTTACGGTTGTCAGTACGTTTAGGAGATTAAAAGGAATTAAATCGCTGTTTGTTCAGAAATTGGAGGACTCTTTTCCGGTAATCTGCCTGATAGCAATGATATCATTATTTTAGTGTCGGGTATATGTCAAAATGCGGAATTATGAAAATCTTAGTACTTGCAAGTTTTCTCTTCTTGTTATCCACGGGATCCAAGGCGCAGCAAATGGCTGTCACACAGACCGGGGATCAGGTAGTGCTCTACAACGATGGCCGTTGGGTATATGCCGATAAGGATAGCCTGGTGACTGTCGATATTCCTTTAAACCCACTTCCATTTGAAAAAAGTAAAAACGCCTCTTTTCTGGTAAAAAGTAAACGCATCAATATTGGTTGTTGGATTGATCCAAAAGCCTGGAAATTGAGGCCAGCAGAAAGTCCCAGCGCAGCAGAGTTTGAGTTCGATCATAACAATGGAAGCTTGTATGGATTGATTATCTCTGAAAACCTGGATATCCCTACTGAAAGCCTCGCTAACCTCGCCGTCAATAACGCCCGTGAAGCTGCGCCAGACATAAAAGTAACTGCAAAAGAGTACCGCATCGTCAATGGCACCAAAGTGCTCATGTTGCGGATGACCGGTACGATTGAAGATATCCGGTTTTCATATTATGGGTATTATTTTGCTGCTGACGGAGGAGCAACTCAATTCCTGGTCTATTCTTCTGATACCTTTATGGATGAAAATATTGACACAGTTGAACAGCTGCTAAACGGATTAGTGGTGATTGAAAAATAACAGATTATCTCTCTGCCGCACAAACAAGGCCTTCCATAATAAACACCCTAACGTTTCAGAACTATGCCGTCCATTGAAAGAAGATCATTTATCAAAAACGGTGCATTTGGTATCGTGAGCCTGGCGATGTTGCCTGGTATCTCTGGTTATAAAGCTATGCTAGATCCCGCCACAAAGGCACAATTCAAGATATCCCTCGCTCAATGGAGCCTTAATAGGTCGTTGCGAAATAAAACCATGGACCATCTTGATTTTGCCCGTTTAGCCGCCAGTGATTTCGGTATCTACGGTATTGAATATGTCAATACGTTCTTTAAAGACAAAGCATCAGATAGCAAATACCTGGCTGAAATGAATGCACGGGCAGGTGATGCCGGTGTGGAACAACTCCTGATTATGATTGATGGAGAGGGGGGACTTGCCGAACTGGATGATACAATCAGGACGGCAGCAGTAACGAATCACTACAAATGGGTGGAAGCAGCCAAAACACTGGGTTGCCATTCTATACGCGTCAACGCATATGGTGTTTCTGACGATCGCGCCGCCCTTCATGCCGCAGCGGTAGATGGCCTGGGGATGCTGACATCCTTTGCCGAAAAAGTGGGGATCAACGTGATTGTTGAAAACCATGGCGGACTGAGCTCTGATGGAAAGTGGCTTGCCGGTGTGATCAAGGAAGTCAATATGCCTGGTTGCGGCACACTACCGGATTTTGGAAATTTTTGTCTCCGGCAAGCTGATGATGGCATGGGGCACAGCAGCTGCGTTGACGAATATGATCGCTACCAGGGCGTTGAAGAACTAATGCCTTTTGCCAAAGCCGTCAGCGCCAAGTCCTATGACTTTGATGCTGCGGGAAACGAAACCACGATTGATTTTCAGCGAATGGTATCGATCGTAAAGAAGTCCGGATACAAAGGATACCTCGGTATAGAATATGAAGGCTCCCGTTTGTCAGAACATGAAGGCATCAAGGCCACTAAGAAACTACTGGACCGGTTGATCCCGTAACAAACGAGAATACTCTTTGTGGACTGAGAATTTTTCTCTTTAAACTGTTCTTTTCCCTGCTTCGACCCACAGGATTGGACTCTCAGGCAACAATTTGAGGCAAGTTCGTATCCTATTGTTTATCTTTCTTAGGAAAGAGACGTGTTATTGCAATACTGATACTCAAACCAATGGCTAATTTTTTACTCAAAGGAATCCTATTCCTCTCGCTCTTTATTGGGATTCGCTCCTTGCTGACGGCGCAGAACCTCGTCCCTAATTATAGCTTTGAAACCATTTCGTTTTGTCCCGAAAGTTTCGGAGGCGCAGGCCCGACAGCCGCCCCACCCTGGATCGCCCCTACGCAAGGCACACCTGATATCTTTAATGTATGCTCCACTTCGGGTACTGTCGACGTTCCTATCAATTTCTTTGGCAACCAGGATGCCCTGACCGGTGATGGATATGCCGGCGGATATACCAAACTACCCCAGTTCGAATACAGGGAATACCTCTCAGCCCCCCTGGATCAACCCCTGATAGCCGGAGAATGGTATTCTGTGAGTTTCTATGTCAGCCCGGCTGAGTTTGGTTGTTCTGTCCAGACGATCGGAGCATATTTCTCCGTATCTCCACCGACCGGAAGTTTCATAACGCATATTGATGTCGATCCCCAGATTGAATCCGAACTTGGATTTATTGATGATTATGGTAATTGGACTTTGATTACAGGATGTTTCCAGGCAGCCGGTGGCGAACAACACATCACGCTTGGTAATTTTCATTCAGATGCCGAAACTGTGGATAACCCTTCCTGCTCCGGTCAGCAGAATTTATCCTACTATTATTATGAAGACGTCGTGGTCATGCCAGGTGCCATGCCGGGTACTTTAGATCTGGAACTCAATGGCCCTGAGACTGCATGTTTTGAATACGAAATTGATCCAGGTATTCCTGATGTCAATTATACCTGGGAAGATGGCAGTCATGATCCCACCCTCGTGGTTACCGAAAGTGGAGTATACAGCCTGACCATTTCCGATGGATGCAATTATGGCATCGACTCTATTGAAATCACTATTAATGGAAACAACGAACCCCCGGAGTTAGGGCCCCCACAACTCACCCTCTGCCTTGGAGATGAATATGAAATTATGCTGGACCCCGAACTCAGCGAGTACGAGTGGCAGGATGGTTCCAATGACGCTGACTATACGATTACGACTGCAGGCACTTATTCTGTCACCCTGGATGATGGTTGTGGGGTCTATTCTGATGAGATAACCATTTTTTATATGGACCCTCCAGCTCCCTTCGATCTGGGAAATGATGCCATCCTCTGCTTTGGTGATGAGGTAACTTTTTCGTTTGATCCCTCCCTGGGTGATTTCCTGTGGCAGGACAATACCACCTTGCCTACTTATACTGTATCGTCGGGCGGTACCTATTCACTCACCATTAGTAATATGTGTGGAATGGAAAGTGATGAAATTGAATACACAGACCTTGAAGTGCCCGAAGTAGAGATTGGCCCTGATGAACAAACTCTCTGTGATGGAGAAATACTTGAAATAGAAATCGATCCCGATCTCGGAGATATCCTCTGGCAGGATGGAAACTCAGAACCCAATTATGAAATCGTGGCTCCAGGTTTGTACACCGTTTTTGTAACCAACGAATGCGGAACAGGAAGTGATCAGGTAGATGTGACCGTCATCCAATCTCCCGATATTAACCTGGGCCCCGATACCATAGTATGTGATGGTGAAACGCTGCTGCTTTCAACAAATGAAACTGGTCCCTTTCTGTGGCAAGACAATTCAACAGAAGATTTTTTCCTTGTTTCAGGACCGGGCACCTATTCATTGACCATTTCCAATTTTTGTGGCACCGGATCTGATGCGGTTAATATCGGATACACCTCCCTGGTCACGCCTCCGGACTTCGGACCTGATGTCAGTCTGTGTCCCGGCGAACAAATCACGCTGTATGCAAATAATCCTGGTGCAGAATATCTCTGGCAGGATTTCAGCACGGCAGATTCTCTCGTCGTCAATAGCTCTGGTACATACTCCGTTCAGGTATTTAATTCCTGCAGCCTGGGAGCTGATACGATCGTGGTTACTGTCAATGACAATCCCCCGCAGGTTGATTTGCCCGCTCAGTTAAATTTGTGCCAGGGACTGAGTGTTACACTTGATGCTGCTATAGCTGGTGTCAATTATCTCTGGAACGACAATTCACAGAATCAACAACTCATCGTCAATGCACCGGGCATCTATAGTGTCACGGTCAGCAACTCCTGCGGCATGGATGCAGATACCACAATCATCATCGATGGCGGCCCTGCACCTTCGGTAGCCCTTGGCAATGATGTACAGATATGCGCCGGTGATCTGTTGGTTCTTTCTCCTGTGTTTTCAAATGTAGATACATGGCTTTGGCAAGATGGCTCCCTGACACCAGGTTATACTGTTAGTGGACCTGGTACAATCACGGTTGAAGTAAACAATGCGTGCGGATCTGCATTTGATACCTTGCAGGTCGGACTACTTCCCGCCACTCCACCGCTTGATCTGGGTGCAGATACTTCACTATGTACTGGTGAATCATTTACACTCTCTATCACCACACCCGGTGTGACCATTCTTTGGCCTGATGGCTCTACTGCCACTAATTACAATGTTACCGGAACAGGATTTGTCTTTGCAGAAATCTCTAACAGTTGCGGTACTTCCTATGACACGATTCAGGTTAATGCATTACCGGATGTACCGGCACTCAATCTTGGTGTTGACCAAACCCTTTGCCCTGGTGAAATCATCACATTGACACCAGGCATTGCCAATGTGCAATATCTGTGGCAAGATGGTTCTACAGCCAATTCATATCAATCTACTGTAGAAGAAACAATCATCCTGATCATCTCCAATGATTGTGGTTCCACAAGTGATACATTAGAAGTAATCGAAAGTACACAGGGTCCGCAGGTAGACCTAGGAAATGATATACAGGTCTGTGCAGGAGAAACAGTCACCATCCAATCCGGAATATCCGGCGTCAATTATCTTTGGCAGGATGGAGCAACAACTCCTGTGTATACAACAACTCAATCCGGTGTGTTTATCCTTACCGTCAACAATAGTTGTGGTGCTGATACAGACACGATAGCTGTTGACATCTCCGGCGTACCCCCCACACCGGTATTAGGCCCTGATACCACGCTATGTGAAGGAATCACTTTGTTATTGATCTCCTCCGCTGATGCCGAGACAAGTATCGAGTGGCAGGATGGTTCTTCTGCACCAACATTTACTGTTTCATCACCAGGCACGTACACGCTTGCTGAATCAAACAGATGTGGGGATGCAGCAGACACGATGACTGTAGATTATCTCGATGCACCAGATCCATTTACACTTGGCCCTGATACGACTCTATGTCCAGGTGAATCCATATCACTTTCTGCTCCAACCACCGCTTATGAAATCAGATGGCAAGATGGAAGTACCCAACCAACGATCATCGCTGATCAGGACCAAACTTATTCTTTGCAATTGAGCAATGATTGTGGTGTTGTCTCTGATAATATCGTGGTTGATTTTGATACCCGCGTGCCACTGCTCAATCTCGATCCTTCGATCCCCTGGTGTGAAGGTGATATCATCAGTCTGGATGCCACACAATCTTTTGTAGCTGGCTATCTCTGGAGTGATGGATCTTCCACGCCAACGTTACAGGTTCTTTCTCCCGGGTTGTATAGCATAGAAGTGACAACACCATGCAGCACGGCATCACAAGAGGTGGATGTATTTCCCGGATTAGATTGTGTTGTTCCGGAAGTCAATGACGGTTTTTATCTCCCAAATGTTTTTTCTCCTAATGGAGATGGTATCAATGATGTATTCAGTGTCAGTGTTGGATCGGATCTTGAAGTAACCTCGATGGTGGGTACCATTTATGACCGATGGGGTAATCGGGTGCATGGTTCAACAGAAAATCCTTTCAACTGGGATGGGTTTTTTAATGATGAGCTTGTATTGCCTGGTGCATACGTTTTTGTCATCCAGATCGAATACCTCCTGGGTGGCACCTCCCGTCAGAAAACATTGTATGGTGATGTCACTGTTGTTCGCTGATTTTCCTGATTTTAGTAACTATTTATTCTATCCACATGAGCCGCCCGGTGCTATCAGTCACTGAATTGATGATGATAGCTTGTCTGATTCTGTTGTCAGAAAAAAATGTCCGTAGTCAGAATCTGGCTATCAATTGGAGTTTTGAAGAGTATAGTAGCTGTCCTTCTGGCTATGGTAACGGAGGTGCTCTCCAGTGCCCGCCTTGGGTTTGTGGTAGCTTGGGCACAGCAGATTATTTAAATGCTTGTGATGTAAATGAAAATTCTGGTGTTCCCGAAAATTTCGGAGGATTTCAATACGCAAGAACAGGTGTGGCTTACACAGGAATCTATAACAGAATTAATATTAATTATGAGTATCGGGAATATATCCAATCTCCCTTGCTTGAGCCTCTGGTTGCCGGAACTGTTTACCATGTCAGTTTTTATGTCAACCTTACTAATTATTCCTGCGCAACTTCAAGAATGGGTGCACACCTGTCTGCATTACCTCCTCCGGTGATGGGGATTGAAGCCCTGGATGTAGTGCCTCAGATCGAATCAACCCTTGGATTCCTTACAGATACTCTAAACTGGATGTATATCTCGGGTTGTTTTGTAGCTGCAGGAGGTGAGCAATACATTACCATTGGCAACTTTTACCCTGTTGCGGAGACACCGCCAGAAGGCTCCTGTCCACCTAATAATCAATACTCCTATTACTATATTGATGATGTCACCATCGTCGCAGTACCCGAGGAAGGAATAGGGGTGTTGGAACTTGGGCCCCCGGTTACTTCGTGTGATCCTGTTCTGATTGAATCCAACATCACCGATGTCGGCTATAGCTGGAGCACTGGTGAAGAGACACCCGATATTACAGTCACTAGTTCCGGTACGTATTACTTAACCGTAACCGGAGGGTGTGATTTTAATCAGGTTCAGATTGATTCTGTAGTCGTTACCATTTTGGGCTCCTCTGATCCTGTTGATATTCCTGAAGAATCCTACACTCTTTGTGAGGGCAACACGTATAGCATATCGCTTGATCCGGCAGCTGGCATGTATAGTTGGGATGATGGATCCAGTGGTCCCGAATATTTAATTACTACCGCAGGAACTTATCAGGTGACACTGGATGATGGATGTGACCTTTCATCCGATGAGGTCACTGTTGTATTAGCTTTTCCTCCGGATCCAATATCGCTGGGTCCGGATACTTCGCTTTGCCCAAATGAGGAAGTTGAATTGATCTTAGATCCGCTGGCAGGTGATTTTACCTGGCAGGACAATTCGACCGATAATGTATTCACAATCCAGGAAGAAGGAACCTATAGCGTGACCGTTTCAAACATGTGTGGAAGTGTTTCCGATGATATCTATGCCACTTACCTGAATTTTCCTATTGTGGATATTGGATTAGGAGTCCTTGAATTATGTTTGGGTGATGTATACACTATCCTTCTTGATCCTGATATTGGAGATTACGTATGGCAGGATGGCACTCAAGGACCACAGTATAGTATATCAACCGAAGGAGAATACGCTGTCACCGTAAGTAATCAGTGTGGTTCTGATCAGGATGAAATAGCCATATCTATTCTGCCGCCTCCTTCGTTTTCACTAGGTGATGATATCTTTCTTTGCTTAGGTACTGAACTGGCCTTTTCCTTTGATCCTGCCCTTGGTGATTTTCTCTGGCAGGACGGCAACTCCTCTTCATCTTACATCATCAATGAGGGAGGAACGTATACACTCACCATCAGCAATAGTTGTGGTGAGGATAGCGACGAAATTATCATTACTGACCTTGGCGTTCCCGATGTGGAGATTGGACCTGACGACCTAACTATTTGTGAGGGTGAAAATATTGTAATTGAAATTGATCCTGCCTTAGGTGATATTTTATGGCAGGACGGCACTTCAACGCCTGTTTACGAAATTACAGATCCAGGCTTCTATTCTGTCTTTGTCACCAATCAGTGCGGTACAGGTAGCGACCAGGTTGCTGTTTTTGTAGTCACACCCCCGAGTGTAAATCTTGGCTCTGACACCACAATATGTCTGGGGGAGACTCTACTGCTCACCTCCGATCAGGAAGGTACCTTTGTATGGCAGGATAATTCTACAGCGGATAGTTTCCTGATCATCAGTCCCGGTGTCTTCTCCCTAAGCGTTACTAATTTCTGCGGCATCACTACAGACAGCATCATCGTTGGATATTCACCCTTGATTACACCCCCCGACCTGGGTCCGGATTTAAGTCTTTGCCCGGGAGCAGATGCTGTCCTCTTTGCTACCACTCCAGGTGCATCTTATCTCTGGAGCAATGCAACTACCGCGGACTCCCTTTTTATCAACACCCCAGGTACCTATAGCGTCGAAGTGTTTAATGCCTGCACGTCTTTTACTGATACGGTGGTGGTCACCGTCGATAACAATCCACCCCAGGTAGATCTTCCCGATCAACTTACCCTTTGCCAGGGACAGACCTTAACACTTGATGCCGCTATAAGTGGTGTTTCGTTTCTTTGGAACGATAACTCTTCTAATCAACAACTTGTCATCTCTGCTCCGGGCACCTACACTCTTACCGTCACAAATGCATGCGGCGCAGATTCAGATACAACCATCATCCTTGACGGCGGTCCTGCTCCTGTCGTGGATATTGGCAACGATCTTCAAATCTGTGCAGGAGATGTGATCCCCTTGTTTCCTTCGTTCTCTAATGTGGATGCCTGGATCTGGAATGATGGCTCAACGCTTCCTTCCTTTGTCGTTTCTTATGCCGGTATAATCAGCGTGCAGGTAAACAATGCTTGCGGCCTCGCTTTTGATACAATGCTTGTGAGCCTTTCACCTGCCACACCACCGCTTGATCTGGGTGCAGATACTTCCCTATGTACTGGTGAATCATTTACACTCTCGATCACCACACCCGGTGTGACGATTCTTTGGCCTGATGGCTCTACTGCCTCTAATTACAATGTTACCGGAACAGGAATTGTCTTTGCAGAAATCTCTAACAGCTGTGGTACTTCATTTGATACGATTCAGGTAAATGCATTACCTGATGTACCCGCACTCAACCTTGGTATTGACCAATCATTGTGCCCAGGCGAAATCATCACACTCACACCAGGTATTCCCAATGTGCAGTATCTCTGGCAGGATGGTTCTACAAGTAATTCATATCAATCTACTTTAGAAGAAACGATCATCCTGATCATCTCTAATGAATGTAATTCCATCAGTGATACATTGGAAATCATAGAAAGTACCCAAGGCCCCCAGGTAGACCTTGGAAATGATATACAGGTCTGTGCAGGAGAAACAGTCACCATCCAATCCGGAATATCCGGCGTATCTTACCTGTGGCAGGATGGAGCTACAACACCAGCGTATACCACAAATCAATCCGGTGTGTTTATTCTTACCGTCAACAATAGCTGTGGTGCCGATACGGACACGATAGCCGTTGACATCTCCGGTGTACCCCCCGCACCGGTATTAGGCCCTGATACCACGCTTTGTGAAGGAATCACTTTGTTATTGATCTCCTCCGCTGATGCAGAAACAAGTATCGAGTGGCAGGATGGTTCTTCTGCACCAACATTTACTGTTTCATCTGCAGGCACTTACACGCTTGCTGAATCAAACCGATGTGGAGATGCAGCTGACACGATGACTGTAGATTATCTCGATGCACCAGATCCATTTACCCTTGGCCCCGATACGACTCTATGTCCAGGTGAATCCATATCGCTTTCTACTCCATCAACCGCTTATGAAATCAGATGGCAAGATGGAAGTACCCAACCAACGATCATCGCTGATCAGGCCCAAACTTATTCTTTGCAATTGAGCAATGATTGCGGTGATGTCTCCGATAATATCGTGGTTGATTTTGATACCCGTGTTCCACTACTCAATCTCGATCCATCGATCTCGTGGTGTGAAGGTGATATCATCAGTCTCGATGCCTCACAACCATTTGTAGCTGGGTATCTCTGGAATGATGGTTCTTCCACGCCAGCATTCCAGGTCACTGCTCCCGGGTTGTATAGCATTGAAGTGACAACACCGTGTAGTATCATCGCACAAGATGTTGATGTTTATCCTGGAACGGATTGTGTGGTTCCCGAGGTTCAAGCTGGTATCCATATTCCAAATGTTTTTTCTCCTGATGGTGATGGCATCAACGATGTGTTTTCTGTGAGTTTTGGTTCTGATCTTGAAATTACCGCTATGGAAGGTACTATTTTTGATCGTTGGGGTAATCTTGTATTTGGCTCTAAAGATATTCCCTTCAACTGGGATGGGTTTTTCAATGAAGAGCCCGTCATGCCAGGGGTGTATGCCTTTGTTATTCGGATTGAATACCTCCTGGAGGGTGATTCGCAGCAAAAATCCTTGTATGGAGATGTCACAGTGGTTCGTTAATAATTTCCCATTTGTGCATGGGTCTTGTAGCTCTGTAAACTAGGAGAGTATCTTCGTCGTTATTATCCCGAATGAATCGTCTATTCTTACTCATTTCCCTCACTTGCCTTATAACGATCACCGGACAGGTGTTTGGCCAGTCTGAAGTGGCTTTTGATACCACCATCGTCCATCGGGATGGCCGGGTGATGAGAATACGGATCAATGGCACTGATACAGTGGTGGTCGCGACGATGCCCGAAGTGGTGATCAAGGCTCCACCGGTTTTTTCCAATGATGAGGAATACCGTCAGTATATGCGCTACCGGCGTTACGCTATGGACGTCCTCCCATATGCCATCGAAAGTATCCGGTTATATCGTAAGTATGAGGCTGAAACAGAGGGTATGAAAAACGGAAAGGCTAAGAAGTATGCTAAAACCATCCAAAAGGATGTCAAGGATGAGTTTACAGATCCGCTCAAAAACCTGTCCCGCACCCAGGGTAAAATCCTGGTCAAAATGATTGAACGCCATCTCAATACCTCTACCTATGATATCCTCAGAGATGTGCGTGGAGGCTTTAATGCCATGAAATGGCAAACGGTAGGTAAGCTTTATGGATATGATCTTAAGGAGGGCTACATCCCCGGACAAGACCGGATCATGGATATGATCCTCCGTGATTTTGAGATCACGGTGGAGTAACGCGTTCAACCGCTCCGGAATATTACTTTTACGAAGGAATTTTTGTGGTGTATGACTTTTACTTCTGCCTGGCGTTCTCCGTCTAACATAGCTTTAATCAAGTATTGGGGCAAACACGGCCTTCAGCTGCCGCGCAACCCATCATTGAGTTTCACGCTCTCTGCATGCCATACCGTAATGCGCCTGGCTGTTACTCCTGATGCTGATTCGCCCGGATTGCAGGTGTCTTATGATGGTGTGCCAAAGCAGTCCTTCGAACCCAAAATCAAGACTTTTTTCTCTTTGGTGGAGGAGCGTTTTCCCTGGCTTTCCAAAGCATCTGTGATCATTGATTCGCATAACACTTTTCCCCATGGCGCCGGTATAGCCTCTTCAGCAAGTGCGATGAGTGCACTTTCGCTGTGCCTGATGGATATCCATGACCAGATTCATGGGGGCATAGTCCCTCAAAATTCCGAATGGTGGCAAACCGCATCAGAGGTCGCCCGTCTTGGATCAGGAAGTGCTTGCAGATCGGTTTATCCGGTAGCTTCTATCTGGGGCCAGACCCCAAATGCCCCCGAAAGCAGTGATTTTTTTGGAATCCCGTGGGAACATGAAATAGCCCCTGTTTTTAAAGATTACAGGGACACCATCCTGATCGTCAGTACTGCAGAAAAATCAGTTTCAAGCACCGCTGGCCATCGTTTGATGGAGGGCCTTTCATATGCCGAAGCGCGGTATGCTGAAGCCCGTCAAAATCTGATCCGGCTGTCCGAAGTGATGGCCACCGGAACAGACCTGAACGCTTTCATTGCTATCGTTGAATCCGAAGCTTTGCAGCTCCATGCGCTGATGATGAGCGGAAAGACCCCTTTTATCCTGATGGAACCAGGTACCATTTCCCTGATCAAGGAGATCTGGCGATTCCGCAAGGAAACAGGCATACCTGTTTGTTTCACCCTCGATGCGGGACCCAATGTGCACCTTCTTTATCCTAATCAATATAGCCCCGCTATCATGGATTGGGTGAATAGTAATCTTACCCCCTATTGCGCACAGGGAAAATCCATCCCCGACCAAGTAGGAACTGGTCCTGAAAAAATCTCCTGAGCCAAGCCATGAGCGTCCCGCGGCTTGAAAGCCGGGGCGATTCAATCTCCCTGGCTTGGCAGCCAGGTTTTGCGTTCATGCAAAAAAGAAGCCGGGACTGCCAGCCCCCTCCTTTTTACCCCGCGCGGCCCCCCGCGGGCGCCCGGGCCCCTCCCCCCCCCCGCCCTGCGGCCCGGTTTTGGTCCCGCAAAATAAGAAGACTGCCGACTGAGGACTGCCAACTGATAGCTGACGGCTGATAGCTGACAGCTCTTACCTATCTTTACTCCGTGAAAGGAATTATACTCGCAGGTGGATCCGGGACCCGGTTGTATCCCATTACAAGGGCCGTTTCAAAGCAATTGATCCCCGTCTATGACAAGCCGATGATTTATTATCCCTTGTCTGTGCTGATGTTGGCAGGCATCAAGGATATCCTGATTATTACAACGCCGGAAGATCATGCGGGCTTTGTAAGGCTTCTGGAGGATGGAAGTTCGCTCGGCTGTAATTTCCAGTATGCCATCCAAAATGTTCCCAATGGTTTGGCTCAGGCGTTTGTCATCGGAGCCGATTTTGTAGGGACTGATGATGTCTGCCTGATCCTGGGAGATAACATTTTCTACAGGAATCAGATGCCTGACTTCCTGGCTGATTGTAAGAATCCGGAAGGCGCAGTGATTTTCGCTTATCCTGTTTCTGATCCCGAACGATATGGTGTCGTGACATTTGATGAAAACATGCGTGCACTGGAGATCATCGAAAAACCAGAACACCCAAAATCTAATTTTGCTGTTCCCGGACTATATTTTTATGACAATTCGGTACTTGAAATCGCAAAAAATCTATCCCCATCTGCACGTGGTGAATATGAAATCACCGATGTCAACAGGAAATATCTGGAGCAGGGTCTCTTACGCGTTAAGACCTTTGGCAGAGGCTCTGCATGGCTTGACACCGGAACCTTCGACAGCCTGCATGACGCCACCGAATTTGTGAGAATCATCGAAAAACGCCAGGGCCTTAAAATAGGATGTATTGAAGAGGTAGCTTACCGCATGGGGTTTATTACCAAAGAGCAATTATCTATTCAGGCACAACCTTTGCTAAAGAGTGGTTATGGCCAGTACCTCATGAAGCTGATTAGCGGATAAACCCATGGAAGAAAAAGAATCTACATACAACGATGAGATTTCATTGCGTGATCTCATCCTGAAGATCAGGTCTTTTATCCAGGAGGTTATTCGGTACTGGAACATCCCTGCTGTATGTGTTCTGCTGGCACTTGCCTATCAGGGGTATCAGTACATCAAATTTGAACCCACCTACCCTGCAAGGATTACTTTTAGTGTTGACGAAGATGAAGGTGGTAGTTCTCCGGGTTTGACCGGTATTCTTGGTCAGTTTGGTCTGGGTTCCGTCCGGCCTTCGCGATACAACCTTGATAAAATACTTGCCTTAAGCAAATCCCGGCGCGTGATCGAACACATGCTCTTTGGCAAAATCATCATAGATGGAAAAGATGATTTTCTGGCCAATCACCTGATTCGTGAATACAATCTTAACCCTCCGACGCAGACTAATGAGTCATCCGGTTCCGGCTTCTATTTTACGCATGACAGCCTCCCTGCTTTTGGTCGTCAGGAAAATGAAATGCTCATGGCGCTGTTTAACTTTATTATAGGTCCGCCGGATAACCCAAGGAAAGCCTTGATTACCGCTGACTATAATGAGGACACTAATATTATGTCTATTGATGTGTCTACCACGAATGAAGAAATTTCCCTGGCACTGGCTAATCGCATGTTTGAATCGCTCAGTGAATATTATGTCAACAAAGCTATCGAAAAGCAATCCAAAACGCTTTCGGTGATCACCGCAAAGAAAGATTCTGTGCTGACTGTTTTGAAAGGCACCGAATACCAGCTGGCTAATTTCAAGGATTCACATCGTGGTCTGCTGATGCGCACGGATCAGATTTCAGAACTGCGTCTACAGCGGGAGATCACCGCGCTATCCGCTATGTATGCTGAAGTTTTAAAGAATACAGAAGTGGCTGATTTTAGCCTGAAAAATAAAATGCCCTTTATTCAGGTCATAGATGCCCCGTTGTCTCCTATTCAGCCAACACAAATTTCATTGCTGCGCAAAATACTGATCAGCATCGTGATAGGAGGGATCATTGGCAGTGTACTCGTGGTAGGTCGCAAAGTCTTCAAGGATATTATGGGTGAAAATGGCCATTTCCATGCATAGCTATTTTTTTAGCAGTAGGCTGCTTTGTTTTATTTGCAATAATATCCTGGCTACGATAGTGGCATTAATGTTTGTTGGCGAGACAATCTGTGACGACAATATCCAACAGCTTTCCAATAGTCCATCCATACGCTTTAGCCTGTTGCGGAATAATCGATGCCTCTGACATACCCGGTGTTGTATTGGCCTCAAGCAAATAAAAGGTGTCACCTTCAAGGATATAATCAAACCGGACCATTCCTCGACAACCCAGTAGTTTGTATAGTCTTCCGGATCTTTCCTGGCATTGCGCAGCCAGCGATGCATCAAGTCTTGCAGGGGTGATCTCCTGACTTTCCCCTTCATACTTCGCCGCAAAATCAAAAAATTCTCCCTTAGGAATGATCTCCGTGATGGGAAGGACATGGTATGTGGATCCTTCACGAACAACACCACAAGAGAATTCCTTGCCGGCTAATGCGCGTTCGATCATAACCTCATGATCAAATTCCAGTGCATGACGAATAGCCGCTTCAAGCTGATCCCAGGCCTTCACCTTCGTTACACCATAACTCGAACCATTATTGTTGGGCTTGACAAACAACGGAAGGGTAATGTTATGTTGCTGTACTTCTTCTGCTGATGTGACGTTAGTGACAATCATGCTTTCCGCCATCGGAATGTTGTATTGTTTCAGATGATCCTTGCACACTTGCTTATTAAATGTCAGCGCACTGGTCAATACATTACAGGCACTATGCGGGATACCCATCATGTCCAGATAACCTTGAAGCTTGCCGTCTTCTGCAGGTGTGCCGTGAATGATAATGAAGGCAAAATCAAATGTCTTCAGCGGCCGACCATTACTTGCAGGTAAACAAAAACGGTTGAGATCAACAATCGCACCTGTATCAATATCCTTCCAGCCTTCCGGCGTGATATCAATAGTCGTGACGTTATATTTTTCAGAAGGTAGATGTTTGGCCACGGTCTGGGCGCTTTTGAGGGAAACACCGCGCTCCGCTGAAGGCCCTCCGGCGATGATGGCTATATGGATCATATGACGAACAAGATAAATGCATTCAAGGAATTGGTTGGTGAAAAATAGGGCGGCAGGGCTCAACTACTATCTGGTTTTTCTCTCTGCATTGGCTGGCAATTTGAGTCTTATAGGTATTAAACCCTAAGACACAATCTAAATAACCGGGTTTTACCCTTAATAATTTCAGTGTTTTCAATTTTGTTTGAAATACATATAAATTCATAAAACCCTGTTTATCTGTCATTTGTGATTTTATCGTTTTTTGTTCCGTTAATTTATCGTTAAAAAAGGTGTGTTTGTCTAACTTTTATTGATTCCTTGTTTATGTTTTCCGTAATTTTGGATTATCAAAAAGCAACCACTATGTCAACTTCAGATTTTAATCACCAATTGTCAAGTCTCAGTGGACCCCTTCACACCTTTGCGTACAAACTGACCAAAAACAGTGAAGAAGCTAAAGACCTGTATCAGGAGACTGCCTTTCGTGCGATAAGCAACGTTGATAAATTTATCCCGGGCACAAACCTGAAAGCCTGGTTGCTGACGATCATGAAGAACATCTTCATCAACAACTATCGCAAGAACGTTAAGACACGCACCATTATAGATTCTACAGAAAACCTGTATTATATCAACAGCGGTGCCGCATCTATCAGTAACAGTGCTGAATCCAACATTATGATGGATGAACTCAGCACGATGGTAGAAAACCTTGATGAATCCCTTCGGGTACCTTTTGAAATGCACTATCTCGGTCACAAATACCAGGAGATTGCTGATACCCTTCACCTTCCGCTTGGAACGGTCAAGAGCCGGATTTTCTTTGCACGCAAGGAATTGAAGGATATGATCGAAAAAAGGTATTACACGGTTCGGCCATAGTCTTTTTTTCTCCCAATTCGTTCAATGCAGGCATTGCTGAATTCGCTGTAATGCATTGCCTATGATGTTTAGCTTTGCTGCATGCCTTCTGTATTTGCAAAACATATTCTGCATTGGCAAGCTAACAACCCACGTCCTCTACCCTGGGACAATGGCCCTCGTGATCCATATCATATCTGGATCTCTGAGATCATTATGCAGCAAACCCGCATCGAACAGGGAGCACCCTATTACCTGAAGTTTGTAAATCGCTTCCCTTCGGTGAAATCACTGGCGGATGCTCCGCTGGATGAAGTACTCAGATACTGGCAGGGATTGGGGTATTATACACGCGCCAGAAATGTGCACAAAGCTGCTGTGTTTATCAACCAACAACTGGATGGTGTATTTCCTGATACTTATGAAGGATTGCTCGCCCTTCCGGGTATTGGTCCATATTCAGCCGCCGCTATTTCTTCTTTTGCTTTCGGCCTTTCTTATCCTGTGGTGGATGGTAATGTCAAGAGAGTAATATCTCGGTACGAAGGGATTACTTCTTCGATTGATGAGCCAACCACACACAATGCAATTCGCGACACGGCTTCAAAGTATATGAAAGGTGTTTCTCCTGGTGCATTTAATCAGGCGATCATGAACTTCGGTGCTCTTGTTTGCAAACCAGTGAATCCCGGTTGTACCACATGTCCTCTTTCCCGAAAATGTTATGCGTTACAAAACGGAATGGTGACTGCGCTTCCGGTACGATCTAAAAAGAAGTCTGTTATCTTCCGTTACTTTCACTTTGTAGTCATCACCTGGCGCGGCAAGGTCCTGTTGCAACGAAGAGATGGTAAAGATATCTGGCAAGGACTCTATACACCACCCATGATGGAGCGAACGGCCGCAAGAGCGCCGTCTATAAGACAATTAGAAACCTTTGTGAAAAGTATAACAGGCCTCGGTGGGATAGCGCATATACAATCTTCACCTGCTCAACAGCAATTGTTATCCCACCAGACAATCGTCGGGCGATTTCATTTTATCCGGCTGCTATCCCCTCCGCCTGCACTTGATGATTCTTTTGTCTGGGTCACAAAAAAAATGTTGACGACTACGCGCGACCAAAAATGATTGTTCATACGCTGATGCATATTTAGTCATCACATGTCAAGCAACCCTGTACATCAGATAATGGACGTTGATGATCCCCTTACCGTTATACTTTGTACTGCCTGTATTTCCAGTAGCCCAATAAGCTGATCGCTGTAAATGCTGCAGCCGTGTAATAGACAAAGGATGGAATCGGAACAGGATCACCTGCAGCATAAGAGTGTAGGCCGGACAGGTAATAATTAACCCCAAAATAGGTCATCATCACGGAAGCAAATCCAAAGAGGGAGGCAACACTAAATGCATACGGTCCGCGAAGGCCCGGTATAAATCTCATGTGAAGGATAAATGCATATACAAGTGTTGTGACCAATGCCCATGTCTCTTTTGCATCCCATCCCCAATATCTTCCCCATGATTCATTTGCCCACACACCACCGAGGTAGGTACCTGTACTCACCATGATCAATCCTCCGATCAGTGTCATCTCGCTGATGTAGGTCATCTCCCGGATAGTACGTCCAATCCTGGCTTCATTAGCAGGTGTGAGAAAAATCATGAGCATAAGATTCAGCAAACCGATGATGGCGCCGAGCATCAGGAAACCATAACTCCCTGCTTCCAGCGAAACGTGTATCGTCAGCCAGTATGATTTCAATACAGGCACCAGTGGTGTAATCTCCGGATCAAGCCAGCTCAATCCCGCCACCATCAAAATCGTGGAGGCAAGTATGCTTGTGGCTGTTAGTCCGCCCAGTGATTTCCTGGTAAAAATCAATCCCGCCAGCACAGTTGTAAAACCAATATAAATCATCGACTCATATCCGTTACTCCATGGCGCCCTTCCGGACACATACCATCGGATACCAAGACCTACCGTGTGTAAAAGAAAACATGCTGCTAGCAACAGGGATGCAATTTGTGTAGGTCGTCTCATGTTCAATTCGGGTTTGAAAACCTTCGTGAAAAACATGATCAGAAACAATAATCCCAAGAGACCGTATGCCGATGTCAATCTTGAAAAAACATTCATCTTATTGAGCAGGATTTCCATATCCACCTTGCTCTGGGACAAAACTAATTCGCCCCCTTTTTGCTGTTGATAATTATGCAGTGCTACGATTTGCTGATCAGCAGGGCCCCATGCCTGAGAAGCCATAGCGTCCTGCACGGCCAGTGCATACTCCTGGAAAAAACTAAGGATAAAAGGAGTAGAGTGGGATTGTTCTTTGGGGTGAAGTGCTTCTGCCGGAGTCAGCCATTGATCCGTCGGATGGTTTTCGACAGGATAGATCCGCGCCATACTTCCATTGAAAATCATATTGCAGATATTGACCCGCTCATCGATTTTCATGATTTCCTTATCAAACAGTGACCGGTCGATGGGTTGCAGGCTATATGCCCTTCTCACCTGGTCTCGTAAGAGGTATTGACCATCCGCGCCAAAAAATTCATTAAACGTTGCCAGCTCTGCCTTTGCAGGTATCAGACTCCTGATCTCCTCCTGTGTGCCAATTTTAATGATGGGTTGTTGTGTCCATTCTTCAGGATATAATGTCATGCCCAGGAAAACCTGGTCAGCATTGAGGCCGAAAAAACTTTCCTTCCTGGATATCTTACGCAATACCTCACTGGCCAATGTATTCATTGGCTTCATCCTTCCCTTTTGATCCTGCACCAGTAATCTTCCGAATTCAGCTGCGTGCTCCTTCGGTATGATATGCAACTGCAACTCATTGACATTGTTTGCATACTGCCTGGCTGGAAAGACAAACATCATCAACAGGATCAATCCAGCCACAGAACTCCGTTTGTCAGGCATCTGCATGTCTTTGAGTCTGTTGGACAGTTCCCTGAACCGGCTCTTCTTGTGAAAGAGTGTGAAGACCAATCCAACAGTCAGGAGAATATAACCGATATAGGATATCCATGTGCCCCAGAAATCATGGTTCACGCTCAAGACGGTACCTAGTTCGTCCTGATCAAAAGAGGATTGAAAAAATCTATACCCACCGTAATCAAGGATGTTGTTCATAAAGATCCGCTGGTCCCTGCGTATGTTCTTTCGTGAATCGATCAGGGTTACTTCACTGGCATAAGATGATGCACTGTTTGTACCTGGATATTTATCAAGAATAAAGTCGCGTAGTTTTAACGAAAAGGGAAGTTGTATCCGCTTTGCACCATAGGCGACTGCAAGTTCGGTATTGCCGCCTTTGACAATTTCCGGTTCTCCTTCAATACCCTTGTTGCCATACACCATCACGGTGGACGGTGTTCCGTTGATGCTTATTTTAAGTCGTAGCGCGGCTATGCTTTCGCTTTTCATTTTTGGTCCGGATGACTTCATCATCACCTCTGCGCTCGGATTGAAATCACCGATTGCAAAGTTGCCACGACTGCCGGTGTAGAGGGAGCGGACTACCAGCGGCATATAGACCCCCGGATAGATGGTGTCCTTTTTCTGTGTGGCCATGACCATGTGGTCAAGCACTTCGGGTGATTTAAAGACAATAGAATCGTTCCTGTAATAGATGTTGTAGGCCTCTGGTCGCTCAGGGTTTCCGAAATTAAACCATGAACCATTCAGGTTTTTATAGTCTTTATCTTTTAGAAAATACTCTTCGCGACCCATGCTGCCACCGATCACGATCTTGATGACAGGTACGCCATTGTCAGATGGTTCGAGTACGGTCTCCGGGTTTGGAATAAAGGCTTCCAGTTCTGCCTCAATGACGTCGTTACCTATTTGATAGGATTCTTTAAAACGATTTTTTCCGAGAGAAGCAAAATTGACCTTTTCATCGAATCGATACGCCTTTCCGTTTTGCCTGGCTTCAAACAATATGTGTGTATCTGAAGATACCAGTTCATTGGACGTGCTGTCTTCGCGAATATGCATTGTGCCCTCATACCCGAAGTAGCGTGTCACTCCTGCACCAATCAGAATAATGATAATGGACGCGTGAAACATCAGCGTACTCCATTTTTTTTGCTGCAACATCCTGAATCTGAAAATATTGACCAGGATAGAAATGCCAAACAACACGAGTAATAATTCAAACCATCGTGCCTTGAAGATGACTTTCTGGGCCGCGCTGGTACCAAAATCATTTTCAATAAAGGTGGCGACGCCAATGGCTACCGCAAATAATATCATATAAAATCCGGCCGCAGTGGTCGAAAATAAACGGTCAATAATCGGCTTCATATAAATGTGCTATTAGCGCTTGCCCTGCGCTATAAGATGAGTGAATAAATTTCTCCAATACTAGACTATGGAATGAGTTTGGCCTCTTCCATGATGATATCGTATTTGTATCCGGCTCCAAAATCCTTGTTCAGCGAGATGATTCCCTCTACCGCCACGATCGATCCGAGCGCAATGTTCTCCGTTGTTGTAATCGTCAGATCTATCGATTTGTCTTTTAAGGATCCATCTTGCAGGTGAATCCAGTTACGGCTCATGATCATGTTGTTGAGCTTGACACACCGTCCTTTGATCCGAACTGTTTTTCCCTCATACTTCTTCCGGTTTTCTAACAATTCAGCGATGGTGATACCCCCTGTGACTGGTTCAATTTTTGTGTTTTGCTCGATCGGCGCATCTCCGTCATTTCCTGACATGTTTCCGTGAGGGCTCCCTCCTGCGGCCATTCCGCTCATCGATGGATCTTCGCTGACATCTGAAACGAGGTACAGTGTTTCAAAAACCCGGTCATATTCCACACTTTTGAAATTGGTCTTTTTTAATCCTCCCCGGTAATAATACGTTCCGCCTTTTTTCACTTCTTTTTTAGGGATGGCGATCCAGGTCATGGTGCCGTCTTCAGAAACATTCAGATAGGTATACTTAGAGGTGTGTAAAACCTCCTCAACCACTACTTTGTGGATCTGTGAGGCGGCGGGATCTGCTGCTGGCTGCTCCACCCCTGTTGTGGTGTCTACGGCCTCTATTACTTTTGGATTTGAGTTGCAAGCAGCCAGAAGGGTTATAAACGTACATGCAAATATTAAGGTCTTCATCTTTTCGTTTTTAGTGTTTATTGCTTTAAGATACCACATATCTTCCTCTCTTGCAAGGAAGTGTGGAGGTTAAAATCGTTGAGTGATATTGGTATAAATTCTGCTGGTGACTTGTTTGTTGTTGATCTCTCCTTCGTAGTTGACGGATAAGGAGAATAGTTTGGTTGCCCGCCATGATAAATTGACGCCGAATATAGATTGATTGAGCGGTATTTCCACGTTTTTATAGTGGTATTGAACCGTTCTGTATTCAAGCTCCCCGAATAATTTTCCCTTCACAATATCCCTTGATGCCCTGATGCCATATATGGCCCCTTTGAGGTAGGCGGATTGAATAAACAAAGCGGATGCGGTTACCGCCATCTGGAGGCCCGGAACCCTGGAAATGGTAACGTACGAATTGAGGTTTTTAGATACGCCAGGGTTATCGTTTTGAAAACGGTATCCTGCATTAGAACCAATCGTTATTTTTTTCCATGGACGGTAGTTAAAGCTAAACCTGAATCCCTGTCTGGTTTCCTCATCGAGTAGCTGATCGATAAAGTTCTTATAACTTTCATAATAGATCACATTGTTACGTGCATCGTACGATCCAAAGAAAGACAGTTTATCAGAAGTCCTGTACCGCACAGAAAAATAAATGCTCGTGATATCCAGTGTGTTTTTAGGCTGGTCATTTTCCAGTTTGTATAGATCAAATTCAAACGATGTAAATATCGATATGCGCTTGATCATGGAGTTGAGGTGCTGGAAATAAGCAAACCGGCGATCTGTCATCGATCCGTTTTTTTGCTCTACAAATGCCAGGGTATTCTGCATGGTTCCATTATGTCCTTCCAGGATATTGCCTACATATCCTCCGTACTGAAACATCGACGGGTTATAACTATAGTTTGTAAGATCCGGCCTTGATCCCACGATAGCGCCGATAAAGGCCTTCTTCCACCGTTTCTCTGCCTGTAACCCATCGATAGCACCTAGGTTGGAAATACTGAAATTCGTTTTACGCCCTGCCCACACACGCATTCCCTTGCCAAGGTCATATTCAAGCGCAAGGGAATATACCTTAAACGCTCTTTTAAAATTGTCCTGTACTTCCTGCCATTCATCCAGCGTGTGACGAAAGGACATATACACTTCCGCCGAAAGGCCAGTCTGACCAATTCTCCGTGAATTAGCCGTCAGTGTATAGCGCATGCGCTGTCTGTTCGCCTCAGGATTTTCTGCAAAATTGATATATGCCGCAGCCGAAATTCGTCCCTTTAATTCAGACTTTTCTGTCTGTGGTTTCTCCTCTCCCTTTTCTGTATCTGGCTTCTTCATAGCCTCTTCAATCTGTGTAGAGAGTGGTGTGCTGATAGCCACTGTATCAATGGGTAGTGCCTTTGGTGTCTTCCGGACCCTCGCAACCATCCTCGTTCCGGCTTCAATAGGCTGGTCGGTCAGGGGTGTGCCCACACATGATGTAGATGACAGATTATTGACAATCAGGGCGGGTATGATGACTCCATTCTTTGCTAGAAACAACGTGTCTCCAATTGAAATTTGTTTGGTGGACTGGAATTTCACATAAATGTTCTGTGAGGTCCTGTAGGTAACCTCACCGCCGAGGGTGTCTGTCGCAACTTGTGCGCCAACAGACAGTATGCCACAGGCCAGCAATAATGTTAATAATAGGTGCCTCATCTTTGTTACTCTTGTTTTATCAATCTTCTTCTCCGTCAGGGTGACATGCCAGACAAGCGTTACTGTTGTACTGGTAACCACTTACCTCATCATGATCATTGTTTGTTTCGTTTTGTTGGTGACAGGTGAGACACGTAAAAACTGAGTAATTATTGGGGTTGTTATGGCATTGGCTGCATTGATTCCACTCTCCGTTATGTGACCCGCTATAGATCGGGAAGTACAGGTTGTCATGGTCCCAGGTTGAAGGCTCCCATGCATTTTGGGAGTGACAATTGCTGCAGGTGGTTGGAAACTGCGCAGCCTGGTGATCAGGATCATTGGTCTGGTTATAGTCATCCTGATGACAACCATAACAGGTGTTGGGCGTATTATTATAATTACCATTATGGCAGGTTGCGCATTGGTTTTCAATCGCTGCATGCGCTCCCAGTAATGGATAGTAATCGTCGTGAACCGGAAACAGTGCCGGGTTCCAGTTAGGTGCGGTGGTGTGACAGGTTATACAATCTGTTGACAATCCAAGTGAATTATGGTTTGGATTGGTCGCCTGGTTATAGTCTGGTGTGTGACATGCATCGCACGCTGTCGGGGTGTTTTCATATCCGTTTGCATGGCATTCAATACAGCTTACATTCACGTGTGCACCTGTAAGTGGGAAATCAGATTCATTATGATTGAATGACTCATCACCATCACCCGTCGGGTGGCAGGCAAGGCATGCAGAACTTTCATAGAAATAACCATTTACTCCATTGTGCTCCTGGTTCGTCTCCGAGCTGGTATGACATGTCGTGCAGGTGAATATTGAATAATTATTGGTGTTGGTATGACAGTCTGTGCACTGATCCCACGTGCCTTCATGTGCACCGCTGTAGATAGGGAAAAACTGTTGGTCATGATTACTGTATTCTGCAGGTGACCATGCAGATTCTGTATGACAGGATGCGCAGTCTGTTGAGAAGTTGAGGGATACGTGCGATGGATTGCTTGTTTGATTGTAGTCATCCTGGTGGCAACCTACACAAGTGTTTGGCGTGTTGTTATAGTCTCCATTGTGACAGGTTACACATTGATCGGCTATGGTGGCATGAGCACCATTGAGTACATAATACTGATTATGTATTCCAAATGATGCCGGGTTCCAATCCGGTGCCGTCGTGTGACAAGAAGCACAATCTGTTGGCAAGCCTAACGTAAGGTGGTTCGGATTGGTGGCCTGGTTGAAATCTGTTGTATGGCAGGCATTGCATTCCGTAGGTGTTCCTTCAAAACCAGCCGCATGGCATTCAAGGCAATCAACTGATGTATGCGAACCCGTCAGCGGGAAGTTGGTTTCGTTGTGATTAAACATGCCCTCTGTACTACCTGTTGGATGACAGGCTAAGCACAACGGACTACTATAAGCATACCCATTGACCCCTACATGCTGTTCGTTGGTTTCTGGATTGGCGTGACACGTAATGCATGTGAATACAGAAAAATCATTAGGGTTGGTATGGCAATCATTACACTGATCCCATTCGCCCTGGTGCTCTCCGCTATAGATCGGGAAGTGTTCGATATCGTGATTGAAAGTAGCTGGTTCCCATGCGTTTTCACTATGACAGGTTGCGCAGTCGGTTCCAAATCCTGAAGTAGCGTGTGGCGGATTAGTTGTGTTGTTATAATTATCGAGGTGGCAGCCTACACAGGTGTTTGGTGTGTTGTTGTAATTACCATTGTGGCAAAGTGCACAATCATTGGAGATGGCGGCATGAGCTCCCTGAAGCACATAGTAATCATCATGATTGGGCATGGATGCCGGCATCCAGACTGACTCCGTATGACACGTCGCACAATCTGTTGAAAACTGAAGTGTCGTATGTGACGGATTGGTGGTTTGATTGTAATCAACCTGGTGACAACCCGCGCAGGTGTTCGGTGTGTTGTTATAGTCACCATTGTGGCAGGTTACACATTGGTCGGCGATAATAGCATGAGCTCCGTTGAGCACGTAATATTCATTGTGAATCGGAAACGTAGCCGGGTTCCAGTCTGGCGCTGTGGTATGACAGGACGCACAATCAGTAGGAATACCTATCGCCAGGTGATTTGGGTTTATGCTTTCATTAAAAGATCCTGTATGACAGGCAACACACTCTGTAGGCGTGCCTTCAAATCCGTTAGCATGACAATCAAGGCAATTGACAGTGGTATGCGCTCCTGTCAGTGGAAACGCTGTGCTGTTATGATCAAACCCAAAGTCTCCTTCTCCGTTAGGGTGGCAGGCCAGACATGCCGGGCTGCTGTATACGTAGCCATTGACACCTGTATGTTGTTCGTTGGTTTCAGGATTTGCATGACACGTGATGCAGGTGAATACTGCCCAGTTACCCGGCACATTATGACAATCCACACACTGGGACCATTCACCTTCATGTGATCCGCTATTGATAGGAAAGTATTGTGCATCATGGTCAAAGGATGATGGCTCCCATGCTGATTCGTTGTGGCACGATGCGCAGTCTTGTGAAAACTGAAGCGCTAAGTGCGGCGGATCTGTAGTCTGGTTATAGTCATCAAGGTGGCAACCTGAACATGTATTGGGTGTATTGTTATACTCTCCGTTATGACACACCACACATTGTGAAGAGAGTGGGGCGTGGGCACCAGACAATACATAATAATCATTGTGATTGGCAAGCGCGGCTGGACTCCATCCGGGTTCGGTCGTATGGCAGGAAATGCAATCTGTAGACATCCCTAATGCGCTGTGATTAGGATTGATACTTTGATTAAATTCAGTCTGGTGACAGGAAATGCATTCCATAGAAAGTCCTTCAAACCCTGCAGCATGGCACTCTGCACAATTGGCCGTCGTATGGCCTCCTGTCAATGGGAATGCAGTCATGTTGTGGTCAAAGTTTATCGCTTCGCTACCGGTCGGATGGCAGGCAAGACATGCTGTGCTATTATAGATGTATCCATTGACTCCATTATGATCCTCGTTGGTTTCATTGCTGGTGTGACACGTGATACAGGTAAATATGGAATAGTTACCTGGCGTGGTATGGCAGTCAATACACTGATCCCATTCTCCCTCATGCTCCCCGCTATAAATCGGGAAATACTGATTGTCATGATCGAAGGTGGAAGGCACCCATGCTGATTCGCTGTGGCAGGTCGCGCAATCTGTTGAAAACTGCAGTGCCTGGTGATTTGGATCTGTGGTCTGGTTGAAGTCTTGTTGATGGCATCCTACACACGTGTTTGGTGTGCTGGTATAGTCTCCGTTGTGGCAGCTCGCGCATTGGTTTGCAATTGCGGAGTGTGCTCCGGATAACACATAATACTCGTTGTGATTATCAAAGGATGCTGGGCTCCATCCAGGTTCGGTCGTATGACAAGTAGCACATTCCATCGAAAGTCCAAGGGATACGTGATTAGGATTAATCGTCTGATTAAAGTCCTGTGTATGGCACGCCTGGCATTCTGTAGGGGTTCCTTCAAAACCGTTTGTGTGACAACTAAAACAATCTACGGTGTTATGTGCCCCGGTAAGTGGAAACGCAGTGGAATTATGGTCAAATGTTTCGTCAGCATTACCCGTCGGATGACAAGCCAGACATGCCGAGCTGTTGTAAGTATATCCTGCAACACCATTATGCTGTTCCTGTGTTTCCGCACTTACATGACAGGTGATACAGGTGAATTCGCTGAAGTTTCCTGGTGTCGTGTGGCAATCCACACATGCGGTCCATTCACCTTCATGTGCTCCGCTGTAGATCGGGAAATATTGTCCGTCATGATCAAAGGTGGCTGGCGTCCATGAATTCTCTGAATGACACATGGTGCAATCTGTCGAAAAAGAAAGCGCCGTATGGGATGGATCCGTGGTTTGATCATAATCGCCCTGATGGCAACCCACACAAGTAGTGGGGGTAGTGGTGTAATCGCCGTTGTGGCAGGATGCACAATCATTAGCGATGGTAGCATGCGCCCCATTCAATACATAAAAGTCGTTGTGATTGGCAAACGTGGCTGGATTCCAGTCCGGTGCTGTAGTGTGGCATGACACACAATCCGTAGACAAACCCAGATCATTATGGTCTGGATTGGTGGAGAGGTCAAAATCCATGGTGTGGCAAGCAACACAAGCCGTGGGCGTTCCGGTATAACCATTGGCATGACACTGCAGACACTCAACAGTCGTGTGCGCCTGGGTGAGTGGAAAGTTAGTGTTGTCATGGTCAAATGCACCTTCCTCTAATCCATTTGGGTGACAAGCTAGACATGCAGTACTGGTATAGGTGTATCCAGTTACCTCATTATGCTCGTTGTCTGTATTGGGATTGGTGTGACAGGTGATACAAGTGAATTCAGCGTAGTTCGCTGGATTCTGGTGACAGTCTGTACAATTATCCCATTCTCCGTTGTGGGAGCCACTGTATATTGGAAAATATTGGTCGTCGTGCTGATCAAAATTGGCTGGTTTCCAACCTGGTTTTGTGGAGTGGCATTCCGCGCAGTTTGTTGAAAGGCCTATGGACTGGTGGTTTGGATTGGTAGTCGCCATGAAATCTCTTTCATGACAGGTTATACACTCAGGAGACACCTTTGAATAATCAGTACCTATATGACACTTTGCACATTCGTCTATATCATGGCCTTGCGTCAGTGGGAAGAAATCGTGGTTGATGCCTGTTCCTGTCCATTCAAAGGCGTCCGGTTTGTGGCATTCGACACAGTTGGTTGTAAAACCTGCCTTTGTATGATCCGGGTCGGTCGTCGCGGCATAATCCGTCTGATGACAGCTAAAGCAATCTGTGTCGAGTGGATCAAAACGCAGGTCTGTATCCGATACATGACATTCGTTACAATTAGCAACCGCATGTGCTCCTTGTAGTGGAAATGAATTCTGTCGGTGTAATTCTGTGATGTTGTTGATCAGCCAGGAGTTCGAATCATGGCATCTCGAACACTGATCACCTACGGATTGCTGGTGGACATCAAGATGGCAGGAAGTACAATTAGTTTCGGCCTGATCAAATTCAAGGGTGGTGTGGCATTGCCTGCAATCAATCACCTCATGCTGGCCTTCCAGTTCAAACCGGGTAGTATTGTGCTCAAACGTAACCGAGTCTTTGGAAATGGTCCAACTGTCAGCGGTGTGACAAGCGTCACAGCTGATTTTCAGCTCTTTACCATGAGGCGACTGGGCAAAGCCCTGTCCTATGGCAAAAACCAAAGCTAATCCACACAATATCAGTTTGATACTCTTCATTCTTTTTCGCTCTAGAGCCCTCATTAGTGAATGTTCCCTTCAGACAATCATCTGAAAGGTCATTTTTGCTAAACAAAGGGTCTTGTTCGGGCACATACTTCTTGCCCTTAATGGTGTGGTTCTACAAAAGTAGGGTTTTCATGGCTTCAGAGCCCCCAAATTCCCTCCCAACGGGCCTTTTTTCGGACTGAGCGTACGTTTTGATCACATTTTATATCTCCCATGTTATTCCGCACTGGTGTACTTCCCCTTTTCTTGTTTAATCGCCTTCTGGTTTTCGTCCCCGCTTAAGGTCCTGGCGGGACTTTTTATGCCGTGTTTTGATATGATTTCATGTCTTATTCTTCTCCTTCCGGGTGGCATGCGAGGCAAGCATTGCTGTTATACTGATATCCGCTGACGCCTTGATGATCCTGGTTTGTCTCCCCTTGTTGGTGACAGGTGAGACAGGTAAAGATTGAATAGTTATTAGGGTTGCTGTGGCAATCCGTACACTGATCCCATTCTCCCTCGTGTTCACCGCTGTAAATGGGGAAGTACAGATTATCATGATCCCATGTTGCAGGTTCCCACGCGCTTTGAGAATGACAGGTCTCACAGGTTGTTGGAAACTGGGCAGCCTGATGATCCGGGTCGTTGGTTTGATTGTAATCGTCCTGGTGACATCCAAAACATGTGTTTGGGGTGTTGTTGTAATTACCGTTATGGCAGGTTGCGCATTGATTTGCTATGGCGGCATGTGCCCCGACCAGCGGATAATAATCGTTATGATCAGGAAACAGCGCCGGATCCCAGTTAGGATTAGTGGTATGGCAGGTAATACAATCTGTAGACAAACCAAGAGAGGTGTGGCTTGGATTGCTCGATTGTGTATAATCAGGCATGTGACAGGCATCGCATTCTGTAGGCGTGTTCTCATATCCGTTGGAATGACAAGATGCACAGTCCACATTTGCATGCCCCTGGGTCAACGGGAAGCCTGATGAGTTGTGATTAAATGATCCATCACTTTCCCCTGTTGGATGACAAGCCAGGCAAGCATTGCTCTCGTAAATGTATCCACCCACGCCTGTGTGTTCCTGGTTGGTTTCCGATGCAGTATGGCACGTCGTGCAGGTAAAGATGGCGTAGTTATTCGTGTTTGTATGGCAGTCTGTACACTGATCCCATTCGCCATCGTGTGAACCACTATAAATCGGGAAGAACTGATCATCATGATCGCTGTATTCAGCAGGTGACCAGTCTGTCTGTGTGTGACAGGATGCACACTCGGTTGAAAAGTTGAGTGCCGTGTGCGACGGATTGGTCGTCTGGTTATAATCGTCTTGGTGACACCCTACGCATGTACTTGGGGTGTTGTTATAGTCACCGTTGTGACAGGTGATACACTGATCTGCGATGATGGCGTGCGCACCGGCAAGTACATAATACTCATTGTGGATATCAAATGATGCCGGGTTCCAGTCCGGTTCGGTGGTGTGGCACATGGCGCAATCAGTAGGCAGACCTAGTGAAAGGTGGTTCGGATTGGATGACTGATTATAATCCGGCGTATGACATGCATTACATTCCGTAGGGGTGTTTTCATATCCATTGCTGTGACATGAAATACAATCCACATTAGCATGTCCCTCTGTCAACGGGAAGTTTGATGAGTGGTTAAACGATCCGTTGCTTTCCCCGGTTGGATGGCACGCCAGGCAAGCATTGCTCTCGTAAACATAACCACCTACGCCTGTGTGATCCTGGTTGGTCTCAGAAGGAGTATGACATGTCGTGCAGGTAAAGATGGCGTAGTTATTCGTATTCGTGTGGCAGTCTGTGCACTGGTCCCATGTGCCTTCATGCGTGCCGCTGTATATCGGGAAATATTGATCATCATGATCGCTGTATTCTGCAGGTGACCAGTCTGACTGTGTGTGACAGGATGCACATTCCGTTGAAAAGTTGAGTGCGGTGTGGGACGGATTGGTCGTCTGGTTGTAGTCACTTTGGTGACACCCTACGCATGTATTTGGGGTGTTGTTATAATCCCCGTTATGGCAGGTGATACACTGATCTGCGATGATGGCATGTGCCCCTTCAAGGACATAATATTCGTTGTGGATATCAAATGATGCCGGGTTCCAGTCGGGTTCGGTGGTGTGGCACATGGCGCAATCAGTAGGCAGACCTAGTGAAAGGTGGTTCGGATTGGATGACTGATTATAATCCGGCGTATGACATGCATTACATTCCGTAGGGGTGTTTTCATATCCATTGCTGTGACATGAAATACAATCCACATTAGCGTGTCCCTGTGTCAATGGGAAGCTTGATGAGTGGTTAAACGATCCATTGCTTTCCCCTGTTGGATGGCACGCCAGGCAAGCATTGCTCTCGTAAGCATAACCACCTACGCCTGTGTGATCCTGATTGGTCTCAGATGGAGTATGACATGTCGTGCAGGTAAAGATGGCGTAGTTATTCGTATTCGTATGGCAGTCTGTGCACTGATCCCATGTGCCTTCATGTGTGCCGCTGTATATCGGGAAATACTGATCATCATGATCGCTGTATTCTGCAGGTGACCAGTCTGTCTGTGTGTGACAGGATGCACACTCGGTTGAAAAGTTGAGTGCGGTGTGCGACGGATTGGTCGTCTGGTTATAATCGCTTTGGTGACAACCTACGCATGTATTTGGGGTGTTGTTATAATCCCCGTTATGGCAGGTGATACACTGATCTGCGATGATGGCGTGTGCCCCTTCAAGGACATAATATTCGTCGTGGATATCAAAAGATGCAGGGTTCCAGTCTGGCACCGTGGTATGGCACATGATACAATCAGTAGGCAATCCAAGATTGATATGACCAGGATTGCTTGATTGGTTGTAATCCGGCATGTGACATGCATTGCATTCTGTTGGAGTGTTCTGGTATCCTCCGGAGTGACATGCAGCACAATCCACATTTTCGTGGCCGCCTGTCAATGGAAATCCTGACGTCTGATGATCAAACGATCCATCGCTCTCTCCCATTGGGTGGCAGGCAAGGCAGGCGCTGCTTTCATAATAATAGCCTCCGACACCCAGGTGCTGATCCGCTGTTTCCTGATTGGTATGGCATGTAGTACAAGTAAATACCGCGTAGTTGTTGGTGTTAGTATGACATTCGGTACACTGATCCCATACACCTTCATGGGTTCCGCTATAGATAGGGAAGTATTGTACATCATGATCGCTGTATTCAGCACCAGACCAGTCTGTTTCTGTATGACAGGATGCACACTCAGTTGAAAAGTTGAGGGCAATGTGTGACGGATCCGTGGTTTGGTTATAATCATCCTGGTGACAGCCTACACATGTATTCGGTGTATTGTTATAGTCTCCGTTATGACACGTGACACACTGATCGGCGATCACCGCATGCGCTCCCGCAAGTACATAATATTGATCATGGATCGGGAATGATGCCGGGTTCCAGTCTGGTGTTGTCGTATGGCACATCGCACATTCGGTAGGAATGGATAGTGATGTGTGGTTCGGATTCACTGATTGGTTATAGTCCGGCGTGTGACATGCTTCGCATTCTGTCGGGGTGTTCTGGTATCCACCGGAGTGACATGCAGCACAATCCACATTTTCATGGCCGCCTGTCAATGGAAATCCTGACGTCTGATGATCAAACGATCCATCGCTCTCTCCCATTGGGTGGCAGGCAAGGCAGGCGCTGCTTTCATAATAATAGCCTCCGACACCCAGGTGCTGATCCGCTGTTTCCTGATTGGTATGGCATGTGGTACAAGTAAATACAGCGTAGTTGTTGGTGTTGGTATGACATTCGGTACACTGATCCCATACACCTTCATGGGTTCCGCTATAGATAGGGAAGTATTGTACATCATGATCGCTGTATTCAGCACCAGACCAGTCTGTTTCTGTATGACAGGATGCACACTCAGTTGAAAAGTTGAGGGCAATGTGTGACGGATCCGTGGTTTGGTTATAATCATCCTGGTGACAGCCTACACACGTATTCGGTGTGTTGTTATAGTCTCCGTTATGACACGTGACACACTGGTCGGCTATCACTGCATGCGCTCCCGCGAGAACATAATACTGGTCATGGATCGGGAATGATGCCGGGTTCCAGTCCGGTGTGGTCGTATGGCACATAGCGCATTCGGTTGGAATGGACAGTGCTGTGTGGTTCGGATTCACTGATTGGTTATAGTCCGGCATGTGGCAGGCTTCACATTCGGTAGGCGTGTTCTGGTATCCACCGGAGTGACATGCAGCACAATCCACATTTTCATGGCCGCCTGTCAATGGAAATCCTGACGTCTGATGATCAAACGATCCTTCGCTCTCTCCCATTGGATGACAGGCAAGGCATGCGCTGCTTTCATAATAATAGCCTCCGACACCCAGGTGCTGATCAGCTGTTTCCTGATTGGTATGACATGTTGTACAAGTAAATACCGCGTAGTTGTTGGTGTTGGTATGACATTCGGTACACTGATCCCATACACCTTCATGGGTTCCGCTATAGATAGGGAAGTATTGTACATCATGATCGCTGTATTCAGCACCAGACCAGTCTGTTTCTGTATGACAGGATGCACACTCAGTTGAAAAGTTGAGGGCAATGTGTGACGGATCCGTGGTTTGGTTATAATTATCCAGGTGGCAGCCTACACATGTATTCGGTGTGTTGTTATAGTCTCCGTTATGACACGTGACACACTGGTCGGCAATCACGGCATGTGCTCCCGCAAGCACATAATATTGATCATGGATAGGAAATGAAGCTGGGTTCCAGTCTGGTGCTGTCGTGTGGCACATCGCACATTCGGTAGGAATGGATAGTGATGTGTGGTTCGGATTCACTGATTGGTTATATTCCGGCATGTGACATGCTTCGCATTCTGTCGGGGTGTTCTGGTATCCACCGGAGTGACATGAGGCACAATCCACATTTTCATGGCCGCCTGTCAATGGAAATCCTGACGTCTGATGATCAAACGACCCTTCACTCTCTCCCATCGGATGACACGCGAGGCATGCACTGCTTTCATAATAATATCCCCCGATACCTGCGTGCTGATCTCCTGTTTCCAGATTGGTGTGGCATGTGGTACAGGTAAATACTGCATAGTTATTTGTGTTGGTATGACACTCGGTGCACTGATCCCATACCCCTTCGTGTGTGCCGCTGTAAATCGGGAAGTATTCTCCATCATGGTTGCTGTATTCAGCCGAAGACCAGTCTGTTTCTGTATGGCAGGATGCGCATTCTGTTGAAAAGTTGAGCTCCAGGTGTGATGGATTTGTCGTCCCGTTGTAATCCTCCAGATGGCAACCTACACAGGTGCTTGGTGTGTTGTTATAATCTCCGTTATGACACGTGACACACTGGTCGGCTATCACAGCATGCGCACCGGCCAGAATATAATATTCGTTGTGGTTATCAAATGTTGCCGGGTTCCAGTCTGGTGCGGTTGTATGACACGTGGCACAATCATTTGTAAAACCTAACGCGGTATGGTTGGGATTAGTAGATTGATTAAATGCTGGTGTATGACAGGCCTGGCATTCGGTGGGCGTTCCTTCAAACCCGTTGGCATGGCACTCAAGGCAGTTGATACTGGTGTGTGCACCTGTCAGCGGAAATCCTGTGGCGCTGTGATCAAATCCACCGTTTGCTTCTCCATTTGGATGGCAGGCCAGACATGCTGTGCTGTTGTACACATAGCCATTGACGCCTGTGTGCTGATCATTTGTTTCCGGGTTGGCATGACAGGTAACACAGGTAAACAAGGCGTAATCACCCGGGGTGGTGTGACATGCTGCACACTGGTCCCACTGTCCATCGTGAGCCCCGCTATAAATAGGGAAGTGCTCGTCATCGTGATTAAAGGTGGCGGGGATCCATCCTCTTTCTGTATGACATGATGCACAGTCTGTTGAAAACTGAAGTTCGACATGCGGGGGATCAACGGTTTGATTATAATCCTGTTGATGGCATCCCGCGCAGGTATTTGGTGTGTTATTATAGTCCCCGTTATGGCAGGATGCACATTGGTTGGCGATATCCGAGTGTGCTCCGGTCAGCACATAATAATCATTGTGATTGTCCAGTGTGGCTGGGCTCCATCCGGGTTCGGTCGTATGACATGTTGCACACTCCATTGAAAAACCGAGCGATCCGTGATTTGGATTAATCGATTGGTTGAAATCCTGGGTATGGCAGGATTGACAAGCCGTTGAGGTTCCCTCGTATCCGCTGGCATGGCAGCTTTGACAGTCTACTATAGTGTGGGCACCTGTAAGTGGAAAGTCTGTTGAGTTGTGATCAAACGCGCCGTCAGCATCACCCGTCGGATGACAGGCCAGACATGCTGTACTGCTATAGGTATATCCAGATACACCGTTGTGCTGTTCGTCTGTTTCCGGATTGGCGTGACAGGTAGTACATGTAAAAACAGAATAGTCATTAGGTGTGGTATGGCAGTCTGTACAATTATCCCACGTTCCTTCGTGTTTGCCGCTGTAGATGGGGAAGTATTGGTTGTCATGATCAAAGGAAGCTGGCACCCACGCTGTTTCGTTGTGACAGTTTACACACTCATTTGAAAACTGTAATTCAACATGTGATGGTGTTGTGGTCTGGTTAAAGTCTTCCTGGTGACAGCCAATACAAGTAGATGGGGTATTCTCAAATCCGTTTTCGTGACATGCTGCGCATTGATTGGCAATGACCGCATGTGCTCCGGCCAGAACATAAATACTATTGTGATCAAAAGTGGCGGGGCTCCAGCTATCTTCGGTATGACAGGTGATACAGTCTGTTGAAAACGAAAGTGCTGTATGCGAAGGCTCTGTTGTTTGATTGAAGTCTTCCGTATGACACCCAATGCACGTGGTGGGTGTGTTGGAATATTCTCCATTATGGCAGGAGACACAGTCATTGGCAATGATCGCGTGGGCTCCGTTTAATGCATAATAATCATTGTGGTTAGCAAACGTAGCCGGATTCCAGTCAGGTGCCGTACTATGGCAACTAACACAATCGGTTGACAAACCAAGCTCTTCATGGTCCGGATTACTGCTTTGTTCAAAATCAGTAGTGTGGCATGCAAAGCACGCTGTGGGGGTTCCTGTGAAGCCGTTTGCGTGGCAACTCAAACATTCCACAGTCGTGTGTGAACCCGTCAATGGAAAGTTGGTGTTGTTGTGGTCAAACGCCCCTTCGTTTTCTCCGTTAGGGTGACAAGCGATACACGCACTGCTGCTGAAGGAATATCCCAAAACTTCCTTGTGCTGGTTGTCCGTTTCCGGATTTTCGTGACACGTGGTGCAGGTAAATATTGCATAGTTATTGGGGTCTGTGTGGCAGCTTGCGCAATCGTCCCATTCGCCCTTGTGTGTGCCGCTGTAAATAGGAAAAAACTGAGCATCGTGATCTTTAAATTCCGCTGGTTGCCACCCTTCGTTTGTGGTGTGGCATTCCGCGCAGGAGGTGGAAAGGTTGATCGCCTGGTGGTTTGGATTAAGGCTGGCCAGGTAGTCCCCTTCATGGCAGGTAATACATTCGGGAGATACTTTGGAGTAGTCCGTTCCTGTATGACATCGCGCACATTCATCGATGTCATGTCCCTGTGTAAGTGGAAAGAAATCATGGTTTATTCCGCTTCCTGTCCATTCAAATGCATCGACTTTATGACATTCAATGCAGTTGGTTGTAAATCCGGCTTTGGCGTGGTCAGGATTAGTGGTCGCTTCAAAATCCTGTTGATGGCATCCTATGCAATCTGTTCCCAGTGGGTCAAATCTCAGATCTGTATCAGATGTATGACAGGCATTACAATTGGCTGTAGCGTGTGCTCCTTGAAGTGGAAAAGAATTCTGACGGTGAAGCTCTGTAATGTTGTTGACAAACCAGGAGTTGGAGTCATGACATCTGGAGCATTGATCTCCTACAGATTGTTGGTGGATATCGAGATGGCAGGCGGTGCAATTTGATTCGGCTTTGGCAAATTCAAGGTTTGAATGGCATTGCCTGCAGTCGACAGACTCGTGACGACCTTCCAGTGAAAATGTGGTGGTGTCGTGATCAAAGGAAACCGAATCAGTAATGACTGTCCAACTCTCCGATGTATGACAGGCATCACAACTGATTTGAAAATCATCACCATGCGGCTTCTGCGCAGATGCCCGGCATACAGCGAGGATCACTATTATTCCACACAAGATCTTTCTACAACAGACCATTTTAATTTTTCTTACTAAAGCACAAAAGGAGACCACCTCCCGTTGTGTACAGGTTGAAGTGGTTATGCAATAAAGCGGGTAAGAAAAAACTGACGAAGTGGGTTACTTCGCCTTGGTGTGGATTACAAATATAGGATTCCTTTGAATACTATCTCTTTTTTTGGCGGCTTTGATTACTGATAGCCTATAAACAAAGGGCTTCCGCTGATTAATTCAGGGAAAACCCTGTATTGATTTAAGTATTTCTTTCATTCTCCATGGCACGTGGCACATTCAAATTGCTCTAACTTGTATTGCACTACCTTCTTCCCATCCTGCACCTCCTCTTTGTGACACTCTACACAAGCTACGTTCTTGTGAGCGCCCTCCAGGACAAATCTTGCGGTATTGTGATCGAAGTTGCTTGGTTTCCACGCTTCAAACGCATGACACCTTTTGCAATCTGTTACCCCTTCGGCTTCAAACTGGGTGTCGTGGACGTTTTCATGACAGGATGTACATTCCGTTTTTAATCCGGTAAATCCAACCTTTCGTGTTGTGATGGTAATCGTGTCCGGGACATGGCAAGATGTGCAAGATGTGGATGCATGTTTTCCCTGAAGTTCGAATGTGGTTTGTTTGTGGTCAAACGCTACATCCGCCCATGCATCTGGTGTGTGACACTGGTTGCATGTATTCTGTGGATAGTATTTTTCGGTAATTAATCCTTTGTGGACATCGTCATGGCAATCAATACAGTTTTGTCCGATATTCTTAAATGACCATTCTTCTTCTTTTTTGTGACAGGCAAAACAAGGGGTCGCAAGGTGAGCACCTACCAGTGGAAAAGGCCCATTATTGTGTTTTTCAATAGTATAAAGCGAGCCCATAAAACCCTCCACCGAATGACAATCCCTGCAATCCGGTTTTAGGGTTGCCGTGATAAACTGTCCCTTGTGAAAATCATCATGACAATCGGCACATCGGTTGTGTTCCAGAGGGTCCGTCATTTTCGTTTCGTGGCACTTTTTACAATCCACGGTGATATGCTTCCCTTCCAGTGGATACCCGGTAAGCTCGTGTTTGAAATCTTTTTTGTTTCGGATTTTCTGAAACGATTCCTCCACATGACATTGCCTGCAATCCGTGCCAAGTTTTTGTTCGTGGACATCATCATGGCAGGTCACACACGTGTTAAAATCTTTATACTTATAATCCTGGAATACATTATCTGGTCTGGCTTTTGCCTCCAGTTGATGGCACTTTGCACAATCCAACGTCAGGTGTTTGCCCACCAATGGAAATCTGGTTGTGGTGTGATCAAATGTACTTCTACCGGCAAATTCCTGGAAGGAATCTTCCGTATGGCATTCTTTACAGTTCGTACCAAATTCTCCATTGTGCACATCCTCGTGACAGACGACACAGCTGTTAAACGGAACACCGGCAAATTTTTGAAATAGCGCGCTGTTGACAAAGGTTATCTCGTGGCACCGTTTGCAGTCCACGTCCTTGTGTTTTCCTTTTAACGGAAATTTTGATTTTGAGTGATCAAACAATGGTGCCGGTGCAAATGCTTCGGTGTCGTGGCATTTGGCACAATCGTTCGTTGAAAGTGTATTGTTGTGTGCGTCTTTATGACACGATATACAGGTTGTTTTTAACCCCAGGTAGGTGTTTTCCTTTTTCTTGAGCTCGGCCGATTCGATCCGGTCATCCTTATGACAGGCATTACATTCTGCCTTGATGTGGGCACCGGTTAGTTTATAGCCGGTGAGATCGTGATTAAACTTTTCGGCATCAAATCGGATAATTTCAAAGTTGCGGCCATGATGATCGCTATGACAGGAAAAGCAATCTTTGCCCTTCACTTCTGTAGAAGAGTGGAAGCCCTTTTTCTGGTCTACACGTGTTTTGATTTCCTTATGACAGTCAAGACATTTCTCGTTTGAAACTTTATCGCCCAGCACATGGCATTTTGTACAGCTTAACATCCCTTCCAGTTGTGCATGTGGCCGGGCGAGTTCCCCTGGTGATATCTGGCTAAAGACGCTATTGATACAAAACACTATAAGTGCAATGATCAGCATGGTGCCATAGCTCGTATGTCGTGTGCTTGATATGTACATTTACCCGTTCTTGTTGTGTTTTAAAAGCGTATGCCCAAATCTTGTCGTAATCATGACTCCTGCTTTTTGTAAAAACTGCGTTGGCAGCTCCCCTCCGGCAAAAATATAGACAAGGTCATTAGCGATTGTCTCAGTCTTGCTCTCCGGCATAACCAGGGTCACGGTCTCTTCTTCAATCTTTTCAATGTTGGAATTAAACCGCACATCTATTTTCTGATCAGCAATAGCCTTGTTTATCTTCTCGCTGTTTTTTACTTTGATTCGTTGAAATGCTTCGCCCCGGTAGGTGAGCACAACCTTGTTTTGTTCGGCAAGGGATAACGCTGCTTCAATTGCGGAATCTCCTCCGCCTGCGACGATCACATTTTTTCCTTCTATGAGTTCGGGTTCAAGTAGGCGGTACGCTACTTTCTCCAACCCCTCTCCAGGGACATTTAGTTTTCTCGGCGTTCCTCTCCTGCCAATGGCCAGTAGTACTGATTTGGTAGTATATGATTCACCAGTCTGCACCATCACCTTGAAATATTCTCCTTCTTTTGAAATAGACTCTACCCTGGAGTGTTCCTTGATCGTAATATTATTAGCGCCCAGGACTTTCTGCCACAGGCCCAGCAGTTCAGATTTTTTGGTTTCCGTGAGTTTTACTTTTCCAAAGAGCGGAAGATCCATCGGTGAGGTCATTACGATTTTAGATCTTGGAAAAGAATATACGGTGCCGCCAAGGGTATCCTGCTCCAGGGTAATGGTCTTCAGTCCAAGTCGCTTTGCCTCCAACGAAGCCGAAATGCCTGCCGGTCCTGCACCAATGATGACCAGATCGTATTCATTCTCCTTGGCTTTTGAAACCGCCTTGACTATATTGTCTACCGCTTGTTTTCCTTGCTCAACGCTGTTCTTGATCAATCCCATTCCTCCAAGTTCACCGGCAATATAAATACCCGGTACGTTGGTCTCAAAATCCTGTTTTACATGCGGAAGGTCAACACCTCTTTTTTCGGTCCCAATCACAAGCGAAATAGCTTCGACCGGACAAGCATGAAAGCATGCTCCGTGTCCTATACATCTTGATGCATTGATCAGCGTTGCCTTCCCGTTTCGGATGCCGATGATTTCTTTTTCCGGACAAGCCTCTATGCAGGCACCACTTTGAATGCAGGTATCGACATCTATTTCGGGGTGCAGCGAGACGGGTTCGTGCAGCCCTTCCTCTTTGGCAATTTTGATCTTTGCTTCTACCTTCTTCGAATTTCTTCTTAACTGACGGACATAGATAAAGATGGTGAGCAGGATGAGCCCGGCCACAATAGAATAAATGATTAATTTTTCCAGGAATACTTCCATGATCAGAATATCCATTTATACCCGAAGGCAATCGTAATCGCCACGTGGATCACCATGATGACCAACATGATCAGGGCAAACGGCAGGTGCGCCACGTGCCAGTATTTGAATAGCTTCTGCATCGTTTGAAGCCTGCTGATCCTTGCATTCATTGTCATTTCATTTCCCACCAGTTTCATGACCCCCCGTTTATCTTTACCCGTCAGACTTGTTTGATTCAGCAAATCTTCTATCGTTTTTCTGATGCTGCGGTTATGGCTGATGCGCCCCATCACGCGTCCAATAAATCCTTTGTCGGCAAAATCAATTTCTTTCTGTGTGGCCGAGATCAGCATGCTATACATCGCTTCGTCGAGTCCGTATTTCACGCTTAGGCTACGGCTCATCGTGTCTTTCATTTCTTTTATCTCTCCGAGACTTAATTCCCTTCCCTGAATGGTCCTGGGGATCTGGATGTAAATAAACCTCCCGATAACCCCACTTAAAACTACAGCAACCATGCTCCAGAAGCTTATAGAAACGATACCACCAAACTTAAAAGCTGTATGAAACAGTATTAAAAGGGGACCAACCGAACATAGGAAAATGTGAAATTCCAGCCAATGCTTAAGTACACCTACACGGGGAAGGAACTTTTTCTTTTTCCTGCCGATATAGCCAAAGACTCCGATGAGGATTAATACGGTGCCGAGGATACCTAATCCGTGGCCATAGGGGCCACTTGGTTTAAGGGAGTCATGCTCAGGATGAAACGGCCTTTCTTCAAAGCTGATTCCATAATAGCTGTATCCCCAATAACACAGGAATAGAAAAACTAAAACTGTAATTGAAACCAGGGTTCCAATATAGATTCGATGTGCCAATCCGGTCATGCGTCTGGTTTGTGTTCAATATGTTATGTGGGGGTGGGAGATGCGTATACTCAAAAAACAACAAGGACCAGATTGGTGTGGATGGGCTAAAGCCTTGGTTGTTTTTCCCGTTTGCCTAATAACGAACAAAACTAGAAAAAAATTTCCTGGCTTTTCACCTGGGTGATGACGATCAGTGACACCTATGACATGTATCATGCATAAGAAAGCGGTACAGATAGCCGATCAGCGGGTCTAATGGTTGTATTTAGGCTGGCCAAAAAAGCCCGGGGTGGTATTTATGGCTTGATTAATGAGCCCTTTACGATTTCATCCTCCATGCGAAGGTTGAGTTGGCCTTCTTTGGTGATGTGCGTCATCAGGTTCAGAATATTATTACCGTACATCTGGCTGGCATCCTCAGGCATTTCACATTCCAGTGATGAATTACCAATGATGGTTACGCCATTAACTTTTATCGTCTTATCATTTTCTGTTAGTGCGCAGTTACCACCTGTTGATGCAGCAAGATCCACAATGACAGATCCGTGTCTCATGTGTTGGATCGTGTCTGCTTCAATCAGGACCGGCGCTTTTCTGCCTCTGACCTGCGCTGTACAGATGATCACATCTGCCTTGGAGGCTCTCGCCTGAACTTCTGCACGTTGTCTTGCCAGGTATTCTTCAGATTGTTGGACAGCATATCCTCCTGCTCCCTTGTCGTCGGTTGCTCCTGCCACTTCAACAAATTTTGCACCCAGACTTTGTACTTCTTCCTTTGCTGCGGATCTGACATCAAAAGCCTCTACGATAGCACCGAGCTTCCTGGAAGTAGCGATTGCTTGTAATCCTGCAACGCCTGCACCGATCACTAAGACTTTTGCTGGCCTGATACTACCTGCTGAAGTGATCATCATCGGGAAATATCTTGGCAGGTTTTGAGCTGCCAGGAGGACTGCCTTGTAACCGGCAATGGACGCCATAGATGACAATACATCCATAGCCTGCGCAAGTGTCGTACGGGGAATCATATCCATACTCAGGGACTTAAATGGATATTGGGCCAGTTTGCCGTTGACAGTCTCGTCCTGATATGGTCTGAATTGTGATATCAATAATGCTTCTCCGTGGATTTGTGCCAGATCAGTTTCTCCCGGAGGAAAGATGGTAACGATGATGTTTGCTTCTTTAAGTATGGCCTCCCGGCTCTTTGTCTGGGCTAATCCTTCATACATAGCATCGTTGAATCCAGCCTCAGATCCGGCTCCTGTTTCAATCCACCAGGTAGCGTCTTTTATTTTAGAGCGTTTCACGTTGTCTGGAGTGATCGCGACCCTTTTGTCCTTGTTTTCTTTTAGAACACCTATAATTAATGACATGATATTTGTTGTATTAGAGTCCCGAAAGATACTAGTATTATTTGCTTTGATTAAATACCATATGATTTTAGCCCGCCGGAGAGGTGGCAGTAGTCCTTGTTTTATTCCGGTATCTTTAGGCTATAGCCCCTTTCTTTTTCGTTTTTCTCAATACCATTTGCAATGAATCAAACAGTAGTGCTCATTCATGGATATGGCTTTGATCGGCGGATATGGTCTCCGCTCGAAATTGCTTTTGATCGTTTTCGGGTAGTGCATTTATCCCTGCCCGGTTTTGGATCTTCTCCTGAGCCTGAACCTTATACGATACAATCCCTCGCCAGTCAATATTGGTCTCAACTTGATGCCGAAGCTGTTGACGTCGTTCATCTTGTGGGTCATAGTATGGGGGGTTACGTATGTATGGAAATGGCGGCTCAACAACCGGAAAGGATTCTAAGTCTGGGTTTAATACACAGTCATGTCTTTAAAGATCCGGAAGAAAAACAACAGCAACGGAGCACAACGATGAAAGATGTCGAGGAGGAGGGTCGTGGTTTTCTGGTCAACAAGATGATCCCTTCATTGTTTGCCGATCCATCCGGATTGAAACAATTGATTGATGTTTTGATAGCCCGCGGTATGGAGTATGGAGACACGGCCTGGATCAATGGTACGCGCGCCATTCGTGATCGTAAAGATCATACTGAAACCCTGAGGAATATAATCGCTCCGGTGTTAATGGTTATGGGTGAAAAGGATAACGCCGTTCCCTCTGCATTAGGCTACAAACAGGCTGGCTTATCCGCCCAGACCAAACTATGTGTATACCCTGATGTGGGCCATATGGCGATGTATGAAAATACCAGCAGGTTGATATGTGACCTGCTTACATTTTATGAGGCGTTTTAAGCCGTCCACTCAACTTACAGGTTATATTTCTTGAGTAGCGCCTCGTTGTCAGCAATATTCTTCTTGAGCTTCGCTATATTTTTTTCTGCCTTCTCTTTTGCTTTCAGCTCCTTTGCTTCATCAACGGGAGAAAGTTTCCCCTTCTTTTTGTTTTTCTCATATTTTTCTATACCCTTCTGGTAACTTTCCTCTGCTTTTGCAAGGTTTTTCTGGTCCTTTGCGAGATCCGCTTTTGCCTTATCTACTTTCTTTTGGGTCTTTTCATCCAGTGCCTGCGGCGCTTGTGTTGTTTGCTGTATAGTCGTTGTCGTCGCCTGAGCTGTGAGACTATCGGTCATATATGTATAGCTGGCAACCATGACAACAAAAAGTATGAATATCTTTTTCATAAGGCTATCGATTATAATAGTTTGTTTTCTCAAATATACACTTGTTGTATCGTTGTGGAGTCCCCGGATTGTAGAATCTAAACTACATCAAATGTTCGTCTGCCCATCTATGGTTGATTTGGGTGTGCTTCCTATTTTGCTTGTTCATTGATATGCCGGTTGTGATCCCTGGTTGTCTTCTTCAGGATGTTTTTTTCAAGGCTGGTGGTCAGATCTATTTCCATTTGATTGGCCAGGCAGAGCAACACCCATAAGATGTCTGTCATCTCATCTTCTATCGCAGCCTTGATATCGGTTTGTTGCTCACTGGGTTTCAGGTTTTGATCTCCATATTTCCTGACCATCCACCGTGCCATTTCACCTACTTCTTCGGTGAGTATTCCCAGGTTGGTGAGTTCGCCGAAATACCCTCCGCCATATTGCCGGATCCATATATCTACTTGTTGCTGGGCTTCGTGTATTGTCATTATTCTTTGTTTTTGCTGTCCAGGATGATGGTGACGGGGCCGTCATTCAACAGACTAACTTTCATGTCAGCTCCGAAAATGCCGGTTTTAATTTCTTTTGATGATATCTTTTCCAAATACGTTTTAAAGTATTCGTATAAGGGTATGGCTTGTTCCGGCCTCGCGGAACCTAAAAATGATGGCCTGTTACCTTTCTTTGTGCTGGCATATAATGTAAACTGGCTGATGAGCATGATCTCCCCATCAATATCTTTCAACGCCAGGTTCATTTTTTCTTCATGATCCGGGAATATCCTCATCTGCCATATTTTATCCGCCAGCCATATAACATCTTCCTTTTCATCCGCTGTAGCTATGCCTAACAGAATGAGTATACCTTTTCCTATACTTCCAGTCAATATGCCATTACTCTCTACGCTGGCAGAACTTACGCGTTGTATGACCGCTCTCATGAATATGCTTTAATCGTGTTCCAATAATTATTTATAAACATTAAAGCTAATTATAACGTGTATTATTGTTGTTGTCAGGGGTCAGTTATAAATATTTATTCACAGTTCTTTTGAGTTGATTGTATATAGAATGTGAAGAAAAAAGGAAAAGCCGGGATTGTGGGTTTCTTTTAGGTGACGGTGGTGAAAATGATAGAAATCCAGCATCGCTTACCAACATATTTAAAAAAGTATTATTAAACATTTTTACTTATAAACACTTTTTAAATTTGCTTAATAATGAATATAAGTATTTAATTATCAATTAATTAACATGTTGATAATCATGTTAATTGACGTGTATAAAAAAGGGGTTATTCCTATGCAATATTCTGGTCAGAATAATTTCCACGAATTAACACCCTTAATGATGATGATAAGGATAGTATTCATTTAAAATATCATCAATATCATCCATAACAACCCAAAAGCGGCAACACCTATCTTTGAACCGAAATGGAAACTGAAAGAAGCAGGAGTAATAAATGGTTAGTTATTTGGTTGGCTGTAGGACTCTTCATGGTGTTCGTTCAGATTCTGGTTGGTGGGGTGACTCGTCTGACCGGTTCTGGTTTGAGTATAACCCGGTGGGACATTGTAACTGGTACGATTCCACCCTTAAACGATATAGCCTGGGAGGAAGCTTTTAATCTATACAAACAGACTCCTCAATATCAGAAGATCAATCAAGGCATGGATATGTCTGAGTTTAAGTTTATTTTCTTCTGGGAGTATTTTCATAGACTATGGGCCAGAACGATGGGTTTTGTCTTTTTAATACCTTTCCTTTTTTTCGTTTTGAAGGGATATATTAGAAAGGAAACCTTGCGCAATCTAGGCGTGGTTGTTTCCCTGGCTGCTGCTGCTGCTTTATTTGGGTGGATTATGGTTGCATCAGGACTGGTCAACAGGCCGTGGGTAAATGCTTATAAACTTACTGTTCACCTTGGACTGGGTATATCCCTTTTTATCTACCTCTTTTATACATTTATCAAAGAGCGTGGTTTTACTATTGAGCCTATTCCAAAGAAGTGGTTGAAGGTGATGACTACACTCTTTATGCTTGCTATTATTCAGGTATGCTTTGGAGGAATGGTTTCCGGTATGAAAGCGGCATTGAGCTATCCGACGTGGCCAATGATGAATGGTGAATGGATCCCGGAGGTATTATTAGATAATACTCATTGGAATATTGATTCATTTCTATTGTACGATCAAGGTGGATTTATGGCAGCATTTGTGCAGCTGGTGCATAGAAGTATGGGGTACGTTCTTTTCATTTCAGTGATGTGGTTTGCAACGCAATGGATTCGATCACGACCTAAAGAAACTCATTGGGTTCCATATTGTTTGGTTGGCATTATTGTTGTTCAGGTGCTGTTGGGAATAATGGTTTTATTAGGAAGTAAAGGCTCTATTCCGTTACTTTATGGAGTACTTCATCAGGGAGTTGGAATCCTTTTTCTAACTTTCCTATTCTATATTCGACTAAAATTTAAAACCCAGTAAATAGTTAGGCATCTTTAGCCTTATCAACACGAAGAAGCATTTTACTACCATTTTATGGACTATCATATTAAAGAGGAAAATGGGTTTAAGTATATTGAATCCAATCCAGGTGAGGAAAGAACCTTGCTCTTACTGCATGGGCTTTTTGGGGCGTTAAGCAATTTTGCAACCATCATAGATCACTTCGCAGGGAAGATTAATGTCGTGGTGCCAATGCTCCCGATCTTTGAACTTCCATTGAGAAAACTATCTGTAATGGGCCTGGTCAACCATGTTGATGAGTTCGTCCAGTTTAAAGGATACAAAGAAGTCAATCTTGTAGGTAATAGTTTGGGAGGGCATGTCGCCATTCTATTTGCCCTTGGCAGACCCGATATTATCAGGTCAATGACACTGACGGGTAGCTCTGGTTTATTTGAGGCTCCACTAGGAAGCACCTTTCCTAAGAGGGGAAATTATGAATTCGTCCAAAAGAAAACGGAATCCACCTTTTTTGACCCGGCAGTTGCCACCAAGGATCTGGTAGATGAAGTATATGATATAGTCAATGATCGTAACAAAGCAATACGTGTCATAGCTATTGCCAAGTCAGCGCTCAGACACAATGTTGGCGACAGACTTGTGCAGATACAGCGCCCGGTTTTATTGGTTTGGGGCAAACATGATACTATTACTCCAGCTTTTGTGGGGGAGAAGTTCCATGAATTATTACCTCAATCCCGGTTGTTTATTCTTGATAAATGCGGTCATGCTCCTATGATGGAACACCCTGAAGAGTTCAACAGACTTCTGAGGGAGTTTCTCATTGATATAAACGAATTGAAGTAGGGTAAATATGTAATTGTTCCACGTGGAACAAAAGACAACCCAAAAGCTTACCTTAGAGTTGCCCATCCTTAAATGATCAATTGGAAATCATAATTATGTATATGTTCCACGTGGAACAGAAAGAGTTTTACAGCAAAGTATCCATGTATTAATACGCCCGGGTAATAAAACAACATTTCTATTGTTGTCGTTTATTACGAGAAGTTTATAAACACCCTAATAATTGCCCTCCCTCGGGGCACATATAGTAACCATATATTTTGTAGTCAAAGAAGCGTACACCCGATTAAAACGCAAGGTCGAATACACTAAAGAACATTGTCTATGGCAAAGGGTATCAACATGGAATTCCTGGACAAGGACATTCCACCAGGAGAGGATTTCTATCAGTTTGTAAACGGAGGTTGGATGCGGACCACCGAAATTCCTTCTGACCGAAGCACCTGGGGTAGTTTTCACGAACTCTCTAAAAATACCGATGCGCGGGTTCTGGCTATACTTGAGAAAGAACTAAGCATTCCAGGCCCGGCAGAAAATAAGGCAGCCAGGATGTTTGAATCAGGAATGGATACCCAGGCCATTGAGGCTGCTCGACTGTCTCCGCTTGTGAAGTTATTTGACAGGGTAGAGAGCCTTGTTTCAATTGAAAAACTACCTGGTGTTTTGGGTTATCTCGCAGCCAAAGGCTTCGGGGCAATAATACATTTCAGCGTACATCCGGATCTGGGAAACAGCAATCGGTATGCAGCGTATATAGAAGTAGCCAATCTTGGACTTCCTGAAAGAGAGTTTTATCTGGAAGACAACGAGAAAGCAGAGCAGATTCGTAAAAAATATATGGACTACATAGCTCAATTACTTCAATCTGAGGCTAATTATACTCCATCCCAATCCAAAGAGGCAGCAAATGCAATCCTTACATTCGAAAAGGAACTTGCGGCCAGGATCATGACCAAAGAAGAAAGGAGACAAATTGACAAACTATATAACCCGCATACAATTGATCAACTCAGATCATTAATGCCTTTGTGGGACTGGGATTCTTTTTTTAATGAGATGGAAGTGTCTGATCCAGAACGACTTATAGTTACAGAACCCATATTTTGTGATTACCTGAACTCGATGCTACCAACCTTGAGTTTGACGACCATCAAGCACTATCTGACCTTTCTCCTTATTCATCATGCGGCACCGTATGCCCACTCAGCGATCGAACAGGCTCATTTTGATCTTTATGCGAGAACGTTGGAGGGTACAGAAAACATGCGGCCACGACAGGAACGCCTCGTGAAGGTGATCAACCAAAACATGGGGGAATTATTAGGCCAGCTTTTTGTCACCAAACACTTTCCAACGGTCGCCAAGGAAACCGCGCTGGAAATGACTTCGGATATTGTAGAGGCTTTTAGAAACAGGATATCCTCGCTCGAGTGGATGAGCCAATCCACCAAGGACTATGCCCTAGAGAAACTGGAATCCTTTAAAGTCAAGATTGGATATCCGGACAAATGGAAAGACTATTCAGCGCTAGATATCAGGACGCCAGCAGAAGGGGGTAGTTATCTGGAGAATATGATGGCCATTGTCAACTGGAACCTGAAAAGGGACGAAACCAGAATTGGAAAGGAAGTAGACCGTAAAGAATGGTTTATGGCTCCCCAGGTGGTCAATGCCTATTACAATCCCATGTTCAACGAAATTGTTTTTCCAGCCGCTATACTGCAACCTCCGTTTTTTGATTGGGAAGCAGATGCAGCGGTCAATTATGGTGGAATAGGTGCGGTCATAGGACACGAAATCACCCATGGCTTCGATGACCAGGGCAGTAGATTTGATAAAGAAGGCAACCTCAACGAATGGTGGACAAATGAAGACCGGGAAAGATTTCAAGTGCTCACCACTCAGTTGATTAAACAGTTTGATGGCTATTTCCCCTTTGAAGACCTTTCCGTCAATGGCACCTTTACCCTGGGAGAAAACATAGCAGACCTGGGTGGATTAAGCGTCGCCTATGACGCATTGCAGCTATACTATAAGCGCCATGGAAAACCCGATAAAATTGATGGCTTTACTCCGGAACAGCGATTTTTCATGTCCTGGGCCACCGTATGGCGCACCAAGATTCGGCCTGAAGCACTGAGAAATCAGATAAAGACAGACCCACATCCACCCGGCATGTACCGCGCTGTTGCCGCCCCCTCCAATATGGATAGTTTCTATCACGCCTTTCAAATCAAAGAAGGTAGTAAGTGGCACCGAAACGAGGATGAAAGAATAAAAATCTGGTAATATTTACGCCGACGGTAACATTTGGCCCTCCTGAAGACACTATAGGGTATAGGATCAAACTTCAGGGTTATGGAAACCGACAAAAGAAATTGCAAAGTTTGCGATGAAACCATTCATGGCCGCAGGGATAAACAATTCTGCTCCGATCATTGCAGGGCGACGTATTACAACAACCTCAACTCGGACATCACCACCTTTATGCGCCGGATCAATTACACGATCCGGAAAAACCGGAGCATATTATGCAGACTCAATCCCAACGGAAAAGCCAGGGTCCATCGGATGAGGCTAGTAGATTCAGGATTAAATTTTGATTACTACACCAACGTGTATAAAACCCGTAACGGCAAGACGTATTATTTCTGTTACGATCAAGGCTACCTGGAGCTTGAAGACGACTTTTTCGCGCTGGTGGTCAAAGAAAATTATGTTGGCTAAAACACCATTTTAAAGCACATTTGAAACCTACACGGCGGGGGTTGTTGCTACTATGCGCGCTAACGTAATAAACTGATCCACAGTGAGTTGTTCGGGTCGAAGGTCTACAAGAGCCAGCTCTTTTAAAGTCTCTTCCGGTATCAGGGACTTTAGGGTGTTGCGTATTTTTTTCCTGCGTTGACTAAAGGCCATTTTGACAACCTGTCTCAATACATTATATGGCACGCCTTCAATTTCTTGACGATAACGCGTTAATGATATCACCGCACTTTGCACTTTGGGTGGCGGTGCAAAAGAACCGGGTTTGACAGTGAATAAAAGAGAGGTGGTGTAATAAGCCTGTACCAAAACTGAAATAACACCAAAGGCCTTGCTACCTGGTTCAGAGCATATGCGCTCAGCCATCTCCTTTTGAAACATACCAGCCACAAAGGGAACACGATGGCGCAACTGCAGGCCCAGAAAAACAATCTGGCTTGAAATATTATATGGAAAATTACCTGCGATCACAAAGCTTACATCTGCGGGTAGAATATCATCAAACCGGACATGCAGAATGTCTGCCTGCACGATGCGCAACGAAGTACCCGAAAACTCTTTTTCCAGAATAGGGATCATATCCCGATCCAATTCCACAGCAACAACAGGCAGAGGTTGTTTGAGCAGGAATTTTGTAAGAATGCCCTTGCCCGGACCGACCTCCACAATTGCACCACATCCATCCGTATGAAGCGCGGATGCAAGCCGTTCAGCAATCGGATCTTGTGTGAGGAAGTGCTGGCCAAAGGATTTTTTCGCTTTCATACCGGTGTGAAGATAGACAATCAGCTAAGCCATGTATATGCACATGGTATTTGTGCACCAAACAACAATCTTTATTTATGTCACCGATCTATAGATAGGGAGCGCAATAAAGGAGTCAATTATCACCGTCAGTCGGAAGGGTACTCACCGTCATCTTTTTGAAAAGGAAAAAAGGACCAAGCTTTTTCTCCAGCGCAAAACCCTGCGCATGCATTCCTGTGCTGTCAGAGGTCTCGACATAATAATAGTCTACTGTCGGATCAATGGTTAAAGGTCGTTGATATGCCAAACCAGACAAAGGAATTTTTCCAGCCTGTTGGTAATAGGTAAGAGAAGGATAGAAGATCCAAGACGAACCCAAGCGGATACTGTCATCAGCATGTTGGCTTGGACGTATCGTAGAAAACAATTCAGGATAGTATGCATCATAATACCATTCACGCACAGCGCGCCAGGAGAGAGCGTGGAATGTATGAAAAAGCAAAAAGCCCGAAACAATAACTCCAACCAGGAAGCCAACGATTTTTTGGTTGACAAAACCCAGAACCAATGCAAGAGGTGAAAAAATAATCGGGATCAGATAAACGGATTTTCTTCCCAGCGGCATGGACGAACCAGTGAGTTTTTGATAAACATAAATGACCGCAAGATTAACAACCAGCAACCCCAGGGAGAGAAGCATTGGTCTTTTTGAATTCAACGAATGACTCATCAAAACAAACAGAGCGGCTAAACACAACAGAAGAACAAAGGTAAAAACCAACAAAGAGGCGGCGTTATCAAGTCCATATTGAACACCATATAAGAGGTTGCCTGCAAGATCAGTACTGAGGACCCAAAGGTTTTTTGATCCCCATTCCAATTCGCCCTCACTGCGGAAAATCCGGAAAGGATATGCAAGCAGTATCCCCAGCAAACCAGAGGCCAGTAACCAAACAAATCCATGTTTTAACAGGATTACATATCGTTTTTTGATGACCACCATTCCAAACCAAACCAGCCCCATCGACACGAAGGGAAGTATTGCGGTAAAGTTGCTAGCGACCGAAAGAAATAGAATCAACACACAAGCCACCACCCAGCGAAATTGAAACATTTCGCCATAACGCATTATGGTATAAGCTCCCCATATCATACCACACGACACCAGTCCATAGCCACGGCAAAGCGAAAAGAAATCTAACAGATACACATGAGCACAGAGCAATAAAAATCCGGTGATCTGCAACAAGGAAGTATGTATATACCTGTAGGCCATCAACGCAGCCGCAAGAAAATATAACGAACCAGCCAGCACATTAGGTAATCTCAAAGCAAAGGCACTATCCCCCAAAAGGCTCGCTGACCATTGCATCAACAGTGAATTGAGCCAATGATTGTTTGCACTCTGCCAGCAATAGTAATTTGAAATGCAGGACCAGAGATTATAATGCCGGAAATTGAGCCAGGTGCTTGCCTCATCATGGGTCATAGGAATCACAACAGCCCGGTAGGCAACGAGACAAGTAAACAAGACAACAGAGACGACCAGAAACCATTTCCCCTTCATGGGTACAAAATAACCGATCCGGGGGAGATGTGATTATAAATTACCTGGAGGGATCAGAACACATCTTCCCGATAGGCCATATTATAACGAACACCCAGTTGAAACAAATTAGTTTTAAGATTGCGCACCGGTAATGCGCTTGATTTGTTTCGGTATAAATACCGCGCATCAATCATAACCCCCGGACTCAATTCGTACTGCACCGATGAACTCCAGAAGGTGATATTGGTTTCGATGCCCTGGCCGATGTAGTGGCCATAGTCGTCGGGACGCTGTGTATTAGGAATGATCACGTTGCTGCCATAGGAAATGCTATCGATGTCTTCGCCTGTATACATGAGATGAAGTTTGCTCTGCAGCAACAGTCGTTTAGTAACCTGGTACCTGACCGAAAATATCCATTCATTAAAGTTTCCACCGAGCGGATGTGCCATCGTTTGTTTATAATTGGAATAGTTGGCCTGCGAGTCATAGTGCGAGTATGTATACGGTCGGACCTGATTCCATTCGACTTGTGCATCGAGGAAATCAACACCCAGCACATTGATATATTTAGCACCTAGCTGGTATCCGAATTTATTTCCCCACCAGTCCAGGTGGCCATCTAAGATGTTGTCAAGTGAAATATCATCCAGAGCAAACTGGCCATAAAGTGACGCAGTCTTTTTAATATCCAGTCGTGAGCTGAAGCCAAGAATCACATTGTCCGGACTTCCGATCCAACCTTCCACAGTACGGTATAAAATAATGGGATTGAGATACTGTAATTCAAACTGATTTCCTGGCCGGTCAAAAATGACAGTTTCAAAAAGACCCAGGCTAAAGGTTTTGTTTGGCTTAAAACTCAGATAGTGGGCCGCCATATATTTCTTGGGTACCGCTTCCGAAAATCCGGAGACCGACATGAAGTTATCGGCGGATATCTCCGCGAAGATATTCTGGTAGTGAATCTTCCAGATCCGCGTATTGATCTTAAGGGAAAAATAGGGCGTTGAGAAATCAGACAAAAACAAAGACCGGATTCCTTCCCCAATAAAAAACTGGTTGTGCCCAAGTTGAAAACCGATGTATTTACCCAGATTGACACCCACATACGCCGTGGCTAATAAAAAATCTTTTGCACCGGCCACATCAAAAAGACTGCTGCTGAAATTTTTATACAGCGCAGCCCCCGGGACCACACCCACACTGTCGGTGTATTGATTGATGTAGTTGGGGTAGCGTACCTGCGAATCATAAAAGCTGGTTTGAAAAAAAACATTTTCGCCAACACCACCTCGCAGACTTAATCCACGTTGGTTATAATAGGAAGCCACGCCCTCCTCCGTTTCACTACCTGCTGCCAGATGAAGCATAGGATTGACACGGAGATAAAAATCCTTTACATCTACTTCATAAAAATGTGCAGGTGTTTTATAAAACGTATTCAACAAAGGATGTTTACTGCGGCGATAACCGGGAGAACCAACACCGTGTCTGTAAGGAAAGGAGCTGGCAGAATCAGCATGAGGAATAAACAAATACGATTCCGGATTTATAAATTCATTGTTCTGATCATATATCGATTGAACCTGATGGGAAGAGATCTTATCCTCCCGATATTTCGAAAACGAATCAGCAAGTACGACCAGGTCATGTCTCCAGTAAGGCTGTATAGCGGAATGCAATGATGAATCACCGCCCCCGCTTAAAATCATCATCCGGTCATAGGTGTGATGCGCATCATGATCCATTTCCGTAAGGATGTTTTGTGCGGCCAGGTGACCGCCAAAACAGAACGACAGCATGATGAAGACAAAGCGCGAAGCGGTGGTTGAGGTTTTCATTACTGCTTAAAGTTAAGAAGCCATTCCTTAATGTACCGGTCAAAGGCTTCCGGATCTTCATCGACAAACTGGACGGCTACAGGAAGTATATAGATAGGCAAAGACAAACTGCGGAGTAAATCCCGGTGACTGTCCAGGCGCATAGCATCTTTTTCAGTAGTCACGATAATGCGCTCACGACCTTCGGGCATGGCCTTAAAATGACGCTCTATATCGCCTACATCAAAATTGGAAAACGGATGGTGATCATTGTAAGCGACCATGTGTACATCCGCACATTGGGATTCAACATATTCAAGGAGATATTCGGTGCCTGCTATGGCTACCACCAGCAGTACATCAAGGTCCTTGTGAAAAGCAAGGCGTTCACCGGAACCATACATTTTATAAGGCAGCCCATAACGATACCGACTAAAGAAAACTTCCTGGTCTTCCCTTTTTTTGACATCAGCGGTAATCTCTTTGATTTCAGCTGCGGTCAAGGTATCCGGACACTTGGTGACCACGATGACATCGGCCCTCACAGCTCCTCCCCGCCATTCTCTCAATCGGCCGACGGGTAGCAACCAATCCTTGGTATATAGACGGTTATATTCAGTAAGCAATATATTGAGACCGGGATTCACTTCGCGATGTTGATAGCCGTCATCGAGAAGCACAACCCTGGTGGCCGGATGATCACGTATCACCTGAGGAATAGCAAAGCTGCGGTTTTCGGCCACGGCAACAGCCACATGAGGAAATTTGCGCTTAAACTGCAGGGGCTCATCTCCGGTCCGGGACGCATCATGAGCCGGGGAAACTTCGAGATAGCCTGTTGTTTTCCTTTTATAACCCCGGCTCACTACAGCAAGCGGGAGGTATTCATGCAACAGCCTGATCAGATATTCTGTGTGCGGCGTTTTTCCGGTTCCTCCTACCGTCAGATTTCCAACACTGATGACAGGGAGGCTAAACGTGACTCCACGAAGCAGGCCGATGGAAAAGAGACCATTTCGTATAGCAACACCTATCCCATATAAAATGGCGAGAGGCAACAAAAGCAACTTGAGAGTCCATTGATTAACCATGTACGACGGGTCCTGAGGCAGGAGCAAAAGTAAACAGGAGGGGGCATAACTAAGTTGCCCTTATTTCTGAGCCTTTCGGGTGAGGTAAAAGGCGAGACTTCCGAACACAAGATTGGGCAGCCACATCGCCAGCATTGGATTCATATGCAGGTTAGTGGAAAAGGTGAGCGCAAATTTGCTCAGGAAAACAAACATTGCTCCGATCCATACCCCGAGAGCGAGATTGAGCCCCATGCCACCCCGTAATTTACGTGAAGAAATAGAGGCACCGATAATCGTCAGGATGACAATCGTAAAAGGTTCAGCCCAACGCCGGTGATATTCTGATTTCATGATTCGCGAAAAACCAATACCACGTTCCTGTTCGTACTGGATAAACCGGAGCAACTCCGCTGAGGTCATCATCTCCTTGTCATTCGTATAGTAGACAAAATCAGAAGGGTAGAGTGCAATCGCGGTATCCAGACTCATGCCCTTACCGGAAAAGTAGATTTCCTTCCCATCCACCCAATGACGGGTTTCATAATCACGCAGGCGCCATTTTTTTTCGGCACGCAGGTATTCGAAGTTTCTCGCTTCGAGCAGAAAGGTCAGCTTCAGGTCATCATATTGCTCAAGACGAAAGCCTGTGCCACTGCTGTCATTGGTCAGATAGTTGGAAATATACACCTTGGATTCAGGGCCGATAAACAAATGGATGTTGGTGCTCTTGACTCTGAAATTGCCTGGAAAAACATACTTGTTTTCAAAGGTCATCATGGTCTTATTTCCTTTCGGAAAAAAGATATGATTACCGAGCAGGTACAATCCGGCAAGGAGGAACGAAGTAAAAAGATAAGGGCGTAAAAAACGGCCATAACTCATGCCGGCATTGAGAAAAGCAACGATCTCCGTATTGCGTGCGAGGCGGGAAGTAAAAAAGATAACCGCGATCAGGGAGAAAATAGGCCACAACAAACCGTTGATATACGGGATAAAGTTGAGGTAGTAATCAAAGATAATTTCCTTCTTCGTGACCGGCTTATCAACAAACTTTTCGATGTGCTCACTGAAGTTGATCGTGATCGCGATGATCGAGAATAGCAAGGCCGTAAAGAAAAAGGTACTCAGGTATTTGCGGATGATATATCGGTCGAACGTGAGCAAGATTATACCTGGTTTGGATTTGCAAACATAGGTAATAAACGATTACAGGCCCCGACTTATGGCATACGAACGTCATTTCATCCTATTTATAACAGAAATGGACAAAGCAGAGAGGATAAAAAAATACCTTGAACCGGGAAATAGATATGATCAGGCCGTCGTTCAAGCCTCAATCATTCACAAAAATTGAATTACCTTGCCAATGGATTTTATGAACACTATCCTATGAATGACACCGGGCAGCTCAGTATTGAAAAACTACAACAAGAGCTCAGCCTTAAACAGCTACAGATCAACAGCCTGCTGACTATCACACAGGCTATCAATGATAATGTAGCTGCCCCGGAACTCTACAGCATGTATAAATCCTTTATCGGCTGGGAGATGGGGATCAAGCGCATGGCCTTGTTTTTCAAGCAAGATGACGAATGGGAATGTGCTACACACCTTCAGGCAGATCAACTCGCCTCCCGTCATGACCTGGGACCCATCTTAAAGCGTTACACCAAGACACAACGTATCATTGACACAGACCCGGAACCACTCCAGGGGTTTGATCTTGTCATACCGGTGTATCACAAAAAGAACCCGATCGCCTTTGCTCTCGTTGGAGGAGTGCGCGCAGATTCAGACGAATACACGCGGATCCAGTTTATCACGACGTTTACCAACATCATCGCTGTAGCGATCGAAAATAAACGGTTGTTTAAAAAACAGATCGAGCAGGAGCGCTATGCCCGGGACATGGAGCTGGCCAGCAGTGTGCAGAAAATGCTTATTCCTGACCACCTGCCCAAAAGCAAGTTTTTTGAAATGGCCACTGTCTATAAGCCGCACTTTACGGTAGGAGGTGACTATTTTGATTTTATCCAATATGATGAGCGGAGGTTGACCTTTTGTATCGCGGATATCAGCGGCAAGGGAGTGTCGGCGGCCATCCTCATGGCAAACTTTCAAGCCATCCTGCAGAGCCTGATCTATCAATACCGGGATCTGGAAACATTTGTCTTCGCACTTAATGAAGCAGTGTACAGGATCACGCGGAGCGACAGGTTTATCACCCTCTTTATTGGCGAGCTCAATCTCCGGACAAACACACTGCAGTATATCAACGCCGGCCACTTTCCTCCGTTCCTGATTCAAAACGGAACCATCACACGACTTGAAAGCGGATGTACCATCATCGGAGCGTTTGAAACACTACCCGAAATACAAATGGGTGAAGTCAAGCTGACGCATCCCGGCACCTTGTTTGCCTGCACCGACGGGCTGACAGATATTGTCAACGATCTCGAACAGTACTTTGATGAAAGCCATCTCCTGCCCATCCTGCAAGGAGCAGATAAAGCCATTTCGGCAGAAGAGATCAATGAGGCCCTGATGCTGGAGGTCGATCGTTTCCGCGGATCAAGGCCATATCCGGACGATATTGCGGTATTGACCTGTAAATACATGGTCTAAGAAACTCAAGCAAGGAATACCCCCCGAAGAACACAACAGGGAGGACAATCATAAGATTGCTCATCTGCTGCCCACAGGGCATAAAACACGTGTATAGTTCCGGACCGGGGCTCAGGTATCAAAACACGGTCAAAAATTCCGACCTTTGACGAAATTCATTATCATTACTCTCCACATTAGAAGCGCTTCATGAGAAGTAAAACAGCAGCCGGATTATTTGCCTTATTTCTGGGTTGGGCCGGTGTACATCGTTTTTACCTGGGCCAGGTCGGACTAGGTATCTTGTATGTGTTTTTAACCATTATTTCATTAGGGATTGTCACCGGGATCATGAGCCTGATCGATGCGATCGTTTTATTCAGCATGACCGAGGAAAATTTTGACCTGAAATATAATTCACAACAAGGGATGGTACCGCCGATCTACAACAGGAGAGGCCAACAAGGGTACCCACCTATGGCACAGCCCCGGCAAAGGCCTCAGGCACCAACGACCTCCAGAAACATAAAAACCTCGTCGAGGGAAGTACAAAATCCATATAAGGTCAACGGGATCAAGAAGTACAAGGAGTTTGACCTGGAGGGAGCGATTGAAGATTTTGTCAAAGGACTCGAAATACACCCGAGAGACATTTCCCTTCATTTCAACCTGGCGTGTGCGTATTCCCTGACAGAGCAAGTGGATAAGGCATACATACATATTGACCGGGCGGTGTCGCTTGGCTTCAACGATTTTGAAAAACTCAAGACGCACGATGATCTTGCTTTTGTCAGGATCCAGGACCGATTTGAGGAATTCCAGAAAAACGGTTATCGGCTTGAAATGCCTGCAGTCATCACTGAAAGTACCCAGACACCTGAAATACCGACAGAAGAGCACGTTCAAGATGATAATTTGCTGGCTCAGTTAAAGCGATTAGCAGAGCTCCGGGACAGAGGATTACTTTCGGAACAGGAGTTTATGATCGAAAAAAGAAAGCTAACCCGTTAAATAAATCATAACCCACGCCACTTTTGGCACAATCTTTCGTCTTACTAGTATAAAACCAATCCGGCATGATCGCCAGGGAGCTTATATCACACCTTATACATCCGCTACGCACCTCTGATACAGGGGAGCAGGCACTGACGTATCTGCAGGTGTATCACCTCAAACACCTCCCCATCGTCAACAACGAGCAACTGCTGGGTACCATCTCTGAGGAAGACATCACCACGAGCCCTATTGATGAACCTATTGGTTCGTTTTCACTTGGACTCAACAAAGCATTTGTGCGGGATACTGACCATCTGTTTGAAGTCATGAGCGTCATGGCGGATCATAAACTCACCGTGATTCCGGTGGTAGATCAGAAGGACAATTACCTCGGTCTGATCACCCTTGAAGATCTCATCCAGTATTATGCCCGTAGCTTTTCTTTTTCCGAGCCCGGCGGGATCATTGTCATTGAGCTTCAAAAAGCGGATTATAGCCTGGCGGAAATATCCAGGATCATTGAAGGCGAAAACGCGGTCATTCTCACCAGTTTTCTGTCTCATGATGAGGACACCAGGATGATGTACCTCACGATCAAAACCAACCAAAAGGAAATACAACACCTGCAGGCAACCCTGGAGCGGTTTGGATATAATATCAAAGCAACCTTTTCCGAAGAAGGGTATTTTGAAAGCCTCCAGGATCATTATGACGCCTTTCTACACTATCTCAATGTCTGATGCCTGAACGTTGGCGGATCATTTTCCTCCTGGCAGGATTATTTTGTTTTGTTGAGCAATCCTTTGGTCAGTATGTCACTGTACAAAAGATAACCATCACCGGGCTTAAGCGAACCAAGGCTTCTATTGTGTATCGTGAACTCACTTTTGCAGAAGGAGATACCCTCACACAAAATGAACTCGGACCGGTATTGGAGCGAAACAGGAACAACCTGCTTAACCTTGGTATCTTCAACGAGGTCGTAGTCAATGTATCAGAGTGGGATACTAAAAAAGATCTGATAGAGATCACCGTAGACCTTAAAGAATCATGGTATATCTATGCGGCTCCGATCCTGGATCTGGCAGACAGAAACTTCAATGTATGGTGGACGACGTACAACCATAGTTTCGATCGGATAAATCTCGGTGGGCGTATTGACTGGCTCAATTTTACTGGTCGCAATGATAAGCTCAAAGCCTTGATACAGTTTGGGTACACCCCTAAACAGGAACTTGAATACAGATTTCCATATCTCAACAAACGGCAAAGCCTGGGCGTCACCACCTTGTTTTTACATAGTATCAACAAAGAGCTCAATTATGGCACATTTAACAATCGCGAACAACTGGTAAGGCTTGGCGAACAGAAAATACAGGAAAGATGGGAAGGACAGATCCGGACGTTTTACCGACCGACGATTAATATCAAATACGAACTTGCGCTGAGGTACCAGAATCTCGAAATAGACCAGGAAGTGGTCACCGATTATAATCCCCTTTATTTCAGTAACGGTGACAGCACGCATAGTGTTTTTTCACTTCGGTTTGTCTATGAGTATGATGACCGTGACCGTAAGATATTTCCAGCGACAGGTATCAAGTTTTCTGCAGAGGCAGAAAAAATAGGCCTGACAAATTCAGCGGACGAAAACACTTTGATCACCGCCCTTTCTGTTGAGTGGAACGCAACCACCGGACGCCGGTTTCAACATCGGGTGTCTACTACGGCAAAATACAGCCTCAGCAGAAGCAGGCCTTCTTTTGTCTATTATAAAGGCCTCGGGAGCGGCGTGAAGTATGTCAGTGGATATGAATTGTATGTCATCGATGGATTGGACTATGTACTCGGCAAATACCAGTTAGCCTATAAACTACTCGAAAAACAATCAAACCTCGGCTCATTCATGCCGGTCGAACAATTCAGACGGGTGACGTACGCCTTTTATATTTCACTTCTTGCCGAGGTTGGTTATGTCAATGATCCTTTTTCCGGAGGAGTCAATCCCCTGACCAACCAATGGCTTTATGGCGGCGGCCCTGCATTTACATTGTTGATGTATAACAACTTCCTCTTCCAGTTCAGCTACTGTACCAATCATCTGGGTGAGTGGGGGTTGTTTATTCACAACAGGACCAGTTTTTAAAAAAAGCAGGAGTTACATCTTCACGAGTTTATGCACCAGGATATCCTGATCAGCCACAATCGTCGCAACATATATCCCGGCAGGGAAAGTTGAAACATCAATAGTGTTTGTGATTGAATCCAGGCGCTTATTCAATATCACAGCACCAGAAATTGTTGAAATTCGCACAGCCACATCCTTGTAATGATCAACCGGAACATCAATTGTAATGGATATTGCAAAGGGATTAGGATAAATGGAAAACGCGGGCTGAACTTCATCTGCAGTAGCAAGCGGGAGCGAATATTCATATGCACCAATATCGGGGAGCCCATTTAAATTCCTGGATTCATACAGGCATGTGTCTACATAAGAAAGATAAGGCTGTAATGCATAACCAAGTACCTCGGTTGAAATCATGGTGCCTGCATCAATCAATACAGAGGTTGATGAAAGATGATAATCATGGTTAGATGGATCTTCAAATCCAAACACATCCAGCGAGTTGTTGATGGCATTGTTGGATGAATCAAGGACGGTGGCGGAGCCGATAAACAAACCGCCGGTTTTGGCACCCGCAAAAGTATTGTTCTTGACAAACAGGGCTTCTGTACCATTGGCGACCTGGATAAAACTTCCGGTTGCCTTTTTATTGATAAAGGTATTGTTGACACAATAGAGCTCATGCGGTGCATTGTTAGTAAGGCCTTCTAATCCGTATCCAAGCAGATTGCTATTTGCGGAGTTGGGCCCTTGCTCTATGATGTTTCCCACGATAACACTTGTACCTCCGTTGGGCAAATCAATCGTGCGGCTGTCCTCACTACTTTGATTGGCGATGCGATTGTATAGGATAAAGTTGTAGGTAGCGCGGCTTTTCAGTTCGTGGCCTTCTGCTATAGCATCGTAGGTGAAGTTGTAACGGAAGACGAGGGTGTCGATGTGGTTGATATAAATATTGTGCTGATAACCCGGATTGAGTGTGCTGCCGCCGTTGACAAACTCACAGTACTCTACGGTCGTTTTACAATTAGGAATGTTGCCGGCCAGAATGCCCATTTCATTGGAGACAAACCGACAATTAGAGATGTGCAGATTAGCACCTTCCTGACGGATGCCTGCGCCATTGTTGTCCTGCACTACCGCGTTAGCAAATTCGATATTGTGGACATGGACGTTTGATCCGCTGATTACGAAGATGCCTTTGCCATTGCTCATATCGTTGGCGATAATACTGCCTGCTTCCAGGCGGGGACGACCACCAATACCGACGATATAGAGATTGTTTTTATTCCAGATCACCTGTGGGTCGTTGATATAGGTGGCGAAGTCAATTTCCACTGTATCGCCGTGTTGCACAAGAGGTGCTACCTGGCTGCAGTAGGTATATGAACGGGTGGGGCCTACATTCCAGGTGGTGGCATGTATTTGGAAAGCGATAAGCATCGCTATAAATAAAAACAGGGAGCGTTTCATAATATGAAGAATATAGTACGATGAAGAAGGCCGAAAGGCGCAAGTATCAAAAGAGGCATTCCAAAAGTACTACACAAATCAATTATGAGCATTAAAATGATCTCTTGAATTGCAATTTCTGTGAAACAAGCAAACTCAGCACTGCAAATGAAGTAAACAGAAAGAACCCGATCTGCAAGGACGACTTATTAGTGGTGAGGATATCAATTTTATTTGTCAGCCCCTCCAGTTGGTTGAGCTGTTCGGTCAGGATACCACTAAAGCCGATGTAGGACATAAAGATGGCTACGACCATCACATCGGCCATGGACCATTTCCCGGTTTTGAAAACCATAAAGCGGATGACACGGTTGGATTGTAATTTTTGATTGTAGATATAAGCAAGGGAAGAGAGCAGCTTAGCAACAGGAAATAGTACGCTGAATAAAAGGACAAGCAATCCAACGGCCAACACATCCATCTTTCCCTGCATCAGCATCAACCGGACGACCTCCAGGATACTTTTGCTTTTATAGTACAAGACCTGATCTGTAAATGAAATCTGCTCACCCAGTAAGGTAAAACTCATCTCTGCTATGCGGGCATCAATTTCGATCATAGGCAGAAGCAGACCAGAGATCAGCAAGACAAAACAAATGCTCGTGAGCAAAAGGAAATCGATTTTAGCTGGTTCTTTGGAAAGCAGCAGCACAATTCCACACAGGAATATAAACACAAAGATGGCGATGATATAATTTTGACTGCCTCGTGAAAGATCACTAAGTGTTCTCTGTAGTCCGGAGATCGTCTGCTTCCGGTCACCATATCCATAATGGGAAAGAATCCGATCATGCTCCGTGTAGTCAATCCTGGCAAAGGTCTTATCGGTGTACTCTGAAAGCTTGTCTGTGATATAGTCTTTAACCTTATCCCTGTTGCCCGGGTCGTTGAGGAATTCAAGGATTTGATCTGTAAAAATCGGAACATCTTTTTTCATGGTGTCGAACATCCCGGTCAGTCCGGCAACACCGATTTTAAACCAACCCTCAAGTGATTTTGATTTTTCTTCGTAAAAGCGCTCTTCCATCTCGGTGATGGTCTTCGTCAGAAAAGCAGAGACTTTGCTTTTTATTTCTTGGCGCTGATCAGGTGAAAAATTAAGCTCTTCGACTTTCTTGCTGATGATTCGCGAAAGGATTTGTTTCCACTCATCTACGCTAAACAGGCCGTATTTGATTTTGGATAGCTCAACGAGATCTTCTTTAACGATCCGTCGCTCGTGCTCCAGGGAATAGATGTTGTAACCACAGAAAAGGATACCCAAAAGCGAAAGGACGAAGACAAAGAGACGCAATGATTTCATATAGCAGGCATAACGCTATAAAGAGCTGGAATAGATATGTCGCAAACCATAAAACTAATGAAAGCACCGATATGCTGAATCCCCTCAATCCCAGGTTCCTACATAATCAAAACGCATCTGGAAGGATTTACATTTCGGACAATAGTTCTCGTCAGGACTGATGAGCACATCCATGTTCTGGTAGAAGCTATCGTTGACATCACCTTTGTACATGGGCATGGTAATAATCTACCCGGTAACCTGGCGCGATCTCAGAGTCTTCGGCTTCGATAGGCGGTTCTCGCGTAGTATAGCTGGGACAGGTAGATAACCCATAGTTGATTTTTTATTGATCACCAATGTAGTGAAACATGTCCAAATATTATCGTAGGGTCGTGTTGCAACCGAACCCAAAACCACTTCAGATATTGACAGATGTTAATCAATCCGCAACTCTGCCAGCACGGGCAAGTGATCAGAAGGAAGTCGACCATCCCATGAATCGGATAGTATAGCGTGTTTCAGCACCGTGATGTTGTTGCGGATAAAAATAAAATCAATTCGATAATCCCCAACACCAGGTAAAGTAAAACTGCCGGAAAAACTACCCAAAGGACCATGATGTGGTGACATCGATACATACATAGCATCAGTCATGCTGTATGTCGATTCTTTGTCCGTGAGAACCAGATAAGGCTTACTGGTGTCCGTGCTGTTGAAATCACCGGAGAGTATCACGGGTTCCTTGCCAGCTATCTCGCGTATCTTCTGCAGTATAAGTTTTGCACTTTCTTCACGTGCGTGCTCACCCAAATGATCGAAATGGGTGTTGAAATAGAAAAATAGTTTACCTGATTTCACATCCCTAAACTTTGCCCAGGTCACAATACGCGGGAAAGCGGCATCCCATCCTTTTGATCCAGCGACCTCGGGGGTTTCAGATAACCAAAAGGTGTTTCCATCAAGGCGCTCAAACCGATCCTTCCGAAAGAGTATGGCCGAAAACTCACCATCAGGATTAGGGACTACAGACCCATCTGTTCTGCAGACACCAAACCAAGCATACTCCGGCATGTCTGTCATCATTTCATCCAACTGTCTGCGGAAAGCCTCCTGTACGCCAATGATATCAGGTTCGTGATAGCGAATCGTGCTTGCTACCAGCGGACGACGATGGTCCCAATAGTTAATGCCATCGCCTTGGTTCGGAAGCCGGAGATTAAAGGACATCACCCGAAACGAGTTATGTTGGGCAGGGCTTTGAGAAAAGCTTAAAGCGAACAGTAAAAAAAAGAACATCGACTTCATAATCCAGGAAATGAGGAGCGTGCAACGGACTATTTATATTGTTGCCCAAGGAAACTAAACGTTCTATTTCTAAACCGCAGTGTGGCGCCGCGCTGTATGGCGTCATACAAGAGGTCTTCGCCCTTCGACACATTAAATTCAGAAACTGACTGGTAGACTCCATAATCAGAGCATTCAGCGATTTCCACAGAGCGTATCTTGGTCTTGCCGCCTACATTTTCGGGAACCAGCTCGTAAATCTTAAAGTAGTAATCACCCTGGAATCCAAATGGAGAATACAACCTGATTTTTTGAGCTTTTCCGTTTTTTTCCTTGGTGATATTGACCACTTCGATTTCCTTATTGAACAGGCCCATCGCTTCGTCCATAAACCCCTTGAGGCCTTCGTCCGTATTATATGAACCAATGAGCGTGCCGGTCTCTACTTCCAGCAGGTTGACAGCTTTATCATCACCCTGGATCAAATAACGTGCACCGATGCTTTTAGCCGCAAAATCATCATCAATAAATACTTCTTGTTTGTAATGTTCCCTGAACCGGTTGATGGTTTTTGTAAAACTCAGGTCCACCACAGAGATTCCTTTCAGCCCTACCATTCCGACTTCAAAACCCTGGATCGAAACCGAACCGGAATTGATACCGAGCTTGATTTGTTCAGTATCATCAGCTAGTTTTTTACTGAGGTTTTTAGTGGAAAAAGAAGCATAAAGTTTTTTGCCGGCGAGATGCGCTTCACCTGCTTGTTTGGCTTTGGAGGCGAGGCCGGCATCCAGCAACAGCGTACCATTCATATTTTTCTTCACATAATAATCGCCGAAGAGATCAGGGATGACATAGCCATTAAACGTATCCAGTGCTGCAACCTTCATATACACATTGGCGGGTAACATAACCGGATAAGGTAGCGTGATCGTGACATCCTTTGCTTTTTCGTTTTCAATCGTAGCCGCTGTGACGGGGATGGGATCACGAAAAAGGAAATACATCTCCGCTTCGATGATACTATTGACTACCGATTTCGATTTTAAAGAAAAGAAATGATTGAATTTCTTTCTGTAGGCATCGTGTGCCTTGGTCAGTCCGGCTTGATATTCCCGCTGATTATTGGCTTTAAGATAAGAGGGATCCGCGCTGAAGAATTGTTTGTAATTGTCGACTATAAACACACCGTCTGCTTCGCCCATGCCAAGGTTGTTGTTAGTGGTGGGTATGGCATCCTGTATAGGACTGATACGGGAGAGTAAAACCGTATTGGTGACCAGATCTACAAACTTGCAACGGGTTTCGGCACGGGTAGACAAATTGAAAGAAGCGGTGGAAGTTGTTCCGTCAGTTTTGATATTGAGTTCCGGCCTATAGTTTTCATAGAGTGTAAATGTGTAGTAGAGCACATAGTCAGCCGTATGTTCTTCGGGCATCGAACTTTTGAGGGGAAGAAATTTTAACTCCGGATCCTCGAGATTATATACAAAGTGCTGGACACCACCCATCCGTTGGAGTGTGTACAAAAGAGAATCATTTACGGTCTTTAAGACGAAAGAGGCATCGGCAGGGGCATACTCGATGACACCAAAAGTTTTCTGGGCTGTCAGCGTTGGAGTATCTAACAACAAGAGAATCACAAACAAGTAGAGAATACGAAACATAATGGTCTGATGAGTTAGCTTAATGATTAAGAAGATGAATCAAGATAATTCATTTTTTCATCACACAAACTAACAAGAAAACCATCAGAATAATATGCGTGCATTTTTATGCGCACAAGCCATCATCACTGCTTTATTCCCAGGATACTTTCCACTGTATCATTCTTGCGAATGTCCATACGATAGAGTCCGGCAGGGAGATGAGATACATTGTGTTGTGAGGCGTATCTGCCTTGATAGACAATTTTATTATCCAGCGTATAGATGGTCAATGCATCATAGTCACCTGCAAGAGAATTGATATAGACCACAGAAGAAAAAGGATTTGGATATACGGAATAGTTGGCCGACTTGACGGGAATAGTCTCGCTGGAAACCATTTCCTTGAGATCAAAAGAATAGGCGTCGGATACATATGCATTCCCACCACTTACGGTAGTCGTGCCATTGTAGAGATAAACGACACCATCGATCACGAAAGACGCTGGTGCCCATCGTGAGGTTCCTGGGTGAGGAGGCAAACTATCCCAAACATTGAGCACAGGATCATAGCTCCACATTTCGCCTGTTTCCATGGAGGTATGATCATCACCATCGCCACTCAGGACATAACCCTTGCCATTGTAGGAGAATTGTGTACCTGCCACGCGACCCTCACCAGGGATGTCGGCCATTCTCAGCCACTCCTCTGTTACGGGTTCGTACCGATACCATTCGCGGAAGATGCCATTGCCGTGACCGAATCCGGTGTATACATAATCGCCGATGGCGAATTGATATGGGTGATGCCGTTTAGTGTCCGGGAAGTCTGGCTTTTGGGACCAGGTATCGGTTGCAATGTCATATTCCCACCAATCATTTTGATTACCGTTGTTGTTATTGCCGAGGCCAATAAAAATCTTTCCGTGATTGGCTACAAAGGTCGGATGTAAACGAGGCTCACAAGGGCAGGAGCTCAACTGTGTCCAGGACATGGAATCCGGATCAAAAACCCAGAGATCCCGAAGCAAGGAATCTACACTCGTGCCAAAACCGAAATAAGCTTTTCTGTCCCAGACATCTCCGATACCATATCCGCGGGCAGCGCCGGGAAATTCCTCAAGTGTGGTCCAGGTATCTTCTACCGGATCAAATTGAAAGAAGGCTTTGGTGGGGCCGTTAAACTCAGTCGTACCGGCAACAAGGTATCCCATGCCATCGATCGAAAAACCATAGGTGTGGTCTGTGTAAAAGTCAGGTGGCGGTGTCACAGATTCCCATTCCTGGGAGAAAGACGGCAGGGCTGACAACATTAAAATGAATAAGAAGTATGTGGTGCGCATGTGACAAAGATAACAGAGCGCAGAGAACAGGCAAGAGAGCAGAGGTAATTTGCTTAACTTATCCCTATTAATCTGAATCGAATGGCGACCAGAATACCTTTGATCCTCATCCTTTCCCTGCTGGTATCGCCCGGTGTTTATGCCCAGCAGGAATATCTTGACAGCCTGCGAAATGTATTTCGTACGGAAAGGGACCCGCACAAGAAAATCGATGCGTTTTATGAAATCGCTACGGACAGATCCTTCGACAATCCCGATGTAGGATTAGCATATGCAGACTCGATCGAGGACATGGCCAGGAAATCCGGGTATAAAAAAGGAATGGCCATGGCACTGCACCTCAGGGGTTTTACCCATGAGGATAAAGGAGAGTATGACAAGGCGATGGATTTATTCCAACAGGAGCTGGACATTTTTCTTGAACTGAAAGATCTGAAAGAACAAGCTACGGCACTCACAAATATTGGTTCTGCATGGAGCAGCATGGGCAGACAAGATTCGGCAGTGACGTATTACCTGAAGGCAATGACCATCGATGAAATGCGGGGCGATAGTTTTGGCGTGTCATTGCATCACAACAATATCGGTGCCATCTACAGTGATGAGGGCGTGTTTGACAAAGCGCTGGAACATTTCAATAAAGCACTGGCCATGCGCCAGGCTATGAAGCTCGAACGGAAATATGCCCAATGCTATTCTTACCTCGCCACACTCTATGGGCGCATGAAGCATTTTGACAAAGCTGAAGCCTATGGCAAGACCGGCATCGAGTATGCCTTGAAATTCAATAACCATTCACTGGCAGGCATCATCGCCAATACACTGGGCTCAAATTATAATGATCAGAAAAAATATGCTGAAGCACTTCCCTGGCTGGAGAAAACGGTTGAATATTGGCAGCCGCTCAATAATGAACTTTACGACACATATGCATTTTACAATCTTGCTGAAGCCTATGCCGGACTTGGCAACGCATCCAGGGCACTGGAGTATGCAGATAAGGGGTTTGAAATTGTCAAACGACTCAACCTCGATTTCCAATATGAATTGTACTACAAAGTCTATGCACAGATTTATGAAGTGAAGGGGAATATGCAACTAGCCTATGATTGGTATAAGAAATACGTAGCTGTTGCCGATTCGATTTTCCGACAGGACAACACCAAAAAGGTCGCGCAAATGGAAGCGCAATATCAGGTGCAGAAAAAGGAAGCACAACTGGTAAAACAACAACTTGAAATTGAAAAACAATCCGGCCAGAAACGAATCATCCTCTTTACATCTTTGGGCCTACTCCTGCTGACAGTAGCAACCTTTCAATATTTCCGCAGCAAACAACGCCTTAAACAACGGGAGGCTGAGTTGCAGGCACGGTTAAATGAAGCGGAAACAAAGCGGTTGCAAGAACTCGATGCGGTGAAGAGTACATTTTTTGCCAACATCAGCCATGAGTTTCGCACCCCGCTCACCCTGATCATGAGCCCGGTCGAACAAATGATGGATGGCACACTTAAAGGTGATGTAAGCAAATATTACCGGATCATTCACCGTAACGGAAAACGGTTGCTACACCTGGTCAATGATATGCTGGACCTTTCCAAACTAGAGAGTGGTAAATTAAAATTGCAGGTTGCAACGGGTCGCATCGATGCGTTTACTCGCGCTACTGCCGGGGCTTTTGAAAGCTTGGCAGCTCGTCAGCAGGTGGACCTGATCATTGAGACCTCAGCGAAAGAAGAGGTGTGCTATTTCGATCGCCCCAAGCTCGAATCCATGCTCTCCAATCTCATTTCCAACGCGTTTAAGTTTACAGGCGAAGGCGGAAAAGTAAAAGTGACGGAAGAGAAGCATGGAGTGAATACCATTTTTACGATCACAGATACGGGTATCGGTATGTCACCACAGCAGGTTGAACATCTCTTTGATCGCTTTTCTCAAACTACGGTTTCCGAATTGCAACATGGAAGCGGGATAGGGCTGGCGCTGGCCAGGGAACTGGCAATACTACATGGCGGTGATATCAGCGTCCAGAGCGAAGAAGGAAGAGGATCTGTGTTCACCCTGACAGTGCGTACGGACAAGGATTTTTTCAAAGCGGACGAAATCACAAGCGAGGCTATCCCCATTATGGCTGAACCGTCATACAGCCAGTTGCCACCTGAGCCTTCGAAAAGTGAGATGGTCACACCAACCAGCATGCATGAAGTGCTCAATTCGGCGGATCTGCCTGTGGTATTAGTCGTAGAGGATAATCCTGATGTCAGAGGATACATCTCGGATATTATTTCGGGTACCTATAAAGTAGTGACCGCAGAGCATGGAAAGATAGGTTTGGAAAAAGCGCTGGATCAGTTGCCAGACCTCATCATCACCGACATCATGATGCCCGAAATGGACGGCACACAATTGTGCAGCCACTTAAAGGAAAATGAAAAGACCAGTCATATTCCCGTGGTGATGCTCACGGCTCGTGCCGATCAAGCGGACAGGTTGGAAGGATTGCATACCGGTGCGGATGATTATCTCATTAAACCGTTCCAGGCGCAGGAGTTGCTCGCAAGGGTTAAGAACCTCATTGAACAGCGACGCAAGCTCCAGGCTTATTACAGGAAGACGATTTCGGGTTTTGCCATGCCTCCGGGAGAAGAGCAAAGTCTGGAAGCAAAATTCCTGGGAAAGGTCAGGGCTGCGGTAGAAGACAATCTCGATGATGAAAACTTCAGCGTGGTGGAATTAGGAAAAATTGTGGGTATGAGCCGCAGCCAGCTGCATCGCAAACTCACCGCACTGACCGGATTTTCACCCAATGAAGTCATCCGGAATATGCGACTCGAATATGCCCGTCGCTTGCTTGAATCTAAATCGGGCACCGTTTCCGAAATCGCTTATCGCAGCGGATTTAGTTCGCCTGCCTATTTCGTCAAATGCTTCAGGGAATATTTTGGCCAAACCCCTGGCGAAATCAGCTGAAATTCAGCACGTTAGATTGATGCTACCAAATTGATATCCTTTGCGACGGTTTTGATACACGTTGGGAAGGCGGTAGGGACATTTTTGCCCCGTGCTTCGACAGGAAGCAGTAACCGAATTCTTAACTAACAAAATCATTAAAAAATGAAAAATGCTTTTTCCAAAACCACATTCCTTTTCCTGGGGCTTATCCTGACCCTCGGCCTTTCAGCGCAAAAGCCAAATCAGGTGACATTTGAAAAATACCTGGCGGAGGTTTATGGTGCATTTGAACGCGGCGGCTTCGAAGGCATCAAGCCATACTATGCACCGGCATGTGTAGAAATTGGTCCTGATGGAAGTGTGACCAATGGGCTGGCCGCTATTGAAGCTAATTACAAGGCCTTTGCACAAATGATGGATGCCCCACCTGTATTCAGATACAAACTGACCTCCTGGCGGATGGTGACACCCGAACTCGCCTTTCTCACCTGGGATACGGATGATGAAGTGCATGTCATGGGACAAGTCATCAAGGGCAATCATACCAGTTCAGGGCTGGTGCGTAAATCAGATAATACCTGGCTGATTGAGTTTTCACAGCTCACCCCAAAAGCGCCCATGCCGATGCCTTATGAAGAAGAAAAGAAAACGATAGAGGCACTTGTAGCCAAAGCCAATGGTTGTTTTGAAACACTTGACGCGAAAGGATTTGCTTCTCTTTTTACCGAGCACGCAGACTTCATCACGCCTTATGGATTCAAGCTCAATGGGCAGCAGGCGATAGAACAGACCCATGCTGAATTATTTGCTTCTCCTTTTGGCGAGTTTTTCAAAAACAATAAGGCGTCTGTAAAAGATCCAAACTTCCGGCTACTTGATCCAACACACGCAGTCTATTCCTGGACAGATGTGACACCCTACAACGAAAACGGAGAGAAGAAAGAGGATAAAAACGCAATAATGTTGTTGTTGACAAAGGCCAGTGGTCAGTGGTTAGCGGAGTCCTGCCAAATCACCCCGGTACAATCTATGCCTTCCATGGCAGGAGGCCAATAACCGCATTCATATTTATTATTCTCACTCAAATACGAATTACCATGAAGCGAATATTAAAATGGATCGGGATCATTGTGCTCAGTCTTGTAGCGGTCCTGTTGCTGGTGTCCTGGGTATTGTCGAGAAGTTTTCTGAAGGAGTTTGACAAGGTCTACGAAGTGGATGTAGCATCGATCAATATCCCTTCCGATTCTGCAAGCCTGGAGCGTGGTCGTCAATTATCTGTGTCTTGCCGCAATTGTCATGATGTAGATCTGGCGGGAAAGGTTTTTTTTGATGACCCGACTATTGGGACACTACCATCTTCCAACCTGACCCGGGCCAAAGGAAGCGAAACAGAAGGATATACAGATCTGGATTTTATACGGGCCCTGCGCCATGGATTGAATAAAAAGGGAAATGCATTGATGGTGATGCCTTCGGATTCTTATTCACATCTCAGTGATGAGGATTTGGGTTGCCTTATTGCTTATGTCAAAACCCTGCCGGCGATTGAACGAAAGTTTGCTCCCAGGAAATTCAACTATACCGCACAAGTGATGGCCGGTGCCGGATTGTTTGGAGAGTTATTTCCGTACAACATGATAGACCATAAAAAAGCAAGCAAGGTCGTTGCACCACCTATGGCAGACACCCCGGAATATGGTCACTATGTAGCAAGTTTGGAGGTTGTTTTACCTGTCATGGCCAAAACCTTGGCGGCGGCAAATCACCTGATCCGGTTTCTCCGCCGGTGCCCAATATTTCTAAAAGCGGAAATACAGGTAAATGGTCCAAGGAGCAGTTTAAACAAATCTTCCGGACAGGAGTGACACCTGAGGGGAAAATGTTGGATGGGAAGTTTATGCCTTTTGCCGGTATTGGGGCATTAAATGATGTGGAGATAGAAGCATTGTTCACATACATTCAATCACTGCCTCCCGCTGAGTCCGCAAAATAAACACTGTTCAATCTAACTGAAGACGGATGCTATGTCCTGTCGAAGTCGTCAGTAGCTCGGGTATATCATCCGGGCTACTGATGTTTATTTCAACACAGTTCCTTCCTGATGGATGCCTCCAACAAAACTCCTGGCGGGTAGTTTGTGATCATCATATACTTTCTGCATGGCAGCGGCAATATCTGTTGCCTGCAATTTTTCCTGGCACAATGCAAAGATAGCAGGCCCCGCTCCACTGATGCTGCAGCCTAACGCACCCATCTCTAGTGCCGTTTCCTGGATGTTGTCAAAGTGAGGAATTAAATGCTTGCGTTGTGGCTCGATGACAAGATCTTCCAACGAGCGTCTGACAAGCTCAAGATCGGTATTGTGCATGCCGATGACAAACGACCCAAGATTAGCGCCCTGCTTGACCATGGATTGCAGCGGCACATCAGGCCTAAGAATCTGTCGCGCTGTGCGGGTAGAGATTGAAATCTCTGGAAGTAGAACGGCCATGAACAATCCGCGAGGCGTATAGATGCGATGATAATCATAAGTGAGTATATCCCTGATAAGGATCAGGCCACCAATCATAGCGGGCACTACATTATCACCATGTCTTGATCCGCTGGCCACCATCTCGCCATCAAGCGCAAAACGAATAAGATCCCGTTTTTCTAAAGGCCGGTTGAGCAGTTCATTGACCAACACAGCCGCAGCCGTTGCACTGGAAGCACTACTTCCAAGACCACTTCCTCCCGGAATGTGTTTGTGAATTCTTAATTCAAGTCCTCTGCCGTCTTCACCAAGATGTTTCAATAAAGCAGTAGCTGTGATGCCTGCAATATTGTGATCAGCGGCTAGTGGTATGTCTTTTTTCTTACCGGTAATTTCTATGATATGCACACCTGGCGTATCTACCCACTTGCCTATCATTTCATCCGAAGGAATATCAATCGCCATCCCCAGTGTATCAAAACCACAAGCGAGATTAGAGACAGAAGCTGGAGCGATGACTTTGAGTCCGGATTTCATGCAGTGTAAGAGAGTGAGAGAGTAAGAGAGTGGTGTGTGTTTTTGTTGATAGATTATTTTCTGTGGGCAAAAGTAGTGACTTATGTGATAGTAAATATGTTGAGAGGCGATTTATCGAGTCTCAACATATTTACTATCAACACTACCTCTTACTCTCTCACTCTCTCACTCTCTTACACTTGTCTGCCAAGTTTTTTCACTGCTACTTCATTGGCGGGAACAGTGCCATAATACTGAAGGGAATACGCTTTTGTGAATTCGGCGCCATAGAAGAAAATCAGGGAGGAATAGGATGTCCATAGAAGAATTAAAATAACAGAACCTGCGGTACCATAACCTGATCCGGGTTCAGTCGTGCCAAAATAGAATCCAAGTAATGACTTACCGATCATAAACAACAAGGTGGTGAGGAAGGAACCGAGCCAGACAAAACGCCATTGGATATCCGCATCCGGAATGATCTTAAACATGGCTGCAAAAAGCATAGAGATAAAAGTGAACGAGAACGCAAAGTTGAGAATATTAAAAAGCCAGACCATCGTAGAGCCCCAATGTCGCAGGATCCAATCTCCGGAAGCGGCGAGGAAGGAAGAGATAACCAGAGAGATCAGCAACACAAATGCAATGGAGAGGATCATGCCAAATGAAAACAAGCGCAGCTGGATTAATTTCCAGATACCAGATTTTTCAGTCTTGGTTTCTACCTCCCAAATGATGTTGAGGGTTTTTTGAAGTTGAACAAATACTCCGGTAGCACCAATCAGCATAGTCACCAATCCTAGTATAGTAGCCGACAAAGAATCCTTGCTGCGCATCGAAAAAAGGATCATTTCACGAATCTGGTCCGCAGTCTCTATCCCCATCACACTTGCGATATTTTGGTGAATATGACTAGTGACCAGATCGGGTCCAAAGAAATAGGCAGACAGGGTTACGACGACAACCAACAAACCAGGTAAGGAGAAAATCGCTGTATACGCAATGACCGAACTCTCCTTAAAGGGATCTCTGGACAACCAGTTCGTAAAAGGCTTTTTTGAGAACCGTCGTCGTGTTTTTCAATTTTAGAGGCATTACATTTATTTATGTTGTTAGAGAGGTCATTGCATTAATCCTTTTTCTCCTTTTTCTTCTCTTCCTTCTTCAGCGGATCATTAAAAACCTTCTTAAACAAACCGCCTTTCTTTCCTTCTTTATCATCGACGGCCTTTACTAATCCGATGTTGACCTGGTGATCCAATGTAGGATAGATGGCCTGGATAAATGCATTTCGGACCGTGGACAAAACAGCATACCAGATGCCGATCGTCCTTTCGCCAAACTCTCCGGCAATAGGCACCTTGGTCGCGATCTGATCCGTTTTTGGATTTTCGGCTATATCACCTGCAACCCCTACGATCCCTTCCCACAATTTTCGGAGGACACTATCCTTTCGGTCTTCCGGACCTACTACATCCAGGTCCTTGATGACAGGTTTTACATAGCCGATATACTTTCTGTCTTTAGCGGCCAACTCAAGATATACATCCAACATACCCTTGTTGATATCAAAGTCTCCGTAGGCCTTAAAGAAGGCGTTCAGTTTCACAAGGTTTGCGTTCTTGATTTCGGCGTTCAGATCATACGTTGGATCGTTGGCCAGTGCATTGATCCGCATATTGAAGTTCATTTTTCCTTCATAGATATCAGCAGTAGCTATCACCGTTGCGGGAAGCAGTGTTGTGTCTTCAACATTAGAGAGATTACTGGCCAGGATGTGTGTGTTGTCAAGAAAGATATCAACGGGTGGAGAGGCTACCGGATCCAGGTATTGAATTTTACCATTGAACACTTCAAAACGATTGACCTTGAGTGGGGTAAACGTCCTGAGCATCAATCGAAAATCATTTGAATCATTTTCAAGTTGTTCGGGTTCCGAAGCATTGTTTGTAAAACGCAGCAGCGCAGTATGGCATTCAAGCTCACTTACAATCTGACCTTTTAACAGGGACTTCCATTCAATGGAGATATCAATATTGTCTGCAGAGAAAAAGGGTAGTTGCTTTTGCGTCGTCGTATCAACGATGTCGATATAAATATCCTTGACGATATATGCACCCCGATAGAGTGAAATATCGAGATCATCAACATGGCCATAATACCCATTGATGTTGGACAGCTGATTGTTGATAAAATTTAAAACAATATAGGGGAGGGCAATACGAAGGATGATGAGAAGTATTAAAACCCCCAAGCCGATTCGCAACAGGCGTTTTCTTTTAGATTGCTTTGAAGGAGACGTGGATGATGGATTTATTAAATTCATAGTTGGTATTTCTGAGACATTGTAAAATGCCTTTAAAAGAATTTCAGGGTACTATTAGAAACGGGTGTTCATCTAAATTGTTACTAATCAGCAGCCGGGAGGTCGGTTGTGCTAAACGTTGCCAGACAAGAGCAGATTGCAAAACCACTCCAAATCACTTGTAAAAAGACCTGTTTTAACTATGAGAAAACACCAAATGGCTGCGAGGAGAAGGTGTCAATTGTTTAGGCCTTTGCTCAATATACACATTTTAAGCCTTAACGGCAACATGAGCACCCTTACAGACCGTGGTAACATGAACCGATAATGTGGTTACCAGCAGGGAATCACGGTAAATCGTCGTAACCAACGACCGGTTAATTCAAATAAAAAACACAAATAGCGGGGCCAATTACAACCCTGCTATGTCAATTATTTTACACATCTTAGACCCTTCAATCATGACCAACTACGTATGAACAGAATACTTGATTCCTGGTACAGCCCCTCGTTGAATAAGAACATGGAAATCGCCATGTATGGCCACTTCGGGCCGGCCCTTTTACTGATCCCGACTGCCGCAGCGGACTACCTCGAATATGAGCGATTCCTGCTGCTGGATGTGATCCAGCCTCACATTGAAGCCGGTAAGGTCAAGGTGTTCTCCATCAACAGCATCAACTCAGAGAGTTGGCTCAACAGCAAGATGCATCCCCGGCATAAGTCGATCCGGCACCAGCAATTTAACAACTATGTGACCAAAGAGGTCGTGCCGTATATCAAGCACAACACTAGTGAAGAAACAGGAATTATCACCTGTGGTGCATCACTTGGAGCATTGCATGCCGCCAATATGTACTTCAGAAGGCCAGACCTGTTTGCGGGCACGATTGCCATGAGCGGGGTCTATGACCTGACATCCTATACAGACGGGTATTTTGATGAAGACGTGTACTTCAACAGCCCGATGCACTACCTCGAAAAGCTGGATGATGACTATTTCCTCCCGATGCTCCGTAGATCTAATCATGTGCATATCCTCACCGGATCTGGCGATTATGAAAGCCCGAGTGCTTCCAGAAATTTTTCTAACCTATTGTCCCACAAGGGTATACCTCATGAGCTAGATGTCTGGGGACCGGATATGCGCCATGACTGGCCTACCTGGCGGGCCATGCTGCCGCATTACCTGGCGACCAGGTTTTAAAAAATAAGGCACACAAAGGAGTACGGCCAGAAAAAAGGTACGGACAGGACGCGTCCTGTCCGTACCTTTTTTTCTGGCCGTACTCCTTTTGCTTTTTTGCCGCCAGCCGGGAAGTTCCCCTTGTATAGTTCAAAATAAGAGCTTAGATTTGTATCTATCTGATAGCTAGTATTTTTTAGGTTACAGAATTTATACATATGAGAAGCTACCCTCACCGGATGATGCCCATCATCTTCTTTCTCTGTGCAAGCCATTCGTTTGCCCAGTCATGGTCTCCTGTTGATCCGCAAAACATCCTCCCCATGGGTAAGCGGGATATCATCCCCCAGGAGTGTGTGATCTATCAGATGGACTACCAGTTGATGAAAACCAAACTTTGGTCCGCACCTTACGAATATGCACAGTCACTGATGTCGAGCAATACGATTATTACGGTTGGTCTGGCGGATGGATCAGCAGATATGTTTCGCATCGTGCAGTATGATATGATGGAGGCGCCGCTTGCTGCGCAGTACACGGATATAAAAACATTCAGGGGGGTTTCCATTTCAAATCCTTACCGTGTGATTAGAGCTGACTGGACTAAAAATGGTTTCAGGGCCGTCATCAGTGATCTTGATGGTAAGACATATATCGATCCGTATCAGCGGAATGATATGGCAAACCGGTTGGTGTATTATGCTAAAACATATTCAAGAGAAATAGATTGGATCTGTGGAACGGAGGGAGCTGATTTTAATGGAGGGACACACCATGAGCAGCGCATCGTTGGAGATTGTGAGTTCAGAAGCTATCGTCTCGCGGTGGCGACTACAGGAGAGTATAGTAATTATTTCGGAGCAATGTCATCATCACAATCCGCGCTTGTCATGGCGCAGGTAGTCACTGCGGTCAATAGAGTAAATGATGTATATGAAACTGATTTTTCAACCAGACTTATACTCATTGGAAACAACTCTTCGATATTTTATTACGATTCAGGGGCTGATCCATATTCAGGGGATGCGTGTACACAATTAGGGCAAAATCAAACAACCATTACCGATGTAATCGGGAGTGCTAATTATGATATTGGTCATGTATTCAGCGTAGGAAGTGGAGGTTGTGCAGGATTGGGGGTCCTCTGTAGTAGTGGAAATAAGGCTCGCGGGGCAACCGGTCTGAATCCACCCACAGGAGATCCGTTTTATATCGATTACGTGGCGCATGAATTAGGCCATCAATTCGGAGGGAATCATACCCAGAATAATAACTGCAATCGAAATGCTGCAACGGCCATGGAGCCAGGTAGCGCATCCACCATCATGGGGTATGCTGGTATTTGCTCACCGGATGTTCAAGGCAATAGTGATGCCTACATGCACGGAATCAGTCTCCAGGAAATAGCTGCGGAGATAAGTTCAACCAGTTGTGAAGCGATCATCTCTACTGCCAATTCAGCGCCAGTGGTTTCTAACGTTCCGAACTATACCATTCCGATATCGACACCGTTTGTTTTGACTGCTTCGGCAACTGATGCTGATAATAATCCGCTGACCTATTGCTGGGAACAATGGGATCCGGAGGTAGGAGCGGCCATGCCACCAGTATCTACCAATCAATTCGGACCCTTGTTCAGAAGCCTGTTGCCTACATCATCGCCGACGAGGTACTTTCCCAATATCACCAGCATCATCAATGGAACAAATCCTACCTGGGAGGAATTACCTTCTATTACCAGAGACATGGAATTCAGAGTCACAGTAAGAGATTTGTATGATGGCATTTGGGGATGTACGGATGAGGACAATACAATGATTAGTGTTACAGCTACCTCAGGACCATTTACGGTAAGCTCACAAAATTCAGCAACAACCTGGCCAGAAGGCTCAACACAAACCATCACCTGGAACGTGGCGAATACAACAGCGGCTCCTGTCAGTTGTGCAAATGTAGATATCCGGTTATCCACAGATGGAGGGTTGACCTATCCTACAATGCTTTTGCAAAACACACCAAACGATGGATCTGCTTCTGTGATGATTCCTACTGGTGTTACCACTACAGGTCGTATTATGATCCGGGGATCAAACAACATATTCTTTGATATCAACAATGCGAATATCACCATAGAGCAAGCCTTGCCCAATTTTACGATAAACTTAAATCCTAAAACAGTATCTGAATGTAATGACGGAGCAGTGCAGACTACAGTTGAGGTAGGACAAATATTTGGTTTTACAGATCCGGTGTCCTTGAGTGTGATTAACAAACCCCCGGGCTCTATCGTGACCTTTAATCCGCAGATTGTCATGCCCGGATCGAACAGTACATTGACTATTTCAAACCTGACCGGATTATTCGGAACCTATACACCACTGGTCAGGGCAACGAGCACCACGGGTATTAAAGATTCTGTCTTTACCATCAATTTGTTAGAGCCACCAACCATAGCGCCGACACTGTTGAGTCCTGGTAATAACTCAATAGACGCAGTCATCACTCCATTGCTGGATTGGCAAACACTTGCAGGTGCTACACAATATGAATATCAACTGGCCTATGACAATCTGTTTGCAAACCTTGTTACATCTGGTACCACATCGATCGATAAAATTCAAATTACTGCTCCGCTCATTGTGGGCCAACAATACTATTGGAGAGTCAAAGGAATCAACACATGTGGCAATGGCGTGTGGTCATCAGCGTTTACATTTACCACAGTGTCTTGTCTGGCCCTGATGAGTACGAATGTACCCATCAACATTCCATCCAGTGGTGCACCGATAGTTACTTCTATATTCGATTGTCCGCTTGACATGGTCATTACCGATATTAACATTATAAACCTCACCGGGACGCATTCGTGGGTCGATGATCTGAAGTTTTCAATTATTGCCCCTGATGCCTCTGAGCGATTGATATGGGATCGACCTTGTGATAATCATGACAATTTCAGCATCCAACTTGATGATGAAGCCGCTAATAGTAACTGGCCGTGTCCACCTACAGATGGACTGACGTATAAACCAACTAACACCCTGAGCTTTTTTGATGGCAAGCATTCCGAAGGAATATGGACATTAAAAATTCAGGACATTGCCGATCAGGATGGGGGTAGCCTTAGTACCTGGGGGCTGAAAGTATGTGGATCGCTGGATTGTCAGTTGACTGTCAATCAAACATCAGGAACAGGTTTCGGGAGTCTGCCGGCGGCTATTACATGTGCAGGGGTAGGCGATACGATCAGATTGGCCGGGCTGCTATCAGGTCAGACGATCAATGTCGGTGGAGCCCCTTTGGTGCTTGACAAAAACCTGGTCATCAAATCAGAAGGATCCAGCATCAACATTACTGGCAGCGGGTCGAGGGTCTTTGAGATTAGCAATTCGGCGCAGGTAGAATTTGTCGATGTTAAGATCACAGCCGGTACTTCGATGTCGGGTGGGGCTATCAACAACCCCGGGATCGTCAAGTTTAAAAACGTCACTATCGAAGGCAACCCATCGGTACCAGGGGCATCCCTGATCACCAATACCCCTGGAGCTCAGTTATTTGTAGCCGGAACGTGCAATATCCATCAATAACAATCGGAAAAACCAATAAACCCCTATATTTGCCCTTCGTTTGATACAGATGGCCCCGGACCCGGGACCATTCAAACGAACTAGATGGTCGGATGGCCGAGTGGCTAGGCACAGCTCTGCAAAAGCTGCTACAGCGGTTCGAATCCGCTTCCGACCTCACCAATTTCAAGGCTCTACCACATTCGTGGTAGGGCTTTTTTATTTTTATAAGGTTGCCAAGCTTGCTTGAGTAACCTTATAAAAATAAAAAACCCAAGCGCAGCGCAGAGCCTTGAAATTGGTGACCGGCTCCCCATCTCCGGATGGGCGAGCGCAGCGAGCCAATCCGCTTCCGACCTAAATCCGCTTTTTGCCCCTAAATCCCCTAAAGGGGACTGCAACAAATTCGTAATCGCTAGCTTTCTTAAAAGTGGCGTAAAAAAACAAAAGACCCAATGGCGCAGCCAGGGCTTTGCGTGGGTTTAGGGCTCCCCATCTCCGGATCGGCGAGAACGACGGTAGTCGTCGAGCCAATCCGCTTCCGTTTTACCCCTAAATCCCCTAATGCTTCGACTTTCTAACGCTCAACCATGTACGACAGCTCAGCAACCGGGGACCTTTTTCATTTGACGTTTTTATTTATCAGCCAAGCTCGCTTGAGCGGCGCGTATAAAACAAAAAAGTCAAGCGCAGCGCAAGCTTTGAAAGGGTTTACGGCTCCCCATCTCCGGATCGGCGAGCGCAGCGAGCCAATCCGGGAGGAAGTGAAAAGTGAAAAGTGAAAAGTGAAAAGTGAAAAGCGAAAAGCGAAAAGCGAAAACGGAACAAGGAAGTAGAAGTAATGTCGGGAGACAGTTTGGTCTTGAATTCAATAAGGAATAGCGAATGACGAATAGTGAAAGCGTGAACAAGGAAGTAGAAGTAGAAGTAATGTCGGGAGACAGTAGTTTCTTTATTTTAATAAGGAATATCGAATATCAAACAACAAATGTTGTAGTGTTTAACAAATGCCCAGCATAGCGTTTTGCTTGCTTTGAGCAGGGCACCATCTACTGATCGGCGCAACTAATCCATTATTGACCTAAACAATAACTCATAGCTCGCTGTAAATCAAATCAGCGCGTTTATTGTTTTATTGAGATATTGTTCGCTACCGCTAAGCCATGTAAGCGGATTAATTTTCCTGTAATGTATTCACCAGTTGTGCAACGGCATCCAGTTTTGTGTTCATGATATTCAATTCTGTCTTAAGGGCGTCCAATTCGTTTTGATGTTTGGCCTTTAATTGATCGATGATGGCTTGCTGCTCTTTAACTGCATTGATCAGGATATACGTCATCGCCGTCCCGTCATAGTCCATGTAGTTTTCTTTTTGTCCATCAGGCGTGGTATAGGTAAACTCTCCGATCATATACGGGGCCACTGGTTTAAGTTCTTGCGCGATAATACCGACGAAGGTCGATGTATCATCCGGTATGCCTGCCTGCCCATTGTAGCTGAATTGTACAGGCCTGATCTGCTTCACCACGTCAAGGCCGTCTTCAAATGCGCGTATGTTTTTTTTCAGTCGTTCATCAGAGGTGGCGATCCACACGCCGCCTCCGGTTTTAGCGGCTTCACTTGAACCCACCTCCAGTTTATAACTGGGCGTTCCGGATCCTATTTTGAGGTCTCCTCCGCTGACCTGCAGATAGAGCGGAGCGGCAGCTCCGTTATTTCGGGCCATGATCTCATTGTCATCCATTATAATATTGGATGTGGCAACGTCTCCTGTAACCAGGTACCCGGATGTAGCGGTGTAGCTGGCATCACTGCCTCCGACAATATGTAGCCTGGTTTGTGGGGCGGTAATGCCGATGCCCACGTTTACAGATTCGGTAGCGCCATTTATCCCATCGATACTTCCAAGTACAAGGCAATTACTATCGGCAACAAAGGCTTTTGCTCCAATAGCGGTAGCATTGACCAGATTGACTGTAGCTACATCTGCTTCATATCCAAAGGCAGCGTTTTGATATCCAACAGTGTTACGGTTTAGCGCTCCATTTCCAATGGCCACATTGAATGAACCAGTCGTATTATCATTTAACGCGTCAAATCCGCAGGCCACATTGGACGAGCCGGTTGTATTTTGGAATAATGCTTCATATCCATTAGCCAGATTTCTTTCACCGGTCCTATTGGAGTATAATGTATAATTCCCATTGGCCACATTAAACGAGCCGGTCTCATTATAGGCCAACGCAAAATTCCCATTGGCCGTGTTATTATTGCCGGTCGTATTGTAATACAATGCACCTGTCCCGTTGGCCATATTTATTTCACCGGTGGTATTGTGATACATCGCACCTGCCCCACTGGCCGTATTTTGACTTCCGGTCGTATTAGAATACAACGCAAAAGCCCCAGTGGCCATATTTAGTTCACCGGTCGTATTAGCGTACAATGCAAAAGCTCCATTAGCCACATTTTGCTCGCCGATCGTGTTTCTTCTCAAGGCGTTGATACCAACGGCGGTGTTTTCAAAACCAAGGGTGTTGCTATACAAACTGGAATCTCCAACGGCAACGAGACGATTGCCGGTAGTATTTAGTCTAAGCGCATTGTTACCAATGGCGGTATTGCCCGATCCGGTATTATTGGATAATGCCTGGAAGCCGTTCGCCGTGTTTCTGGAGCCGGTAGTGTTGTTGCGCAAAGCATTGCTACCAACAGCGGTGTTTTGAAAACCTGTAGTGTTGCTATACAAACTGGAATCCCCTACGGCAACTAGATTGTTTCCCGAAGTATTTAAGCGAAGAGAGTAATTGCCTACAGCGGTATTGCCCGATCCGGTGTTCCTGGATAATGCCTGAAAGCCGTTCGCTGTGTTCCTGGAGCCGGTTGTATTGTTTCGCAGGGCTTTACTCCCCATGGCGGTGTTTTGAACCCCGGTAGTGTTTGTATATAAACTCGAGTCCCCTATGGCCACCAGGCCACTCAGATTCTTGTTTCGAAACAAAGCTTTTGTTCCGATGGCAATATTTCCTTTGCCTGTGGTGATACTGTCCAGTGCCCCAACTCCGATACTGTAATTCCGGTTCGCTCCATCCCAGGTGCCTGACTTGAGATTGTTCAGCCTGAACCGCATTGGCTGATCATCTGCCGTGCCCAGGAAGTGGGTTGAATTGGTACCTGTATTGCCATACATCTTCCACTTATCATCCGGCCCGCCCATCGACTGCCATGCAGTCCCATTGTAATACCAGAAACCCATCAGGTCTGTATCATAGACCATCAGCCCTACCGCGGGGGAGGTTACCGCATTTCGTTGCACAGTCGTCATGCGCGGAATCAGGATGCCTTTGTCTGTGCTCGCGATGTCCAGCAGAGCACTTGTATCCGGAGTTGACGTCCCGATACCCACACTTTGGGACCTCAGACCTGTAACACAGCAAAAGAAAAGTAGGGCGGCAAGAAGAAATGGATCTGATTTCATGGCAAAAGCTTTCACCTTGTAAAATTCGCCCCTGCATTGGGCCCGGGAAATCACATCTTAGGGTGAAAAAGTGAAGAATGAAAAATGAAGAGTGAAGAAAGGTACAGGAATGATGAATAAAGAACAGCGAATAACGGACAAAAGAAGGTAAGCAAGTGAATTGAGTGTGAGATGAACGTGAGAAGTGATCGGTGAGGGCAGATCGTGAATCGTGAGTCGTAAGAGGTGATCGGTGTGCAGTGAATGGTGTGCGGTGAGCAGTTAATTAAGATGACAAAGAAAGCCTTTTGCCTTTTGCCCTTTGCTCCTTGCACCCTGCTCCTTGCCCTACCCCTTCAACTTATGATGTATCGCAATACTAATCGCCTCCGCCTTACTGTTGACATGAAGCTTGCGGTAGATACTTTTGACTTGTGATCTCACGGTGTCAAGACTGGTGTCCAGCCGTGCGCCAATCATTTTATAACTCAACCCCTCTACCATGAGTTGCAATACTTGTTTTTCGCGGGCGGTAAGTTCATCCTCTTTACTGCCGTAGGTGCGTTTTGGATTGAAGTGTTCCAGGACTTTGCGGGCTACCGCCTTACTCATCGGGACCTCACCGGTGCTGATTTTGATGATGCTTTCTTTGATCTGGGGCAATGGGGTGCTCTTGAGCAGGTAACCGGTGGCACCGGCACATAGTGCCTTGAATATATGGTCTTCGTCCTGGAACACGGTGAGCATGATGATCTCCGCATCCGGATACAATTTCTTAAACAACTTGATACCTTCTATGCCATTCATACCCGGCAACCCGATATCGGACAAGATCACATTGACCTGTATGGCTGACGCGTCCAGCGCCAGAAATTCTTCAACCGATTCGCAGGACGCCACGACCTCACACCCGCTCTCTGTGTTGAGAAACGTGGTAAGACTGCGGCGAATCGCAGAAACATCCTCAATGATGGCAATCCGGATCATTTGATTTTTATGTGTTCATGTTGTCTTAATCAGGAAGCTGCACTAAGGGTTAAAAAAGGCATTTCCTGATATCGCAGGCCTGCATCCAATAAATTTTTAACCATTTTTTTCCTACGACGACTTACCTCTACGCGACTGTTATCAGTCATGACCATTTCACCTGTTATTTGAAGGGTTTGGACATACATGGGATTCACCAGGTGGCTGCGGTGGGTGCGAATAAAACCCAGTGGAGCCAGAATGGACTCATAGGTACTCAATACGTTGGCCATGAAAAACTTTTTGTGATTGACCAGATAAATATAGGTGTAATTGCTTTCTGCTTCGAGTCGGATGATATGCGTAACGGGCACATGGTGAATTTCATTTCGGGAAAACAGTCTCAGCATCTGGCCGGCAAATGCACTTTGCAAAGCGGAAGACGGGTTCATCATGATCTTTTTTCTCAAAGGTCAGGTTTGTTCAAGGTCCGGGAAATCACATCTTAGGGTGAAAATCTACCCGTGCGTTTTTACCCCGATCAGATTTCATCCCTTTTCAACAACACTTCATATTCATTGGCTGACGCCCTGACACTCAATGTACCACGAATGGATAATGCCCGTCGTTGCATATTATTCGTTCCATGTCCACCCAGGACCTTATGATCGCCCTGCTTATTGATGTCATTGCGGATCCGCATTTCAAATCCGCCGGGGCCATTGAGAAGAAGAATGTCGATATAATTGGGATGACTATGCTTAACGATATTATGAATGGCTTCCTTGAAAATCAAGAACAACTCCTGTCGCAGCGTATTGTCCATGATTTTATTTTCATGAAACCCTGTCACGGAAAACGAAGGTGTGATATGGAGGGGTTGAAGCATGAGATCCGCGTGATCTCTCATGCGATCCAGGAGGCTCGAGGTCTTATCATGCCCTGCGCTGACACTCCATACAATATCACTCATGGCATGAATGGCTTCACGACTTGTATCCCGGATATTTTCAAGCTCCTTTTGTTTTTCACTTTCGCTGTAGATATCACGACTGACCATATCGCTTTGCAAGGCAATCTGGGTGAGCACACTGCCCAATTCATCATGCAGATCAGCACTGATTTTATTTCTTATGTTTTGTACACGCACCAGGGCATTCAACCTGTAGCGGTACAGTGCGTAGAAAAACGAACCGATGGCTAATATGCCCAGGCTGATGCTCCACCATGTTTTGTACCACGCTTGCCGGATAACAATCGATAGACGGTACTCCGACAGGCCCCAGGAATAACCTGCGGCAGCCCCTTTGACCCTTAGGGTATATTCACCGGGTTGCAGATAGTTGTAACTAATGGTGTGCGTGGCATTGGTGGATTGCCATTCCTTATCCCAACCTTCGAGCATATAGAGAAAGCGGTTTTTTTCCGGTTGCCTGTAGGAGGGCAGCATGAAGTTGAATCGGAAGAGCCGGTCGAGATAAGTAAATTCGAGAGTTTGCGAAGTGTCAGGTTGAAGGTCGAAATTCACTACTGTATCAATTCGACCCTGATAATAACTGTAATGCGTTAATAAAGGCATTAACTGATCGAGGCTCGCATCCACTTCGCCGGGATAAAAGGCAGTGACCCCATTAAGGCTCCCAAAATATAAACGACCATTGGATGATTTCAGCGCGGCCATGCGGTTAAATTCATTGTGGGGCAATCCATCATGGACGTCATAATTGACAAAACTCTTGTGTTCCGGATGAAACCGACTCAACCCTCGGTCAGTACTGAGCCATAGGGAGCCGGATTCATCGGGCAAAATACTCATGACATTATTATTCGGTAGCCCGTCATCTGTAGTAAAAAGCCTTGTCATTCCTCTGATGGTATCCAGCATGATCAGGCCGTGTCTTGAACCCAGCCAGATTTTTTGTTCGGGTTGCGGATAAACCCAGTTAATATCGAGTGCAGGTAATTTGACATTGGATTGATCACCCAGGGCATAAGATCTCAGTATCCTGCCTTCCGCGTTCAGAAGGAACAATCCATTATTGGAAGCGGCCCAGATCAGCTTATTGCCTGCTTCAAAGAAATTATTAATGCCTTCCATTATTTGTCCCGACGAATCATCATACAGTCCTTTGAAAATACCTTTTCCCTCAGCAGTAACTCTAAAAATACCGGATCCGATTCCGGTACTGAAGATCAACGATGAATCACTGATCGATAAAATACCGGTCACTGCGCCTAAAAGGGTATCGGGTATTTTATATGCATCAATTTCCAGCACTTTCGGATCAAACTGATAAATGAACGTATACCCTGTAGTGGCCCAGAATCTTGACCCTTGCCGGATGATTTTATACAAGGGAAGTGTATGGATTCTGAATTGGCTGGTGTCACGCGAGTGCAGATAGATCGTCTCTACCTGGTGAGATACCGGATCGATGCGGAAGAGGTTACGGCGCTTAATGGATTCTCTGTCGGTATGCGGATATAAACTGACCCATATTTTGCCCTCCGCATCTTCGATCATGCCTCGCATACTTAGCCCATTTTCCGTGATGCCTAATCCGTCCCGGTTCAAATAGTTTCGGAAAGGGTTTGGTTTATAATTGATTTTGAAAATTCCTTTCCTGCTGGCCGTCCAAAGGGTATTATCCGAGCCGACGAAAGCGTTGAGCATGGGATGATCTTGTCCAAATTCTTCCATGTAAGGCAAACTGAACGTAAGGGGCTTTTTCAGGAGAGGTCCTTTCAGCGTAATGCTGTCACGATCGATGATCCATTCATTTCCTTTGCGGTCCGGTATGCGGCATGGCCGGGCATAAGACCTGTACATAAATACGTGGTTTTTATCATCGGGATAGATTTCCGGTGCATTTGTCTCCCCAACTTCCGTTCGCCGGCCGAGTGGAAACGTGTAAACCATTCCTGTATTGGTGGTCAGTGTTTTAAAGGTAGTCGCCGATGCTACAGGTTCAGGAAATGTGTAATGCTCAATAAATGCTCCGGCTGCTGAAATATGGTCCAAGCCATAATCATAGGAGGGAAGCCAATAGGTACCATCAGTATCCTCAAGTACAACCCCTAATCCGGGATTTGCCTTTCCATTTTTTATAGAGAGTTCGTAAGAAAACACAAGGCGAAAATCCTCATCATAACATAACAAGACATCGTCGACCAGAGAGATGAGTTTTCGTCCACGTTGATCTATGGAAATCCAAAGGACTCTTGGATCAACACCATTGTATCCTGTCAGGGGTTGCTTTGTAGCCTTTCCTGTGAAAGGATCCAGCACGGCGACACCTTCTTCATACCCAATCCAGATTTTGCCAAACCTGTCTTTTTCGAGGGAATAAATCATTCGGCCCTTCAATTGATTGTCCCCGGTAATGGCATAGGTAAAATCTTCGAAACGATATCCATCAAAACGCACCAATCCGTTCCTTGTGGCGATCCACATGAACCCATAATCATCCTGAGTAATATCATATACATGTTTATGGGGCAAACCATCTTCCGAAGTGTAGAAGGAAACGGATAACCCGGTAGCCTGACCTGTAGCCTCAGAAGAAAATAATAGGGAAAGCAGGATCAACCACCCGGTGCGTATGCACCTGCCTTTCCATTCAGGACACCCTGGAAGGTATTTCATCTTCGCTGAGCTTTTAGCACCATGACCATAAAGATGGAAAGATTCGGCATAAAACAGAACCAATGCCAGTAGAATAGCAGTATCCTTCTAATTCATCGAATACCCGAGATATTTTTTGGTATGTGGGGGCTCACATATTGCGCTCAGCAAACTATAACCTCAGGGACATATCCCGGGTTTATATTTCATTTTTCACTTCAATCCAATCCAACGAAGAAACACAAACATTTTACAAAACACCAGGCCGCCACCTATCTGCCTGCAGATCGGGATGTCATCAATGCACGTGAAAGGGAGGTATAGCAAGACTTAAGAACGTCGTTGTCTGATGAATCAACCATTACGCGATATCCGTTTGATTACCGAATACCTTAATTCGCAGGTAAAAAAATTATTTTGCAGAGCTTATTGATATGGTATTACGGTCTTGTACGGATCAACGTAAATTTTATGAGTGGATCATTTATTCCTTCCCAAGCTATTTTATTAAATCACCCCTTGATGTGAACATCAGGCTTTTAGTTTCAGCCGTTAATTTCAGGTCTGCCTGAAACGTATTGGCTTTTTTGTCATCTGTCCACTTCTGAGCCCGGACGATTTTAGCCTTCGGATAATTCCTATCAATATAGGAACGTGCAATGGCAGGCAATTGATCTTCCTTTATGTCAACCACATACTTCAACCTGAGGCCGGTGGAATCATACCATACCGTGGACGGCATCCCAATTAATTTAAAAGATGCTTCGTAGTTGCCGTCTGTTTCACGCCAGGTGGCTTTTGCATCGCCATAATTTTTGATAAAACCCTTGAGCACGGCGTCTGGTGTGCCCGGCGTCGAACCTATTTCGTTGCCCTGCGAAAAAACGCTGGTTACACAGCTCACCAGAATGAATGCAAATAGGAAACCTTTCATGTTTTTGTAAATTAATCAGTGATTTTGCTAAATAGGTTAACATCAAAAGAAGAGCCCTTATTATGCTGCAGGCTCTATGTCTCAAAGATAAGTAATCAAAAAGCAGCAGCAGGAGTAAAATCAGGAACCCTTGACTAAGCAATTGAGTAGCGTCATATCACTCTCTATGTTCTCCCGCGTCCAGGGAACTCATTTTCCTTAAATATGGTTTAATTTGTTTTTCTAGAACTTTCTGGAAGAGTATGGGCTTGTGCATGCTACAAAATGGGCAGGACAGAGAATTCAACGAAGAGGCTATACATTACCAGAGAAACAAAACACATATAAAACTATGAGTCTAGGCAGAGTCATCTTGTGTATCCTATTCCCCCCACTGGCCGTATTAGACAAAGGGTGCGGATCGATCCTTTTGGTTGTCCTGCTGACGATTGCGGGATGGGTACCGGGGGTGATTGCGGCGTTGATTATTTGTAAGAAGGATTGAATTAGGCTTCATTCAAGACCAAAAGGGTAATAGTCTGCTGAACCCTAAAGACCCGATACGAGCTAATCGAATAGATCATCATTATGTATCTTTGATTCATGACATCCTTTGAGATAATAATCCAAAAACTTAGAACACTAAAACCAGAGTTGATCTCCCGGTATTATGTTCGCTCGATTGGGTTGTTTGGATCTGTGGTCCGGGATGATTTTTCCCCAGCGAATAGCGATATCGATATTATTGTAGATTTTTCAAGACCTGTGGGCATAGAATTTATTGATCTGGCAGAATTTCTGGAAAAGAATATTGACCGCAAGGTGGACCTTGTGTCATTGAAGGGTATAAAGCCAAAATACTATGATCAGATAAGCAAAGAGATCATCTATGTCTAGGCGCGAACCGCTATTGCTAGTGAGCGATATATTGGAAAGCGGACGAAAAATATTAGACTATACTGCAGGGATGGATTTTGATTCTTTTACAAAAGATGAAAAAACGATCGATGCCGTAATCCGCAATTTTCAAATCATTGGCGAAGCCGCCAATCGATTGCCCGATGAATTCAGAGAACAACACAGTGAAGTAGATTGGTACAGGATTCGGGGCTTTCGCAATCGCATTATACATCATTACTTTGGTATCGACCTTGAGATCGTCTGGCATATTAAAGAAACCTATCTCCCCGGTATGATTGCCACATTTGAAGCAATTCAGAAATAGTTTACAAGCACAATTTTGGATATAGATTACTTCTAGGTTGCTTTGCCTGGCTGCAAGTTCATTTGAAGCCAATGAAAATCAATATTTAGGAAAATTTTTCCTCTCCACCGGTCACATTTCACCCCCCTCAAGACACTACAAGGTGAGGATGCTCAAAAAGGACATCCCGTGTCGTATTTTATTCCTTCACCTTCAACAGTTCAAAACTATGAACCTTAAACTTTTCAACACGAGGCTTTCGACGGAAAGCGCCTTTGCGGATCAGCAAGCCATCAACTCCTTTATGGATTCTGTGTCCGTAAAGAAAACCTCCACACAGTTTGTACCGGGCAATCCGGACTTCTGGTCCATTCTCGTCTTTTATGAGGATCTCAACGGAACCCATAAAAAGGAAACAGAAAAACAACCTGCTATCACAGAAGAGGATCTCAACGAAACAGAAAAGAGTATTTATGCGGCCCTGCGCCTGTGGCGTAAAGACAGAGCCAGCGAAATCAACCTGCCTGAGTTTATGGTCTGTCACAACGCCACCCTGATGACAGTGGCAAAGGAAAAACCACAGGATCTCCTGGCTTTGAGCAAGATCAAAGGATTAGGCGATCAAAAGATCGCCAAGTATGGCGATGATATCGTGGCGATCTTAAATGCATTCTGACAAACGACAAAAGACCCTCGGTGAAAAGAGATGTACGGACAGGACGCGTCCTGTCCGTACATCTCTTTTCACCGAGGGTCTCTTTTACTGTCGTTAAAAAAATCGATGAAGTCCCCGGTTGCTGAGCTGTTGCACATGGTTGAGCGTTAGAAGGTCGAAGCATTAGGGAATTTAGGGGCAAACGGTATCTACCCCCTGCACTCTGCTTTCAGGGCGACGAGTTCTTCACTGCTGTTGACCACGAGAATAGTACCATCCCGAAGGGTAACAGTAATCGGGAATACAAAGACAGGACGAGTATGCAGGCCAGGATTACTCATGTTCCAGGCGCGTGCTGCCGCTTTGATTTCTTCTTTGGTATTGACCACTACTTGTGTTCCATCAGGAAATGAAATCGTCAGTGGGAAATTAAGCGTGAAGCAAGGTTCGCCACCTGGTCCACCCGGACCACCCGGATTGCAAAGCGCACGGATTTCCCTGAGTTGTTCTATGGTTTCGATGGTGACGATTTCACCTGTCTCTGTGATCACCTGGAAAGGAAGTACTATGACCGGACGACCCAAACCTGATGGACCTCCATTACCATGATGACCTCCACCATGATGACCTCCATTGCCATTACCGCTGCCGTTGGCTTCAAACCAGGTGCGGATAGCTAATTTCATTTCATCATAGTTGTTGACAACAGCAGTCGTGCTGTCGGCAAACTGAAGCGTGATCGGGAATACCAGTTCGTAACATCCTGCTCTGCCGGCTCCACACTGATCTTCGATGCCCTTCGTAGATTGAAGAACAAAATTTTCTGTAGTCATGATGCTATCTTCCTCCTGGCAAGCGGTAAAAAACCCTGCAAATGCCAGCAAGGCGAAGAAGCTGATTGATTTGATAAATGCTCGGTTCATGATTCTTGTTTTTTAGATGATAAATTTCAATTTCACTAATAAGAAGGACTCATCTCGTTTTTGTACTCAATCCGGAAAAAAAACTTTTAATCAGCTTGTTGTAAAAGGATAAAAGGTGAGCGCAGCTCCCGCTATTGTATCCCGGACCTATATTTCCGGTGTGCGATGTGAGGGATTTCTATTTCAAAAACACTGGGGTTTCATTTCTTACATTAACTTTAGGATGATACTTAGTCAAAACAAACCTAAACCACATTACCATGGCCCTCAGCAGCCTTACCCAGCTATTAGCTGGCTCACTTCCCCGGTACACAGCGTATAATCCGGCACCCACCAGTCAATATTCCAACCCCAACAAACCTGAAACAGAAGTCTCATTTACTATTCTAGGATACCTCAACACCAACGCGAATGTTATGGTCTTTCAGGTCAACGATGCTGCGAACACCGGATCTTCACTTACCATTGACAACAGTAAATCCACGAATGACATTACGGTGGCAGACAGCAATAGTCCGAACGTGCTGTCAGTATCTACGTATTATTCTGTTGATTTTGGATTTAACACCTCTGTCAAGGACTGGTCCATCAGCTTTGACATCAACCTCAAAGATGGCACGACCGGTTCATGGGTCTTTACCAAGAAGAAGATAGGTGATGAGCAATTTTGAAAAAGATAAGTGACGTCATTATTTTTTAAACGCAAAACCCAGCCAGGATATCTTCTGACCAGCATTTTGGCATTCATTCTTGCAGGATGGATGTCTACGCAGTCATTGGCTCAAACAGGGACGAGGGCAGATCTCACATGGGCGGACAGCACTATGGAGACTCTGCGTAAGGATCAGGAAATGAATTTTGAGCTCCGGTCAGCCTTAGCGGATTCAATGTCTCATGTCTATCGCCTTCATGGAAAAATATGTAATCAGATTTTCAGCAGGGTCATGTTCGCTTCGTATCAGGATAAACTGGGAAAAGCGGATGTTGCCCTGAATGAATTATTCTGGGCCATGGAGCAGTACCAACCTGCATGCGACAGCAACATCCTGATGTCGATCATGGCCAACTTCACAAACATCTATCTCTCCTTAGAAGAATTTGACCGTGTGGATTCAATCAGCCGTGTGGCATTGGCGCTCTGGAATCCCGAATGGAAGGATCACGAAATACGATATACGATCCTCAACAATCTTGCCATAGCTCAGGCCTCCCTTGGAGATATGGCTACGGCAGGCCAGACGTTTCGCCAGATATATGAGGAGGCTGATAGAGACAATGACACCAGCAATTTGCTGACAAGCCTTGGCAACCTTGGTAGCCTGAAAGGTATGACGGGCGATCTTGACAGCGCGTATTATTTCTTATCCCGGGCCGCCCTGATAGCGCGTAAGATAAATATGACAGATGAATACATGGACCTCCTCATCAACCTCAGCAACGTGGATGCTGAGCGAGGCAACTATAAAACAGCTATCAACCGGCTTGATACCACATATGTAGTGGCAACCGAATTGAAAAGCACAGAGAATCTGGCTAAGGTTCAAAAGGAACGCGCCTCCCTTCACGCCCGGTTCAATGATTTCAAACAAGCCTACACCTACCTTCTTGCATTTATCGATCTCAATAATCAATATCTCAGTGAAGAAAAAGTAAAGGCTGTCACCGAGATGATGGAAAAGTACGAGTCTGAAAAAAAGGCACGGCAGATCCAGCAACTTGAGTTAGATAAACTGGATGCCACACTTAAAACCGAACGCATTACAAACACCCGAAACCGGTATCTGTATGTTGGGATTGTTATTTTTCTGGCAGCAATTGGTATCTATACCCGCCTGAGATATGTACACAAATCACGAACAGCGATTCAAAAGGAAAAAGATATCTCCGAAGGCTTGCTTTTAAATATTCTTCCGGCATCTGTCGCAGAGGAACTCAAACAAAAGGGATATGCAGCAGCGATGCATCATGATGTCGCCTCTATCATCTTTTCAGATTTTAAAGGATTTACGGCTATATCAGAGGCGCTGACCGCTGCAGAACTGGTTGAAGAAATAAACACCTGTTTTAAAGCCTTTGACCACATCATGACGAAATACGGGATTGAAAAAATCAAGACCATTGGGGATGCCTACATGGCTGCAGCAGGAATCCCGATCAACAATACGGCCAGTGTACTCGATACCGTGTATGCCGCCCTCGAAATGCAGGATTTCATCATCAACCGCAAAAAGGAAAAAGATGAACAAGGCCAACCTTCGTTTCAAATGCGCGTTGGGATACATACTGGTCCGGTCGTAGCCGGTATCGTCGGTGTAAAGAAATTTCAATACGACATCTGGGGCGACACCGTTAATATCGCAAGCCGTATGGAGAGCAGTGGTGAAGTTGGTCAAGTGAATATATCGGAGGCAACCTATCAGCACATCAAGGATACACCGGGATTGGTGTTTACACCACGCGGCATGATCCAGGCGAAAGGAAAGGGTGAGATGGCGATGTATTTTGTACATCGGGAGGGAACATCCTAATTAGGGTTCAAAATTTTGAACCCTTCCACAAAAGCCCTTCTGCCCTTCTGCCCTTCCGCCGTTCTGCCGTTCCACCCTACTTTTAAACCACCACATGCAATCAAGGTCTAAGGATATTATCCGCCCTATCTTTACCGAATCGGCTGAAAGGTAAAACGGCGGACGATTGACATATACAAGAGATATGAACCACTTCGTTATCTTTTCCAACTGGCAGAAAGGGAGATGAACAACCAAAGCACTAAACACCAGGTAAGCCAGACATAAAGCCTTCATGGAGGAAACAAAACACTGGGAAAACCTAAAGTCAGGGGACATAAAGGCCCTGCAGGAGCTGTACAACCTACACATCAGTGGGTTGTTCAAGTATGGTATAGTGTTGTGCCATGATGAGGATAAGGTCAAAGACGCGATCCACGATATGTTCCTTTCCTTCTGGAATAACCGAAGTGGGCTAACTATACCAACTTCCGGCAAAGCATATCTGATGGTTTCGATGCGACGCAGGATTTTTGATAAAGGCCCCAAAAGCAACCTGGAGACTATTCCCCTTGAGGACGGACACCTGGATGACCGGATCACGACCGACCACGAAGTACAATGGATGCTATCGGAAGAAGAAGAGGAGCAACGGCATAAAATGGAACACGCCATGGCCCGGATCAGCGACCGCCAGCGGGAAATCATCCACATGAAGTATTTTCAACAGATGGAATACGAGGAAATAGCCCGAGTCATGGACCTCAACTACCAGTCCGCCAGAAACCTGGTCACCAGGGCTCTTGCAGCCTTGAGAAAGGAATGGATAACGATTTTCATCTTTTTAATGTTATGGATATGAGTACAAAAGCAAGGCCAAAGGCTCTTTATGGCAAAGGCTCTCTTTTTAATGTGAGAGAAGGGATAAAAACAATGAAGACCGGCTTGCTATCAACGATTACAAACTGTAGACTGAAAGAAAAATGATAAAAAGCAGAAATCTCGTAGCTATCCTTTTGACAGCCTCCTTATTGATCAATGGATCCTGTGTCAAAGACGAAGAGCCTCAGTATCTCATCGATGTACCGCTCCAGGAGTATTTTGATCGGTTTGCTTCAGAAGCTGCTCTTCGGAATGTGGTCATTGATTATAAAGAAATGATGATTTCCGGAGACATCCGTGTCATCTCTACACCGAATGTGATCGGGCAGTGCGGCCACACCGAGGAAGAACCGAATGTGGTGATCGTCGACAAGTTTTACTGGGATGACGCTGATGAACTCGAACGCGAATTCCTGGTGTTTCATGAACTGGGACATTGTGCGCTCAAGAGAGGTCACATCGATGATTCAGATATACAGGGAAACTGTGTGAGTATGATGACCAGCGGGACCGGACTATGCAATATCAATTACACCACAGCAACACGCGAAGATTTGCTGGATGAATTATTTACCTTTTAGTTATAAGCAACAATGAACGAACATTTCACATCCTATACCTCCATAACCCTTGCCGGTGAAGATTCCTTCATCCGGTGGGTTCGTCATGGAGAGGGGGATGCGGAATGGAGAAACTGGGTTGCCCGCCATGCAGAAAAACAAATCACAGTAGAAGAAGCGCGCAAGATTGTTTTGTCGCTGACCGGATCTGCTATAGGTGATTTGTCCCCATCCGGTAAGGCCGAATTGTGGGGCAGAATACATGAGAGCATCCAATCCGGCACACAACAGCGGCCAAAGAAACACCTGAAACCACTATGGACATGGGGCCTTGCAGCAGCAGCAACCCTCGCCCTCTTTGTATGGATCAGCAACCTGACGGCATCTGAGAAATTAATGGCCAAGGCTGGTGAAAAGAAAGAGGTTGTATTGCCCGAAGCAAGTGCCGTAACACTCAATGCGAAGTCTTCTATCACTTATCGTGATAAAAGTTTTAATCAGGATCGTGAACTGTACCTTGAAGGAGAAGCTTTTTTCAAAGTACAAAAGGGCAGCACATTTACAGTCCACACCGATTACGGAACCGTGACAGTACTTGGGACAAGTTTTAATTTAATCTCCAGAGATGGTCGTTTTGAAGTCGCGTGTTATACCGGAAAAGTAAAAGTTGAATCATCGTCAAAAGAACAGCAGATCATCACAGCAGGTGAAAGTGCCACCAGGAATAAATCAGAGAAGAAACTCAACCGCTCCACCTTTGAGGTGATCGCAGCAACACCGGAATGGATGGAAGGTAAATTTAGTTATGAAAGCCAACCATTGTCAGATGTCATCGATGAACTCGAACGACAATATGACATCAACGTCAAACTCGAACCAGGACTCGAGGATCTGAAATACACAGGATTGTTTGAATCCGGCGATCTGGACAGTGCACTTTACCTGATCACCTGGCCACTACATCTCAAATCATCAACTAAAGGAAAGACAGTTACTATATCGCGATAATCCTCTATGCATCTATTCCGCGCCGGAATGGCCATTCTGCTCCTTACCGGACCGCATTTTTCCTTTGGGCAGAGTGCAGGGTTTGATTCGTTTATAGACAGGATAGCCGGACAGTACAAAGTAGATGTCGCGATTGCTCCCGAACTGGTCCCCACACTCGACTCCATCCGAAATGTTGGATCAGAGATTTCTTCCATACAGGAATTGTTGTACCGCCTGCTCAACCATTCCGGGATCACCTACCAGATCGTGGATGGAAACAAACTGATGTTGCGACGCGAAGACCCGCTGGACGAAAACCAGATGCTCGCTGTATTAGTCGGCACCATCACCGATGCAAAGACCGGAGAGCCCTTGCCGTATGCAACGGTCGTGGCACACAAATCAAATACCGGATGCAACACAGATGAAAACGGCCGCTTCATCCTTCCATTGCGCGATACGTCAGGAAATGTCACCATGAGTTATCTGGGTTTCAAACCCAAAACCATGTCAGTGCACAAAACATTGCAGGGAAGCCTAAATGTAAAACTGGAAATCAGCGAGGTTCCATTGAAGGAAGTGATCGTGATTGTCCCTTATAGACTCATGGGACAGGATTATGATGAGCAATCTACGGATCTGGATGGGTACCAGTTTATTTCCGAAACCCAACTGCTGACCTGGAATGCGGAACGATTGTTAACCAATCTGACATCCTATACACACTTTTCTTCCGACAGAGGCATTCGTATACGTGGGACGGATGCCGGTAATTCCCTCATCATCATGGATGAGATACCGGTCTATGATCCATACCATTTCTACAATATTTTCAGTCCATTCAACGGCCAGTATTTTTCATCCGTAGATGTCTATAAAAATAATCTGCCGATTGAATACGGTGGGCGCATCGATGGCATGATCGATGCGCAGTCCAAAAGAGAGACACCTAAATCAAAACTAATCCTGGATACAGATTTATTGCAAACAGCGCTGACCACCGAGGTGAAACTTGCACCGGATATATACTTGCTTGCAGGAGGAAGACTTTCTCATACTGGTATACTAAACGAAGCACTTAGTGACAGTACCTCTAGCAATTTCAGACTCCCTGGAAAATATAATGGTGAAAACGAATGGACTACCAGCCAGGCACCAACCTCCGACTTTTATGATATCAACCTGGGCCTGGTCGTCAAACCGGGAAAAGAAAGCGCACTCAGCTTTAATTTTTTTGAAAGCCGCGACCAGGTAGACAACACCACCAATTCTGATTTTGAAATAGAAGCACAGCACCATGAATTGATCGCCGTGAACCAAACGTTCTCAAGCACCGATATCTGGAAAAACAGAGGGATATCGGCCGCATTGGAGACACCTTTGGATCTCAAGACATCATTGCACATCAGCGCCTTTCATTCCATGTTTGATAAAGAGGTCAATTATGCATCTCTGATCGAACAGGAACGTTTTGGCGATATTCAAATCAATGAAAATTCAGGATTTCAACAAAGCAACCTGGTGTCGACAGGTGTGAAAGGATTTGTTGAATACAAAACCGATTTGCAGACGACGATAACAGGCGGTGTTGACTTTCAAAAACACACAGTTGATTTCAACGCAAAGGAAAACAATGCTCCTTACCTGACACAGGTTCAGGACGAAGTAGAGGCCAGCACCTTTGGAGAGATTTCCGGGAACGCAGGGCATAAACTCAACTGGGCGATCGGCAGCAGATTTACATATCTCAAGAGTACGGGTAATGTTTATGCGTTACCTAACCTTCGCTTACATTACAGCATCACTGATCAGTATAGCCTGAGAGCTTCGTATTCAAAGAACCTGCAAACGGTCAGGACATTGACGGTTGAGGATCGGTTTGGCAGAGAATTAACTTATCTGGTGCTTAGCGATCCGGAAGATGACTTTCCTGTATTGAAATCAGATAAGTATATGATTGGCGCCGGGTACAATGCTGCATTCCTGAGTTTTGATGCAGAACTATACTATAAAAAGTCGGATGGCCTGGCACGTGTCAGACCGCTCAATCCTGATCCATCGCATGGAAACCAGGGATCCGATGATTTTTACAGCTTATTTACCGGTGATGGCCGCACCTATGGTATCGATCTTACCTTATTGTATAAAAAGAAAAAAGTTGAAGCCTCCGTATTGTATACGCTCAGCAAGATAGAAGAGCGCTATGCGATGTTATTTAACGGATCCTATTTTACACCGCAGGACGACCGACGACATCAGTTGAAGGCCTCAGGCACCTATTCATTCGGGAAGTTCAGGGCATCAACATTGATAACCTATAAGAGCAAAGCACCCTACCTCAGCCTGGTTCGCCTGGATGGCAGAAATGGAATTGGTATGGAGGACTTTAACGCTGTACAACGATATCTACCTTCTTATTTCAGTCTCGATCTGGGATTGGATTTTTCTTTCCTGCTCTTTAAACAGCCCGCGATGATCGGTGTGTCCCTGATCAATGCCACCAACAACCAAAACATCAGTGACCTGCAGCACTTGGGTAAAATATCAAGGGGCGGTGACAATGAAGTCTATATCACCAGTCAGACAGAGTTGCTCGGCAGGACGGCCAATGTGCATTTTCGATATCTCATCAATTGATGGTGAGCTGTCAGCTATCAGCCGTCAGCTATCAGTGGGATTCATCTATTGAGCTATCAGCCGTCAGCTATCAGCTATCAGAAATGAGCTACCAGTATTCAGTATGCAGTATTCAGTAAGCGGTGTTTCATTACTCACAACTCACAACTCACAACTCACGACTCACGACTCACGACTCACGACTCACTAATAGATAATCACTGGCATGATGAGCATCATGACCTCTTCGTTTTCCAATTGCTCGTCAGGATAGATCAGGACGGGTTTACTTGGTACAGACATCGTCATGTGGATTTCTTCCTGGCCGAGTGCATTGAGCAGTTCGATGAAGAAGCGTGCATTGAAGGCGATATCCATTGGATCTCCTTCATACTCGCAGCTTAACTGTTCGCTGGCTTCGTTGGAGAAATCTAAATCCTTGGTGGTAATGGTCAGACTATTATCAGCCAATCCAAAGAAGACCTGGTTGGTCGTGCGGTTAGCAAAGATATTGATACGACGGAGTGCGCCCAGCAGATGTGTGCGGCTCACATAGAGTACGTTTTTGTTGTTGACCGGAATGACTGCATTAAAGTCCGGATAAGCCTGGTTGATAAGGCGGCAGATCACCTCTGTTTCTTCAAACCTGAAAAACGCGTGAGACTTATTGTACTTCAGGTATACGTTTCCTTCAGACGGTGTTGCGCCTTTGAGGAGAGACATGGCTTTCTTCGGAATCACAAATGAGCCGGTCTGCTCTGTAGAGGTACCGAGGGCGTGATAGCGTACCAGTTTGTGGCCGTCACTGGCGACAAAACTGATCTTATTGAAATCAACAACCACATTGACACCTGTCATGGCGGGGCGCATTTCATCCGAGGTAGTTGCAAAAATGGTGTAGTTGATACCACTCATCAGGCGTTCGACAGGAACCATGATTTCAGCATCATTGGAAGTAGGTAAAGCCGGGAAATCATCTGGCGGATCTACGGCCATCTTGTACATACCGGTTTCCGTGGTGATGACGAGGGAGCGTTGCTCCAGGTCTGCTTCAAAAGTCACCAGTTGATTAGGCAGGGCCTTTAAGGTCTCGAGGAGTATTTTAGCGGGAATAGCTACCGAACCATTTTCCTTGCTTTCCACAGCCATACGGGTAGAAATGCTCGTCTCCAGATTGGTAGCGGTAAGGGTCATGGTTCCCTTCTTGATATCAACCAGGAAATCCTCCGTGATTGCCAACACAGGGTTTGTGTGGATGGCTCCGGCCACGACATTGAGGTGTTTCAACAATTCACCTGATGAGACTTTAAATTCCATGTACTGATTTGTTTAGATTGCTGATCTGGTAATACCCTGAACAGGATTTTCAGAAACGGCAAAGTTAACAGAAACGGCAAAAGGGATTGAAACAAAATCGCGTTTGAGCAAAAAGATCAGGAATAAAAACCTGTTTTTGGTTTCTTAAGCCAAAATCCTCAATTTCAGGCTACACCAATGATGTACTGCTATCGGCGCCATAGTGCTTACCTTCGCATCCATGTCGAAGTCAGTTGAAGCTCCCCCCATCAAGGTTATAAAGGAACTCTCTCTTCCGGGGTATGAAACAGAGGTGCTGCCAAATGGTATGCCCCTCTACATGCTGAAAGGAGGATCTGAGCCAGTCATGCGCATGGAGGTGGTCTTTCGGGCGGGTGCTACCTATGAAAGCAAATCCAGCGTTGCTGAATTTATGGCGGGATTGATGTCTGAGGGAACCCAAACCATGGTTTCAGCCCAACTCGCCGAGAGAATAGAATCACTTGGCGCTACCCTTTTTACCAGGGGAGGCGTAGATACGGCCAGGGTCAGGCTCCTTACCCTGACCAGGTTTTTCCCAGAACTTATCGATGTGGTCAATGAAGTCATCAACGCTCCGGCATTTGATCCCGGGGAATTGAAGGTATATGCAGATAACAAAGTGGAGCGGCTTAAGATAGATTTGAAGAAGAACGAAGTGCTCGCCTACCGACATCTCACAGAGTCAATCTTCGGGCTTCATCATCCCTATGGAAAGAACGTGGTACCGGAGGATTATCTGGCCATCACGCCGGAAGACCTGAGAAATCACCATGCACAGCATATCATTCCTCAAAAAGGAATGGTATTCGTTTCAGGTTCATTTGGCGACAAAGAGACAGAACTCATCCGAAACACTATTGGTAGCTGGAACCCCAATCATATCAATGGTTCCGCGGTTTTAGGATCTTATCCGGATGACAGCAAGACCGGTTATCAGGAGTTTAAAGGACCCCAGGTACATCAGGCTGCTATCAGGATCGGGCGAAGACTTTTTCCGCAGGCGCATCCTGATTTCGATGGTTTATTTGTTCTTAACACGATCCTTGGAGGCTATTTTGGCAGCCGGCTGATGATGGAAATACGTGAAAACCAGGGGCTGACCTATGGTATCTATTCCAGCGTGGATTCATTTGCTGCTGACGGATGCTTCTATATCAGCACCGAAACAGCTACGGACAATACCAGCAAGGTCATCGAGGCGATACAACAGGAGATGCGGAAACTACAGCAGGAGTTGATCCCGGCGGAGGAGCTGGATATGGCCCGCAATTACCTGATGGGGCACCTGATGACCCAGATAGATGGGCCGTTTTCGACCCTGGACTATATCAAATCAATGAAAATCGAACACCTGGAGGATTCCTCATTTGCAGGCATGGTCGAAACCATACAGCAGATCACCCCGAACCAATTAAGGGAACTTGCCGTTAGGTACCTTGATCCGGCTGATTGGGTCACTATTGTGGTCAAATAGGTCATTCAAGGCAGAGAATCAATGAATAAAAGCCTGAAATTTCCTTTATTTTAGAAAAAACGGTTTCTTTGTATCCCTTTTAGAAAAAGCGCGGAATCGACCCATGCGAAACAACCGGCATTAAAGGAGGAAAACTATAGATAATTTAATTTGCTTTTGAGCACGAATAGCCGGACAGGCGAAGTCAGTTAGGGTCATGAAATTATTCAGTCTTTTTGTACAGGAAATTGCCATAGATCTGGGGACAGCCAACACGCTGATCATCCAGGATGGAAACATAGTCATTGACGAGCCGTCGATCATCGCGATCGATACGCGCACCGGGCAGACCATTGCCGTCGGCACCCGAGCCATGCAGATGCATGAGAAGACCCACCAGTTTATCAAGACCATCCGGCCTCTCAAAGACGGCGTTATCGCTGACTTCCAGGCTGCTGAAAATATGATCGAGGGGATGATCAATATGATCGGAACCAAAAGAAGATTCTTTACCCACCTCAAGATGGTGGTCTGTATCCCCAGTGGTATTACTGAAGTTGAGAAAAGAGCGGTTTTTGATTCTGCCGACCACGTTGATTCCAAGGAGACCTTCCTGATCTTCGAACCCATGGCCGCAGCCCTTGGTATCGGTCTGGATGTAGAGGAGCCTGTAGGTAATATGATCATCGACATCGGTGGAGGTACTACCGAAATTGCCGTCATCGCCCTCTCAGGTATCGTTACAGACCAGAGTATCCGTACAGCAGGTGATGAGTTTACTCAAAACATCGTTGACTACCTCAAGCGCAACCAGAACATCCTCATCGGGGAGCGTACTGCTGAGCAAATCAAAATCCACGTAGGATCAGCGCTCAAGCAACTGGATAATCCACCACAGGATTTTGCAGTCAACGGCCGTGACCTGATCACCGGTATTCCACGCCAGATCACTATCAACTATGCGGAGGTGGCAGAAGCACTGGATGAATCTGTCAACGCTATCGAAGAAGCCATCCTCAAAGCCCTGGAAAACACGCCTCCGGAATTAGCTTCGGATATCTATAAGACCGGCCTTTACCTCACTGGTGGTGGGGCATTGCTGCGAGGACTTGACAAGCGGATTTCGAGGATCACCAAGTTACCGGTCCACATCGCTGACGAACCACTTCGTGCCGTAGTCCGTGGTACGGGAATCGCGCTCAAAAACACAGACCGGTTTTCTTTCCTGATTGACCGGAAGCGCGTATAATCCCCCTTCGGATAAAGTCTCTTCTTAGACCTATCTTCGTCCTGATACAATGAACAACCTCCTTCAGTTTGTCATCAGGTACTCTGCCTTTCTGCTCTTCCTGCTGCTTGAAGTAGTAGCGCTCCTGCTTGTCGTGAGGTATAACGAAAATCAAAAGTCCATTTTTGCCCACTCTTCTTCAAAACTGTCAGGCAACCTTTACAAGATGGCTGATGATGCTATCCAATATAACCGCCTGCAGCAAACAGCTGACAGCCTGGCCGGACAGAATGCCCAACTCAAAGAGAAGATATTTAATCTTGAAAGAAGTCTGCAACGGCTGGTACCGGCTGACAAACCACTAGACAGCTGTCTGCTCGAACCGTATAAGATCATCGAAGCACAGGTCATCAGCAATTCCATCAACCAGCGGAATAACCACTTTACCATCGACAGAGGATGGAAAGATGGCATAAAAACAGGTATGGGGGTGATTAGTCCTCACGGTATAGCTGGTATCGTTGACCAGGTTGGTGAACAATATTCAACCGCTATCTCGGTGCTTAATACGGCCGCCAGGATTAGCGCGGCGATCAAGCGAAACGAATATTTTGGATCCCTCATCTGGAAGGAAATAGATCCGGCACATATGCTCCTTGAAGACATTCCGAGGCAGGCAGATATCAAGGTAGGGGACACAATCGTGACCAGCGGGTTTTCATTTATTTTTCCAAAAGGTATTTTTATAGGTACAGTAGACCGGTTCTGGACGGTCGGTGGAAGTAATTACTATACGCTTGAGGTCCGTCTTCATGAAGATATTGCCAGGCTGGACAGGGTATACATTGTTGAGTTTACTGATGATGAACTGACCCCCGAATGAACACCACATCACTGAAACATATCATACGGGCAATCCTGATTTTGCTGTTGCAGGTCCTGGTACTGAAGCGTATCGGATTGAGTACTTCATGGCTCTGGCAGTACGGTGATATTTTTTTATACCCTGTCATCGTTTTATTGTTGCCGTTCCGGATATCACGCCATTATGCTATCCTGATAGGCTTTGTGATTGGACTCATCATTGATATGTTTTACGATACGATAGGCGTACATGCATTTGCTCTGACAGCGACAGCTTATGCCCGCGGATTGCTGCTGGCTTATCTTGAACCGCGTGGTGGATATCAGCTTTCGATGAGCCCGACTATCTTTTCGATGGGACTCAACTGGGTTATGACCTTCACTGTGTTTTCGCTGCTCATCCATACGTTTTTATATTTCACGGCAGAGATATTCACCTTTGTCTACATCGGTCAGATCCTTTTAAAGACGCTGATCACCCTTATATTGTCCATGCTGGTGGTGATGGGATATCATTTACTCTTCAATCCAAAGTCATGATCAACGAACCACGTCAGACCGCCAGGACGCTGTGGATTCAGCGCGTGATCATCTTTGCTGCCCTGGTGCTCATCATCCAGACTGGATGGCTACAATTGGTGGACCCGACGTATGGCCAGAAAGCAGACAGGACCACACTCGTCAGGCGCACGCTTTATCCGGGTCGTGGATTGATCCTTGACAGGAAAGGCCATCTGATGGTGCACAATATACCGGTGTATGATCTCAAGGTGATCTACAACCAGGTACCAAAGAATATCGATACAACCCTGCTGTGCAAGTTGCTTGAAATCGACAAAGTCTCCTATAAGCAGCGGATGGAGAAAGACTGGAAGTCCCTCCGGTATTCGAAGTCGGTCCCGTTTGATTTTATGGAGCATATACCAGCGAGTAAGTTTCAGTACATCCAGGAATATCTTCATCTCTTCCCCGGATTTTATGGTGAGCTCCGCAGCGCAAGAGGTTATTTTGAAAGCCATAGCGCCCACATCCTGGGGTACATGTCGGAAGTAGATCAGAAGCGGATTGATGAATCTGATGGATTATATGCCATGGGTGATTTTTGCGGATCCACCGGGATTGAAAACTATTATGAATCCACCCTCAGAGGATCGAAGGGCGCAGCTTACATCCTCAAGGATAATCTGGGGCGTGAAATTGAAAGCCTGGATGAAGGGCGACATGATTCATTTGCGGTCTCGGGCGATAACCTGATTTTATCTCTTGATCATATCCTCCAGGAGTACGGTCAGCAATTGTTGCAAAACAAGCGAGGAAGCATCGTCGCGATCGAACCATCTACTGGGGAGATACTGGCTATGGTGAGTTCACCTGGATATGACCCCAATGAGCTATCGATCTCTCGTTCAAGAGGTGAGGCATTTATGAAGTTGCAGGAAGATACCTTAAAGCCTCTTTTTGACAGGTCGGTCATGGCGATGTATCCTCCGGGTTCAATCTTCAAACCCCTCCTGGCTCTGGTAGCCATGCAGGAAGGGTTATTGAATGAGAACCGGACGATCTATTGTGGTGGAGCATATTATTCAGGAACGAAGAGACGCGGATGCCACAACCACCCAACGCCGCATAATGTCGCGGCAGCTATTTCATATTCATGCAACACATATTTCTTTACCGTCTACAAAGAGGTCATTGACCAGGCAGGATATACTATGCCTGAAATTGGTTTACGCAAACTCAATGTTCACCTTTCCGCATTTGGGTTAGGCCACAAAATCGGTCTTGATGTACCTGGCGAAAAGGCTGGAAACCTTCCTGGACCCAGCTACTTTGACCAGGTGTATAAACCGGGGAGATGGAGATCGCCGTACATCCTGTCTATGGGAATTGGCCAGGGCGAATTGCAGTTGACGACCCTGCAGATGGCGCATGCGGCAGCGATCATAGGCAATGAAGGAACCTACACAGATCCTCACCTCTTGAAATCGCGTGTTCCACCTGGTAAGGCACCACAAGCAGAATTTTATCCGCGTCGAAGAGTCTCCATCGACTACAGATATTTCGAACCCGTCATCGAAGGCATGAGTGGTGCTGTGCGTAGTGGTACGGCCACCATGGCGTTCATACCGGATATCGAAGTTTGTGGAAAGACAGGTACATCGGAAAACCCTCATGGAGAAGACCACTCAGTCTTTTTTGGTTTTGCTCCACGCAATCAGCCAAAGATTGCCATCGCGGTATACATCGAAAATGCGGGATGGGGAGGAAGCTTTGCTACACCAGTAGCCGGACTGATGATCGAAAAATATTTAAAAGGTGATATCAGCGAAGGCCGTAAATGGATTGAAACGAAGATGCTGGAGGCGGATATGATCCATAAAACGAAAAGTTAGCAGTTAGCAACTAGCAGTTAGAAGTTAGCAGTTTGCAGTTAGCACCTGGCCGTGCGCGTTTATTGTTTTCCCCCCCCCGACCCATTCGCCCCTCCGATAAGCGTGATCCTGGAGAACTTTATGTGAATTAGCCCCCGTACCTTCAGGTCGCTTGATAAGGATTGCCGGCTTCCGATGAATTTTCTTCCACCACAAATGCTGGCTCTCCCCTGTCATGGCAGCCCACAACCACCGCACCGCGCCACTGATAGCCGACAGCTGATCGCTTTACCTTCGCCTTCATGATCATCAGTGCTATCGCTGCCATGAGCAGTAACAGAGTTATCGGGCGCAACGGGGATTTACCGTGGCACCAGCCGAGAGACATGAAGTTTTTTAAAGAGACCACCCTTGGACACCATATCATCATGGGGCGTAACAATTTTGCCTCCCTTGATTACCGTCCGCTCAGGGGCCGGGTCAACATCGTGCTGACCAGGGATCCGTTTTTTATTACCTCCTCTGCTATCGTCATGCATTCCATTGAGGAGGCGTTGAGTTATGCCCAGGATGCGGGTGAGGAAGAGGCCTTTATCATAGGGGGCGGAGAGATTTATAAGCAATCCATGCATCTTTTAGATAAAATTTACCTGACAGAGGTCATAACTGAGACCTCTGGAGACACTTACTTTCCAGAGATAGATATCAACGACTGGGGACTCGTGTCGTCGCAACGATTTGAGGCGGATGAGAAAAATGAATTTCCCATGCGGTTTGATGTCCTTCTCCGAAAGGAGTAATGGAAGAACAGTTATTACAGTTTATCTGGCACCGGAAACTTTTCAACCAAACCGATCTGATCACGACCGGTGGCGCAGCTATTGAAATCCTTCATTCCGGCATCCCCAACCAGGATCAGGGCCCTGATTTCCTGCAATCGCGGGTACGCATCGGAGAACAGCTTTGGGCTGGCCATGTGGAAATTCATATCAGGAGTTCAGCCTGGTACCTGCACATGCATGAGCACGATACACACTACAACAATGTCATCCTCCATGTAGTGTGGGAGGAGGATCAGCCAGCGGTCACAGAGGATGGTTATCGGATGCCTTGCCTGGAGTTGGCGGGCCGTGTCGATGTAGCGTTGCTTGAGCGATATCGTCACCTCATGAACAATGAGGAATGGGTGCCTTGTGCTTCTGCCCTGATGGATGTGCCCGGGCTTGTGAGGACTTCCTGGCTCGAACGATTGATGGCCGAGCGACTCGAACAAAAGACTTTATCCACCCTCCGTATACTTGATCAATGCGCTAACAACTGGGAGCAAACTTTTTATACGGTCCTGTCGAGGCAACTCGGTGCGCCGACCAACAGTGATGCGATGGAAGTATTAGCAGGAGGCATTCCCTTGAGTCTGCTTCGTAAACACAAAGACCGGCCGGATCAGGTAGAGGCGATCTTGTTTGGTGCTGCCGGCATGCTTGGAAAAGAAATCAACATACCCTATGTACTACATCTAAAAAAGGAGTTTGATTTTCTCGCAAAGAAATATAATCTCCGGCCTATGCCTGCACTACAATGGCGGTTTATGCGGATGCGACCCGTTCATTTTCCTACCATCAGGATCGCTCAATTGGCGGCCATGATCACCAGCACGGATTATTTTGTTTCGTATCTCGAACAACACGCCTCTGCAGAAGATTGGATCAGGTTATTTTCAGTGACACCCACGCATGAATTCTGGGACACGCATTACCATTTTGCAGCCGCTACACCACCTACCCAAAAGCACCTGGGCAGAAACACAGCCATCACTTTGTTGATCAACGTTGTAGCTCCTGTCATGTTTCTCTATGGAAAGCATCAAGGTAAAACAGCTTTGAAAGACCATGCCCTGAGACTGCTCGAAGAATTACCTCCTGAAAGAAACGCCATCATCAACGGATGGAAGGAATGTGGATGGATGGCTGCGGATGCCGGGCAGACACAAGCCATGTTATACTTAAAGAAAAATTATTGCGATAAGCGAAGGTGTCTGCATTGTGCGATAGGGATGCAGGTTGTTAAGTGAAGAGTGAAGAGTGAAAAATGAAGAGTGAAAAGCGAAGTGAAGAGTGAAGAGTGAAGACAAAGTGAGGTGAGTTGAAAAGTGAAGAGTGAAGAGAAATTCTACTGAGCAGAAAATTAGCGCCCATGCTAATTTAATTGCCACGGCTTTCAAGCCGTGGATGCTCATGGAATGTGAAGAATGAGCGACATACGAACCGGCAATTGGAAATCGTTAATCCTATCAAGTATCCCCCGGAAAAGGTAAAAACGATCAAATTAGGCCTAATTTGTGCTGATTATCAGCAAATTAAACATAATTTGTATTTTCTATATAAAATTTCTTTCCTTTGTAGTGATCTTCTACTTTTACAACTTAAAGCATCAAATAACAAAACATGATAGGATTTTTCTTGCAGGCTACTTCAACCGTTGTTGATCCAGCTGCCGCTACTACTGAAGAGAGCATCCGCTTGATTGATATTCTTTTCAAAGGAGGGGTTGTGATGATTCCATTGATCATCCTTTCGCTCATCTCTATTGCTTTTATCATCAGCAAATACCTGTTTATCCGGGAGCGGTCCAAGATCGACCACAACCTGGTCAATAGTGTACTTGATAAGGTGTCCCTGGGCCAGTTTGATTCCGCAAACTTATTATGTGATCAGGCAAACAGCTCACTTGGAAATGTGGTCAAGGCTGGTGTATCACAAATAGGTAAGCCGATCGAATACATTGAAAAAGCGCTCACCGTTCAATCCAACATTGAGATGAGTGAAATGGAAAGCAAGATGGGCTATATCAGTATGGTTTCAGGTATTGCTCCCCGTCTGGGATTTATCGGTACCATTCTCGGTGTTATCACGATCTTTTACAGCATTTCGCAGACAGCTGATATTTCTATAGGTACCATCTCTGCGGGTCTGTACCAAAAGATGATTTCATCCGCGACAGGATTGGTGGTTGGTGTGGTTGCCTTTATGGGTTACAATTACCTGCTGACTAAGGTTGACAATTTCTCACTGCATCTACAGAAAGAAGTACTTGAATTTATCAAGGGGCTGCAAAAACCGGTAAGATAATATGATGGAGATCCGAAAAAGGAGGCCCTTCCATGATGAAGACGCGATGTCGGCTATGAACGACATCATGTTCTTCCTGATGTTGTTCTTTTTGATCATCGCTACGATGTCCAATGCCAACATCATCAAGATCCTCCTGCCTAAATCAGACACTACCAGCCAGATGGCCAAGCAGCCATTGACGCTTACCGTAACCGAAGAACTGAAATACTATGTCAACTCCAACGAAGTACCTGCGGGTATGCTCGAAGGCGCACTGGCAGATGCGGTCAAGAGAAATGAAGACCCGACCGTTGTGCTTCGAATCGCAAAATCACTTACGGTCCAGGATCTCGTGGACGTCATGTCGATAGCCGCAAAGTTGAATCTCAAGATGGTCTTGTCGACAGAGAAGTAATAAAAGGCTAAGGCTAAGGAATAAAAAGGTGCGGGAAAAAGTACAGACAGGACGCGTCCTGTCTGTACTTTTTCCCGCACCTTTTTTTAATTGCTTATCGCAGATCCCTTAATACACTGAGCACAGGAGTAAGCACAGATCCGCCCAACATACGTGATCGTTCGTCAGACCAGCCGTATAATCGGTCCGGCATGTCTGCATTGTCTTTAAATGGCATCTCGATCGTGAAAGCCAGACAACCAAAGCGATGAGCCAGCGCATTACTGCACAGGGTCATATTAGCTTCACCAAAATGATCAAGCGGATATTTGTGCGTATCCTGAAAATCTGGCCAGGTGTTCATCCAATGATCTATAAATGTCCTCTCCATCGTAGCCAGGTATTCATCATAACTTGGGATACCTTCTGACGCCGCGATAAAATTGTAGGGCAACTCCTCATCACCATGAATATCAAGGATCAGGTTCATGCCGGTCTCATCCATTTTATTTCGAACGTAAAACACTTCAGGGCTGTATTTTCTGGTAGGCCGTTGCCACTCGCGGTTTAGGTTTGCACCTGATGCGCTGGAGCGCAGGTTACCTGCAATCGATCCGTCAATATTCATATTAGGGACAACATAAAAAACGGCTTCTTTCAAGAGCGTCCTCGATACAGGATCATCTTCATCGAGCAGTCGGCTGAGCATACCTTCGATAAACCACTCTGCCATACTTTCACCCGGATGCTGACGCGCGATGACCCAGATGATTTTTTTATTCTTACCGGGCTTTCCTACCCGGAGCATTTCGATGTCGCGGCCTTCAAATGTTTTTCCAACCACTTCCATCGACACGTTATCAAACAATTGAGTTTCGTGGATCAGATCCAGATGACGCTCATATGAGTACGGTGCGAAATAGGCGAAATAGACCGAATTGTGTTCAGGTTCAAAATCGATAGTGAGAATGCCGTTGCGGAAAGTAGTGGGTACCCTGAACCATTCTTCGCGGTCATAGGAAGCACAGGCCTGGTAATTTTTCCAACCACCGGGATAGGAAGACTTTCCTGCATTGATGATGGATATTTTACAACGTTGGTCAACAGCACCGGTCAGGCGGAAATGAAACCATTGAAAGAAATCTGAATTGGTGTCTTTCCGGATTTTGAGCCGGATAACATTTTTCTTGGGGTCAATACTGACGACTTCAATATTGCCGCTGTCAAAATTGGAAGTGATTTTCATAAAGAAGGATTACAGGATCATCAATACGGATGCAAGATAAGGCTTTGGCAGGCGTGAGATGAAAAACCAGGATCATCCCTTGGAATGTCATTTGTCATTTTCTATTATCTTGTTACCTGAAAAATCACTCCATATGAAAAAACTAATGTTCATTTTTACTTTAGCCCTGGCTTCATACCATGTAGCCAATGCGCAATCGGCACAGTCCGTTTATTTTGAATTGGGCGGCCCTGGTCTTGCATCCTTCAACTATGATACCCGCTTTACCGGCAGAGAAGACGGTATCGGAGGGCGTATCGGGGTAGGGGGATACAGCATAGATGGAGAAGGTGTAGTCTTTCTTCCCATTGGTATTAACTACCTCCTGGGCAAGGACAGCAGGCATTACTTTGAGATTGGGGGAGGTGCGACGCCTATTTTTGGAGACAATGGAGGAGACGGGACCTTTTCAGAATTATTCGGACACCTCGTGTTTGGATACAGGCTCCAGCCTATCAATGGCGGCTTCACCTTCAGGGTGTTTTTGTGTCCGATTTTTGGGGCGGGTAATTTTGTACCGTATTACGCAGGCTTATCCTTTGGATATAAGTTCTAATCAGACTCCAGATTAAATAAAAAAGGATGGCCCGCGCCATCCTTTTTTATTTAAAACCGGGTAGTCCCGACAGGGATCGAACCTGTATCTTAGGTTCCGGAAACCTACATACTATCCATTGTACTACGGGACCAGGGAGTGCAAAAGTAAGATACTTCTTTAAACCTCCTAAGGACAGCCGGAGGTGCCTTTCCCGGGATCATGCCGGGCGATCGATTTATCGCCCAAAAGCATAATTGGCATGGAATTATGTCTGGTATCTTACCTTTTCTTCATTGGAACCCGTCTATTGGAGAAAGTAAGGGTATTAACCAATACCATTTTATAACTTTAATGAAGCGCGGGCAGTACTTTCCGTGTCTATAATGCAAAACTGACCGATATGGCCAACCCCAAAAATACACTTTACAGATGGCTGATGCTGCTGGGATGCACCGTCTGGCACCTGTCTCTATATGGCACAAGCTTAACCCCGCCCCCACCGGCCAATGACAATTGTGCCAATGCCATACCAATCCCTATCAGCGGTGCAGGTTACGACTACGGAACCTTTACCTCTGAGACATCAGACCTCTCTATGGCAACCGCACAGGCAGGTGAGTACTTTGCCGAATCCGGGCACACCCGATCTGTCTGGTATGAATTTTCTGTCCCTACCCACCGAAGTCTCAGTGTAGACATGGGTGGGATTAACCTGGAAAATGTAGCTGTTACCGTCTATGAACCAACAACCTGTCTACCCAGTTCCAACTTCCTTACCGGAACATTACTAGCCAATGGCGGTGGTGACATCACCAATTCATGCTCCAGGGTTGGCCTGTATCGTGTTCAGGTGACCGGACCGGCGAATAGCTTAGCTTCTGTCTTTATCATCCTGACCCTGGCATGCCCCAGCGCCAGCACCTCTCTCTATGATTGTCCGACGGATGCTTTTGAATTCAATGCCGGAAATCCACTCACCCAATTTCAGGTGTCAACAGGCAACCATGATATAGAATGCCAGAGCCTGGATGAGCAGACCGAAAACAGCTGCCTTCCGATTGCGAACAGAGCTGACTTCCTGCAAAGTTCCTGGTATGTTTTTACAACAGGCAGTTCAGTCGACCTCCTGATTTTTTATTTTGGAATAGGTTCCAACTCCGACAGAGCAGGCTATCGACTCCTGGAGGGTAACGTTCGCAACACACCTCCGGGAACATTGCCACTCATCACATGCGGAATGGCGACACCTGACAATCACACCCGTCATATCGAATTTCCATGTTTGCTCAAACCGAATACCACGTATAGCCTTTCACTTCTTTTTCATAAGGATTTTAACCGCGTGATTAATCTGAGTGCCCAGCAACGTGGCGTGTCTGCTACCGGATGGCCTATGCCCGTGCTACCTCCGGTATTGGCATCAAATCAACTCGGGGCATTGCCGGAAAGTGTTGCCGGTGCTACAACCGTCTGGACGGATCGGTATGATTGCTCTTCATACATCATTGACAATGTGTGTGCCCCGGCTAATCCAAATTCCGGAATCGTAACCATTGGTACAGGCATTGATGCCAGGAGATTTGATCTGGCCACCTGGGCCACCTTTACCATCACCGAAGACGCCCACGTACAATTTGAAATCAATTCCGGTATTTTCTTTGGTGATTTTCAGACGAGGATTTTTAGTTCAACCCTTGGCAATACCTGCCCCTCGCCCAATCCAGCCACGGATATGCTATTTGAATTTTCAGGACGAAATTTTGAGTATAAATGTATGCCGGCAGGTGATTACTCCATTCAGATATTGTCCAGCTCGGTTGATCCAAATTCACAGACGGGAGGATTTGATGAGGCATGGACATACGGCCTTCTTGGCACACAGTTTACCATGGATTTTACGGTTTTTGCGCTCCCATCGATTGGTTTGTTCAGGCTGGATGCTCCCGGTAATTTCAATGCCATCAATAACATGGGTGCATTGCAGGAAAATATCTTGTATCCTTCTCTACCCGCGGTCTTCATTTGTGACAACACGGTGATACCTGACAATGTAACGTGTCCCAATGTGGAGAAGGCTATCTACCGGGAGGCAGTCATAGGCGATGCCAATGCAGATGGTACAGATGACTCCGGCCTTTTATCCATTACCCGTTTGCGCACAGACACCACAAACCAGGGCCAGATCGTCTATTCCTTTACGGAGGGTGATGCCAACCAACTGGCTACCGCTGCGGGCACACATGCAGCCGGCCAGGAAATACCCGGATTGATTGATTATCCTGGATTTTGCATTAACCAGGATGACAATACACTATTCCCGGATGGTATCGATAGATTCTGTGTTTGTGTTACACCAGGGACCTATACATTGGCCAGCCTTGGAAATGAAGATCATGTAGGCATGGGCGATAACCCGGGATTCGTATTTAACGTCCATAAAACAATCCATGACAGCAGGCCCAATGCAGAATTGATCAACGTGGGGGTTAATCTTCCGGCATCCTATACCAGCGGACCTGACGTATTTTCTTGTGATGATAATCTCGGAAATATGCCTCCGTGTGGCAGACGAAAAAAATTAGTTTTCAGGGAATTCTATTTGCCCGTACCAGCCTTAGTTACGGTTTCAGAAACAGGAAACACCACCAGCGTCATCAGCTTGTTTAGTGGTCAGGCTTCACATCCTGATTCGATCCTTACATTACTGGGAGGCTGTGTACCTGGCTTTGTGCAATTGTATGATCCATGCAACCCACTGCCAGCCGGTTGGTACACAGTTGTCTCCTATGGGGAAGGACCAAACTATACAGACAACAGAGTATGGAATACGAATCCAATCAGCACAACCGAATATCAGGGTGATCCGAGAGATGTGGGTAAAACCACCAGAATCGTACTGACGCTCGAACCACCCATCATACCAAACTATAACCGGCCGGACATAGCTTATCAGGGAGGAGTGACTGATTGGACAACGCCGCCAATTTCAAATCCAAATCTGACTACATGGAATATTTATCAATTCCCGCGTGATACCTTTTGCCAGCCGGACACACCATTCATTGCGGATAGTCTATTACCATGTGCCCCCGGATACAACCGTATTTCATTTTACGTATTTGAAATCACCAAGCCTTCATTTGTACAGATCCGAAACATTAATCCAACATTCTATACCGAAGTGTTTCCGTTTGATGTCAATGCACAACCGGAACTCCTGTTAACCGTCCCTCCTGTGTATGAATGCCTGAGTGCCGGTATTTATTACAGGCAGATATGTGATCTTCCTCCGGGGAAATATACTATCGCCATATTTGCAAACGACACGCACGAAGGTGCGTCGATAGGACCCGCTATCTACGTAGATGAAGCTGAAGAATCCAGGTTTGACCATGTATGGAATGCATATGACTTTGATCAGATACCGCGTACGAATGTGTTTGTGAATGGAAAATCGGGCGATGTAAACCCGATTCCTAACCAGGCTCCCAGCCGTGACAAATTCTATTGCACGACCGGTGCGACATCAAGAGATCCTGTACACACACGTTGCGCTGTACAATTAAATCCATTGATCTATGGACAGCCACCAGGAGTACCCAAGCCACAATATTTAACCGGACAACCTCCGAGTCCTGTCTCCCAACCATGGCGAAACCTATGGTATACTTTTGAGCTTTCAGGCTCAGGTGTATGCACGATTCAAACACAAGTATTAAGTGGCGTTAACAGGCAGCCTCTGATCGCGGTGTACGAGAGCGATGCAGATGCAAGCATTTCATGGGCGAGCCTGCAGGCACATCTCGCATCTCCACAGGATTCTATTTTGCCCGGATTGAAACTGATCAGGGAGAATGTAGATAATTTTTGTGATGCTGATCTCCCCCAAATGGTTTTTACCAAGAGCGGATGTCTTCGTGATAGTGTTCGCTATTATATCGTTGCTACCTTTGATGCAGACGATGCGCCCAATCCCCCCGCCTATCCCAACCAGGCTATATCGGTATCCATCAAATATGATCCTAAACCCACGTACATTGCGCTCTATGATGAGCGCACCACTGCTAATGTTATCAATGGATTTGTAGAGACGGCGCCTCCTTACACTGACCAACCCCTTGCAACTGGCAATACTTTTTTTAGCACGGATTTTTCGCTTCTGTGCTACACACGAGGCTCCACAGATCCTTTCACTTCATTAACCTGTCTTGAGACTGGTAAATCAGCGTGGTTTAAGTTTGAGGTAGAAGATGAAGGACAATTCTACACCGCATTGGAAAAAACAGGCGGATCTTCGGGCTGGCATACAGATGCCAGAGATATTTCTGTTTGGCGGGAAAACGCACCCGGGTCTCCACTGACTCAGTATCTGGATCTAACAGCACAGTTTGTAGCAGCAGACAATCATTCATGGTTGAGGAGCTGTATAGAGCCGGGCACCTATTACATGATGGTGCGGCATTGCGGACTTTCGATCGATACCATTCAATCCTACAGAGTGGTCATGAAGCTGACAGAAACACCAGGTGATTTTTGCAAGAATGCAATACCATTGATTGTACCAAATTTTACGCCGGTTTCCGCCACTGTTGTCCCGGATTGCCATACGATCGGCACCGATTATGGAGAATTCTCTGCCATAGGCATGGGATGCTTGTATGAACCAATTCAGCAGAAGACCTCATGGTTTCGCGTAACAGTGAATGCGGCACCCGAGATGGACATCACGTTTGAGCTAACCGAAAATCTTGACCTTGTTGATATGGACAAATTGTCCTATCGTGTTTTCTCCGGCTCGTGTGGTGCGCTTACACCTATTTCCTGTAGTTCCATAGGGAGTAATATCATCACACAGCGATGTCTCTCTCCCGGGGATTATTATGTACAGATAGCACTACCTGAAAGAATCGGTAATGAATCTGTAACAGGTACGATCGTTTTAACAATCACGACCGCAAACAATACAGATCCGGATTGCATACCAGTTGACGTCAACCAGCCACTCGCTGATTTTACCTATACGACCGATTGTGAAACCGTCTCATTCAACAACATCTCCACAGCAGGTGAAGACATCACCTACCTGTGGGAGTTTCCCGATAGTACAAGTACTGATCAAAATCCCGTATGGACACCCACAACAGGTATGGGTACTTTTCCGGTCACGTTGACAGTGACAAATACGGTTCTCAATACATCCACAACGGTGACCATCAACGTCACGATCAATGAGGCTTTTGGAAATTATATTCCTTTACAAGATGCTTCCATCTGCAATGAAGAAGGCCCGGTCACCATTGATGCTACCGTACCAGGGCCAGGAGTCGCTACCTATCGATGGGATAACAATTCCACAAATCCAGTCAGGGCCATCAGCACCGCCGGTTCGTATTGGGTGCGCATCACAAAAGATGGATGCGAAATTTTAGATACAGTCGTAGTAACTGCTATCACCGCCAAAAGAGATATTGCCACCACTATCTGTGCGGATGAAAGTATAGTAGTCTCCGGGCAGGTTTTTGATAAAGACAATCCTTCGGGCAGCGTGATTATACCCAATGCGCATCCGAGCGGTTGTGATAGTATAGTGACTGTGAATCTCAGTTTTTACCCGTTGTCAGGCATCCAGTTTGCAGAAACTATTTGTGACGGTGACTCTTATCTTTTCGACGCGCAGCAATTGACGATATCAGGCAATTACAAGGATACATTGATCAATGTAACTGGTTGTGATAGTATTGTCACTCTTACGCTTACGGTCACGCCGCAAGAAATACACGATCATGATGTCAGGGGATGTATAGGAGAAACATTAACCATACAACCTGCAGTTTCAAGTGTCGGATACATTTGGAATACAGGATCTCCTGATGATTTCCTGTTGGTCAGCAGTCCTGGAAATTATGTGGTTAGCGTAAGTGATGCCGCAGGATGTATCGTTAGCATAGAGACGTTTGTTGTTTCATTTGGTTTGTTGGCAACACCGATAGTAGCAGCACCGGATCCTGTGTGTGTTGGTGAAGAAGTATTACTGACAGCCAGCGGATCAACATATGAGTACAGATGGTTTGACGCGGCAACCGGAGGTAATCAACTCGGCGTCGGAGCGACATTATTGGTAAGCAATATTCTTCGGGACTCGTTGGTCTTTGTGGAGGCATTTCATGTAAGCATTGATGGTTGTGTCAGCGACCGTGCACCGGTGATGATCGAGGTCATCGAAGAGATGATACAGACAGCGACTTTGGATACGCTGATTTGTTTTGGAAATGCAGTTGAATTGCCTTGGGGTGAAATCGTGACGCCCGAGGTTAATTCCAGTTATTCCTATGCATGGCAATCTGCACTGACGGGTTGTGATAGTCTCATCCTGACCGTTAATGTTGATCTTGAAGACAAACCTTCGTTGACGCTTCCTGCGGAACATACATTATACCTTGGAGATAGCATCCTGTTGATACCGCAACTTGACTTTCAACCTGACTCTACTGAATGGACTCCGGCAGAAGGATTGAATTGCACAGATTGTCTTCAACCATGGGCCCAGCCTGTACGAAATACAGATTATGTGCTCACGCTATGGACGCAGGAAGGGTGTATCGTAACCGCTACTGTTCACATTGAAGTGGATAAAAATATAAGAGTATACTTCCCGAATGTGTTCTCACCTAATGGTGATGATGTCAACGATAAATTTACGGTCAGCGGCTTACGTGATCTGATTTTTGTAAAGACACTGGTGGTATATGATCGTTGGGGTGGAGCGTTATGGGAAGGAAAAGATTTCATTGCAGATGGAACTATTGGTTGGGATGGGTATTCCCGGGGCAAGGAAGCACCATCAGGCGTGTATGTCTGGACGTGTGAGATCGAGTTGATTGATGGAAGCCGTGCAGTGTTTTCAGGAGATGTGACCCTGGTAAGGTAGTATTGTCAAGTTGGTGCAGATCAACTTGCTATAAACCATACTCACGCATTTTTACGAACAGCTGCTCTGCCAGGATCTTTCCGGATTTATCCTTTACCGTCATGGTATAGTTGCCGTAGGGAATAGACCCTATGGGAACATTGATTTTGTGGCTTCCTTTTTGAAAACGCCGTGCTTCCAGCATTGCCGATGCGTTACCTGAAGCGTTCGAAATTAGTATTTCGGCGATATACGTTTTGTCCAATTTTAACAGCACTTCCAGGCTGGAATCACTGACGACTGGTGCCATACAAATCCTTACATCCGGAGTAGGGCTGACAACTGCTCTAAATCCAAAGTGAACAAAAAACATCTCGCTAAACAGATGCGCGCCCCATGCAAATGGAACCGGTTTTTCAGAAGGGTTACAAGGATTATCAAGCGTATTGTCATAATGTGCCAGGGCATGAATCACGGTCCCTTTTGGCAGTACCACTGGCGTCTCCAGGTGATACGTTTGTTTCCAGTTGACATTCCATTCTTTTATTTTCAATAGCTTTTGTGGAGTAGCCTTGTCCGGAAGTTTTGCATAGACTTCCCACGAACGGCAAAGGAGATTAGCCTGCGGAGTAAGATCACTCAATTCGATATCATAAGGCAACATATAGCTGGCGTGAAATACTTTTTTAACATCCGGTGGTATGAACAAAGAATCGCCTGTAATGACATATGGATTGATCAACGGTGCAGTCATCAATCGTTGGACTGGCGCGGGAGGCGCAAAATATAATTGTATAACTGATGAATCCTTTTGTGGCCTACCAGTAGGACCATAGTGGATGTGCAGCAGGAGGTTACTTCTTTTCGGTAACAACCTGGCCGTCCCATCAGTCATAAAAGATGTTTCTTGCTGAGGTGACCATGTATACCAGAAAGGTTCCTCCGGTGTTTTTCCAAGCCCGCCAAAACTGAAGTACCCATACCTCGGATCCCAACGGTCGAGGCTATCAAACTTGTCGGATGGCTCGACCGAAACACTTGCAAACCGCACTATCTTTTTATTGCCCGGCACGAATTCTATTCCTTCTATCCACGTATCCTCTGCCAGATCTGTAGGTAAAATAAAAACCTGGTATTGGTCGAGGTATACGCCATATTGTTCAAATGCTTCAGACATGGAAATGACCAGGTCAGGCTTTCTTTCAATTCTATCCTGATGGTTTTCTATAGGGATGATTGGTACATCCGGTTCTTTGCCAGTGACCATTCCTGATGAAACCCAATTGCTTATTTTTTTTATCTCTGTTTCTGATAATACACGTTCGTTTGAATAGTGTGCATAAGAAGGATCTGCATACCAGGGCGGCATCAGTTTACTCGTGGTGACATACTGGATCATTCTACCATAAGCCGAGACCTCTTCATAACTTGTCAAGGGCATCGGACCAACTTCGCCGGCACGATGACAACTCACACACTGGCGGTCAACAATTGGTTTGATGTCTCCGTAATAACTTATCTCCTGTCCCTGAACTTGAATGTAGAGAGCAGAGAATAAAAGCATTAAAACGAATCTATCGGGAGGCATCCATCGTGATATAGCAGCCAACAGGAGTCGGCCATGGTTTTGGAACCGTTCCGCCACTCAGCAGGATGGCAAGGGCCTCATCCAGGTCATTTTTGACAGCACTGTGTTTCATTTTACCAGGAGCATAATAGGCACTATTGATTCGTCCACGATAGTATACCGCCCCCGTGTCATCAGTGATCACTGCCTCCGGTGTCACTGAAGCACCTAGTTGTTTTGTGATCCGATGATCTTTATCAAGGAGCGTTTCAAAAGTGAGCATTTCGTATTGTTCCTTGAAAAGCTGGGACGTTTTGTAATTGCTGTTTTTGAAAGGAAAAACGGCATGGAACTCAACACGGTCCTGATATTTGGTGGCAATGGTACTCAATGGCTTTCCCATATAATTGCAAACCGGGCATTCTTCCGCCACGAATACGTAGACATGCCACACCTTCTGGGCCGTGCTATGAGCATGCATAGCGAGGAAAACAAGAATCGCGAACACCGTTTTGGTCATATGAATAAAGTTAATAAACTCAGGTCAAAGCTAGCGGGACAGGCGCTTATTCTGCCAGCGGGGGTGCTGAAAGGGAGAAATATCACCACAGGCAGGCAGATCAAAGCAACTTGAATTCAAAACATTGAAAATCTGCTGATTAGCCACTCCGAAATGCATTCCCGGCCTGCTGCTCAGTCTTTTCTCCCGTTCGTCAGCACTTTTAGCTGGTTCGGCAACTGTCATTATAAATTGCCGGACCTGATTTGTTGTTTTGTTGCCATCAAACGATAAAACGGTCAATGAAAGTAATCTGGACACTCTTTAACCTTCTCCTGCTTACCATGCCGGCAGTCTCACAGACCTGCGAGGCACTGTTTACGTTTGATAACACTAACCTGACCATCCATTTTATGGATCAGTCTACGCATGCAACAGGGGATCCGATTATCTCCTGGGATTGGAATTTTGACGACGGGGGTACTTCTTCCCAGCAGAATCCAACACACACATTCGCGGATCCGGACAGATATGATGTCAATCTTACGATTGAGACCCAAAGTGGATGCATCTCAAACTTTGAAGTCAGGATTGAAATCTGTGATTTTGATATTGATTACAGCCTTGGAGCCTGCAATAGTCAGGGAGAAATTCCTGTGACCCTCAACATAACAGACCTTTTTGATAATGCCCAGGAAATAGATATCATCCTGGATGGTCAAAGTGTGCCAGGTAGTCCCTTTGCCATCACGAGCCAATCTCCTGTTAATCTGACGGTGAATGTACCCGGCAACGGACTCCAACACACGATAGTGGTACAATCGCTTGATATTGAAACGTGCGGCAGAACCATTTCATTCGTGGTTGATGATTGCTTGTCAGATTGCTTTTTGTCATCACTCAATGTCGGTTATACCCCGGGGGCCACACACAATGTCACCGTGGACGATAATTTCTTTTCACCACAGAGCATTGCGATCGTATTGGGGGATATCGTCCATTTTACATGGGCCGGCGGAGGACATAGCACGACCTCAGATGCTACCAGTGGAGATGATGCATGGAACTCTGGTGTCATCGGAGCAGGCTCTTCATTTGATGTCAGCATTCATAATCCTGGTACGCACAATTATTATTGCATTCCTCATGGCGGACAAGGGGGCGTAGGGATGAGCGGACAGATTTTATCTAATTGTCCTACGGGTACATCAACTGACCTTCAAGTCAATTTCAATACAACCGTCGCCAATGGTCAAGGGTACAATATCCTGTGGGACAATGTAGCCGTTGCGGGTAGTCCCTTCAACTACAATGGAGTCGGTCAGCAAAGTATGACCATCAACATTGCCGGTGATGGCTTGCCACACGAACTCGTGGTACGCGATGTGGCAGATCCGACCTGTGACCTGACGATGACCTATAACGCTCCCGATTGCGGACAAGGTGGTGGTGAACCCGTGTGCAGTATATCAGCTACCCTGGGAAACTTTGGCACCTGCATGAATATGAACGTTACGGCAAACCTGACAGTGAATGTCACCAATGGTGGAGCAGGTTTTAATGTAAGTATAGATGGAGGTCCTGGTTTCTTTTACGCTTACACAGGAAGCTCCACAAATGTCACCATCACGCTACCTGGTGATGGTGGAAATCATACAGTGGAAATAACGGACGATGTAGATCCGGCATGTACTGTTGTCCTCAACGCAGTTACTCCTGATTGTAACCTTCCCTGCACCATCACAAACCTGACCGCCGTTGCATCGAGCGGTAATGGCGGACCAAGTGGAATCATTCATATCGTGAATGTTGAAGATTTCCAGTTTAATCCTAACACGGTTAATATTACAGTGGGTGATGTAGTGCAGTGGAATTGGACAGGTGCCATCGCCCATACATCTACTTCTGATATTTCAGGTGGCGTCAACAGCTGGGACAGCGGACTGCTCAACAATGGAGCTACTTACACGAGCCCGTTGCTGGAAGAAGGGACGCATCCTTACTATTGTCTCCCGCACGGTGCACCGGGAGGTGTGGGTATGTCAGGCGTTGTGGAGGTCCTTCCGTCATGCAACTCGTTTGGACAGACTTCGGTGCTTGTCCAGTTTACAATAACTAACGGCGGATCTTCAGGATATACGATTCTGGTAGATGGCAACAGTGCCGGTACATTTTCTTATGTGCCGGGTACGGCCCAATCAGCTTCTATCCTTGTTGCTGGAGATGGAGCAAGTCATAATATCATAGTGCAGGATCTACTTGACGTAGCCTGTGCTGCAAACGTGGGTGTGGTAACTCCGGATTGCAGTGGTGGCGGGAATCCTTGTTTGGTTTCCTTAAGCCCTGCAATAACCGGAGGATGCATAAATAATATGGTTCCGGTTTTGTTGAATGTTACCGGCACGAATACTGACACAGTGTACACGGTAACCGTGGATGGTCAGTCTGCCGGTACATTCCTTTACACTAACCCGAACGCACAGGTCAACATCACCGGGGATGGACAGAATCATACAATCATCATTACAGATGGTATGGATTCAGCCTGCAAAGACACGGCGATTCTTGTGACTCCAGATTGTACATTGCCCTGCAGTATTACAATCGATCAACTTGGTTTTGGCAACAACGTGTCTCATCTGGTCGAGGTTCAGGATTTTCAATTTTCACCTTCGCTGATTACGATCAATCTTGGAGATACACTTCAGTTCCAATGGACGGGAGCCATTCCGCACACAGTTACATCTGATGCATCATCTGGTCCAAATACATTTAATTCAGGCTTGCTGGGTCAGGGGTCTTCATGGCAATTGATATTGAATTCAACAGGAAGCTTTCCCTATTACTGTCTTCCTCACGGTGCGCCGGGAGGTATAGGCATGTCAGGGGTCATAGAAGTTACTTCTTCCTGCAATGAAGGAATGGCAAACGGAACACTCGCTATCAGCTATGTGAATACTACCTCACAGGGATTTAATGTGACGCAAGATGGAAATGCAGTCATAGGGTCTCCGTTTTCTTTTTCTCCTTCAGGTCAGCTTACTATCCCACTTGTCGTCAATGGTGATGGCGGCGCGCATACATTCACGGTTTCTGATGTTGGAAATGCAGGATGCAGTGCGCAACAGACAACCAACGTGCCAGCATGTGGAGGTGTTTGTACCGTAAACATCACAGAGGCAACTGTTTCACCTTGTATGGAAAACAATGTTTCGCTATCTGTAAATTTTGTTTCAGACCAAATCACGGCTACGTATAATGTGTACAAGGATGGCCTGAAACTTAATGATACACCATTGACTACCGATGCAGCCGGAAATGGATCCTACACCGGATCGGTGGCAGGTAACAATATTACAGCCCTCATAGCTGTACAGTTTATTGAAACTGGTTCGTGTTCAGATACCATCAGTGTTGTCATCCCATCCTGCGGTGTGCCATGTTTGATTTCAGATTTTAACGTCGGTCAGCGAGGCGTGCTACATACTGTTGAGGTAAAAGATTTTTCATTTGTACCTTCTCAGATAGATGTATTGATAGGAGACACCGTCAGGTTTGTCTGGACCGGTTTGATTCCACACACCACAACCTCCGATGCTTCAATGGGCACGAATACGTGGAACAGCGGCCTTCTGGGGCAAGGCGCAACCTATGATGTTGTGATCAGCTCCACAGGGAGTTTCCCATATTATTGTCAGCCTCATGGTGGACCGGGCGGAATAGGCATGTCAGGAAGCATACAAGTGCTGGATACATGCAATGCAGATAAATGGCGCACGAACATGTCCTTCAATGTTTCAGCAGGAAGTCCGCTTGGATATAATGTATTTGTCGATGGCGTCAAGATCACGGCCAATCCAATTCTCTATGACAACCCAACAGGCTTCAACGAAACTATCATTGAACTACCGGGTGATGGGGCAAACCATTTTGTGACGATCCAGGATATGGAGACAGCATTTTGTGCGTTTACGATGCCGGTTCAAACCAGCATATGCGGCGCGGGATGCACTGTAGTAAGCCTGACCGCCAATACAGGAACTAATATCCTGCACACTATACAAGTGAGAGACTTTGATTATTTCCCGATACACATAACAATCGGCGCAGGTGAAAAAATAAGATTTGTTTGGACCGGAGACATTCCGCATACAGTGACTTCTGATGCATTGACCGGACCAGAGGTATGGAACAGTGGATTATTAGGAACAGGAGCCATCTATGACCTCGTGATAGATACACCAGGGGTTCATCCTTATTTCTGTATACCTCATGGAGGCCCGGGTGGAATCGGTATGTCAGGCACTATAACCGTATTACCGGTATGTAACGACAACCAGGAAAATGTTCAGCTTTCTTTTGAAGTAACTAATGGCAGCCAGGCAGGATATAATGTCTTTGTAGATGGCTCACTGTATGGACAAAATCCAAGGTTGTATGACAATCGTATGGGGGCTAACGAGGAAGTGATCAGCTATCCTGCAGATAATGCACAGCATATCGTCACCATCCAGGATGTCAACAATATAGTATGTGCAGCCAGCGATTTTTTCACCACAGGATCCTGTTCGGCAAACTGTCAGATAAATGGACTGGACTATTTTGTCGGCAATGGCCGTGTCAAGACAATTGAGGTCAAAGATTTTAATTATGAACCCGCAACACTGCAGGTTGACCTGGGAGATACTATTCGTTTCAACTGGACGGGAGCCATTCCACATACGGTTACATCCGATGCGGCATCCGGACCGTCCGTTTTCAATTCAGGCTTACTGGGCCTCGGATCTACATATGATCTTGTACTATCAGAATTAGGCATGCATCCTTATTATTGCATCCCGCACGGTGCACCAGGCGGTATCGGCATGGCAGGAAATATCAATGTGGTGGATCCATGCGATGACGGAAGCGTCTTTGTAGATTTTGAATTTTTCTCTTCTGGTCCTGGTCAATCGTATGACGTCCTTAACCAAGGCAACATGTTGATCAATGACAGGACGTACATCCCAGGAGGCATACAACACTTTACGCTTGAACTTCCTGCCCAAGGCCAGTCACATGTCATTCAGGTTACAGATAACGGACCAGACGATTGTATGGCATCTGTTTCGCTTGATTCATTTGATTGTAATGATCCTTGCTTCCTGGTCAGACCAGACTTTATCTACAACATCGATTATAGTACGTTGTCAGTTTCGTTTGAGGATGATAGCCGTGGACACATTATCTCCTGGAGCTGGGATTTCGGAGATGGCGGAACATCAATGCTTCAAAACCCGGTGCATATATTTCAGGAAGCGATCTTGTATGAGGTTTGCCTAACCATCACTGCAGACAATGGATGTACGGATCAGATTTGTGATAAGCTTCGTCTCGGGGCAGATGTGTGCAATGCATCATTTACTTATGTGCAGGATGGTTTAGATATCGTTTTCAACAATACATCAGATGTCTCTGATCCGGCTGTGGTGGCTAACTGGTCATTTGGGGACGGAGGCACGTCGATGCAGTATGATTCCATTGGACATACCTATGCATTGGGGTTATATGAAGTATGTGTGACCGTCTCATCTTCGGGTTGTGTCAGCACACAATGTCAAATGCTTGATCTTACGGACCCATGTCTTGCATTGCGGGCCAGGTATGCAGCTGATGTGGATGGGGGAAATCCGCTCTTGTATCAGTTTTCTGACCAGAGCTCAGGCCCGGTAGGTTCGCGATTATGGGGCTTTGGGGACGGGCAGATCAGTACACAGACCAATCCGGTTCATCTGTATGCAAGCACCGGTGTCTATACCGTTTGTCTCCTGACCATTGATGCAGATGGCAATTGTACTAACTCTGACTGCAGGTCACTCTATGTCGGAACAACGGGCACAGGGCCAGTGGAAATTCAATTGAAGAAACTCACGATCGCCCCTAATCCGGTCAGTACCCATGACGGATCTGTGGAGCTTAGTGGCTTCGATGTCCATGATATCGGAACCGGTGCGAATATCCACATCATTGATGTCAACGGAGTGCTCGTAACGGTTCAAAAGGTAACAATTGAAGAATCCCTGAAAATTTCGACACCTGAATCTGCCGGCTTGTACTACTTACAGGTCGTTTCAGCTACCAACAGGTATGGGGCTATGATCGTGGTTCAATAACTTTATGATTATTATCGTTTTAACCACACTATATGCAAAAACAGATCAGTCATACTACAATCTATCGTCGCCACCAGGCAAGTCTCTACATGCTTTGGGTATTGCTGATAGCTGGCATGATCATGTTGATGTTACCTGCATGTGAACACGAGCCTCTTGCGCCTGTTGACCCCGATCCGATAGATACCATGGGGATGGATACAATGGACGTAGACACCATGGATGAGGATACTATGGGCATACCGTGTGATCCGGATGTAGTATACTTTGATCGTGATCTGTTACCGATACTTAAGTCAAACTGTGCCAAGAGCGGATGCCATGATGCGATCACCCATCAAGAGGATATTATCCTTGACAATTTTGAGAATGTCATGGCGAGTGGAATTGTGAAACCTTTTGATCTCAATAGTTCAGATCTGTATGAGGTCATCACCGAAACGGATCCGGACAAACGTATGCCGGAGCCGCCTAACCAGAAACTGACAGCAGAACAGATAACATTGATCTCTAAGTGGATTCTGCAGGGAGCGAAAGATCTCTCCTGTGATGACATGGCAGGGCAGTGTGACACGACAGGTATTACATATTCAGGTTTTGTAGCGCCCCTTTTAACAACCTATTGCGTCGGTTGTCATTCAGGAGGAGCTCCTTCAGGAAATATCGTTTTAAATTTGCACGCCGGTGTTCAAACAGTAGCCCTCAACGGAAGGCTCATAGGTGCGATCACCTGGGCAAACGGATTCCAGCAAATGCCAAGAGGATCTGGCAAATTGTCGGACTGTAACATTCAAAAAATTAAAGCCTGGATAAGTAATGGAGCGCTTAACAATTAAAGTGATGCTGATGGGCATGGTGGTGATGAGTTCTTGCTATTATGATGTAGCAGAAGAGCTGTATCCCCCCACAACCTGTGTGACCGATAACATGAGTCTGCAGAGTAACATTGTACCGATACTCGAGCGTAACTGCTATGTGTGTCATAGTGTGACCGATGGACCTAACAATGGAAATGTTATCCTCGAAGGATACACACAACTCATCAAGTATGTTGATAATGGGCAATTAGTCGGAGCCATCAATCACGAATCCGGATTTTCCTTTATGCCCAAGAATGCAGCAAAACTGGGCGATTGTGATATCTCTAAAATTGAACACTGGGTTTTAGACGGTGCGCCAAATAATTAAACGGTCAACTGTGGCTAACCTCGCCTGTATAGTGTGGTAAGTATAAATTCAAAAGAACAGACATGAGAAAAGTCATTTTAATACTACTTGCACTAGGCGTTATTGGCGCAGGGATCGGATACTACATGTATAACAAACCCGTAGCCAGTCTCGAAAAAAGAAAGCAGATGTGGAAGCTACTTCTGACGAAATCATTGCAGCTTACGAAGCGGATGAAAAAGCAGCAGATGGGGTATATCTCGGCAAAGTAGTTCAGGTGACAGGGAAGGTTTCTGGAGTGACGGAGGAAGAAGGAACAAAAAAAATACAACTCGAAACATCCAATCCGATGGCATTGATCATCTGTGAAATGGAAACAGGAACTGAAACCGGGGATGTGAAGGCGGGAGATATGGTGATTGTAAAAGGAATGTGTTCAGGGTATCTCAGTGATGTCATCCTGGTACAATCCACGCTTGTGAAAAAATAATATAACATACCATTAAGAACATTAGAATAAATCTAAAGAACATGAAAAATCTGATCGTATTCGCGCTTCTTTTCAGCGCCCAAATAGCCATCGGGCAGAAATATTTTTCCAAGACCGGTAAAATTTCTTTCTACTCTGAGGCAGCCATGGAAAAAATAGAAGGCCATAATACCTCTGCAAGCACCGTGATCGATGCTTCTACCGGAGCAGTGGAATGGGGTGTACTCATCCAGGGCTTTAAATTTGAAAAGTCCCTCATGCAGGACCATTTCAACGAGAACTATATGGAAAGCTCAATCTATCCAAAGGCAAAGTTTAAAGGCAAAATAGACAACCTGGCCATCGTCAATTTTTCAAAAGACGGACAATACAATGTAAACGTCACAGGCGCATTAGAGATCCATGGGGTTACCAAAACAGTGACCACGCCCGCAGTTATCACCATCAAAGGAGGTGCGGTTTCTGCCAGGAGTAAATTTGCTGTAGCCATTGCAGACTATAAGATAGAAGTTCCAAAGCTCGTCGCAGAGAACATTGCCGAAAAAGTGAATATCGAGATCGTCGCAGATTACCAGCTGATGAATCCAATACCATAGAAAGGGGTGAGTTTTTTATTGCAGAACCCCTATTTGTACATAGCTTTGTCCATAGGGGTTCTTTTTATTTGAACACCAATCTGTTTACCTACACCAATACTACTTATTGAATGAACACGTACAAATCAATTGCACTGAGCTTGATGATCATGCTCAGTCTCCATGCATCAGGCCAGGAAGACGATTTGTTGTCCCTGCTGGGAGAAGAAGAGACCGTTAACTATACAACGGCCAGTTTTAAGGCGACAAGGGTCATCAACCTTCATTCCCTTGAGAATATGTCAGCTGGTGAACTGGACATCCGTATTTCGCACAGATTTGGGTTTCTCAATGGCGGTGTTTATGAATTGTTTGGTCTCGATGAGTCCACCATACGCCTGGGTGCTGATTATGGCATCACTGATCGCCTGATGATCGGCGGAGGCAGAAGCAGCTATGAAAAGACCTATGATGGTTTTGTCAAATTCAAACTCCTACGCCAAAGCACAGGGGCGAAAAACACCCCGCTTACTGTAGCATTTATGGCATCAGCAGCTGTCAAGACTATCAAGCCCTCTGATCCGGACCGGGAAAATTATTTCAGCAACAATTTATTCTACACCTTTCAACTGATCATGGGCAGGAAGTTTTCAGATGCCTTCAGTCTCGAGCTAGTGCCTACCCTGGTACATCGTAACCTGGTCGAAACAAGTGCTGAAGAAAATGATGTCCTCGCCCTTGGCGCCGGCGGTCGAATCAAGCTGAGCAAACGGGTTTCGCTGAACGCAGAATATATCTATGTCTTTCCAAACCAGTTGGCAGAAGGATTTCATAATTCCCTCAGCCTGGGGTTTGACATCGAAACCGGCGGACACGTATTCCAGCTTCATTTCAGTAACAGTACTTCCATGATAGAGAAAGGATTTATCACGGAGACAGTAGGTGAATGGGGAAAAGGAGAAATTCACCTGGGATTCAATATCTCCCGCGTATTCAACGTCAAATAACCTGCTTGCCTTTACCGTGTACGGGCAGGATGAATGAGCTGATCTCAAATGCCAGCCGAATGACTATTTTTACAAAAAAAAGTCATGACGCTAAAACAACTGATCAAGCTTGAAAACAAGGCCACGGAGGTCTGGGTCATCAGCCCAACACTTCACTACGACATTGAAAACAAGGATTTTTCGGAACTCGTAAGTGTCAACCTGGGGGAAAGCACGAAGTATAAATACATCGTACCCGCGACACCGCAGGTTGAAAAAAATCTTCAGTTATACAAGAAGCGCTACAACGTCACCGAACGTGAGATTGCTAATAATTTCCTGATCCTTCCTCCGTCAGAGTTCAATCCATTCCTGACCGAAATTGCCATTTACAATGCCTCTACAGACTGCATAGCGTGCGGTGCTCCCGCCACGGATGACAGTAATGAAGTGATTGTCTTCAAGGCATCAACAGCCAAGGCCATGGCGAAGAGTTTTGTGGATCTCTGGAAGAAATATATGCGGGTACATCCCTGATGGAGGAAAAAACAATTTCCGTTACAACAATCCCGTAGTCACTAGAAAGATGACAGGTCAAATCAGAAATCAGTCCGGGCAGGTAATGGCGGAGGTTTTAATAGTACCGTCATTGTTTACCGTTAGACGCCAACAGCCTCCATCAGGTGATTTCATGATCACACCGTTGTCAATATCCTGAATATAGACATCTCCACCCGCGACTTGTACGCGTGCCGAAGGAGTTTGGGTTCCGATTCCGACATTTCCCAACTCATTGATGCGCATTCTTTCTGGTGATGATTGGATGGAACCACCTGCAAGAAACTTGATAACGCCGTTAGGATCATCAGCCCGCAAGATAATGCCACGACCGGATGAAGCCAGAATACCAAAATCTGTGTATTTGTCTCCGTCAAAGTCATACGTTTCAGAAAAGTGTTGTAAAGATGTAGTGGAATTTGGCTCACCTGCGGTCAGGCTCATCCACACAAAGGATCGGTTTGAAGTTGATTGATTATTCAGGTGCAGATAGTTACGGGCATCACCGGTGTCATCAAGACCTTCGATGGATAGTTTATAAGCTGGATTTTGGGTTCCAATACCGACGTTTCCAAGTTCATTAATCCGCATTCTTTCCGGTGAAGATTGAATAGATCCACCTGCAAAAAACTTGATTACACCACTCGGATCGTCAGCTCTCAGGATGATACCGCGGCCTGAAGATGCGAGTATACCAAAATCAGAATATTTGTCTCCATCAAAATCATAGGTTTCTGCAAAATGCTGCAAGGATGTTGCAGAATTCGGTTCACCAGCAGACAGGTTAACCCATACCAGCGACCGATTAGATGTAGATTCATTATTGAGATCAATATAAATACGATCATTTAGTACTGGATCATTTCCGTGAATGCTCAGTTTCGCGGTCGGATTGTCAGTTCCGATTCCGACATTTCCTTCATTGTAGTGAATGCCGTTGGCATTTGGTTGCCAAAAAGCTTCTCCACTGGCAGCATTTCCGGCGTAGAGCGCATAAGGCACAGAAAGTAATTGGGATTCTCCCAGTAACGAATAATTTGTACCACCATCCGGATCCAACTCAACCTGGATATAATGATCGGCTATTCCCCATTGTACATTATCTAAAAGACCAAATTCAATTGAGCCATGCCCAACTTCAATCGCAAATATTCCCAATTTGTTTGTTGTCACATTATGCGTTTCCTGGTAGACGGGTGATCCCGGTAATGCTCCCTGGAGTATGGAAAGGCGTAAAGAAATATTCTTATTGACAAGCGGATTTCCTGAAATATCACGCGCAATTCCTTGATAATTGAATGCCTGAGGAGGCTGTGACTGGGCGATAACAGGCAATGAAAGGGTCATTGCAATGATCCAAAACAATACATTTTTCATATTATTGGTTTTTCAAAATTTGATGGGTAGATGTAAAAGAATCATCAGCGCCGGAAACCACAAGCATGTAGGATCCGGAGGATAAGGCTGAAGCGTTATATTGTTCCATTATAGTATTTCCTTCAAAGTCCTTTCTCCACAATTCTTTACCGGATAAATCATATAGCATTATTGTGCCGGTTTCCGGTTTTACGAAAGACATGTTAATAGTAAAATCCGTTGAAAAAGGATTTGGGGAAACGATAATATTACCAAGTTCCCTAGGAAGATACTTGACGTCTACAATTGTATATAGGGGTTGGTGAAAACCCTGGCTTATCATACCTGAAGGCCTGTCCAGGGTTTGGACCATCAATTCTCCCAAAGTCCAGTCCAGTATAATTTCATTTGTTTCGAAAGAAGATCCAGCACTTGCTACTATCTGAAGATCTGATGCTTGGGAAAATACATTTTGCAGACTGCTGATCCCAACGATAAAAAGGAGTGCTAGCTTCATTTTGAAATTTGGTTTTTGGTGATAACTGGTGGATAAGTAAAGAATTGGAATTAAGATAAAAGTAATAGAAATATTTGATTTAACAACCCGATGAATGAAGAAAAATCATGATGGGAATAGTAAGAGACAGTTTCTGACTTAAGGTATTTAGCTATCTTCCCCGTATGAAACTTTTCGATGCCTCTGTTTATGCAGCCCGTCGGGCAAATCTGATGGCTGCCTTGGGAAAAGGCGTAGCCCTTTTTCCCGGATCCGTGGAGCAAGCCTTCAATTATAAGTCCAACACCTATCCGTTTCGTCAGGATAGTAGTTTCCTCTACTATTTTGGATTTTCGCAACCCGGACTCTCAGGGATTATCGATGCGGATAGTGGAAAATCTATCCTGGTGGGTAACGATGCTGATATCGAAGATGTGGTTTGGATGGGACCTCAACCTGCGATGCGTGATAGGATAAAGCAGATTGGAGCGGATGAATTTATCCCAGCAGAATCTTTGCATGGATATATGCATGGAAAATCAATACACTATCTGCCACCATATCATGCAGACAGAATATTTTACCTGGCAGAGCTGCTCAATAAGTCTACAGAAGAAATAAAGAGCGGTCACTCCATGGAGCTTGTACGGGCCGTGATCAAGCAGAGATCCCATAAGGCCCCGGAGGAAATTGACCAGATGGAACAGGCGCTGTACATTACCGCTGCTATTCATACCCAAATCAGAAAGTCAGTAGCCCCGGGAAAATATGAAGCGCAGATCAGAGGCATTGCCGAGGGTGTTGCGTTTGCAAACCAGGCCAGGCTTGCCTACCAGGCGATATGCACAATCCAGGGACAGACATTGCATAATAATGATTATCACCGCCTGCTCAAGGAGGGAGATATGCTGCTTTGTGATATCGGGGCAGAAAATATCATGGGATATGCCGGAGATATTACCAGGAGTTATCCGGTGAGTCCGACATTTTCATCCATGCAGGCAGAAATATATGATCTGGTGCTCAAGGCGGAGATGAAATCTATCGAGGCAGTTAAAGCAGGAGTCAGGTACCTTGATATCCACCTCGGTGCCGCGCGCATCATCGCGGAAGGATTGAAACAAATCGGACTGATGAAAGGCGATGTAGATGAAGCCGTTGCCGCAGGTGCTCACGCATTGTTTTTTCCACATGGCCTGGGACATATGATCGGTTTGGATGTCCATGATCTTGAAAATCTCGGAGAGAACTATGTCGGATATGATGATACGGTCCAGCGAAGCCAGCAATTCGGAACCGCATACCTGCGTATGGCACGCGCATTGGAACCAGGATTTGTAATTACGGTAGAGCCAGGTATTTATTTCATTCCTGAGCTGATCGACATGTGGCAGGACGAAGGGAAATTCAAGGATTTTATCTGTTATGACAAACTTGATCCATACAGGAACTTTACCGGTATCCGTATAGAAGATAATGTACTTGTGACAACAGATGGACCGGTCATTCTTGGCCCCCCGATACCGAAAATGAGGAGTGATATAGAACGCTAAATTTCAGACGGCAGGTTCTATATAGGATGTGCTGAGGTACCGATGACTTATCGCTTTTCTATTTTCCTGATGGCAAAACTTGGCGGAATATCCAACTCATGGGTCAAAAAAATCATTTCCCAATTGTATTGCAGACAAAACTCCCGGACGGCCTCAATAACGCCATAGCGATAGCCAGCATTCCAGTTGCCTATGATATAATCATGCCCTGCAATGATGCCACCTGGTTTCATCTTTGGACGCAATAATTCCAATTCGCGCCTTGTGGTAGCGTAAGTGTGATCTGTGTCAAGATATACCCAATCAAAAGTTTGATCCGGGCAGGAAGCAATGGCACCAAAGGAAAGGTCACGTATTATCTCAATCTGTCCACTTGCCAGTTGATGGTTGAAACGACTTTTCACTTTTTCAAATAAACCTCCATGATAGCGCTTCGATGCCCAGACATCAATCAGAATTAGCTTTTGTGGTGTACAAAACTCAAGGATGAGGGTAGAAAAATCACCCTCATTGACGCCTATTTCAGCAACTATTGCATTTGAAGGGAGATACTTCAACAGTTCAATACGATCTTTTAGAGAAACAAGATGTTGAACATGGGTTGTTTCAAAGTTTGAAACAGTGTATTCTGTGAACGCCTTTTCCCGGAATCGGTGAGTTAACCAGTTTGAGAGAATAATCAGTTTATTATTGATAGACATTTCTAGGTTCGATTAGGATACAGGTATTAGGTAAGCAACTGTTATAGGTAAAGAAACCATGGTATCCGAGCAAAGGTATGTCATATAATAATGATAGCCAAAACACATTTACGTCTGATCTGAAGGCATCTTTCAAATTGACTTCAAGCCTATTGTTCGGGGACTTGAGATATCTCACCGAAGTGAACCACCAAAAAGCAATATATTTGAACGTTCACTTTCAATTTTATCTGATGATTCAGGTTACCCGACCATTTTTACCACCCATTGCAGAATATGAGGCACTCATCGGGCAAATCTGGGAAAATAACTGGCTCACCAACAACGGACCTTTGCTTGTAGATCTCGAACAAAAGCTTAAAGAGTTTCTTGGAGTAGAGTATCTGATAATGTTAACAAATGGCACTATAACCTTGCAGGCACTCTTGAAAACGCTGCCAAGGAAAGGAAAGATACTGACTACACCCTTTTCATATATTGCTACTTGTTCCGCCATCCTTTGGGAAGAATTCATACCTGTTTTTATTGATATTGATCCACAAACTTTCAATGCCGATCCGAATAAGGCAGAAGCACATATTGACAAGGATACCGTCGGTGTTTTGATTACTCATTGTTTTGGGGTGCCTTGCGATGTGATAGGATGGGATGCCATTTCCAGGGCTCATGATATCCCTATAATCTATGATGCTGCCCATGCATTTGGCGTTAAGGTTGGAAATCAGAGTGTCTTAAATTACGGTTATGCTTCATCCTTGAGCTTCCATGCCACGAAGTTATTTCACACGATCGAAGGCGGCGCGATTGTAACATCCTCTCCCCAATTGGAAAAGGAAATCCAGATGCGCAGAAATTTTGGCCACGATGGCCCTGACAGATTCAGTGAGGTAGGCATTAATGGTAAAAATTCAGAATTCCATGCAGCAATGGGACTGGTTAATCTTCGGCATTTCGAAGAGATTTTAAAAAGCAGAAGAAAGCAGTATACTTATTACCTTGAAAATCTCACTGAAAGGAAACTAAACCTGGCGTTTCAAGTAATTCCAGAAGAAGTAACGTATAATTATTCATATTTCCCTGTTGTTTTCCCAACAGAAGAAATCCTTCTACATGTTTTTGAAAGCCTTCAGCGTGAAAATATTTTTCCAAGAAGATACTTTTATCCTGCTTTAAATTCCCTCAGCTTTACAAAAGGATATGCTGGCCCCACACCGATAGCCGAAAGTATTTCAAGGCGAATCTTGTGCCTTCCGATTTTTCACACGATGACTCAATCCCAGCAGGATCAGGTGATAGCTACTCTTATTAATGCCCTGCATCATGCCTGAAAAGCACCCGGTCAGGGCAATCCATTTGTTTTCGGACAGGAAGTTTTTAGGCTGGGTCAGGCAGACATTTAGCACAACGAATTGGACCTCTTACTATGTAATACTTGATTCCGCAACAAAGAAATCTTGCATAAACATAGATGAACACACGATAGAGGTGTCTTCAGATGGGCATGGACAGCAAATAGTTCTTGAGAAGTTCGTGAACATGGATATTGCTTTTCATTATTTCTTGGACAATGTTAAGGCAGATATTATCTATCGATCACGCCCTGAAATGATTCATTGCTGGTGCTTCTATGGGGCAGAAATTTATCAGCAAACAAATAAGTTCAGGAGGGATTTGTATGGGCCTGAAACGAGAAAACTCCTATGGTTACTACCAGAAATAAAGTTCAGATATGATCTACGAAAATTTTATTTTATTTTATTTCGACTCAGGCAACCTCCCATTTACTCCTTGCTGAAAGCCATACCGAGAATTCACAGCATACTTTGGTATATAGAAGATGAGATTAATATGATAAACACAAGGATCAAACTTCCTTCTTGGCAGTTTTTTCAATTTTTTAATTTTTCGGACATCATTCCCCCGGAAACAGGGTTCACCCACAAAGCATCCAGGAAGGTCCTGATAGGAAATTCTGCAACCATTGAAAATAATCATGCAGATGTATTGAAGGTCCTTGTAAAAATCACAGACAATACCCTCACCTATTCTCTGCCGCTGACGTATGGACAATTCCCGCGCTATAAATCAAAAATAAAAGCCTTGTATCAAAGGCAACTTGGTTCACAGGTTACATTCCTTGATGAACACATGCCACTTAGTAAATATTATACATTCCTTCAAGAGCACCCAACGGCTGTTTTTTTGCATGAGAGGCAACAGGGTCTTGGCAATATCCTTTACATGCTTTATACCGGCACAAAGGTCTATTTATCGGTCAAGAACATTGTCTATAAATGGTTGAAAAAAAACCGGATAAAGGTTTATATTTTTGAAGAAGATTTTTTGAACGATAGTCAGGATGGTAACCTCGTATTGGACGATGAAACAGTACTCAAAAACAGAAACGAAATAATAAATCTCTTGCATCACAACCGAAACACCCAAACACTGCGAGCTCTTGAGGAACAGATTTTTTTAAACAAGCCTTCTCATCCAGAATGATAAAATCTCTCAGATCAGATACTACAATTGGAATAATTGGTGCCGGAGGGCTGGGAAAGGAAGTATTGTGTGTCCTTGGTGAGCTCATTGGCTGGGAGAACCTAAATAAGAGAGTTGGTTTTCTTGTCGAACCGGCATTTCACAACATGGAAAATGTACTGGGTGTAAATGTATTGCCACTTTCTTTTACAAGCATACCATTTGATTTCGTTGTGATTGCAATTGGAGACATTAAATCACGAATGAGAATCCGAAATGCGCTTCCACCCCATACGCGATATGCAACAGTAGTCCATCCAAGTGCACAATTGACACCCTTTACCAAGATCGGTGAAGGTTCTGTGGTATTGGGACAGGTCTTCCTGAGTTGTGATGTTGAAATCGGAAGTTTCAGTATTATTAATCCGGGTACTACCATTAGTCACGACAATATCACAGGTGATTTTTTCACCACGTCCCCGGGCGTAAACATTAGTGGCAACTGTAAAATTGGTAACAGGGTTTTTATGGGAGCAAATTCCAGCACAAGAAATACTATAACTATTGGCGATGATGTACTGGTCGGTATGGGATCGGTTGTCGTAAAAGATCTTTTGGTGCCAGGCACCTACATCGGTAATCCAGCAACTTTAATCCAAAATAAAAGCTGATTACTTGACCTCCTGTTAGGCAGATGTAAATTTGATTTTACGTTATCCTTGAAGAAATGGATACCGAAACCGAAAACACAATTATAATTACATGAAAAATTCACTTATTCAGGCACTCATCATCAACGCGATTTTTATCACCTTGCAGGCAAACGCCCAACCGTTTACCCGTCAGGACACCCTGCGTGGCAGTATAACACCGGAGCGTGCATGGTGGGATCTGAGTTACTATGACCTGGCTATTGATGTAGATGTGGAAGGAAAATCACTCAAGGGTACCAATACGATTTACTTTTTTGTGATCATTCCACAGCAAGTGATGCAGATAGATCTGCAGGAACCACTGGCGATAACCCATGTAGATTATAAAGGGCAGAAACTTTCCTACACACGAGAGGGAAATGTTTACCATATCAGATTTCCGTATCCACTCGTAGCAGGGGATCGTGACAAGATTACGATTCAATATGAAGGCGTTCCTGTGGTTGCGGTACGTCCTCCCTGGGATGGTGGACTCACCTGGTCAAAAGACGACAACGACAACCCCTTTGTCGCCACCTCCTGCCAGGGGCTTGGTGCCAGTGTATGGTGGCCATGCAAGGACCACATGTACGATGAGCCCGACAGTATGCTGATCCGCATCACGGCACCACCATCCTTGACCGATGTTTCCAATGGAAGGTTGAGACATATTGATTACCTGCCGGATGGCCGTAAGACGTTCCATTGGTTTGTCTCCAATCCAATCAACAACTACGGTGTCAACCTTAATATAGGCCGGTATGCCCACTGGACCGATACGATTCATGGAGAAAAGGGCGTCCTGGATATGGACTTCTATGTGTTGCAGGATAACTATGATAAAGCCAGGGAACATTTCAAAGATGCACATCGGACGATAAAGGCATTCGAATATTGGTTTGGTCCGTATCCTTTTTATGAAGACGGTTACAAACTGGTCGAAGTGCCCTATCTGGGTATGGAGCACCAGAGTTGTGTCACCTATGGAAACAAATATCAAATGGGCTATCTGGGGCGCGATTTGTCATCTACCGGATGGGGCTTGAAATGGGATTTTATCATCGTGCATGAATCTGCACATGAATGGTGGGCCAACAACATCACCTACAAAGACATCGCTGATATGTGGATTCATGAATCCTTTGCCAACTATGCGGAAAGCCTCTATCTCGATTATCACTTCGGTCAGCAGGCGGCCAGTGATTATGTCATTGGTACCCGACGCACGATCATGAACAACGAGCCAATCATCGGAACCTACAATGTCAACAAGGAAGGATCCGGTGACATGTATCCTAAAGGAGGAAATATGTTACACACCCTGCGCACCTGGATTGGGGATGATGAAAAATGGAGAAGTGTTTTACGAGGCCTCCAGCGTGATTTTTATCATCAGACCGTGACCACCGAGCAGATCGAAAATTATATCGCCACCCAAACGGGCAAAGACCTGAAAGCTTTCTTTAATCAATATCTGCGCGATACCCGCATCCCAGTAGTAGAGTACGAGATGAAAGGAAAAAAACTAAACTACCGGTATGCAAAGATTGTAGATGGATTCAATATGCCTGTGGAAGTGAGGATCAATAGTGGAGATAAAATCATCCTTAAGCCCACCGCACAGTGGCAGGAACTAAAAATGGAAGATCAGGTCAAGTCCTTTTCTGTCGATCCGGATTACTACGTCCTTTACAAGAAAGCAGACTAATAATTTACCGGATACCGCATACAGAATACCGCATACTGATTAATGATTACAGAATACCGCTTACCAATCAAACAAACCAGGCCCTGATCCGTCGACCACGGGCCCGGTGACGCGACAAAACGTCAAAAACTTAAAGACTATTTTTATCCTCAAGTGTTGCATTTCTTTAGCCAATCCATGCTATAAAAATGAAGAAAACCTTTACACCTGAAATTTCACCTGAACAATATCTCCAGTTAATCACCGACCGTTTTGTCAGTGCAGGCGACCCTTTTCGGGCGGAGCAGCAAAGTGCTTACATGAAGCACCAGTTTGATTACTGCGGATTAGGGGCTCCACAATGGATGGCGATGGCGAAAGACTTCTTTGCAACTCATGGCATGTATACAGGAAAACAGCTTGAACAGTTTGTCCGATTGTGTTATGATCAGGAATACCGGGAGATCCAATATGTCGGACTCGATATGATGCAGCGGATGTTGCCACACCAGAACAAATCATGGATTCGGGTACTTGAAAAATGTATTATTACCAATTCATGGTGGGATACGGTTGACTGGCTTGCCAAGCTTGTGGGCATGCACTTTAAACGATTTCCTGAGCTTCAGCATGAGTATGCCTGCAAATGGATTGAAACAGACCATATGTGGCTTCAGCGCGTGGCCATCATTCATCAACTCATGTACAAGGAAGCCACAGATGAAAAACTGTTGTTTGAAATGATCCGCAAGGTGGCAGATAGCAAGGAATTTTTTCTGCGGAAAGCTTGTGGCTGGGCACTCCGGCAGCATGCAAGAGTCTATCCTGCCCAAGTCAGGTCGTTTCTCAAGAAAAACACGCTTTCCGGACTTACCGTGCGGGAGGCGACGAAGCATCTGGATAGGATGGAATGATATTCCCTATATTGTCCTCCGACCACGATGACCCATGAATCCAACAAAACTATTTTCCGAATTTTTTGAAAGTGAAAAAGCTGGCGGACTGATCCTGATCGTCTGCACGTTGGTTTCATTATCGCTGGCCAACTCAGCGATAGGCCCATCCTATCAGCATCTCTGGCACGCTGGTCTGATGTCGAAGTCAGTTGAGTTCTGGATCAATGATGGCCTGATGACGCTGTTCTTCCTGCTGGTCGGACTTGAAATCGAACGTGAAATATATGTCGGAGAATTTGCGGAGCGAAGGAAAGCGATGTTACCTATCATGGCTGCAGTAGGAGGCATGGCGGTTCCGGCAGCTATTCATTTTGGATTCAATCACGGGACTTCATTTGAAAATGGGTTTGGCATTCCTATGGCAACCGATATTGCTTTTTCACTCGGGATCCTGTCATTGCTCGGCAAGCGCGTCCCACTGATGCTCAAAGTATTCCTGACGGCCCTGGCGATTATCGATGACCTCGGAGCGATCATCATCATCGCACTTTTCTATTCAGATGGAGTGACATGGTTATACCTGGGCCTCTCCGGTGCTTTATTTGGATTACTGCTTTTGCTCAACAGGCGTAAGATTACTGCACTTTGGATCTATCTCAGCCTGGGTGTTGTCTTATGGTACTGCCTGTATCAAAGCGGTATTCATCCCACCATAACCGGTGTCCTGTTAGCATTTGCTATTCCGTTTGGAGACGGAAAGGAATCTTCTCCCTCTTACCAGCTACAACATTTTCTACACAAGCCCGTCGCATTTCTGATCCTTCCTGTTTTTGCGCTTGCCAATACCACTGTGGTGATACCTGCAGACTTCCTTGGCGGGTTAACGAATTCAAATTCCTTAGGTATCATACTGGGATTGACAGCAGGAAAGCCGGCAGGCATTCTTGCCTTTTCACTGATCGGGATTGTCATGGGTTGGTGTGTGTTACCTGAAGGAATAAAAAGACGACACATACTTGGTGCAGGTATACTGGCCGGTATTGGATTTACAATGTCTATTTTTATTACACTGCTGGCATTCGAAGACACCCAGGTGATTAACGGCGCAAAGATTGCGGTGCTTCTCGCATCACTATTAGCAGGGCTTGCAGGTTATTTTTGGTTACGCTTCACGCTGACTACAAAGCAGATAATATACTCCACTTACCAACAACGGCATTAGCCAAAAATCGTTTTTAGTAATTAACAAGATGCGTACACACTTCATTTTTGCTGTTCTTCTTCTTGCAGGACACCTGCAAGCCCAGCAACTGGTCCTGCATCCTTCTACACATGCTGCAGGCGTTGAAGTCATTTTGCTTTCGGGTTATGATCCAGATTACAGCAGTCATTGTCTTATAGAATACAAAGCAATAACAGATACGGATTGGAAGTCCGGATTTGAAGCAGACAGAGTCACGATATCTGGAGCGGAGTATTTTAAAGGAAGTTTGTTTAATCTCCAACCATCCACGCTATATGAAGTACGTTGCCGGTTAGTTGATTCTATTCCCGATCTGGATATTATTGAGCTGTCTGCGCAGATCATCTCCACGGACGATGTCTTTACAGTGCAGCCAACAAGTAGTATAAAATGGGTGTCACCAAATGGTTCCGGTACAACGTATACCGAGGCGATACCAGGAAATCTAACAACGCTGCTGGGATCACCGGTTGCGTGCGGTACCACTATCATGCTCATGGATGGAGTATATACAGACAATGGTTTGTCGCTTGTTTTAACAGGAGATTGTTCACCAGAAGAGCCTATAGTCTTTATGGCAGCACCAGGCACTGCACCGATAATCGATGGCGGATATCACCAGCCATTGCAATGGATTCAAAATGTGGACAACCCAAAATTGTACAGCGCGACACTTCCCGAAGCGGCATCGTATACAAACTTGTGCCTGCTGAATGGAAAGATGTTGTATCCATATCCTTCTTTCTATTCCAACCTCCTGGTCGATACCTTCAGCCTGGCAGGATTAGGTTTTCAATATGATGGCTTTGTACGAGATGATCAATTTATTTATATACACACCGCCGAAGGCACAGATCCAAATGTGGGCGAGGTTGTATTGTCGCAGGCGTTTCGTTTCCTGACAGTGCATGGCAACAATTATAAAGCCTATCTCCGTTTTGAAGGGATTACAGTTAAGAATTTTGCTAAATCGAACGTGCCTTTGTTTTCATTAGGGTATGCGGCCATTGCTTTTGATTTTCGGAACGTCCATCAGGTTGTTTTTTCCAACTGCAATTTTGCATACAATAATTTTCACCTGAGCTTTGGAGGCACATGCGATGACCTGCTCATGCAGTCCTGTTCTTTCAAGGATGAAACAGGCCTCTGGTCGCACGGTATGTTAAAAAAATCAGTTTCCGATCAATCTGTTTTCGTACCTACATCGGTGGCCAGGCAATTTGAAAACGGTGCCGTGTTTCTTGAAGACGGAAGCCATATCACGATCAGGACATGTCTTTTTGAAGGCACCTGCTCAGGAATAGTCAAACAATTTGAAAATGGTATCATCCAGGAAGCGGATATCTATGACAATACATTCAACTATAATTTTGATGCGATTGAATGTGATGGCCAGTGGAGCAACCTCCGGGCGTGGAACAATGAGATTAAAGGCGCTATGGCAGGGATTTCGATGGCTCCTCCCCTCATCGGCCCGAGATATTTCTACAGAAACACGATCCATCATATCGCTGGCAGACATAACATTCAGAACGATCCTTATTACATTGGCTGCAGCCCTCCGTTGAACTTCAAGTCAGCGGGAGTAGGTATTAAATCAAATAGCGGTGCCATACCTGACGATCAGGCGGGCAATGTTTATTTTTTCAATAATACATTCCATAGTGATGATACACTTGGCTTCACCTATACACTTTGGGATAGCGAGGAAAGAAGAGACGATGATCAACAATATATTTTATGCCGGACGAAATAAGATTGGCTACTTCCAGGGATTAAAAGACAATACAAATTTTCAACTCACTTCTGTTCATGACAATTACTTCACGGCAGACCAAAGCCCCATTGCCACTATCAAGGAGATTCACGGGCAATATACCTGTCATGATGTGGATGATGTGCTGTTGTTGCAAAGCGAACTTGCGGGAATATCAGGCAGTGATAAGATTATCATCCAGTCACCATTTCAGGATGATCCATTGTTTATGCATCCTGCGTCAGGTGATTTTACATTGACAGCGGGGAGTCCGATGATCGATAAGGGAATACACATCCCGGGATTCTATGATTTTAAAGGGGCAGCTCCGGACCTGGGCGCAAAGGAATCAACGTATGTATCGTCCTACCATCCTGCTCAAGACAACACCAACATTCATATCTACCCTAATCCTACCAGTGGAGAGGTAAATGTGCTGTTCGAAGAAAAAGTAGCGTATGTTCATTTGACCATACACAATACGGTAGGCCAGATGGTCTCTTCATCTTCTTATTCCGATACAGACCAGCTTCAATTTTTTATAGCAGGTTCGCCAGGAACCTACTTTGTAACAGTAGATGATTCCGGTAAGGAACGATATGTTTTCAAAATAGCGAAATGGTGATGGATGTGTTTGCATCATCATGAATAAAACCTGTTTGTACTATTCGTAGCGCAATGACTCGATCGGATCAAGCCTCGCCGCTTTGAGCGCGGGATAAAGTCCAGACACCAGTCCGACAATCATACAGGTGATAAAGCCCAGGATAATCCAGGCCCAGGGAATGATAAATTTACCTCCCAGTATAAGCGCAACGCCATTTCCAATTGCGATACCCAATATAATTCCTACGACACCACCAATCTGACAGATTAACACAGCTTCGGTCAGGAATTGTGTCAGGATATTGGCACGGGTCGCGCCTAGTGCCTTACTGATCCCGATTTCACGGGTTCGCTCTGTCACCGAGACCAGCATGATATTCATCAATCCGATAGCTGCACCGATCAGGGTGACCAATCCGATGCCAATAGCGGCCAGACGTATCGTCATCGTATTTTCCTTGAGCATTGTCATGAGGCTGTCACTCTGCTTGGTCTCGAAATCATTGTCTTCTGATGCACGAAGCTTCCTGATATTGCGCATGACTCCTGTGGCGTGGGAGATCGCATCATCCAGTTCTGTCGCAGAAGCTATGGATATATCGATATCATAATTTTTATCTGCATACCCATACACTTGCCTTTCGACGGATAACGGAATGAGTGCCCTGCGATCCGCACTCTGGTTCATCGAAGCTCCTTTGGAGGTCAGGATACCTACTACCGTAAATCTTCGGTTATCGATGGTGATATCCTTGCCCATAGCAGCCAGGGCATTCTTGTTAAAAAGATCATTGACGATGTCCATGCCGATGATCGCCACGTGGGTACCGGACTCCTGCTCGACACTCGTAAAGTTCCTTCCGTAATCCAGATCAAATGCCTGAACATCCAGGTAGTTTTCATCAACGCCAAATATCAGGACGGTCGGATTGGTTTTTCATTACCGTACTTCAACGTTGCGCTGGGAGTGCAAAATCCGGAAACCGAAACTTTGGATCCTGGCACATCAAACCTTTCTTTGAAATCCATAACCTGTCGGAAAATAAGCGGATCGCCTTGTTTTTCTTGTCGTCCGTTCCTTCGTGAATGCACCTGGAAACCTTTGGGCCTGATCTCAAATGAATTGGCACCCATCCGGGAGAAATTGTCATTCATGGTAAAAAGGAGCGCATCAATGGAGGTCAGAATCCCCACCAGGGCCATGATCCCGAAGGCAATAATCATCAGGGTCAATACGGCCCTGAGTGAATTTGCCCTGACGGATCGGATGGCTTGCGCCAGATTTTCAAAGATAGTACCTGCAGCACAAAGGCGCCTGTTGAGCCATGTTCAAATAGACCTGCTCAGGGGCATCATCGACTAAGTCCCGAATATGCTGCGGATATGGCCCTCTACGGCTTGGTGGATAGGTCCAGGACCGGCAATGACCTGTCCGTTTTCCATCATTTCACTATTGCCGGAGAAATCAGAAACATGCCCCCCCGCCTCTTCTACCAGGATGATACCACCGGCAATATCCCAGGGGTTTAGGGTGGTTTCGTAATAGACATCAAACCTGCCACAGGCCACATAGGCAAGGTCAATCGCTGCTGATCCCAGCCTACGAATCCCCCGCGCATTCTTGAGGAAATACTCGAACACTGCTGTCAACTGTGGCAATACATCCCTGGAGGAATACGGAAATCCAGTTGCCACCACAGCATCCTGGACGTCTGTCCGGTTGGACACAGAAATTTTCTCACCATTGCACCAGGCCCCACCACCCTTCCAGGCATAAAAGGTTTCTTTTTGTTCGACATCACTGACGATACCCAGTACGATCCGGCCTTCATACACCAATCCAACAGAGACGGAATAGATCGGTATCTGCTGCAGAAAATTGGTCGTACCATCAAGCGGATCTATGACCCAGGTATATTCGGAGGTGTGCTGAGCCACTGTTCCCTCTTCGGTGATAAACCCAGCCTTCGGAAGGATTTTGCTGAGACCCTTTACTAGTATTTCTTCCGCGGTTTTATCCACATAACTCACCAGGCTGTTTCTTGATTTGGAGATGACATCCTCTGCAGTCACTTTACCGGCTTGCGAGCGTATGAACGCAGCAGCTTCTTCTGTGACGATCAGAGCTTCGTCGAGTATTGATTTTAGATTCATTTCACAAAGATAGGAATAGCAAGGAGCAAGGAGCAAGGGGCAAGGAGTACAAGGAGGATGTTTTATACTGCACCTTTCCGCGAGATCCATTTTCGTTGCGTCGTTGCGCGAAATCCATTTTACACTGCGCCTCTGCGTCTTTGCGCGCAAATTTCAAGTGTGATCTGTACGACATTCATTTTTCGCTGCGCCTCTGCGTCTCTGCGCGCAAATATCAAGTGTGATCTTAGGGAATCCATTTTATTTCGCACGGAGAACACGGAGCACACGGAGATTGAATTTTTCATGCAAACTCCGCAAAAAGAATTCTTCATAGATTTAAAGCATGACAGACTCAACATTAAAAAACACTATCAATGTATTTGAATACTATAAGTCCCTTGGTGAAAAGGCCATGGCGCAGATCACTGACGAAGCCCTATTCCAGATGCCCGATGAGAAGAGCAACAGCATCAGCGTGATCGTCAAGCACCTGCATGGCAATATGCTCTCCCGCTGGACAGATTTCCTCACCACCGATGGTGAAAAAGAATGGCGGGATCGCGATTCCGAATTTGAAGAAACCATCGAAACCCGCGATGAGGTCATGAAACAATGGAATGAAGGGTGGGCTTGTGTATTCAGCGCACTAAACACACTGCACCCGGAAGACTTTGACAAAACGGTTTATATCCGCAACATGGGCCAAACGGTGTTGGAAGCCATCATGAGACAAATGGCACATTATGCCTATCACATCGGACAGATCGTATACCTGGCCAGGTTATTCAACGAAGGAGATTGGAAGACACTCACGATTCCCAAGGGTGGATCAGCAGCATACAACAAAGAAAAAAATGCGCCGGGAAAGCGTATTGAACATTTTACAGAAGAGACAAAAGCAAAAAGGAATGACAAGTAAAAATCGTTTTTGCAAATCAAGTTTCATTGCTGACTCGTCACGATGTTTTTCTTTTGTGATCGCATGGGGTAACGAAAAAACCACTTCTTTTCAGACCGGATCTTATCCGGATGGGAAAATAAAGTGGCCTTTGCATAACACCCCAAAAAAGAACTAATGATCTTTATAATTATATTCTTTGATGTTGTAAATCTACCTTCTTTACAACGCAAACCATTATACAATTATAGGATTGAATTATACAATTCACACGTGCGGATAAAAGCGAATGTATCATACGACACAATGTATGCCTGTGCATTTCTTAACTACTCCACCATCGGCAGAAGTATCCACTTCGTCGTTTCATCCTTGCCTGAACGAACCACAGCCTCGATAAATTCCATTCCCCTGACACCATCATTGATCGTGGGAAAATCCAGATACAAAGGATCGACCGCCTCATCAGCGATCCTTGCCTGCAGACAATAAGCAACATTACGATAGATGTTAGCGAATGCTTCCAGATAACCTTCCGGATGACCCGCAGGAATACGCGTGTGTACCTGGGCCTCCGGATATAGCGGCCCAACACCCGTCCGATAGACCTGCATTGGTTTGTCAAGCCAGCGAACGATCAGTGAATTGGGTTCCATCTGTGCCCATTCGAGTCCACCCTTTTCACCATAAACCCGGATCTTGAGATTGTTCTCCTCCCCCGCCGATATCTGACTCGCATATAATACACCACGTGCACCATTATCCATCCGCAGCAATACGCTTCCATCATCATCGAGTCTGCGCCCTGGAACATGTGCGTATAAGTCAGCGCAAATAGATTCAATTTTCAAGCCGGTGACATACTCCGCCAGGTTTTCAGCATGTGTCCCGATATCTCCCATAGCACCTGCCGCTCCGGATCGCTCCGGATCAGTGCGCCATGACGCCTGCTTATGATCTGTGGATTCCTGGTCAGTGCTGAGCCATCCTTGCGGATATTCTACCACTACTCTTCGTATCGTCCCCAACTCACCATGTGCTATCATCTGCCTGGCTTGCTTGACCATCGGATAGCCGGTGTAGGTATGCGTCAGCGCAAACAAAAGCCCTGTTGACTGCACCTTCTCCCGAAGGATTTTTGCTTCCTGCAGGTTGAGGCAAACCGGCTTATCGCAGATTACATGAAAGCCATGTTCAAGTGCCATCATCGCCGGACCGAAATGCATGTGGTTTGGAGTGACAATAGAGACAACATCCATTCGTACATGTTCAGGTAACGTGGCTTCGGTCCGGATCATTTCTTCGTAGGTACCATAGCATCGTTCTGCCGGCAGGAATAGGTCGCCGCCACTCAGCCTGGAGCGCTCAGGGTCTGAGCTGAAGGCACCACACACCAGATCTATCTGACCATCCAGCGCCGCCGCCATGCGATGCACTGCACCGATAAATGCCCCACGGCCGCCGCCGATCATGCCCATCCTGATTTTACGTTTCATGGTGTAATTTATGCTGAATATTTAGCGCACAGCTAGTTTACACTTGCTTTTTGGCTGCAATACACCCTAACTTAAACCACTGTAAGGATTTTAAAAGTATCCCCTAAAGGAAACTTTTATATATTTGTAACCTTAGTTTGCATTCACCAGATGAAAACTAGATTTAACATCCTCTTTATGGATGAAGCCTGGTCTTTTATTCAAAGCCTTGATGAGAAAATCAAGGCCAAGGTCACTTTTAACATTGAGAAATCAAGAGAAATTAATGACCCCGAATTATTTAAGAAATTGAATAAAAATATTTGGGAATTCAGAACAAAATATGCAAATCGACAGGTGAGGTTGTTTGCCTTTTGGAGTCCAACAGAAAAGGCACTGGTCGTCTGCACGCATGGAATTTATAAACGCACCCAAAAGACGCCATTAAAAGAAATTGAAAAAGCACAACGATTGAGGAATTCGTATTTAAATTTTAATTAGAATGAACAAGACTAAGTTGAAACTTAAATCTATAGATGATCTGACAGAAGAACTTTTTGGTAAACGGGGCACACCGTCCAGAGAAAAATTTGAATACGAACTTCGGATGGATATCCTTGGCGCGATGATTAAAGAAGCACGAAAACGTAAAAGGTTAAGCCAGGAGCAACTTGGTGCATTGATTGGTGTGCAGAAAGCTCAAATCTCCAAAATCGAAAACAATACAAAAAACTTTCGGTTGTTGACGATCCTTCCTGTCATGGATGCTTTAGGTATGAGAGTGAAGCTCTCGGTAGAATATGATGACAAGGAAAATCTTATTTTATCTTAGCACCTCCAGAGAGAGATACTATCCCCCTGCTATTAACAGTTAACCATTATCGGACCCATCATGGTCCGTTTTGTGAAAAGAATCACTACGTATGCCATTCATTAAAAATATCATTCCCGGAATCATTGCCCTTTTTCTATCCTATGCTGCCCAGGCCCAATCACTCAAAGCCGTCCAGCAAATCGAGGGTATACCTCCCAAAGGTAGCCTACAGGGCCATCGCCCATGACGGATCAGGAAACCTCTACGTGGCCACTAGTGTAGATGTCTTTATGATTCCATCAAACAACAACCGGGCTCAACCAATGTCCGTAGGAGACCAGATCATGGATGTGGACTGGTCCCCGGATTATGGCCTGATCCTTCTTTCTAAGGACGGCTCCATACGTTTTACAGCTACCGGCAAAGTACTCACAGTCGATGCAGGTACCGGGGCAACATGCATGGACGTGACCAAGACCATGATCTGGGTCGGAACCAACAATGGTGTCTCCACGGTCTCCATACCGCAGGAAAAAGTAGTCAAGCAGTATACAACGGCTGATGGGATATTGGCCAGCAATGAAATCACCTTTATCCACACAGATCCATCCGGTATCCGCTGGATCGGCTCCAGGGCAGGCGTCGTGCGGATAGACGGTAAGAAATGGAAGCTGTATGAAAAGGAGCAGGCCATCACCGGCATCACCTCTACCTCAGAAGGTGCCTGGATGGCGGCTGACAGCAATATGTGGCTCGTCGATGCCTATAACCGCTGGTATCCGATTGATGCATGGCGCGACCTCGTCGAAGGACCCGTCAAGGCACTCTCCTCTGATTCGAAAGGACTCATCTACATCGCTTCCAATATGCTCGTTAAATACGACCCTTACCAGGAAAAAGTAGTCAGCATGAATGAAGGAGGTGCCACTGATCAGATGATCCTGCTGTCCCAGGGCCCCGGAAAAAATGTCTGGATGGCCGGACACAACGGATTGTCAAGAGTGATCGAAGACACCACCAAGGTCGTAGAGCCTGTAGTGAAAGGAAATGAACTGGCCGCTGTGATCGAAGTCAAATCCACACCGGTATGTACAGGCATGGCCACCGGTCGTTTGTTGGCAAAAGCCGCGGGAGGTGTCCCTCCTTATGGATATAGCTGGAGCATCCCTTCCGGATCAGGCGAAGAAGTTACAGGATTGCCAGCAGGACTATACCAGGTTACCGTGACTGACCAGTTAGGCAAATCCATCCTGGCCAGTGCGATTATTCCTGCGTCACCGGTCATGACAGTGACCACACTGATCAATGCTAAATCTTCTGACATACTTGCTACAGATGGAAAAGCAACAGCAAAGGTGACAGGTGGAGTGGAGCCGTTTGAATTCAAGTGGAGCAATGGGGAGACAATCGCCCAGGCAACAAAACTACCTGAAGGCTCACACACGCTCAGTGTGGTGGATGCCAATGGATGTATTGCCACTACGACCGTAATGATGGAGGGCGAAAAAGTATTGAAGACACTCGACATCGCAACGATTGCCGTAGGACAAACCATTCGCGTAGACAAGCTGTACTTCGAAGCAGACAGCGCTACCATCAAACCTGAATCCTATGCTGTACTCGAAGAGATATACACCTTTCTCAAAGAGAACGACCAGGTAAATATCGAAATCGGTGGACACACCAACAGTCTGCCGGAAGAAGCCTATTGCGATCGCCTCTCTACAGCCCGTGCAAAAGATATCGCCGAGTATCTCTATGACAAAGGCATTCCTCAATCACGTATCACCTACAAGGGATATGGCAAGCGTCAACCTATCGCGACCAATCAAACAGTCGATGGCCGGAGGAGAAATCAGCGGGTGGAGATCAAGATTGTTTCACTTTAAGTGAAAAACGAAAAGTGAAAAATGAAAAGTGAAAAAGGGTTTAAAATAATATTGTAGGGGTTCAAAATTTTGAACCCCTACGATATTATTTTAAACCTCAAGAATTTTCCAAAGAAAATTTCAACAGCGTTTTTGAGCGATAATTTTCTCCCGGTTGCAACACCACAGATGGAAATCCCGGCTGATTAGGTGAATCCGGAAAATGCTGCGTCTCCAGGCACAACCCACTGCGTGGAGTCAAGGCAACATTGTTTTTACCGGCCATCTTACTCTGTAAAAAATTAGCGGTGTACAACTGCATTCCTGGTTCGGTGGTATATACATTCATTCTTCTTCCACTCAAAGGATCATAGAGTGTGGCAGCATGATGCATGTCTTGGGATGGATTGTTAAACACCCAGCAGTGATCATAGCCATGTCCGATAGCTAACTGAAGATCATCCACTCCGATATCACGACCGACAGATTTAAATGTTCGGAAATCAAAAGGAGAGCCATCAACACTTCTGATCTCTCCGGTGGGGATCATCGTCTCATCTACAGGCAGGAAATGATCCGCATGGATCGTCAACAGGTGATCAAGTATAGGCTCATTACTTCCATGGAGATTGAAGTAGGTATGCTGCGTCAGATTGAGGATGGTCGGCTGGTCTGTCGTCGCGCGATAGTCAAATGAAAGTGTATCATCATCCCTCAGCATATACGTAACCTCCATCTGGAGATTACCAGGATATCCTTCATCACCATCAGGGCTCACGTGCGTGAATCGAATACCAACACCCTCTTTAGTTTCTATTTCTTCTGCAGACCAAACAGCATGACTAAAACCCTTGACACCTCCGTGCAAATGATGCGGAGGCAGGTTTTGTGCAAGCACATATTCCTTTCCTTCAAGTGAAAACTTTCCATGGGCTATCCGATTCGCAAACCGACCTACGACACAACCGATATATGCATTCGATTGGAGGTATCCCTCCAGATCATCATACCCCAGCACGATATCCGCAAACACTCCATGCCGGTCAGGTACTTTCAACGAAGTGATCGTACAACCATAATTGATCACCTTAACTTCAATGCCGTGACCATTTATCAACGTAAATTCAGTGACCTCATAGCCACCTGGTGCGGTACCGAAAGATTTCTTTGATATCTGTGTTGTCATCTCGCGTCTAACGTTTTCATTACTCACAATTCACAACTCACAACTCACGTTGCCGCTGGCATGGTGTCCTCAACACCAGCTGAATGGCCTCTCACTCTCTTACTCTCTCACTCTCTTACACCAACACCACCCTGACCGTCTCCACAATATCCCTCAAGGCACTATCCACCACCTTCGAATCCTGATGACGCAGGATAATAAAACCCTCGCCTTCGTAGCTCTGTGATTTTTCCTGTCCGGGCTTAGGAATCCGTACATCTGTGATGATGTCAGCATACTTTGCACGCACAACATCGAGGCCTTCCACGTGCGACACCCGACCTTCACCCTGACCTCGCAGGTATGCTGCTCCGCTGCTGTATTTGATGTCTGTAGAGACGGGCTCGTCATAGATCATAAGTTTTGCCCACGCCCTGATGGCATCAAAATCACATGCGCGTGAAATGAGTGTGGTAAACTGGGCTCCCGGAGGCCGGGCCGCAATTTCCGGAGATGGCGATGCTGCCGTCTTTCTCCTGAACCATTCCATGTGACTCAGGCCTGTCTTCATACCAAGTACATCCAGTGCTTTTTTTCCGGCCTTGCGTATATCATCAAAGGCCCTGCCCTGATGTTCCTTGCGAAGCATCACCCGCCATTGAATCCAGGGATTAGACATCGCCTCCAGTGGAGTCGGATAATAATGATTGATCGTTTGACCCAGTATCTTGCCATTGGTGAAAAAGTATCCAGTGAAAATTCTTCTCCCTGGATAAACTCTTCGATGATCACGCCCTCTGCTACCGCATGTCCGAGTGAGGAAAAGGCAGCCACCATTTCTTCATCATTAGTGACTCTGTAAGTGGTCTGCGAACCTGCACCGGAAACCGGCTTTGCAACCACTGGATAGGGACACTTCCGGATAAATTCAAAAGCACTCTCCAGATCATGCGTCAGGGCATGCTTTGCGCAGGGAATTCCGTTTTCATTAAAGAGCATTTTCATACGCGCCTTGTCCCTGAAATTGAGGGCAGTCTCCGTATTCATCCCGGGGACACCGACAGCCAGGCGGGCTTCAGCCATGGGCACCTGGAGCTGTTCAGTAGCGCCGAGGAGGCGATGGAAAGGGCCTGTGATGCGCTGTAGATCGGTCAGTGTCTTGATCAGGGTCCACTTGTCAAAAACATCACCTACTTCCCGTGCTATAGAGATCCGGCTCTGTTGCCATGAAGGAAGCAGGGAGATAGGTTCCTGACTGATGACTACGAGGCGGACGTCATGGAGGGTAGTGAGGGATTCGATAAACCGCACGGCATTGGCCGTGAAATTGGGGGTGATATAGGCAATCGTTGTCATGGAAGGGTGAAGTTAAAAAAAGCAGGGAGCAAGGAGCAAGGAGCAGGGAGCAAGGAAAAGTTTGCAGGCAACAAATATTTCCATGAGAATAAACCCGGCTTGCAAGCCCGGGGAATTGAATTGCCACGGCCTTTCAAGCCGTGGAAACTCATGAAATACTTCATAATTCTTACTTTCGCGAACACGCTGAAGTGCTCATGAAACTATCGAAACTTATCCCGGCTATGTTGATCATGCTATCCCTTTTTTCATTTCTGGGTTGCAAACCAGGGGCTCCTGCGGTAAAAGGTAAAACCGAATCGGACGCAGACCGGCAGACCAACTGCAATCAGTTTATCGAAGCGCTCTATCCCATCCGTGTTAAGGGAAAATGGGGTTATATCAACAGAAAAGGTGAAACGGTCTTGCAACCTCAATGGGATGAAGCCGATGACTTTTCTGATGGAATGGCAAAGGTGGGGATCATGAGCGGCACCGAAATGCATTATGGCTTCGTCGATCAGAAAGGACAATGGATGGTGCAACCCGTCTATCTCAATGCAGGTACGTTTACCGAGGGATTTGCGTATGTCAACAAACATGGATTGTACGGATATGTAGATCATTATGGTAAAGAAGTGATTCACTGCCGCTTTGAAGACGCAGCTGATTTTCACAATGGATATGCTGCGATCAAACTGGGAGGGTGGATAGGATTTATAGATACCACCGGCCAGGTGGTTGTCAACCCACAATATACCGGCACCGTCAATCATCCCAGATTCAATGAAGGGCGTGCTCCGGTCTTTGGTGCTGATGAACAAACAGGATTTATAGATTCTACCGGGCAATGGGCTATTTCAGCACAATTCCAGTCAGCCGGAAATTTTGTGGATGGCCTTGCCTGGGCGATGTGGCAACAGGATGATTCAGCAGCAGAGCATGGTTTTACGATCAAGGGAGGTTATATCGACACCGAAGGAGTATATGTGATTGCTCCGGAATATGATTTCGGATGGGATTTTTCAGGAGGCTATGCTACCGTCTGGGTCAGAAGCGAGGATAAAAAAAGTAAAATCTGGAAAGTGATTGACAAGGAAGGCACCGTTGTTTTAGATAATCTTCCTTACCGCAATGTGGGTGCATTTAATTATGGCCTGATTCCTATCCAGGATGAAGACATGAAATGGGGATTTATGAATATCAGGGGAGAAGTAGTGATTCCTCCACAGTATGCAGGCATCAATCATTTTAAAAACGGAATGGCCCGCATGGAGGCTGGTACTGCGTTTGAAAACACGATTGTGTATATCAATCCGAAGGGGGAAGTGGTTTGGAGTGAAAATTAAGTGAAAAGTGAAAAGTGAAAAATGAAAAGTGATGTTTAGAGACGGGCATCATGTAGAGACGCGATTTATCGCGTCTCTACATGATGCCCGTCTCCACATTATGCGCGTCTCCACTTGAATCCTTACAATGACCTTTTCCCGATTTTTTATACAATTATCTGGCACTTTTATATAATTCCTTTATTTAAAAAATTTAAGTATTTTTTATTCCATCCCACAAAACTTTTGGACAACATCCACCGTTTTACTGATACTCACCACCGATACAGTGTCTTTATCAGAGCATCTGGATCACCTCTCACCACTTTACAGATTTATTTATACTGGATAATCTGTCTGAACAGACAGGATCGGGTTTTTTATGTGTTTGCTGAAGTAATAAAAAGGAAGACTCACCGCTTTAGTTGCGTTTGTATTCAATTAATCATTAAAATAAATAATGTCATGAAAACATCAAGAGTAGTATTGGGTATTGTTGCCGGCGCAGCCGTTGGAGCAGTGTTGGGCGTATTGTTTGCTCCGGATAAGGGGTCAAACACCCGCGGAAAAATGACAAGAAAGGGCGAAGACTTGATGGGCAGTATCAAAGAGAAAGCCAATCACCTTGTCGAGGCAGTCAAGACCCCATTTATGCAGGAATTGCATGACGCAAATGGAAAGGCTAACCAGGCAAAAGCAAAATTCACTGAGCTGAAATAACCAGGAAGGATAGCTGTGGAATACCGGAAACGGATCCACAGCATCCTTTAGGTTTTGTCTTTTAAAGGTTCATTTCATGTATCTTTACCAGCGTTAATACAAAACCTGCAGGCTCACCCCTTTTATGTTTTCAATGACCGTAGGTAGTCCTTCGGTGATCAATATACATAGAGGTGTCGGGTCAGTTCAGACAAAAGGTAATCAACTATGAAACCAAAACCCGAAGACACCATTCCATTGATGGATGATGTGGAGCAATTTGTCAAGACAAATGTTGAACTCTACACCCTTCGAGGCACTGGCATTGCGACCAGGGTAGTCTCTTCCTTATTAGCCAGCCTCGTTGTATGGGCACTGGTCTTCATTGTACTGTTTATGCTGGGTATGGGACTCGCCTTATATATCGGTCATCTGATGGGCAACATGTACTCTGGCTTTTTACTGATGGCTGCGGCGTTTACGCTGATTACCATTTTTGTGTATTTCAGACGCTATAAGATGATTCGCAAACCATTGATGAATGGCTTGATCACCCAAATCTTAAAAGACAAGCACAATGACTGAGATCACCGATATCGATATGTTGCAGGCACGCGTACAGGAACTGGAGCGTGACCAGGATATTCAGTGGAAACAACTGAAGGATAACGTCAAGGAGCAATACGAAAACATCAAACCCATCAACCTGATCAAGAATGCCTTTTCAGGTCTTACCGACTCCATTGATAATGAATCTGACATACTCAAGGAAGGAGCAGCTCTCGCTTCCGGCCTGATCGCCAATGCCATCATGTCCGGTTCAAAGAATAAACCCATGAAACGATGGGTCACCCTTGCTTTGTTTTCCGCAGCCACATACCTCATCACCCGGTACCAGGACGAAATTATCGCCGCCGGCCATAACGTGATGGAATTTGTTGCTAAAAAAGTGGACCAGTTCAAGGCAAACATGGACCGCAAGCGAGCCGAAAAAGAAGCAGAGGAAGAAGAGGAGGAGGATGTGCATGAAGGGATTTAATTCAAAGGCGGAACGGCGGAACGGCGGAACGGCTGGCTGAAGAGGCCAAAGAAGGAGCAAAGGAAAAATTAAACTGCGCCTCTGCGTCTCTGCGCGATAAAAGATATTAAGATGCCTTTAGCGAAATGTGTAGACTTTAGCCACACGCAGGATTAAAGTCGATAAGGTACCCCCTTGGTTGCTGAGCTGCGGTTGGTGAGCTGTAGCAAAAGGACGGGTATAGCAGGTCGAACCATCGCACCAGGTTGAGCTTCAGCAGGTCGAAGTACAGGGGGCAAAGGGGGTCCAAGAGGCAAACCCCAGGCAACCTTTTTTCTCATCCCGTATCTTATTTTGCATTGAAATTTTCCAATAAACCACTGCACCCATATGCCTAAAGTATTAACCCCTTTTTTCATTTTCTTCCTTTCCTATACTACCCATGCCCAGTTCGGCCCGGTCATCTTTATAGATTTCCAGACCGAACAAACCATACAGCAGCTGGCATGCGCTGATTTTAACAACGATGGCCTCAATGACATCCTGACCGCCAACCTGAAATGGCCAAAGGATAATATGACATGGTATCTCAATCAAGGGAATAATCAATATCTGATCGAGTCCATACCAGGCGCAGACAGTCTCACTGAGCTGGAAATGTTTGACACCGGTGACATCAACCGGGACGGATGGATGGATTTTATCATCTCCAGTGAATCCCCCTACAAACTGACCTGGTTTGAAAACATCCAGGGTTCGTTTACGCCCCATGTGATAGACGAGGAACTTGATTTTACCACACACGTGCTACTGACTGATTTCAACAATGATAGTTTATTAGACATACTATCCCTGCAGCATACAGAGATCGTCGTATACCTGTCCATAGCACCCGGGATATTTGGATCACCTTTCGTGATTCATGGTGGTACGGAGTTCTATGCCATTGATGCTGCTGATTACAATGGCGACGGATACCAGGATGTCTCCGTGGCCAGCGGTGGATTTGAAGTATTGCTCAATGATAGCACGGGTCATTTTACGCTACAATCACAGCAAGGCTTAGGATTAGATTTTGCCTTGCAGTCAGGTGATCTCGACGGAGATACAGATATGGATATAGTCGTGTACCGTTCGCTGAGAGGACTCTTGTTTTACCATAATGACGGTCATGGAAATTTTGAATTTCAGGACACCATCCTTGCCTCAACAGATATATTCCGATCCTATAGCCTGGAAGATCTCAACTGTGATGGATCATTAGACCTGTACACATCTATCCCCCAGCAAGGAAAAATGATCCTGATCGAAAACGATGGCCTTGGCCATTTTTCCGAACCAATATTACTGCATCAGCTGCCAGGTGAACTTGTTAGTGCTGTTTCAACTGGCGACATCAATAATGACCAGGTGACCGATGTGTTGTGGGGCAACTTTTCGCTGGGCGCACAACTCAATCAATGCACCAGTGTCGCGGTCGATGAATCAACTCCTTCCGATTATAAGCTCAACATTTTTCCAAACCCCGCGCAACACTATTTCGTGATAGAAAACAAGGGCCCGGTGCCGCTTTTCACCCGCATTTACGATCAGACCGGACATGCTGTATTATCGGATACAGTGATAGCGGCTTCAGCGACCAAAACCTTTGAACCACAATACCCCGGCTTATACTACATCATGGCATACGATCAATCAGACAGGCATGTTATGACCAGCAAAGTGATTGTGCTTCATCCTTGACAGGATCCCTGACAACTCACAACTCATACTTCGACTCCGCTCAGCACAAGCAACTTTCACAACTCACAACTCACAATTTATCTGGCCTTTTTTGCCATTCATCCCCGTTATTGACGATTCAGCCCTTATTATTTTAAGGAAAGGTGTTGCCTGGGTATGTTTGCACCGCAATTGAAAGCATTGCGTCAAACAATATCACCAAAACCACACCACATGTCATTAAAACCACTCATAACCGCATTACTCATGCTACCGCTCTTCATGGTAGTCCACGCTCAGGAGGAAAAGAATAACCAACTGAGTCTTTACATTGGCCCTGCGTCTATCGCGCGTCAGGATCTGATTTTTTCTCCTTTCATACACCAGGGTCTATCACCGCTGGTGGGTGGATTGAAGTATGAGAAAAACAAAAAGATCCACCAGTACGTACGCCTCGATTATTCCGGCTTTTCGGCAGGACTGGAGACTCCCTATGATTACATCTACAATGGCGGAGTAGATACAGCCTATCAGCACTCCTTCACCTTCGTCGCCCTCCGCTATGGCAATGGCAGATACCTTGGCAAAAGCGATCATCCACGATCCATGATCGGTGGTGCCATCAACCTGGATGTACAGGCGATGAACTATCAATACGGACGCTCCAGTTACTTCGGCTACTTTTCGACCATCGGCCTCCACGCCTGGTACAAGTACACCATTCTTGATACCGAAAAATCAAGACTCACCGGCCGTATCGAAATACCCCTGGTCTCCTGGCTCGCCCGCTCACCGTATCTGATCAATGATGATGAGTTTATCGAAAACACCTTTTCCCACAATGGTTTCAGTACCTTCTTTGCCTTTCTCGGCGACGGACACATCGCTACCTGGGGAGAACTACACCGCGCAGACATCGAGCTCGAATACCAATACAAGCTCTCCGAAAAATTTTCACTCGGCGCAGCCTGGAGATTAGCCTTCATCCATGCCGGCAAGCCGGTGGATCTATTCTCTTATCAGCATAGTCTGAATGTGATGATCGGGCTAAAGTTGTGAGTTGTGAGCTGTGAATTGTGAGTGAGTAAGAGGAGTAAATCATCTCGAATGGGTAAAGGACTGTTGCACTAAATTGAAAACAGGAAGCAGGAGACAGGAAATAGGAAGCAGGACTGTATAAAAATCATTTCGAATAGGTAAAGGACTGTCGCTCTAAATTGTCTGAACAGCGCGAACGACCTGTTTCATTTACAAACAAGACACTATAGGGCACAACAAATGAAAGAAACAGAACATGAAACCAAAAAAAGCGAGCAAGCGAACCCGGACACCAGGAGCTATCCTGAATGATCAGGTGAGTTTTTAGAGCGACTAGCCGGTTGCTGAGCGGGCGGACAAGGATGAGCGATAGGCAGTCGAAGCATTGTTACTTTTTGGGCAATGCAAAAAGTAAATGTATTTCTCTGTGGAACAGAAAAATCATTCAATAAAAAAGAAAAATCAATGACACATAAAATTCCAATTATGAAAACCACTTTTCAAATCACACTATTCAGTGCCCTCCTCTTCATCCTCCCAGGATGTTCTACCTTCTTCGAAGCAGAACCGGCTTCTGATCCGGAAGCTATGTTTGATAACCTATGGACCACCTTCGACCGCGATTACGCTGTCTTCGAAGAGCGCGGTGTCAACTGGCAACAGCAATACGATACTTACCGCACACAGGTCAATGCCAGCACGTCTGATGACGAGCTGTACAACATATTCACCCAGATGCTGGCGCCCCTGGATGACGGTCACGTCACACTCGTAGCACCGAATAAAGAGATATGGATATCCAACACGATACGCCGTGAAAAGATCGATGATGAATTGTTCAGCCCAAACGTGATCAAGTCGCAATACCTGGAGGTGGATTATCAGACGGATGGTGAGCATAACTTTATCTACTGAAACATCAAGAATGAAAACATCGGCTACTTCCACTTTGCCAATGTCGGACAGAACTTTTTCGAGCTCCAGGGTTTTCTTGATACCTATGATGATGTCAATGGGTATATCATCGACCTGCGCCACAATGATGGTGGAGACTTCACCTATTGTTTTAGTGAGATCGGAAGACTTGTCGACCAGGAGCGGTTTGTATTCCGCAGCAAGACGAAGAACGGTCCGGGGTATGATGACTTTACGGAGTGGTTTGACTGGAGCATCAAACCTGCATCACCTTATGTCAACAAACCCATCGTCGTGCTCATCGACCGATACACGATCAGTGCGGGAGAGCGCGCCGTCATGGCTTTTGACGTGCTCCCCAATGTCCTGCTGGTCGGAGAGATCACTAACGGCGGACAAGGCACCCAGATCGGGCGTGAGCTCGCCAATGGTTGGTTTTATACCCTCGTGACGCAGAAGGTAGAGCTCGCCAATGGTCAGTCATATGAAGGTATCGGCCTCGCTCCGGATGTGGAGATGAAGAATACGCAGGAGGAAATCAATGCGGGTGTGGATAGGGTGCTGCAGTATGCTGTTGAAGAACTGAAATAAATGGCAGGGAGCAAGGGGCAAGGAGCAAGGAGTGTTGGGCATGCGCGGAGCCGAAACGACCGATACCACTATGTCGTTTCGGCTCCGCTCAACGACCGGAATTGTTGCCCATGACACAGCCTGATTTTTTAACTATTACCCATTCGAAAGACTTTACACTCTTCGTCTCGGCTTCGCTCGACGACTTCAATGATTTTCGGCACTATTTTCAAGACGTTGAGCGGAGTCGAAACGTCATTAAGCAGGAGCTGTATCTAGTGGAGAATCAAAAAAATCTGTGTTCCGCGTAATAATCCCGGTCGTCGAGCGGAGTCGAGACGACCACTCCATTCTCCCGGTCATTGTGCGGAGCCGAAACGACCATTCCCACATGTCGTTTCCATTAACTAAACCCATCAACCCATCAACGCCATAAGCTGATAAGCCCCTCATCAACCCATCAACAGATCAACTTATCAACCAATAAACGCCTCAAACCATCAACTTATCAACATATAAACCCATCAACCCAACAACTATTCTCCCCTAAAATTGGTTATACTAATACAGAATGTGAAAGAATACGGAGAATCAATTTAACCTTTAAAAAAATCAGTCATGAAAAAATCAAACGTAGTCCTCGGCGTATTAGCCGGTGCCGCTATTGGTGCCCTGGTGGGTATACTTTTTGCCCCAGATAAAGGAACCAATACCCGTAAGAAACTCCGCCGTAAAGGAGAGGATGTAGTCGATGACCTCAAGGCAAAGGCTCACAACCTCACCGAAAAGGCTAACGAACTCACCATCAAGGCCAGCAAGCTGATGGCGAAAGTCAATAGCTCTGTCGATCATGCGCAGGTAGAAGCAAATGACCTGGTGGAGACAGCAAAGAAAAAATTCAGCGACCTGAAACACAATTAAGCTGGTTTTTTATTTGCATGTACATAGTGGATTAGTGGATGTTTAGCATGGCCTCCGGGCCATCTGTTAGCTATGCTCCAGCATTTTAGACAGAATAAAAGGCACAGGTGGCCTTTTTGATTAATTTGCCCTCCAGGACCACAACCCATCTGTTGACAACACCATATGCTTCTTATCACTCCACAACCTACAACAAAATCCACTTGTTTTAGAAACCCCTTTTTTAAATAATGAAAAGGTTCGTCAAAAAGAGTAACAAGATTCTCGCAGACGCCTTTTTAATGTAATTGGTTTATCGGCCGATGATGAGGCTTCTAAAACTCCTAATGTCCTCTCAAATAACTAAAAGACTTTTACTTATACCAATAAACTCATAACAAATCAACTTATCAACAATCACTCATCAACAACAAACATAAGCCTTAAGCTTATAAGCTTTCAACCCCTCACCACCTCCCTCACAACCACCCCTCATTCGTATGCATCGACACATACAACTTTTGCGGAGCGACATCACGCAGCGAAACAGAAAATGATTTTTCCCCGCTGACATCCGGTTGATCACAGATGGTGCGCAGCAATTGTCCATCAGCAGCAAAGAGCCGGATGACGCAATGTGTCTTGCTGATGATATCTACATCGATGGTGAGATCATCATACACCGGATTCGGATAGGCATGCATCAAGTGAACTTCATCATGCGGAAGAGGATCGATCGGAATCGAAGTGAGGCTGTCAGTGTATTTGTATAACTGTCCACCGCTCAGAAATGCCGTGTATGCATTGATGCGGAAAAAACGATTGTAATCAGAGCCGACCAGTACAGGTGTCCATGATGTACCGCCATCGGTGGTCTCCAACAAGGTGCCCGTGGCGCCGGTCCATCCATGCATGGTGTTGATAAAGCCGACGCATTGGATATAGTGATATTGTTCATCGACAGTCACGGTGGTCCATGTCAGTCCTTTATCATCTGATCGCGCCATCAGGGTGGGAGGGCCTTGAGCATTTTCGATCGAGCCATAAAAATGAATGCCATCCGGAGACTGCAGCTTCCAGATGTATTCATGACTTCGTTCGGTATGATATACTTCGGTCCATGATTGACCTCCATTGGTGGTGTAGAGGATCGTGCCTACGTTGCCGCGTGCAGCAGTGGCTTTACCGCACACGAATCCGGTATCAGCGCTGACAAAGTACATATCGACCAGTGCGCTGGCATGGGCTGACATGTCTGTGGAGATCCAGGTCGTGCCGCCATCGGAAGATTTAATGACGAAGGCCGGAGACGACCATACACCACATCCGTAGATGACCTCCGGTGTTGGAGCAGCCAGGCCGCAAATCCCGCTTGGCATCGGATCGATGTGTCCCGTGATATCATCCCAGTGCAGGCCTCCATCGGTCGTGCGGTAAAAACCAAAATCCAATGACCCGCAAAATCCCAGTGTAGGGGTAGCAAACTCAATACTCCGCAGATACTTATCCGTGTCCTCCTGTTCGGTCCACGAAGCGCCTGCGTCGGTGGTATGGAGTATACTTCCGTTTGAATTGACGGCCCATCCGAGGGTGTCATTGATAAAGAAGATATCATCATACCGCGTAGCGAATGGGACGGGGAGGGTGGTCCATTGGGCGGAGAGGGAAGGAGAGGTGATCAGAAGATAAGCAAAGAGGAAAGTGTATTTCATTTTTTAGTTGATAGGTTGATAGGTTGATAGGTTGATAGGTTGATGAGTTGATGAGTTGATAGGTTGATAGGGCTTATGGCTTATGAGCTTATTGGCTTATGGGTTGATATGTTGATAGGTTGATAGGTTGATAGGTTGATGAGTTGACCTATTCTTCCGGTTTTCCTGTTTTTAGATTTTGAGCTATTTGCTTTAACTCTTCCAGGTCATCCGCATCAGCTGTATAAGCATCCTGTGTTCTTCGCCTTACATCAAATCGTTCATAAACACCCTCAACAAATTCTTCCATTTGAGCATGGCTTATACTGCCTTTATGGTCAAGCACTGTTTTATCATTAAATTCAATAATACGATCCACGTTTTCATGCCAAAAATTCATCGTGATGTCTTGTCGGTTCTTAGCTCGTAATTCGGCGGTTTCCAAAAACACAATCACAAAGCGGTTCAGGCTGTCTATTTCATCTGCGTTAAGGTAGTTTTTTGCAATATAAATGTCTTGCTTCCTGACGACCGATCCTTTCCAACTTGTGAGCGCCATATTAGGTTCATGGTCATTGGCACGATGGATTATTATTTCAGCAGCGGTTTGATTCGTGATAGCATAGAGTATCTTGTTTTGCGTTTCTGCAAAAAACATTTGAGTGGCTTTGTCGGTAGCATCATAATCGCTGCTCAATGCAAACAAGTCACGTACTTTTTGGTAAAACCGTTTTTCAGACGCCCTGATGTCACGTATCCGGGCTACTAATTCATCAAAGTAATCCGGTCTGCCATCTGGGTTTTTGAGACGATCATCGTCTATGACAAACCCCTTGACCATATATTCCTTCAGGTTATGGTTAGCCCATTGCCGGAATTGGGTTCCACGCTTGCTGCGCACCCGGAAACCAATGGCTAAAATCATATCCAGCGAGTAGAAAGTAACTTTATAAGTTTTGCCATCCTGAGCAGTAGTTAAGTAATCCTTAACAACTGAATTTAACCCTAACTCATTCTCATTCAGGATATTAGTAATGTGCATACTGATATTAGGCTTGGAGGTGGCAAAAAGTTCAGCCAGCTGCTGCTGGTTCATCCATACCTGGCCATCCTTTGCTAGCAGGCTTACAGATGTTCGGCCATCCGCCGTATTATAGATGATGATATTCGTTTCTTCCATGGGCATTGTTTAAAACTGGTGGTTCAATCTGAAGTGTCTTGCAAAATACATCATCCCGATGGTCATTTTCAAAATGTTCTCCATGCTCCTGCCGAATCGAACAGTGTTTAGCAATGCGCCCAGCGTGCCATCTGTTGAGGATATACCCGTATGGGCTGTTGAGAGAGTTAAGAAAAGTATCCTTTTTCTAAACCTTCTCAACGTATGGACCGTCAGGGCCATAAACTAAACCCTCTCAACACTGTCTCCAGTTATATAGCAAACTATTTTTCCAGGGTAAGTTCAACTTTTTGCAGCGCCGCCAGGGCAACATCGTCAGGGATAATGATCCCCTCAATCTTAAAAGAAGCCTGCATGGAAGTCAAGATCTGCTGTCTTAACGATTTGTTTTTTATCGCCTTTTTAGACTTGCTTTTCATAAAGTAAAGGGCAATATGATTAAGCGTTTGGCCAGATGAGAACTGGTTATTATTTCCATTGTTGTTTGACCTTATATTTCTTTAACGCTTTATCTTTAGTTACGAGAATAAGATCCTCTGCAATTGCTTGTGCGATAATTAATCTGTCAAAGGGATCGCTGTGATAAGCAGGTAGTCCGGACAAGAAAAGCAAGTGCTCATAATTGATTTGAATGATTTCAATCTGATTTCTGTCTATATAGTCAAAAAGCTCTTGAAGAGAAATAGCTAAAGTTAATTTTCCAATTTGCTGTTTGATTGTAATCTCCCACAAGCTTGCAGAACTTAAAAAGCAAGGTTGACTAATGTCTTCGATTTTGGATCGGATAGAGGCAGGTAATTGACTGTCACCGGCAACAAACCAAAGAAAGGCATGAGTATCCAGGAGGAACGACATCAGGAGTATTCCTTAAACGACTCCAATGGCTGGTCAAAGTCCTTAGACAATTTGATTTTGCCTTGGGCAAAGCCAAACTCGCGGGCCGTAAGTTTCGGCTTTGACTTAGCTTTCTTTTTCAGCTTAGCTACGAAACCTGCTACTTCGTCGCGAAGTTCTTTAGGCAGGGAATTGATCTCCATTTTCAATGAAGTATTTGTCATTAGGTAAAGTTAGGGAGATTGCAATTGATACGCAAGTGCCCCTTTCGTGCCAACTGTTTATCGTTTGGCCCATAAGGCCCATAAACTAATCCCTTTAAACGCTGTTTCTATCTACAGATCACCTAACATCGTAAAAGTCATCTAACCTACTAACCTACTAACCGTCTAATCTCCTAAGCCTCTCATCAACCCATCACCAAATAAACCCATAAACCTATAAACCTATCAACTCAACTCATCAACAAATAAACCTATCAACCCATCAACAAATAAACTTATCAACCTACCAACCAGACGAATCATGCTTCCACTACAACTCACCCCCGGCCCCTCTCTTAACGAATGAACATACATACGAAGATGATCCTGCAAAATAGAGGGGTGTTTGATTGTGCATGTAACACCTGTTATTGTCAGGCGAAGTAAATAAAAGCATCCAATGTAACCTCTTGCCTATCAACCCATCAACCCATCAACAAATCAACCTATCAACCTATCAACTCATCAACCCATCAACAAATAAACCTATAAACCAATCAACATCATGAAAAAATCAGATATCATTTTAGGCTTCCTCGTCGGCGCATCCGCTGGCGCATTACTTGGCCTGTTGCTCGCTCCCGACAAAGGCATCAAGACCCGCCGCAAACTCTATAAGAAAGGAGAACTGGCCATCGGTGACATCAAGGACGGCGCCTACATCCTCTCCGCCTATGTCAATGAAGTCAACAACGAAATCGACCGCCTGAGCGACAAGGTCGATGCTGCGCTGGAACAGGCAGCGGACGAAGCGACGTTGCGGATCGGAAAGGCTATTACGAAGTTTGGGGAGGAGAAAAAGTAGGGGGGAGGTAGAGGATTTACAAATATTAGACCCATACATCTGAAGTTCTCGGTCAGATTGTCAGCTTTCATGGTGAAGGCAATACCCCTTCCTGCAAGCCAGTTTGGTTAGGTTAACATGAAAAGGCCAAAGCCTCTGTTATATAATCTTTTTTCATTCTTTTCTGCTCCAGGTTTAAGAAAAATCTGAAAATAGTTGAATTTGGGACTGAAAGGTTTAGATTAGCTGCGAAATTTAAACCAAAATGGATCATTATAGTTTTGATCAAAATTTCCAAAAGATATATGAAGAGCATTGAGGTTGTTGCAGCCATTATTGTCTTTAATAATAAAATTCTTTGTGTTCAAAGAGGAGAAAATAAATATGAATATATCTCCAAAAGTATGAATTTCCTGGTGGCAAAATGGAACTCGGGGAATTAAAAACCAGGCAATTAAAAGAGAAATATTAGAAGAGTTAAATATGCAGAATTGAAGTGCAGGAAGAGTATTTAACGGTCACACATCATTATCCTGATTTCATTATAATAATGCATAGTTTTATCTGCGCATGCGCAAGCCCAATATTGACTCTAACTGAACATATTGATTATAAATGGTTGAGAGCAAATGAACTCAGCACATTGGACTGGGCCGCTGCGGATATTCCAATCGTGGAAAATTAATGAAACACGCTAATGAGTTTAATTAATATTAATTTAGAGAAAAGCTTACATACGGATTTATTAATAAAAGTATTCCATCTAACATGGAATACTTACCTCAACTGTTGGTCAATGATAAAAAGGAAGGTAAAAATCTTAGGAACTATACTTCACGAATTAAACAGCTGTGATGAATTTTGGTTTTCAGTTGCCTTTGTAACTACCGATGGTCTAGCTACGCTAATTGAAACTTTACATAATCTAAATGGCAGAGGAATAAAAGGCAAAATATTAGTGTCTCAGTATTTAAATTTTACTCAGCCAGAAGCCTTAAAGAGACTGTTGAAATTTAGTAATATAGAAACAAAGATTGCAGTTGATAGTGCTTTTCATTCAAAGGGATATTTGTTTAAGAAGAATGAAACTTATAATTTAATAATTGGAAGCAGTAATTTAACAGCTAGTGCACTTTGCTCCAATGTAGAGTGGAATTTGAAAATAACAGCCACGCCCATAAGTCATATAATATTTAATGCAATCAAGGAGTTTACAACGGAATTTGAAAAGCCGTTAATGTCGACTTAGCTTTCATTTCTAACTATGAAATATTATATAACAAACAGGTCGACTATACAAGATTATTTAAAAGGGAGTTGATTATTTCTAATCAGAGAGAAATAATACCGAATTCTATGCAAGTAGAAGCTTTAAACAGTATTGACCAACTTCGTTCTCAAGGGAAATCCAAAGCTTTATTGATATCCGCAACTGGCACCGGAAAAACTTTTTTGTCAGCTTTTGATGTAAAAAAGGTAAATCCAAAGAGATTTCTATTTGTTGTCCATAGGTTAAATATTGCGGAAGCTTCAATGAAGGCTTACAGGGCAATTTTTGGCGAATCAACGTCAATGGGAGTATACTCAGGTAAACTTAAGGAGTTGGAAGCGAACTTCATTTTCTCAACTGTACAAACGATTTCGAAGGACGAACATTTACAAAAATTTGACCCTGAATATTTTGAATACATTGTCGTAGATGAGACACATAGGGCAGGAGCTGAATCCTATCAAAACCTGCTTGATTACTTCAAACCTAAATTCTTACTGGGAATGACTGCCACTCCTGAAAGAACAGATGGGTTAGACGTCTTTAAGTTGTTCGACTATAACATAGCATATGAGATTCGATTACACCGAGCCCTCGAAGAAAATATGCTAAGTCCCTTTCATTATTATGGGGTTACTGATATAACTGTGAATGGAGAAGTTCTAGGAGAAGAATCTAGTTTCAATCAACTTACTTCTTCAGAGCGAATAGATCGGATAATAGAAAAGACTTCTTTTTATGGATGTGATAATGGAAAGGTGCGTGGTTTAATATTTTGTTCAACCGTAGAGGAAAGTATTGTGCTTTCAAGAGAATTTAATTCGAGAGGGTATAAAACCATCGCCCTTTCTGGTGGCAATAGTGAAAATGATCGAAGTCAAGCAATCCTACAACTTGAATCCGATAAAGTCGCAAATCAATTGGATTATATTTTTACGGTAGATATTTTTAATGAAGGAATTGATATACCAAGTGTTAATCAGATTGTGATGTTGCGGCCAACCCAATCTGCAATTGTATTTGTTCAGCAACTGGGTCGAGGGTTAAGAAAGATTGATGAAAAAGAATATTTGACAGTTATAGATTTTATTGGGAATTATAAAAGCAATTATTTAATCCCTATAGCTCTATATGGTGATACTTCCGTATAACAAAGATTCGTTAAGAAAATTAGTTTCAAGTGGAAGCAACTTGATTCCAGGAACTTCAACAATTAATTTTGATAAAATAACACGTGAAAGAATATTTGAATCAATAGATGCTGCAAAAATGCAGTTGAAGAGGGATTTAGTTAATGACTATAATCTATTAAAATTTAGGTTGGGAAGAATACCAATGATGGTTGATTTTATTAATTATGGATTGAGAGATCCACAGTTATTTAGTAATTATTCTAAATCATATTTCAACTTTGTAAAGGATTGGAAATGGAGCTGGAATCAACGCTAGATAAAGAACATATTAAATTATTGGAACTATTTGCAAATGAAATTAATAACACAAAGCGTATTGAAGAATGTTTAATCTTAAAAACATTACTTCTTTCAAATACAGTCCAAATTGAAGATATTAAATCGAATATTAAGACTGTATATGGTTATTTGGTATCAAATGAAACAATTGATTCCTGTATTAATAATTTAAATTTCAAATTTGTAACTGAGAATAAAATGGACAACTAATTTCCGTTAACGAGATCCACGGAACCAATATTGTTTTAAAGAAAGAAAAGAAATTCAATTCGAAAAGACATTTGGAAGCAAATTAAGTAACTTAACATTTTCTCGATTCTTAGAAGACAATATTGACTATTCAGCAAAGGTGTTTAAGGACTTGTTTTTGAAAAGCATTTTATTGGTGGATTTGTATTGTATCGAAAATATTCAAGAAAGGATGTATTTAGAATTTTGAATTGGGCTAGCAATCCAAATCCTCAAACTGTTGGAGGTTATATTGTAAGTCCGGATAAATCTAATTGCCCTATTTTCGTCAACTATCATAAGGAGGAGAGTATTTCGAACACTACGAAGTACGAAGATGGGTTTATAAATAATTCAGAATTTGAATGGATGTCAAAATCAAAAAGGACATTAAAAAGTCCAGACGTTCAAGCAATAATAAATTACAAGAGTGGGTTGCGAATACCACTTTTTATCAAGAAACACAATGATGAAGGAACGGAATTCTATTTTATGGGAGACGTTACACCTATAGATGGAAGTTTTGAACAAACTACAATTTCTGATGACAACGGAGGTCAGGTATCGGTTGTTAAAGTTAAGTTCTTATTGAATAGCCCTGTTGAAGATTCATTATATAATTATTTAACTAGTAAGAGCAATGACGAAAGCAGTACTGACAAACTTGATACCACTAGAGAATTTAATATTAAGCCATTTAACATATTACCTATCGAAAGGATAAAGCCATTTATTAATTGCATTCCATTATATAATGTTAGGGCTTCTGCTGGTCATTTTAGCGAAATGCAAATAAGTTCTGAGACAGAATGGATTGAGTTTAATAAGCCATTTAAGTATGCGCAAGATTATTTTGTTTGTGAAGTAGTTGGAGATTCAATGAATAAAATTATACCTAGTAATTCATGGTGCTTATTTAAAAAGGACTCCGGAGGAACAAGAGCAGGAAAAATTGTTCTTGTAAGGCATGCTGATATTCAAGATCCTGATTATGCTGCGGGATACACTGTTAAATTGTACGAGAGCAAAAAAGTAGTGGAGGAGGATTCTTGGTCTCATACTTCAATTATTTTAAAACCCCAGTCCCTCAATTCAGAATTTCAGAACATTATATTAAAAGAAGAAGATTTGGATGGCCTTAAAGTTGAAGGTATTTTCATAGAAGTGTTGAATTGATTGACTTCCTATTTGCTTTTTCTAATAAGCGTATTATTTTTCGAATGGTTTCAGTATTTAATTCTTTTCATCCTGAACCATAAACCTCTCCCCACACCCCAAACACTCCTCTACCTGAACTACACTCATCGTATGTGACATATTCAACACAACATCCGTCCTAATACCGCACTTCGGACAAGTAGTTGGCTGATCTGAATAATAATAAGTTTCTAGCTGAGGCATTGAGTAGGTTTATCGGGGCACCATATCTACAATCCTAAATGTACATTTTTCCATGGTTCCCCCATCCCCCCCTTTCCCTTTCATCATCTCACCCCTCTCACCCCTCTTACTCTCTCACATCTCACTCTCTCATTCTCTCACCTCTCACTCTTCCATCTGAACTTCATACACATCCATCTCATTGCGCGCTATATCCGCCACAAAAAATCCCCCTTCCTGCGGAATAATCTCCGCCAGGTCAAAACGCGGGGAAAAAAGGCTAAGGCTAAGGCTAAGGAAGAGGCTAGGGCGAAGGTGGTGCGAGAAGCCCTGTAGGGGCGCGCTTGTAGAAAGGGGGTTTAGCCCCTTACGGAAAGCTCTTACGCCCACTGAATGGAGTTTCATCCCCATTCAAAGGCTTTGACAGCAGAGGAAGGTTTAGGCATGGAGGGCAGGAGCCGTTTCCTGATCCTTCAGCTTTTTCTGATAAAAAATGACACCCACTCGCCTGATATGCTCCAATAGATCCGGATCTGAAATTTGCCTGTAGACAGAAATGTCAAGCATGTAAGGTAACAAGAGATCATCCAACTTCTCGCTCAGTTGATTCATTACGCGGAGGTCAAGGCCTTTGCCTTTGAGGACAAGATCAATGTCAGATCCGTTCCTGAAATTTCCTTTGGCCCGGGAACCATATAGAATAGCCTCCTCCACTTGCGATACAGATGAAAAGACCTGCTGGATCTTATCGATGATATGTTCCTTGAGTCCGAATTTCATACGATTACAGGGAGGGTTTATGGCTGAGATTTTAGAAGTTCATCCATGGTGTGATGCAGTTTCTTAAACAGCCCATAGTACTGATTCAATATGGCAGCTGCGATTTCATCTGCCATTTCTTCATTGTAAGTATGTGTAGTTTTTTTGCGGCTTTCAATCATATTCATCCAGCCCTCACCATCCTCAATCAATCCCCGTCTGAATGCCAACCTGAAGGCATCCCGACCACCCTGAATAGTAGTCTCTCCCTGGTATTCATAATAGTCCTTGATCAGATTCCAGGCCAGCTCAAAATTATATTCAAAGGACTGAATTAGACCTTGCTCTTCCAGTTCATTGAGTGATTCACCTTTAGCTATAAATTTATCCAACTGCGATAGCGCCTTTGAATAATTCTCAAACTGTTGGATCCACTGTAAATCAACATGTGTCATTTTTCCAGATTCATTTTTCAATGTTGGATCGCTTCAGTTCTAAATATTGAACGCTTGTACCAAAGATAAGGACATTTTTTGCCTTGGATTTCCCGATCACCCATCCTCTCACCCCTCTTACTCTCTCACCTCACTCCTCCATCTCAACTTCATAAACATCCATCTCATTCCTTTCAATATCCGCCACAAAAAATCCACCCTCCTGCGGAATGATCTCCGCCAGGTCAAACCGCTGGCAGTCCTTGGGCAGCCCGGAGAAGATTAAGGTAAACTGACTCTTCGTTCCGGGCGCAACCGCCATCCATTCAGGCGCCAGCGGTATATTCTCTGCATGGACCAGCTCACTGCGGTGCTGCACATCCCTCGCGATCAGGTAGGTGGAGGGCCAGATGCGGATGTACATGCCATACGGATTAGTACAGCTATAGTGACAATGCACGATGACCTGCTTTTCCTCCTGGACTTGCTCCTTGAGTTTCTTTCGCGTGGAAGGCTTGATACGGGTGCCGGTGGTGCTGTGGGTGGTCGGTGACATGGGACTAAGATACGAACGTGAGAGCGTGAGAGCGTGAGAACGATCAGTTATCAGTGATCTGGTATTCAGTGATCTGAAAAGCCCTGAAAGGGCGCGCTGGTAGGAAGGGGGGCTCAGCCCCTGACGTAAAAGACATTTGTGATTTGCATCTAAGGTCAAATCGGCCTATATTTGCCAATAATTAGTTATCAAAACGTGATGAAATTCACAAAAAACTAACCAAATATTGGGAAAAGTTGACTTTAAACGAAGATTAATTGCAGATTTAACTCGATGGAAGCATTCGGCTTACCGAAAGCCTCTCCTGTTGATGGGAGCACGGCAGGTAGGAAAGACATCCCTTTTGAAAGCTTTTGGTGCTAGTGAATTTAAGCATACAGCATACTTCAATTTCGAGGAAAAACCTGAACTGGCTCAGTTTTTTGAAAAGACAAAGGATGTCACCAGGATTCTTCAAAATTTATCTCTTATCCATGGAGCCACGATCACTCCAGGAGATACACTCATTATTTTCGATGAGATCCAGGAATGTAGGCCAGCACTGAATACCTTAAAATACTTCCATGAAAACGCACCGGAATATATAGTCGCCGGAGCTGGTTCATTACTTGGGATTACGCTCGGCAAAGAAGGATCATTCCCTGTCGGACAAGTAGATTTTCTTTCTGTGCATCCACTTATTTTTTCAGAGTTTCTCCTTGGGTTGAACCCATCCTTGAGTAAATACCTGGAATCCTTTGAACAAATTGAGCCTATTCCCGACATCTTTTTCAATGACCTCGTGGAGAAGTTTAAAATGTATTTTATTTCAGGCGGCTTGCCCGAACCTGCCAGCACTTTACTGGAAACAAATGATCTTGAACTTGTCCAACGCCAATTGAGTAATATCCAAAATGCGTATGCATTGGATTTTTCAAAACACACTGCGACAAAGGATATCCCCAAAATTGGTTTTATCTGGAATTCACTTCCATCCCAACTGGCCAGGGAAAACAAAAAATTTATGTTTCAGGCTGTCAAAACCGGAGCTCGTGCCAGGGATTATGAAGATGCATTGCTTTGGCTTACGCAGGCAGGACTTGTACATAAGGTTAGCAGGTGTATAAAGCCAAACCTTCCCTTGTCGGCGTATGATGATTTGTCCGCATTCAAGATATATCTTTTGGATGTTGGGTTGTTAAGAAACCTGGCCCAATTGGATCCAATGGCGTTTAAAGAAGGTAACCGATTGTTTACTGAATTTAAGGGAGCCCTCACTGAAAATTATATACTACAAGCCGTTCTCCCGCAATTTGAAACGACACCGAGATATTGGACTTCTGAAGGCATAGCAGAAGTGGACTTTCTCATTCAATATAAGAATACGATAATACCCGTCGAGGTAAAATCGGATGAAAATATAAGAAGCAAGAGCCTCTCCTATTATCATAAAACCTATTCGCCTCCCTTACGAATCCGATATTCACTAAAGAACCTGAATTTAAATGATGGAGTGTTAAATATTCCTCTATTCATGGCTGATTATACCAGACACCTGATCGATATAGCTATGCGATCTTTATAGTCATTGCCTGCAGCCAGGAGGCTGCTGAAATAATCCCGAAATAGAAACAGATCATCTATGATCCTGCCATTGCCAGCCAGAGGCTACCAATAACATTTGGTTTTTTTAAAAACAAATGAGGATAATTTGATTTTGTCTTCAGCCTCTTCAGCCTCTTCAGCCCCTTCAGCCATTTAGCCCTATGCTGCTCTTTGCCCTATGCTCTATGCTCTCTGCTTTTACAGCAACGGACTTAACCAACGCTCCATCTGCGGAATACTCATCCCCTTCCTCTTCGCATAATCCTCCAGCTGATCCCGGTCAATCCCACTCACCGCAAAATACTTACTCTCCGGATGTGAAAAATACCAGCCACTCACACTCGCCGCCGGATACATCGCCATACTCTCCGTCAGCGTAATCCCAGCCTGCGCAGGCACATCAAGCAATTCAAATAACAACGCCTTCTCTGTATGATCAGGACACGCCGAATATCCGGGAGCAGGACGTATACCCCGATACCCTTCTGCGATCAAGGTATTATTGTCAAGGTTTTCATCGGTGGCAAATCCCCACCACTCCTTGCGCATCCGCTCATGCATGCGCTCCGCAAATGCCTCCGCAAACCGATCCGCCAATGCCTTCAACAAGATCGCATGGTAATCATCATGCACCGCTTCAAATTCTTTTACCTTGTCTTCAATCTCCAATCCAGCTGTCACCGCAAACCCTCCGATGTAATCCTGCTTGCCACTCTCCACCGGCGCAATGAAGTCCGACAAACAATAATTAGGTTGCCCCGGGCCTTCTCTACTTGCTGACGCAGATGATGATGAACCCCTTTCTTATACCTCTGTGCGACTTTCATCCCCTTTAGGGTTTAGCAAAGGATGATGATATCATCCATATCACTATGCGCCGGAAATAATCCAACGACTGCGTTCGCCACAATCCACTTGCCGGCAATGATCTTGTCAAGAATGGACTGCGCATCATCAAAGAGTTTTTTCGCTTCATGTCCTACAATCGGATCCTTGAGGATCTCCGGATATTTTCCCGCTAGTTGCCAACTAGAAAAGAACGGTGTCCAGTCAATATATTTTCGCAACTCACTCAGATCATAATCCTTGAGCGCCCACACACCTGTTTTGTTCGGCACCGGAGGATCATAAGACGACCAGTCCGGTTGATATCTATTAGCACGCGCTGCTTCAAGTGAGATAAAACGTTTTGTGTTTTTACCTTCCCGCGCGATACGCATCTGCTCATAGTTTGCCTTGATCTCCGCCAGGTAGGCAGCACGTTTTACTTTATCATCCGACAGGAACTGTGAAGCAACACCCACAGCCTTGGACGCATCCAACACATGCACGACAGGTCCTTTGTTGTATTTGGGTTCGATCCTCAATGCCGTATGTAATCTTGAAGTGGTAGCACCACCGATCATCAACGGAAGTACAAATCCTTCACGCTCCATCTCCGCAGCCACATGCACCATCTCATCAAGGGATGGCGTGATCAATCCACTCAGCCCGATGATATCTACATTTTCTTCCCGCGCGATGCGCAGTATTTTTTCTGCAGGCACCATCACACCGAGGTCCACGATATCATAGTTGTTACACGCCAGCACTACGCCGACTATATTCTTTCCGATATCATGCACATCGCCTTTGACAGTCGCCATCAGTATTTTTCCTTTCGCCGTTGCATCACCTACCCGCTTATCCGCTTCCAGGAAAGGCGTGAGATACGCTACTGCAGTCTTCATCACACGCGCACTCTTGACGACCTGCGGCAAAAACATTTTTCCTTGTCCAAACAATTCACCGACCACATTCATGCCATCCATCAACGGACCTTCGATTACTTCAAGTGGTCGCTCGTATTGCAGACGGGCTTCTTCTGTATCTATTTCGATATATTCTGTAATCCCACGCACGAGTGAATGTTTCAATCGCTCCTGCACACTCTCCTCACGCCATGCTTGTTCGCGTTGGATGACCTTGCCTATTGACTTTACTTCTTCCGCATAGTTGGTCAATGCTTCGGTTGCATCCGGATGGCGGTTGAACAGTACGTCCTCTACTTTTTTCAATAGTTCCGGTTCCACTTCTTCGTACACTTCGATCATCCCTGCGTTGACGATCCCCATGTCCATCCCAGCCTTGATGGCATGATACAGGAATGACGCATGCATCGCTTCACGCACAGCATTGTTGCCTCTGTACGAAAATGAAATATTACTGACCCCACCACTGATCTTTGCGCCGGGACAGAGACTCTTGATCATGCGGGTAGCCTCGATAAAGTTGATCGCGTATTCATTGTGCTCAACGATACCAGTACCTACTGCAAAGATGTTCGGATCAAAGATGATGTCCTGCGGAGGAAAGCCAACGTCCTCCGTCAGCAATTTATAAGCGCGCACACAAATCGAAACTTTGCGCTCGATGGTATCCGCCTGGCCATCTTCATCAAAGGCCATGACGACGACAGCTGCACCATATTTTCTCACCAGGCGCGCGTGATGTATAAAGGCAGCTTCTCCTTCTTTCATGGAGATACTGTTGACGATACACTTACCCTGCACACATTGCAGCCCCGCTTCGATGATATCCCACTTAGAGGAATCAATCATGAAAGGCAGCTTAGCTATATCCGGTTCAGATCCCATGAGATGGAGAAACTCTACCATCACTTGTTTGGAATCCAGCAGTCCTTCATCCATGTTGATATCGAGTACCTGCGCACCGCTCTCAACTTGTTGTAACGCTACGCTCAATGCTTCCTGGTATTTTCCGTCGCGGATGAGTTTGGCGAATTTTGCGGAACCAGTGACGTTGGTACGTTCACCGATATTGACAAAATTACTTTCAGGCCGGATCGTCAGTGGTTCCATGCCACTGAGTTGTGTGTATGGATTTGCAGGAGGTATCACACGCGGAGGAAGATCTACCACTGCATTGGCGATAGCACGAATATGATCAGGTGTGGTACCGCAGCAGCCACCTGCTATATTAAAGAATCCGCTTTTTCCAAATTCGAGCATCAGCCCTTTCATCACTTCTGCCGTCTGATCATAACCACCGAGTTCATTCGGCAATCCCGCGTTAGGGAATACGATCAGTGGCACATTGGCGATCTGTGAAAGGCTCTCGATATACGGCCTCATCTCTGCAGCACCCAGCGCACAGTTGATGCCGACACAAAACAGTGGAGCATGCGAAATAGAAATCCAGAAGGCTTCAATGGTCTGTCCGGAAAGTGTTCGACCACTGGCATCCGTGATCGTTCCGGATACACCGATGAGCACATCAGCGTTGGTTTCTTCGATGAGCGTAGTGATGCCAAACAGCGCAGCCTTGCAGTTGAGTGTATCAAATACAGTTTCGATCAGTAACAAATCAACACCGCCATCTATGAGCCCTCTTGCCTGCTCAGCATAAGCATCTGCTAATTCTTTAAATGTCGTCGCACGAAACCCTGGCCGGTTGACATCAGGTGACATCGAAGCGGTCCGGTTAGTCGGTCCCATCGAACCTGCCACAAAGCGAGGCTTGGTTGGTTCAGCGGCGGTAAACTCATCTGCTACTTTCCGGGCCAGTCTTGCAGCCGCCAGATTGATTTCATAGACATAGGATTGGGTTCCATAGTCTGCCTGGCTGATGGCATTGGCATTGAAGGTGTTGGTCTCCACGATATCTGCACCGGCCAGGAAATAGTCGCGATGTACTTCTGCGACCACATCGGGCCTGGTGATATTGAGGAGGTCGTGGTTGCCTTTGAGGTCCGAGGGCCAGGTGGCAAACGCCTCACCGCGATAATCTGCTTCGGTGAGCTTATAACGCTGTAGCATGGTGCCCATAGCGCCATCCAGTACGAGTATGCGGTCTTTTACTGCTTGTTTCAGCAGGCTTGTTCGTGTAGTCATGTATGGATCAGATCAAACATCAAATGGCCATCGCCGGTTTAGATCCAGGCATCAGGAAACGTGACGTCATACGTGCTTACAGGTATACAGTGGGTACTGTGAACAATAATTTGACCTGAAGGCCCGCATCTGCCGGGCACCGTGCCGTTCACCGGGGTCGGTTGCCGCCCTGCTCCTCGCGCAGGATCTCTTGATGCATGAATATGCTGCAAAACTAAGGTTTTGCCTGTAAAAGGCGTTTACTTTTTTTTCCGGAAAAAAAGTAACAAAAAACCTCGTCGCTCTAAAAACTCACCTGATCATGCTGCATAGCTCATGGTGTCCGGGTTTGCTTGCTCGCTTATTTCAGTTTCAAGTTCTGTTTCTTTCATTTGTTGTGCCCTATAGAGTCTTGTATGTAAATGAAACAGGTCGTTCGCGTTGTTCAGACAATTTAGAGCGACAGTCCGGTGCCTATTCGAGATGATTTTTAGGAAAACCTCCATAGCGGCCGCAGGCCGCTATGAAAAAAGCAAAGTTGGGCGTTGGCTGCGCCTGCGCCCGCGTATGCAGGATCAAAGAGATCACGGTTCAGGCATAGGTCCGTGCAGCCGTTTCCAACGGCAGGCGTTCCCCTCCGCTGGCGCCGCCCGAGGTAAAGGCACGGGGTAATCTTCACTCACACCTCACACCTCACTCACGCCTCACGCCTCACGCCTCACGTCTTGGCTGGGCCTGCGCCCGCGTATGCAGGATCAAAGAGATCACGGTTCAGGCATAGGTCCGTGCAGCCGTTTCCAACGGCAGGCAGTAATCTTCACTCACAACTCACAATTCACAACTCACATCTCACAACTCACAACTCACATCTCACATCAATTAGCTCTATCTTTACGCACCTAATGTCACTCATCTCCATCCTTCCCATCTCTCCTGCCGACCTGGACACCCTCGTCGACCTCAGCCGTAAAGTCTTCTTTGATTCATTCAATCACCTGAACACCCCGGATAACATGAAGGAATACATGGACCGCGCCTTCAATCCGGAGCAACTACTGTCGGAGCTAAAAAACCCAATGAGTGAATTTTATTTTATCACCGTAGAGGATACCGTCGCCGGCTATCTCAAACTCAACAAGGATACTGCCCAAAGCGATATCCGGGATGAAACAAGCCTTGAAATCGAACGCATCTATGTCGATCAGGCATTCCAGGGCAAAGGGCTCGGCGCTGTCCTCATGACAAAAGCCGTAGAAAGAGCAAAGGATCTAAACCTTCAATACATCTGGCTCGGTGTATGGGAAAAGAATACCGATGCCAAACGTTTCTATGAGCGACACGGTTTTGTCGAATTCGGTAATCATGAATTCAAAATGGGCGATGATGTACAGACGGACATTCTCATGCGACGTGAGACCGTGAGAGGTGTAAGAGAGTGAGAGAGTAAGAGGGTTTAGCTACCAGCTGCCAGCTTCCAGAGTATATTCGCTATGCACTATGTTGTGCAAATACTTATGTAAAAAAAAATGTAGAGACGCGATTTATCGCGTCTCTACATTTTTTTCTTGTCTCCTGCTTTTGGCTTGCTTCCCCTTGCTCGACTGCTCCCGCCCTTGCCCTTGCTCTGCTCTCATGCTCAGACAATGCGTTTCATCGCATCAAAACACGCCGACAACTTCACAGGCGTGGTACCAAGAAACTCACCATCTGCCTCTATTGGAATGGGTACACCTGTGTGCGTGATTTCAATATTTTCAAAATGACGGGCTGTCGCTTCTTTGTGTCTTGCGATTTTACCGTTGTATATCGTATTCAATTGAAAAAGCAAGTGCATTAATTTTTTTGGTTTCATGATCAGCAGTCCGGGTGAGTCCTCTCGTGCATGCGGAAGCACATACATCCCTCCTCCGCAATATTTGGCAAAGCCTGCCTGGATGGTGAGGATGTCACCGGTATAGGTATCATGATCCACTTTTATCGTGCCACTCCATTGATGGGGTTTCATCAGCGTCTTGAGCAAACCATATGGATATAAGATCCAGGAAGGAATTTTGAATGATGCTTTTTTCAGATTAAACACCACAGCAGCATCGAGCGCCCCTCCAACCATGTTAGCAGCATATCGGGTCCGTCCGTCAGGCCAGGTGAGTTTGATCAGGTTGAAGGGAGCTGTATACTCCTCACGGATATTCCTGGCCAGCTTTTCTTTTGTAGTTCCAAAAGTCCTGACCCAGTCATTACCAGTACCACAAGGCAATACGCCAAACGTAATTTCTGATGACTGGTGACCGGAGAGCTGCATCAGTATATTGACAGCATGATGTATGGTGCCATCCCCCCCGACAAAAAGGAAATGACGGCTTCCGTTTTCGTAAAAACCTGTAATCGCCTGCCGCGCCTCTTCAATGCTATCGGTATGATGTAAGGAATAGGAAATATCATGATGGACCAGGAAGGTCTCCCAATTCTTCCATCCGGAAGTACAGGTTTGTCTGTTGACAATTACGCTCCAGGAGATAGTGTGCAATGTGAGTTGTGAGTTGTGAGTTGTGAGCTGTGAGATGTCTTGTGAGTTGTGAGTTGTGAGCTGTGAGTTGTGAGTGTCTTGTGAGCTGTGAGTTGTGAGTGTCTTGTGAGTAGCGAGACAGTTTCACTCACAACTCACAATTCATAATTCACAATTCACAACTCACAACTTAGAAGGCAGTATCAAATCCAACGCCGTATACTTATGTCCAAACCGCTTGGATAAATACTCGTTGGTCAAATGGCCTTTGTAAGCATATACACCATGTCTGAAACCTCCATGATCGTGCAGCAGCGCTTCGATGCCACCGTAATTACCAGCTTTGATCAGCAGCGGAGTAATGATATTGCTGATAGCTGCAGAAGCAGTGCGGCTTACTTTTGAAGCAATATTAGGTACACAGTAATGAATGACCCCATGTTTGATAAACGTTGGGTTGTCCATCGACGTCACTTCTGATGTTTCAAAGATCCCGCCCTGATCGATGCTCACATCGATGATCACACTGCCCTCTTTCATCTTCATGATCATTTCCTCCGGCACCAGGATCGTTGACCTGCCAGTAGGGGAATGCACCGCTCCGATGACGACATCTGCGCTGAGTAATTGATATTGAAGCTGAACAGGATTAATGGTGGATGTATAGAGTCGTCTTCCGATGATTTGCTGGATGCGCATCAGCTTGTAGACGTTATCATCAAAGACTCTCACAGTCGCGCCGAGGGCAAGCGCAGTGCGTATCGCAAATTCGCCCACAACACCAGCACCCAGGATAACCACCTTAGCAGGTGGCACGCCAGATACTCCACCAAGTAAGACACCGCGTCCGAATTCGGATCTGCACAACAATTCTGCAGCCGTCTGAATCGCAGTGATACCTGCTATCTCACTCATCGTGCGCACGAGTGGATAAGAACCATCCGCAGCTTGCAGATATTCCATCGCCACTGCTGTGACACGATGTCGAAGTAACCGGTCAACATAGGATTCAGAAAGGGTAGGTAACTGCAGGGGAGAGATCAGGCATTGATCCGGATGCAGCAGTTCAATTTCATCAATAGTCGGAGGGGCAACTTTGAGCAGGATATCGCTTTTGAAAACCTCTTGCTTGCTCATCACGATTTCCGCACCCGCTTCACTGTATTCATGATCATCATAGTTGGATCGCAACCCGGCACCTGTCTGCACGACCACGCGATGTCCCTGCATGACCAATGGCTTGACCGAATGCGGTACAATGGCTACTCTGTTTTCGTTGGAAGAGATTTCCAGCGGGATACCGATCGTAAACTGGCTGGCTCCCTGGGTGACGGCGATTCTTTCAGGAAGGGTCTCCAGGCTAAAGCCATATTTATGCGTCCACTGCGTCATGCGTCGTGATATTGAAAATACGAATATTGTTGCCCTCTACACTGATTTTGACCCGTATATGGGGCATATAAAAGTGCTCGTCAGCGATCTCCGGCCATTCGATCAGACATAGCTGGCCGGATTCAAGATACTCTTCAAATCCGATCTGAACAAGGTCTTCCTTTTTTTCGAGCCGGTACAGATCCATATGGTAGATAGATCCCGCCCTGGAGGATTGGTATTCATTGACTAGTGAGAAGGTCGGACTGGTGATAGCTTCTGCCACTCCAAGCTTTGAGCAGAGTGCCTTTGTTAAAGTGGTCTTACCGGAACCCAGGTCACCAGACAGCAGGATGACCTTATAACCTTCCCCGATATACTGTGTCAATATACCAACGACCTCCGCCAGCTCTTCAATCGATCGCACCGTCACATCCATGTTGCAATAATATACAAGAGTTTGCTTTTCTACAGCATCTTCCGGGTCCATACCTCCATTCTTAAAAACAAAAAGACCTTAACGTTCCCGCTAAGGTCTTTTTATATTTATCCACTTGACTTAAAATTTCCCCCCGGATTCCACTGCTCACTTGCTCCTTGCTACGTCCTGTTCATTTTCACTATACTCCTCTGCACCGACTTGCCATCATATTCCAGATAGAGACTGTATGCACCGGCAGGAAGATCACGACCGATCTCAATAGTCTTTTCTTGTCCATTGATCAGGTTAGCTTTTTCACTGGAGATCATTTGTCCGGTGGCGTTATAAACCACAATCCGAAGGTCTCCACTACATCCTGGTGAAAGCACCATACTCATCTGCTCTGCAAATGGATTAGGATAGATCTTCACATCAATGCATTCGAGGTTAGCCACATCTTCAACATCAGAGATGATGACCTCTTCGCCGGTGACGCGCATTTCACTGAGACCAAAGCATTCGCCTCCGTAATTGTTGAGAGCGGTGATCAGCAGATAGCGGCCTTCAATATCATTGAGGAAAGGACCTTCAGCACCTTCATAGGTACTCAATCCACTGGCTTGTGGGAAAGTGAAATCACCCGCTGTGTACCAGTTGACACCATCGGTACTATAATCGATAGCGACATCCCTCATCCCCCAATCGAGGTGAGATGGATCATTGGAATTCCATATCGTCATCTGGCCGAGCTTGTATACTTTGCCAAAATCATACATGATAAAGTGGCTGGCTGGCCTGACTGGATTTGGACTCGGAGCTACCTCACAGGAAATCCAACCGTCAAAGAAATTGGTGCTGTGGCGATCTGGATAGCATTGTGCATATCCAAATTGTTGCATCACGACCAAAGCTGAAATCAGAAGTATTGTTTTTTTCATGATCATTCAATCTTATACGTTAAGGAAGCCTATCGGCGGATTCGCACCCGGTTGATAGAAGTTGGTCAGGGTTGGAAATATGTTGGACAATTCGGAAGGACTGACGCCAAACCATAATGCGAGCTCCGCAAAATATTCATCAGCGCTCACTTGTGGAATCAACACGCCACTGCCAACTTCCATAGAGGATTCAAGCGCCAGTGTAGGGTATTCTCCATAGATTCTCTTACCGATGACATCTTCGCCCATCACCATCACATTACCACCCCAGGCATGGTCTGTACCATTTCCATTGGAGGTCAGGGTGCGGCTGAATTCAGATAGGGAGAAAGTTGTAACCTGCTTGCCTAATCCAAGTTCTGCCATGGCATCTGCAAATTCACCAAGCGCAGTGTCCAGTTCATATAACATCGCGGATTGATTATTGAGGATTTCATCATGGTGATCCCATCCTCCGTAATCGATAAAGAATATCTGACGTTTCATGCCAAGAGATTCATGTGCCGCGATGGAATAGGCGGCCATCTGGAAGCTTCTTGACAGATAGTTGTCGGTAAATTGTGTTTGAAGTTCTGGTACATTGCCGATCGCTTCCTGGAACTGGAGATGACCATCCCTGGAGCGACGCACTACATCGATGTAGGTCTTTTGAAACATGTTCTGGTATTCAGAATCTACCATCGAATTGATCGCCTGTGTGCGCATACGGTCAAAGACATTCCATTCGTCATGATCGCCGTATCCATAGATACCGGAACTGCCGTTATAAGGATCCAGTGCAAACTCTATGGTCTCACGTCCGGTCTGGAAGATGTTAGTCCCACCCAGAGAAAGGTTCATAGAGATGTTTGGATTATTGTTCATGTCATTGATCAGGTCAGCCACTTTACCACCCCATCCTGTTGCGCTGCGTTCGTTTGGCAGACCGGTCATCCATTGCTGGCCCTGATCAGAGTGGGAGTACAAACCCAGGGGAAGTTCTACCTGGCCCTGCCAGTATTGTTCCCGCGTTGTAGGCTCCACCAGGGTACCGACATTGGAAATGAAGGCCATCTTACCTTCATTAAACAACTGCTGAGAGCGTGTCATGCTTGGATGAAGACCAAACAACCTTCCGCCGGCGGCATCCGGGAAAATCGGAAGCATATCATTCAGCGGAATAGCCAGGTTAGATCTGGTGGTAGCATACTCATTGTATTCCGATGTAGATCTCGGCATGAGCATGTTGAAGGAGTCATTACCACCTGACATAAACACACATACCAATGCTTTATATTCAGGATCGCCGGCAGTAGTACTGTTGGCTAAAGCTGCGGCTGAAAATGCTTTCAGGTTGACGAGAGAGGAATACAGTGTTGAAACACCAATGGCGGCACAACTAGCCTGGCCAAAAAATTTCCTCCTGCTGATCGGGTTATCGCTAAATCTTATTTTCATATATCGTCGAAATAGAATTAAAAGAAAAAAACTATCCGGGTTATTTCATGATGGCATAATCAGGAGAAATCATCATCAGGTATAGCGCAAGGCGCGTCCTGTTATATCTGTAGTTGTCAGAAATCAAAGGTGTGATGGCATCCTTGATGATCTGTCGGGTACGATCAGAAAGCATGCCATGCGTAAACAGGATGTCCAGTCTGTTGATCAATACTTCCGGATCACGAGCCAAAGGAAGCAATTCTTCGATATTGTAGGTCACACTGGGATTGTCATTTTCCCAGTCATCCATGACGTATCCCCATACAGCCCAGTCATTTACCCGGTTGATATACTCAACGCTGGTGCGGGAGTTGTGTATCTGAAACTCTGGTCCGACCAGACCATTGTCTGCAATAGCTCCGATAGGTTGAAAATCAGGAAGGAAAAAATTAAAGACAGTACGTGAGGCAAGTGGCATCTGGTTGGTCGCCTCGTAGAAACTGTAAGCTACGTTCCAGTAACGGCCATAGTATTGTTCCATTTGAATGGCTTTCGAAAAATGGGTGTACCTGGTGAATGGCTCACGGAGTTTACCAAAGCGATCTTCTTCGAGAGCAGAACAGGTCCTTGCTTCAGGATCCATCAGGATGGCTTTAATGACAGCACCCATGTCACCTCTTTCACCTTGACCATTGTCAGCGAATACGGCTGCAACTCTGGAAATATAACCAGGGGTTGGATTTGAAGTGACCAGACGTTGGATCAATTGTTTTCCAATGAAGGGGCCTACATTAGGATGAAGGAACAATTGGTGTACAGCATCATTGATGTCCTTGAGACCAGTCTGGCCAGCCGGGATCACATAACCATTTACAAGTGTTTTTGTGCCAGGTTGATGCCACTCTTCATACATGATCATCGGCGTGGTCATATCTGCCACATAGATATCCAATCCGAAGTAAGGCTCATCGACCCATTCGTTTTCCATGACACCTCCTACGCCAAGGCCTGTAAATACCTTAGCCAGTTCTTTAATATCAGCCTGGTCATAGGTTGGAATCCATTCTCCCTGTCCATCCGTTTTACGGCTACCATCCTGATTCAATTCGTAGAGTCCGATGGTGAACAGTTGCATGATTTCCCTTGCATAGTTTTCGTCGGAGTGGATATTCTCTTCAGGAATTTCTCGTGGGTTGTTAAGATGACTCAGGTAATAACCCATGCATGGATGCAGGGAGATCTCACGGAGCATATCTTCAAAATTGCCGAAGGAATGTTTCAGTAGTATATCATAATAGTCTGCCAGCCCAAATCCTGCATCAGAGAGATTGGATTCAATGGAGATCACAAAAATCTCACTGAGCGCCAGCGCAACCTTTTGCCTGAGCAGATCATCATTTTTCATGTGATTTTCCCACCAGGTATAATTGAAGATAGTCCAGTAAGGACGGGTAGACACTTCGTCAGGATTTCCGCCATTTACAAGGTACCATTCGATCACCTCAGCAAATACCTCATTGAGACGGTCCAGTGTCTGGCTTTGCGGTAGGGTCATCTGATCATCTATCCAGGCTTCGATGCCCTGGTTAGCGACTTGTTCGATGGTGGCAAGGTCAGCACCTAAGGTAGCCTGGGATAAGAATCTCGACGCTTCCATTAGCGGACCTTCAAGACCAACTTTATTGATGGTCTTTTCACCGGTCGCAGACAACGTCCAGTATTGTGGAGTATAGTTGCTACTGGTGGTCACCTTAATCTCCTGCGTGGGATCACTTCCCAGGATCACCTGCGCCTTGAGCGTTCCTGACAGGAAGCCAAGGGTCAGCATAGAAAACAGTAATTTTCTTTTCATATACACATGATTTAGTGTGTCAGTTCAATACATATAGAAAATGGAACAGAAAGAATTGTCCAGGGGGTATTAACAAATATGGAAGGGCGAGAATGCTGAAGGAAAGATACAATTATAACCGAAATTGTTGCCTTTCGGGAAAATTATTTACTTAATAGTGACCATAGCTTACCTGCACCCCGGTATTTGCTGATGTGCCAGTAGGCTGCCGGTACTGCTCCGAAGGACTGAAAAAAATTGGCAATACCAGGATGCATGCTCCCTTCAAAATCAAAAACCGTACCCCGGTCCTGAGACGCTCGTATGGCATGATCCAACAATAAAGCATGTGCTGAAGCCCCCTGCTCATCACCAGTCCTGCCACCAGCGAGATAATAGCTTGAAGTATGATCCCATGCGGTCAATACACCTGCGATTGTTTTTCCATTTAAAGAGGCCAGGGTTAGTGTTCCACATTGATGGGAGGCTAAAGCTGAGTGGACCCTTGGGACAACAACATCAAGCCATGGAGGAGGTTTCATTTTTTGTTGTTCATATGACTGCCTGCACAAGGAAAGGAAAACAGCAATATCCGATGATGTCTCCACGCTGTATTGTTTTTCCGCCTGTCGGATATTCCTACGCAATCCCTCGTTGTATCCTTTTCGTGGGTCTTCTTGCTTTGCGGCAGGTGCAATAACAAAACTGTATTTGAGCGAGATGGGAAAAGTACTTTCCGGAATCCGGAGGGTGGTGTCCGGCCGCAAGGAAAGATCAAGAATGGATGATTTCGGTAACTCAGCCAACAAGGCCAGACTGAGCTGAACCTGTGACTCACCTCCGCCAAGTAATGAAATCCATTGCGTAAAAGGCGGTGTGACCACGGCTGAGAGTCCACGTATCCGTGTGTACTGATATGGTAAAGCAGCCAACGGCAATCCTTCACTATCCCGCCTGATGATAGCATTCCATCCTCCATGGCCACAAGTGGCATCTAACCACCAGGGGGCTGTATACAACAGCGGCTCTTTGATAGAAGCAAAAAGGCTATGATAGGCGCTGACAGGACTGGATTCCACGCCTACAATATAATGGGAGTTGTGGTCTCAGGGCAATTAATTCTGTGTTAACCCTTCGCCGGCTTTAATGCCTTTGGGCAGAACTTCCCATCTTTGTGTTTTAAACCGGTATAGAATGGTTCGTGCTACAATGTTTTTTTTGCTGATGCTTTCGGTCCCTGCGATGACCAAGCTGGCGGCACAATCCGGAACAACAGAAAGTCTGTGGAAGACCCTGGCAAAGATTTCGTACAAAAAGGAATACGATGAATTTCTGGGCTTTAAAATTGATAAGCCTGTCTTCAGCGAAGAGATCAAGGCACTGGATGGGAAGGACGTCACCGTGAAAGGTTTTATCATCCCTGTAGAAGGGTATAAGGGGCACAAGGAATTTATTTTTTCTGCTTTCCCGTATAGTATGTGCTTCTTTTGTGGCGGCGCTGGTCCTGAATCCGTGATGGAGGTAGTCGCAGTTGAGGCGGTCAACTACACAGCTGAATCAATCGTCCTGAAAGGAAAATTAAAGCTCAACTATGATGATGTCAATAAGCTGATGTATGCCTTGACGGAAGCCCGCATTGTAAAGTAATGACAGAGCCCTTTTATCACCAAACCAAACGTTCTGACCACGTACCCATTTCTCCACTGACTTTTACAAAATAGGATCCGGGGGTAATCGGTGGAGTCAATTCAAGCTGATCTTGAGAACCTATTTTGCGGGTATAGACCTCCTTGCCTTGCAGATCATAAAGGATGACTTCTCCATTTTGCCATTCGTTCGGAATATTGATTCGCCACAGGTTGTGGTTTTGATCAAACACCAGGGATGGCTTGGAACCCGTATCAGGAAGGATACGCATAAAAGGCGAATATTCTATCGACCCATCTGACATGTGGGCTGCAATACGGTAATAAACAGTACGGGTGTGGATAAACGGATCTATGTATTTATAGGAAATCTGATCCTCCACAGGTTCAACCTGTGTGACCACCGTAAAATTATCAAAACCTGAATAGAGGGAACGCTGAACTTCAAAATATTCAATACCCAAAGTTTGGTGAATGGTCCAGTCAATTTGATTACCACCCTGGATTATATGAGCATCTGCGCTTCCCCATTGAACAGGTAAAAATCCAGAAGCACTTACGCTATAGATCACCCCATCCAGATTGCTGGCATAAAGCTCTCCATCATCATCTTCCCCAAAGGTGACCAGGCCATAAGCCAGGCCATTGCCATCTTGTACATAGACATCAAGCTCCAGCGGATCGAATGAAGTCACTTTGATCATCCACAGGTAGTTGCTTACATAATCAGCGCACACATAGAATCCTTCCAGTACCGGGTGTTCACTACCTCTGTACACATAACCTCCTGAGATGGATGCTCCATAACCGTTGGGGCATGGATTACAACTGTGTGGATATTCGAAAATCGGCCAGGTAAACTCAGTTCCGCTGCCGCAATTGCCAGGCTCATAATCGTGGTTACCTTCTCTGCAGTCCCATCCGAAATTCATTCCACCGGGTGTTCCGGCCAATACCATATCGACTTCCTCCCATAAGTTCTGACCTACATCAGCAATCCAGAAATCTCCTGTCTCCCGGTCAAAACTGATACGCCATGGATTGCGAAGTCCATAGGCCCATATCTCATCCCGTCCGGGTTCGCCCACAAATGGATTATCAGGAGGGATTGTATAATTGAGTGAACCTTGTGGTGCATTGACATCAATGCGCAACATTTTTGCCAGCAGTGTTTCCAGGTTTTGACCCGAATTGGACGGGTCTCCGCCGCCGCCACCATCACCCATGCCGATATACAGATAGCCATCAGGGCCAAACGCGATGCCTCCGGCTTTATGGTTAGTCTGCACACCAGCTTGTTCCAACAGGATGAATTCTGTATTCTCCTGTATATCATTAGAGTTATTGGGATTGAGCGTAAACCTGCTGATCCGGTTGGTGATCGTACCATCAATAACATAATTGACATAGATGTATGGAGTGGTAGGGTACTGTGGATGAAAAGCAAGCCCCAGAAGCCCCCTTTCGCCGCTGTTCATCACAAGATCCTGGATATCCAGGAAAAAATCAGTCGATACCACATTATTCTGGATAATGCGGATAGTTCCTCTTTTTTCAACCACAAAAAGTCTGCCTGAACCATCTCCGCAGCCTGACATAAAGAGTGGTTGTACCAGTGCTGGTCCGGACAGGGAAAGAGGGGTAAAATTTAGGGTAGGCTGAGCTATCCCGATAGCAGATAAAAGGAGGAAGGCCAGAGTGGGTAATGTTCTCATCATAACAGGTATTACAGGTACACAAATAAAAGCAACTAAATATAAAGGAGAGAGGGTGGGAAGCAATGGTATAAAAATAGGTATAAAAAACTGAAAACTGATCACTTCAGCTTGTTATCCGTTTGAAACCCATCCGGATCAGGAGAAATCCGGCAATCAGGATCAGCACGACTACATAAAACGGCATAAAGGTGATGGCATAAATATGTGTTTTGTCAATGATCCACATGACGATCATCAATACCGAAAGAACAGTGATCAGTCCGGATAGTTTTCCAAAACCCGGCACAAGGTCCAGATCCACCTGCTTACGGATCAGGATGAATGTGGCCAGCATGGATACCACGGGCAAAACCTGCGTATAAATATTGACATCCATAACAGACCTCCGTTCAAACAGAAAAAGATACACGCTGAGGGTGACTGCAAAAATGCCGGGGATAGCTACCAGGTAGATAAGGACCGAATACAGGTATTTCCATGGAGAGAGATGTCCCTGCCCACCAGAGAAGAAGAGTGCCAGTAAGGCCACAAAGGGGACGAGCATGAAAAAGCCCAGGAGAAGGGTCGGATTTTCTCCGCACATCTCGAAAAATTCGCCAAGGGTCATAGGTAAAGAATTCATTGCAAGGTAAATAAATATGCAACAGATTATAATGGGAGTGGGGGATATGGAGCGGATCAGCATTTAAAACTTCAGGGGCAGGTGCCATCCTGTATAGGCTTCTTTGTTTATCTTTGCGCCCCTTTAAGGGATAAATAACAGAACGAAACATAGATTATGGAAAACTTGATTTACCTGGTTCCGGTGATGGGTGTGATTGGTTTGATCTACACATGGATCAAATTTATATGGGTCGGAAAGCAGGATCCCGGCAATGACCGGATGCAGGAAATAAGCAGGTATATCGCGGAAGGAGCTATGGCCTTCCTCAGGGCTGAGTGGAAGATCCTTGGCTATTTTGTAGTCCTGGTAGGTATGTTGCTGGCGGTCATGGCCTCTACTAATCCGCATGGTCACTGGAGTATTGCTATTGCTTTTGTAGTAGGAGCTGTATTCAGTGCGACTGCAGGGTATATCGGCATGAAGGTGGCCACCAAGGCAAACGTCCGCACCGCACAAGCTGCCAGGACAAGCCTCAGCAAGGCACTCAATGTATCCTTTACAGGAGGTTCAGTCATGGGTATGGGTGTAGCAGGACTTGCAGTTTTAGGTCTTGGCGGTTTATTTATTATTCTGAGACAGATCTTTGCTCCGGATTCCGGAGTCAATAGTGCAGAGATGCTTCAGGCTATTGAAGTCCTCACAGGCTTTTCCTTAGGCGCTGAGAGTATCGCTCTCTTTGCACGTGTCGGTGGAGGTATTTATACCAAAGCTGCAGACGTAGGCGCAGACCTTGTTGGAAAAGTAGAAGCAGGTATCCCCGAAGACGATCCTCGCAATCCAGCGACCATCGCTGACAACGTTGGTGACAACGTCGGTGACGTGGCCGGTATGGGTGCAGATTTATTTGGTTCTTATGTAGCTACAGTGCTTGCCACCATCGTGCTGGGTCAGCAGACCATCGTCATGGGGGATGACGGCATCGGAGGTATTTCTCCGATTCTGTTGCCGATGCTGATTGCCGGTGTGGGTATTCTTTTTTCTATCGTAGCCACCCTCTTTGTAAGGATTACCGATACAGCTGGCATGACGACACATCATGTGCAGAAGGCATTGAACATGGGTAACTGGGGATCTATTGTCCTCACAGGTATTGCCTCTGCAGCTCTTGTCTATTATGTACTTCCTGAAAACATGCAGTTGCGCGGACATGATTTTACCAAATGGGGCGTCCTCGGTGCTATTGTTGTTGGATTGGTCGTAGGTACACTCATCAGTATTATTACGGAGTACTACACTGCGATGAACAGGAGGCCGGTCAATTCCATCATCCAGCAATCATCCACAGGTCATGCTACTAATATTATCGGTGGACTTGCTGTGGGTATGGAAAGTACGTTCCTTCCAATCCTGGTTTTAGCTGCAGGTATCTGGGGTAGCTTTTATTTCGCAGGATTATATGGTGTGGCGATTGCTGCAGCAGGTATGATGGCCACCACCGCTATGCAGCTTGCGATCGATGCATTCGGTCCTATTGCGGATAACGCAGGTGGTATCGCCGAGATGAGTGAACTGCCGGCAGATGTGCGTGAAAAAACAGATATACTTGATGCGGTTGGAAATACTACTGCCGCTGCAGGAAAAGGTTTTGCGATTGCTTCAGCAGCGCTTACCGCCCTTGCACTCTTTGCAGCTTTTGTTGGTGTAGCCGGCATTGATGGTATTGATATTTATAAAGCAGATGTACTGGCTTGTCTTTTTGTAGGAGGTATGATACCTTATCTGTTTTCATCCTTAGCCATTCGTGCTGTAGGTGAAGCAGCAATGGCGATGGTAGAAGAAGTAAGACGTCAGTTCCGCACCATTCCAGGGATTATGGAAGGAACCGGAAAGCCTGAATATGATAAATGTGTAGCTATCTCCACCGAAGCTTCGATTAAGAAAATGATGCTGCCAGGTGCGATCACCATTATTTCACCGGTATTGATTGGTTTCCTTGTCGGCCCGGAAGCACTGGGAGGTTTTCTTGCAGGCGCAACCGTAAGTGGTGTGTTGATGGGAATATTCCAGAACAACGCAGGAGGTGCATGGGACAATGCGAAGAAGAGTTTTGAAAAGGGCGTGAACATCAACGGTGAAATGTTCTACAAGAAGAGCGAACCACACAAGGCTTCTGTTACTGGAGATACTGTAGGTGATCCGTTTAAAGACACATCAGGTCCTTCAATGAATATCCTGATCAAGCTGATGTCCATTGTTTCCCTCGTGATTGCCCCTTCCCTGGCTCAGATTTACGGGACCGATACTACTGGCCATGACGTAGGCAGCGCTGTACAGACTGAAACGACTACCACTCCAGCTACAGACGCTAGCTCCGAGAATCAGGAATACAGCGCATTCTTAGCTGCGCTTCAGGCAGATGGTTTATTCTCAGACGCCACAATGAAAATTGCTATTGTCAACGATAGAATTGTGATCGATGGAAAAACAATCGATTCATTAGTGTCTGCAAAATATGTCCCGCTCCTGGGGGGTGCGACGAATATCGAAATAGAATTTAAATAGCATACTTCGACTCCGCTCAGCACGAGTAGGGCATGGAGCATAGAGCATAGTGCATATGCTCAAAGAAAGAGGGTAGGGGTTCAAAATTTTGAACCCCTACCCTCTTTCTTTGAGCCCCTACATGAAATCATATTTTGATTTTTACTTCACCGCTTCCAGTATGTTTTCCATCGCGGCCTGTGTGGATACAAATTGGTCGATTTTACCATAGTTGCTATTGACAGCGTATACGATCGTCGTGCTGTCATCCGGGAAATACAACATGTTGGCATAATACCCGATGGCATCACCGCTATGCATATAAGCTATTCCTTGCGGGGTCTCTATCCTGAATATGCCCAGCCCATATTGAATTGGAAAAAATTCAGCGTCTTGTTCTTTTGGCGTTATCCAGATCAGCATTTCATTAAGTGAATTTGCATTGATAATATGACCTCGCATCAACTCCAGGAAGAACCGGTTCATGTCATACGGGTTGGAGATCAATCCACCGTCTGCTGTATAATAATCCCACCCGCTGAAATAGGTACTTTCCAAAACCTGCAAATTACTGTACAGATCAATGTAACCCCTGACGATACCATCCGGGACCGGATCTTCAGCCGCAAATTGGGTAAGCGTCAACCCAAGCGGTGAAAAAAGTTTTTCTTCAAATACATCATAAAAGGGTTTGCCTTCAATTTTCTCGATCAGCATGCCGAGCATGATGTAGTTTGTATTGGAGTAAGCCACATCATCACCAGGCGGAAAGTAAGCACTTTTATGGTAGGCATATTGGAGCAGGTCCTCTGGTTTCCATTCACGGATGAGATCATTAGTGGATGCGGTTTGAAACACCAGGTTCTGGATGTAATTGTAGATGCCACTTGAATGCTGAAGCAATTGACGAATGGTAGCCTCATCAGCGTTTTCAATTTTATCGATCACATCACCGTCCAGATAGTCTGCTATTTTATCGTCCAGGTTTAATTTTCCTTCTTCCTGTAGTTTTAAAACGGTGACAGCTGTGTACATCTTTACTGTAGAGCCTACCCTGCTGATGTTGCAGGGTTGCATGCTGACAGCATTGTGTAGATCAGCCATTCCCCCAGCTCCGATCCACATACCATCTTGTGGTTTGAATACTGACATCGAGATTCCGACCACACCATTCGAGACGATTTCATCCAGCAGGTTTTGGTATTGCTGATGCTCAGGATGCGTTAAGCTGCTGTCAGGGAAATTGAATTCGCAGGTATAGAATGAAGGCTCAATGTTTTCACCTTCACGACAAGCAGAGATAAACAGGAATACAATCAGCAGGTTCGTTATCTTATTCATGGCTGATTGATTTTTTTGACAGGAAAAACTTTACACCCGCATGCAGGTTGATGTGCGTCAGCACCGGAATAAAATCCGGTGAATAAGGATACTCAGCCCAGGCCTCGTATCGCAAATAGATTTTCGGACTATAGGTGTCAGCACACCGTAGATAATACCCAACATCAAATGATAAAGAAGGAATCAGACGTGCATTTCCTTTATCTGACTTCTTTTCATACTGGCCGTTGTGGTGTCTAAATTCTTCAGTTGTAGCAAAGGTGTGCATGTACCCCAATCCAAAAAGTCCTGTCAAAGCGAGACCCATCGATGCCCTGCATTCATATCCCAACTCTGTATGAATGCCGATGCCTTGTGCGAGATAATTGTGATAGAAATAGGAGATGTTAGCGGTTTGAAATAATCGCGTATGCGATTTGCGGTTGTAGTCAAACTCTGTTCCGACCTGTATGCCTGGATGCACAGGTGTTGTAATGAAACGCGTAAAAGGAATTGCTGTAGATTCATTAAACAATGAAACATTGATAGGTATTGGTTTTGTCTGACTCCAGAGAAAGGCTGGTGTTACAATAGCTAATAATGTCGCTAACATGGTTTTGAGGATCACTTTCATAGGTTTTGGGTCGCAAATATCGGTGATGGGATGAATTTGGACAGGTTTTTGCCATACTCAAGGTGCAAAATCCCCCTAAATGGGGATGGAGGTAATAGTTTGACACCAAGTTACATACACATGATAAACCCATTCGGTTTGCATTAGGTTAACAACATATTAAATTTACAACGGCCATAAATCACAACAATTGAACCTTTTAACCGTTATTTGCATTCTTAATCCTTCATGAACAGATCATTAGCCATATTGATCACAGGTATACTTTGCCTGTTTCTATCCCTTCCGGCCTCGAGCCAGGAAGTGGGTCTGGCTAGTTTCTACCACAATGGACTTACAGGTTTCAGGATGGCAAATGGCGAGCGCTATGATCCGGATGACCTTACCTGTGCGCACCCAACATTTCCTATAGGCAGTATTCTCAAGGTTGCCCGAAAGGATAATCCCGATCACTCCGTGATGGTGATCGTCACCGACAGGGGGCCTTATGTAAAAGGTAGAATCATCGACCTGTCCCGCAGGGCCGCAAAAGAACTTGGTATCCTCGATAGTGGAATAGCCGAAGTAGCCGTAGCCCTCATCAAGAAACCTTCCGAACCATTTATAGTTCTAAACAAATAGGAACTAATCAATTCCATTCAACGCATCTTGGCCATGGCCGTTGCAGGAGCGGCGTAGAGAGCGTAGTCGAACTATTTGCTCCTGCGACCATGAGAAATCCAAATCGAAGTATAAAACCGAAACGCCATCCAGCGGCCTTGGCTTTTGAAGGAGCAAACATGTTGACTCTGATCAATGCAATGCTCCGCTTCGGCAAAGGCAGTTTCTAAGCTGCTTTTAAAACTGCATCAACAACCTGGTAGGATCCTCAAGTAGTTCTTTCACTCTCACGAGGAAAGTAACACTCGTGCTACCATCGATCACTCTATGATCATATGACAATGCCACATACATCATCGGCCTGATGACGATCTGTCCATTGACCACTACTGCCCGTTCCTGTATGTTGTGCATACCAAGGATAGCTGACTGTGGTTCATTGATGATAGGGGTGCTGAGCATTGAACCGAAAATACCTCCGTTGGTAATTGTAAAGGTTCCACCTGACATTTCTTCAAGGGTCAGTTTCCCTGCACGCGCTTTATCTGCCAGCTCCTTGATTTTATATTCGATCTCATCAAAGCGAAGTGATTCGACATTATAGATAGGCGGCACGACAAGTCCTGTTGGAGTTGATATGGCAACTGATATATCAACGTAATCGTGGTAGATCAGGTCTTCACCATCAATGTGTGCATTGACATCTGGTTTTTCCAGAAGGGCTTGTGCACAAGCTTTTGCAAAGATCGACATGAAGCCCAGCTTGATGCCATATTTGGCTACAAACTGATCCTGGTATTTTTTACGCAAATCAAGGATGGCAGTCATATCCACCTCATTGAAGGTGGTCAGCATCGCTGTGTTGTTTTTAGCAGACACCAACCTGCGTGCGATCGTGCGACGCATCCTGGTCATCTTCTCCCGATGTTCAACGCGGCTAAACAATGCATGCGTGACAGCAGCAGGAGGATTGGATGTAACAGTAGCTGGAGGCGACTCTACGGGTGCTTTTGGTTTTTGCTCAACAGCCTGTAAAGCATCTGCCTTTGTGATGCGACCTTCTTTTCCTGAACCTTCAACGGTGACGGGATCAACATTTCCTTCGCGGAGAATTTTTCCTGCGGAGGGAGATGGAATTGGTTTGGTTTCTTCTGGCTTCTTTGGAGCAGCAGGCGGTACAGGTGTAGCAGGCTCTACTGGTTTTGTGGGTGTTGCAGTTACCGCATCAGCTTTTACACTCGTATCAATTCTCGCCACTAGTGCACCGATCGCGAGATCATCCCCTTCTTTGGCAACATGAATCAACTTTCCTTCAGCTTCCGCAGGAAACTCAAGCGTGGCCTTATCAGATTCAAATTCACAAATAGGCTCATCCAGTTTGACAAAGCTACCATCAGGCTTCAGCCACTGGGATAATGTGACTTCATTGATGGACTCACCAATGACCGGAACCTTCATTTCTACAACACTCATACTTTTATTGATTTGGTAATAGCCAATGATAACTCCTTAAGTTGTGCATCATCAATCATCGATGGTGCATCAATCATCACATCCCTGCCCTGGTTGTTTTTTGGAAAAGCAATAAAGTCGCGAATAGATGTCTCTCCTTTCATCATAGCACATAAGCGATCAAATCCGAAGGCGATACCACCATGTGGCGGAGCGCCATATTCAAAAGCACCCATCAGGAAGCCAAATTGATTTTCTGCTTGCTCTGGTGTGAACCCGAGTAGTTTAAAGTTCTTTTCCTGTAATGCACGGTCATGGATACGAATGGAACCTCCACCGATCTCTACACCATTGATGACAAGATCATAAGCATCTGCACGCAGGTTTTTCATAGTCTCATGATCTCCATCCAGCATACGATCTATATCGCTTGCTTTTGGAGAGGTAAACGGATGATGCATGGCATGGAAACGATTAGCTTCTTCATCCCATTCAAGTAATGCAAAGTCGACGACCCACAAAGGTTTAAAAGTACCAGGTGTGCGCAGGCCAAGTCGATTGCCCATTTCAAGGCGCAGTTCATTGAGTTGCTTCCGAACCTTATCTGTTTCTCCGGAGAGAATCAATAGCATATCGTTCGGTCCAGCTCCGGCCTTTTCTCCCCAGGCTTTCAGTTGTTCATCTGTATAGTATTTTGAAATAGAACTTTTAATGGTTCCATCAACCTGTACTTTTATATTGACCAGCCCCTTGGCACCGATCTGCGGACGTTTGACCCAGTCCGTGAGATCATTGAGCATTTTGTTCGAATAGGTTTCTGCCTGACCAGGTACACATATACCTACGATCAGTTCAGCATCATCGAACACCTGAAAGCCATGACCTTTGGCGAGGTCATTGAATTCAACAAACTCCATCCCAAAACGCACGTCTGGTTTGTCAGAACCATATCGGATCATTGCTTCGTCATAAGACATACGAGGAAACTCACCAAGTTCAATATTCAACAACGTCTGGAACAAATGCTGGGTCAATCCTTCAAACGTCTGCAGGATATCTTCGCGGGTCACGAAGGCCATTTCGCAATCGATCTGTGTAAATTCAGGTTGACGGTCTGCCCGGAGGTCTTCGTCCCTGAAACATTTTACAATCTGAAAGTAGCGGTCCATTCCGGCTACCATCAGGATTTGTTTGAAAGTCTGCGGTGATTGTGGAAGGGCATAGAACTGTCCTGCATTGACGCGGCTAGGAACCACAAAGTCACGGGCACCTTCAGGGGTGCTCTTGATCAGGTTTGGTGTTTCTACTTCAATAAATCCTGCACCGGAGAGGTATTTCCTGGTTTCCAGCGCCACCTTGGCACGGAACATCAGTTTCTCTTGTACCGGATTACGACGGATATCGAGATATCGGTATTTCATGCGGAGTTCATCACCGCCATCGGTCTCATCTTCAATCGTAAAAGGTGGAACCTTGGAGGCATTGAGCGTTTTGAGGGCAGTCACCACGATTTCAACATCACCGGTTGGGCGGTTAGGGTTTTTGCTGGTACGCTCTCTTACCGTCCCCGTCGCCTGGATGACGAATTCCCTTCCCAACTTACGTGCCTGCTGGCAAAGTGCTGCATCATCTTCCATGTTAAACACTAACTGGGTGATACCATATCGGTCCCGGAGGTCAATAAAAGTCATACCTCCAAGGTCTCTCGAAGCCTGCACCCATCCACTGAGGGTCACTTCCATGCCTGCATTACCTAATCGCAGCTCACCACATGTATTCGTCCTGTACATACTCTTTTTCCTTTATTTGGACGGCAAAGGTAAGGTGAAAAGGGCAGAACGGCAGAACGGCGGAAGGGCAGAATGGCTGAAGGGGTTGAAGAGGCCAAAAAGGCTTAAAGGGCTGAAGAGGCTAAAGAGCAGAAAGTAAAAGAGAATTCAAACTGCGGCGTTGCGGCGTTGCGCGAGAAATATATTTTGAATATTCAAACCTGAATATTGAAGGACAACTTCTCACGTTCTTCCCGCTGCCCATTCGGGGCGGGATCTACGCTGCGCTTCGACACGCTTCTCACGTTCTTTGATCTACCTTTGAGTTAATGATCCAGGTCCTGACGTTTTTATGGTTGTGTTCCCTCCTAATACTGATGGGGTATCATTTTCTCATATTCCGCAAAGGGAATAAAACATCTCCAACACATCCATGGCCGACACTTCCCGGCGTCAGTATTGTCATTGCAGTAAAGAACGGCAGTGAAAGCCTCGCGAGACATTTCAAGGAATTTCTATCACAGGAATATCCCCTCTTTGAAATCATCATCGTCAATGACCACAGCTCCACTGAAGAGCAGAAAAATCTAGAGGAAATGGTGCATGGTCTTTCCCAGGTTTCATTATATCATTCCACAGATCAGCCAGGAAAGAAACAGGCGCTGACACTGGGTATCAATAAAGCCAAGTACGAACTTATCCTTTGCACAGATGCAGATTGCAGACCTGCCGGAAAGGAATGGATAGAAAGCATGGTCATGCTTAGCCATGGAGACAATCTCGTCCTGGGGTATTCACCATATGAACAGACCAAAGGATTACTGAATCTCTTTATTCGGTTTGAAACGGTAATGACGGGTATTCAGTATTTGTCCTGGGCTGTGATTGGAAGCCCTTACATGGGCGTCGGGCGCAACATGTTGTATCCACGAAAATTGTTTCAGCAGGAGGACCCCTATAAAAACCAGAAGCATATTCCCTACGGTGATGACGATTTGTGGGTACAGCAAGCCTCCTCGAAAAGCAAGGTTGTTGTCAATACAGAGAAAGCATCACATGTCTTTTCATCACCTGCTATATCATGGAAACAATGGTTTAAACAAAAGCACCGGCACCTCTCCGCTGGACATCATTATCAAATGAAGGCATGGTGGCCACCAGGGTTGTATGCCATGGCGCTTATGTCACATTGGGTATTATTACCTTTTTTGATGATGTCCTCTCCTGATAATATGTTACTCGCAGGATTTGTTTTAGGTCTTGCCGTTCGTTGGGATACCTACCGGAGATGGACATCACGATTAGGAGATAGAGACACAGCTCTATGGTACCCGTTTCTCGAAGTGGGCTATGCGTTATATCTTGCGGTGATGGGCTTCATCACAATCGTGGCAAAAAAACAAACATGGAATTAATACAATCCTATTTTCCGGACCTTTCCGATAAGCAGATCTCACAATTCAAAGCGATAGGTCCGCTCTACAGGGAGTGGAATGAAAAGATCAACGTGGTGAGCCGTAAGGACATAGATCACCTCTATGAACACCACATACTCCATTCACTCGCATTGGCCAAATACAATCCATTTGCACCCGATATGAGCATTCTTGATGTGGGCACAGGTGGTGGATTTCCCGGCATTCCATTAGCCATTATGTTTCCGGAAGTCCATTTTACACTGCTTGATTCAACCGCGAAGAAAATACATGTAGTGACCGAGGTGGCATCAGCTATCGGATTAGAAAATGTAAAAGCCATTCACATGCGTGTAGAAGATCATGAAGGGGAGTATGCGATGGTCATC